>NZ_CP088930.1:0-1200000 GCF_027594825.1 Serratia liquefaciens | reverse complement strand
GTTATTCAAGTTCGAAGTGTGAGTCGTGCTGCACGCGGAGAGCATTACCGCTGCGGCAATTGCAGGTACTACCCGCAAAAAATATCTCAGAAACGGTTGAGATTTGACCATTGTTATTGTTTTCCCTTGAAGTCCTTAACGACGTCAGTCGCTACCTGAAAAATGCCAAACGGAACGAGACTAATCTGCAGCTGTTTTAACGACAATCAGTTACCTCTGAAAACGTGCTGGAACGCACATTTTTAGTGGATTTGAAGCTGAGTCAGGTTAAACCAGGCACAAACGCATCCGAGATTACCGTAACGAATTGGGGATTGCGAGCCTTTTTCCACCCTTTTTTATATGAATTTGTGATGTAACATAATGTAAAACTTCATATAAAAAACGCTGAATGTCGGTTGTGCTGGTTTTGCGTGAAATCAGGTGGCGAAAGCGTTAACGCGCTGATGGGGAAATAAACATAATGCGGTGGGAAAATGTTCAGGAGGCCGGCGGGCCTCCTGGGGATCATAACCAATAGTTATGACTTGGTTATAACTAGGCTGGACGGTGCTTACCGGGCAGCATACGGTTGAGACCCCGGATCAGCACATCGCTAAACGGCGTCATCAGGCACCAACTGGCGCCAACCAGCACCACCGACAGCGAGCCGACGGCGATATCGGTAAACCAGTGTGCGCCAATCATCACGCGTGGTAATGAAAATACCACCGTAATCAGCAGCGCGACGGCGAACGCGCGGCGGTTAAAGTAGCGCAGCATAAAGCAGGAAAAGATCATCAGCATCATGCCGTGATCGCCGGGGAAGCTGTCGCCAGAAGCGTCTTTGGTAGGAATACCGGTCAGTTCGCTGACGCGGTTGATGTTCTCAAAACTCAGCGAAGGGCTGGGGTGCTTGACCGGCAACAAGTGCCCAAGCTGATTCAGCACCACGGCGGTCAGCAGCATGACGACACCGGTGACCAGCAAGCGGCGGCGGCCGGCGGCATCCTGCTGCAGGTAAAAGCACAGGTACAGCAACCCCATGGCCAGCAGAGAAATGACGTCAAAGGCGCGGTTATTGGTAATGGCCACCAGATGCAGAAAACCGGGATCGGTTGCCAGATGGCGGTTGAAAAAGAAGAAAATCGATGAGTCCAGGGAAAACCAATAACCGTGATTCGCCGGCAGGAACCAGGACAAGAACAGCACAATGCCCAATATATTGAAGAAAATGATGAGGGGTAAATTGCGGCGAGTCATGGCATAACCTGTAGTCTGTCTAAAGAGTAAAAGGGCACTAACGGTAAAGATCTCAACTTAAACGAATATTAAACAGCTTGGATTGCAACGCATTCCAGTCCGCATTCTCGCTGTGAATCAGTTCAATTCGGCTGTCCAGCGGCGCAACAGGGCGCGTTTCAATATTGAGATCTTGCCCCTGACGGTTGATTAAAAGTGTACCTTCAGCAATACGCACCACGCCTTTGGCGCGTTCGACCGGTGCCAGACGTATCCACTCCATAATGCCAACGGTGTCGAACACCGTGTCGGCGTCAAAAATCCAACCACAGCTGTTAAAACCCTGGCCCTGGTTGAGCGCTCGACGCCAGCGGGAGGTTTCCGGCAGCCGCAATGCGGCCAGGCCCTGCGTTTTGGCATGACTATGATGATGTTGTGCATCGGGTAATTCTGTACGATTAGTGCGAGGCTGGTCGAGCCAGGCGACATCGGCCTGACCGCGTTCAATGTGATAAAGCGGACGCTGGTGACCATCCTGTTCTATCCATTGCTGCAGGGCCAGCAGATCTTGCGGCTTATAGGTGTCGCTTTTGCTGGCCAGAATAATGTCGGCGGCCGCCAGTTGATCGCGGAAGTTTTCGTTCTCGCGGTAGCGCGGTTCGCTGAGTTGGCGCGCATCCAACAGGCACAGCGTGGCCTGCAGATCGATCCAACCGGCGTAGCTGTCTTGCGTCAGCAATGACAGGATCTGTTTCGGATGCCCTAGCCCGGTGGGTTCAATCAGCAAGCGATCGGGTTTGTTTTGTTGCAGCAGCATGTTCAGCCCGACCTGCATCGGCAGCCCGTTCACGCAACACATGCAGCCGCCAGGGATCTCCTTCAACACTGCGCCGCTGTCAGCCAGCAACGCGCCGTCGATGCCAATTTCACCGAACTCATTCACCAGCACCGCCCAGCGTTCATGTTCCGGCTTGTTAGCCAGCAAATGACGGATGGTGGTGGTTTTGCCGCTGCCGAGAAAACCGGTGATCAGGTTAGTTTTCGTCATTAATTATTCCTGATGTTAATGAATTTAAGGGGCAATACTTCGGCCATTCTACTTCACCTGGCCGGATGACGCTGCTTTCCCTGCGTTAAGTCACAAATCCGACAGATTGAGATGCGTCATTTTAAAGCAACAAAATCGCGGTCATTGTTAGGAAAAATCCTAGCAAAAACCTGATATTACCTAAGGGAAATGATTGTTAGTAGCTTGTTTTAACTTTGTTAATTGCCCGATTACCCGCCAAATAAATGCCCTTACCTTGCGATTATTCCTAAGAAGATCCTCTATGTTTAAATTGGCTTAACAAAAAATGAGGTTGCCATGAATGTCTTTCGGTTATTTTTGATCGCAGGAATGTTGTTTTCATGGACGGCAGCAAGTCATGCAGGAACCACTGGCGGAGTTATTCGTTTTGTCGGATCTATTGTGGAAAGCCCCTGTACGGTGAAAGTTACCGCTTCAACGGCCAATACGCAATGTTACCGAAATGGGCAGCACTATCAAGATCAACAGGCCCTGTCGAAATTTGATGCTACACGCAAAGAACTGCCACTGAATTTAGGTTCGACCGAAATGAAGTGGGTGGATCAACAGAAAAAACTTGCAGTGATGACGGTAGTTTATCGTTAAGTCGTTCGGCGATGCCGGATGATATCCGGCATCGTCATTTTCCCCTCTTTACGCCTGTTTCAATGGCTAAGCCAGCTGAGTCGAAACCCAGTTTTTCACCGTTTGACGCGCACCGCGATCGCGCAATGACAAGTAGGCGCGGGTGACCGCCGTGACAAATTCCTCGTTAGCCGCCAACTGCTCACCAAAAATAGCCGTAAGAGCCAACAGGCCTTTCACCCGTTGTTCATCATCCGGCGTTGCCGCCACTGTCTGTTGCAGCGTAGCCAACAAGGGATCGCGAATGTCGATTGGCTGTCCGGCGTCATCCACGCCGCCGACATAGCGCACCCAGGCCGCCACGCCCAGAGCCAGACCGGCAAAGCTGCCGCCATGCTGCAGATGCCAACGCACCGAGTCCAGCATACGCTGCGGTAATTTTTGCGTGCCGTCCATGGCGATTTGCCAGGTACGGTGTTGCAACGCCGGGTTGCTGTAGCGCTCAATCAGCTGTGCTGCATAGGCGGGCAAATCGATACCGCTAACGTTCAGCGTCGGCGCCTGTTCGGCCAGCATCAGGTGGAGTGCGGCGCGGCGATAAGATTCATCGCCCATGCAATCGTTGATGTACTGATAGCCTCCAAGATACCCGAGATAGGCCAGGAAAGAGTGGCTGCCGTTCAGCATGCGCAGTTTCATCTGCTCAAAAGGCAGCACGTCATTGACCAACTGCGCGCCGGCCCGTTCCCAGGCCGGGCGGCCGGCGACAAAGTTGTCTTCAACGACCCATTGGATAAAGGGTTCGCAGGCGATGGCGCATTCATCACGAACGCCGCCGAGCGCCTCGGCCACTTCATCCAGCGTCTCTGGCGTTGCGGCGGGAACGATACGGTCTACCATGGTGCTGGGGAAGCTTACCTCGCGGGCAATCCAGTCGGCCAGCGCGCCGTCGCGCGCTTGCGCTAAACCGACGATCGCGTTACGCAGCACGTGGCCGTTTTCCGGGATGTTATCGCAAGAGAGCAGGGTAAAGGCGGGCAGGCCGCGTTCCAGGCGCAGGCGCAGCGCTTCCACCAGGATCCCCGGTACGGTGGAAGGCTCGCCGGGATCCGCCAGATCGGCGCGTATCCCCTGATGTTGAAGATCCAGGTTTCCGCTGCCGGGTTCAATGCAGTAGCCTTTTTCGGTAATGGTCATGGAGACAATTGCCACCTGCGGCTCCGCCAGCTTTTCCAATACGGCGCCAATCCCTTCCAGCTTGCGGTGTACGCTCTCATGTACCGCACCGATCACGATAGCCTGATTACCCGCCGCGCCTTTTTCCAGCACGCTGTAAAGATGATCCTGCTGGCGTAGCGTCCGGAACAAATTATCACCGCCGAACAGGCTGATTTCGCAAATTCCCCAGTCACCGCCCTGACGATTCAACACCCGATCGGTCAGCAGCGCCTGATGGGCACGGTGAAAGGCACCAAATCCAATATGCACCATGCGACTCTGTAATGCGCTGCGATCGTAACCTGGCTGCTGGACGGCATCCGGAAGCGGCGTGTTGGCGATAGTCTTCATGCAAAGCTCCAAGGCTGAGTAGAGGTGTTGGCGGTTAACTTAAAAAGTTATCAGACCAGTTTTTTGTGCAGAATGCGGCGCTGTTTTTGCCTGGGCCTGCACGAATTTTCTGTCGCCAGTGTAAGGCTGTAAGCGCATCAATAACATTGCCTCGTGCAAAATAAGCCAGATTCGTGAAGTGGATCAACCAATCGCAGTTTCACTTTTGACAGGGATAGGTGAAAGAGTAAGGTGAAAGATAACCGATATCTATTTTAATTTGGTATAACAAGATTGGCGAGGCCGTGCGGTCTTTCTCACTTCCGTAATACTGGGCGATTTTTTACAAGGATAAACAATGGAACAAACATGGCGTTGGTATGGGCCGAACGATCCTGTCTCTCTTGACGATGTGCGCCAGGCCGGCGCCACTGGCGTCGTCACCGCCTTGCACCATATCCCGAATGGCGAGGTGTGGCCGGTCGAAGAGATCAAGGCCCGTCAGGCCCTGTTGGCGGAGAAAGGCTTGGTGTGGTCGGTAGTGGAAAGTATCCCGGTACATGAAGAGATCAAAACCCACAGCGGCGATTACCGGCAGCATATCGCTAACTATCAGCAATCGCTGCGGAACCTCGCGGCCTGTGGCATTGACACCGTGTGCTACAACTTTATGCCGATCCTGGACTGGACGCGCACCGATCTGGAGTATTTACTGCCGGACGGGTCGAAAGCGTTGCGTTTCGATCAGACCGCCTTCGCGGCTTTTGATCTGCATATCCTGCAGCGCGCTGGCGCAGAGCAGGATTACACGCCGCTAGAACAAGAGCAGGCTGCAGCCTATTTTTCCGCGATGAACGAGGCGGAGGTTGCCAAGCTGACCGGCAATATTATCGCCGGATTACCGGGTGCCGAAGAGGGCTATACCCTCGATCAATTCCGCGCGCGCCTGGCGGAGTACGATGGGATCGACAAGGCACAGCTGCGAGAGAATATGGCGGTGTTCCTGCGTGCAATTGTGCCGGTGGCCGAGGAGGTTGGCGTACGTTTGGCGGTGCATCCGGACGATCCGCCACGGCCGATTTTGGGGTTACCGCGCATCGTCTCTACCATTGAGGATATGCAGTGGTTCAAGCAAACGGTCGACAGCCGGTATAACGGCTTCACCATGTGCACCGGCTCTTACGGCGTACGGGCGGATAACGATCTGGTGCGGATGATCGAAACCTTCGGCGACCGCATCCATTTCACCCATTTACGTGCCACCTGTCGCGAAGAAAACCCGAAAAGTTTCCACGAGGGCGCGCATCTGCAGGGCGACGTGGACATGGTAGCGGTGATCGAGGCGATCCTCACTGAGGAGCAACGGCGCCATCAGGCAGGCGATCGCCGGCCGATCCCGATGCGTCCCGACCATGGGCACCAAATGCTGGACGATTTGAAGAAAAAAACCAACCCAGGCTACTCGGCGATTGGTCGTTTGAAGGGGTTGGCGGAACTGCGCGGGGTGGAGCTGGCGCTTAAACGCCGCTTCTTCCCTGATTTACCCTAAGCCATTAAAAAGGGGCCACGCAGGCCCCAGAATATCGACTAGTCGGCGCGGCTCATGTAGCGGCGCTCGGCAATATGAATGCGGATTTTGTCACCGGCGCTGAGGTATTCCGGTACCTGAATGGTCAGGCCGGTCGCCATGGTAGCCGGCTTGTTGCGGGCACTGGCAGAGGCACCTTTGATGCCCGGCGCGGTGTCGACAATTTCCATGTCCACGGTCTGCGGCAGTTCCAGCGCCAGCACCTGGCCATCCAGGGTCAGTACCTGCATGCCCGGCAGACCGGCTTCAGGAATAAACAGTAATTCATCTTCGATCTGGTCTTTCTTAAAGATATACGGGGTGTAATCCTCGTCATCCATAAACACGTATTCTTCGCCGTCGATATAAGAGAAGTTCACCTTGCGGCGGGACAGGCTAATGGTGTCCAGAATATCGTCGCCCTTGAAACGCTCTTCCACCTTCAGCCCGGTCCGGACGTCGGAGAAACGCATTTTGTATAAGGTACTGGCGCCGCGTGCGCTTGGGCTTTGTACATCAATATCTTTCACCAGCAGCAGTTTGCCGTTGTAGTTGATCGCCATGCCGCGCTTAATTTCGTTAGCTTTTGCCATCTAAAATAACCTGCAATGAAGAGTTTTTGGGAAGTTGCGACAAGTTACTCGCGCCGCTGATTTCAGGCAAGCAGATCGAGCAAAAACAGTGACAGAAAGAAGGGATGGCGAGCGCCATCCCCTGCGGGATTACTGGAACACCGGCAACAGACCCAGCAAAGCCAATACGTGTGCCACGGCGTTGATCACCCCGAACAGAATGATGAACAGGATCATGCCGTAGCCACCGGGAGCGCGGTATTGCGCCTCGGAAAAGCGGCGGCGGCTGGCGCGCGCCATCATGGCGGGCACGATCACCGCCCAAACGGTGGCGGCCAGGCCGGCGAAACCGATGGCGTAAAGGAAGCCGTTCGGGAACAGCAGGGCGGCAATGGTTGGCGGTGCGAAGGTCACCAGCGCGGTTTTGCTGCGTCCGACGGTGTCATCGCTGAATTTGAAGAAATCTGCCAGGTAATCGAACAGCCCCAGCGACACCCCAAGGAACGAACTCGCCAACGCCATATAAGAGAAGGCGTTCAGGAGTTGGCCGACGGTCTGGCTGCTGGAAACGTTGCCCATCTGCTTGAGCAGGCTGCCGATGTTGCCACCTTCGGCAATCACCTGCTTGAAGGCATCGCGCGCGATGTTGCCCTGGATCACATACTGCCACAGGATATAAATCGCCAACGCCAGCAGGGTGCCGTACACCAGGCTGCGCACGACTGCGCCGCTGTCTTTGTGGTAGTACTTCACCAGCCCCGGCACGTTGCCGTGGTAACCGAAGGACGTCAGCAGATAGGGCAGCGCCGCCAGGGCGTAAGGCAGGTAGCTGGCCTGGTCGTCGCCGCGGTTGAACAGCACTGCCGGTTGCACATGCGTGAACATGTCGCCCACCGACATCACAAAGGTGATCACCATACCGCCGATCAGGATAGTACTCAGGCGGTCAACGGCGCGGGTGGAGAGCCAAACGATAAACGCCACCACCACGGCAAACACCAAACCGGCGGTGGACTGCCCGACGCCGACGATGCCTTCCAGCGTGTGGGCGATGATCGACCCCCCGGCGGAAATATAGGCGTAGGTGAGGATATACAGCACAAAGGCGATGGAAATGCCGTTAACGGCATTCCAGCCTTTACCGAGCAGATCTTTGACGATGGTGTGGAAGCTGGCGCCGCTTGGGTAGTGCAGGGCGGCTTCCAGGATCATCAGGCCGGAAATCAGCATGCAGGCCCAGGTATAAACCAGCAGCGCGACGGAGCCGCTGAACCACACGCCAGAAGTGACTATGGGAATGGAGAACATGCCGGCGCCGACGGCGGTGCCTGCAATGATCATCGCGCCGCCAAGGACGGAAGGGCGGGAAAGCTTCTGGATGGTGTCCGCGGACATTTTTGCTCCTGATTGGCCTCATCGGCCTTGAGTTCTTTTGTACTAGCTCAATGGTACATGTGTGATTGGCGCATGTAAAGCCGCGAATACGCTTGTTTCATGCATTAATTGGCGACCGAAGGGGCGTTTATGGCAATTTGCGCGCAGGTATGAAAGCGGGCGATTCATGACTCAAACCGCGCGATGTAAAGATTCACGCACCAACACGGATTATGCTGGCGGCGGATGAGCGCGACTGATATTGTCGCGCTTCAATTCCGCCAGCCCACCGGGAGACTCGCTGATGGACTGTCGTACCGACTGTGGCGCCTGTTGTATTGCGCCTTCAATATCCAGCCCGATCCCCGGCATGCCTAACGGCAAGCCCGCCAACACCCGCTGTATTCATCTGAGTGAGCAGCTGCGTTGCGGCCTGTTTCATTCGCCGCTGCGGCCAAAAGTCTGCGGCAGCCTGCAGGCCAGCCGCGAAATGTGCCATGACCACCGCGACCAGGCGTTGGTCTATCTGATCAAGCTGGAAGCGGATACGGCGCCTTAATCGGTTTTAAGCGTCTTTCAGCTTCCACAGGCACAGCACCGCGCCGACCACCATCGCCAACGCGGAATAAAACACCGCGTGATAGTTCCAGACCTCCGCCACCACGCCGGCAATTGAACCGGCGAAAATCCAGCCCACGCGCGTGGTGTTGGTAAACAAAGTGGTTGCGGCCCCGGCCTGACCGGGCATCAAATCTTGAAAATAGAGCATACCAATGCCTGCCAGCACGCCAATAAACGCCGCGTTGAGTAATTGCAGGGCAATCAGTTGCCAGGTACCGGTGATAAACAATAACCCGAAGTAAAACAGCAGGCCTGCCGCCACCGCGCAACGCATCAAAAAACGTTTGCCGAAGCGCTTCGCCACCATGCCGGCCAACAGCATGGTCGGTATTTCCAACCCCGCCGCCGTCCCCATCAATATCCCGGCCAGTTTTTCCGGCAGTTGCAGCTCATGCACCATATACAGCGGCATATTGATCAGGTACATGCTGTTGGCGGTCCACATAAAGGTACAGGCCAAAAACAGCAGCAGCGTATCACGCCGGTTCTGTCGCGGAGCCTCCAGCGTGGTGCTGGCCACCAGCGGCGTTTTGCGCATCGACGGCAGCATTTTCCACACCAGCGCGCCGCACAGAATAAACGCTGCTGCGGCGGCCAGGTACATCACCTTAAAACCGAATCCCAACGCCAGCGCAAAGGCAATCGGCGGGCCTATCACCCAGGCGAGAGAAACCTGCGCCCGCAGGATAGAACTGAACATTACCGCCTCGCGACCGGTGCGATCGGCGTGTTCGCGTGCCAGGGCAAACATTTGCGGGTTGGCGGTGGAGCCGAAGCTGGTCAGCATTACGCCGACCGCCAGCAACAGATAATAATTACGGTTCCAGGCGAACAGCACGCAGCCCAGTGCACCCAGCATGCAGCAGAGGAAGATCAGCGTCTTGCGATCCCCTTTTTGATCTGAGCGGCGCGCGAGAAACTGGCTGACCAGGATGCCGATCACCGCGCTGCCGGTGAAGAATAGCCCAACCATGGAGGGACGAACCTTCACCTCGGTTGCCAGGAACAGGCTCAGCGTGGGGGTTTGTAACGCACCGGCAATTCCGGTAAGGAAGGCCACCACTAAAAAGGCCAGCGAAGTCAGGTCGGGGGAGCGTCGCGTTACCGCAGTTGAAGTAGGCATAGAGGTCAGCAAATAGCCGTAAATGGGGGAGTCGCGCGCATGATACGCCCAAAAAACCATAAACAAAAACCGGTTTTATTGGGCTGAATAGTAAAAAGTCTTTTCCGGCATAAAGGAAAAGAAGGGGCGATAGCATTATCGCCCCTGTTGTTGCGGCAGGCGCCGTTACGCGCCGGCCGGCACGTCGTGCGCGGTGTTTTTCAGCACCTCGCCCTGATACTTCTCGATCTGCAGCTGTGCCATTTGCCCGCAGTTCCCCTGAGCCAGGCTGGAGGAGCCGACGTCGAAGGTCAGACAGTTGACGTTGCCGTTCTTGCACAGTGAACCCGGCTGAGACGGATCGGCCGGATCGAACCAGGCACCTTCGCTGATACGCACTACGCCTGGACGCACGTCTTCGCTCACTACCGCACCCACCAGGATCTGGCCGCGATCGTTAAAGGCTCGCACCAGATCGCCATTGGCAATACCGCGTGACTGGGCATCCTGTGGGTGGATAACAATCGCTTCTCGATCGGCTACCGCGTATTTTTTGCGCAGTGGCGTGTTGTCGAGCTGCGAATGCAGGCGGTTGATCGGGTGCGCGGTGTTCAGCGACAGCGGATATTTCACCGCTTCCGGTCCACGATACCATTCATGCGGCGGCATCCAGGTCGGAATGCCCGGACAATCCTGATACTTCATTTTGGCAATGGCGTCGGAGTAGATCTCGATTTTACCGGATGGCGTCCCCAGCGGGTTGAGCAGCGGGTTTTCGCGATAGTCGGCAAAACGCACCCATTGGGTATTGGCCTCCGGCACCGGGAAGCGCACATAGTTGTTGGATTCCCAGAACATGTCGAACGGCGGCAGGGCCACCCGGGCGGCACGCGCCTGAGTTTTCATGTCGTCGTACATGCCTTTCAGCCATTGGGTTTCGTCCTTGCCTTCGGTAAAGGCATCCTGCACCCCCAGCTTGGCCGCCATGGCTGCGAAGATATCGAAATCGCTGCGTGACTCATGCTGCGGCGCTACGCACTGGTGCATCGGGAACACATACAGTTGCGAGTAGTCGCCGCCCATTTCGAGATCGTTGCGTTCGTAGCTGGTGGTGGCCGGCAGAACGATATCGGCATGCTTGGCGGTGGCCGTCCAGTAAGGTTCGTTCACCACGATGGTGTCCGGTTTCTGCCAGGCCTTGACCAGATTGTTGGTGTCCTGATGCTGGTGGAAGGTGTTGCCACCCGCCACATAGACCATTTTCACCTCTGGGTAGGTGACCTGCGCACCGTTGAAGTTAATCGTCTTGCCCGGGTTGGACAGACATTCGGCGATGCGTGCCACCGGGATCGGCGCCGGTGAGTTCTTCGGTGCGTTGCCGGCGGAAATGCCAGAAATGATACCGCCTTTTGCCGTCGGGCTGCCGCCGGAAGAGTAGTGATAGCTGAAACCGAAGCCGCCGCCCGGCAGGCCAATCTGGCCGAGCATCGCCGCCACGGTCACCAACAGCCAGTGCTGCTGTTCGCCATGATGCTGGCGTTGGATGCCCCAACCGCCCATGATCATGGTGCGATTTTTCGCCATGTCGCGCGCCAACTGACGCAGCACGTCAGCATCGACGCCGCACACATCGGCCGCCCATTCGGCCGTTTTCGGCGTGCCGTCGGTTTCACCCAACAGATAGGCCTGGAACTTGTCGAAACCGGCGGTGTAGGTTTTCAGGAAGTCCGGATTATGCAGTTTCTCGGTCAGAAGTGTATGTGCGATGCCGATCAGCATGGCGCCGTCGGTATAAGGACGCGGGGCGATCCACTGAGCGTCGACGAATTTGGCGCTGTCGTTGTGCACCGGATCGATGCTGATCACCCGGGTGCCTTTCTTCTTCAGCGCCTCAAAGCCCTTCTGGCCGTAGTGGTCCGGGACGTTCCAGCTGTTTTTCAGCGTGATCATCGGGTTACAGCCCCACAGCACCACCAGCTGGCTGTTTTCAATCACGTTCGGCCAGGCGGTCTGCTGTTCGTAAACCTCCATGGAGCCCACCACGTGTGACATGATCACCTGCGCGGCGCCGGTCGAGTAGTCCCCGGCGTAACCGAGGAAGCCGCCGGTCAGGTTCATCAGGCGTTGCAGCAGCGTACGGCTGTTGTGCAGCATGCCGACGCTTTTCCAGCCATAGGAGCCGGCATAGATCGACTGCGGGCCGTGATCTTTTTGCAAACGGGTAATTTCGCCGCACACCAGCTCAATCGCCTTGTCCCAGCTTACGCGTACCCACTCGTCGCGTCCGCGCAGTTCGGTACGGCTGCCGGGGCCGCCTTCCAGCCAGCTTTTGCGCACCATCGGGTATTTGATGCGGTTTTCGGCGTGCACCTGGTAGGGCGCCATGGTGATCAGTTCGTTCGGGTAAGGATCGTCTTTGACCGGCTGCACGCCGACCATTTTACCGTCCTGAACGATGACCTCGAAGGCGCCCCAGTGTGCGCCGGTCAAAATGCCTTTTTGCGCCTGGCGCAACACCACAAACTGCGGCAGCGCCTGACTGATGGCCTGCGCCAGCGCCGACTTGGGCCACAGGCCAGCCAGCAGAGGGGCGGCTGCCAGCGCGGTAGCGCCGGTCAGGAAGCGGCGGCGACTCATTTTTAACGCTTGTTGTTGATATTTGCTCATTTCGCTTCTCCCTTAAAGCTTGGCTGGTGCGGCTGGCTGCATGTCACTGGCGTGTTTCTGCACGTACTGTGTCAGAACGCGCAGCTGTTCCTGCGTCAGCGAGGTGCGAGGAGCCATACCTTTAATTACGCCGATCCACTGGTTGGCGTTGAAGCGATCGAGGGCGGTCAGGCCGTGGCAACCGGTGCAGTTGGCCGACATCATATCCGCCGTGTAGCGCCAGATTTTTTGCTGATCGTCGATCAGTTGTTTGCGCGGCAGCCAGACCTGCAGAGAAACCTGGTGCCATACCAGCCCGGTTTCAGCATCGGTCATGGTGGTGCCGGTTTTCAGCAGTTTGCGGGCGTCTTCACCCAGCAGCACGCTGAGGATGCGTTTGCCCTGGGCGGCGTAGAACACTTCACTGACGCCGTCCTGCTGCCAACCGGTGACGCTGGCCAACACCTTGTCGCCTTCCTGCTTCACCACCTGCACTTCGGTGGAGGGCATCAGGTTGCCGGCATTGTGGCTGTCGTCCGGTTTGAGGAAGAAAGGTTCCGTGGCAATGGTATACAGCGTGGTGGCAGTCGGCGAAGTTTCCGCCGCGGCTTTCGCCAGTTCGGCGGCTCCGGCCTGGGCCGCACCGCTCATGTCCGGCAGGATATGCGCGACCCCTTTATGGCAGTCGATACAGGTTTCGCCCTGTTTGATGGCCACCGGATGCTGAATACGAGCTTCAGGCCGCTGGGCGGTAATGTCCATGGCGTCGAAGCTGTGGCATGAACGGCAGGTGGCGGAGTCGCTTTCTTTGAGCGTTTTCCAGACCGACTGCGCCATGGCCAGCTTGTGCGCCTCGTATTTCTCAGGCGTATCGATAGTGCCCACCATCTCGCCATAAATGTCTTTTACCGCGCGGATTTTAGTCCACAGGTAGTCGAGTGGCTCATGCGGGACGTGACAGTCGGCACATTCAGCGCGGATCCCTTTGGTGTTTTGGAAGTGGACGCTGCCCTGATATTCGGCCAGGGGCTGTTGCATGGTGTGACAGGAAACGCAGAAGGCGGTGTCGCTGGTTTTATGGAATACGGTGGCGGTACCCGCCAATAATGCTGCCCCGAGGATAATCCCGAGCAGCAAAATCCACAGCCATCCCCAGCGGTGCTTTTTTATCAAGCCAGTGAGTTTATTGGTCATATTGAATCCGCTTATAATTATGAAATACCAAGGAAAACCTTGCCAAAAAAAGTGCCGGCCGAGCGCCGACATACCTGAGGAAGTATAGGTACTATTAGCAAAGTCATCTAATACTATAGGGGTATTTTTAGAGGAAAAATGGCCGTTCGGGGGTTTTTGCAGCGTTATATTCTAGTGTATATAACGCATTTTTCATATGGGTTTATCAGACCATGAGCGAGATCACGGACAGAGTGGGTATTTCATGATTGAAAACAGCTATTTTGCCGGCAGGTAAGTTTGGCCTGTGAGCCAGAGATGGATGGCATTGCGGCTGGCTTCAAAATGCGGTTCAGGTAATGCCTCCGGCAGGCACCAGCGCCATTCGGCACATTTTTCCGGCTCTTTCAGCTCGGCTTCGCCGCCAGGATGGGGCGCCAGCAAACAGATGGAAACCGTATGTTTTCCCTCCGCGCGCCAGGTTTGCAGGTTGTTGCTGATGCCGATAAAACTCGGCGTGGCGATGTTTAACCCGGTTTCTTCGGCGATCTCGCGCTGGGCGCACTGTTCAAAGGTTTCGCCGGCATCCAGATGCCCGCCGGGAATGGACCAGAAGGGGGCGTGCTTGCCGCAGCGTTTGCCCAGCAATATTTCCCCTCGCTCATTGACGATAATAACCCCTACGCCCGCGACTACAGTCATGTTTCCCTCCGTCAGCAAAATTTCAGCACAGTATGTCATTTTCGCGCTGCGACGGGTAACCCTAAGGGAAAAGTGTGCGTAAGGTCAAAAATCTATCACGTCAAAATTGAGAAAACTTGCTTTCGCCCATGGGGCCTTACACACTCCTTGAAACGTTTCAGCGTTATGGGCGCGATGATGTTCGTACCGGTAACGCTCCTTTTTCCCAACGAAGCTGAAACGATTCAATTCAGCAGGAGAGGAGAATCATGTTCCAGTTGTCACAGCAAGATATTCACCTGGGTGCTACCGCGAGTAACAAACAGGAAGCTATCCGTCAGGTGGCTGCCGCACTGACCGAGGCCGGTTGCGTCAGCGCGGCCTACGTGGACGGCATGTTGCAGCGTGAGCTGCAAACTTCCACTTACCTGGGGAACGGTATCGCCATCCCGCATGGCACCACCGATACCCGCGATCTGGTGCTGAACACCGGCGTACAGGTGTTTCAGTTCCCTCAGGGGATCGAGTGGGGCGAAGGCCAAACCGCTTATGTGGTGATCGGCATTGCCGCACGTTCCGATGAACACCTGGCGCTGCTGCGTCAGTTGACCCACGTTCTGAGCGACGACAGCGTAGCCGAACAGCTGGCGAAAACCACCTCTGCAGAAGAGCTGCGCAGCCTGCTGATGGGCGAAAAGCTGACGGCGGAATTCAAGTTTGACGCTTCCCTGATTGCGCTCGACGTGGCCGCCGATAGCCTGATGACGCTGCAGGCGCTGAATGCGGGCCGCCTGCAGAAAATCGGTGCGGTCAACGCCCAGTTCGTCAGCGATGTCATCACCCGCAAACCGCTGAATCTGGGGCAGGGCATTTGGCTGAGCGACAGCACCGAAGGCAATTTGGCCAGCGCGGCTACCGTGAGCCGTCCGGCGCAGCCGTTTGACGAAGAGGGCGAGCAGGTTGCGCTGTTGCTGACGCTGTCGGTGGCTGACTCGCAGCCGCTGGCAGTGCTGAACTACCTTGGCGACCTGCTGTTGGCGAATAAAGCTGAACGCTTGCTGAACGCGGATGCCGTCACCCTGTTGGCATTGCTGACCAGTGAGGTGGAGGAAGAAGACACCACGCTGAGCGCCGAGTACGTGATCCGCAATGAACACGGCCTGCATGCCCGTCCGGGCACGGCGTTGGTCAATGTGATCAAGCAATTCAGCAGTGAAATTACCGTCACTAACCTGGATGGCAGTGGCAAACCGGCCAACGGACGCAGCCTGATGAAGGTTGTGGCATTGGGCGTGAAGAAAGGACATCACCTGCGTTTTACCGCCAAAGGTGAAGATGCTGAAACGGCGCTGAAGGCGATCGGTGAAGCGATTAACGAAGGACTGGGCGAGGGCGCAGCATGAGCAGAAGAGTAGCAACAATTACCTTGAATCCGGCTTACGATCTGGTGGGCTTTTGCCCTGAGATCGAGCGCGGTGAAGTGAACCTGGTCAAAACTGCCGGTCTGCACGCCGCCGGGAAAGGCATAAACGTCGCCAAGGTGCTGAAGGATCTGGGTATTGATGTGACGGTGGGCGGCTTCCTGGGAAAAGACAACCAGGACGGTTTCCAACTGCTGTTCAGCGATCTGGGCATTGCCAACCGCTTTCAGGTGGTGCCGGGCCGTACCCGTATTAACGTCAAACTGACGGAGAAAGACGGCGAAGTCACCGATTTCAATTTCTCCGGATTTGAAGTGAACGGGCAGGACTGGGAACGTTTCGTGACCGATTCCCTGAGCTGGCTGGGTCAGTTCGACATGGTCGCCGTCAGCGGCAGCCTGCCGGCGGGTGTCGATCCCGACGCCTTCACCGACTGGATGATCCGTTTACGCGCGCAGTGCCCGTGCATCATTTTCGACAGCAGCCGTGAAGCTTTGGTTGCCGGTTTGAAAGCGGCGCCGTGGTTGGTGAAACCGAATCGCCGCGAGCTGGAAATTTGGGCCGGGCGTCCGCTGCCGCAGCTGGCTGACGTGGTCGAGGCGGCGCATGCGCTGCGCGATCAGGGCATTGCCCACGTGGTGATCTCCCTCGGTGCCGAAGGCGCGCTGTGGGTCAACGCGTCCGGCGCCTGGATTGCCAAGCCGCCGGCCTGCGAAGTGGTCAGCACCGTGGGTGCCGGCGACTCGATGGTCGGCGGCCTGATTTACGGCCTGCTGATGCGTGAATCCAGTGAACACACTTTGCGTTTGGCCACCGCCGTGGCTGCGCTGGCGGTAAGCCAGAGCAACGTTGGCGTGACCGATCGTCCACAGTTGGCCGCGATGATGGCGCGTGTCGATCTGAAACCTTTTAATCAATAGCAGGAGGCAGAATGAAAACACTGCTGATGATAGACAGTTCGCTGGGGCAGGCTCGTAGTCACCTGGCGAAACGCATGCTTGGCGCTGCTGCGGTGAAAACCGGCCTGACGTTGGTTGAGTCGGCGGCCGAGGCCGAACTGGTGGTGGTGGCTGGCCAAACTGTGCCTGCTGACGCCGCGCTGAACGGCAAACGGGTCTATGTGGGTGACGTGGCGCATGCGGTGCGTGAGCCGGAAGCCTTCCTGGCGCAGGCGATGGCCGAAGCGAAAGCCTACCAGGCCCCGACCGTTGCCGCCGTCGAACCGGCAAAAGCCGCCGGGCAAAAACGCATTGTGGCGATCACCGCTTGCCCGACCGGCGTGGCCCATACCTTTATGGCGGCCGAAGCCATTGAGAGCGAAGCCAAAAAGCGTGGCTGGTGGGTGAAAGTAGAAACCCGCGGCTCCGTCGGTGCCGGCAATGCCATCACGCCAGAAGAAGTGGCGGCGGCCGATCTGGTGATCGTGGCGGCGGACATTGAAGTGGATCTGGACAAGTTCGCCGGCAAGCCGATGTACCGTACCTCTACCGGCCTGGCGCTGAAAAAAACGGCGCAGGAGCTGGACAAGGCGCAGGCTGAAGCCGAGATTTTCCAACCGCAAAAAAGCGGTGCGCTGGCCACCGCCGGTAAGAAGAAAGAGAGCGCCGGTCCTTATCGTCACCTGTTGACCGGCGTGTCTTACATGCTGCCGATGGTGGTGGCGGGCGGTTTGTGTATCGCACTGTCGTTCGTGTTCGGGATCAAGGCATTTGAAGTCAAGGGCACGCTGGCAGCAGCGCTGATGCAGATCGGCGGGGGCTCGGCCTTTGCGCTGATGGTCCCGGTATTGGCCGGTTTTATTGCCTTCTCAATTGCTGACCGTCCGGGCCTGACGCCGGGGTTGATTGGCGGCATGCTGGCCGTGAGCACCGGCGCCGGTTTCCTCGGCGGTATCATTGCCGGTTTCCTGGCGGGCTATACGGCCAAATTTATCAGCACCAAACTGCGACTGCCGCAGAGTATGGAAGCGCTGAAGCCGATCCTGATCATTCCGTTGGTCGCCAGCCTGTTCGTCGGTCTGATCATGATTTTCGTCGTCGGTACGCCGGTCGCGAAAATCATGGAAGGCCTGACTCATTGGCTGCAATCACTGGGTACCGCCAATGCGGTGCTGCTGGGTGCGATCCTCGGTGCCATGATGTGTACCGATATGGGCGGGCCGGTTAACAAGGCGGCCTACGCCTTCGGTGTGGCGCTGCTGAGCTCCTCGGTGTATGCCCCAATGGCGGCCATTATGGCGGCCGGTATGGTACCTCCGCTGGCGATGGGGTTGGCGACTTTGCTGGCGCGTCGCAAGTTCGAGAAATCCGAACAGGAAGGCGGTAAAGCGGCGCTGGTGTTGGGTCTGTGCTTTATCTCTGAAGGCGCCATTCCGTTCGCCGCCCGTGACCCGATGCGCGTGTTGCCATGCTGCATCGCCGGTGGCGCGTTGACCGGTGCACTGTCGATGGCGTTTGGCGCCAAGCTGATGGCACCGCACGGTGGGCTGTTCGTCCTGCTGATCCCTGGCGCTATCACCCCGGTGCTGTTGTATCTGGTGGCGATTATCGCCGGTACGCTGCTGGCGGGGGTGTCTTACGCGCTGCTGAAACGTGCTGAAGTCCCTGCGGCTACGGTAGCCTAACGCCGGCGCAGGCAATAAAAAAACCGGAGCTCAGGCTCCGGTTTTTTTATCTGGTTATTACTGCTGTGCCTTCAGCCAGGCAATCTCTTCCGCCCAGATATCCGGGTTCACGGTTTCCAGGATCAGCGGAATATTGTCGAAACGATCGTCGCGCATGATATAGCTGAACACCGTTTTACCGATATTGCCTTCACCCAGGCTATGGTGGCGGTCGACGCGGCTGCCAAACTCACTCTTGGCATCGTTCAGGTGCATGCCACGCAGGTACTTGAAGCCCACGATGTCGCCGAGCGCTTTAAACGTCTGCTCGCAGGTTTCTTCGGTACGCAGATCGTAACCGGCGGCAAAGGCGTGACAGGTATCGATGCAAACGCCGACGCGGCTTTTGTCTTCCACGCCATCGATAATCGCCGCCAAATGTTCAAATTTGAAGCCCAGATTGCTGCCCTGACCGGCGGTGTTTTCGATCACGGCCGTCACGCCTTCAGTCTTGTCCAGCACCATGTTGATGGATTCGGCGATGCGTGCCAGGCATTTGTCTTCCTCAATCTGCAGCAGGTGGCTGCCGGGGTGGAAGTTCAGCAGAGTCAGCCCCAGCTGTTCGCAGCGCTGCATTTCATCAAGGAAGGCTTCGCGGGATTTTTCCAACGCTTCGGTCACCGGGTGGCCAAGGTTAATCAGATAGCTGTCGTGCGGCAGGATCTGCCCTGGGCCGTAGCCGTACTGCGCACAGGCGCTTTTAAACTTATCGATCACGTCGGCAGGCAGCGGGGCAGCCTTCCATTGACGCTGATTTTTGGTGAACAGGGCGAATGCGGTCGCCTCTAATTCGTGCGCGCGGATAACCGCCTGATCCACGCCGCCTGACGCGCTGACATGTGCACCGACAAACTTCATTTTCATTCTCCTGTGTAATCGGCGTCATTATGGCATTGATAGCGGAAGGATTGAATGGCGGGAAAAGCGCAGGCCCGCGATTGCGAGCCTGTGGGGAAGCAAATCAGATAAAATGTTGTACCAGCAGGTTAATGGCGCCGCCGCCAACAATCAGCCAAACGAACAGCAGCGTGGCGAGCAGAATCGGTTTAACCCCGGCCTGGCGCACCGCGCTGATGTGGGTGGTCAACCCCAGCGCCGCCATGGCCATCGCCAACATCCAGGTATCGGCGGTAATCAGGTGTTTCACCAGCGTCGCCGGCAGCAGGTTGAACGAGTTCAGTCCGGCAACGGCAATAAACAACACCGCAAACCACGGAATGGTGATGGCGGATTTTTCCGCCTGGCTGCCGGTGCTTCCTGCGCTACGGCTGCGGCTGATGTAGCCTGAGAGCAGCAGCAGGAAAGGGGCCAGCATCATGACGCGGATCATTTTGGCGATGACCGCGGCGTTTTCAGCATCCGGCCCGATAGCGTGCCCGGCCGCGACCACTTGCGCCACTTCATGAATGGTTGAACCGGTAAAGATGCCGAAACTTTCCTGATTAAACGGTAGCCACTGGAAATGTTCGTTCAACTGGTACAGCCACGGATAAGCGAAGATCGCCAGCGTACCGAACACTACCACGGTGCTTACCGCCACCGCTACCTTGTTGGAGTCGGCTTTCAGCACCGGCTCGGTCGCCATCACGGCCGCCGCGCCGCAAATGCTGCTGCCGGCGCCAATCAGCATCGCGGTCTGGCTGTCGATACCGAACACTTTTTTACCCAGCCAGCAGGCGAGCAGGAATGTGGTGCTCAGGGTTAATGCATCAATGATGATGCCGGTGGTGCCCACATCAGCAATTTGCTGAAACGTCAGGCGAAAACCGTAAAGGATAATCCCGAGGCGCAGTAAACGCTGTTTGGCGAGTTGAACACCGCCATGGCAGCTCGGTTGCAGCCAGGGGTAAACCGTATTGCCCACCAAAATACCCAGCAAAATGGCCAGCGTCAGCGCGCCCAGTCCCAGCCCGGCTACCCAGGGAATATCACCAACCCAGACCGCCAGCGCAGTGATGGCGCCGGTCAGCAGCAGCCCCGGCACCAGCCGAGGTAGGCCGAATAGAGGAAATTGCCGCGTTGGAAAATCGTGTGTGGTATTGGTCGCCATAAGTCAGCCCTTGTCATCAAATCCTTGAGCCAAAGACTACGTGCTGGCGGCATAAAAGAGAAATTGATTATATATTTATAACCTATCTGAATAAGTGGTTAGTCTGCGGCCTGAAGCATGAGTGGCCCCCATGTCGATTTCTGCAAACGTGATAACCTTAGTGTTATTCACCCTGTGCGTTGCTGCCGGCCAGTGGCGCAGATTTAGCATTAGTTTCAGTGGCTTTACTGACAGGCCACTTTTATATACCGAGAAGTTTATGCATATCACCTTACGTCAATTGGAAGTTTTTACCGAAGTGCTGAAAAGCGGTTCGACCACGCAGGCCTCGGTCGTTCTGGCGTTATCGCAATCGGCGGTCAGCGCGGCGCTGGCCGATCTGGAAGGGCAATTGGGCGTGCAGTTGTTCGATCGTGTCGGCAAGCGTTTGGTTATCAATGAGCATGGGAGGTTGTTGTATCCGAAGGCGCTGGCGTTGCTCGAGCAGGCGGGGGAGATTGAGCAACTGTTCCGCCATGACGGCGGCGCGCTGCGCATCGCGGCCAGCAGCACCATCGGCAACTATATGTTGCCGGAGATGATCGCCCGTTATCGGCAAGATTTTCCCGCCACGCCGCTGGAGCTCAATGTGGGAAACAGTCAGGACGTGATCG
Organism: Serratia liquefaciens; assembly: GCF_027594825.1. Lineage (NCBI taxonomy): Bacteria > Pseudomonadati > Pseudomonadota > Gammaproteobacteria > Enterobacterales > Yersiniaceae > Serratia > Serratia liquefaciens. Next base: position 1,179,055 of record NZ_CP088930.1, on the reverse strand, counting down.
GGGCGGTTGCGGATTTTCGGGTCGATTTAGGCCTGATCGAGGGCCCTTGCCATATGCCGGAGCTGGTCACCCAGCCCTGGCTGGAGGATGAGCTGGTGGTGTTCGCTGCGCCGGACAATCCGCTGGCGGGTCAGCCTTTGACGTTGGCGATGTTGGCCAATGCGCCGTGGATCCTGCGGGAACGCGGCTCGGGCACGCGTGAAGTGCTGGATCATCTGCTGCTGGCGCATCTGCCGCACTTTCAGCTGGTGATGGAACTGGGGAACTCGGAAGCGATCAAGCATGCGGTGCGCCACGGCATTGGCATCAGTTGCCTGTCGCGGCGGGTGATCGGCGAACAGTTGGCCAGCGGCGTGCTGGTGGAGCTGCAGTTGCCGTTGCCGCCCTTGATGCGAACGCTTTACCTGATCCATCACCGGCAAAAGCATATCTCCAACGCGCTGCAGCGTTTTCTTGGCTACTGCACGCTTGCGTCCTAAAAATGCCTCCGTAAGCAGAAATGAAGCATAAAAATCTGCTCCCTGTCACATTAATGACAGTAAGTAAGGCCTCGAGGACCGTTGCTAATAATTAGCCCTGAATTATGAAGCTATCTTATATCAGTGCAATGTTACTAGTTCGTCGGCGGGTATTTGTTACAATCCGCCCCTTATTTTTTTGACCAGCAGATAGGGTAAGAATGGCTCAGCAGGATATAAAAACATCGGGGCAACCAGCACCCGGATTGCGGCGCGAGCTGAAGGCGCGGCACTTAACCATGATTGCTATTGGTGGTTCTATCGGCACCGGTCTGTTTGTCGCCTCTGGCGCGACCGTTTCGCAGGCAGGCCCAGGCGGGGCGTTGCTGTCTTATGCGTTGATTGGGCTGATGGTGTACTTCTTGATGACCAGCCTGGGTGAACTGGCGGCCTTTATGCCGGTGTCCGGTTCTTTCTCCACCTACGGCGCCAAATATGTAGAAGAAGGTTTTGGCTTCGCGCTGGGCTGGAACTACTGGTACAACTGGGCGGTGACCATCGCCGTTGACCTGGTGGCCTCGCAGCTGGTGATGACGTACTGGTTCCCGGATACTCCCGGTTGGATCTGGAGTGCGCTGTTCCTGTGCCTGATGTTCCTGTTGAACTACATTTCGGTTAAAGGCTTCGGTGAAGCGGAATACTGGTTCTCACTGATCAAGGTGACCACCGTCATCATCTTTATCGCTATCGGCGTGCTGATGATTTTCGGCATCCTCAAAGGGGGCGAGCACGCGGGGTGGCAGAACTGGACCATCGGCGACGCGCCGTTTGCCGGAGGATTCTCGGCCATGATAGGCGTGGCGATGATCGTCGGCTTCTCGTTCCAGGGGACCGAGCTTATCGGTATCGCGGCCGGCGAATCTGAAAATCCGGGCAAAAATATCCCGCGCGCGGTGCGTCAGGTGTTCTGGCGTATCCTGTTGTTCTATATCTTCGCGATCCTGATTATCAGCCTGATCATTCCCTATACCGATCCGAGCCTGCTGCGCAATGACGTGAAAGACATCAGCGTCAGCCCGTTCACCTTGGTGTTCCAGCATGCCGGTTTGCTGTCGGCGGCGGCGGTGATGAACGCGGTGATCCTGACGGCGGTATTGTCTGCCGGTAACTCCGGGATGTACGCCTCAACCCGTATGCTGTTTACTCTGGCGTCGGAAGGCAAAGCGCCGCGTATCTTCGCCAAGCTGTCGAAGGGCGGGGTGCCACGTAACGCGTTGTATGCGACGACCGTGGTTGCGGGCCTGTGCTTCCTGAGCTCGATGTTCGGCAATCAGTCGGTTTACCTGTGGCTGCTGAACACCTCGGGCATGACCGGCTTCATCGCCTGGTTGGGGATAGCCATCAGCCATTACCGCTTCCGTCGCGGTTATATGATCCAGGGTCGTGATCTGAACGATTTACCTTATCGTTCCGGCTTCTTCCCGCTGGGCCCGATCTTTGCCTTTGTGCTGTGCCTGATCATCACCCTGGGTCAGAACTATCAGGCGTTCCTGCAAGACCGGATCGACTGGTACGGCGTGACCGCGACCTATATCGGCATTCCGCTGTTCCTGATCATTTGGTTCGGTTACAAGCTGACGCGCGGCACCCGTGTCGTGAAGTACAGCGAAATGGAATTCCCGAAAATGGACGTGAATTAACGTCCTATTATGAAACGCGGCGGGAGCCCGCCGCGTTATTCTTATCCCCTGACTTCCTGTTCCTTCCCTTTTGCCGTCAGCGCCTGCTGCGCCGCGCTCATCAAACTGTCAACCGATTGATAATCCTGCGTTAAAGCTAATACACCGGTATTGAGCTGCAGCGACACCTCACCGAATGCGCCAAAACTGTAGGGGGCTTCCAGCGCCGGAATGAAGCGTGCCAAAAATTCACCTTCGGAGCCGTAAGGCAGATCGTGAACCAGGATCAGAAACTGACCGCCGGTATAGCGGCAGACAAAATCACTGGGCCGGACCAGCATTTTCAGGCGTTCGCCAATGGTGCGCAGCACGTCATCACCGATCTGTACACCGTGGCTCTGATACAACGCCGCCAGTGGGGTAAATTCGAAAATAAACAGATGGGAAAGCGGATGTGCCGTCGCCGAAGGACGACAAATATCCTGCATCACGGCCTCACCCCCTGCGCGGTTGAGGAAACCGGTCAAATGATCCTGATGGGCGGCTTTCTGTTTTTCTGCGCTCAGGGTAACGCGCTCAGCCAGTTGGCGATGATAAGACGTGGTCAATCCATGGGCCAACACCAGCCACAGCGGGATGATATCCGCCAGTAAAAACAGGTTTTGCACGCGTGACAGCGGCGCGGCCAGCAAATAGGGCAGCGTCAGCACCATGATTTCCAGCAGGGCAAAACGCGGTGCTGCGGCGTGCCGTTGCATCAGCCAGAACGCCAACCCGGTAATCAACAAGCCGGCGAACACGATGAGCACCATGCGGCCAGAAAGCATGGCCATCAGGGCGACCGCGCCCACCAGTGCGCACCACAGCAGTACCGTCACCAGCATTGCGTTGGGCCAGCGGGGGGGATTGGGTCTCGCCAGCCACCAACGCCCGCCGGTCAGCAACAGCAGCAGCAGCAACAGACCCACGCCGATCGCCTGATGGCTCAGCCAGATATAGGCCAGCAGCAGCAGTGCCACGCCGGCGGCATTCCACCAAGGGGTGGTGGGAGAAGGCACCAACGTAAGCCGCATCTGGCGTTGTAATTGGGCGTCATCCGCCAGCCGTGGGCTTTGTACCAGCCAGTGCAGCAGGGCGGGTTTTTTAGGCGTTAACGCAGGTATTCGACTTCTCATTGCAGCCTCTTTGATAAGGGCCCCGCTTGCAGGCTCCAAATATCCGGTCCGGCGCAGGGCGCAGTGACCAGTCAGGATTTGGATTCTATGTGGTTTTATTGCAATTTGTCACAGCAGAGCGGGAAGGGGCGATATTTTCGGAATTGTTAACCCTGGGCACTGCGGTGAGGGTATGGCAAGAGTTTGGTTAATAACGTTATAAAATAAAGTGTTACATCTTTATATGGCAGGTAATAGCTATTGATATGATTGATAAGTATTATCGTTTGCTTTATTGTTAGCGGCTGCTTATTCCGTTCAGGCGGCCGTTTCCGCGCCGCTGTGGTCATTGTCGTAACAGGTATCCGAAATAATGAGCGTATCCACCGATCCTATGCCTGACGCCAAGGGGAAACCCGACGTCAACGTCATGGGGCGTTATCACCATATTCTCCGCCACCGTTTATTGATGATGGGGGTGTTGGCACTGGCGATTATGGGTTCGCTGCTGCTGGATTTTACCATGGGCCCATCCGGGCTTTCTTTGTCTTCCCTGTGGCAAACCCTGATTGATCCTGCGGCGGCCGACGCCGGCACGCGGGTTATCGTCTGGGATATCCGCCTGCCTTACGCCTTGATGGCGGTGGTGGTGGGCTTTGCGCTTGGCCTGGCCGGCGCAGAAATGCAGACCATCCTGAACAACCCGCTGGCCAGCCCCTTTACCCTCGGCGTCTCTTCTGCCGCGGCTTTTGGTGCGGCGCTGGCTATCGTGTTGGGGATTGGCGTTCCGGGCATTCCCGATCAATGGTTTATTTCCGCTAACGCCTTCATATTCGCCCTTTTTGCCGCATTGATGCTGGACGGCATTACGCGTTGGACTCGGGTTGCCACCTCTGGCGTGGTGCTGTTTGGCATCGCGCTGGTGTTCACCTTTAACGCACTGGTTTCCATGATGCAGTTTATTGCCAGCGAAGACACGCTGCAGGGGCTGGTGTTCTGGACCATGGGCAGCCTGGCGCGCGCCTCGTGGGACAAACTGGGTATCTTGCTCGGCGTATTCGCCGTGCTGCTGCCGCTGTCGATGATGAGCTCGTGGAAGTTGACCGCGCTGCGTCTGGGGGAGGATCGCGCTGTCAGCTTCGGTATCGACGTGCGCCGTTTGCGCCTGACGACCCTGTTGCGCATCAGCATTCTTTCCGCGCTGGCGGTGGCCTTTGTCGGGCCTATCGGTTTTATCGGCCTGGTAGCGCCGCACATCGCCCGAATGATCTTCGGTGAAGATCACCGATTTTATCTGCCGGCCAGCGCCTTGATTGGTGCGTTGGTACTGTCGATGGCCTCCGTGGCGTCGAAAAACCTGATCCCGGGCATTATCATTCCGGTGGGCATCGTCACCTCGCTGGTGGGCGTGCCGTTCTTCCTGAGCATTATTCTGCGTCATCGGGGGAATGTATGAATCAGGGATTGCGTATTGAAGGTTTCTCCGCCGGTTATCCCAAGCGCCAGGTGATCAGTAATCTGGCGGTCCCGATGCTGCCGCGCGGACAAATCACCGTGCTGCTGGGGCCGAACGGCAGCGGCAAGTCGACGCTGCTGCGCTCTTTGGCGGGCTTAAACCCGGCGCAGGGGCAACTGTGGCTGGACGACATTGATTTGATGCAGATGCCATTTGCCCGTCGCGCGGAAAAGGTGGTGTATCTGCCGCAGTCGTTGCCTGCCGGGGTACATTTGCACGTGCTGGAGTCGATCATCGTGGCGCAACGCGCTTCGGGTGGCCGCAGCAACGCCGGCAGCGAAGCGGAGGTGATGGCGCTGCTGGAACAGCTTGGCATTGCCCACCTGGCGCTGAGCTATCTCGATCAGCTTTCCGGCGGGCAGAAACAGTTGGTGGGGTTGGCGCAATCGCTGATCCGCCAGCCTTCGTTGCTGCTGCTGGACGAACCCCTGAGCGCGCTCGATCTTAACTATCAGTTCCACGTGATGGATTTGGTACGCAAAGAGACGCGCAAACGCAATATCATCACGGTGGTGGTGGTGCATGACATTAATATAGCTTTGCGTCATGGCGATCACGTGCTGATGCTGCAGGATGGCGAATTGATTGCCGACGGTGCTCCGGAAGAGGTGATCACGCCGCAGAGTCTGGCGCGGGTGTATGGCGTTCGTGGGCGTATTGAGCGCTGCTCGCAGGGCACACCGCAGGTGTTGATTGATGGATTGGTGAACCAACCGTCGATTTGATCCCGGTGGATACCTAAAGGCCCGGCACTTCACAGCGCCGGGTTTTTTTATTACTTCTTGTTCAGCGCCTCGGCGACGCGTTCGACGATATGCTGGCTGGTGATGATGCCGCCAGAAAGATAGACCTCAGCCGCCGGCAGATAAACCACCTGACCTTTCTTGACCGCTACGGTGTTTTTCAACGCCGTGGTGGTGAGGATCTTCTGCGGAGCTACCGCGTTCGGACGACCGGTAGCCGCATCGCGATCGATGATAAACAGCCAATCCGGGTTCAACTGAGCCACCTGCTCTGGCGACAGCTTATTGCCGCGCACATCAGGGTTCTCGCTTTGCAGTGCCGACGAGAAGCCGAGAGCGTCATAGGTAAAGCTGAAGCGGCTCTTGGGCGCGTAAGCGCTGATTTTACCCCCGGAGAACAGCACCACCAGGCCGCGCCCGGCTTTGGCCACCTGCGGTTTGATCGCCGCAATTTCGGCATCCAGCTTGTCTACGGCCGCCTGAGCCTGCTGCTGTTTGTCGAACAATTCACCCAGTTGCAGAGTGCGTTGTTTCAGGCTGCCCAGTTGATCCTGCGGATCGATTGCCATATTCAACGTCGGCGCAATGCCGCTGAGTTCGGTATAGGCCTTGGAGGAACGACCGGCGATCAGGATCAGATCCGGTTTGGCGGCGCGTAGCGTGGCCATATCCGGTTCAAACAGGGTACCGGCATTAAGGTATTTGCCATTCTGGTGCTGCTTCAGGCTGTCCGGCAGCAGGGTGCGATTGCCCGGCAGTGCCAACGGCTCTACGCCCAGCAACTGCAATGTTTCCAGCGAAGCATAGTCCAGCACCACCACGCGCTGTGGGTGCTTTTTCACTTCGGTGGTACCGTTAAGATGTTGAAAACTTACGGTCGCAGGAGCATCCGCGGCCGGTGTGCGAACCTTGCCGTTACAGCCGGCCAGTGCCATACAGGCCAGCAGGGCGAGAACCATAGGGGAGCGGCGTAATGTCATTGAGGCTTCCTCGGGTGGGGGAGATAAAAAGGGCGCGCAGCGCGCGCCCACAGATGGCTGACAAAGTCCTTTGTAGTTCAAAGTCTTGAACTGGCGGGTAATGAAAACAAAGGATTATGTCTTCTGAATTACCCCAAACACCCGAAAATCCCATTTTTCGGGTGTTTGTCATCATACTAAGGGCGCGCAGCGCGCGCCCAGAATGGCATCAGAAGTTGTAGGTCATGCCGACGGTGTAACGGCGGCCATCGAGCACGGTATTGTAGTTATCGTAATCGACGGTCTTGTCGAGGATGTTGTAGACTCCGCCGGTTACCATCAGGTTTTTATTCGCCTGGTAGCTCAGTCCGGCATCGACAAAGGTGTAAGACGGCGTGCTCTTGGCCATGGCTGCACGGCCCATGTAGTCTGAAGTCTTGCTGCGGAAGTTAACGCGCGACCACAGGCTGACATCGTGCGTAGCCTGCCAGTCCAATACGCTGTTAACCATATGCTTCGGCATTTGGTTCAGCGGCTTGCCCTGGAAATTCCCGCTTTTCTGTTCGGAAGAGGTGTAGGTATAGTTGGTGGTCAACTGCCAGTCTTTGGTGATTTCCCAACCGAAAGTCGCTTCTACGCCGCGCATATTGGCTTTATCGACGTTGGTGCGGTCGCTGATAAAGTAATAAGGTGTGTTGCCGAGCATGCATTGCGCGTCGCCGTCACCGCTGTCACAGCGGCGCACTTCGGTGATTTTATCTTTGAAGTCGGTGTTAAACAGAGTGACACCGGCGTTCAGCCCTTTTTGGTTGTCCCACATCACGCCGATCTCTTCGCTCAGGCTCTTCTCTGGCTTCAGATCCGGGTTACCGATAATGATTGAAGTACGACCACCGCCGGTGATTTGCCCCCAACCGGCGGAGGATTGACGCAGATCCGGTGAACGGTAGCCGGCGGAGACACCGCCTTTCAGCGTAAATTGTTCAGTCAGGTGCCAGACGCCGTACATGCGCGGCGTCCAGTGGTTGCCGTAGTTCTGATCCTGATCCATACGAATGCCGCTGGTCAGGCTGAAGTCGTTGGTCATCGCCCATTCGTCTTCGGCAAACAGCGCCCAGCTCCAGCGTGTCAGCTGGTTCAGCTTATCGGCTGCGGCTAACTGATTGCCCCCGTCACTCAATTTTTCGTAACGGTACTGGCCGCCCAGGTTCAGCATGTGAGCGCCTAATTCGAACTGATTCTGGGTGTTGAAGATGGTGTTATACATCTTCATGTTGCGGCCCGGGTTATTGGTCTCTTCGCGCTGAATATAACTGGTGGTATTACCGAAATCGTAATAACCGTTGTGGGTTACCGCGTAGTTGGTACGGGTGTAGAGGCTGTCGCTGGCACTGTTCGGCGTACACTTTTTATTGCGGCAGTTTTCGGTCGCCATGGATTTGCCCGGCGTACTGTTACGATCCTGCAAAGAGCGGCCAATTTCGAAATCGAAGTCGTTTTGTTCGTTTGGCGTCAGGCTGAATACCGCGGTGCCGCTGCGCATGCGCTGTTCGTTGAAGCCGTTGAGGATTTGGTCTTCGGCGCGGCGCGACAGCAGGCCGTTGACCCGCAGGCCCAGCAGGCCTTCAATCAGCGGACCGGAAGCGTAGGCGTTGGTCTGGAAAATATCGCCGGAATTGCTGTTTTCCTGGAAGGTGGCGTCGCCGTGCAGTGAGCCTTTCCATGCCTGAGTGGTGGAGGTTTTGCGGGTGATGACGTTGATCACGCCGCCCATGGCGTCGGAACCGTACAGAGAAGACATCGGGCCACGTACCACTTCGATGCGTTCAATCGCTTCCAACGGCGGCAACCAGCCTTGTTCAATACCGGAGTTGTCACTGTTCGGGCGCGTGCCGCGGGTGTCTACGCGTTTGCCGTCGACCAGGATCAAGGTGTATTTGGAGGACATGCCGCGGATGCTGATATCGCTGCTGCTGCCACCGCCGGTCACGACGACGCCCGGCACGTCTTTCAACGCATCGGTAATGTCGCGGTAGGCTTTGTCTTCAATTTGCTGACGTGGGATGACCGAAATGGACGCCGGGGAGTCCTGGATTTTCTGCTGGAAACCGGAAGCGGTTACCACCATGGTGTCCTGAGCGTCTGGTTGCGCAGCGACGGCGCCGGCGCTGGTCAATGTAGCAATGATCAATGCGGTTAATTTGTTATAACGTGGCTTTTCCATGAGGCAAACCTTTCCTGGTCTGATGTAAATCGACAAAGTGTCGTTTTAACGGTTTGAATAATAAGTAGAAACGGGCCCCGTCGTTGCGGAGATCGTCGTTCCGTCAGTATTTCGTCAGGCCATTGTAAGGATTTTCGACAAAATGTAAACGCAAATGATAATTCGTATCATTTGTATGTGTTTGGGCGAAGGGAATCATTAACCGCATGAATATAAGGGAAAAAGGGCGCAGCGAAATCTGCGCCGAGGGAAGGGGGTTAGCGTTTCTGGATGTAGGTGATAGCCAGCGCCAATGCCAGCACCAGGCCTTTGATAATGTCCATGGCATAGTAAGGGACGGAGAGCATCACCAGGCCGTTTTGCAACACGCCAAGGATCACTGCGCCCACCAGCGTGCCGAGTGCGTTGGGTTTGCCGGAGCCGGCCAGCGAGAAGCCAATGTAAGCGGCAGCGACCGCATCCATCAGATAACCGCCGCCGGCGTTCACCTGCGAAGAGCCGATACGTGACGCCAGCAATATGCCGCCAAGCGAGGCCAGCAGGGCAGAAATGACATAGGCGGCAACCCTGTAACGTACCGTGCGAATGCCCGACAGGCGCGCGGCTTGCGGATTACCGCCAATGGCGTACATGCGGCGACCGTGCTTGGTCAGCGACAGGAAAAGCTGTACCACTACGGTGACCGCGAGCATGATCAACACGATCACCGGCACCTGCCCGAGTGAGGAAAAGACCTCCGGGATCAGGCCTTCCGCCATATCGCCGTTTGGCAGCAGCATATTCTGGGTGATTGATCCGCCGTAGCTGTAGGTCATCGCCACGCCCTGGATCACAAACAGGCTGGCCAGCGTCGCCAGCATATCGGGGATTTTCAACACCACGATCAGAAATGCATTGAACAGGCCGACCAGCGTACAAATCAGCAACGTCAGCACAATCGCACCGGTGGTGCCGAAGCCGTACCAGACGAACAGTGAAACCACCAGAGCGTTGGCCAGTGAAGCAGTGGAACCGACGGAGAGATCGAAACCGCCCACCGACAGCGATATCGAGACCCCGATGGCGATCACCGTGACGATGGCAATCGAGCGCAGAATGTTGATGATATTGTTCGGATCGAGGAAGTTGTCCGACGCTATTCCGAACAGGGTAATCAGCGCGACAACGGTGAGTAACATCCCCCACTTGTAGAGAAACTCAAACAGCTGATGGCGCCAGGGTTGCGCAGTCTGCAGGGATAATTCTTTACTCACGCTGGGGTTCCTCCGGTGGAATACAGTAATAGGGTTTCTTCATCAATGTCGGCGGCATTCAGTTCCGCGACGACCCGGCCATCCCACAGCACGCAGATGCGATCGCACAGGCCGACCAGCTCCGAAAACTCGCCGGAAGCATAGATAATGCCTTTGCCGTCGCGGGCCAGGCCGTCGATCAGGGTGAACAGCTCTTGTTTGGCCTTGATGTCTACCCCTTTGGTTGGTTCATCGAAAATCAGTACGTTAGCGTCGCCGCGCAGCCACTTGCCAATCGCCACCTTTTGCTGGTTGCCACCGGAAAGCCGCGCCAGCTTCTGCTGCGGGCCGGAGGCGCGAATATTGAGGCGCTGCATGATGTCTCGCGCCCAGCGCAGTTCCTGGCGGCGGCTGAACAGGCTCCAGCGGGAAAAGCTGTCGTCGGCGCTGACGCTCAGGTTCATTGGAATAGCTTCGTCGATAAAAATGCCTTCTTTGCGCCGCTCTTCCGGCACCAGCGCCAGCCCTTGTTCGACGCTAAGGTGCGGAGCACGAGGAGCCCAGGGTTTCCCCAGCAGTTGACCCCGTTCAATTCGCGCCGGCGAAGCGCCAAACAGCGCCTTGCACAGCTCGGTTTTTCCCGCGCCGGCCAGCCCGGCGATGCCGAGGATTTCCCCCTGATGCAGTTGCAGGCTGACGTTGCGCAGCTTATGGCGATCGTGCAGGCCTTCGACCCGCAACAGGGGACGAGAGCCGTGCGGCGGGCGCGGGGGCGGGAAAATATCGTCCAGCCGATGGCCGAGCATTTTCTCGACGATCTGCTCGCCGTTCAGACCCTGCATGGCATCCTCGCTGACGTGGCGACCATCGCGCAGCACCGTCAGGCGGTCGCAAATTTCACTCAATTCATGGATTCGGTGGGAAATAAACACCACGCCGATCCCTTCGGACCGCAGGCGGCGCACCACGCGAAACAGGCGTTCGCTTTCGGCACGGTCGAGGGGGGCGGTGGGCTCATCAAGCACCAGAAAACGGCAGCGGTGGGAGAGCGCGCGCGCCAACAGCACCTGCTGTTTTTCCGCCAGGGTGCACTCCGCCAAACGCTGGCGCAGGTTAATGGTCAAATCCAGCTGTTTCAGTAGCTGTGCCGCCTGGCGGTACAACTGCCCCCAGTTAAGCAGATGGCCCGGCTCATTCAGCCAATCGAGCATGATGTTTTCCGCCACGGACAGCGTGGGGATCAACGCTACATCCACTTCCTGCTGCACCACGTGGATGCCGTGTTGCCGGGCTTGCAGCGGAGAGTGAATATCCACTTGCTGGCCGTCGATAAAGATCTCGCCGCGATAATGGTCGTGCGCGCCGGAAAGGATCGCCATCAACGTAGATTTTCCTGCGCCGTTAGCGCCGACTAGCGCGTGTGTTGAGCCGCCCAGCAAGGTGAAGTCGACGTTTTGCAGCGCGTTGAATCCGGCAAAGGCGATCGAGATATTGCGCATCTCGAGGCGTGAGGGCGTAAGGGTTGGCATAGTGTAGTTTAAAGCCGTTTGGGTGTTTAGATGGCTAAAGTAGATCTTTTGTAACACAGATTGCGATTTTCGCAACAGCCGAAATGGTATAACTGAGATGAAAAAATTCCTGGCGGGTGACGCTAGAACCCCAGGCGGTCGCGCAACGCATAATAGGCCGCTCCCAGGGCGGTGAAAGGCACGCGGAACTGGCGGCCGCCGAAAAAGGGCAGGTGCGGTAATCGGGCGAAGGCGTCAAAGCGTTCGGCATCACCGCGCAGCACTTCGGCGATCAGCTTGCCGGCCAGATGGGTGCAGGTGACGCCGTGGCCGCTGTCACCCTGCATATAATAGACATTGTTTTCCAGGCGACCGAACTGCGGCATGCGCGATAACGTCAGCAGGAAGTTGCCGCTCCAGCGGTAATCAATCCGTAGCTGTTTCAGCTGTGGGAAGGTTTTCAGCATTTTAGGCAGGATCAACGGATCGATATCGGCGGGATCGCGGGCGCCGTATACTACGCCGCCGCCATACAGCAACCGGTTGTCGGCGGTCAGGCGAAAGTAGTCCAGCAGGTAATTGCAGTCTTCGACGCAGAAATTATTGGGCAGTAGCGACAATGCCATATCTTTGGATAACGGTTCAGTGGCGAGAATTTGCGAGCCGCAGGGCATGCTCAACCGGCTGAGCCGAGGTTCAAGCCGATCGCCAAGGTAGGCGTTGCCGGCAACGATCACAAAGTTGGCGCTGACCGAACCTTGGGCGGTGTGCACCTTTGCCGGTTGCGCGTAATCGATGCGCGTGGCGGCTGACTGTTCGAACAGCCGCCCACCGTGACGGCGCACCGCGTCGGCTTCGCCCAGCGCCAGATTGAGCGGGTGCAGGTGGCCGCCGTTGCGGTCCAACAGCCCACCGACGTAACGGTCACTGGCGATCTCGCGGCGGATAGCCTGCTGATCCAGCCATTCCAATTGGTCATTGCCATAGCGCCGCCAGCGGGCCTGTTGCCGCTGCAGCGCATGGCTTTGTTTAGGGTTCAAGGCGGCGAAGATACCGCCGTGGCGGTAGTCACAGGCGATGGCGTATTGATCGATGCGCTTGCGAATAATCTCTGCGCCTTCGAACATCATGCTGCCGAGCATGGCGGCGGTGTCAGCGCCATAACGCGCTTCAATCACATCGATATCGCGGCTGTAAGAGTTGACTACCTGCCCGCCGTTACGGCCGCTGGCACCCCAGCCGATACGCGCGGCCTCCAGCAGCACCACGTCAAAACCGGCTTCGACCAGATGCAACGCCGACGACAGGCCGGTGAACCCCCCACCAATAATGCAGACGTCACAGCGGATATTCTCGTTCAGCCTTGGGTAGGGCGCGAACCGGTTGGCGGTAGCGGCATAATAACTGGCAACGTGTTCCGTCATGGGGCCTCCGCCTGAAAAGGTCAGAAGGTAGTCGGGGTATGTGCGCTGACGATACGGCAGACGCGCGCCGAGGTATTACTGAAGCTGTGCGGAATGCCGGTGTTGATGGCATAGCTTTGGCCGGCGGTCAGGCAATGGGTCTGGCCGTTGATCGTCAGCATGATCTCGCCTTCGAGCAGGGTGCCGATTTCTTCGCCCTGGTGCTTGATTTTTTCGCCGGTGGTGGTGCCGGGCTGATAGGTTTCCAGCATCATCGCCAGATTGCGCGTTGGGCTGCCGTTATGCACCAGCTTCATCGACACCCCCTGGCTGCCAATCTCGATCAGATCCTCGGCTTCTATGACCACTTTGGGCTCATTGGCGGCTTCAGGTTCGGCAAAGAAGGCAGACAGCGATAGCCCATAAACTTTCAGCAGCTTTTGCAGCGTACTGATAGCCGGACTGACTTTGTCCTGTTCAATGGTGCTGATTGCGCTGTGGGTTAACCCGGACAGTTCGGCGACCCGGCGCTGCGACAAACCCAATTGCAGACGGATCTGTGACAGGCGCTTACCCGGCGCCAAGCTGACTTCGCTCATAGCGGTACTTCCTTCTGGTAGGGACGACAGGCAAAAGTGAAGATCGGTATCAGGTGCCTGCCTGAGTGATATCGGCACAGCATGATATCGGTAGTTGTAACGGAATTGGAAAATATATTGCCCATAACTCCCCCCGTTCTGGCGGACGAAATTCTGCACGTAAAAAGAGTGTTAACGCCTTTTCGGTCAATATTTTATCAATTTAGCAGTCGGTGGCGAATAATCAAACAGGATTGTAACATTTGCAAACCATTTGTGTTAAGGCTATGTTTCATATTATGGATGTTATTTTGAGCGCCCCTGGTGGCGCAGTCTACAGAGAAATCAGACCATGTGTTGAACCTATCGGCAGGCGGGCGCAGTGGCGCTCTCAGAGCATAATGGCGGGTGATGTATGCAAACCAATATCGCAGCAGTTGAAAATTTTGCACAGCATAATGAAGAGAGGCGAAGTAGCGCGTTCCAACGTGAAGTAGCTCACTATTTGGAACGCCATCCCTCCACGCAGTATATCGATATCCTTCTCACTGACCTGAATGGTTCCTTCCGCGGTAAACGTATTCCCGTCTCCGGACTGAAAAAATTGGAAAAAGGCTGTTACTTCCCCGCCTCGGTATTCGCTATGGATATCTTGGGCAACGTGGTGGAAGAGGCGGGCCTGGGCCAGGAACTGGGCGAACCGGACCGCGTGTGCATGCCGGTGGCCGGCACGTTGACGCCGTCCGCGGCGGATCCGGACAATATCGGTCAGGTGTTGCTGACCATGCTGGATGAAGATGGTACTCCCTTTGACGTTGAACCCCGTAATGTCCTGAATCGAGTTTGGCAGGCATTGCGCCAGCGCGGCATGTTCCCGGTGGTAGCGGTAGAGTTGGAGTTCTATCTCATTGATCGACAGCGAGACTCTGAGGGGTACTTGCAACCGCCCTGTGCGCCCGGCACCCAGGAGCGCAACATGCAGAGCCAGGTTTATTCGCTGGACAATCTGAATCATTTTGCCGAGGTACTCAACGACATCGACACCCTGGCGCAGATGCAGGGCTTACCGGCGGACGGTGCGGTGGCGGAAGCGTCACCCGGCCAGTTCGAGGTAAATCTGCAGCATACCGATAACGTACTGCTGGCCTGCGATCACGCGCTGTCGTTGAAACGCCTGGTACGGCTGGTGGCGGAAAATCATCACCTGCACGCCACCTTTATGGCAAAGCCCTATGAGGAATACGCCGGCAGCGGCATGCATGTGCATATCAGCATGCTGGACGGCAACGGCAATAATTTGTTCGCACAGCCCGACGGCGAAGACTCAGCGCTGTTGCACCGTGCGCTGGCAGGGATGATCACCTTGATGCCGGCCTCGATGGCGCTACTGGCTCCCAATGTGAATGCCTTTCGCCGCTTCCAGCCGGGCATGTATGTGCCCACTCAGGCGTCCTGGGGGCATAACAATCGCACCGTGGCGCTGCGCATTCCCTGCGGTGAGCCGGAGAATCATCGGGTGGAATACCGCGTGGCGGGAGCCGATGCCAATCCTTATCTGGTGGTGGCGGCGATCCTGTCAGGCATTATTTATGGGCTGGACAACGAATTACCGTTGCCTGAGCCGGTGACCGGTAACGGGCTTGAACAAGAAGGGCTGCCGTTCCCGATCCGCCAAAGCGACGCGCTGTACGAGTTTGAGCATCAGCAAGCTTTGACGCAGTATCTGGGCGAACGTTTTGCCCACGTTTACCATGCCTGCAAGATGGATGAACTGATGCAATTTGAGCGGCTGGTGACCGAAACCGAGATTGATTGGATGTTGAAAAATGCCTGAAGGGGCGTAAAATGTGCGTCAATAACTTGATATGCGATAGAAAGATAGCGGATTAATTCACCTGTAAGGGTTGTTTTCCGAACGATCGCGAAAAGAATTTGTTTCAGAGGCCTTCCTGATCTTGTCATCAGGAGGGTTTTTGGTGCAAAATATCCCTAATGCAGATAGCCGACGTTTTAACGCGTCGGTTATTTTTTTTGCATTTTATGTTCTACAAACTGTGCGTTTCATACACCAAGCGAGGCCGGACACCGATCCGGATAGATAAATAGTTTCGTGCGCGATCAAACAAAACTTTATGGTCGTGACTCATGAGGATAAGAAAGATGGGGCAATTTTTCACTTTAGCACCGGTGCCCGCCGGTTTCCGCTGCGGTCGCAGCGATTATGGAGCAGCCAAGGCCGCCTTGACTCGTTATCCAGCTTCCAATCCCCTTCTTTTTGAATTCAGTCGCAAGTTGCGAAGTTTCCCCGCAACCTTAAGTCTTGGCGTGTCTATATTCCGCAAGGCAGAAGGTAAGGGGGGGCTGCGCAATGTCCGATAACATCATCAGCGCCGCACCGGCTCAACGCGCACAGCTGCGTAAAACCCTGACTTTAGTTCCGGTAGTGATGATGGGCCTGGCTTACCTGCAGCCAATGACCATCTTCGATACCTTTGGCATCGTTTCCGGCCTGACCGATGGTCACGTCGCGACGGCGTACGCCTTTGCTCTGCTGGCGGTTCTGTTTACCGCATTGAGCTACGGCAAACTGGTACGGAAATTCCCGTCCGCCGGTTCCGCCTACACTTATGCCCAGAAGGCCATCAGCCCGCACGTCGGCTTTATGGTGGGTTGGTCGTCACTGCTGGACTACCTGTTCATGCCGATGATCAACATTCTGTTGGCAAAAATTTACCTGGAAGCCATTTTCCCGGGCGTGCCTTCGTGGATCTTCGTGGCGGCGCTGGTCGCGCTGATGACGATTTTCAACCTGCGTGGCATCAAACTGGTGGCGAACCTGAACTCCATTATCGTGGTAGTGCAGGTGGCGATCATGATCGTGTTCCTGTTCCTGGTGGTGAACGGTCTTTCCCATGGCGAAGGTGCCGGTACGCTGGTCAGCAGCCGCCCGTTCTGGTCTGAGAACGCGCACGTGGTGCCGATGATTACCGGTGCGACCATTTTGTGCTTCTCGTTCCTTGGTTTTGACGGCATCAGTTCGCTGTCCGAAGAAACCAAAGATGCAGAGAATGTGATCCCGAAAGCCATCTTCCTGACGGCATTGATCGGCGGCATCATCTTTATCGTGGTGTCTTACTTCGTGCAGTTGTACTTCCCGGACATCTCACGCTTCAAAGATCCTGATGCGTCCCAGCCGGAAATCATGCTGTACGTGGCCGGCAAGTTCTTCCAGTCGGTGATCCTGGTGTTCTCCTGCGTAACAGTCCTGGCTTCAGGCATGGCGTCGCACGCCGGTGTTTCACGCCTGATGTACGTGATGGGCCGTGACGGCGTATTCCCGGAGCGCTTCTTCGGGTATGTGCATCCGAAATGGCGCACTCCAGCGCTGAACGTGCTGTTGGTCGGCGTGATTGCGCTGTCTGCGGTGTCGTTTGATCTGGTGACGGCGACGGCGTTGATTAACTTCGGTGCGCTGGTGGCGTTCACCTTCGTGAACCTGTCGGTGATCTCGCAGTTCTATATCCGCGACAAGCTGAACCGTACCGTTAAAGATACCTTCAACTACCTGATCCTGCCGATATTAGGGGCGCTAACCGTTGGCGCACTGTGGATCAATCTGGAAGCCAGCTCAATGACGCTGGGTCTGGTATGGGCGGCGATTGGTCTGATTTATCTGGCCTTCGTGACGCGCAGCTTCCGTCTGCCGGTTCCGCAGGCTAGCGAAGACGTGGCGTAAGCCTTTATCGCTAAGCATTAAAAAGGGCGCCTTGGCGCCCTTTGTCGTTTTTGTTAACCCACCAATTGTTTGCCGTATTCAAACAGCGCCTTCAGCAGCGCAGTCTTTTCTTTGTCGCCTTCATGCAGGTTGTACAACGATTCCAGTTGCAGCACGTAGCTTTGTACCCGCTCGGCGCTTAAGGCTTCCTGGCGGTGCTGTAACCAGCGGCGTTGTTCGGCATCGTCCAGCGTATTGGGGTAGTTGCGGGCACGAAAACGGAACAACAGTTCTTTCATGCGCCCGTCGCTGAAAGTCAGATCCAGCGCCGGCAGATTCTGCGGCTTGGTTTGCTGGATGATTTTCATCGCAGCCTTGTCGGCATCGCTGAAGAAACCGTCATACAGCCGGGCGTCGACGTCGTCAGAGCCTTTGAAAGGTTCGGCTTCGGCGAACAACGCCACCACTTTTTCACGTACCTCCGGATGCTGGCGCAGCAACTGCAAGTTTTGCAGGCAGGCCTGGCGGTCGATCCCCAGTCGCTCGGCGTTTTCCGGCAACAGGGTCTTGGCCGGCGCCAGTACCGGACACTTGTTGATATGCACCAGTTTGATCGGTACCGGCGATTGTTCGGGCGCCAGATCGTCCCGGCGGGTATACAGCCGCTCACGCAACTCGTCGGCGCTCAGCGTCAGCAGGGGAGTCATATCACCGGCCAAATCGCACATGATGACGGCGTTCTTGTTGTCCGGATGCCAGGCCAGTGGCGATACCCAACTGGTGTTGCCGCGCGCGGCACCGAACATGCCGGAAACGTGCACCAATGGCGTCATCTCTGCGATGTCGATCAGGGCGTTCAGCTTATGTTTGTTGCGGTGTTGCAGCAGGAAATCGAACAGTCGCGGTTGTGCCTGCTTGACCAGTTTGGCCATGGCGATAGTGGCGTAAACGTCCGACATGGCGTCATGGGCGTGTTCATGCTCGACGCCGTTGGCGCGAGTCAGGTGTTCCAGACGGAAGCTGGGGAAACCCTCTTCGTTTTCTGGCCAGACGATGCCGTCCGGGCGCAGCGCATAACAGGCGCGCATCACATCAAGCAGATCCCAACGCGAGTTACCGTTTTGCCAACTGTAGGCGTAGGGATCGTAGAAGCTGCGGTAGAAAATATTACGGCTGACTTCGTCATCGAAGCGGATGTTGTTGTAACCAAGAATGCAGGTGCCGGGCACGCTGAACGCCTGATGGATCTGGCGCGCAAATTCGGCCTCGTTGACGCCTTTGGCTAACGCCAGCTGCGGTGTGATACCGGTAATCATCACCGCTTCAGGATCGGGCAAGTAGTCATCGGCCGGGGTGCAGTAGATGACCAACGGCTCTTCGATAATGTTGAAATCCATATCGGTACGCACGCCGGCAAACTGCGCCGGGCGATCCAGGGAGGGACTTTTACCGAAGGTCTCGTAGTCGTGAATATAAAATGTGGCCGGTGCCTTGCTGCTCAAATTCGCATCTCTCACGTGGCGTAGGGAATATCCCTCTATTGTAACGGCGAGATGTGTGATGCCAAGCAGTCGTTAGCGTTAATCGCCGAAATGCGTGGGATTACGCACTGCGGTAGTAGTTCAGGCGCAGATGAAAGTAGGGGCGTAAGTGATCGGGCACCTGTTCTTCGGCGTGGGTGCCGCTGTCGGCGGAAATACCATAACGCTCGTTATAAATCACGCTGAGTGCGAGTAAGTCGGTTTCAATTTTTTCACGTTCTGCTTGCGGTAAGCTATCCAGCTTTCGCCCCATATGATTCTCCCTGTGATTGTAAGGGCATCATAGGATCGTTAACCTGACTTGTCCCTACCCCATTCAGGGGGGAGTCTCAAGAAGTGGGTGACCTTGCCTGCAAGGTGTGGCCTGATGTCGCAGTCCCCTGATAATGCTGAGAGTATTTGGCCGTGAATTCCTGCTGATTCTGTGTCTGGGCGCGCTCAAACACTTTATGGGCCGATAATACACCGCCAATTACCGTCAGCCAGAAGAGGCTGCACAGGACCAGGACGCCCAACCAGACTTTTTGGTTATAGCTCATAAAAAACTCCGGATGATAAAAGGGAATAACATTTACCAGAGAATTAAATCAGAGTTTATATCAATGCTCTGTCAACGGCGGCGTTTATTAGGGTTGCTTTCTTATTAATGTGTTACCAAATGCCGCAGCCATGTTTCAAAACATTCCTTAAGATAGTATTAAGAAAAGATAAGTTTGTGCCACTGAGTTTTATTTAATATCCGTTTAATTATCCCCACATACAATCAGCAGCATTCAATACCAATGTGGGTACGTATTATGAAAACTCTGCTGTTAACCGGCGCTACCGGCTTTCTCGGTGGTGCAGTGCTTGAAAAATTACTGAAAGAAAATCAGGTCATTAACTATCTTCTGTTAGTGCGGGCTGATAATGCACAGCAGGGACTTGACCGTATTCGGATGAATATGGAGAAGTTTAATGTTGATGCCAGTTTATTCTCTAAAATTACGATGGAAAATATATTGTTGGGCGATTTAGGTGAGCCGGCTGGTTTTTTATCGGACACACGCATTAACAATGTAACGCACGTTATCAATTGTGCCGCCGTCGCGTCATTTGGCAATAACCCGCTTATTTGGAAGGTAAACGTGGAGGGCACGTTGGCCTTCGCGAAAAGAATGGCGCAGGTGTCTGGATTAAAACGCTTCCTGCATGTGGGGACGGCAATGTCCTGCACGCCGGAGCCGGGTTCACTGGTCGCGGAGAGCGGTGAGTTTGAAGAAACAGCCGAGCATTTGGTGGAATATACCCGTTCCAAATCCACCATCGAGCAGTTAATGCGTCAGCAGTGCCCGCAATTGCCGCTGGTGATTGCCCGTCCTTCCATTGTGGTGGGGCACACTCGCCTGGGCTGCCAGCCTTCCAGCAGCATTTTCTGGGTATTCAGCATGGCGCTGATGCTGCGCAAGTTTATGTGCTCGCTGCAGGACAATATCGATGTGATCCCGGTTGATTACTGTGCCGATGCGATGGTGATGTTGTTGAACAGCGAGACGCTGGATAATGACGTTTACCATATCTCCGCCGGTGAAGAGAGCAGCGTCAGCTTCGCGGACATCGATCGTGCCATTGCCGCCGCACTGGAGAAACCTCCGCTTGGCGATCATTATGCGCAGGTCAGTTACGAAGCCCTGTTGAAAATGCGCAAGCAGCTCAAAGATATTTTCGGGCCGTGCAATGAACGCCTGATGCTGAAAGCGATGCGCCTGTATGGATCTTTCGCCATGCTCAACGTGCGCTTCAGCAATGACAAAATCCTTAAGCTGGGCATGCCGAAACCGCCGCGTTTTACTGACTATATCGCCTGTTGCGTGCAGTCTACCCGGGGCCTGTCCATTCAGCAGCAGATGGTGGTGGATTTCAAATAACAGCACGGCGCCGGTCAGCGGCGCCTGCTGCATCCTCGCATTACCAGGACGAAGACGACCAGAAAACGCGCCCCAGAACCACCAGTTGGTCTTTGCGTTGAGGGTAGCTCAGGTGTTCGTCCTGGTATTCTTCTCTGTTCAACGAGCGAATGGTGACGCCACCGTCGGGCTGTTCGATCAGCACTTTTACCCGTAGCAAATTACCGTGGCGAATTGCGTAGGTTTTCCCTTCTCGGATACGAGTGTCATCGGTATTGATCCCCACCACGTCACCGTCTTGCAGCCGGGGCTCCATGCTGGATCCTGAAATGCGGATGATCCGCGCGGCATTCACCGCCACCCCCATCTTGTGCAGGTAGTAGCGACGGAAAATCAGCGAAAACTCTTCACGATCGACGATTTCATAACAGCCATCGCCGGCAGAAAAATTGATATCCAGCAGGGGAATTTCCACAAACTCTTCCTTGTCCTGTTCGGTATCCTCCCAGACCACCGGCTTCAGGCGGGCGGGTTGAAAATCCGACTCCGCCGCCACGTTATCGAACGGGCGCACCAACTCTTTTTCATGGAACACGTCGAACCAGCCCTTAGGCAGGTTCAGTTTGGCCTCGATGCGCCTGGCGAGATTATCGCCCAGGTTACGGGAGGACTTTTCACCGCTGATTTGGCTTAGCGTGGGCGAAGAGGACTCAACCAGCACCGCAAAATCGTTCTGGTTGATACCCTGTCGGGCGTAGCTAGCCATCAGCTCGCGCAAATTATTGCGTCTTATTTCTTTGGTTTCCATTGCCGGATGATCGCATTCTTTAGCAAAAAGGTAAATATCGTTTTTGCTAAATTTAGCTTGCTTTAAATTTAGCAATTAGCTAAATATTGACGGGTGGACAAGGTCCATGAAGGAATTGTAGGGTGCTGCAAGTCGCGCCAGTATGAGCCGGGGCGAATATACTCGCCCTCTACAGTGGTTGGATTACACAGGTTTAACCCACAAGGAATCTACGATGTTCAGTATGGATTACAACAGCTACCGTTCGGTAGCCAGCTTCGGTCAGCGCGTGCGCTTTTTGGTGCTGCACTATACCGCACAGAATTTTGCTGATTCGGTGCAGTCACTGACCGGCAAGTCGGTCAGCGCTCATTATCTGGTGCCGGATCCCGAAGATCCAACCTATAAGGCGGCGGGCTTTAGCGGCGTAAGGATTTTCAATCTGGTCGATGAAGTCGAGCGGGCCTGGCACGCCGGCACCAGCCAGTGGGGCAATCGTTCGAATCTCAACGATACGGCGATTGGCATTGAGATCGTCAATCTGGCGAGCGGGGATGGCGAAGACATCACCTTCCCACCGTTTAACCCTCAACAGATCGCGGCGGTGACTCAATTGACGCAAAACATTCTGCAGCGCTATCCGGATATCACGCCGGTTAACGTCGTGGCACATTCCGATATTGCCCCGGGCCGCAAAAGCGATCCCGGCCCGCAATTCCCGTGGCATCAGCTGTATCTGGCCGGTGTCGGTGCCTGGTATGACGACGCGGTGAAGCAGCGTTATCAGCATGAGTACCAATGCCAGGGTGTGCCCGCACAGCCGGATTTGCTGGCGTTATTCGCCAAATACGGTTACGACACCTCGGCGGCGACCAATGCAGAAGGTTACCGCCAGCTGGTTCGTGCCTTCCAGCTGCATTTCCGTCAACGGCAGTATGACGGTGTGATGGATGCCGAAACCGCCGCCATTTTGCGTGCGCTGGTGGATAAATATGCCGCTTAAGGCCTGAGTGCGGATGAGGGACGCCTTATCCGCCTTTTCTCCCAACCCTTTACTCCGCTAAACTGATGCTCTTTCTCGCCACTGATTACGGGATGCATCGTGCGCCTCGACAGAAAAATATCCTCGTTTGAACGTCTGACTTATCGCCATTACCGCATTGTGCACGGCGTGCGCATTGGGCTGGCGTTTATCCTGACCTTTATGCTGATCCGCCTGCTCGAAGTGCCGGAAGGCACCTGGCCACTGATTACGCTGGTGGTGGTGATGGGGCCGATCTCTTTTTGGGGCAACGTGTTGCAACGTGCGCTGCAGCGAATCGCCGGTACGGTGTTTGGCGCCGCCTCGGGGCTGATTGCCCTGTACCTCGAGCTTTATTCGTTGCCGCTGATGCTGGTGTGGTGCGGGGTGGTGATGTTTTTCTGTGGCTATCTGACGCTCGGCAAACGTCCCTATATGGCGCTGCTGGTGGGGATCACGCTGGCGGTGGTTTGCGGTGCGGGAGCCGGTGATATGCATACCGCGCTGTGGCGCAGCGGCGACGTAATTTTTGGCTCTCTGCTGGCGCTGTTGTTCACCAGCATTTATCCGCAGCGCGCCTATATCCTGTGGCGTATGGAGATGGCCGACTGCTTGCAAAGCGCGAGCAAAATCTACGGCGCTTACCTGTCGCCGAATATGATAGAACGGCCGAGACTGGAGCCGCAGCTGAAAGACCTGCTCAATAAGATCGTTAAATTGCGCGGCCTGATTGTCCCCAGCAGCAAAGAGACCCATATCCCCAAAGCGGTGTTCGAAGCGGTGCAGACGCTGAGTCGCAACCTGGTCTGTACGCTGGAACTCTTGGCCGACGCTTATTGGGCCTCGCGTGAAACCCATTTCATTATGCTGAATGCCAAAACGCTGCGCAGTGCGCAACTGCTAACACTGAGCTCTCTGCAGTCGCTGGCGGAGATCCTGCGTGACGGTCCGCAGGCGCAGCCGTCGGCAGAAGCAGGGCAACTGAGCGAAATTGCCGCCGAATTGAAAACCCTGATGCAGGAGGCCAGCGTCAGTCAGCACGGCGAAGCGCCAATTTATGGCTACGTATGGTTGAGCATGGAACTGACGCAGCAGTTGGAAGAACTGGGCGATCTGCTCAAGGTGTGTACCGCCAGCGGGCGTGAATAGGGGGTCAGATCATGAAGCGGGTGCTTCAGGTTTTTGTCAGGACGCCAAAGTGAGTAAGATAGGGCGATGAGTGTTGTGCCTGACCGCCACAAACCTGTATCTTGGTATCATTGTGGCCGTAAGCAAATGAATCTGTGTATTACTAAAGCAAGGGTATGAAGATGGATAATGCAAATAAGCCGAGTTTCCAGGACGTTCTGGAGTTTGTGCGTATGTTCCGACGTAAAAATAAGCTGCAGCGTGAAATTGTCGACAACGAGAAGAAAGTTCGCGATAACCAAAAACGCGTGCTGCTGCTCGATAACCTGAGTGAGTACATCAAGCCGGGCATGAGCATCGAAGACGTTCAGGGCATCATTGCCAATATGCGCAGCGACTATGAAGATCGCGTTGATGATTACATCATCAAAAATGCCGATTTGTCCAAAGAACGCCGCGAACTGTCCAAAAAGCTGAAGGCTATGGGCGAAGTGAAGTAACCGTTTTTATCGGGCCAGGCATTCGCCTGGCCCTTTTACCGTTTTCCCTGCATCCCCATTTCGGCCCCTTTAGTGGCCTGCGCCATACACGTCAAAATCGAAATATTTATCGTTCACCTTCTTGTAGGTGCCGTTGGCGATGATCGCCTGAAGCGCAGCATTGAACGCGTTACGCAGGGCGGTATCCTCTTTACGCAGCCCAATGCCGTCACCGATGCCGAAATATTTGCTGTCACTGAGTTCGGCTCCGATAAAGGCAAAGTCTTTTCCTGCTGGGGTGTGGAAAAACTCACTGGCGCTGACGCTGGCCAACAACGAAGCGTCCAGTCGCCCGTTGATCAAATCCTCATTGGCTTCCTGCTGGCTTTGGTAGGACACCACGTTAACGCCAGCCGGCCGCCACAGGGCGTTGGCATAGGTTTCCTGGCTGGATCCCTGCTGCACGCCAATGGATTTGCCTTGCAGCGAAGCCGCCGTGGGTTGCAGGTTGCTGCCTTTACGGGCCACTAATCGTGCCGGCGCATTGGATACTTTGTCCGAGAAGGCGATCTGCGCCTGACGCTGCGGCGTAATGGTCATCGACGAGGCGATGGCATCAAATTTTTTCGCCAGCAACCCCGGGATCATCCCGTCCCAACTGCTCTCAACCCAAACGCATTTGGCCTGCATTTGATCGCACATCGCCTGCGCAATATCGACACCAAATCCGGTCAACGCCCCCTGAGGCGTTTTAAATTCCAGCGGTGGATAGGTCGGATCCACGCCGAGTTTAATCACTTTTCCGCTGAATTCCCCAGCAGAAACGGCGAAACTGAAGGCCAGTGGCAACAGGAGAACCAGGCCAATTTTTGTTTTCATTTTATGTTCCTCAGCGTAGTGGTGTGCAAAAGGGATTAAGCCAAAAAGCGCTCAACCAGCTTGACCCAGTAAGTGGCGCCAATCGGCAGGCACTCGTCGTTAAAATCGTAACCGGCGTTATGCAGTGAATTGCCGGGCGTACTTTCCCCATTGCCGATCGAAATATAGCTACCGGGGCATTTCTCCAACATAAATGCGAAGTCTTCGCTGGCGGTAAAGGGACGTAGAGACGGGATCAACTGCTGTTCACCCGCCCAGTCCAATGCGACCTTGCGTGCCAGTTCAGTTTCCGCCACGTGATTGACCAAAACCGGATAACCCTGTTGGTAATCAATTTCTGCCCGAGCACCAAAACTGACGGCTTGTGCTTCTACCAGCGCCGTAATGCGGTTTTCCAGACGTTGACGAACTCCCGCATCCAATGCGCGTACGCTAAGCGTCATGGTTGCGGTGTCAGGGATCACGTTGGCGGCACGGCCTGCCTGGATCGCGCCAACCGTCACGATCGCCGTTTCCTGCGGATCGATATTTCTGGAGACGATGGTTTGCAGACTCATCACAATGGCGGCGCAAACCACCACCGGATCGACCGTGTGCTGCGGCACCGCGCCGTGGCCGCCGTGGCCGTGCAGGGTAATATTGACCGTATCGGCCGAGCACATGAAAGCCCCGCTGGCAAAGCCCAACTGGCCGACCGGAAAGCCAGGTACGTTGTGCATGGCGAACACCGCATCACAGGGGAACCGCTCGAACAATCCGTCTTCAATCATCACTCTGGCGCCGCCGCCACCTTCTTCCGCTGGCTGAAAAATCAGATGCAGAGTCCCGGTAAAGTCAGAGTGTTGCGCCAGATAACGCGCAGCGGCCAGCAGCATAGTGGTGTGGCCATCATGACCGCAGGCATGCATCACGCCACGGTGGGTGCTGGCGTAGGTTAACCCGCTGGTTTCTTCCATCGGTAATGCATCCATATCGGCACGTAAGCCCAGTGATTTTCCCGTGCCTCGTTGCAAGGTGGCGACAACGCCTGTTTGCCCCAGGTGCCGCGTGACCTGATAACCCCACTCGGACAGCAGTTTTGCTACCAACTCACCGGTGGCGAACTCGTTGAATCCCAATTCGGGGTGAGCATGAATATGGCGGCGGATAGCGACCATTTCATGCTTAAATGCCGCTATTTCAGATAAAATAAGTGGTTTATTCATCGCGGTATCCTGATTGAATAGTCGATTTCCGACGCTCAATAACCGGAAAACAAGATACTCCAGACACTAGCAAACAACCCGTTGGTCGGGGAGCCGCCGTTCGGTTATGCTGACAACAATAGGTTGTCATAGGGGCATCATGAAACTGCATCAGTTACAGGCATTGGTCGCCAGCGCCGACGGCGGGAGTATCCGCGCCGCCGCGCGGCAATTGGGGCTTTCACAGGCAGCGGTTACGCGGGCTTTACGTGAGCTGGAGCAGCAACAGGAACTGCCGTTGCTGCTCCGCTCTCCGAGCGGTCTGGGGTTTACGCCTTACGGGAAAACGCTGTTGGCACATGCCCGGTTGGTGCTGAATCAGCTGGAACAGGCTGATAATGAAATGGCAGGGTTACGCGGATTAGCGCAAGAGCAGGTGAAAGCCGCCATTACGCCGTGGCTGATGTTGACGGTGTTGCCGACGGCGGTGTTGGCCTTTCGCAAAAAGATGCCCAAGGTCAAACTGGAGCTGTTTGAAAGCCTGATGGCCAACGCGCAATCACAACTGCGTGAGGGCACGATGGATTTTGCCATCACGCCGCTTCCGGTTTCGATGGCACCGCAGGAGTTTCATTGCGAACCCTTGCTCGATTATGAAACGGCGGTGATGGTGCGGCAGGGGCATCCGTTGAGCCAAAGCACCTCGATTCACCAGTTGCTGGAGCAGGATTGGGTGCTGAATTACACACCGGAGAATCATGACGATTTAATTCATCAACTGTTCAGCCGACACGGTGCTCACCTTGATCCGAATCGTATTATTCATGCGCATTCCCTGGGCATGTTGCAGGTGATGGTGGAGTCGGCGGACATGTGTACCTGGTGTCCGGCGCCGCTGGTCGGCCTGCCGCAGTTTGCCGGGCGTTTGCAGCCGTTGGCGCTGCGGGAAAGTTGCGATTTGGCACGATTGAATATCGTGACTCGTCGCAACAGCATTCTCAGCACCGCCGCCCATGCGCTGATTGATCATTTGGTGCGTGCCCTGCGCCAGCACGCCCGTTCCGCACGACAGGAGGACCGAGTGATTTATGATCGGGTCCGGCTGTTGATTTAGGTGGATAAGGCGAAGTACGGGGTTGTTGCGGGGGATTCGCGGCTAACCTGCGGGTTTGCTATGTGCCAGAAGCGGACCAGATGAGCATCGAATTCAGCTTAAGTTTTGATTTGTTCTTATGTAATAAATGTGATTTTATATGGTAATAAGTTGCATATAAATTCATTGATGGGGGTTTTTATGTCGGTAGATTCACCAGTGAAGGCTCAGTTCGAAGCGTATAATGCCCATGATATTGAAGCGTTCATCTCTTGCTTTTCAGAGGACTTCAAAGGTTATCGGATGCCTGCTGAGAGTCCTTCTACAATAGGGAAAGAATCCTTACGTGAATTTTACGTGAATAATAGATTTAATAATCAGAAACTTAAAGCAGAGCTTATTTCCAGAATAGTAATGGGCAATAAAGTTTTCGATCACGAATTGATACATGGGTTGTCTGATCAGCCTTTGGAGAGTGTTGCTGTTTTTGAAATTAAAAACGACCTCATTTCAACCGCATGGTTCTATTTCCCATAACTAAATATTAATTAATGAGCTCACAACCGTCCATTTACACATTGTATGAGAATCGCTATTGAAGGTCCGCTCCTTGCTCAAAGCGGGCCGTGCCACGTTCACAATGCCTGCTTTGTGCCAGAAACAGACGTCTTCATATCGCAAGAAAATGCTATACCGCATTCAGTTTTCGTTAGTCACTATATTCATTTTTTCAGGGGAAGGTGAACGCATGAAAAATACGAAATTGCATGTTGTCGTGGCGTGGTAGAGTGTGAGCTGCCCGAAGATCGATTAGAGATTTACGCTATGCAACAAATTGATTTTTACATGATAGATGCCTTTAGCAACACGATTTTTGGCGGTAATGCCGCAGCAGTATGTCCGTTAACAGAATGGTTGCCTGATGAGACATTATTGAAAATGTCCCAGCAGCATAACCAGTCAGAAACAGCATTCTTTGTCGCAAATGATACTGGCTTTGAGTTGCGATGGTTTACCTCCCTGGCTGAAATAAATCTGTGTGGACATGCCACAATGGCAGCTGCGCACGTTATCTTTGAACATCTTGATTACCAAGGCACGACTATTCATTTTGATACCCGTTTTGTTGGCCCACTGACGGTGGTACGCAACGGTAAATGGCTGACGCTCGATTTTCCTGCGTGGGAAACCAAGCCTGTCACGCCACCGGCATTATTGCTGGAAACGTTGGGCATCACAGAATGCAAAGAAGTGCGCGTGGCGCGTGATTACCTGGTAGTAATGGAGAATCGGCAGCAGGTCGAAACTGTACGCCCGAACATCAATGACATGCTTCCCCTGGGAAAAATGGTTTGTATAACAGCCCCTGGTGACAGTGAGTACGATTTTGTTAGCCGTTTCTTCTGCCCAGGTGAAGCCGTAGCGGAAGATCCTGTGACAGGTTCGGCGCATAGCATGCTCATTCCTTACTGGGCTGAAAAACTGAATAAAACGCAGATGTTGGCGCACCAGGGATTAGAGCGTGGCGGGGATTTACGCTGCCAGCTGGTGGGCGATCGCGTTTACATCGGCGGACAGGCAACAACCTATCTGATTGGCAAAGTGCTGTTGCGCTAGACCTGCTCGAATGTGGCTCAAAATATAAGGGCTGCTGTCACCTTAGCCGCCGTTCACCCCATATCCGAAAGCAAAAAGCCCGCTTAAGTTTCCTTAAGCAGGCGTCTTTAATTTACATGGCAGTAAACCCCGGAAAGTTACCGGGGCAGAGGAGTCAGACAGAAAGTTCAGAATCTTTAATATTGGCAATGGGTCCAAGAATCGCGCTGTCAAATTCGCGTAAGGCTACGCCGCTGGCCATTCGTTCAGGCAAGTCATGATTTGCCAAGGCGCCTCGGCCTAATGCAATGAGATCGGCGCCCATTTCCATGACCTGTATTGCCCGGGATTTATCATGCAGGCTACCATTAGCCATAATGGTTAGCTGTGGAGCATATTTACGTCCCAGCTCAATCAGTGATAGTGGGTTATCAGGGAATGCTGGCTGCCACGCTTCATATTCAGTCAGGTGCAGATAATCGATACCGGAACCAGCAAGCAACCTAAACACCACCCGAGCATCATCTTCGCCGTTAGCCCATTTATGGAAAAAGTCATTTACTTTCCCCTGAGATATTCGGATACCCACTGGAATATCCTGACCTACACGTTGTCTGACAGAGTGAATCACTTCAAGGCTAAATTGCAGGCGGCCTGCGATGTCACCGCCCCAGCGGTCAGTACGCAGGTTAGTGTGATCCGTGAAGAACTGATCGAGAAGATATCCATTTGCACCATGGATTTCCACGCCATCAAAGCCAGCCCCGAAAACAGCATGCGCCGCGGCATCGGCAAAGCTATTGATAATGTCCTGTATTTCGTCTTCGCTGAGTTCACGAGGAACAGGGTATTTACCTTCGCCACGATAAAACGTCATCTGCTTGCCTACCGGACGAACGGCACTTGGTGCAACAGTCCCATCCCGAAAATAGTTGCCCTGTGACAACGCACCAGAGTGCTGGATTTGGGCAAAAATACGCCCCTGTTGTTGGTGAACGGCGTCAGTGATGTTGTGCCATCCTGCAACCTGTTCCGTACTGGTCAAGCCAGCCTGAAAGGCATAAGTCTGTGACCATTCTTTATCAATATAAATGCCTTCCGATATAACCAGACCAAATCCACCGCGTGCAAAATCTTCGTAGTATGTCTTCATACGATCGCTGGCTACACCCTCCTCGGAGGCGGTGACACGGGTCATTGGTGCGACCACTAGGCGGTTTTTCAAGGCTAGCTTCCCGATACTGGCGGGGGTGAAAAGGGATAATGTCGTCATGAGTTTTTCCAGATAAATTAAATCATGATTGCACTATAATTATTGCTGAATTAGGGATAAACAGGCCAAAATGATAAGGTTGTATAACGATTATCGTTATAATTTGTGTTTTCCATTTTGCTTAATAAATGACTTTGCAATGCTTGATATATTGGGGTCGACATGAATCTGCAGGACGTATCACTCTTCCTCGTCATAACCGAAACTCACAGCCTCACTCAGGCAGCGAAACGACTGGGTATTTCCGCCATGTCTGTTTCAAGACGCCTCGCATCACTTGAACACGAGCTCGGAACGCGCCTTTTACAGAGAACGACCCGATCTGTTTCATTAACTCAGGAAGGCATGGAATTCCTGCCTTATGCCAGGGCACTCATTGAAGCGGAGACGGGGGCTCGGGCGCTATTTTCTTCATCAACGCAGGGGGCCGTAGGATTATTGAGAATCACTGCACCATCAGGATTCGGACGGCGTAATATCTTGCCTCTCGTTTCTGGACTGTTAGCAGACAATCCAAAGCTGAGTATCGACCTTCAGTTAAGCGAAGATGTGGTTGATATCGTCGGGAGAGGGATTGATGTGGCAATACGTATCGCGCCATTAAAGGACTCAACACTTATAGCCCGTAAAATTGCTGATAATCCTCGTGTAATCTGCGCTTCACCCGATTATCTGAAAGCGAATGGTAAACCTCAGTTCGTCGAGGATTTAATGCAACATCATTGCCTGAGACTCAGTAGCGTACCTCAATGGATTTTCGAGCGTGATGGTGAAGTTATCAGGACCAGCGTTGATGGGCGTTTTAGCTCAGATAACGTGGAAGGGGTAAGAGACCTGTGTGCTGAGGGACTGGGAATTGCACAACTTACTCGCTGGGATGTCTTAAAAGAGACCCGGGAAGGTACGCTTGTTGAGATTGATTTACTTGATGCCAGGCCTCAGGCTTTATCAGTCTGGGCTGTTCTACCGACAACGCGTTACCTTCCCCTCCGGGTCAGCACTTTTATTGACAAATTAAAATCATCCCTGAATTCCATGAATTAATTCATAAACTTCGGCTTCAGTTTGCCCCTGTTGAGCCAGCAGAACGCTTTATGAAAAACAAAGCCTGCTCTTGCGTCGCAAGCATTTGCTCAGCCGCTGATGTTGGGGTTGTTTTTACCTCTACAAACCGGAGGATGGTCGCAATCCACTCTCCCTCGCGATACCGACTGGTCATTTGACTACAATGCCCGCTTAACTCAACAGGCGGAAGCACTCGGGTTCGATGTCGTTTTCGGCCTGTCGCAATGGTTACCAAAAGGAGGATTCGGCGGAGAAACGGGCTATCGGGAAAATTTCCTCGATCCCTTTATTTCTGCCGTGGGATTGGCGGCGCTAACGAAGCGGATATTGCTGCTGGGGACTATCCATATTTTATATGGTCCCTGGCATCCGCTTCACCTGGCGCGTTTTCTTGCTACCGCCGATCATCTTTCCGGCGGGCGCTTTGGCGCGAATATTGTCACTGGTTACGCAGAAAATGAACCAAAAATATTTGGCATGACCCGAGCCGATCATAATCGACGTTACCAGCAAGCTGATGAATTTATTCGTATCTGCAACGCGTTATGGCACGGCGAGGACAATCTCAACTGGCAGGGGGAGTTCTATTCGCTGGAGCAGGCCTACGTTTCGCCGCGTCCGCGCTTTGGTCGCCCGATTCTCGCCTCGGCATCCGGCTCAGCAGCGGGTTTTGAGTATGCGGCTCGCCATTCCGATATTGTCTTTATTTCCAGCCCGGCAGGAGAGCAATTCGCCAACGCGATCGCCGCATTGACAGACCATATACGCGCGGTGAAAAACGCGGCAGAGCGACAGCGGCGACGGATACGGGTGATCATCAATCCGACGATTATTGTACGCCCTACGAGTGAAGAGACGTGGCGCTATTACCAGGCGATTATCGATCATGCCGATCTGGCGGCAATAGAGAACTTTGCAGCGCGTCACTCGGCTGGCGATAGCCAGTCATGGCCGCAACACAGCGCACGTGGCCGTGCGGTGGGCGGGCATTTACATATTGTCGCGGATCGGCTGGCGCAGCTTCACCATGCAGGCATTGATGGAGTGCAAATCACCTTCTATGACTACGAGCCGGAATTGGCTTTCTTTAGCAACAGCGTTATTCCGCTACTGGAACAAGCGGGATTGCATATGCCGCTTACGTCTACGCAGGAGCAAATACCATGAGCGTTCCGGCTATTTCCCATCTGAACCGACGTGCCTGGATTATCCTTGCAATTATTACCCTGTTCTGGATAGCCGATGGCTATGACACGTTTGTCCTACTGGTTACCGCGCGTTCTACGCTCGGAGAACTGCTACCCGCGACCGAACAAGCCGCTTTTGTTCGCTACCTTGGCTACATGGTGGCTATCACTTTGGCCGGCTGGGCGACGGGTGGCATCCTTGGCGGCATATTAGGTGATCGCATAGGTCGGCGTAAAACCATGCTACTCAGAGTGGTGCTATACAGCCTGGCAACGCCGATGACCGCGACCTCTTCATCGATCGTGCTTTTTGCCTTCTGGCGCTTTATCACTGGCATTGGTATCGGCGCAGAGTGGGGCGTCGGCACGTCGCTGTTGCAGGAGGTTTGGCCAGAGAAATGGCGCACCAAAGGCGCGGGTCTGTTACAAGCGGGCTTTTCGGTAGGCGGTTTGTTGGTCTCCGGCCTGTGGATTGTCGTCGGTTCGACGTGGGGCCTCTCCTGGCGCTGGATGTATCTGTTTGGCATCTTACCCTTGCTGATTATGTTAGCTGTTTACCGCTATATCCCCGAATCCACGCGCTGGGCACGCAACCGGAGTACGTCATTGTGCCAGGCCCTTTTTCACTCTCCATTACTGCGCCGCCATCTGTTTGGCGCGCTGACGGTGTCTGTCGCCATTACCGGCGGTTGGTGGGCGATTTCTTCCTTTTTACCAAGCTTTGTCAGCGGGCTGGTGCGCGAACCACGTGATGCGGCATTTTACGCCGGCTGGGCCGGTGCGCTTTACAACGTCGGCGAAATCATTGGGTGTATCGCGATGGGGGTCCTCGCGGAAAACTGGGGACGTCGCCTGACAACCTCGATCTATTTACTGGGGTCGTTACTGATTATTCCGCTTATTTTCCTCGGACTCTCCTCCGTCACGACCGTGACCTGGATCCAACTACTGGCGGGTTACCTGACCGGCGGGTTGTATAGCTGGTACAGCATTCATACCCCGGAGCTATTCCCCACCGCCGTACGTGCGACGGCGATTAGTATTATTTTTTCTGGCTCACGCTACCTGGCGATGGTCGGTGCGGTAATGGCGGGTTCACTGGCGGCGCTATTAGGTGGATTTGATAAGGTTGCCATCTGGTTTGCGCTGTTTTATCTGGTGGGATTTATCGGCTTGTTCTATTTACCGGAAACCCGTGGCAAAGGGCTACCGGATTAAAGATAACTTCTTAACACGGCTACAGGAGTCTATTTTGGATCCCCCCAACCCACGTTCTGCGCCAGAGGTATTCTGGTATTTCGTGACCCATGACGGCCCGGCGCCCTGGGAGGTGGAAGGCCGACGACAAATCGCCTTTGATGATGTGAAAGCGTTGGCGGCAGCTATCGATCGCTTGCCGTATGAAGGCGCATTGCTTGCTACCACCGGTCATAACGTGTGGGTTCTCGGTGCAGCAGCGGCAGCCATTACCCGTAACTTTAAACCGTTGCTGGCGATCCGGCCGCAATTTATTTCGGTCACTGAGCTGGCGAATATGGTGGTGAGCTTTAACAACTTGTTTGATAATCGGCTGCTGATTAACGTCATCAATTCGGAAACACCTATTTGGCGGCAGAACGGTATCTGGCTGGAGAATGAACAGCGCTTCGAACTTCATGCCGAATATTGGGATGTGTTTCAGCAACTGGTGAAAAAGTTACCTGGAAAGGTAAGCATCTTCATATCGAACAGGCGGTTGCTAACCCGTGGCTGCCACCGGGCGCGGCGGTGCCGTTATGGTTTTCCGGCTCTTCCCGGCAGGCGCTGGAGGTAGCAGCGCGTTTTGCGGATGCATATCTGACCTTTGCCGAACCGCTGCCGCAACTGCGGGAGAAGCTGGATGAGCTAGCGACACAGGCGAGGGGATATGGGCGGAGACCGCGTCTGGGGTTACGCGCTTCGCTGATTTTAGCGGAAACCGACGCCCTGGCATGGCAGAAAGCGCAGCGCCTGCTGGAATTAACCAGCCGCGCGACGCTGGAGCGCAAACTTGGGTTGATCGCGCGCGGCGGCAATGCGGGTGGGACCTCGGTAACTCAGTCACGTATTTTTGCCCATTTGCCGGCGCGTGTGCTTGAAACTATCGCCGCCGGGCGCATCCCCGATGCGCGCGAATTGAGTGTGGATGAACATCTGTGGCCAGGTATTGCTTTATTACAACAAGGGCCGCCGATGGCGCTGGTTGGCAGCTACCGCTCTATCGCCGCCCGGTTGTGTGAATACCGAAAGGCGGGCATTGATATTTTTATTCTTGATTCATTGCCCCTACTGGAGGGGGCATATGCCGTTGCGGAGCATGTCTTACCCGATTTGCAGGCCGTGTCGGAACAATAATCACCAACAGGAGATAGTATGTCCGGGCTACTTAAACTTACCGGTAAGTTAACCCCTACCCAGGGGCGCTTCATTATGCAGGCGCGTGAACATTTTTTTAGTCACCGACTCGACCGCCGCGCGCGGCGGCGAGGCAAAAGCCTGGCTGGCTGGCGAACTATTGTTGGCATCGCTGGCAACCTGTGCGGTAAGCAGCGTGACCGCTTTCGCGCGTGAAAGCAATTGGCAACTGGCCGATGTCAGTGCAGAAGGCATTTCACAACGTCACGCCAGCGATGAAACGCGTTATGAAAAAATCGTTCTGACGGTCGATACGGCAGGAATTACACAGCAGCAGGCGGCTGAGCTGGTGCGAAAATTTACTCGCCATTGCCCGGTATTTGGCACGGTATCGCGCGGGGGAGTGGTTGAGCTTATTGTCAACGGCGAACCGCTAATCTGGCAATAAATCGACATTTGCCAGGGAGGGTGAGTCGCTGCCATTCGGCACCGGCGAAAGCTGGCGGGGATCAATCCGATACCGTAATATATCGACTCTTGATATTGGACTTTGACGGTACAGGCAGCAGGAATGAAACATGATTGATCAGGTTCGTACTTTTCTGACGAAAAGTGAGCTGGCTTATCAAACGCTACTTAGCGCAATCCAGAGCGGAGAACTGAAAGCGGGGCAAAAGGTAACGCTCAATGAACTGGCCGACCGGTTGGGAATGAGCCTGACGCCAGTACGTGATGCTTTTACGCTGTTGGCCGAACAGGGGTTTATTATCCGCAAACCGCATTATGCGGCGGTGATTGCCGAGAAAAAACTCAGCCGTACAGATGAGGTGTCTTTATTGCGCGCTATTCTTGAACCTGAAACCGCGCGCCTTGCTGCCATGCATGCTAATAAAGTGCAGATTGATGAGATCGCCGCCGCTTATGAAGCTTCGCTCGAGGCGGTCAAGAACCAAAACGCGCGTGAACTCAGCCGGCTCAATGAGCTGTTTCATCTAAAAATAGCCGAGGCCAGCGGTTCTACGCTATTGGCCGAATTTATCACCAGTCTATGGAAAGCGTTGCCGGTTCAGGGTATGACCCTGAATGGCGATACCGTTTCGATCCTTAAATCGCACGCCGATATTTTAACTGCGATCAGCGAAGGTAAACCCGATGACGCGCGTGCGCTAATGTCCGGCCATGTCGGGCACGCCGCCGATCGTGGGCGTGCTTATCTTGCCAGTCTTCAGGCGCCCGAGTCGGAAGATAAATCGGACTGAGAATGGGCGAGGGGCGGCGGCGTGAAACGATAGTGATACTGCTCCAGTATTTCCGCCAGAGCAATACAGGCGCGATCCGCCCCTGAACGGCCAATGATTTGCGCGCCAACCGGCAGACCCGCCGCAGTGCGCATCAACGGTACGGTGGTCGCGGGTAATCCAGTCGCGGAAGCCAACCCCAGCCAAAAATAGTCATTAGCCGAGGGTAAGGCGCGTCCGTCTACCATCAAGTAGCGATCCTCTTTCGGCACATCCGTAAACAGCGGAAAGGCTGTGGTGCTGGCTACCGGGCAGAGTAAAAAGTCCATCTCGCTAAAAAAGTGTTGCCAGGCCACCATTAACCGATAACGCCGCTGATTGAGCCCCAGCCATTCACGATGGCTGAGCACATTGCCTCGCAGCAGCAGAGCGCGGTAGCTGCCGTCGTCGTCGGCTAACTGTTGGCAGAGATGCTGATGATCGATAAAGGCTTCGTCGCTTTGCCGCCCGCTGGTGGCTGCGCGTAGCAGCTGAACGTACACCTCATAACTTTCCCGGCTGTCGAAGGACGGCCGCAATGTTTCGACCACCTTCACGCCGGCGTGGCGCAGCGATTCGGCGGCCCCATCAAGCGCCAGACTAACTTCCTCGCTCACTGCAAAATGAGGATCGTCGCGCCATATCGCCACCCGGAAATGCGCGCCGTGGCGCGGCCGCGCGTCGTCAAGGACGGGCTGCATCCGCGGCCAGCTGTACGGGTCGGGATGGGCTAACAGCTCCAGCGCCAGCCGTAAATCGCCAGCGCTGCGGCTGAGCGGACCAAACGCGGCAATATCCGCCGGCGCGATATTTCCCGGTTGGGCATGCCCGCGTCCGGGGATCGCGCCATGGCTGGGTTTGTGTCCCCAGACGCCACAGTAATGGGCGGGCATTCTTATCGAGCCGCCGATATCGCTACCGAGCTCAAGGGCGGAAAAGCCGCAGGCCAGCGCCGCCGCCGAACCGCCGGACGATCCGCCGGGGGTTCTTTGCGCATCCCACGGGTTAAGCGTAGCGCCATAATCCGGGTGCCGGGTTTGCCAGTCGGCGAGGTTCGGGGGAACGTTGGTTTTTCCCAGCACGATAGCGCCCGCCTGCTTTAAGCGCGAGACCGCCAGCGCGTCTTCCCCTGCGATATTATTGCGCAGATGGGGTAAGCCAAACGTCGAGGGCAACCCGGCGACGTCCCAGGACTCTTTGACCGTGATCGGCACGCCGTGCAAAGGTCCGATCGTCCGGCCTGCTTCCCGCGCGTGATCCGCCTCCCGGGCCTGTTCCAGCGCCTGTTCAGCCAGCAAAACAACCACCGCATTAATACGCGGATTAAAACGCGCGATCTGGTCTAAATGCGCCTCGACCAGCCCAACTGCGCTGATTTCACCGTGTTTTATTCGCGCTGCCTGATGGCGCGCGGAATCGAAGACTGAAAAGGGTGGGATTATCACATTATCACCTATGGTTATGCGGAAAAGTTCGTTACGTAACGATTGTTTTCACGTTTGTTTTCTTTATGTTAATACAAAATATATTTTATAAAATATTAAAGGTGATTAACGATATGCAAACAGTAGCTATGCGCAGACGCGGCATGATTGCCGTATTACTATTGGGATTAAGCGCATTTTCCCTGCAGGCGAAGACCACCCTTACGCTCGGCGCGGCGCAAAACTCATTGGGATCGCTACCTTTGATCGTGGCTGAGCAAAAAGGTTTCTTTGCCGATGAAGACCTGCAGGTGAACACCGTGTCGTTCAAAGGCGGCGCGCCGGCGGTACAGGCGCTGGCGGGAGGGAGCATCGCGGCCTGCATCTGCGCCGCCGATCATGCGGTGCGTTTACAAAATCGCCATCTCGGCGGGCGAGTGCTGGTGGCGTTGACCGAACATCATGGTTATGGGCTGGTGGCGCGGGCAGACACTCCCGCCGCCCGGCTGAGCGATCTGCGCGGAAAAACGGTCGGGATAACCTCTCCCGGAAGCCTCACCGATAATACCCTGCGCTACTACATCGGCCAGCAGGGGCTGAATGCCGAACGTGATTTTCGTCTGGTGGGGATTGGAACCGGCGGTCCAATGCGCGCGGCCATAGAGAGCGGGGCGGTGCAGGCCGGCATGCTTACAACCCCGGATGTGCAGGCGGCGCTGGCGGACAAGCGTTTTAAACTGATTCAGGATTTCCGCACCTTACAGTATCCGGCGCTGGACCTGGTGGTGGTTGGCCGTTGGTTGGCAAAACACCGTGATGAGGCGCAGCGCCTGGCGCGCGCGGTGATCAAGGCGGAGCAGGTGATCCAGACTGACCCGGCTGCGGTACAGGCGGGCGTGGATGAAATGTACCCGCGTTTGTCTCCGGCGTTACGGCAGGTGCTGGTGGAAGAGGCACCGAAATTGCTGTCGCCTGACGGAAAAATGGCGCCGGAAGGCTATCAACTGATGGTGAAAATGCTCAAAGCGTCCGATCCGACACTGAGTCAGCCTGACTACAGCGCCATTACCGTGCCCGATCTCGATCTGCTGAGTAAAGGATAAGGAGAAGGCGTGAGTAACTTATTTACCTCTTCTTCACTGCAGCCAAAGCGGCAGGCGGATGGCGCGGCGCAAAAAAGCGCCCCGACGTCGCGGCGGATATTAAGCCAGCAGATTCTGTTTATCTTCGCGCTACTGTTGATATGGCAGGCAGCGGGAAGCTGGTTTATCGACCCATTCTGGGTGAGCCGACCGGGTGATATCGCGCAGCGGCTGTGGCAGCTGGCGTTAAATGGCGATCTGTGGCGCCACACTGCCGCTACCCTGAGCGAAGCGGGCATCGGCCTGATATTGGGCGCGCTGGTCGGCATTGCGCTCGGGCTGGCACTGGCACGTTTCCGGCGTGTCGCAAGTGTGGTGGAGCCGTTATTGATGGGGCTGTATAGCCTGCCGCGGGTGGCGCTGGCGCCGCTGTTCGTGCTGTGGTTTGGCATTGGCCTGTCGGCGAAGGTGATGATGTCCTTCTCGATGGTGCTGTTCGTCTTCATGTTAAACGTACTGGAAGGCGTGCGATCGCTGGATCGCGATCACATCGATCTGATGCGTACCATGCGCGCCACCCCACGCTATATCCTGCGCCGGGTCATGCTGCCGGCAATCCTGCCGTGGATCGCGGCGGCGATGCGTATCGCCGTGGGTCTGGCGCTCATTGGCGCGGTGGTTGGCGAACTGATTGGCTCCAGCGAGGGGGTTGGCTGGTATATCGAAAATGCCGCGGGCCAGCTCGATTCTACCGGTGTGTTTACCGGCATCATGATTCTGCTGGTGCTGGCCATGATCGCCAATTCACTAATCGCCCGGATCTTCCGGCGTATGACGGAGTGGCGCCAATGACCGCCAGCATAGATATCAGACAGTTATCGGTACAGTTTACCGGTAATAACGCAACGATGACTGCGATTGAGCACCTTTCTCTGCGCGTGGCACCCGGTGAGTTTGTCGCCATTGTGGGGCCATCCGGCTGCGGTAAATCGACGCTACTGCGCGTGATTGCCGGGCTGGTAGCCGCCAGCGGCGGCGAGGTCCGGATAAATGGCGTACCGGTCAGCGAGCCGCCGCCGGGCGTTGGCTTTATGTTTCAGCGCGACACGTTGTTACCCTGGGCGACGGTGGCGGAAAACATCAAAGTGGGCTGCGAACTCTCCGCCATGGCGCCTGCCGATTATCCACGGCGGGTGGCCGAACTAATCGAACTGGTCAAATTGCATGGCTTTGAGGGGCATTACCCCAGCGCGCTTTCCGGCGGCATGCGCCAGCGCGTCTCCCTTGCGCGGCTGCTGGCCTATGAACCGCAGCTTTACCTGATGGATGAGCCGTTTGGCGCGCTGGATTACCAGACCAAAATCGTTATGGGGCGCGAGCTGCTGCGAATTTGGGAAAGCCGCAGGCGTAGTATCGTGTTTGTTACCCATGATATCGAAGAGGCGGTAGCGCTGGCCGATCGGGTGATCGTGATGAGCCCGCGTCCGGGGCGTATCGTGCAGGATTACCGTATTGATTTGCCCCGCCCGAGAGAGCCGCGTGCGCTGCGCGGCAACCCGGAGTTCTCCCGGCTGTGCGCTGCAATCTGGGCTGACCTCGCGCAGGCGAGCGGTGAGGCTCTGGCATAAACCCACGGCGTATGACCGTACGTCGCAAGCATAAAAAATAAGGAACAACGTGATGAAGATTCGTATCGGCGCCCATCCCTCCAACCTGACGTTAACCGCGCTGACCCACTATCCGCCCCTGCAGCAGCCGCTGTTGGACGTCGGTTTTGCGCCTGAATTCTTATGGTATCCCGAAGGAAAAATGATGCATGAGCTGGCGCTCGGCGGCAAAGTGAATGTGATTGGCACCGGCACCACGCGTGCGGTGGTGGCGCAGGCAGACCATGTCCGGCTGGCGTATATTGGTGCGTCGCATCCGCGCCGTAGCTGGTCATCGATCCTGGTGACGGAACACTCGCCGATCGTCCGCGCGGAGGATTTAGCCGGTAAGCGTATCGGCTTTATCGAAGGCTCTTTTCAGACCTACTTCCTGCTGGCGACCCTGGAACAGGTTGGGCTGAAGTACACCGATATCGTATCGGTGAATTTATTGCCCGGCGCATCGCTCGCCGCCTTACAGGCGGATGAGGTAGATGCGTGGATCGCCATGGATCCTTACCTCAGCGCGGCGCTGGCGGGCGGCGGCTTGCGAAAAATTCAGGATTGCGGGGATGTGATCACCAATCGTTCCGTTTTTTGGGTCCTGCCAGATGTGGTGGCCGCCGGCGAGGACAAAGTGCGGGCGCTGTTCGACACGCTGGTGGCGACCGATACGTGGATTGGCGAAAATTTAACCTCGGCGGGAGAGCTGTTTTCGCGGGTGATCGCCAACGGACTGACGCCGGAAGAGTGGACGCGCGGGCTGCAGGGGCGCGAATGGGGGGTTACCGCGCCGGATGAGCAGCTCTTTGCCGAACAGCAGGCGGAAGGGGATTTACTGTTCCGCCACGGTCTGATCGCCAACAAAATCGATATCAACGCGACGCGTTTACCCTTTCAGCTTGATGCGGTGGAGGTATAACTGATGGGGCAGCCGATTGAATTTTTCTGGCGTATTCCCACGCACGGCGATGGCCGCTCCGTGTCGTCAAAAGCCTGGAACCGCGGCGACTGGAAGCCCACAACGTCCCACTCCATCGCCCCGGGCGGCGGTGGGGCCTCCACCAGCGCCTGGGGCTATATCGACTATATGGCAATGGTGGCGAAAGCCTGCGAGGTCGCCGGTTTTGACGGCGCGCTGGTGCCGACCTCCCTGCCCAGCGACGAACCTCTCATGATTGCCGCGGCGCTGGCGAGGGAAACGCGCACCTTACGTTTTATGACCGCGTTTCAGCCCGGTTTTATCACTCCAGCCTATGCGGCGAAGATGAGCGCGACGCTGCAACGCATCAGCGGCAACCGGCTGGAATGGAACGTGATAACCGGCGGTAGCGCCCCGGCACAGTGCGCCTACGGCGATTTTTTACCGCATGACGAGCGCTACGGGCGGACGGGGGAGTGGCTGGAGGTCATCGAAGGTTTATGGCAAGGGCAACCGTTCGATCATCATGGCGAACGCTATCAGGTGGAGGGGGGAGGGTTAGCCGCACCGCTGTTGCATACCCGTAAGCCGGGAGTTTACTTCTCCGGTTCCTCCGAGCCGGCTTTAGCAGTGGCCGCGCGCCATGCCGATTTCTATCTTATGTGGCTGGAACCACTGGCGCAAATGCAGGCGATGATACAACGTCTGAACCGGATGGCGGATGAGCAGGGGCGCCAGCTGAAATACGGTCTGCGGGTAGATATTTTCGCTCGCGAGACCGAAGAAGAAGCGTGGGATGAAGCACGGCGGCTGTGGGATAACCACGATTTCAGCGCGCCGCGTAAGGCCAACCCCATGACCAGCGTCGGCGGCGGCGATTCGGTGGGCGCGCAGCGTCAGGCGGCGCTGCGTCAGGATAAAGGAGAAAACTTCGCTGATTACGTTATCGGGCCGAATTTATGGTCCGGCCTTGGACTCGTACGCCCCGGTCCGACGATCGGTATCGTCGGTAGTTATCAGCAGGTGGCTGATCGCCTGGCGGATTATGCGCGTGTTGGTTTCTCTAATTTTATTCTTGCCGCCAATCCACATCTCGAAGAGGCTATACGAGTCGGCGAAGAGGTGTTACCGCGCGTGCGCGCTCAGCTGTAATTGCTTCTCTTCAGCGTTAAATAATAAAAGAGTGTTGGTCTCCCTGAAAGCCTTATTTCAGGGAGGTCAGGTAATGTTAGCCACTATTATAAAAATAAAGAATGGTCCAAGATGGTTTCGTCAACCGGGTTGACGATTTAATTAATTTCCCTACGGCGGGGATAAAATGAAATGCCAGGAAAAAATAATATCGGGAATAGCGATGCTATTCACTGCAGGTACCTTTGCGTCTGAATTATCGTTTGCCGACATGTGTCGTTATCAACAACAGCAAGGGAATACATTATTTTCTGCGTTAGTCTGTGGCCAGATTAGTGGAAGTGTTCGCACGCTCTACTATTCTACGCATAATGCGAATTTTGTTACCGCACGTAATCAGGATACGGTAAGTTATGGTGGCTAAATTAAGTATGAAACCGGCGATTATTATGGTGTTAGCGCCGGAGTTAGCGGTATTTTTGTCCGCGGTATCGACCATCCGGATAACGCGCATACTATTTCTTCTATTGGGGATAATCAAACCAATATTGGCGAAGCCTGGCTGCGCTGGCGTTATAATGCATTAAGTATTACCGCAGGCGATCAACGGATTGATATGCCGTTTGTCTCTGATTATGACTGGCGCATTACTCCAATTCTGTTTCGCGGTGTGGATGTAAATTATGGCGATAAGGATAACTTTCTGCACGCCAGTCGGCTCTGGTGTTATAAAGCCTGGGGAAGTGATCAGTTTCAGGCCACCAGCGCTTATACCAATTACGGGGGTATATACGATTCCCTGCAAGTATTCAGATAATCCGACCACCACTGCATCATCGCTTTACGGGCCTCCAGATATTCCGCCTTATAGATGTAGGCAGCTCGAACGCTATTGCGTTCCTGGTGGCTCATTTGACGCTCAACGGCATCCTGTGACCACAGGCCCGACTCCATGAGGGCACTACAGGCCATTGCCCGAAATCCGTGGCCGCAGATTTCATTTTTTGTGTCATATCCCATCAGGCGCAACGCCTTGTTGACGGTGTTTTCGCACATCGGTTTATACGGATTATGATCACCGGGAAAAATCAGCTCCTGATGCTCGGATATTTCCCGTATCTGTTTCAGAATAATAATGGACTGACTGGAAAGAGGAACGATATGTGGTTTCCGCATTTTCGAGCCACGTCCGGAATAGCGGACACCGGGGATAGCCTAGCGAGTGGCTGGGATGGTCCAGATTTTGTTTCTGAAATCGATCTCAGACCAACGGGCGAAACGCAGCTCGCTGGAACGGATGAACAGGTGCAAAGTAAGTGATACTGCCAGGCGGGTTAATTCTCGTCCTTGTTGGTAGTTCTCAATTCGAGTCCAAAGTTCCGGCAATCGCTCCAGCGGAAGGGCTGGGTAGTGATGTTTGACGGGGGCTGCGATTATACCGTCCAGATTTGCTGCCGGATTGTTCTCTATCAACTCCTGATGTATGGCATGACGCATGATGTTGCACATATGCTGTCGAGTACGAGCCGCTACTTCCAGCAAACCTTTTTGCTCAATGCCTTTCAGAAGATCGATAAAGTGACGAGGTTTAAGTTCACTTATCGGCAGGTGTCCAATCACGGGGAATATATGATTGTTCATACTGGCAAGCAGACGGGCAGCATGGTTCTCTGACCACGTTCTGTTGCTTTTATGCCAGTCTAGTCCCACATACT
This sequence comes from Serratia liquefaciens, assembly GCF_027594825.1. Lineage (NCBI taxonomy): Bacteria > Pseudomonadati > Pseudomonadota > Gammaproteobacteria > Enterobacterales > Yersiniaceae > Serratia > Serratia liquefaciens. The sequence continues at coordinate 1,135,197 of NZ_CP088930.1, read as the reverse complement.
TGAAGGTTTTTTCTGGCGAGGAAGTGGCTCTTTCAGCACAACGCTGTAGTGCTGGATTAATATTCTGCGCCAGCAATTTACGGATGCCGTCACGTTGTAGACGGGCATCAGCCAAAGACACATCAGGGTAGGCACCTAAGCCGAGGCGTGATTCTTTTCTGTTGATACGATATTTGAGATACCAAAGACGTGAACCGCCGGGATTGATCAAAAGGTACAGGCCATGAGAATCGGAAACTTTGAAGGGTTTAGCGGATGGTTTTAAGCTGCGGATTTTTGTGTCGTTAAGAGACATTTGGGGGTCACTCCGTCATCGAACCAATATGACCCCAAATCTGACCACCAAATTCTCCTGATGCGGAGGGAAAACTAAAAATACATCGGGAAGATTTTTCACGCTAACTTATTGAATTTAAATCACATAAAGATTCGCAAAGAGGCATGAAAACAAGAATTTGGCTCCTCTGACTGGACTCGAACCAGTGACATACGGATTAACAGTCCGCCGTTCTACCGACTGAACTACAGAGGAATCGTGTGAACGGGGCGAATAATAGCGGGGTGGTGCGGCTTTGTCAAAGCACTAAACTGCGAAAAAAGCGTGTTTGCTGTCGGAATGAACATGTTGCGTTGTTTTTCGGCATTTATCCTCCCTGGCAGCTCGGTTTATCAGCGTAAAACCCCTGTAGTGATGTTGCACCGGCCTTTGCACATTTACGGTGCGAAGGATCTCGCGGGTAATTTGCATGTGGCCAACATCGCCGAGAAATTTTTTCACACAATTGCCGCCAGAGCCCCCCACAGAGCCACCTGAGCGCAGTGATCCCCACGCATTTTCCCTCTGATATGTAGGATGAATAAACAGAAAATATGTATTGGCCGTCACAATGGCTGGATTTTTGCTTGCTTAAATTCGGGTAATGCGACTGCGCTCTCGCGCAAATTATTTTCCCCGTCTACACATAAAGTGACTGCTCCACGCCTCTGGGCGTTTCGCTAAAACAGTGCTGAGGAATACAACAATGTCATCGAAATTGAATAAAAGTCCGCTCGCTGCTCTGCTTATCGGTTGTTTAGGTTGTGCTTTTTATGCTCAGGCCGATATCGTTATCGGCGTCGCCGGGCCGTTCTCCGGGCCGAATGCGACCTATGGCGATCAGTACTGGCGTGGTGCCTCGCAGGCGGCGGCGGATATTAACGCCGCCGGCGGGATTAAAGGGGAAAAAATCAAGCTGGTGCAGGGGGATGACGCCTGCGAACCCAAACAGGCGGTCTCGGTCGCCAACCGTCTGGTCGATCAGGACAAGGTCTCAGCGGTGGTGGGGCACTTCTGCTCGTCCTCCACCATGCCGGCCTCCGAGGTGTATGACGAAGCCGGCATAATCGCCATCACCCCCGGCTCCACCAACCCGCAGATCACCGAGCGCGGCATGACCAACATGTTCCGCATGTGCGGCCGTGACGATCAGCAAGGGGTGATCGCCACCAACTACATGCTGGATACCCTGAAAGCCAAGCGCATCGCGGTGATCCACGACAAAGACACCTACGGCCAGGGGTTGGCGGATGCTGCCAAGGCAGAAATGAACAAGCGCGGCGTGAAAGAGGTGCTGTATGAAGGGCTGTCGCGCGGTGAGAAAGACTTTAACGCGCTGGTGACCAAAATTGCCTCGGTCAAACCCGACGTGGTCTATTTTGGCGGCTGCCATCCGGAGGCCGGGCCATTGGTGCGTCAGATGCGCGAGCAGGGCGTCACCGCCAAGTTCTTCTCCGGTGACTGCATCGTGACCGAAGAGCTGGTGACCGCTGCCGGTGGGCCGCAGTACACCAACGGTGTGCTGATGACCTTCGGTAACGATCCGCGCCAAATCCCGGAAGGCAAGGCGGTGATCGCCAAATTCCGCGCCAGCGGTTTCGAGCCGGAAGGTTACACCCTCTACTCCTACGCCTCTATTCAGGCGATCGCCGCGGCCTTCAGCGCCACCGGCGGCAAAGACAGCGCCAAGGCCAGCGAATGGCTGAAATCTCATGATGTGGATACCGTAATGGGCAAAAAGGCCTGGGATAAGAAAGGCGACCTGAAGGTATCGGATTACGTGGTTTATCAGTGGGACGACAAAGGCAAATATCACCAACTCTAATCAGCCCCACGGCTCAGGTTTATCCCTCCCGTATGGGGGTGGATAGGCGTGACTGATAAGCGGATCCGCGTGTGCTGCGGATCCGCGCCGATTCTTCCCTTGGGCCGCGCCTGCTTTTGCTTGCGGTCCCACCAGGCGAGACTGCTCATTATGGACGTTTTCTTTCTGCAACAATTGATCAACGGCCTGACGCTCGGCGCGGTTTATGGTCTGATCGCCATCGGCTACACCATGGTTTACGGCATTATCGGCATGATCAACTTCGCCCACGGCGAGGTGTATATGATCTCCGCCTACCTGTGCGCCATCGGGCTGGCGCTGCTGTCGTTCTTCGGCCTGCAGTCGTTCCCGTTGCTGATCCTCGGTACGCTGGTGTTTACCATCGTTATCACCGGCGTGTATGGCTGGGTGATCGAACGTATCGCCTACAAACCCTTGCGTAACTCGACCCGCCTGGCCCCGCTGATCTCCGCAATCGGCATGTCACTGATCTTGCAAAACTACGCGCAAATCAGCCAAGGGCCGCGTCAGCAAGGGATCCCAACGCTGCTGGATGGCGTGTTCCGCCTCAACTTCGACGGCGGGGTGATTCAAATCACCTACACCAAGGTGTTTATCCTGTTCGCGTCGCTGCTGGGCATGGCGATCCTCACTTACATCATTCAACACACCCGGCTGGGGCGCATTTGTCGCGCCACTCAGCAAGACCGCAAAATGGCGTCAATTCTTGGCATCAACACCGATAGGGTCATTTCCCTGGTGTTCGTGATCGGTGCTGCCATGGCCGGGCTGGCGGGGGTGTTGATCACCATGAACTACGGCACCTTCGATTTCTACGTCGGGTTTATTATCGGCATCAAAGCCTTCACCGCCGCGGTATTGGGCGGGATAGGGTCGTTGCCCGGCGCGATGCTGGGCGGGTTGCTGCTGGGCGTGGCGGAGGCGCAGTTCGCCGGCATGGTGAACTCGGATTACAAGGACGTATTCTCCTTCGGTTTACTGGTGGTGATCCTGATTTTCCGCCCTCAGGGCCTGCTCGGACGGCCAATGGTCGCTAAGGTTTGAGGGGAAAACTTATGTCGCACTCTGAGGTTCACCCGGGGCTGAACATTAAGCGCAGCCTGCTGGACGCCGTATTGGCCGGGCTGATTGCCCTGATCGTGTTCGGGCCGATCGTCGGCATCGTTCTGAACGGCTACAGTTTTAACTTCGAGCCGCACCGGCTGGTGTGGATTATCGCGGTGGTGATGGCCGGGCGGCTGTTACTGAGTCTGTTTCTGCAAACCGCACCGGGCCGTAAATTGCTGACGCGCTTTGACGGCGGTAACGACGGGGTGTATGTCCGGCCGATCGGCGCCAAGACCAGCCTGCGGTGGATTATTCCGTTAATGGCGGTTATCGCACTGCTGTTTCCGTTTGTCGCCACCAAATACCTGCTGACGGTGGCGATACTGGGGCTGATTTACGTGCTGCTCGGGCTGGGTTTGAACATCGTTGTCGGGCTGGCCGGGCTGCTCGATCTGGGCTATGTGGCGTTCTACGCCATTGGTGCCTATGGATTGGCGCTGGGCTACCAGTATCTCGGCCTCGGCTTCTGGGCGATGCTGCCCTTGGGGGCGCTGATGGCGGCACTGGCCGGCGCGCTGCTGGGGTTCCCGGTGTTGCGTATGCACGGTGACTATCTGGCGATCGTCACGCTGGGGTTTGGCGAGATCATCCGGCTGGTGCTCAACAACTGGATGTCGCTGACCGGCGGGCCGAACGGCGTCTCGGTACCGGCACCGACGATCTTTGGCCTGGAGTTTGGCCGACGAGCGAAGGACGGCGGCGTGCCAATCCACGAGTTCCTCGGCATCACTTACAACCCTAACCTGAAATTTATCTTTATCTATGCGGTGCTGTTCCTGGTGGTGCTGCTGGTGCTGTACATCAAGCACCGGTTGACGCGCATGCCGATCGGCCGCGCCTGGGAGGCCCTGCGTGAGGATGAAATCGCCTGTCGTTCGCTCGGCTTAAACCACGTGTTGGTCAAGCTGTCGGCCTTTATGATGGGCGCGTCCACCGCCGGGCTGGCCGGGGTGTTTTTCGCCACCTATCAGGGGTTCGTCAACCCCACCTCGTTTACCTTCTTCGAATCGGCGTTGATCCTGGCGATCGTGGTGCTGGGCGGGATGGGATCGACCATTGGCGTGGTGCTGGCGGCGTTCGTGCTCACGGTGGCACCGGAACTGTTGCGCAGCTTCGCCGAGTACCGCGTGCTGTTGTTTGGCGTGCTGATGGTGGCGATGATGATTTGGCGACCGCGTGGGCTGGTGCGGATCAGCCGAACCAGCTTTGCGCCGCGCAAGGGGGTGGCGCCATGAGCGACGCAATTTTGCAGGTTGAGCATCTGATGATGCATTTTGGCGGCATCAAGGCGCTCAACGACGTGAATCTGGCGGTCGAACGCGGCTCGATCACCGCGTTGATCGGCCCCAACGGCGCCGGCAAAACCACGGTGTTCAACTGCCTGACCGGCTTTTACCGCGCCACCGGCGGCGCCATCTTGCTTAACACCCACAAACGGCCAACCGACGTGATCCAGGTGCTGGGGCAGAAGTTTCGCGCCGGCGACTGGGTAAACCCGAAGCGGTTGGGATCGCGCCTGTACTACAAAATGTTCGGCGGGACCCATCTGGTCAATCGCGCCGGGCTGGCACGCACCTTCCAGAATATCCGTTTGTTCCGCGAAATGTCGGTGGTGGAGAATCTGCTGGTGGCGCAGCACATGCTCAGCAACCGTAATCTGGTCGCCGGGGTGCTCAACACGCCGGGCTATCGCCGGGCGGAAAGCCAGGCGCTGGATCGCGCTTTTTACTGGCTGGAAGTGGTGGAGCTGGTGGACTGCGCCAACCGGCTGGCGGGGGAGATGTCGTATGGCCAGCAGCGGCGGCTGGAGATCGCCCGGGCAATGTGCACCACGCCGGAGATGATCTGCCTCGACGAACCCGCCGCCGGGCTGAACCCGGTAGAGACGGCGACATTGAGCCGCATCATCCGCTTCCTGCGTCAGCACCACGGTATCACGGTGCTGCTGATCGAGCACGATATGGGCATGGTGATGGAGATTTCCGATCGGGTGATTGTGCTCGACCATGGCGATGTGATCGCCGAAGGCACGCCGAAAGAAATACAGCATAACGACACGGTGATCGCCGCTTACCTTGGCGCGGATGAAGAGGAGCTGGCGGGATGAGCAATGTGATGTTGGAATTTCGCAATGTGGACGTGTTTTACGGCCCGATCCAGGCGTTGCAGCAGGTTTCGTTGCAGGTGAATGAAGGGGAAACGGTGGCGCTGATTGGCGCCAACGGCGCGGGCAAGTCCACGCTGCTGATGTCGATCTTCGGCCAACCGCGCATCAGCGGCGGGCAGATTTTGTTTCGCGGAGAGGACATCAGCCAGCGTTCTACCCATTACGTTGCCAGCAGCGGCATAGCTCAGGCACCGGAAGGACGGCGGATCTTTCCGGACATGAGCGTGGAGGAAAACCTGCTGATGGGCACCATCACCGTCGGTAATCGCTATGTGGATGAGGATTTGCTGCGCATGTTCGAACTGTTTCCACGCCTGAAGGAGCGGCGCAACCAGCGGGCGATGACCATGTCCGGCGGCGAACAGCAGATGTTGGCGATTGCCCGGGCCTTGATGAGCCGGCCGAAGCTGTTGCTGCTGGATGAGCCGAGCCTGGGGCTGGCGCCGATTATCGTCAAACAGATCTTCAGCATTCTGCGCGAATTGACCCAGGACGGCATGACGCTGTTCCTGGTGGAGCAGAACGCCAACCACGCGCTCAAGCTGTCCGACCGCGGCTATGTGATGGTCAACGGCCAAATTCGCCTGACCGGTAGCGGCGCGGAGCTGCTAAGCAATCAGGAGGTGAGGAAGGCTTATCTGGGCGGCGCCTAGAACTGGCGCTGGATCAGGCGCACGTTCAGCCGTACCAGGGCGATAATGCCGCTGGACAAGATCCGCAGGCCGCGGGGTAAATCGCGGCGGCGGATGTCCAGCAACAGCACGGTGCGCACCTGGTCGCTGTCGTTCCACACTTCGTGTTCGAAGGTGTCGTCCCACAGCATAAATTCCCCGTCGTTCAGCCGGTATTCCTGCCCGTCTACCTTCAACACGGCGGCAGGCGCGCCGTCGGCACGTTTGGGCATCGACAGCACCAGATAGCCGCGCAGAATGCCACGGAACGGACCACGGTGCGCGGGCACCTGTTTGCCGGGCGCCAGGAACGACAATGAGGCTGAAAGCACATCCGGGGAAGAGGCGATCAGCTCCGCAAGCTGCGGGCAGCGGGCGAGATTACGCGCTATCGGTTGGCCGTAGGCCTGCATGATAAACATGCGCCAGTCGCGAGCGTCATTGGCGGAGATCGACGCCTGTTCGCTCATGATCTCGTGAAATCGTGGAATATTACGCAGATCTTGCCCGACGGTCAGCGCCTCCTCGCGTATCTGCCGCCAGTGAGCGGTAAAACGTTGAGCATCGGGAAACAGCCGGGTGCTGTCGAGGACCGGCGCGCCGCTGATGCGGCGATCGTAAATACGGCGAAGTGCCAGTACGGACCAATCGTAGATAGCTGACATAGTGACCTCATAGCAGTGACCCGATTTCTCGCCGTCTTTAGGTAGTATCAGGCTTTTTTTATGTGTGATTGCCGGACGATCAATTCGCCGGTATACAGCTTTTGTCCACCGGGTTCGAAGGCCTGTGTCAGGCAGTGAATGCCATCGGCGATCAGCTGCTGCATCGGCTGGCGATAGGTGGTCAACTGGTAGCTGGGCGAGGCCGCCAGCTCGATGTCGTCAAAGCCCACCACGGCAATCGGCGTACAATCCGGCGTGGCGCGTATGGCATCGATGACGCCGACCGCCAGAATGTCGTTCTCGCAAAAAATAGCTTCTATCCGCTGTGCCGCCGGGGTGGCGGCCAGATAGGCCGAAAAAGCTTCCATACCGCAAAGGCGCTGATAGTGCGGGGCTTGTAGCACCACGCTGACGTCACGCTGCCGTTCTGCCAGCGCGGCGCGGAAACCGTCAAGGCGGCGCAATTGAGTGGACTCGCTTATCGGCCCAGCCAGATATCCCATACGTTGATAGTCTTGCGCGAGCAGCAGCTCGCCGATTTCGCGCCCGGCCTGATGACCGTGGGTCGCCAGCACCTGGATGTAAGGGCTTTCGCTGTAGCGGTACAGCACCACCAGCGGAATACGGTGAATGTCCTGCGCCAGCGCAATCAGCCGGTCATTAAGCAGCGTGCCGAGGAACAGCAGGCCGTCCACCTGCATTTGGTCCGCCAGCGTCAGCACCGATTCATAATCACGTTCAGAGGTGATATTGAGCAGCAAAGCCATATAACCACGGCTTTGCAACTGCCGGGTCACTTCATCGAGCAGCGTAAAGATATGCGGATTTTTCAACTCGTCCGCCACCAGCCCGATGATGCGGGTGCTCTTTTTCGACAGGCTGCGCGCCAGCAGGTTAGGGCGGTAACCCAATTCACGCGCTGCGGTCTGTACGCGCAGCAGCGCCTGCGGTGAAATCGAAGCGCCGTCGGTAAAGGCACGCGATACCGTCCATTTAGACACGCCGGCACGGGCGGCCACATCGCTGGCCGTCGCCTTGCGTGCTGCGGGCGCCGGGGTAGAGCCGGGTTTCTTCGTCATCATCTTTCGCTCGTGATGAAAAAACGGTATGGGTTCAACAGATTAGCACAGCGTTATCGAATGCGGGAGTTGCCAACGTCGGAGCGAAGATCCTGCAAACCATCGGCACAACGCGGCGGATCTTTTTAGCGGTAATTTGTGATCCTGATCGGCAGATTTGTCGTGGCGCATTTGACTTATTTTTGACCCTCTCCAATAGTCCATCGCAGGGGGCATTTGTTTTGCGGTCAAGTTGCCACCTTATTTTGCACCCGGGTGCATTTAAAATTTGCACCCGGGTGCACGGCGACGAAAACGGTCAAATCTAAAGCTTCGGGAGCAACTATGTTAAATGGCGAAAGAAAAACGGCGCGCCCTCTGCGCTGGGCAATGGTCGGCGGCGGGCGGTTAGGGCAGGTGGGATACAAGCATCGCTGCGGGGCGTTACGGGATAATACCGCTTTTGAGCTGGTGGCCGGCGCGTTTGATATCGTGCCGGAACGCGGCCGTGAGTTCGGCGTGAATCTGGGGGTAGCGGCCGAACGCTGCTATGAGGATTACCGCACGTTGTTCGCCCAAGAGGCACGGCGGGAGGACGGTATTGAAGTGGTGTCGGTGGCGACGCCGAACGGCACGCATTATGAAATTACCCGCGCGGCGCTGCAGGCCGGGTTGCACGTGATCTGCGAGAAACCGCTGTTTTTCACCAGCCAGGAAGCCTATGAGATTAAAGCGCTGGCGGCGGAAAAAAACCTGATCGTCGGCGTGACTTACGGTTTCTCCGGCCACCCGCTGCTGCTGCAGATGCGCGCAATGATCGCCAACGGCCAGATCGGCGAAGTTCGGATGGTGGATCTGCAATATACCCACGGTTTTAATGCCACGGACGAAGTGGATCGCCTCAGCGAAGCGCAGAAATGGCGTATTGACCCCAAGATCTCCGGCCCGAGCTTTGTGCTGGGAGATATTTCCACCCACACCTATTACCTCTCCCAATTGGTGATGCCGCAGATGCAGATCCGCGAACTGCTTTGCGATCGGCAAAGTTTTATTCCCTCGCGTGCACCGCTGGAAGACAACGCGCTGGTGATGATGCGCTACGAAAGCGGCGCGGTAGGGCGGATGTGGGCCTCCTCGGTGAATGCCGGTGCCATGAGCAGCCAGCGCATTCGCATCGTGGGGTCGAAGGCCAGCCTGGAGTGGAGCGACATCAACCCCAGTGAGCTGCGCTACGAGGTGCAGGGGCAGCCGAACCAGACGCTGTATCGCGGCATGTCGTATCTGGACGATGCCTGCAACGCCTGGGAACGGCTGGGGGCTTTGCATACCGAAGGCCTGACCGAATCCTGGGCCAACATTTACCTGAAATTTGCCCTGGCCATCGACGCCACCCGCCGCGGCGATCGGCAGGCGCTGGCGCAACTGGTGTATCCGGATATCAACGCCGGGATCGAGGGCGTGCGCTGGATTGAAAACTGCGTACGTTCCGCCAACGAGGGCGCCCGTTGGGTGACCTTTGAATAAACTATTCAACCCGGAGCAAGAGCATGAAACTTTCTTTCTGTACCGATAGCCTGGGCCACCTGCCGTTTGAAGCCATGCTGGATCGCCTGGGCGAACTGGGGGTGTTTGGCGTGGAAATGACTACCGGCGGCTGGTCTTCGGCACCGCATCTGGACACCGTGGCGCTGTTGCAGGACGCGGGCAAGCGGCGGCGGCTGATGGCGGCGCTGGAAAGCCGCGGTATGAAAATTGCGGCGCTGAACGTTTCCGGCAATCCGCTGGAACCGGGCGTTCTGGGCGAAAAACACCGCCATGAGACCGACAACACGCTGGCGCTGGCCGCCAGCCTTGGGGTGAAAAAAATCGTCATGATGAGCGGATTGCCACCTGCGGCTCCCGGCGACAGTATCCCCAACTGGATCACCTATACCGTCAGCTGGCCACCGACGCTGAAAAACTGCCTGGACTACCAGTGGAACGAGGTGGCGATCCCCTATTGGCAGAAGTTGGTGGATAAAGCCCAGGCGTTCGGCATCGAGAAGTTCGCGCTGGAAAATTTCAGCTCGATGCTGGTGTGGAACCCGGACACCCTGTTCAGGCTGCGCGACGCGGTGGGGCCTATGGTGGGTTTGAACCTCGATCCGAGCCACCTGATCTGGATGGGGGCCGATCCTATCGCCGTCGCACGGCGCCTGGGGGACGCGATCCACCACGTACACGGCAAAGATGTTCGGCTGGAAAGGGGGATAGTGGCGGTCAACGGGCTGCTGGAAACCCGGCCGGTGGAACAGGTGGCGCAGCGGGCCTGGAACTATGTGGCCGTCGGGTGCGGGCAGGATTTACAGTGGTGGAAGGAGTTCTTCTCGGTGGTGCGCATGATGGGTTACAACGACTGGGTCTCGCTGGAGATGGAAGATCTGACCATGTCGGTCGATGCCGGTATTAATACCTCGGTTGAGGCGTTACAACGCTGCATCAGCCAATAAAGCCTGCTTATTTTCGCTAATGGCCTGCTGCTTTGCAGGCCTTTGCGCGGCAAAGGCCTGTCGAAAAAAACAGGCGAATAAAAGTGTGACCTATATCGCATTTACCCCGGCGATTGGTTAAAATATCGCTACTTCCCGCACCTGTCCGGATCCCGTTTAACATGGAACAAACCCAGGTATCTCGCTCAACCGCCTGGTTGCGCGTGGTCATCCTTGCCGTCTCGGCCTTTATCTTCAATACCACCGAGTTTATTCCGGTGGGGTTGCTGAGCGACATCGCCAAAAGTTTCTCAATGCAGACCGAGCAAGTGGGTCTGATCATCACCATTTACGCCTGGATTGTCGCCTCCGCCTCCCTGGTGTGCATGCTGCTTACCAGCAAGATTGAACGGCGCAAGCTGCTGATCGGGGTGTTCATCCTGTTTATCGCCAGCCATGTACTGACCGCCGTGGCCTGGAACTTCACCACGCTGGTGATTTCCCGTGCCGGCGTGGCGCTGGCCCACGCTGTCTTCTGGTCGATCACCGCCTCGCTGGCGATCCGCGTCGCCCCGGCGGGCAAAAAGGCGCAGGCGCTAAGCCTGCTGGCAGGCGGTACCGCGCTGGCGATGGTGCTCGGCCTGCCGCTGGGCCGCGTGATTGGTCAGATCCTCGGCTGGCGCATGACCTTTATCGGCATCGCGGTTTGCGCCACCCTGGCGCTGGTGCTGCTGTGGCGTCTGCTGCCGGTGCTGAAAAGCGAGCATTCCGGCTCGCTGTCCAGCGTGCCGATGCTGTTTAAGCGTCCGGCGCTGGTCAGCCTGTATATGCTGACCATCATCGTGGTGACGGCGAATTTCACCGCCTACAGCTATATCGAACCCTTTATTCAGACCGTGGCCGGGCTGTCGGAAAACTTCACCACGCTGATGCTGTTGCTGTTCGGTGCCGCCGGTATCATTGGCAGCCTGCTGTTTAGCCGCTTCAGCGAACGTTTTCCGTCGGGCTTTTTCATCGGCGCCATCGCGCTGTTGATGCTGAGCCTGCTGCTGCTGTTGCCGGCCTCCGGCAATGAAAATCACCTGACGCTGCTGTTTGCGGTGTGGGGTATGGCCATCATGGCGATTGGCCTGTCGATGCAGGCCAAGGTGTTGAACCTGGCGCCGGACGCCACCGACGTGGCGATGTCGATCTACTCCGGGTTGTACAACTTCGGTATCGGCGGCGGCGCGCTGCTGGGTAACCAGGTCAGCCGGCATCTGGGCATGGGCAACATCGGCTTTGTCGCTGCGCCGCTGGCGCTGATCGCCCTCGGCTGGTGTGTGCTGAACTTTTACCGCAGCGAACGCCTGCAACACCACCACATCCGCTAAATCCTGCACACCGACAGCGGGCCAGCGACTCGCTGTCGGGCATTGCCACCCCGGTTAAATTTTCTCTCAGCAAAACAGATTGCTGCAGATTTTTATGCTTATATTTTTTTCATAGTCTGCTAATTAAATATTTAACTCCGACGCCGAGCCGATAGCATAGAAAACTATCGATTATGTTATGGCGAGGTTAATGGTGAGTGAGTCTTTGGTTGCAGGAAGCGTGGGGGCGGCCCAGTCGCCGATCCATGAACGGGATCTGTCGGCAAGAATTGATGCATTGCCCACCTCCGCCGGTCTTTGGCGGTTCATTGCCTTGCTGGCGTTGGGCGGTTTTTTTGAACTCTACGATCTGTTCCAGACCGGGTACATCAGCACCGGCTTAATCGCCGAAGGCATCTTCCACACCGGTGCGCAGGGCGTGTTCGGCCTCTCCGACCAGGCGGCATTCGCCTCCGCCACATTCCTCGGCCTGTTTATCGGCGCCAGCCTGCTCAGCCCCTATGCCGACCGCTTTGGCCGCCGCACCACCTTTATGTTTGCACTGGCCTGGTATGGCATCTTTTCGCTGTGTCTGGCTTTTCAACATCAGGCCGAATGGGTGATCTTCCTGCGCTTTTTGGTCGGCGTCGGCTTGGGCATCGAGCTGGTGACGATCGATACTTACCTGACCGAATGGGTGCCGGCACATCTGCGCACCCGGGCGTTTGCCTTCTCTTTCTTCATCCAGTTTCTTTCCGTGCCGACGGTGGCGTTAATGTCGTGGTGGCTGGTGCCGCAAACCATTCTGGGCCTGAGCGGCTGGCGTTACGTGGTGATCGCCGGTGCGGTGGCTTCGCTGGTGATCTGGCTGGTGCGTAAAGGCCTGCCGGAATCGCCGCGCTGGCTGGCGCAGCAGCGGCGCTACCCGGAGGTCCGGCAGGTGATGCAGGCGATGGAACGGCGCTGCGGCGTCACCCATACGGCGGATTTCCCCGCGCATGACGCGCTAGCGCAGAGCGAAATGCCGGCGCAGGGGAGCTTTAAGGATATCTGGTCGCCGCGTTATCGCAGTTGCACCCTGATGCTGGTGGTGATGAATTTCTTCCAGGCCATCGGATTTTTTGGCTTTGGCAACTGGCTGCCCGCTCTGCTGGCCGGAAAGGGGGCCTCCATCACCCACAGCCTGCTGTATGCCTTCTTTATTACCCTGGCTTACCCGCTGGGATCGCTGCTGTGCAGTCGCTATGCCGACAAGATGGAAAACAAGTGGCAGATTGTACTTTCTTGCCTGGTGACGGTGATCTTCGGCTCGCTGTTTGCCCTGCAAAACAACCCCGTCTGGCTGATCCTTTGTGGGTTCTTCATCACCTGGTCCAATGCCTGGCTGACCTACAGCTACCATTCTTATCAATCTGAAGTGTTCCCGACCTACATACGCGCCCGCGCCGTCGGCTTCTGCTATTCGTTCAGCCGGCTGTCGACGGTATTCAGCAGCCTGATTATCGGCATCATTCTGCAATACGGCGGCTCGGTGGGGGTCATCGCCTTTATCGTGGCCAGCATGCTGATTGTGATGGTGGTCATTGGCGTGTTTGGCCCGAAAACGCGCGGAATCGATCTGGAAAATATCTGAGGCCAATTCCGGCGTCGCCTCTCCGCGCAGCGCCGGGATCTTCAGCAAAAAAACTTGCGATCATCCGAAAATAATTCCGTTATCACCGCTTTCCCTCCTGCCTTAATGTTAAGCCGGAAGATGTACCACATCACCTCCGGGAGAAACCTCATGAGCATCCTGACCACCCAAGACGGCACCGGTATCTTTTATAAAGACTGGGGCCGCGGGCAACCGATACTGTTTTCTCACGGCTGGCCGTTAACCGCCGATGCCTGGGACAACTCAATGCTGTTCTTCGGCCAATGCGGTTATCGCGTTATCGCGCACGATCGTCGCAGCCACGGCCGTTCGGATCAAACCTGGAACGGCAATACCATGGATCGCTATGCGGACGATCTGGCGGAACTGATCGAAGCGCTGGATCTGCGCGATCTGATCCTGGTGGGGCATTCCACCGGCGGCGGGGAAGTGGCGCACTACATCGGCCGCCACGGCAGCGCGCGAGTGGCGAAAGTGGTGCTGGTGGGGGCGGTGCCGCCGCTGATGCTGCAAAGCGCGGCCAACCCGCAGGGCCTGCCGATGTCGGCATTCGACGGCATTCGCAGCGGAACGGCGGAAAATCGTTCGCAGTTCTTCAAGGATTTGGCGCTGCCTTTTTACGGTTTCAACCGCAAGGGGGTCAAGGCCAACGCCGGGCTAAAGGACAGCTTTTGGCTGATGGGCATGCAGGGCGGAATCAAAGGGTTATATGACTGCGTTCGCGAGTTTTCGGAGGTCGACTATACCGCCGATCTGCTGGCTATCGACAAGCCGACGCTGATTGTGCACGGCGATGACGACCAGATTGTGCCGATCGCTGCATCCGCAATGAAAGCCGCTAAGCTTATCAGGCAGGCTGAATTGAAGGTCTATCCGGGTGGGTCCCACGGCCTGGCGCAGAACGATTCCGAACAGTTTAATGCCGATTTGCTGGCGTTTATTCAGTCTTGAATTCACCCCGCAGGGGAGATAAAGCCTGTGAACCGGAGAAGACCATGAGCGCAAGCGCTTTTCTCTCTCAGATAAGACATGCCGTTGATACGCCCTTTAGCCGCTGGCTGATGCTGCCGGCGATTTGTGCCGCCTATATTCAGGGGGGCCTGGTCAAGGCGCTGAACTTTGATGGTGCCGTGGCGGAAATGACCCACTTTGGCCTGCAGCCGGCGGCGTTGTTCGCCGGCCTGGTGATCCTGCTGGAATTGGGGGCCTCGCTGCTGATCCTGACCGGTTTCTACCGCTGGTTGGGGGCGTTGGCGCTGGCCTGGTTTACCCTGGCCGCCACGCTGATGGCCAACCGCTTCTGGGAATTGAGCCCGCCGGAGCGCTTTACCGGCATGAACGGTTTTTTTGAACATATTGGGCTGGCAGGCGCGTTGCTGCTGGTGGCGCTATACGATCTAAAGGAGCACAAAGATGGCCGAACCGGCTGAGAGCAAGGCAGCACCCGGCGGTTTCGCACCGTTGAAGATCCCGGTATTCGCGGTGCTGTGGGGGGCCACGGTGTTGGGCAACGTCGGCAGCTTTATGCGTGACGTCGCCAGTTCCTGGCTGGTGACGGATCTCTCCTCGAACCCCTCGGCGGTGGCACTGATGCAGACCGCTGCCACGCTGCCGGTATTCCTGTTGGCGATCCCGGCCGGGGTGCTGTCGGATATTCTCGACCGTCGCCGCTTCCTTATTTTTGTGCAAATTTTGCTTGCCTGCGTCAGCGGCACCTTGCTGTTGCTGTCGCAAAGCGGGGCATTAACCGTAGAGTACTTACTGGCGCTGACCTTTATCGGCGGTATTGGCGGGGCGCTGATGGGGCCGACCTGGCAATCCATCGTCCCGGAGCTGGTGCCACGTGCCGATCTCAGAAATGCGGTGGCGTTGAACTCGTTGGGGATCAACATCGCTCGAGCCATCGGGCCGGCGGCGGGGGGCCTGTTGTTGGCGAGTTTTGGCGCCGGTGCAGCCTACGGTGCCGATATCCTGAGCTACGTGTTCGTGGTTGCTGCGTTGCTGTGGTGGCGCAGGCCAAAGACAGAGGACAGCGGTCTTTCCGAGCATTTCTTTGGCGCTTTTCGCGCCGGCATTCGCTATGCCCGCGCCAGCCATGAGCTGCACGTGGTGCTGCTGCGCGCGGCGGTATTCTTTGTGTTTTCCAGCTCGGTATGGGCGCTGCTGCCGCTGGTGGCACGGCAGATGCTGGGGGGCACCGCCGGTTTCTATGGCATCTTGCTGGGGGCGGTCGGCGCAGGCGCGATAGGCGGTGCGATCCTGCTGCCACGGCTGCGTCAACGCCTGAACTCTGATGGCCTGGTGCTGTTGGCGGCGGTGATCACTGCGCTGGTGATGGGGCTGCTGTCGTTGGCCCCGCCGCAGTGGTTGGCCGTGGTGTTGCTGCTGGCGCTGGGGGCGGGCTGGATTATCGCACTGACCTCGCTGAACGGCGCGGCACAGGGCGTTTTGCCAAACTGGGTGCGCGGACGCGGCCTGGCGATTTATTTGATGGTGTTCAATGGCGCGATGGCCGCAGGCAGCCTGCTGTGGGGGCTGATTGCGCAGGAAATTGGCGTGGCCGCGACGCTGCTGACGGGCGCTATCGGGCTGTTGATCATCTCGCTGATATTCCACCGCATTCGCCTGCCGGAAGGCGAGGCCGATCTGCAGCCTTCCAACCATTGGCCTGAGCCTTTGCTCAATACCCCGGTGGAGAACGACCGTGGGCCGGTTATGATCCAGGTGGAGTATCGCGTGCGGTTGGAAGATCGTCCGCAGTTTTTGCACATGCTGCAACAGCTTTCGCGGGTACGTCGCCGCGATGGTGCCTATGCCTGGGGGCTGACTGAACATACCGCCGATCCGCAATGCGTGATGGAGTGGTTTATGGTGGAGTCGTGGGCCGAGCATTTGCGCCAGCATCAGCGGGTTTCGCATGCCGATGCCGATCTACAGCAAGAAGCGCTTAAGTTTCATATTGGCCCGGAAAAACCGCTGGTGCATCACTTCCTGGCGCTCGATTTACGGCACCTGGGACGGCAGCCGAAGGGCGAATAAAACAGGCTGTCTCCAATGAAAGAAAAAGCCCGCTTAGGTTAGCTTAAGCGGGCTTTCAGGCTACTGACAAAACCTTCACTGGTATTTGGCGTACGGGCGCGGCATGCCGCGCCCGTTATATCTCTTAAGCAAGATCAAAACGATCGAGGTTCATCACCTTAGTCCAGGCGGCGACAAAGTCGCGCACGAAGCTGCCCTGGGCGTCTGAGCTGCCGTAGACTTCCGACAAAGCCCGCAGCTGAGAGTGCGAACCGAAAATCAGATCGGCACGCGTTGCCGTCCACTTGAGCGCGCCGGTTTGGCTGTCGCGCCCTTCAAACACGCCGTCCTCGCTTGCCGCTTTCCAGGTGGTGCCCATATCCAGCAAATTGACGAAGAAGTCGTTGGTCAGCGCCTGCGGGCGTTGGGTCAACACGCCATGCTGGCTTTGACCGACGTTGGCGTTCAGCACCCGCAACCCGCCCACCAATACCGCCATTTCCGGCGCGGTCAGCGTCAACAGCTGGGCTTTATCAACCAACAGCGTCTCGGCCGGCACGCTGAATTGCTGCTTCAGGTAGTTGCGGAAGCCATCGGCCACCGGTTCCATCGCTTCGAAGGATTCGACGTCGGTCTGCTCCTGCGTTGCGTCCATGCGGCCCGGCGTGAAGGGAACGCTCACCGGGTGCCCGGCGCTGATCGCTGCCTTCTCAATGCCTGCCGCACCGGCCAGCACGATCACGTCCGCCAGTGAGACGTGTTTGTTACCTGACTGCGCCTGGTTAAAGGCCTGCTGAATACCTTCCAGCGTGGCCAGGGTTTGTGCCAGCTGAGCAGGCTCGTTCACCGCCCAATCTTTTTGTGGAGCCAGACGAATGCGCGCCCCGTTGGCCCCGCCGCGTTTGTCGGAGCCGCGGAAGCTGGAGGCGGATGCCCAGGCGGTGGAAACCAGCACCGACACCGGCAGGCCGGAGGCCAGGATACGGGTTTTGAGATCGGCGATATCCTGCTCGTTAATCAACTCATGATCGACCACCGGGATCGGATCCTGCCAAATCAGTTCTTCGGCCGGCACTTCCGGGCCGAGATAGCGAGCGCGTGGCCCCATATCGCGGTGGGTCAGTTTGTACCAGGCACGGGCGAAGGCATCGGCAAGCTGATCGGGATGTTCATAGAAACGACGTGAGATCTTTTCATAGGCCGGATCGAAACGCAGCGACAGGTCAGTCGTCAGCATGGTCGGACGCTGCTTTTTGTTGGGATCGAAGGCGTCGGGAATGGTTTCGCCGACGTCTTTGGCTACCCACTGGTGCGCACCGGCCGGGCTTTGCATCAGCTCCCACTCGTATTCGAACAGGTGCCGGAAGAAGTCGTGGTTCCACTGGGTCGGGGTGGTGGTCCAGGTGACCTCCAAACCGCTGGTGATGGCGTCTTTGCCCTTGCCGGTACCGAAGCTGCTATGCCAGCCGAGGCCCTGCAGCTCAAGGCCTGCACTTTCAGGATCGTCACCGACGTGCGACGCCGGGCCCGCGCCGTGGGTCTTGCCGAAGGTGTGGCCGCCGGCAATCAGCGCCACGGTTTCTTCGTCGTTCATCGCCATGCGGGCGAAGGTTTCGCGGATGTCGCGCGCCGCAGCGACCGGATCAGGGTTACCGTCCGGGCCTTCCGGGTTCACGTAGATCAGGCCCATTTGCACTGCGGCCAATGGGTCTTCAAGGTCGCGATCGCCCGAGTAGCGGCTGTTCTGACCGCCGCTCAGTTCCAGCCAGATCTTTTCCGAGCCCCAGTAAACATCATCCGGTTCCCAGGTGTCGGCGCGGCCGCCCGCGTAGCCAAAGGTTTTAAAGCCCATGGATTCGAGCGCCACGTTGCCGGTCAGGATAATCAGATCGGCCCAGGAAATTTTACGGCCGTATTTTTGCTTAATCGGCCACAGCAGGCGACGGGCCTTATCAAGACTCACGTTGTCGGGCCAACTGTTGAGCGGTGCAAAACGCTGCTGGCCTTCACCCGCGCCGCCGCGACCGTCGCCGATGCGGTAGGTCCCGGCGCTGTGCCAGGCCATGCGGATGAACAGGCCGCCATAGTGGCCAAAGTCCGCCGGCCACCACTCCTGCGAGTCGGTCATCAGGGCGTGCAGGTCTTGTTTCACCGCCGCCAGATCAAGGCTGTTGAAGGCTTTGGCGTAGTCGAAGTCCGGGTCCATCGGGTTGGAGAGGGGGGAGTGTTGGTGCAGCGGCTTCAGGCTAAGTTGGTTGGGCCACCAGTCTTGATTCGAAGGGCCGCGGCGCGGTGCATTCAGTTTACCGCCGCCCGAAAAAGGGCATTTGCTTTCAGTTGTCATGTTGCGCTCTCTGCTTCGTAGGTTGCTCGCCAGGCCCGAAAAATCTGATGCCTGAGGGAGCCGTTAGCTTGCTATCGCGGGCGAAAGCCCACATCGGGTGTTGCGCTAAGGGTTTATCTAATCAACTGATTTACAAAAATAAAATATGAGCACTCATCGACAGGCCCACAGGGCGGAGCCTACCGACACTCAGCATTAAGCGTAGTCAGTAGATGCAGATAGATAAAATAGGAATAGTTGACTGTTGTGATAGTTTTTGGCTATTGAATTTTGTTTTATTGATAGGGGTGCTAAGCGGAGGGACGCGGGGCGTTGCGTTAATAAAGGGGATTTCTTGATTAATGCTTCTTTGGTGGGAGGTTATAAAATGGTATCTCTGAGAGGAAATAACTTATCCAATATTACATTAATAATAAGCTAATTAATTGTTGGTATGCTGGTAGAGGAGTTTCTAGTCAAACTATGGCGATGAGGTAGTGGTTGGTAAGATGATGGTTCTGCTTTGTGCCAGGAGCGGACGTCGCACATCTAACAACAGTTAGGTCCTATGGAACATCATGAGCTTTTATTTTTTGACAAGAAACTTTGAGTTACGTAGGCTAAAACAAAAATGGATGACAGCAGTTGTATGCAAACAAACATTCTTATTAATCTTGAGTTAGCTACTAAATCACCAAATGTAGTCGTTGTTGATATTCCTATGCTGTAAAAAAAGAAATCCCAAAAGTTGAGGTCTTCCTTTTGACGTTTACTCAACAAATCTTGCACATTATTTCTTATTTTAACCATTTCCTTGTTGTTTATTATTAATTTTTATCTTGTGTCATCTATTATTTTATTGGTGATATTTAGTTCAGAAACGAGCTTTGGAACATTGAAGTCGCCAACGTGTGACAATACATATTCTAAAGCATCGCGTTCTGCAGTTGCTATCCTGAGTTTAACTTCCGATATTTCGATATTTTTATCAGCCAACATAATATCAAACTGGCTTTCATGAATTTTATTCTTCTGTGAAAATATAGCCTTACGCTCACTTTCTTTAACAGTCAGCTCGTTGTAATGTTTTAGAGACGTTTCATCCACATACGCCTGTGTATTCATAGCCCATGCCTTGGACAGTTTTTCTCTTATTGATTTTAGGTTTGACTCTTGCTGGGATAGTACACTTTCAAGGTTAATGTTGTGACTGATTATTCTGTCAAATTCCTTTTTGGCTTTTAATGTTTCTTCGGAAAAATCTTCGATTGAAATATTATCATAATCTTCATGCGCTACATCGTTATACGAAAACGCTAACTTTATAGCGTTCTGGACAGGGGTGGAATTCAGAGCGTTATTTTTTATGAATGAATCTGGATTAACTAACCAAGTAAAATAGTAGACTGCTGCAAATAATAAAATTATCAGAGAATAGCCTGCTGCTGCTTTGTTTTTAATTTTCATGGGAATAATAAGATTTTTATTAATTTCATCACAGTTTAACAAAATGGCTACCGAAAATGCAGTTTTTTTGAGTATACGCATGCAATATGTTCATGTCAGTGTCGCTGCTAAGCGACCAACTCCCCATTTGTTGGTACTCTGCGTTATCAGTTAAAATCCATGAGTTGCGAAACATGTACCAACTTCCGCTCCTCGCTCATAGCTGCCTGTCAACCTGGTCAAGTCCCCTTACCGCAGACCAGGGGTATAAAAAATCACCTTAACGTACAATAATTTTCGATATCCAAACTGACCCCAAACAGCCGGTCGGGAGTTGACCCTCACAGTACAGTGCAGCAAGGCGCTATCCCGTCCTGAATTAGCAAGCATACCCTTTCTGATGGTTGTTTATTGCAGGTGATTGAAAGCCCGGAGGTTACATTACCGGGCCAGATTAATCGCGGGCTGAATATTATTTTGGTATCGAAAACGTTGCAAAAGGAATCTTAAATGAGGGTTTAGTATTGTTTACGTTACCATTTTAGCCGAAGAGTCTTCCAGATTTCATCTCTAAGTGATGCCGGAACACCCTCTCTTTCCGCCAGCTCACGCCAGCTGGAAACCGTTTTAATAGTTTCCTTGATAATTTTCTTGGCCTTACTTGGACGTAGACTGGTGATGAGATTTGCCACGCTCAGTAAATCATCTATTGTGAATTTGTCTCGCTTACCTGCGAGGGTAAGCTGATGAGACGCCACCCATTCCGAATCTTCTCTAAAACTCCAGGCAATATCGAAGGCCGGTGCAAGCGTCCAACGAAAATCGTTATCGACCATAAATGACCAGTTTTTTGTGTGGTCATCATGGTTTCTGGCGATCACATTGAAAACCATCCTGCGATAAATCTGTTCCTGTTCATAATTTGTTAGACCTATCTCGCGAGCAATTCCGAGCATCTCTTCATAGCTGTACTCACCAGCCTTTCTGAAGTTTGCATGAGCCAACCCGCATAAGCTCAGAACATGAAATTTCTGGTTGTTTTCCCGGTCGAATCGCTTCGTCATAAAGTGTGCCCGCTGGGACCCTTCTTCACGGAGCAATTCACAGTGCGACATGTTGATCCCCACCTGCTTAGCCATCAGATGATAGACATATTCCATCAGGCCATACCCCTTCGGGTCACCAAAGGTTTGACGTTCAGTTTTGTGTTCTTCTACGCCATCAAACTTAAGGAGAAAATGCTCAAATCCTGTTGGTGCCTCAACCTGGCCGGACCGAATTTCCGTTCGCTCCTGATTAACTGCGATTACCACCTTAGCCCTTGCACCACCAGCTGAAGTACCAATCTGCAGCAACTTGGAAAGAGAAGATTCTTCATGATCGTTCAGTTGAAGACCGTTTCGCGTATCCAGAACCTTTTGAGCCATGCTTACCAACTCAGCAATTAACAGAGGCTCGCTATGGGGTGTATCAGGGTTATTGGTGGGCAGGTACTCCAGGGCTCCCATACCCCGGCTCCCGGTATACAGCAAACGGTCTATTGCAAGAAATTGGGACTTGTCACGACCTTCTCGTGCCAGCCAGGCATCAATCAGGGTGTTACCAAAATCATCAGGGAGAGAGTCCGCAAAAACCGCTGGCAAACCGCGATATGTTTCCCAGGGTAGTGCAGGGAAAGTAAATATACCCTTCTCAAGAGGCAGATACAGCGGCGATAGGCTGAAACCAGCAGTCCGCCAGTCTTCTGTGTACTCAAAGGTGGCAATTTTGCTGTCACTTGTATACGCCAAATATCCGGCAGTAATCCCATCGAACAGGACTTCACATGAATCAGCGATCATTATTTTTCCTTTCTCCTGAGAGCCAGCATTGCGCCCACTCTGTTCATAACGGGATTTTCTTTTGAGGCCGAGATGCCTGAAACACGCCTGCTGTGCCTTTTCTGCGCCCTGAATACATCAGAAGGGCGTACTTCAAGAGTTGGTACCAGTATATCAAGCCCTTCAAGCAGCCTCATTTCGCGCAGAACAGCAATGAATGTTGCCAGACTGCAGGCTCCATTCTGCAACCGTGCGTAGGTTGGCCGACTAATGCCGAGATTTTCAACCAGGGTTTCCTGGGAAATACCTCGAGACTTGCGGTAAGCCTCCAGGCGTTCGAACAGCTCTTTTGCAATGGCCGTATCTGACATAGTTATTGATATTTTCACATGCATCACTCCGCAACTTATATGTTCCATTATATGCAAAATTACGCGATTTTGTAATGAATACATTGCACGTCTTGTTATCTGGGGTTTGTCCAGCCTTTACGGCTGACTTTAGATGTTCAGACACCCCAGTAATCGGATCCGTAAGGCTCATGAAGGTTTGTTGAAGCAAAGAAGATTAGGTTTCGTATGGATATTAAGTCTGTGGATGTCGAGCTCTTGCATTGTATACGTTACAAAATAGGATAATACTGACAATTCAGTATCGTATACGTTACAAAACCCCAGTGTTACTTGAAGTGGTGAAAGCTCAACACGAGAAGAAGATGTGCCCGGGATGAGGTCATTACAATCACAATTCAAGACATGTCATCCACTATATACAGTTAATTGGGTACTGGGTGCGTATAATAAGTGTATTTATGTATTGAGTGTTAGTAGGCCAACTGCTAAGGTAATGACATCAACATAAAGCAGGAGCTAAGAATGAGAACACCTTCTGAGGTTGCAGAGCTTATTCGCATCGCAATGGAAAAACTCAACGATGAAAAATCGATCACTCGCTTTCAGTTGTCATTGAAAGGATTTGGGGTGCTCGCTCAACGTGACTTCGTTGACCAGCACTATTTGGCCTCGCTTACATCGGAATTAAATGACCTCGGCTGGTGTATGTTTCAGATCAGTCACACCAGCTACAGTCTGATCCGTCATGAGTCAGCCTCGAAGTTCCGCAAGCTGAGCAGCGAAACTCTACTGTCATACATTAATGGAGATGAATCAGAATGAAAAAACGTTACTACTCCTTGTTATTCGCGACCCGTGGCCTGAGCGAGTCCGATGTTCTGGAGGACTTCGGCAATGTCGTTCGCTTCATTAACATGAAAATCAGTTCCCGTGGCTTTGCCGGTAATAAAGGTCTTACCAATGATTTTTTCAATTCGCTCAAGGAGTTTGTATGGATCTTTGAAAGTAAAGAGAAACGGGATATAGCGCTGTTACGACTGAAGCGACTCCTTCGTAATAATCTCCTGCACACAATGAAAATCAAAACCTCAATGTCACCTTCATGGGTAACCCGCTGTAATTCGATTCGAGCTCCACAACTGACGCTTAATTTGCAGAGAGTATGGAAGCAGCGTTTATCCACAGTTAAGGGGGCTTCTCTGATCTTGGCTTCTTAAACTACTCCTAATCCAGCCGAATGGTCCCTACTCAGCAGTCGGGGAAGTTACTTTCGAAGATCATTTATAGCAGTGGTTATGATTGTCCTCCTCTGCTAGCAGCGATGGAGTTGGAAAGATAAGATCAGACGCAGGCCTCGTCGTGAGGACAGAATCTGTCTACCGGCATGGGGGCAGTCCATGATAATACTGGTTTTCATATTCAGCCGGTGACATCTGATCGCTAGAACCATGCCGACGCTTACTGTTATAAAACATTTCGATGTAATCAAAAATATCGCTGCGGGCTTCTTCCCGCGTTCCGTAGATGTTTTCTTTATCCGCTCGCGTTTCAGTAACTGGAAAAAGCTTTCTGCAACCGCGTTATCGTGACAGTTACCGCGACGGCTCATACTCCCTTCCAGGCCGTGTTGACCTGCTCCCCGTTGACTGCCACATCATCCTTTAAGTAATGCCTTCATCAGATGTGAAACACCTGCGAACTTCCGCTGTTCGCTCACAGCGGACCGTTAGCTCGTCCGCTGCGTGCCAGAAGCAGACCTTTCGAAAGCAATTGTGTGTCAACAAAGTGGGCGCAGGTCACGGGCTTATTTCATCGCAGGGATGTTATGGTAAATTGCTTGTCGGTTTGAGTGCAGTCTAACCAAACAACCAGGGAAAGGAGAGTAATCGGGATGACGATTTTAGTGACGATACAGGCTCAGCTCATTGTTGGAGAAGCGCAGGTGATAAAAAGCCTGGCTCCTGAGGGTATGCTGGCTGCCGTATTTGAAGACGATGGCCATACTGGGTATTTCTACGCGCTCGATGAGTCCGTTGAAGGAAACCCGATTCAGGATGCAGTGTATATCTACAATGTCGAGGATATTTCAGACGGCCACATTCCTTCTGACGTTAAAATCGGCTGGTCAGAAGACAGTCAGAAGTGCGTGCTCCTTATCAACGGATATCCGCATGGAGCGTTCGATTTCGTGGGGAAAAATGGGTACTGCAGAAGTGGATTTCCTCCCCCGATAAACAAGGTATGGTCTGTGTCCGGCCATGAGTGGAGCGATTCGGTGGATGACTTTTTCCGGTGAGTTACGGTGGGCTTAACGCCTGCCGTTATTATCTATCCATATTGAAAATGTTACTCTGAAGGGGGCGGACGATTTCCTGGACTTTCAGGAGATAAACTATGTATTCAGAATGTCCGATCCTCGCTCATAGCCGCCGATCAGAAAAAGTAAAAGCAAAAAGCCCGCTCAGGTTTCCCTGAGCGGGCTTCTCTAATATGGCTCCTCTGACTGGACTCGAACCAGTGACATACGGATTAACAGTCCGCCGTTCTACCGACTGAACTACAGAGGAATCGTGTGAACGGCCGGAATCATAACGGGGTGTTGGCAGCATGTCAAAGGCGGATTACGCATTCTGTGACTGTTTGCTTACAGAATGCGCAACCCGTTGAGGTTTTGGCAGATTTAGCCCAGTTCCGCGCGTTTTAACCGCAACTGATAGTGGTAATGGCTGCGGCTGAGCAGGTAATCCGCATTGACGCTCGGGCTCCAGGAATCGTCGCCGCCGACCCCCATATGGAAGCCGTCCAGATTGAGCCAGGTACCGGCTTCCGGTTGCAACAGATGCTGGTGGCTACAGTCCATCAGCTGACGCAGGCCGTAGCGGCTGAGCGAAAAGTGGAACTGCCCGTCGATGTGCCAGTCGCCGTACTGCAGCTGGCGAGTGTCGCAGCGCAGGCCGTTTTCGCCGGGGAAGATATACGGCGTGTGCAGCTCTTCCAGCGGTCGTTGCCAGCGCCCGAATTGCGCGGCAAGGCGACGGTCCGGGTAATTCTCATGCGGCCCCAGGCCCAGCCATTGTGCCTGCGGATGGGTGTCCGCCAATTGGCAGCTCAGGCCGATACGTGCCGGTGGCGGCAGGCTGGCGGCGATCGCGACGTCAACGCTGACGCTGACCGCGCCCTGGCTGTCGAACAACCACTGTTTGCGGCTGCACAACAGCGTTTCTCCATCTACCCCGAACCGGTGCTCGCTCACCACCCGCACGCCGTCGCTCAGCAGATCGGCCTGCAGCAGCGTGCAGTGCTCTTCCAGCTGGTACATGCCGGCCAGCTTCCAGCGTTCGACCCAGGCATTGGGATCGATGCGTTCCACTTCGCTGATGCCGATGTCGTTATCCAACGGCGCACGGATAAAGTTATCTTGCAGCGGCGTCAGCAGCAGCGCTTCGCCATCTTGCCACCACTGGCTCAGGAGGCCATTTTCGCGGGTAAACTGCCAGCGTTGCTCGCCGTGGCCGATCTCAATCGTCCGGTCATTCTGGCTCAGCTGTGGGGCAAGGCCTTTCGGTGCCGGCGACGCCAAATGCAGCGTACGCGGTACCGGCCATTGATCCCAGGCGCAGCGATGGTTGGCTTCGGACCAGTCGGTGGCCTGGGGTTGCACTACCGCGACATTCAGCCACAGCTCGCCGGGCTGATGAAGTATCGGCAAGCGGTCGAGCAGGTGGAAGCTGGCGCTGCCCTGCGGCGGTAGCGCGAGGTCAAAACTGCCGCTGGCGCGTTCTACTCCGTCCAGTTCCAGCCGCCAGTCCAGCCGTTCGTTATCGCTATGACGGAACAGGTACTCGCTGCTGACGGTCAACGTCAGCGTCTTGGCATCAAAGGCAAACTGGAAAAATTGCTGGGCGCGTTGCGCCTCGAACAGCGCCGGGTGTGGCGTACGATCGGGGAATACCAGACCGTTAAGGCAGAATTGCCGATCGTTAGGCGTGTCGCCGAAGTCGCCGCCGTAGGCCCAGTATTCATCTCCGTTATCATCGCGGCGGGTGAGTGCCTGATCGACCCAGTCCCAGACGAAGCCACCTTGCAGGCGCGGATACTGGCGGAAGGCCTGCCAATAGCGGTCAAAACCGCCGAAGCTGTTGCCCATCGCGTGAGCATATTCGCACAGGATCAGCGGTCGCTGTTCATCCGGCAGGCCGATCCACTTCTTGATCGACCACTTGGGCACGGCCGGGAACGGCTGATCCTGATCCACCCGGGCGTACATTGGGCAGATAATGTCGGTCGCGGCGCTGTTGGCGCCGCCGCCTTCATACTGCACCGGGCGGGTAGGGTCCTGGCTTTTCACCCAGCGATAAAGCGCGTCGTGGTTGCAGCCGTGGCCGGATTCGTTGCCCAGCGACCAGATAATAATGCAGGGATGGTTGCGATCCCGCTGCACCATGCGCGTCACGCGCTCGCTCATCGCCGGTAGCCACAGCGGATCGTCGGAAAGCCGGTTCATCGGCTGCATGCCGTGGGTTTCAATATTGGCTTCGTCGACCACGTACAGCCCGTAGCGGTCGCACAGCCGGTACCACAGCGGGTGATTCGGGTAGTGCGAGCAGCGCACCGCATTGAAGTTGTGCTGTTTCATCAACAGAATGTCGTGGCGCATTGTGGCTTCATCCATCACCTGACCGTGCTGCGGATGATGTTCATGCCGGTTGGTGCCGCGGATCAGCAGCGGCTGGCCGTTCAGCTTCAGCAACCCGTTGCTGATGTCGACCTGGCGGAAGCCAACGTCATAGGCTTCCACCTCGATGATTTGTCCGTCTGGTGCCAACAGTGCCAGCGTGGCCCGGTACAGCGTTGGGGTTTCAGCACTCCACAATGCAGGCTGTTCCACCGGCAGGCGCAGCGTTGTGCGGTCATCATAGGCGCCGCGCTCGTCGATAATTTCGCTGCCGAGCGCCTGGGTTTTTTCGCCAATCAATTGGCCATCGCGCCACAGCTGCAGTTGCACCCGGTGCTGCGTCGGTCGATTGACGTGCGCTTCCACCACCAGTTCGCCACGGCGGAAGCTGTCGTAAAGCGGGGTTGTGATGCGGACATCGCTCAGGTGGGTGGCGGGTTTATGCAGCAGGCTGACGTCACGGAAAATCCCGCTCATGCGCCACATATCCTGATCTTCCAGATAGCTGCCATCGCACCAGCGCAGCACCATCACCGCCAGTCGGTTTTCACCGGCCTGCAGCCAGGGGCTGAGGTCAAATTCGGCGGGCAGACGGCTGTCTTGCGAATAGCCAACCCAATGGCCGTTGCACCACAGGTAAAACGCCGAGTTGACGCCGTCAAAGATAATGCGCGTCTGCCCCTCGGCCAGCCAGGCGGGATCGACGGTGAACTGGCGGGAATAGCAACCGGTCGGGTTTTCTTCCGGCACCCGTGGCGGGTTGACCGGGATCGGGTAGCGGACGTTGGTGTAGATCGGCGCGTCATAACCGGCAAGTTGCCAGTTGGACGGCACCGCCAGCCGGTCGGCATCGGGCAGGTCTTGCCGCAGCCAGGCTTCGGGCACCGCCTGCGGGCTGCGGTAATAGCTGAACTGCCAGTCGCCGTTTAACGTTTTCTGGCTGCTGCTGGGGCTGTCGTCACGCGCCGCGTTCAGATCGCGCCAGCTCGCAAAAGGCGGATGCGCAGCCAGCCGCTGATAATGGGTGCAGGCCGGATTTTGCCAGTCCTGGCGGGCAATAAGGTCTTTCAGGGAAGGAGAGGGCAGTGCACTCATCGGCGATCGTCCTGTCGGCAGAGTAGAGGGGCATCATGCCGAATAAGATGCTGACGAGAACCCAAAAAGTAAAGCGGTTACATTCAAGCTTGCAGGGGCGATCAAATAACCGCTTATTCTGGCTGAGCAGACCGGTAAATCCGCTGTGGACGGCCTACCTTGCCGTAAATGATTTCGGCGCGCAGCTGCTGGGCAGCGGTACAAAACTCCAGATAACGGCGTGCCGTGGTGCGGCTTAACCCCATCTCCTGCGCAACGCTTTCAGCGGTGTGGCTGGCCGAGGGCTGTTCGAACAGGCCGCGTATTTTAACCAGCGTCAGCTCATCGATGCCTGCCGGCAATGTCGCCATAGGTTCGCCGCGGGCGTAGGTATTGAACATCTGGTCAATGCGGCGCTGGTTAAGGCGTGCCTTATCCTTCAGCGCCTGGTGCCGCTGGCTGAAGCGCAATAGCGTGTGGGCCAGCCGATCATAGGCCAGCGGTTTGATCAGGTAATCGAACACCCCGTAACGCAGGGCTTCGGCCACGGTGTCCATGTCGCTGGCGGCGGTGATAAAGACGATACCGCCGGCATAACCGCTCAGCGTCAGTTCGCGCAGCAGCTCAATGCCCTGGCCGTCGGGCAGGAAGTTGTCCAGCAGGATCAGATCCGGCTTGAAGCGCTCGACCATGGTACGGGCCTGCGCCAGGGTACCCGCCAACCAGATTTGCCGGCAGCCGCCGTTTTGCCGGATAAATTCCGCGTGCATCTCTGCCAGCGGCGTTTCGTCTTCGACGATCAGTATATTCAGCCATTCCATAGTGAATCCCGTCTCCCCGTCGTCTTGCAGATTGCAATCAATATGCTACGGAAATGTAAGTTAATTGCCGCGTAAAATAAAGATTATCTCAATAATAAACACCATAAAAATAATTAAGTAAATAAAGAACATTAAATAACTTATTAACCGAAAGGGGTTTGTGAAATAGGTCAATAATTCGCTATTTTTTTCTGTTTACCATTGTTTCATTAGATGTCCTTGGTGGATTTATCTCCATGGTTTTTAAGGTTTTAATTCCGGTGATAAATGTTAATCGACACTCTTTTTTGTATTTATTTTGTTATTCAATAGTTAACCCAGAGAGCGTGTTATGTTGGGCGACACCCTATTTAATCGAGTCAAAAGGTCGGATCATAAAAGTATCGCGCAGATTAATGCTTTCCTGCGCAGTAACGATCTGAATATTGACACCACGGTTGAAATATTTATTACCGTGACGCAAAACGATAAGTTGGTCGCCTGCGGCGGCATTGCCGACAATATTATCAAATGCGTCGCCATTAGCCCGCAAATGCGCGGCGAAGGTTTGGGGCTGACGTTGGCAACGGAGCTGGTGAATCTGGCTTATGAACGTCACCACACCCAGCTGTTTATCTACACCAAAATCCAAAATGAGCCGCTGTTCCAGCAATGCGGTTTCTACCCCATCGCCCGGGTGCCGGGCATCGTGGTGCTGATGGAAAACAGCCCGTGCCGGCTGAAACGCTATGCCGCACAGTTAGCGGGGCAGCGCCGGCAGGGTAACACCATAGGCAGCATCGTCATGAACGCCAACCCCTTTACCCGCGGCCACCAATACCTGGTGCGCCAGGCCGCTGCGCAATGCGACTGGCTGCACCTGTTTTTGGTCAAGGAAAATACCTCGCGCTTCAGCTACGAAGACCGGCGGCGGCTGGTGCTGGCGGGCACCGCAGACATCCCTAACCTGACGGTGCATGAAGGGTCGCAATACGTCATTTCACGCGCCACCTTCCCCTGTTACTTCATTAAAGATCAAGGCATTGCCGACGACTGCTACACCGAGATCGATCTGAAGATCTTCCGTCAGTATCTGGCGCCCGCGTTGGGCATTACCCACCGCTTCGTCGGCAACGAGCCTTTCTGCGCGGTCACCGCCAAGTACAACCGTGACATGCGTTATTGGCTGGAAACCCCGGCACTGCCCAGCCCGCCGATAGCGCTGGTGGAAATCGAGCGTTTGCAATATCAGGGCACGGCGATCTCCGCCTCCTGGGTGCGCAAGCTGCTGGCCGCCGGTGACTTTCACGCCGCCGCGCCGCTGGTGCCGCCGGACACCCTGTATTACCTGCAAGATTTGCAAACGCAGCGCCGGGCCAAGCCGGCGGCACACCCCTTTGAATCCGCACAATCAGGTGAAAGATGAAAATTATCCGAGAAGCAATGGCCGGCACGCTGGAATCCAGCGATGTCATGGTGCGCATCGCCCCCGCCGAGGGGCCGGAACACGATCTGCTGATCGCCAGCAGCGTAGAGAAACAGTTCGGCGAAGCCATCCGCCAAACGTTGCTGGAGGTATTGCAACGTTATCAGGTGGAGCCGGTGCAGGTGATGGTGGACGACAAAGGCGCGCTCGACTGCGTGCTGCGGGCCCGGCTGGAAACCGCGCTGATGCGCGCCAGCGACAATGGCCTACTACCATGGGGGACGCGTCATGAAAACGCTGAATAAACACCGTCTGCGCCGCAGCATGCTGTTCGTGCCCGGTGCCAATGCGGCCATGGTGAGCAACGCCTTTATCTATCAGGCCGATGCGCTGATGTTCGATCTGGAAGACTCGGTGATCCTGCGCGAAAAAGACGCCGCGCGGCGACTGGTGTATCACGCGTTGCAACACCCGCTGTATCAGGAAGTGGAAACCATTGTGCGCGTCAACGCACTGGATTCCGCCTACGGGCTGGCGGATCTGCAGGCGGTAGTGCGCGGCGGGGCGGACATCGTGCGCCTACCGAAAACCGACAGCGCGCAGGACGTTGTGGATATGGATCGCGAAATTGCCGCCATTGAAGCCGACTGCGGGCGCCCGGTGGGCAGCACCGGTCTGTTGGCGGCGATTGAGTCGGCGGCGGGGATCACCCAGGCGGTCGCCATCGCCCATGCCTCACCGCGTTTGATCGGCATCGCGCTCGGCGCGGAAGACTACGTGCGCAACCTGCGTACCGAACGTTCGCCGGAGGGCATTGAGCTGCTGTTTGCGCGTTGTTCGATATTGCAGGCGGCGCGGGCCGCGGGCATTCAAGCGTTCGACACCGTGTATTCCGATGCCAATAACGAAACCGGCTTCCTGCAGGAAGCGGCGCTGATCAAACAGCTTGGCTTCGACGGCAAATCCCTGATTAACCCACGGCAAATTGAACTGCTGCACAACCTGTATGCGCCAACCGCCAAAGAAGTGGCTCACGCCCAGCGGGTGGTGGATGCCGCGGCGGCGGCGGAGCAGGAAGGGCGCGGGGTAGTGTCGCTCAACGGCAAGATGGTCGACAGCCCGGTGATTGAACGCGCAAGGCTGGTATTGCAACGCGCAGCGCTTTCCGGCATCCGCGAAGCGTCGGTTCAGCACGGAGAGGAAGCATAATGAAACGCCAACAACGACTGATGACCCTGAACAACCTGGCGGACCTGCGCTGCTATCAGGATGCCTCCAAGGCCAACCTGCAGGCGCGCAAGCCGCGCGATATCAAACGCTGCGACACGCTGGAACAGGCGGTACGCCGCAGCGGTTTGCAGGACGGAATGACCATCTCTTTCCACCATGCGTTTCGCGGCGGCGATCTGGCGCTGAATCAGGTGATGGAAACGCTGGCGGCGATGGGGTTCCGCAACCTGACGCTGGCCTCCAGCTCGCTGAGCGAATGCCATGCGCCGCTGGTCGGCCATATCCGCAACGGGGTGGTGAGCCGCATTTACACCTCCGGCCTGCGCGGTCCGCTGGCGGATGCCATCTCACGCGGCCTGCTGGCCGAACCGGTACAAATTCACTCCCACGGTGGCCGCGTCAACCTGATCGAGTCCGGTGAACTGGCGATAGACGTCGCCTTCCTCGGGGTTCCGGCCTGCGACGAATTCGGCAATGCCAACGGCTACAGCGGCGAAGCCTGCTGCGGTTCACTGGGCTACGCCAAAGTGGATGCCGATACCGCAGGCACCGTGGTGTTGCTGACCGAAGCGATCCTGCCTTATCCGCATCATCCGGCCAGCCTGGCGCAGGATCGGGTCGATCTGATCGTTCAACTCGAGCGGGTGGGGGACGCCGACAAGATCGGTGCCGACGCCACCCGCATGACCTCCAACCCGCGTGAATTGCTGATTGCCCGCCGCGCCGCCGAAGTGATTGCCGGTTCCGGTTTCTTTACCGAAGGTTTTTCGCTGCAAACCGGCACCGGTGGGGCGTCGTTGGCGGTGACGCGTTTTCTGGAAGACAAAATGCGCGCGCGTGGCGTTCGCGCCGGGTTCGCCCTCGGCGGCATTACCTCGACCATGGTGGATCTGCATGAAAAAGGGCTGATTGCTCGCCTGCTGGACGTGCAGAGCTTCGACCGCGCGGCGGCGATGTCGTTGGCGCGAAATCCCAACCACATTGAGATCAGCGCCAATCAGTATGCCAACTTCAGTTCGAAGGCCGCGTCGGTCGACCGGCTTGACGTGGTGGTGCTGAGCGCGCTGGAAATTGATACCGGTTTCAACGTCAACGTGCTGACCGGTTCCGACGGTGTGTTGCGCGGGGCTTCTGGCGGCCACTGCGACACCGCGGCGGCGGCACGGTTGGCGATCATCGTCGCACCGCTGGTGCGCGGGCGCATTCCAACGCTGGTCGAGCAGGTGACCACCTGCGTCACGCCGGGCTCCAGCATCGACATTCTGGTTACCGATCACGGTATTGCCGTTAACCCGGCGCGGCCGGAGTTGGCGCAGCGGCTGCAAGAGGCCGGGCTGCCGGTGGTTGGCATCGACTGGCTGCGTCAGCGTGCGCTGTTGCTGACCGGCGAACCGCAGCCGATCGCCTTCACCGACAAAGTGGTGGCGGTCGTGCGTTATCGCGACGGTTCGGTGATCGACGTGGTGCATCAGGTGGCGGACTAACGTGATGACCTGCGTCCCTTCTGAACTGGCTGCCAACCGCGCCGTCAGCCTGCCGGAACTGCTGACCAGCCGCGAATGCCGCCAGGCGCGGCAGCAGGCGTGGCAGGCTCAGCACGCTTCCACGTTGCTGGTGCTGACGCTGGTGGTGCCGGGTGCGGTAAAAGACAGCGCCCTGACCCGCAATATCTTCAACCTTGGCTGGCAGGCGCTGCAGCAAATGGGGCGCGAGCAAAACTGGCACTGCCTGCAGGCGGAAACGCTGGCGCTTTCCACCGGTTGCGAAGGGTTTATGGCGCTGCAGGCCGATGCCCAACGGGTGAAAGACTGCGCCATGCAGTTGGAAGTTCAGCAGCCGATAGGCCGGCTGTGGGATATCGACGTGCTGGATCTCGAGGGACGTATTTTATCGCGTCGCGATCTGGGGCTGGCGGAACGCCACTGCCTGCTGTGCAGCCAGCCGGCCAAAATCTGCGCCCGTCAGCGGCGACACAGCAGCGAACAGCTGCTGCAGGAAATGGAAAGGATGCTCAATGATGCGCTCTCACCCCGTTGAACTCGCCCGGTGTAGCCCAGCGGCGCCGGCCAGTGGTTTTGCCCATGCCGCCTACCGTGCCCTGTTGGTCGAAGTGAACCTGACGCCCAAACCGGGGCTGGTGGATCGCCACAACAACGGCGCCCACCGGGACATGAACATCGGCCATTTTTACCGCAGCGCCCGCGCCATCGGCATCTGGCTGCCGCGCTTTGTCCGCCAGGGGCAGGAAGACGCCCGTTGCCCGGCAGCCGAGCAGTTGGTCAGGCTGCGCCCACTGGGGCTGGCCTGCGAAAACCACATGTTCCAGGCCACTGGCGGCGTCAACACCCATAAAGGCAGCGTATTTTCCCTCGGCCTGCTGTGCACCGCTTTCGGCCGTTTGTCCCAGAAGCCGCAGCCTGTCGACGCAGCCACGCTGTGCGCCGAAGTGGCGTCGATGTGTCGCGGGCTGGTGGCGCGCGAGCTGCAACAGCGCAATGCGTTGCAGACCGCCGGCCAAAGGTTGTTTGCCCAACACGGCCTGAGCGGCGCGCGCGGCGAGGCAGAGTCCGGCTTCGAGCGGGTGATTAACGGTGCGCTGCCGCTGTACCTGCAACGGCTGAACGCCGGGTGCGATGAGCAAACGGCGCTGATGGACAGCCTGCTGTGGCTAATGGCCAACAACGATGACACCAACGTGGCCTCACGCGGCGGTCTCGAAGGCCTGCGCTGGTTGCAGCATCGCGCAAGTGAACTGCTGGCGCGGGGCGGAGCCCTGGGCGAGCAAGGCATAGCGCGCCTGCGGCAGTTCGACGCCGAGTGCATTCACCGCAATCTCAGCCCAGGCGGCAGTGCCGATCTGTTGATCGTCACCTGGCTGCTGGCGCAATGACCGAATTCCACTAAGCCCGCCGCCTTTCAAGCCGCAACTTGGAATCCCTAGGGCATAGCCAAAAAAATAACCCGTCTTCAGGAGAAACTTATGTCCGAAACCAAGGAAAAAATCTGGAAAGCGCTGGCGCCGCTGTTGGTGCTGGCGATCCTGCTCTGGATACCCACGCCCGACGGCATGCCGCCGCAGGCCTGGCGCTACTTCGCCATTTTTGTGGCGATGATTGTCGGCATGATCCTGGAGCCGATCCCGGCGACGGCGATCAGCTTTATCGCCGTGACCCTCAGCGTGCTGAGCGCCAACTGGGTGCTGTTCGGGGCGCAGGAATTAGCGGAGCCGGGCTTCAAGGCCGGTAAAGAGGCGCTGAAATGGGGGCTGGCCGGATTCTCCAGCACCACCGTCTGGCTGGTGTTCGGCGCATTTATCTTTGCGCTCGGCTACGAAGCCACCGGGCTGGGGCGACGCATTGCGCTGTTTTTGGTGAAGTTTATGGGCAAGCGTACCCTGACGCTCGGTTATGCGGTGGTGATCATCGATATCCTGCTGGCGCCTTTTACTCCGTCCAACACCGCCCGTACCGGTGGCACCGTGTTCCCGGTGGTGAAAAACCTGCCGCCGCTGTTTGACTCCTTCCCCAACGATCCCTCCTCACGGCGCATCGGCGGTTACCTGATGTGGATGATGGTGGTCGGGACCAGCATCAGCTCCTCGATGTTCGTCACCGGCGCCGCGCCTAACGTGCTGGGCATCGAGTTCGTCAGCAAAATCGCCGGCGTGCATATCAGCTGGATGCAGTGGTTCCTGGCCTTCCTGCCGGTCGGCCTGCTGCTGCTGGTGATTGCGCCGTTGATTTCCTATTACCTGTACAAACCGGGCGTCACGCACAGCAGCGAAGTCGCTTCCTGGGCCAATAGCGCGCTGGGAGAAATGGGCAAGCTGACGCGCAAGGAGTACACGCTGATTGGCCTGGTGCTGCTCAGCCTGTGTCTGTGGGTGTTTGGCGGCAAGATATTGGATGCCACCACGGTCTGTTTGTTGGCGGTGTCGCTGATGCTGGCCTTGCACGTGGTGTCGTGGAAGGACATCACCAAATATTCCAGCGCCTGGAACACGCTGGTGAACCTGGCGACGCTGGTGGTGATGGCCAACGGCCTGACGCGGTCTGGCTTTATCGACTGGTTCGCATTGACCATGAGCACCCATCTGGACGGATTTTCGCCGGATATGACGGTCGTGGCGCTGGTCCTGGTGTTCTACTTCGCTCACTACCTGTTTGCCAGCCTGTCGGCGCACACCGCAACCCTGCTGCCGGTGATCCTTGCCGTCGGTAAAGGCTTGCCGGGCGTGCCTATGGAGCAGCTGTCGATGCTGCTGGTGCTGTCGATCGGCATCATGGGCGTGCTGACGCCGTACGCCACCGGTCCTGGGGTTATCATCTACGGCTGCGGCTACGTGAAGTCGAAAGACTATTGGCGGATGGGCGGTATTCTGGGCGTGGTGTACATCGCCGCGCTGTTGTTGATCGGCTGGCCGATCATGCGTTTGTGGATGTGAGTTTCTAAATTATCAGCGGCCCTCGACGAAGGGCCGCTGAGCAGACCTTTCCCTGTGATGCTCATCACACACTTTCGGCGTTAACCTCTCCATGATAGCCAAGCAATAGCTAACACATTAAAAATAATCACAATCCTGGAGCCCTCTGCGGATGAAAAGAAAAACTTTATTGCTGTGCTTGCCGTTATTTATGACCGGGACTGCCTTGGCGGAAACCAACGACTATCAATTGGATCAGGTGCTGGTGATGAGCCGCCATAACCTGCGTGCGCCGCTGGCCAACAACGGCAGCGTATTGGCGCAGTCCACGCCTAAAGCCTGGCCGGCCTGGGACACGCCGGGGGGCCTGCTGACCACCAAGGGCGGGGTGCTGGAAGTGTATATGGGCCACTACTTCAATGCGTGGCTCAAGCAAACCGGAGTACTGCCGCAGGAAGGCTGCCCGACCGCCGGCAGCGTTTACGTCTATGCCAACAGTTTGCAACGCACGGTGGCGACCGCGCAGTTCTTCACCAACGGCGCTTTCCCCGGTTGCGACGTCAGCGTGCATCATCAGGACAAAATGGGGGAAATGGATCCCACCTTCAACCCGATCATCACTGACAACAGCGAAGCTTTCAATCAGCAGGCTCTGGGGGCAATGAACGCCGAACTGGCCTCGTTGAAGCTGGACGCCTCCTACAAGCAATTAGAAAAAATCATCGATTACAAAGATTCCAGCGCCTGTAAAACCGACAAGCACTGCGATTTGACCAAAGAAGCCAGCAAAATGAGCGCAGTGCCGGGCAAAGAGCCGGGTGTCGCTGGGCCGCTGCGGGTAGGGAACTCGCTGGTGGACGCCTTTATGCTGCAATATTACGAAGGCTTCCCGATGAAGGACGTGGCCTGGGGCAAAATCACCACGCCACAGCAGTGGAAACAGTTGGCGCAGCTGAAGGACGGCTATCAGGATTCGTTGTTCACCTCGCCGGTGGTGGCGCAAAACGTGGCCAAGCCGCTGCTGACTTACATCAACGGTGCATTGATTGGCGAACGCAAGCCGGATTCACCGAAGGTGACGGTGCTGGTGGGTCACGACTCCAACATTGCCTCGCTGCTGTCGGCAATGGAGTTCAAGCCGTACCAACTGCCGCATCAGTATGAGAAAACGCCGATTGGCGGCAAGCTGGTGTTCCAGCGCTGGCACGATAAGAAAAACGATCGTGATTTGCTGAAAATCGAGTACGTGTATCAATCCACCGACCAGTTGCGCAATGCCACCCCGTTGACGCTGAAAACCCCGCCACAGCGCGTGACGATGGCGTTAAAAGGCTGCCCAATCGATAAGCAGGGCTACTGCGCCTGGAGCGACTTCGAAAAAACCATGAAAGGTATTCTGTAATCCTGACGAGCCTCTCCCTCGATAACGGGGGAGAGGAATAATCATTGTTGCTCAGGAGCTCGGCGTCTAAAATCAGCGTTCTGCACACCCAATATGGACAAACCGTGTTCTCTTCTTTTATCCCCACCTTTGAACGGTTGAACCTGGACGATTACCCGGGGCAGGTTGCCCGTTGCCGCTTTTCTTTGGCGCACTATCAGGATGACTGTTTCGCTGCCATGGGCATGGCTTTCCCCGATCATCTGGCGCGTGCGGTGCCAAAGCGGCGGGCGGAGTATCTGGCCGGACGCTACCTGGCGCGAGCCTTGCTGGCGCCGCTGGGGTTTGCGGATTTCACGTTACTGCCTGGCGAAGACCGGGCACCGCAGTGGCCGCCGGGTATCGCCGGTGCGCTCAGCCACAATGCAGATACTGCGCTTTGCGCGGTGCATCCGGAAACCGGGTTGGGCGGCGTGGGGCTGGACGTTGAAACGCTCATTCCCGCCGCGCGTGCGCAGGAGCTGCAGCGTGCTATCGTCAGCGAGGCGGAGTCTGCCCAACTGCACACTCATCCACAGCCATTTAACCACCTGCTGACCTTGGCGTTCTCCGCCAAAGAGAGCCTGTTCAAAGCGCTATATCCGCAGGTGCGCTGCTATTTTGACTTTCTCGACGCACGTCTGGTTACGCTGGATACGCAACGACAGACGTTCGAACTGGAACTGCTTAAAACCCTCACGCCGCAGTGCCATGCCGGTCGCCGCTTCAGCGGACGTTACTGGCAGGAAGGTGACGATGTCACAACTTTTATTTGTTTATAAATCAGATAAATAACCTAAAAAATCCAGCGTTGCACCGTCACTTTTACCTGTGAATTCGCCTGCGACGCAGCAGGTGGCGGGCCCCTTCCGACACCAGCAGCAGCACCGCCAGCCAGATAGGAATATAAGTCAGCCATTCATCCCGACCGATGCTCTCACCAAGCAGCAGGGCCACCACCACCAACAGCACCGGCTCCACATAGCTCAGCAGGCCGAACAGGCTGAACGGCAGCAGGCGGCTGGCCAGGATATAGCACACCAGCGCCGCGGCGCTGATCACCCCCAACAGAGGGATTTGCCAATAAAGTGCCGGGCTGATGTTCAGCGCCGCCAGCGGCCCGTTGCCCCCGAAGGCGAACCAGGCGGCGACCGGCAGCATCAGCGTCAGCTCACACCACAAGCCACCCAGGTTATCAGTGCCGAAACGGCGGCGCA
Organism: Serratia liquefaciens; assembly: GCF_027594825.1. NCBI lineage: Bacteria > Pseudomonadati > Pseudomonadota > Gammaproteobacteria > Enterobacterales > Yersiniaceae > Serratia > Serratia liquefaciens. The sequence goes on along the minus strand of NZ_CP088930.1, from coordinate 1,096,668 downwards.
GAATAAAGTACACCGGGTAACCCAGCGCCACCAGCAGGGTAGTCCAGGACACGCCGCCGACCTGATACAACTCGTTGCCGACGCCGATAATCGCGCAGCTGACCGCCAGTTTTTGCAGCAGCGAAAGGCGGTCGCGGAATATCAGGCGTCCTGCCAGCACCATGGTCAGCGGCAGCAGGAAATAGCCGAGCGACACCTCCAACGCCTTGCCGTGCAGCGGTGCCCAGAGAAACAGCCAGAGCTGAACCCCCAACAGCGCCGAACTCAGCGGCAAAAACAGCAGGCGGCGCGGTCGCTGTTTTATCCAACTCAAGGTCTCGCTGACCTTGCGCCAGTCGGCGGAAAGCACCATAAACAAGCTCAAAAACGGCACCGTCAGCAGGGTACGCCAGCCAAAGACTTGCTCACCGTCAAGCGGGGACAGGGTAGAGGTGTAGTAATACATCACGCCAAACAACACCGAGGCGATGACGGAAAGAACGATCCCTTTAATCACATGCGATCCTGAAAAGTTATTGATTTTATTGCCGGTACTCTAGAGAAGTTTAGCGCTAACAACAATGCGGCGCATCAGGCTGGACAATCGACAACGGCAAGTTAAAATAAATACTGTGTATTAATACAGGTGTTTTGTCATGACCCTCGATCTTTTTGAAGACTCCGTGCCGCCGCCGTGGCGGGAACAGATTGCCCCAGGCGCGGTGGTGATGCACGGTTTTGTGCGCGATCACGGCCCGGAGCTGCTGGCGGCGGTGCATGGGGTGATTGCCCAGGTGCCCTGGCGGCACATGACCACGCCGGGCGGCCATGTAATGTCGGTGGCGATGAGCTGGTGCGGCAACGGCTGGAGCAGCGACAGCCGCGGTTACCGCTATTCGGAGCGCGATTCGCGCAGCGGCAAACGGTGGCCGCCGATCCCGGATATCCTGATGGCACTGGCGGATGAAGCGGCACAGCAGGCGGGTTTTGCCCCTTTCGTGCCGGACTCCTGCCTGATGAACCGCTACGATCCGGGCAGCAAGCTGTCATTGCATCAGGATAAAGACGAGCATGACTTCGGCTCGCCGATCGTTTCCGTTTCCCTCGGTCTGCCGGCGGTATTCCAGTTCGGCGGCATGCAGCGCAGCGATCGGGCCCAGCGCATTCCCTTGGCGCACGGCGACGTGGTGGTGTGGGGCGGCCCGTCGCGGCTGTGTTTTCACGGCATTATGCCGATCAAAGAAGGCTACCATTCGCTGGTCGGGCCGCACCGTATCAATATCACCTTACGCAAGGCGCTTTAGCTGCGGCTCTTTCGCCAGGCAGGCCACCAGATAGTCGATAAACACCCGCAGCTTGGGCGGCAGGTACTGATTGGGGGCATACAGCAACCACAGCCCGCCGTGGTAACTGCTGAGGAAGTCCCACTGCGGCAGCACCTGCACCACTTCGCCGTCGTCCAGCGCCTGGCGGGCGGTAAAGTACGGCAGGCTGCCAATGCCAATGTGCTGTTTCACTGCATCCAGCCGCACGCCGGTATGGTTGGCGGCGTAGCGTCCGCGCACGTTGACCGTCACCGTTTTCCCGGCCTGGCGGAATTTCCAGCGGGCGTCGTTCGGCGTTTCACCCAGATAAATGCAGCTGTGCTGCGCCAAATCCTGCGGATGCTGCGGCGCGCCATGCTGCGCCAGATAAGCCGGCGTGGCGCACAGCAGGTGCTCGATGGTCATCAGTTGGCGGCCAATTAGCCCAGGGGAGGGGCGTTCGGTAATGCGCAGCGCCAGATCGACCCGATCATCAATCAAATCCATATAGCGGTCTTCCAACCGCAGGCGAACGTCAACCTTGGGGTAGCGGCGTAAAAATGCCGGTATGTGCGGGTGCAGCACATATCGCCCTACCGCCTTGGGCACGCTGACGCTGACCAACCCTTCAGGCTCTACGGCACCGCGACCGCTGAACTCCATCACCGAGTGCGCGGCGTCCAACATGCTGCGGCAGCGCTGAAACACCTCTTCACCTTGTTCACTTAGACGCAGTTTTCGCGTGGTGCGATGCAGCAGTTGCAGCGCCAAAGCCTGTTCGAGCCTGGCGACGCTGCGGCTGGCGGCAGAAGGGGAAGTGCCCAGTCGACGGGCGGCGGCGGAAAAGCTGCCGCTCTCCACCACCTGAACAAACACCGCCATCTCGGCCAGCAGCGAATGAGAAAGATTTGTGCTCACGGCGCAAAGGTCCATTGTCTTGTTGGTGGATTATCCTTTGATTATGGCATGAATATAATGGGCTCTCTAATCAGGAGAATAACCATGACCGAACGCCTTTATTATTACAGCGACGACTTACAGGGCGAAGCGCAGGTGCTGGCCTGCACCCCGATGGAAGAGGGAGGATACGCAGTAGAGCTGGACGCCACGCTGTTCCACCCTCAGGGAGGCGGGCAACCGGCAGACGGCGGTAAACTGGGTGGCATTGCGGTGCTACGGGTGGCGCAGCAGGGCGACAAGGTGCTGCATTTCACCGCCGAGCCGTTGGCCGCCGGGCCGGTGAGCGTGCAGGTTGATGGCGAACAGCGCCGTTTACATACCCGTTGGCACTCCGCCGGACATCTGATCGGCTGGCTGGGGGAAACCCGCGGCTGGCAACCGGTGAAGGCGCACCATTGGCCGGGCGAAGGGCGGATCACTTTCGCACCGGGCGCGGAGCCACAAACGCTGGATCAGGATTTTCTACAGGCGGAGCTGGCGCGGCTGATTGCAGCCGATTTCCCTCGCAGACAAGTGGCGGTCGACGGCCTGCGGCAGGTGGGGTTTGGCGAACTGCCGGCCTATGGCTGCGGCGGGACCCATGTGTCCTCGCTGGCGGAGCTGGGGGCGGTAAATATCACGGCGCTCAAAGTGAAAAAAGGCCAGCTGATTGTTCAGTACGCGCTGGATTAAAACGTCGTCCGGGCGGCTATTTCGCCGGCCCGGCCTGCCGCAACATGGTGCAGAACGCGCACTGGCATCCCGCCTGCGGCAGCGCGGCGCAGGTACCGATATTGACCGCCTGCGCGTCCATCGCATGAAAACCGTAAAACATATTCTCCAGGCTGTTTTCCGCTGCACGCGCCTGCTCAGGCTGTGGCTCGGGCACTTTGGATTGAAACGCAGCGGCCCGCCCGGCCAACAGGCCAAGGAACAGCAGCGAAAGCTGAATCTTCATTTTCGTCTCCCTGATGTGATTTCTGATACGTTATAACAAAACCCCCGTTCTGCCAACCGTCGCTGCCTTGTGCATTTTCCGCCATAGGTTAGCGAAATTAGTTCGTTCAACTCCCCGCCGATTTGGTTTGTTATCTAATCCATAACATTCCGAAATAAAGAAGGCGTGGCTCACTATGTTTAAGTTCTCTTTCAATAGATTAACCAGCGGAATAACAGTGGCATTAGGCTTGACGGTGGCGGCTACCCCGGCGCTGGCGTCGGTGCAGGGGGGAACGCTGATCTATCTGGAACAGCAGGCGCACACCAACCTTTATCCGCCTTCCGGCGGCTTCTACCCCAACGGCGGCATTCTCAACCAGATCACCGACAAGCTGACCTACCAGAACCCTAAAACGCTGGAGATTGAACCGTGGATCGCCGAATCCTGGAGCAGTAACGCCGACAAAACCGAATACACCTTCAAGCTCCGGCCGGGGGTGACCTTCTCGGACGGGACGCCGCTGGACGCCAACGCGGTGGCGAAGAACTTCGATACCTATGGCCTGGGCAACAAAGAGAAGCGTCTGCCGGTCTCCGAGGTGATCAATAACTACGACCGCAGTGAAGTGATCGATCCCTTGACCGTGAAGTTCTACTTCAAGCGCTCTTCGCCGGGTTTCCTGCAGGGCACGGCCACCATAGGGTCAGGGCTGGTTTCTCTCAGCACCTTAAACCGTAATTATGACGAATTGGGTGACGCGCGCCATATCATCGGCTCCGGCCCATTTGTGGTCAGTGCCGAAACGCTGGGGCGCGAAGTGGATCTCAGCGTGCGCAAAGATTACCGCTGGGGCCCGGCCAAACTGACGCAGCAGGGGCGCGCCAATCTGGACGGTATCAAGGTGATCGTGACCGGCGAAGACAGCGTACGTATTGGCGCATTGCAGGCCGGGCAGGCGGACTTTATTCGCCAAATCCAGGCCTACGACGAGAAACAAACCCAGGATCAGGGTTTCACTATCTACGCCGCCCCAACGCGCGGCGTCAATGATAGCGTGGCCTTCCGGCCGGACAACCCGTTGGTGAGCGACCTGCGCGTGCGTCAGGCATTGCTGCACGCCACCGACAGCAAGCAGATCGTCGAGACGCTGTTCTCCGTTAACTATCCGCAGGCCAAATCGGTGATTGCTTCTTCCGCCGCCGGTTTTGTCGACCTCTCCGCCAAACTGAAATTCGACCCGGAGCTGGCCAACCGTCTGCTGGATGAGGCGGGCTGGAAAAAGGGCGGCGACGGCCTGCGTGAAAAAGACGGCAAAAAACTGTTGCTGAACGTCTATGAGTCGCTGCCGCAGCCCCAGAACAAGGCGGTGCTGCAGCTGGTTTCGCAGCAGTGGGGCAAAGTTGGCGCGCGCTTGAACATTCTGGCGGGCGACGCCGGCAGCAAGGTGGCGGATAACCTGGATCCGCAGAAAACCCCGGCGGCAGTGGTGGAAGTGGGGCGAGCCGATCCGGATGTGATTAAAAGCCAGTTCTACCCGACCAACCGCGATGCGCTGTTGCAACAGGGCGGGACGGGCAAAAACAGCGCATTTAAAGACGACAAGCTGAACGCGCTGCTGCTGGGTATCGCCTCAGAGGTGGACGCGCAAAAACGCCTGCAGATTGCCGGCGAGGCGCAAAACTACCTGCTCGATCAGGCCTACGTGATCCCGTTCTTCGAAGAGCCGCAGGTGTTTGCCGGGGCGCCTTATCTCAAGGGCGTAAGTTTTGAAGCGGTCGGCCGCCCGAGTTTCTACGGCGCCTGGTTGGAAAAACGCTGAGGAGAGCATGATGAGCCGATATCTGGCACGGCGTATCGGGCAGGCGCTGCTGGTGCTGTGGGCGACCTTTAGCCTGTCGTTTATCTTGCTGCAGGTGCTGCCCGGCGATGCCATTCTGATTAAGTTTCAGAACCCGGACATGGGCCTCAGCCCGGCGCAGATCGCCGATATGCGCGCGGCCTATGGTGCCGATGTGTCGCTGTGGCAGCAGTATTTGCATGCGCTGGGCAACGTGCTGCGCGGGGACCTCGGCTATTCCATTCAGGCCGGCGTGCCGGTGACGGAGCTGTTGGCCACCAACTTGCCCGCCACGTTGCAACTGGCGCTATTGGGGTTTTCGCTGGCGCTGATCCTGGCGTTGGCGTTGGCCTTTATCTCCAATTTGACCCGCTTTGGCTGGCTGAGGTCGTTACTGCAGTCGCTGCCCTCGCTGTTTGTCTCGGTGCCGACCTTCTGGTTGGGCATCGTGCTGATCCAGCTGTTTTCATTTCAGCTCAAGCTGATCCCGGTGATCAATCCGGGGGAGTGGGAAGGGTTGATATTGCCGATTGTGACGCTGGCAATACCGATTTCCGCCCCGCTGGCGCAGATCCTGATCCGCAGTATCGATCAGGTACAGACTCAACCTTTCGTTGCCGTGGCCCGCGCCAAGGGGGCCAGCCGCAGCCGGGTGCTGTGGCGGCACGTGGCCCGTAACGCCATGCTGCCGGTGCTGACCATCGCCGGTATTTTGCTCGGCGAACTGATCGCCGGTGCGTTGATTACCGAAACCGTGTTCGGCCGCAGCGGGCTGGGGCAGCTTACCTTGCAGGCGGTGCTGAATCAGGACGTCGCGGTGCTGCAAGCGATCGTGGTGATCTCCGCCGCCGCTTTCGTCACCCTCAATCTGCTGGTGGATCTGCTGTTCCCACTGTTGGATCCACGATTGAAAACCGCTACAGGAGCCGCCGTATGAGCAGTATCTCCTTTGAGAAATCCAGCGCGCCGGAGCGCGATCTGGGCGGTGTGGAAAGCGAAGGCACCTTGCCAACGCACCGTCCGCGCCGCCGTCGTGTGCCGCTGACGCTGTTGCTGGCCTGGACGGTGATTACCATCGCGGTGCTGTGGGCGCTGGCGCCGCAGCTGTTCACGGCCTACAGCGGCACCGAAGGCATTGCCGGGGCGCAGCGTCTGGCACCGGGGGGCGAACATTGGCTGGGCACCGATCAACTGGGGCGCGATTTGTATGCGCGCATTGTTTATGGCGCTTCGCAGACGCTGTCCGCCGCGCTGGTGGCGGTCGCTTTAGGCCTGCTGTTGGGCACCGCGCTGGGGCTGATTGCCGGTGCGGTGGGCGGCATCGCGGATGACGCGGTGATGCGCCTTGTCGACGTTTTGCTGTCGATTCCCGGTCTGCTGCTGTCGTTGAGCATCATTATTTTGCTGGGCTTCGGCACGGTAAATGCCGCCATCGCCGTGGGGATCACCTCGGTGGCGAACTTTGCCCGCCTGGCGCGCGCAGAGGTGGTGCGGGTGCGCCACAGCGATTACGTCGAGGCGGCCTATGGCAGTGGCGGTACCTTCTGGGCGGTGCTGTGGCGGCATATTTTGCCGAACTCGCTAACCTCGGTGATTGCCTTCTCGGCGTTGCAGTTCGGCAGCGCAATTCTGGCGATTGCCACCCTGAGCTTTCTGGGGTACGGCACACCACCGCCGACGCCCGAGTGGGGGCTTTTGATCGCCGAAGGGCGCAACTACATTTCCACCGCCTGGTGGCTAACGACCTTCCCGGGGCTGGCGGTCGTGGCGGTGGTTCTGGCGGCCAACCGTATCAGCCGCGCATTGGGGAGAACGCCAGCATGAGCATTCAGAGCGCATTACAACGGGCGAGCGCCACGCCACCGGTACTGGAGCTGGAACAGGTTTCGATCGCTTATCAGGGCGCGGCCGGCAATCAGCGGGTGGTGCATCAGGTGTCGTTTTCCATTCAGCCGGGGGAAGTGGTGGCGCTGGTCGGCGAGTCCGGTTCCGGCAAAACCACCATTGCGCAGGCAATCATTGGTTTGCTGACGGAAAACGGTCGCCTGGAGCAGGGGGCGATACGGCTGAACGGCACCGACATCAGCCACTGGTCATCAAAGCGTCTGGATGCGGTGCGCGGGGCGCAAATCAGTTTGATCCCACAAGATCCCTCCAGCTCACTCAATCCGGTGAAGACCATTGGCGATCAGGTGGCGGAGATCATCAACATTCACCGTCGGCTACCGCGCAAGCAGCTGCAGCAGCGGGTGGTGGCGTTGCTTACCCGCGTCGGTTTGACGCATCCGGAGCTGCGGGCGCGTCAGTATCCGCACGAACTTTCCGGCGGCATGAAACAGCGGGTATTGATCGCCATCGCGATGGCGCTGCAACCGGCGTTGATTATCGCCGATGAGCCGACCAGTGCACTGGATGTCACGGTGCAAAAACGTATTCTCGATCTGATCGACGAGCTGCGGCAGGAGTTTGGCACCGCGGTGCTGCTGGTGACCCACGATCTGGCGGTGGCGGCGGAACGCGCCGATCGGCTGCTGGTGTTTCGCCATGGCCGGGTACAGGAGCAGGGAGTGACTACCGAAGTGCTGCGCGCGCCAGCCAGCGATTATACCCGCCGACTGTTTGCCGACGTGCCGTCGTTGACCCGGGCGGTGGTACCGCAGCCCCGCCACAGCACGCAAGAACTGGCAATCCAGGTCAAGGGGCTGGTGAAAGACTTTCCCCTGGCGGGCAGTGGCGGGAAAAATTATCGGGCACTGGATCAGGTGTCGTTCAGCGTGCCTGGCGGTACGACCCATGCGCTGGTGGGGGAGTCCGGATCCGGCAAGACCACGCTGGCACGCTGCCTGCTCGGTTTCCAAAGGCCGAATGCCGGGCAAATCATTATCGACGGCGTCGACTTCACCCGCTTGAAGGGCGAGGCGCTGCGCCAATTCCGTCGCCGCATTCAGTTGGTGTATCAGAATCCGTACGGCTCGCTCGATCCATCCCAGACGCTGTACCAGGTGATTGAAGAACCGCTGCTGAATTTCGAGCCGCTGGCCCAGGCTGAGCGCTATCGTCGGGTGCGAGATTTATTTGAACGCGTGGCGCTGCCGAGTGAATTGCTGAGCCGTAAACCGCGCGAGCTTTCCGGCGGCCAGCGACAGCGGGTGGCGATCGCCCGGGCGCTGGTGTTGCAGCCACGGGTGCTGGTGCTGGATGAAGCCACTTCGGCATTGGATGTCACGGTGCAGGCGCAGATCCTGCGGTTGCTGCAGGATTTGCAGCAGGAGTTGGGGCTGACCTATTTGTTTATTTCACACGACCTGGCCACGGTAAGGCAGATCTCCCACAGCGTATCGGTGTTGCACCGTGGCGTGCAGGTGGACAGCGGGCCGACCGCTGAGCTGTTCGCCATGCCGGGCAGCGATTACACACGCCAGTTGATCGAAGCCATTCCTGGCCGTCAGTTTTATGCCGAACAGCCCCAGATTGAGGATGCATTCTATGAGCAGTAAAAGACTCGGTTTTTTCACCCGGCTGCTGGATCAGGGCAGCGCGCAGCAGCGTTATCGGCTGGCGACCGAACAGATCGTGCATGCCGAACGGGCCGGCTTTGACAGCGCCTGGGTGGCGCAGCACCATTTTCATGAGGATGAGGGCGGCCTGCCTTCGCCGCTGGTGTTTCTGGCGCAGGTGGCGGCGCGAACCCGCCATATCCGGCTCGGCACCGGGGTGATCACGCTGCCGATGGAGTCCGCGATTCGGGTGGCCGAAGACACTGCGGTGCTGGATCTGCTGTCCGACGGCAGGCTGGAAGTCGGCATCGCTGCCGGCGGCACGCCTTCTTCGTTCAGCGCTTTCGGTTTCGACGCCGCACAGCGTCACGCGGTGTTTGCCGACAATTTCAGTACCCTGCTGCGAGCCTGGCGCGGTGAGGCCCTGGGTGGCGAAGATAACCGCCTGTATCCGGCGGCACCGCAGTTGGCCGAGCGGGTCTGGCAGGCGACCTTCTCGGTGGAAGGCGGTGAGCGCGCCGGGCGGGCCGGGGACGGCCTGATGCTGTCGCGTACTCAGCCGCGCCCGGCAGATGCGCCGGATTTGCCGCTGGACGAATTGCAAAACCCGATTATCGACGCCTATCTGGCGGCGCTGCCGCCCGGCATTGCGCCACGCATTATGGGGTCGCGCACCGCGCTGGTGACCGACCACGGCCAGCAGGCACGGGACTTTGCCGCCAAAGGCTTGAGCCGCGGGCTTGAGCGCCTGCGTGCCAGCGGTCACCGGCCGTCCGACGAATCCCTTGATGGGCTGATCCGCGCCTTCGACGTGCATCTGGGTACTCCGGATCAGGTGATCGCCTCACTGCAAAAAGACAGCGCGCTGGCGCGAGTGACCGATCTGGCGTTCCAGGTTCACTCCATCGATCCACCGCACGCCACCATTTTGCGTTCTATTGAACTGATCGCTCGCCACGTTGCCCCGGAGCTGGGCTGGCAACGCCGCAATCCCGCATCCGTCTCCTACGAACATCACGCTGAGGAAAAGGTATGACTGCAACATTGCACCCTAAAGATTTGCTGGCTGAGCTGGCAGAGATCGCCCCCGGTTCTGCATTGGCTAAGGCCAGAACCACGCGGCAAGCGGCAACAGACGCGATCCAGGCCAGCTATCTGGCGCTGTTTTCCCCCGCTGATACCGGAGATTTCCCCGTGGCGCAACGGCTGCAGATCGCGCAGCGCATCAGCGAATGGCATGCGGACAAGCTGCTTTCTGCGCACTATGGCACCCTGCTGCAGCAGGAGGGCGACGTTGAGCATGGCCCGCATTTGCAGGCAGCGTTCGATCATGCCGAACGGTTGGCGTTCAAACCCGCCAGCGCCGACGCGCAGCATCTGCAGGCGTTGCAACAGGCCGGCTGGTCGCTGGACGCTATCGTCACCCTGTCGCAGTTAATCGCCTTCGTCAGTTTTCAGAGCCGTCTGCTGACGGGATACCGCTTGCTTGAAGGAATCCCCCTCGAAAGCGCGGGTGGGGCACCGGTCAGGGCGGGCCGTTGGCGTACCGAATCCTTGAGCCTCGGCGGTCGTCACGCACCGCCGGTGTTTACCCGCCAGGAACTGGGTTGGGAGCCCTGGATTGCCGCCAAACCGTTAGCGGAGTTTGATGAGCAAGGCCAGGCGCTTTTGACGCGCTTCGGGCACAGCGACTCGGATTACTTCCGCCTGCTGGCGCGTAACCATCCGTTGCTGGAGCAGAGAACGTTGGCGGATCGGGCCATTTTCTATACGCCCGGCGGGCTGGAGCGTAAGGATCGGGAACTGGCGGCAACGGTGGCCAGTAAGGTGAATGGCTGCATCTATTGCGCTTCGGTACATGCCCGCAAGGCGGCGCAGTTGTCCAAGAACACGGATGAAGTACAGCGCCTGCTGGATGTGGCACCGGGTGGCATTTTGAGCGAGGGGCAAGGGGAGCCGTGGCGGACGCAGATAGACTTTGCCGCTGCGCTGTCCGCCACGCCGCCGCAGGTCAATGCCGGGCATCTGGTGGCGTTGCGCGAGCAAGGGTTGGATGAACTGGCGCTGCTGGATCTGGTGCAATCGACCGCGTTCTTTGCCTGGGCCAATCGGCTGATGCTGACGCTTGGCGAGCCTTTCGACGATTGAATATATTTCGTGTTGAAAATGTAAGTTTATTTAGAAGAAACGTTTTTTATAAATAATACACACGGTTTTTTATCGTTACTATTTTTTAGTGGCAGGCTGTTGGTTAGGCCTGCTACTATTACTACTATGATTTTTATTGTATATTTATTTCATTCTCCTGCTAATTGTTTTCCTGTCACCTTAAGTTTTTTATTCCATCGTTTACATGATTGTGGTTATGCCTGATTGTTGTTCTATATTATCAGAGAGCGTAAACATTTCTGAGGCGATGATAATGCTTATTCGGCTTATGATTGTTGTTTTTTTATGCATATTCAATACGGATTTGAAAGCAGCCTCTTCTGTCGGAGGAAGCGAGCCTAATGGATGCGGTTCTGGTTGGAATGCTCCTTTTGTTCCCGATAAAATTTTTGCTGTGTGCGACTTTACCCAAGCATGCAACGAGCATGATGGTTGTTATGGGAAATGTGAAAAAAGTTTGGAAGGTAATTGCGAATATCGTCGATGTAGAGAGGGCGGTGATCTCTATGGGAAGTCTGAGTGTGATAACGTTAAATTCCTAAAGTTAATGAATGCTGCAAATATAAGAAGAGAACAGTGTGATATTGATCTTCAGAACAAGATAATATCTACAAATCACAATAAGGTCTGTTCTGTTGTGGCAATAGCTTATCGTAAAGCTGTGAGGTTCGCTGGCGATCAGGCTTTTGTCGGCATTGACCCTATTCCCGCACCTCCCGAGCCGAAACAGTATAATAAAGCTATAGAGGATTTTTTAACTTTCGGAACGGATAAACAATTCAACGATTTTATTAAAGCGGAGCAACAAGGTGTTTCTGATGTGGATTTTCAACGCGAGTTGATTTTTACTCATGAGAATGGATTGAAAAATAAATGAAAACATTAAATTTTTCTTTATTTTTTATTATATTTATCCTGAATGTGATAAGCACGTCAGCTGCAATGGAACAACAAAAATCACAGGATGAACTTTTGCAAGAAACTCAAGATGCAGGGCAGAGAACATTACAGAGATTAATGAATGATTATCATAGTGAAGTATTTAACTTAGAACCTGAATTGTACCAGGACAGAGCGGTTAAAGTGGCGGCATATGCTGATTTTAACGTCCTTTCCGATGTCAAAAATAAGAAGATATTATTTCCGTTGGCATTTATTTTTGAAATAATGCTGCAGGCTAAGGCATTAATGCAGGTTTATGATGAAAAGATTGATATGACTCTGTACCAGAACTACTTGCAATATTTAGAATCAAGAACAAAGAAATCACTTGAAATGAAAAAGGAAATTCCGATAGAGGAGTTTTGGTTCTGGGCAAAATTAACACCTCCTTGCTGTAAAAATAAGGAGGATGAAGTGAACTACCGAAATACTCTTGATAAAATCATGCTAGATGCTATGGCGTTTCCGCTTGCTCACGAAATAGGGCATATCGTTCTTGGGCACCGAAGGTATAATGAGAAAACAGCGGAGGAGTCCCGTAAGGATGAATATGATGCTGATGAGTACGCCATCAACCTTGTTGAGAAATCTAATCACAACGTTGATATTACTATTATTACCGTTTTTTTCCGGTTCGACTGGGCGGAGCGTCTTCAAAGAAATGGCGTGAGCAAACAGAATACCCATCCTTCAGCACCTTGCAGGATAGAACACGTGATGAGAGGTGTACTCAAAAGAATAAGCAACGATGCCGCAGAAAAGGCGCTTTTTGAGTCAAGGAGCGCTATGTCGGTATCTCAACTACAGTCATATTTTAGGGATGTTAAAGTTCATTGCGACGTTGACGACCTCTATATTCCTCAATAAACGCTCTTTACCAACTCATATCTCAGGGCCTGCTCATGGCGATCGTTACAAAGTCTTGAAGCAAGTCGCAAGGCGAACTTTAATCATACTTTAAAATAATTATTACCGTTCCCTACAGGTTTTTAACTCGGTTAACAAATCCACACACCTCTTTTCGTTAACATTACGAAGAATTCAAAATGCAATAATTGCCCATGTTCATTAATGCTCAGATACTCAGCCCTACAATAAATCTAATGCGGTCAGGACAGTTCTGTTCGGCGCAAATACATTTTTACAGGGCAGGGATACGATGGGCAGTTTTCTTAAGCAGGTGTATCGCTATTCTCATTCACGGCCTTATCGACACAATGAAAATCTCTGGCCTTACGTAAAAATCGAACGTGCAGACAGCGGTGAGATTGCCGAATTACATTATAAAAAGCAGACTGTTCCTATAGTGACGTTGTCAGCGCTTAAAGACAGCTGCAAGGGGCCGATATTGTTGACCGCGACGGGACCGTCGGTGAACTCCGTTCGCTTTAGTGAACTGCCTGAGATGCCGGCGATAGGGGTCAATGGGGCTTTTAGCCTGAGCCAGAAGGTCAACTTTCGGTTTTATGTGATTGTCGATATGGGGTTTATCGATCGGCGGCCGGATATTATAGAAAGCATTATTCAGGCACCGGATTTAATCCTTTTCACTACGGTTCACGGCGTGGCGAAAATCATCGATTACTTCACTCTGGCGGGCGTGAAATGCCGGTTTTCAGTGGTCGAGGACGCAACCTGCAAAATTTACAGTCCCCAAATTCCTCTCTCGGCATTGTGGGATCATTATCACAAAGATCGCAGCGTTTTTTTCTCGCCTGGCAATAAAACCATCGCTTTCAGCCACGATATTCGGCACGGGGTTTTTGATGCCGGCACGGTAGTGTATTGGGCTTTTCAGATCATTGCCTTTCTGGGATTTAAACAGCTCTTTATTGCCGGTCTGGATATGAATAATTTCCATTTGCCGCGCTTTTATGAAACTCCCGAAAATAAACTGCCGACATTTTTGCCGGAGAAGGTCGACGACCTGATTATTCCGGCCTTTAGCCATGCCGGAGAAAGAATGAAAATGAGAAAAATGGTGATTAGAAACTTTTCATTAAGCAGTGCAATAGATACCGGTATTTTTGAAAAGGTTGATAGTAATGATTTTTTCAAAAACGGTTGAGCTCACCGGTCGGATCTCTTTTTATGCCATGCTGGCCTTTTCTTTTTTTAGCGCCATTTTTTGCGGTTTTACCCGGGTCAATAATTTATTCCACATCGCGGCGCTCTTTTTCCTGCTGACGCTGGCCTCACGCCCCGAGTTTCGCTCGGCCTGGCTTAACCGGCGTGCCGCAATCGCGGGAATGGCGCTGGCGGCCTGCTTTCTCGCCTATTATGCCGTCAGCAATCTCTGGGGCGGTACGCCGGATGATACGGCATCTACCCTGACGCACAGCGTGTATATCCTGCTCTATCTGGCCTTGCTGGTCACCGTGTTGGACAGCCCCGATCGCAATCTGCTGCTCTGCGCCGTGATTGCCGGCATCACGCTGTTGTGCTTGTATCTGGCGTGCGTTGATTTCCGGGAAATTTATACTCTCAGAGAAACCTCCGGGGCTAACCCTGGCCCGCGCAACGTGATCGACCTGGCCGGCTATGCGGCGTTGGGCATCATTCTAAGCCTGATGGTGTTCCGTGATACCGGGAGGAAAAGGGCGCTGTCTGCGATCCCGCTGTTGTTCGTCTTTATGGTGTTCACCCAAAGTCGCGGGCCCCTGATGGCCTTATTGGCCGCGTTGGCGTTAACCACTTCCTATCTGGCGTTGAACAAAAAATCGCTGCTGGCCATTGCGGCTGCGGTGTTATTTGCCGTGGGCGCAGTGCTGTTTTCACCGATCGGTGAAATGTTGATTACGCGTTTTGCAGCGCTGTATCAACAGAGCTTTGTGCGGATGAGCATCTGGCGGCACAGCCTGTTGTTGGTCGAACAGGCGCCGTTCTTTGGCTATGGCTTTGATAAGCAACTGACCTTTACCAATTACACCGGTGAGTTTATTCATACCACCCATAGCCTGTATTTGGGGGCGTTGCTCAAAGGCGGGTTGGTTGGGTTTTGCCTGTTCGCCGCGTTATTGGCGTTTGGCGCGCAGCTGGCCGTGCGCCATCTCCGGGCCGGTCGCCGTCTGGAAGCGGCTTTATACCTGTTTATGCTGATTTTCTACTGCTCACAGGGCATGTTTGTTATCGCGAACCCGGCCGAGTTTTGGTACCTGTTTTGGTTCCCGCTGGCGATGGTCTTTGCCCAGCCTCCGTTGGTCAACCCTCGGGGGCGCTAAGTTTCAGCGCGTTGGTCACTTTTTCAAACACCTCATTTTCAGTGATGATACTGAGCGGCTGTTGGCGTTGCGCGGCATTGAGCTTTTGTTCATCCACCGGGACGTACATCACCTGATGCAATTCGCCGTTTTGATAGGGGCCGGTGTGCTGCGGATTGGCGGTAACAAACAGGCTGACGGTCGGTGTTTTCAGGGCGATGGCCAGGTGCAGTGGGCCGGTGTCGCCGGTGACCAGCACCTGCATATTCGACATCACCGCCAGCAGTTGCGGCAGGGTGGTTTTGCCAATATGGCTGACCACGCGCAACTGCTCGGTCGCCGTCAGCCCCGCCATAAACGCCTGTTCAATAGACAGTTCTTTCGGACTGCCGATTAATTCAATCTGGTGGTGCGGCGAAGACGCCAGCAGCAGTTTCGCCAGGCGAATAAACTGCGCGACCGGCCAGCAACGCAGCGTTTCAGAAGCGCCCATTTGCAAGCCGATCGAAATTTTTCCTGCGGTTTTAGCCACTGGCGGAAAATCGATGGGAATAAACATCTCGGTGTTGTCGCTTTGGCAGCCTAACTGAGCCACCAGATCCAGCTTGCGTTGAATCAGATGGCCGCCGGTGCTGCGGCTCACGCCACACAGCCAGGGCTCCATGCCGGTGGCTTTATTACCGTAAGCGTCTTTGAAGACATATTGGCAACCGGCAGTAATGGCGACCATCACATCGTAAGGGGATTTGGAGTGCAGGATAATCGCCAACTGAGGCCGGTGTTGGCGCAGTTGGCGAATAATGCCGAGCATGTCTTTCGCTTTATGATCCCAATAAATGACCTGATTAAAGCAACGGCTGGTCGCGACCAACTGTTTGTTCTTGTGGCTGGAAATCAGGGTGATGTTTGCCGCCGGGTAGCGTTCACGCACCGCTCGGATCGCCGGCGTGTTAAACATCAGATCGCCGAGGGCGCTGGTGGAAAAAATCACGATGCGTTCAAAAACCTGCTCAGGCTGAAAATGGGCCTTATCCTTAAAGTTGCCACCCAGCCGGGTATACATCCGCAGGCCAAGGTTGGCCGCCGCTATTTTCCACTGTTTTGACATCTTGTTCCGCTTTGGGTTAATGGGCATGCCGATTTGAACTTTGGCATCATATGACGTTTGTCCGGGTGGGCCAATGGGCGGCAATATCTTGCTACATATGCTTGCGCAACCTTGATAAAGGGGCAGCAGGCTGCCCCTTGGCGGCGTCAGTTTTGCCAAACCTGCGGGCTGCGCGGCGTATCCATTCGGTAATCTGAATAGGGACGAGTGAAGATCTCGCGTCCCAACTCGCGGGCGGCCTGCAACGGGTTACGCGGATCGCGGCTGATTTCGCCCCGGCTGTTGCCCGCCCCCTGAACCAGCCCGACGAATTCGGAATGCGAATAGCGGCTGAACTCCTGAATTTGATGCACAATCCCCATCGCGGCACCGGGATAGGTTTCCTCCGAGGCCACCGCCAGCCCGATGCGTTTGCCGCTCATACGCTGATGCACCTGTTCCGCATCGGGGTAGGCGCTGGAGTAGTAACTGAAAGAGCGGTCGAAAAAGGCCTTGGTTTGCGCCGACATGCCATACCAGTAAAGCGGGGTGCAGAACACCGCCGCGTCCGCCGGCAGAAAATGTTCCAGGAACAGTTCGCCATAGCGGTCGGCAGGCGGAGCGGCGTGGCGCTCGTCCACCAAAAAACCGCTGATGTAATCGTCTAAGAAAAACAGGCTGGCGTCGGTGCCGGCCTCGGCGGCACCCGCCATAATGGCCTGGGCCAGGGCGGCACTGTTGCCGTCGCGGCGCGGGCTGCCAACCAGGACGATAAGTCGCTTCGGCTGATGAGATGAATTCATGTCACTCTCCATTACTTGATCGTGGAATACGAGAGTCAATTTACGGTGCTTGCAGCGCGAGAGACAAATGACGGCTATTCTGTCAGGGTGAGTTAAATTCATCTTAACGAGGCCGTACACCATGTTCGCCACGCTACCGGTTACCGCATTGCGCACTTTCGAATCCGCCGCCCGACTGCGTAGTTTTAAACAGGCGGCTTTGGAGTTGGCGGTGACGCCGACGGCGGTGTCGCATCAGATTAAAGCGCTTGAGCAGCAGCTGGGCTTTGCATTATTTGACCGAATACCGCGGGGGGTACAGCTGACGCCAAAGGGCGAGCGTTTGTTCGCCGGAGTACACGGCGCCTTGCTCGATGTGGCAACGGTGCTGGATGCCCTGCGACCGACACCGAGCGCGGGGTCGCTGTGCGTTTCCGTCACCCATTCCTTCGCGGCGCTGTGGTTGGTGCCGCGCCTGGGGCGTTTTTATCAGGCCTATCCGCACTATTTGGTTCGTCTGGAAGCCTGCGCTGAGGTGATTGACCTGCAGCAGGACGCCAGCGTGGACATCGCCATCCGCTACAGCCGCGCAAATTACCCGCAGTTGCATCAGGCGGCTCGGCTGGAAGAGAGTTTTGGCGTTTATGGCGCTCCAGGACTCTGCGCGGCAGAGCAACCCACACCAGCGCTGATCACCGTTCGCTGGCGTGATTCCACCCTGTATGAAACCGGCTGGCGCGACTGGTGTCGGGCCGCCGGAGTTGACTGGTGGCAGCGGCACACGACGCTGCGGGCTTATGACGAAGAGCATTACGCGTTGCAGGCGGCGGTGGCCGGGCAAGGGCTGGTGCTGGCCAGCTCGGTCATGGTGTCCGATCAGGTGCGCAATGGCCTGTTGGTGCCTTACCGGCCGGAAATTCGCGTGCCGGGGGCGGCTTACACCGCACTGTGCGTCCCTGGGCGTGAACGGCACCCGCCGGTGCGCGCATTTCTCGACTGGCTACAGCAGGAGCTTGGCGGCTGATGAAGAGCACAAAATAAAAGTTTTTCTGGCGTGCAGCATGGGAATATTGGATAAATTTGATATTCCATTCCCATGAGAGAGATGTCCATGAGCCAGCCAAGAGTTTCCGATCACCCGATTGATGCGCAGTTTATTGAACGTTGGTCGCCGCGTGCGCTGGCGAATGATCCTATCGACGATACGACCCTGTTGAGCTTCTTCGAAGCGGCACGCTGGTCGCCTTCGGCTTACAACATTCAGCCGTGGCGTTTTGCTTACAGCAAGCACGGCTCGGCCAGTTGGGACAGCTACCTGGATTTCCTGATTGAATTCAACCGCGGCTGGGCGCAGAACGCTTCGGCGCTGGTGGTGATCATTTCGAAAACGACCAGCCTGAACGGCGAGAAGGAAGTGGACAACCCAAGCCATTCCTTTGATACCGGTGCCGCCTGGGCCAATCTGGCGCTGCAGGCACATCTGAAAGGCTGGCTGACCCACTGCATGGGCGGCGTGCACCACGATAGAATCAAGGCTGCGCTGAACCTTCCGGATAACTATCAGGTGCACGGCATGGTGGCGATCGGCAAGGCGGGCGACAAATCCCTGCTGCCTGAATTCCTGCAGCAAAAAGAGATCCCTTCAGGGCGCTTGCCGCTGGAGCAAACGGTGGTGGAAGGGCTGAACTTTACCCTGTAATCGCCCCGTCAGATCAATCAGCCCGCAAGGTTTCTCCTTTGCGGGTTTTTTTATGCCCGCGAAGAGGGGATAAAACTTTGTGAGTATGTCCATCAGCAGGACGTTCGCTATATAATATTTTATATAGCGATTTTTGAACGATGGGGAAAAGCATATGGATAATCACTTCGGTAAGGGGCTGATGGCGGGGTTAGCCGCGCAGGACGCCAAACCGGCTGCGCAACTGTCCCGTTTCTGCTGTGACTACAAGCGGGGTTTCGTATTGGGGTATGCCCATCATCTGGCGGAAAGCCTGGGTGATGAAAATCAGGCCGCGTTCGAGGCCGGGCTGCTCTGCCGGGCCTACGATCTTAACGGCGAGATGATGAGCGAGTTTTTCTCTGGTGGCAGCAACCGCCTGGCCGAAAAATTTTTCTGCGCAGGCTACAACCGGGAATGGCAAAGTTAACCGCCGTCATGCAGCGACCTGCGTGGTTCAGGCCTTGTTCATCACCACCACCAAATAGATGCAGAGTTCGGCGCTCTCATTCTTGAACACGCAGTCGGTCGGGGGGCCAAGCTCCAGGCAATCGCCCTGGCCCATTTCGTGGCGGGTTTCGCCTTCCTGAAACACCAGCGAGCCGGACAAAACCCAGATCAATTGCCGCATAAAGGCATAGGCCGAAGCCGGCATGGGGATCGCCGCCCCGGCGGGCAGTTCAATGCGTACCAGATCGAGCGGCATATCCGACTGCGGCGACACATGGCGACGGACATAGCCGCTGTCGGGATCGACCCACAGCGGCTGGTCCTGCTTACGCATCAGCCGACCTTCCTGCGTTTCTGCCCGGGCGATCAGTTTGGACATGCTAAGGCCGAACGCGCCGGAAAGCCGCCCCAGCAACATCGCCGTTGGGCTACTGTCGCCACGTTCAATTTTGTGCACCATCGCGCGCGAAACACCGGCCCGTTCCGCCAGATCGGACAGCGACCAATGGCGGGCCTCACGTTCGATGCGGATCCTCGCGCCGATGCGCTGATTTAGGTTGTCTAATTTATTATCCATATCGTAGTATGATAGTAGACGGTCAACCAAGAGGTCAACATGCTTATCCGTAACGCGACTATAACCGATAGCGCAGGCATCGCCGCTATCTATAACGACGCCGTGCTGAACACCACGGCAATCTGGAATGAACTTAGCGTCGACGAGGCAAACCGCGCCGCGTGGATAACAGAACGGCAGGGGATGGGCTATCCGGTGCTGGTGGCGATTGACGCTGCGGGTGAGGTGATGGGCTATGCCTCATTTGGTGATTGGCGGGCGTGGGACGGCTATCGAC
The DNA here is from genome assembly GCF_027594825.1 of Serratia liquefaciens. Lineage (NCBI taxonomy): Bacteria > Pseudomonadati > Pseudomonadota > Gammaproteobacteria > Enterobacterales > Yersiniaceae > Serratia > Serratia liquefaciens. The sequence goes on along the minus strand of NZ_CP088930.1, from coordinate 1,076,971 downwards.
ACACCGTCGAGCATTCGGTGTATGTTCGGCGAGACAGCCGCGGCGGCGGGGTAGGTAAAACGCTGCTGATTGCGCTGATTGAGCAGGCGCGGGCGATCGGCAAACACGTGATGGTGGCGGGCATTGAGTCCGGCAACCACGCGTCTGTGCAGTTACACATTAATCTGGGCTTCGAGATGGTCGGCCGTATGAGCGAAGTGGGTGCCAAGTTCGGCAAATGGCTGGATTTGACCTTCCTGCAGCTGAAACTCGACGACGCCAGCGCACCGCCGAAGCGTTAATGGCACTGCTAAAACCGAGATCGCTATGAATATCATGCTATTGCTGCTGGTGGCCGCCGGGATCAGCCTGGTCATTCAGAACCTGTTGATGGTGCGTATCACCGAAAGCGTGTCGACGGTGCTGATTACGCTGGTGATCAACTCCAGCGTCGGTCTGGTGCTATTGATGGGGCTGCTGTTTGCCAAAAACGGCGTAGCTGCCCTGGCCGAAGTCACGGGTTCCCTGCGGCTGTGGATGTTGTTGCCTGGCTTATTGGGATCTTTTTTTGTCTTTTCCGGCATTTTGGGTTTCCAAAAGCTGGGGGCGGCAACCACCATTGCCGTGCTGGTGGCCAGCCAGTTGGTGGCGGGATTGATGGCCGATATTTATAAGGCCGGGCCGGCGGCAATGCGTGAAAATTTGCCCGCGCTGCTGGGGGCCGTGTTGCTGGTGATTGGCGCTTTTCTGGTGGCCAGAAGAAGTTTTTAAAGCCTAAAGAGCCCGTCGGGCTTTCCCCCGAACGGGCCTGTTTTTTATTCGATCAGAATGACAGGGTCATACCGGCGTAATACGCGCGCCCAGGTTCGTTGTAAGTCGATGCCCCTTGGTTCTCGCGGTATAGCTGTTTGTCGAACAGGTTGCTGATACCGGCATTCAGGCGCAGATCCTTGGTCAGATCGTAATTCACGCCAACCGCGGCCACGGTGTAAGCTCCCACCTCATTGGTCGCCAGCGAACCGACTTCATTACGGCTTTCGGCATATTCACGTGGCTTTTGACGCCCATAGAATGTCCAGGTGAGGTTGGTCGAGAGTTTGTCGGTCACCTGATAATCCAGCATGGTGTTAACGGTGTATTTCGGGATCACGGAAAGCGGATTCCCGGTATCCTTGTTCTCCGACGTGATCATATAGGTCGCGTTGGTACGCCAATTCAGCCGGTCTTTCACTACCGGGATCACCAGGTTGCCTTCAAGCCCTTCCACCACCGCCTTGCCGCCGTTTTCCCAACGCAGAATGTTGTAGCCGTTAGAGGCGTAGCCCACCAGATCGGTCCCGGAAACGATTTTGTTTTTATAATCGTTGCGGAAATAGGTGATGCCGGCGTTGAACCCTTCATAGGTGAACTCCAGGCCGACCTCTTTGTTGATGCTGACTTCCGGATCCAAATCGGCATTGCCCATCAGGTAGCAGCTCCCTGTCGCAATGTTGTTCGGGCAGCCGTTGCCGCGGGTGGCAAGCAGGTAGCCTTCACTGGACTGGTACAGGTTGGGGGCTTTGAAGACGCGGGCGATCCCGGCTTTCAGTTTGAAATGGTCGCCAAGTTCCTGCGAGGCATTCAGGCTTGGGCTCCAGTTGCTGCCGAATTTGCTGTGATAATCAAAACGCATACCGGGGATCAGCAGGGTGCCGGGCACCACTTCGATATTATCTTCGAAGTACAGGGCGCTGAGTTCGGCGCTGTTTTTGGCGCTGCGCCCGGAAGGATCGCCGGAAATATCGCCGATGGTGACGCCGCTGGCGTCGGTGACCTGCATGGAAGCCGGATCGTCGAGCTGCTCACGGTTCCACTCGGCCCCCAGGGTCATGGTTTGTTCGAGCCACAGGTTGAGCGGCAGCGTCAATTCACCGGTGGTTCTGACATTTTTCAGCCGGCTGGTGTTGAATTGATCGCTGTTGATCATCCCCTCTACGCGCCCGGTTGAACCTTCCTGAAGGCGGGTATTGTTGGTTTTTTCGTAGTAAACGCCGACGCGTGACTGGCCCCAATCCCAGATGCCGTTATGGGTGATGCCGTAAGTCTGGCGATATAGGCGGTTGGTTTCTTGTCCGTACAGTGACGAGACCAGATCGTTCGGGCTGAGATTACCGTTGCTGTACTGGGTATCGCCGGCGTAGATATTGCCCTGACGGCTGTAGCCCAGTTCAAAATCAACGATCTGCGTCGGGGTCATTTTCCAGGAGAACAGGGCATTGACGTCTTTGTTACGCACGCCTTCGTTGCCGGCAGCATAGGATCCGTTTTGTGCGGTGTTGATATCCGCCGCATCGGCGTCGGTCTTGTTAAAGTTACCGTACAGGCGCATGGTGAGCGCGTCGCCGGCCAACGGGCCGCTGAGGCTAAAGTTGGTGCGTTTCGTTGCGCCTTCCTTGTCGTTTTCAGGCTGGTTGGTAAACAGCGACAGGCTGCCATGCCAGTCATTGGTGGGGCGTTTGGTGATGATATTAATCACGCCGCCGGCGGCACCGGAACCGTAACGCGCCGCCGCTGGCCCGCGCAGCACTTCGATGCGCTCAACCATTTCCGCCGGCACCCAGTTGGTATCGCCGCGGGTGTCTCTTTCGCCGCGCCAGCTGTAGCGAACAGAATTGCGCGACGTGGTGGGCACGCCGTCGATTAAAATCAGCGTGTTTTCCGGCCCCATGCCGCGTATATCAATCTGGCGGTTATTGCCACGGCTGCCGCTGGCGCTGTTGCCGGTCAGGTTCACGCCCGGCATCTTACGGATGATGTCGGATAAATCGTTGACCGGCGGATCCTTGGCGATATCTTCAGCGGTAATAATCGAGACACCCGGCTGCTGTTTTAATTGTTCTTCTGCCGGCGCCAAAACCACCATCTCCTCACTTTCACCCACGAGGTCATCGGCGGCATAGCCGCTCCCGCTAATTAACCCCGCCAGCAATATCGCGCCTGGTTTCAATTTGAAAGCGTGTGTGTAAATCATGCATCTTATCCCTGAAAGTGTGTGCAAATATTATTGAATAATTATGATAACGATAACTATTCTCATTTATTGTAAAGGAAGTGCAAATTCACAATATCTCCACAATGTCGTTTCAGGCGGGGTGTGTTTTTATCTGATTGATAAATTTATGTTTTAAAGAAATTTTCTGATGGTGAGCCTCAGTGGCGCAGGGCAGATGTAAAGCTAAAGCCCGCCTGGTTTTCCCCAAACGGGCCAGATAAAAAAGGGATTAATAGGCGAAAGCGGCCCGATGTTTGCGGATAAACTCTGGCCAACTAACCGGCTCTTTGCCGGCAATTGTCGGGAAGTTGTCAAAAGTTTCTTCAACGCCGGGAATATCGCGTTCGGCAATGCGGCGCAGATTGTCGCCAACGCAGTTCATATAAGCCATTTCGGCGCCGGATTGCCGCATGTTCTCCAGGAAAATCCGGTAATCGAGCGCTTCATAGCGAAATGGCTGTCCCAGTATTTCCGTCAACATTTCCGCAATCTCGCCATAGGATTTGGCGTCATAGCCCAGCCGATAGGTTTTGCCCGCATGTTGTTCAGGGTGCAGCAGTGAACAGGCAGCCGCCAGCGCGACGTCTTCGCCGTCAACCCAACTGAAGGGAGCATCACCGGTGTATTGCTGAATGACGCCGTTGACCACCGCGGGAATGCCACCGTAACCGATCAGATTTTGCATAAAGCACTCCGGCCGCAAATGCGTAAAACTGAAACCCAGTGCCTCAATATAACGTTCGATCAACTGATGCCAGGCCCAGTGAGCAATGGTGGTGTCGTCGCGCCCACAGGCACCGAGGTGCACAATATGCTGCACCCCGGCCCGTTTCGCCTTATCGAGAAACACCTTGCTCTGGCGCAGCATGTCGACGGTATAGCCGGTTGCCAGAAAGACGCGATCAATGCCCTGCAGCGCCGGCGCCAGCGTTTCTTCTTGATCAAAATCCATAATGACGGTGCTGATGCCCTGAGCGATAAAAGGCTCGGCTTTTTTCGGGGAGCGTACCGCCGCCACCAGGGTAATGGTGGTGTCCGCCTGCAGGTTACGCAAAGTATCGCCGCCTATCTGGCCGGTGGCGCCAGTAATCAGCACCCTTGGTTTGTTTATGCTCATCAATAAACCCTTGTCATGGTCGGTGGTTGAATCGGGCCTGGCCCTGAGGATGTGTTACCAGATCGAGTTTACGGGGAATAAATTTCCTATTTAGGCTATAAATTACCAAGTTTATGGAATTAAATTCATTAATGGTGGCGGGCTATGTTTTCTTCCGAACGACTCAAAGGTATCGATCTGTTTGTCTGCGTAGCCGATCTGGGCAGCTTTACGGCCGCCGCAGAACGCCTGAATTTAACCGGTTCCGCCATCAGCAAAGGCATTGCCCGTCTGGAGGGTCGGCTGCAGGTTCGCCTGTTTAACCGGACCACGCGGCGTCTGTCGCTGACCGACGCGGGGCAAACCTTTTACCGCACCTGCACCAGCGTATTGGGCGAGCTGGAAGAAGCGGAGCTTGCCATGCAGGCCGAAAATGCCGAGCCACGGGGAAGGGTGCGCATCGAACTTCCCGCAGCTTATGGTCGTCTGCATGCTTTACCGGTGATCCTCAAGCTGATTGAGGATCACCCGCTGTTAATGCCGCATATTTCGTTTTCCGACCGCTTTGTCGATCCTGTGATAGAGGGTATCGATATTATTGTGCGTATCGGCGGCGCGGATATTTGGCCGAATGCTTTAGGGCACTGTTATCTGGGGGCGCAGCGGCATATTTTCTGCGCTTCACCGGCCTATGTGAAAAAGCGCGGCGTGCCGAACAACGAACAGGATTTGGATAATCACAGCTGCGTGGTTTACGGCGAAGGTAACGGCATGCTTACCCCCTGGTATTTTGCCGGCGCGCAGGCGAATAACAGCGAGAAAAGGGTGTTACCGGCGCGGGTGGCTATCGGCGATGCAGAAGGGCAGCTTACCGCCGTTTTGGCCGGGCACGGCATTGCGCAGTTGCCCACCTGGTTGGTGAAACGGCAGCTTGCAGAGGGTTCGCTGGTAGAGGTATTGCCTCATCTGGCAACCGATGGATTACCGATTAATCTGGCCTGGCTCAAGAGTCGGCAGGCGCTGCCGAAAGTTCGCGCATTATTGAAGATCCTGACTGACAATCTGGGGCCAGATGGCAGCATGACGGAGCGCGCCTGAGGCTTGCCAGGCAGTCAGCGGCGGAAAAAGGCTCAGGAAATGGCGGCGGCGAGGTTGCGCAATTCCGGCAACACGCCCAAATTTTTCTCCTGCACGATATCCTGGCAAACTTTCAGGATCACCGCTTTGACCACATCGGAGCTTCGCATCAGGTTCTGTTGTTCCATTAGGCTAGTTACTTCCGCCAGCTGCTTTTTAGTGACTTTCATCGACAGCCGCTTCGACGCTTTGGCATTTGCCAGCTCGCTGCCTAACAGCGCTTTCAGCCCTTCCTGATGGTAGTAACCGGTGGTCAGCGCATGAAGGTAATACAGGATCAGCGTCTTATGAAAATCTTCGCCCAGTGAAGCATCTATTTTCTGCGTGGCGACGCTAAGAATATCGAGATAGTGCGCCGGAACCCGGACTTCCAGCGCCGACTTGCTCTGTTCAAACTCGTTTTTAATTTGCGGCGTGGATTGAGCAGGGACACTGACCACGCTGTCGCACTGGTTACAAACCGCGGCCAGAATATTCTTCACCGTGCCACGTCGATCGCTGAAGTCCACGTCGCGTAAACGATAAGTCGCGATAGATTTCCCGCAGTGGTGACACAGAACGGCGCGCGTATCGCCTTCTTTAACAATTTTCACTTTGAACTCCTTGTCGATTTATTGGTGCACGCTGATAAAGATGACGTCGGGTTCCATAAAATAAAATTTTACGTACCAGTAGCAACCGGACTGCCAGGGTTGAAGAATGTGAACGTCAGTAGCGGCATCCTGATGATGTGGACGGCACTGATATGCATCTCCGGAAGTTTTCCTGATAAGTTCGATTACCCCGTTTTTATCAACCTGACCAGTGGCAAACAGATTCTTGACATCGATGTTGCCACGTACCTCATGGTCATACGCGCCTTGCTGAAGACAGCGTATAGCGAGCTTTTTTACGTCCCTGAATCCCATCTTATCTCCGTATATTGTACGATATTTTACGTACATGCAAGGTGTCTGAACAATTTCGTAGCACTCACTCTACCGGCGATAGCGAGGGGGAAGCTAAGTGATGAACGTGTGTCGCGGGGAGAAAAGACGAAAAGGCGGAGCGCTGCGCAAACTGATGCAACACGTACCAACGATGGCGGATAAAAATGCGAGAAGCCTGCTCAGGTTTCCCTGAGCGGGCTCAAATAGGGTTTTACCACTTCGCACATTTATCCGCCGGAAGCAGGATATGGGGCGAAGTTACTTTGCGGAGAGTTCTCTGCGGATGATCTCTGCACCTGCGCTTAAGGCATTGAGTTTGCCTGTGGCTACCCGACGCGATAAAGGTGCCATGCCGCAGTTGGTCGAAGGGTAGAGTTTGTCGGCATCGACAAACTGAAGGGCCTTCCGCAATGTATTGGCCACTTCCTCCGAGGTTTCTATGGTGTTGGTCGCCACGTCAATGGCCCCGACCATCACTTTTTTACCGCGGATCAGTTCAAGCAGATCCATAGGAACATGCGAGTTATGGCATTCCAGCGAGATGATATCGATATTCGAGGTTTGCAGTTTGGGGAACGCTTCTTCATATTGTCTCCACTCTGACCCCAGCGTCTTCTTCCAATCCGTATTGGCCTTGATGCCATAGCCATAGCAGATATGTACCGCCGTTTCACATTTAAGCCCTTCAATGGCTCTTTCCAGGGCGGCGATCCCCCAATCATTCACCTCATCAAAAAAAACGTTAAAGGCGGGTTCATCAAACTGGATAATATCGACGCCCGCAGCTTCTAATTCTTTGGCTTCCTGATTGAGGATCTTGGCAAATTCCCAGGCCAGTTTTTCGCGGCTCTTATAGTGGTTATCATAAAGCGTATCGATCATCGTCATCGGACCTGGCAGGGCCCATTTGATGGGTTGCTTGGTCAGCTGACGTAAAAACTTGGCATCTTCCACAAAAACGGGTTTTTGACGCGCCACAGCGCCAACCACGGTCGGTACGCTCGCATCGTAGCGATTACGGATTTTAACCACCTCACGCTTCTCGAAATCAACGCCGCTCAGGTGCTCGATAAACGTAGTGACAAAGTGTTGGCGCGTTTGCTCACCATCGCTGACAATGTCGATGCCTGCCCGCAGTTGATCTTCCAGGGACAAGCGAAGGGCATCTTGTTTTCCCTCAATTAATTCCTCATTTTGCAGTTTCCACGGTGACCAAAGTGTCTCAGGTTGTGCAAGCCAGGAAGGTTTCGGCAAACTGCCGGCAGTCGAAGTTGGGAGCAAAATTTTCATAATCAATGACCTTTTATTTTCGGTTAATCAAAGAGCGTAGTGAGCAGACCATTGCTCAAGAATGTTCTTGTAGGGTTTGATGAAATGCTCTTCAGTAAATTTCCCCTGCTCAATAGCCAACTGGCTGCGTTCTTCTCGGTCATAAACAATTTTTGTCAACGAATGATCCTGCTGATTCAGGCTCGGCTGATAATATTGCCCTGCGGCAGAGTTCGCATTGTAAATCTCAGGCCGATAAATTTTCTGGAAAGTCTCCATCGTGCTGATGGTACTGATAAGCTCAATATCAGTGTAATCACTCAGCAAATCGCCGGAGAAATAAAAGGCCAAAGGCGCAACGCTATTTTTCGGCATAAAGTAGCGAACCTGTAACCCCATTTTTTCGAAATATTTCTCAGTCAAAGAGGAGTCGTTTTGCTGATACTCTATGCCCAATACAGGGTGCTGGTTACCCGTCCGCTGATAAGTGTCCTTACTTGAGACGCTTAAGCAGATTACCGGTGACTTTTTAAAATTCTCTTTGTACTCAGCTGAGTTGACGAAATACTTGAATATGTTGCCGTGCAGGTCGCCAAAATCATCTGGAATGCTAAATCCAGGTTTGTTTTTGTTGTGCTCCAGCAGCAATACGCTGAAGTCATAATCTCGCACATAAGAAGAGAAGTTATTCCCGACAATGCCTTCAATCCGCTGGTGAGTTTTTTTATCAATAATGTTGGTTTTTAATATCTCAATCACTGGGAAGGTATTGCCATTGCCTTCAATGCTCATCTCGACAGAAATGATTTCAAGCTCGACAGAGTAACGATCGCTTTTTGGGTTGTCCCAATGAGCTAAAGTATTGAAACGATTATCAATCATTGTCAATGTGTTGCGCAGATTCTCCTGGCGATTTTTTCCTCGGGCCAAATTAGCAAAATTGGTGGTAATACGCGTATTTTCAGAGGGGTTATAATCCTCATCGAAAAGGCTGCGCTTAATCGTAAATGTAAAGTCTCTGCTCATCGCGATGTTGCACCCTAAGTTCTGAGATGAAAACTGAATTGGCTTCTTGATTTCGTAGAAGTTACTGGTTTGTTCGCTCATCAGTCTTCATGTTGTCAATAAGTTAACGTTGCATATTTTATGCCAGAGCCATGGGACGAGTGAAAGCGACTAAATTTCATTACCACATGAGTCATCTTCATGATCTGAGCGCGGCGGGTGCTGACAGGGTGCCAAACGCCGGGCCCACAGATCCGCAGTGGCATCCTGCGGGCATATACGGCTCACTGAACAGGCCTTGGGGAAGGGGATAAAGAGAGGTGGGGGTGCTGATTGCCCACAAGGGCGTGACTTGAGCTTCATTCATATTGCAGCTATTCACCCACATGCCGTTTTTTCATGCAAACGGATGCCAGTGATGCCAGCGGCAGGTTTTTCACCGAGGTTTCGAAAAGCTAAAAGCATTTTTCGTTTTCAATTGATGAATAAACGATCGAAAGAAACCCTAGTTTTGTCACAACCGCTAGCAAGCGTAGTTGTGCACAGGAGTTACTAGATCCCTTTTAGCAGGGATGCAGGTGCAATGATTTTGATTTTTTTAGTGTTTTATTTTGTTAAATTAAATTTAACTTTGCTTAAGTTTTGATTTTTTGTTTTTTATTGGATTTTAAAATTAGTTGGAATGAGAGGTTATTAACATAAAGGCGCGAAAATCATAGAGATCAGATGCTAAGTTGGAAAATGCGTGCGCGAAAACTGAACATGAACAAGCGGGGGGACCAGTGAGTTCTATTAGAATTTTCCTAAAAAAATGGCTAAAATGTTAGTATTCAGTCGTTGAATGCCTTCGTTATATGCAGTAGCACATACTTGGCGTGCAATGATGATTTTACCGAAAATACGGAATTCGTGCTATGAATGATAACGAAGATTCAATATTTAAAAGTAATAACCTTTCTCTTGAACAAAAATTAGAGCGAGCTCGTACTGAGCTTCTTGACTTGTCTGCTCGTAATAAGCTTCTTAACATTCCTCGTTCTAAAACAGCGAAGCTACTAGAAATAATCGATGAAAAGTCTGCTGAGATACATCGATTGCTAGTAAAAGAAGGAAAGGTGTTTACTTTTCTGCCAGGGCGAGCTGGAAAGAAAGGTGAGTTAATCGATGTTAAAGAAGATGATATTGAATCGAATGAAGCTACTGTAGATAGCCGAATGCTTGTTTTTGATGACGATATTGATCCAAATGCTATTCGTTCTGAGCATCAGGACACGAAGTTGCAAACAAGATTGTCCCCACAGGGTTTGCAGAAGCGATTATTAGATCTTTACCATGATTATAAAACGTTAGAAGAGGAGCAAGGTGTAAATATACTTTATCTGACTCTCGGAACCTTAAAGTGGATTGACCCAAACAATAAAGAAAATATCAGGTATGCTCCTTTGATCTTGATTCCTGTCTCTTTAGAGCGCGGAACTGCCGGTGAGAGGTTTAAACTGCGCTCTAGACAGGATGAGATTATTGAAAATCTCTCTTTAGAGGCTTATCTCCAGCGAACGCATGAAATTATATTGCCTAAGATACAATCAGAAGAAGAATTAGACCTTTCTAAATATATCGATGAGGTCGCTCAGTCTGTGCAGATAAAGCCTGATTGGAGTGTTCAAGAAGATGATATTACTCTGGGATTCTTTTCGTTTGCAAAATTTCTTATGTATAGGGATTTAGATCCAGAAAACTGGCCTGAGAACGAAAGTATCACGGAGCAAGCTCTTATTCGTTCAATTATGGTTGATGGTTTTGACGATACAGATGAAGAACTTTCAGATGATGTGCCAATAGATCCCTTCATATCTCCTAGGGACATGCTCCACATCATGGATAGTGACACTTCCCAAACTCTGGCGATACATAATGTACGCGAAGGTAAAAATCTTATTATTCAGGGACCTCCTGGTACTGGTAAATCTCAGACGATTGCGAACATAATTGCTGCTGCAGTCGCTGATGGAAAAACGGTTTTGTTTGTCGCAGAAAAAATGGCTGCGTTAGAAGTGGTGAAACGTCGTCTCGATCATGCAGGTGTCGGTGATGCGTGTCTAGAGTTGCATAGTAATAAGACGAACAAAAGAGTTTTTCTAGAGGAATTAAAGAGGGTTTGGGAGCTAGGATCTCCGAGGGGGGAATTTCCAGACACGTTGGTAGAAAATTTAACGGATGCTAGGGATAAACTTAACGAACATCCTGCCAGATTACACAAAATATATTATCCCTCCGCTTTTTCCCCCTATCAAGTCATGGGGCACCTTGTCCGATTACGTCAGTTAGGCCAAGCCCCTACTGATTTTAATCTGGAAAATTTTGAACATTGGAATGCGAATGATCTTGAGAAACGTCTTAATCTCGTAAAAGAGATTGGTGAACGTATTCTAGATATTGGGTTACCTGATAAACATCCGTGGAATGGGGTGGGTCTCGAGCAAATTTTACCAATGGATGTAGAAAAGTTAATTCCACGTCTGCAAGAAATTAGAGAAGAAGCTTTACGTGTTATAAACGATGTTGAAAAATTGTCGGATGAGCTTTCTGTGACTCCTGTACCGGAGATGTTCTCTTCTGTTGGGATATTAGTTGAGGTTTCTGAACGCATATCTAAAGCGCCAGACTTATCAGCGAAAGCGCTTACATCCGAAGAGTGGAATAATAATATTCCGGCGATTAAACAACTCATAATGTCGGGCAAAGAATACCATGAAACCCGCTTAAATCTTGAGTCAGATATAATAGCCGAAGAAATAGAAACTCCAGTTACTGAACTGGAAGATGCATTGACAACGCTTCCTCGGGAATTTGATGTTAACGGTTTTACAGCGGCTCACTCTCTGTCAAAACTGCTAGCTAAGTTGCGCCTTGATGCTAATCGCTTGCATGAGGAATTAGGAACTCAGGACGGATATTATACAGTTCAAGAAGTAGAGCGTTTAATTGCGCTGGGCGAAAGAATTGCTGCAGCGCCTAATGCCAGCCCAGATGCCTTTATCGCTTCTGTCTGGGATCATGGTGTTGAGAAAGCTGCTGAGTTAGTTGAGTCGATCGCTTCTTTCAGAACCGTTAGCGAATTTCTTGAGCCCAAAATAAACGACGCTGCTTGGGTTACGGATGTTCTTGAGGCCAGAAACCTTCTTGCAACTCATACTGGTATTTTCCGTCATCTGAACGGAAATTGGAGAAAAGCGAAAGCATTGGTCGGTTCTTTACTAAGAGACCGTTCTTTACCTATTGACCAGCAGGTGTTGTTACTTGACGATTTAATTAAAGCGCAAGGTGAGAGGAAAAGAATCCAAGAAGGCAATGACTTTGGTCACTCTGCCTTTGGTAGCGATTGGCGTGGCGAAAAGAGTGATAGTTCCTCTTTGATGGCATTGGTTGAATGGATGAGAACACTCCGTGGTGTAGGGTCTGAAGCGCGAATATTAGCCAGCCGTCTAGTTGACCGCGAGGGGGTGAAACTCCGAGCACAACAACTTAACCAGTTGCTGCAGCAAGTTCGCGTTCAGTTGGACATTCTCTGGGATGCTTTCGGTACATCACCTGAAGAGTATTTTAGTAACCAGATCTCTATCACACGCGTGTCATTTATATTCATTGAGCAAAAAGTTCAAGAACTTATAGAACTCGATAAACAATGTGCTCGTTTGATGGTAAAACCTCCTGCGGATATAAACGAACGTTGCAATTTAGTCACTCGACTTGCTGAGTTGCAGAAACTTATTGCGGAACTACGAGCAAAGGCCCCGCTTGCTGAGAGGGCTTTTGACAAACAATGGCAAGAATTATCATCTGACTGGGAATTCCTGAGTCAAGCTCATCATTGGTTAGAGGAAAATAGCGCTCTACGTTTCGTGGCTGCAAAACTTACAAACAAGGTCGAAACGGCCAAAAATGCACGAGAAACTGACCTATTTAGCCAAAAAATAGTCAGTAAACTGGAAGAAATCGCGAAGGATTTAAAAGGGTCTATTCCAACTCTTTTCGGATCGACAGCTGATCAGTTAAAGATATCGGTTGCTTGCGAAAAACTTAATGCATGGGTTATGAACTCGGAGCAATTATCTAAATGGGTTGCGTACCAACATCGTGTGGCACAGGCTCGAGAATATGGATTATATGAAGTTGTAGAAAGATTGGCATTTGGAGACCTCTCTGTTGACTCTTCGGTATCTGCTGTAGAACGGACCTATTTTGAGTCGTTGCTTAAAATAATGGCTTTCGAAGAGCCTGAGCTGGTGCGTTTTGATGGCGAACTTCACTCTCGCCAAGTTTTAGGGTTTGCAGAACTTGACCTTAAACGTATTAAAGCTGCCAGTTTTGAGGTTGTGCGCGCCCACCACAGACAGATTCCATCTAAAAGCGGTGGGGTCGGGCCTGTAGGTATTCTGCGCTCGGAAATGGTGAAGAAAAGAGGGCATTTGCCTATACGCCAGCTAATGTTGAAAGCTGGTGTTGCTGTACAGGCCTTGAAACCAGTAATGATGATGAGTCCATTATCTGTGGCCCAATTTCTTATTCCAGGCAAGCAAAAATTCGATCTTTTGGTCATGGATGAAGCGAGTCAGATACAACCGGTTGATGCTATTGGTGCAATTGCTCGATGTAAGCAGGTTGTTGTTGTGGGAGACGAGCGCCAACTGCCACCTACGCGATTCTTCGCTAAAATGACTGAATCTGCTCCTAATGATGATGATGATGACGTTTCTCAGGTTTCCGATATAGAAAGTATTCTTGGATTATTTGTTGCGAGAGGATTACCTCAACGTATGTTGAGATGGCACTATCGAAGCCGTCATCAATCATTGATTGCTGTCTCCAATACTCAGTTCTATGAAAATAAACTTTACATTGTACCTAGCCCGTACACTCAGGAAGCTGGTATGGGTCTACAATTTCACTACATTCCTGATGGTGTTTTCGAGTCAGGGGGCAAAGGAACCAATACGGTAGAAGCGAAAGCAGTTGCTAAAGCAATCATGGAGCATGCCCGTAAATATCCTGAACAGTCGCTCGGTGTTGCGACATTTTCTGTTTCTCAGCGTAAGGCTATTCAGGATGAACTTGAGTTGTTACGTCGCTTGAACCCTGACTTAGAGGAATTCTTTAATGGGCATCCGAGTGAGCCATTCTTCGTTAAAAACCTTGAGAACGTACAGGGTGATGAGCGTGATGTGATTATGATATCAGTCGGCTATGCGAAAAATCCGCAAGGATATATGGCGATGCGTTTCGGTCCCCTGGGTTCTGAAGGCGGGGAGCGAAGATTGAATGTGTTAATTAGCCGAGCCAAACGACGTTGTGAAGTGTTCGCCTCAATAACAGATGAGGATATAGATTTGGAACGAGCAAAAGGCAAAGGTGTATTTGCTTTTAAACTCTTCCTGCAGTACGCCCGTACCGGGCGGATATCCTTGGCTCAGCGTTCTGAACGAGAAATGGACAGTGTATTTGAAGAGCAGGTTGCTGATGCACTTCAGAAAGCTGGTTATCAAGTTCATCCCCAAGTGGGTATTGCTGGGTTCTTTATCGATTTGGCTATCGCGGATCCGGACATGCCAGGAAGATACTTGATCGGTATTGAATGTGATGGTCGGGCTTACCATTCTTCACGCTCTGCACGTGAACGAGATCGCTTGCGTCAAGCTGTACTTGAAGATCATGGGTGGATTATCCATCGTATCTGGAGCACCGATTGGTTCCATCGTCCTGAAGAGCAGCTAGATCGTACGCTTAAAGCTATAGAGTCAGCCAAAAAAGAGCTGTCAGAACGGAGTGAGCAATCGCGCCAGAGGACACGTGCAGTACCTGTTGAAATAGTTACTGTTGACAGAGGCCCTATAGTTGAGATTGGTCTTGTTGATTCAGAGACTTCAGCTGAGTCTGAGATCGCTTATCTTGAGGCAAACCTTACAGCTAATCTTGGTTATGAGCTTCATGAAACCCCTCTGGGTATCTTGAGCGAAATGGTTGAACAAGTAGTGGAAGTTGAATCCCCTATTCATACAAGCGAAGTTATCACAAGGCTACGAACTGCCTGGGGGCTGCAACGCTCAGGGGCAAGGATAGAGGCTGTTGTGAGCAGGGCTATTAACTTGGTCTGTAATAGGGGGGATGTCATTCAAGATGGTCAGTTCTTAGTTCATGACAAGTCAACAATTAGCTTACGAAACCGACAGAATGTTCAGTCCTCTGGATTACGGAAACCGGAAATGTTACCTCCTCAGGAGATAGCTGTCGGTATTGTTAAGGTAGTAAAAGATAACCTTGGCGCAACAGATGATGAAATAATTATATCGATCTCAAGATCTCTTGGATTCAAGGCGACAAGTGGAGCCTTGCGTAAAACAATCTCGGATGTGATCGAGCAACTCATCACTAAAAGAACTGTTGTCAGAGAAGACTCTTTGATTATTGAAAATAAAGAAACGATTACAGATTGAGTTAGTTATTAAGGCAAACTCAGCGTGTCAATTTTTGACCTTGAGTTTGCCTCTTTTGAGTTTCAAAGTTAACCCCTGCAGAAAATATCTGCCGCAATTTATTTCAGATACCGTAGTTGATATTTTTCTTTAGATTCAAAAAATAAAATGATGCTCTTGTCTGCTTCAAACGATGTTAATTCAGAAAAGCAAAACGCCCGCTTAAGTCTCCTTAAGCGGGCGTCTTTAATATGGCTCCTCTGACTGGACTCGAACCAGTGACATACGGATTAACAGTCCGCCGTTCTACCGACTGAACTACAGAGGAATCGTGTGAACGGGGCGAATAATAGCGGGGTGGTGCGGGCTTGTAAAGCCTGAAAACGCCTTGCCGTTTCGTTTGCTGCAAGATTATTCAACCTGCTGCTTTTTATGGCTTTTATTGATGCTCTGCTGCGCAATGGATCAGGGGCGGCCACGGGCTGAGCTCCGCGTGCTTCACGCTGGTGCAAACCTTCTCCGTTCTGGGTCTTCCAACGCTGAGGTCTTAGCAATCATTAGCATCATTTTTTCTTATTTTTCCGGCAATTAGTTAACGGTTTCTCTTATTTCGTCGGCCTGGCCCGGATCTTGCTGCCGTTCTGTCAACGCAGTTCAGCGGCATGACGGAGGCAATATGAATTTCAGACGTCTGAAGTATTTCGTGAAAATCGTCGATATCGGCAGCCTGACCCAGGCGGCAGAGGTGCTGCATATCGCCCAGCCGGCACTCAGTCAGCAGTTGGCCACCCTGGAAGGGGAGCTGAAACAGCAACTGCTGATCCGCACCAAGCGCGGCGTGATGCCGACCGAGGCCGGAAACATCCTGTATGCCCATGCCCAGACCATTTTGCGCCAGTGCGAACAGGCACAGAGCGCGGTCAACAGCGCCGGGCAGGCGATGAGCGGTCAGGTGTCCGTCGGGCTGGCGCCGGGCAGCCTGGCGTCGCAGTTGGCGCTGCCGCTGCTGCAGGCGGTGCGCGATCAGCATCCGGGTATCTTACTCAGTCTGAATGAGAACATCGGCTCTACGCTCGCAGGACAGGTTGCCGGCCAAAGCCTGGATATGGCGGTGATCTACGGTGCCAAAATGCCTGCGGGCCTTCAGGCCACCTCGCTGATGCGAGAAGATCTCTATCTGGTGGCGACGCGTGCGGTGCCGAATCCCGGCAACAGCGTTGATCTGCTGGACGTTGCGCGCCTGAATCTGTTCCTGCCGCGCGAAGGTGATGTGGTACGAACTCAGGTGGATGAAGCCATGGCGGTGCGCAAGCTGGCCGCCAATGTGATTGGCGAAATCGAGTCCTCCGGCACCTTGAGCGCGGCCATCGCCAGCGGCCTGGGGGCCACCATTTTACCCGAGTCGGTGGCGCGGGCGATGATAGGGCCTGCCAAGGCCTGGATGGCTCGAATCAATGTTCCGTCGCTTAGCGTACCGCTGTCGCTGTGCATCTCCGCCGAGCACTCCCTGTCGGCGCCGGCGTTGGCCGTGAAAGATATCCTGCTGTCGATCGCCGCCAGCCGCAGTCAGGAAAAACGCGTGTTGGCGTTGGTACA
This sequence comes from Serratia liquefaciens, assembly GCF_027594825.1. Taxonomy (NCBI): domain Bacteria; kingdom Pseudomonadati; phylum Pseudomonadota; class Gammaproteobacteria; order Enterobacterales; family Yersiniaceae; genus Serratia; species Serratia liquefaciens. The sequence goes on along the minus strand of NZ_CP088930.1, from coordinate 1,060,459 downwards.
ATAAATCACGACAGGCTTTCCCGCTTGATCTCGGCGATGGCGGGGGCCGCCGCTAGCGGTTTTGACGCCGGTGGCGTTGGGTTTTCCTCTGGCTGCGACAGCGCCAGTGAGAAACCGAAGGTGTTGATGCCATCGAGACTGTGGACGAAGGCTTCCCCCTGGTGCATGAGCGCGATGGCGCGGACGATAGACAACCCCAGCCCGTGGTGCATGTCGCTGCGAACGCGCGAAGAGTCGACGCGATAGAAGCGTTCAAAAAGTCGGCTCAGGTGCTCGGGGGCGATGGTTTCGCCCTGGTTGGCGACGGCGACGACGGCAAATCCCCGCTGCTCCTGCAGCAGTACCGAAACGGCGCTGCCCGCGACGGCGTGGCGCGCACTGTTTTCAAGCAGGTTAGCCAACGCACGATGGAACAGCCGCCGGTCAACCTGCGCCCGCACCTCTCCGGAAATCTCAATGGTCAAATCGTTTTCCATAAACGAAGGTTCGACGTATTCCGCCGTTTTCAGAGATTCTTCCCGCAGCGACACTTCGCTCAGTTGGGTGGCGTATTGCCCGGCCTGAGCGTGGGACAGGAACAGCATGTCGTTGACGATGGAGGTCATGCGTTCCAGCTCTTCCAGGTTCGACTGCAGCAGTTCTTCCAGTTCCTGAACGCTGCGTTCGCGAGCCAACGCCAACTGGGTTTGACCAATCAGATTGGTGAGCGGGGTGCGCAACTCATGCGCCACGTCGGCGTTAAAGCTCTCCAACTGCCGCCAGGCCACTTCCTGGCGCGCCAGTACGCCATTGAAAGACTCCGCCAGGTTGCGCAGTTCGGCCGGCAAGGTGGCGCTGTCCAGCCGCTGGCCGGTAGTGCCGGGCACCAGACGGTGCGCCTGTTCACTGAGATTGAGCACCGGCCGCATACCGAAGCGCGATATGGCGTAGCCCAGCAGGGCCGCCAGCCCAATCCCCAGCAGCGAAATCACCACCAGCGCCTGGGTGAACTCTCTCAGCGTGCCCATATAGGGTGCAGAATCAATTGCCACCACATAGCGCACCTCTGGACGAGCGCCCAGCGGCGGCAGCGTTGCGATCAGCATATACAACGGGCAATCGCCGTCAGGATTGGCGGCAGTGGCGAAACCGTCCGGCAATTTTGACCAGCGGGTACCCGGCGGGGGAGCACCGCCGAAGCGGTAGCGCGGATCCTCGCTGATCACCCAATATTTCACCTGGTTGCCTTCGCTGTTGGACAGGGTATTGAGTTTTTGTTGCACCATTGGCCAGTCGCGCGCGGTCCCTTTGGCTTCGATATAGGGGGAGATCAGCGAATGGCGAAAGTGCAGCTCGTTGTGCATCTGGTTTTGCAACGAGGTCAGCAGTGAACTGCGCAGAAACAGCGCCAGTACCAGCATGATCAGCGCCATGGTCAGCGCGAACATCAATGCCATACGGCTGGAAATGGAAATTTTCATCAGGCGGTTATCCGTGGCGCATCGCGATGCTGCGGACGATTTTCCAGCACGTAGCCCATGCCACGCACCGTGTGCAGCAGCTTTTGCGGGTAGGGGGAGTCGATTTTGGCGCGCAGTCGCTTAATCGCCACTTCCACCACGTTGGCGTCGCTGTCGAAGTTCATGTCCCAAACCTGCTCGGCGATCATCATTTTGGACAGTATTTCCCCCTGATGACGCGCCAACAGGCTGAGCAGGGCAAATTCTTTGGCGGTCAGATCGATACGCTCCCCGCCACGGGTCACTCGCCGTGCCAGCAGATCCACGTGCAGATCGTCGATTTGCAGTTGGGTAACGTCAATGCCGTCGCTGGTACGGCGGCGCAGTAACGCCTGGATGCGGGCAACCAGTTCAATCAGCGAGAACGGCTTGGGCAGATAATCATCCGCACCGTGGCGCAGGCCCTTGACGCGTTCATCAACCGAACCACGGGCAGACAGCATCAACACCGGCGTTTGTTTGCTGGCGCGCAGGCCTTCCAATACCGCATAGCCGTCTTTGCCTGGCAGCATCACATCCAGGATCACTGCGTCATAGTCCTGTTGCACCGCCAGGTGCAAGCCCTCAATGCCATCGCCGGCGACGTCTACGGTGTAGCCCAGTTCGCTCAGTGCGCGGTTAACGTAGGACGAGGTTTTCTCTTCGTCCTCAACCAACAGTAATCGCATGGCCACTCCCGTCATTATCACCTGATGATTAATTAATCATGAAACCCGCCACCTTGCCACAAGACATCATGTTCAGTGATGAGTTTATGACAGCCATGCGGTCGTGAAGCTGACGGCTGGCTGACATTCTTGTCAGCTAACGCCGCCGCCGGACAAAAAACGCGTTAACTGACACGAATGTTATCTGCGGGTCACGTTGAGGTCAGTTTGCCGCTCGTACAGTAACCTTTGGCCGCTTTGTGGCGCGCCGCGCAACCCTTGACCCAGCACCTAAAAGGATACGGACTCATGAGCCTCAAAATCGCCTCTCTTGCTGTCGGCGTGGTGGTGGTCGCTACTTCGCTTTCCCTGTGGCTGGTGGTGGCCGCTCGCGATACGCCCCCTGCTGCACCGCCGCCACCGCCACGGGTCGGGGTGGTAACGCTGAAAAGCGAACCTATACCACTGACCAGTGAGCTGCCGGGACGGGTTGCCGCCTTTCGCAATGCGGAAGTGCGGCCACAGGTCGGGGGCATAGTGCAAAAACGCCTGTTTACCGAAGGGGAAGAGGTCAAGGCGCAGCAACCGCTTTACCAAATCGATTCTGGGCTGTTTCAGGCGGAATACGATCGCAGCAATGCGGCCTTGGCGCGAACGCGGGCGCAGCTGCGTACCGCCGCGTTGTTGATTCAACGTTACCGGCCGCTGGCAGAGAGTCGGGCCATCAGTCGTCAGGTGTATGACGACGCCGTAGCCGCCCATCAGCAGGCGGTGGCCGACGTGCAGTCCGCGGAGGCGCAGTTGGAAACGGCACGTATCAATCTGGTTTATACCCGGGTGCTGTCACCCATAGACGGCATTATCGGACGTTCGCTGGTGACCGAAGGGGCGCTGGTGACGGCGCAGCAGGCCGAGGCGGTGGCGGCGGTGCAGCAGATAGATCCGATTTATGTGGACGTGACCCAGTCCAGCGTCCAACTTTTGCGGTTGAGAAATGCGCTGGAAAGCGGCGCGGTTGCGCAGGCCGACGGCCCGCAGTCTGCGGCGGTTACCCTGACGCTGGAAGACGGCTCACGCTATACCCACGGCGGCAAATTGCAATTTTCAGAAATCACGGTGGATCGTTCCACCGGCTCGGTAGTGTTGCGCGCGGTATTCCCCAATCCGGAACGCAAGCTGCTGCCGGGCATGTTTGTGCGAGCCCGGTTTTTAGAGGGCATGGCGGCGCAAGGGGGGCTGCTGGTGCCGCAGCGAGGCATTACCCGCAATCCGCGCGGTGAGGCTACCGCCCTGGTGGTGAACGTGGCGGGCAAGGTTGAGCTGCGCGAACTGACCACCGAACGGGCGATGGGGGACAGTTGGCTGGTATCGACCGGGCTGGCGGCGGGCGATCGGGTGATTGTCGAAGGCGTGCAGCAGGTCAGCCCCGGCGCACAGGTCAATGCGGTGGAGTGGGCTCCTGCCACCACCACGTTGTTAAGCAGCACTCGCAAGGAGCCGGCGCATGGCTAAATTCTTTATCGAGCGCCCGGTGTTTGCCTGGGTGCTGGCCATCATCATGATGCTGTGTGGCCTGTTGTCGATTGCTAATCTGCCGGTGGCGCAGTACCCAAGCATCGCACCGCCCACCGTCAGCATTCAGGTCAACTATCCTGGTGCCTCGGCGAAGACGGTGCAGGATACGGTGGTGCAGGTGATTGAACAGCAGATGAACGGTCTCGACAATCTGCAATACATTTCTTCCGAAAGTAATTCCGACGGCAGCATGAGCATTGCGTTGACCTTTGCGCAGGGCACCGATGCCGACACCGCTCAGGTACAGGTACAAAACAAGCTGGCGCTGGCACAGCCGCTGTTGCCGCTGGAGGTACAACAGCAGGGGATCCGCGTCACCAAGTCCACCGCCAACTTTATGATGGTGATGGCATTTGTCTCGACGAATGGCAGCATGACCCGGCAAGATCTGGCGGATTACGTCGCCTCCTATGTCCAGGATCCGATCAGCCGCACCAACGGCGTTGGGGACTTCCAATTGTTCGGTGCGCCTTATGCGATGCGTATCTGGCTGGATCCTGCTGCTTTGGTGAACTACAGCCTGACTGCCACTGACGTCAGCAATGCAATTCAGGAACAGAACGTTGAGGTTTCATCCGGTCAGCTGGGGGGACAACCGGCGTTGCCCGGCCAGGAACTGAATGCCACGGTGATTGGCCCCTCACGCTTGCAGACCCCGGAGGAGTTCGGCCAAATCCTGCTGAAAACCGATCCTGACGGTTCGCGGGTTCGCCTGGCCGACGTGGCGCGCATTGAGCTGGGCGCGCAGAACTACGCGATTGATAGCTACTACAACGGCAATGCGGCGGTGGGGCTGGGCGTGCGTCTGGCAACCGGTGCCAATGCGTTGCAAACCGCGCAGGCGGTGCGTGCCACGCTGGCGGAGCTGAAACCCTTCTTCCCGCCGGGAATGGAAGCCGTGGACGCCTATGACACCATTCCGTTTATCAGTCTGTCGATTGAAAACGTGGTGCGTACGCTGGTGGAGGCGGTTGTGCTGGTGTTTGCGGTGATGTACCTGTTTTTGCAGAACTTCCGGGCGACGCTGATCCCGACGCTGGCGGTGCCGGTGGTGCTGCTGGGGACCTTTGGCGTGCTGGCGGCCTTCGGTTACTCAATCAATACGTTGACCATGTTTGGCATGGTGCTGGCGATTGGCCTGCTGGTGGATGACGCCATCGTGGTGGTGGAAAACGTCGAGCGGCTGATGCACGAAGAGGGCCTGTCGCCGAAGCAGGCGACCCGTAAATCGATGGACCAAATCACCGGCGCCTTGATAGGCATCGCCATGGTGCTGTCGGCGGTATTTGTGCCGATGGCGTTTTTTGGCGGGTCGACCGGTGTGATCTACCGGCAGTTCTCCATCACCATTGTCTCTTCGATGGTGCTGTCGGTGATGGTAGCCGTGGTGTTTACCCCGGCGCTGTGCGCTACGCTGCTCAAGCCGGTAAAGCCGGGTGAGCATGCCGCACGCAAAGGTTTCTTTGGCTGGTTTAACCGCCGCGTCGAGTGGGCCAACCGCAGTTACGCGGCTTCGGTAATGCGCGGTCTGGGCCGCCCGCGTCGGCTGATGCTGATTTATCTGGTGATTGCCATTGCTACCGGCTGGCTGTTTACCCGCATTCCGACCTCGTTCCTGCCGCAGGAAGATCAGGGCATGTTGTTCGCGCAGGTACAGGCACCGGCCGGAGCCACCGCAGAACGGACGCAGGCCACCTTGCGCGGTGCCACGGAGTACCTGTTGAAAATGGAGAAGGACAGCGTGCGTTCGGTGTTCGCCATCTCCGGGTTTAACTTCGGCGGACGCGGGCAGAACGTCGGCACCCTGTTCATTCGCCTGCATGACTGGGACCAAAGACCGGATGCCTCGCAAAAGGCTGACGCGGTCGCCGCTCGCCTCAACGCCATGTTCGCACGTGACTTTCGCGATACCCGTATCTTTGTGGTTTCGCCCCCGGCGGTGCGCGAGTTGGGCAACGTGGCGGGCTTTAACTTCCAACTGATGGATCGCGGCGGCATTGGGCATCAGCAACTGCTGGCGGCGCGCGACAGGTTCCTCGCCGCTGCCCGGCAGAGCCCGGTGTTGAACAACGTGCGTGCCAACGGTCTGGAGGATGCTCCCCAGTATGAACTGTTGATCGACCGCGAAAAGGCGCGGGCGCTCAGCGTGCCGATCACGGAAATTAACCGCACGCTGTCGCTGGCATGGGGCTCGGGTTATGTGAACGACTTTATCGATCGCGGTCGGGTGAAGCGGGTTTATGTACAGGGAGATGCCTCGTCGCGCATGCTGCCGCAGGATCTTGATCAGTGGTTTGTGCGTAACGACAACGGCGATATGGTGCCGTTCTCCGCCTTTGCCACCGCTGAATGGACCTACGGCGCACAAAAGCTCAATCGGTACAACGGCGCACCCTCGTTTAACCTGCAGGGCGAACCGGCGGCGGGTTTCAGCTCCGGCGACGCGATGGCGGAAATGGAACGCATTGCCGCCACCATGCCGCCTGGCGTGGGCTACGACTGGACCGGACTGTCGTTTGAAGAACGGTTGTCCGGCGCCCAGGCACCGGCACTCTATGCAATTTCACTGCTGGTGGTGTTTCTGTGCTTGGCGGCGCTGTATGAAAGCTGGAGCGTCCCCAGCGCGGTGATGCTGGTGGTGCCGCTCGGGGTGATTGGCGCGGTGGTGGCTACGTTGCTGCGTGGGCTGGCCAACGACGTTTATTTCCAGGTGGGGTTGCTGACCACCGTCGGGCTGGCGGCCAAAAACGCCATTCTGATCGTGGAGTTCGCCAAGGCGCACTTCGAAGCCGGAGCCAGTCCGGTGGAGGCGGCGGTGCAGGCCGCCAGACAGCGGCTGCGGCCGATCCTGATGACTTCGCTGGCGTTTATTCTCGGCGTGGTGCCGCTGGTCATTGCCAGTGGGGCGGGCTCCGGCAGTCAGAATGCCATCGGCACCGGGGTGATCGGCGGCATGCTGACCAGCACCTTCCTGGCCATTTTCTTCGTACCGGCGTTCTTCGTCATCATGCTGCGGCTGTTTCGGGTCAAGCGGCTCAGCGAACGCCGCCGGGTGGAGGATGAAGCGGAGCCAAGCGCTCCGGCACCGGGAGCCGAGCCATGATAAAACTTTTGGCTATCATGCTGACCACCGCCACCCTGACGGGCTGTTCGTTGACGCCGGACTATCAGCGCCCCGATGCGCCGGTAGCACCAGCGTATCCGGATTATGGCGTCGCGCAGGTCGACGGAGTGACAGCGGCTATCGGCTGGCGTGAATTTTACCGCGATCCGCAGCTGCAAACGCTGATTACGCAGGCGCTGGCGAATAACCGTGACTTGCGCATTGCGGCGTTGAACGTGGAGGCGGCTCGCGCCAGCTACCGCATTCAACGAGCGGATACGCTGCCCACCCTGGCGGCACAGGGCAGTGGTTCGGTACAGCGTACGCCTGGCAGTCTGTCCACCGGCGGGCAGTCAGCGGTGGGGCGCAGCTATCAGGTCGGGGGGGCGCTGTCGTGGGAGCTGGATCTGTTCGGGCGCCTTCGCAGCCTTAACCAGCAGGCGCTGGAATTGTATCTGGCACAGGATGAAACCCGGGCCGCCGCGCAACTGGCGCTGATCGCCGAAACCGCCAACGCTTATCTTACGCTGCGTGCCGATAGCGAACTTCTGGCGCTGGCGCAGGAAACGCTGAGCTCACAGCAGGCGGCCTTTGGGCTGGTGGAACAAAGCTTCCGGCTCGGTGTGGCGACCGAACTGGATCGCAGTCAGGCGGAAGTTGGGGTACGGACGGCGCAGCGCGATTTGGCCCAGTATCGGCGTCAGGTTCGTCAGGACAACAATGCTCTGATGCTGTTGGTTGGGCAGCCGTTGGATACGGAGACGAGCGCGCGTCTGGCGCAGGCCAACACCTTGCCGGACGACCTGTTGCCGGAAACCATCCCGGCCGGGCTGCCGGCAGATTTGCTGACCCGGCGGCCGGATATCCGAGCGGCAGAGCATCAGCTGCGCGCCGCCAATGCCAATATCGGCGCGGCGCGGGCGGCGTTCTTTCCGACCCTCAGCCTGACCGGTTTCGGCGGCACGGCCAGCGCCGGCCTGGACGGTTTATTTTCTGCCGGTTCCGGCGCCTGGAGTTTTGCTCCGCAGCTCTCGCTGCCTATCTTCTCCGGCGGCTCTTTGCGTGCGGGGTTGGATTTGGCGGAGGTGCAAAAACGCATCGAGGTGGCGCGTTATGAGCAGGCGATACAGCAAGGGTTTCGCGAAACCGCCGATGCGCTGGCCGGTCGCGACACGCTGGATGAGCAAATCCGGGCGCAAACGCAGTTGGTGGCGGCCAATCAACGCGCTTACAGCCTGTCGCAGCAGCGTTTTCAGCAGGGCGTGGATAACTACCTGAACGTGCTGGATTCCCAGCGTTCCCTGTACGCGGCGCAGCAGGTGTTGGTGGATACGCGCCTGGCACGATTAACCAATCTCGTCGATCTTTACCGTGCGTTGGGCGGAGGATGGCGGGAGTAACGGTTTTGGCAACAGGCGCGGGGTTCACCGCGCCTGAAGGGCCTGGGTTAACTGAGCTGGTAACGGCTGTCCGGCTGTGCGGCCGCCGGCAAATCCGTTTCGTCGTTCATTTCGCGCAGGTTGATCTCAATGGCGTTGCACATGGCATTGAGCGGCAGGTCATTGGCGGCGGTACCGAACGGATCTTCCAGTTCTTCCGCCAGCGAGTCCAGCGAGATGAAGGTGTAGGAGATAAACACCGACACCAGCGGCGTCATGTAATGCAGATCCGGCACCAGCGCGAAAGGCAGCAGGGTGCAGAACAGGTAGACCGTACGATGAACGATCAGGCTGTAGGCAAAGGGGATCGGCGTATTGGCGATGCGTTCGCAGCCACCGAGGATCTCCGACAGCCGGTTGAGATTTTGGTCGATGCTGTGAAACAGCATGTCCGACAGCTGTGCCGATTGTCGTTTTTCGCCCAGCCATTGGCCCATCATCAACAGCAGCCGGTTGCAGGGGGACATGCTGTTTTCTATCGCTCGCAAATCGACGTTGGGCAGCAGCCGTTGCAGGTCCGCGCGGCTGTCGGTGCCGCGCAGCTGGTGTTTCAGGCAGTAGCTGAACGCGATCAGCAGGGCGGCAAACTCGCGCGCCGCCTGATCCTGCTGCGGCAGCAGGCTTTTTATCTGACGCAGCAGCGAGCGCTGAACGATCAGCAGGCTGCCCCACAGCAACCGGGCTTCGGTGAAGCGCGCATAGCTGACGCTGTTGCGAAAACCGAGGAAGATAGCGATCGCTACCCCCAGCAGGCTGAAAGGCGCCAGGGTCAGTTTGACACCCAGATGTTCGTACCACTGGAAGCACAGCACGGCGACGATGGACATTGCCACGTTAAGGCTGAGGCGAAACAGAATTTTGGATAGCACCGAACCGTGCCAGACGAAGAGCCGCCTGAACCAGTGTTGCTGAGGTCTGACAATCATATGTGTGCTGATGACTGGGGAATGAGAGCCGCTGTTGTAACAGATTTGCGGTCGGTACATCAACGTTCTGAGTATGAAAAGTTAAAAAGCCCGCCGAAGCGGGCCCAAAGCCTTCGCCATCAGCGGAACGGCGGCTCGTTAAAGGTGCGCAACTTGCGCGAATGCAGGCGATCGCCCTCGGCGCGCAGCAGGTCGATAGCGCAGATACCGATCTGCAAGTGTTCCGAAATCGCCCCTTCATAAAAGCGGTTGGCCTGGCCGGGCAGCTTGATTTCACCGTGCAGCGGTTTGTCGGACACGCACAGCAGCGTGCCGTAAGGCACCCGGAAACGGTACCCCTGAGCGGCGATGGTGGCGCTTTCCATATCCACCGCGACGGCGCGGCTGAGGTTGAATCGCAGCGCCGAAGCGGAATAGCGCAGCTCCCAGTTGCGATCGTCGGTGGTGACCACGGTGCCGGTGCGCAGGCGTTGTTTTACCTCTTCGCCGGGCATGCCGCTGACCATTTTGGTGGCGTCATACAGCGCACGCTGTACTTCGGCAATGCTGGGGATCGGGATATCCGGCGGCAGTACCGAGTCCAGCACGTGATCGTCACGCAGGTAGGCGTGCGCCAGCACGTAGTCGCCAATCGACTGGCTTTCGCGCAGGCCGCCGCAGTGGCCGATCATCAGCCAGGCGTTGGGGCGCAGCACCGCCAGATGGTCGCAGATGGTTTTGGCGTTGGAGGGGCCGACGCCGATATTGATCAGCGTGATGCCCTGGCCGGTGCGCGAGATCAGGTGGTAGGCCGGCATCTGGTGATTTTTCCAGGCCAGGTCGGAGACCGCCTGATCCGGTGCGGTGGTTTCCGGCGTGATATAGATGCCGCCGGCGCTCGACAGCGCAATATAAGGGCTGGCCGGGTCGGCTATTTCGGCGCAGGCCCAGCGGACAAACTCATCCACATAGCGGGTGTAATTGGTGAACAGCACGAAGGGCTGAAAATGCTCCACCGGGGTGCCGGTGTAGTGCCGCAACCGCGCCAGCGAAAAGTCGGCGCGCAGGGCGTCGAAGTGCGAAAGCGGGAAGGTGCTGGTGGCGTGAAACAGGCCATCGGCGGTCTCGTCGCCAATTTGCGCCAGCTCGGTGGTGGGGAAATGCTGCGCCAGGCTGGCGCTCATCGACCGATCCAGCATCAGGTTTGAACCGTCGATCACGTAAGGGAAAGGAATTTCCTGCTGTGACGGCCGCACTTCAATATGCGCATCGTACTCCCCGGCCAGCATGGTCAACTGCTCGGTCAGATAATGGCGGAACAGGTGCGGGCGGGTGATGGTGGTGGTGTAGCAACCGGTGTGGGTGAAGCGGCCATAGGCGCGGGTTTTTGTTTGACCGGGCGATTTTCCATCCCAACTGACGCGCAGCTCAGGGTAAACAAATAGCCCTGCCGCGCGGGTCTGCGCGTCGGGCAGACCACCGTGGCTGATAAAGTCACCGACCGCCTGGCGTAGCGCCTCAACCGAGGCGACATACAGCGCTTCCAGTTGTTCGACTGCCTGAGCGGGGGTGAGGCCGGTGCCGGATTGCTGACTGCTCATACTCTCTCCTTGGTTCTCCCGGCTATGCGGCGGGGAGGCATACGGATGCCGATGTCAATTCACAGCAACAGGTTAGCCGAAGATGGGCGCAAAAGCTTTGGAGAAACGGCAGGGGGCGAATAAATTCGCCCCGAATAACGCGGACGCCGCATGCAGCGCCATGATCAGGAGGCCGGGGCAGCCTGCTCCACTTTCAGCGAGACCAGGCCAATACCCAGTTTCTTCGGCACAAAACCGCCGCTGGCGGCTTCTTGTGGCTCCGTGGGGGCCGGAGGCGTGATGCTGATGTTTCTGGCGCCGGCAGGGTTGTCGAAGCGCAGCGTCACGGTGGTGTCCTGTTCGCTGAGCGTCACAAACTGTTCCTGACTGCCTACGCGCACCGAGATAGGTTCGCCGACGTTTTTACCGTAGGCACGGGCGCGCAGAACCAGATCGAATGCAGATGGCAGCGGATCGACGTAATCAATATTCACCGTCGGCGCCAGGTTGGCGTCAGACCAACGGCCCCAGTCCTCGACGCTGGAAACGCCGGTGATCGCCTTCACCTGTTCCGGCATGCCCGGCAGCATAAAGGCGATGGCGTCCGCGCGATATTTAACGGCGGCGTCATCCACTTTCAGTTTGTCGACGGCGCTTTGGTAAGCGGCAATGCTATCGTTTGGCGGACGCTCAAAGTCTATTTTGCCGCGATAGCTGCCCCCTTTGGCCTGCACGATGTGCGGAGGGGCGGCCAGGCTGCCCGACGCGACGCAGGTGTCGGTGCTTAACGCCAGTTCTGGCGACCACACCCGACCGATTTCATAACACTTGTCGACCCAGACGAATTTCTCGCCTGCGCCCAGCCCGGCAAGCTGTTTTTTAAGCGGCGTGGACAGGTAGACGTTAAACATCGGCTCAATTTTGTTGTCCGTCACCTTCAGAATAAACGGCACCTTAAAGGTGATGCCGGAGAAGGTAAAGCGGTTGCCCCGATCGTCGAGACTGTAGTTTGTGATGCTGTTCGGGAAGCCCCACTGTTTCACCACCGCTGGCTTCCAGGCGTTGATTTTTTCGTCGATGTTCAAAAACAAAGTCGCCAGCGTTGGGCTGGACAGGCTGCTGCGGCCGAGGCCAATGTAGTTATCGCCACCCATCACGTCCAACACGGTGGCACCGTTGTCCAGGGTGCTGCGCTTCTCATTATGCAGCGCGGTCTGCGGGCGGGTGCCGTCGATAATAAAGAACAGGTTGCGGCGTTTCTGCCTGGTCAGGATGTCATAGGCGGTATTGTTCATCGCCAGGTGGTCCGAAGACACCACGATAACGGTATTTTTGAAGTACTCGGACGCCTTGATTTTGTCGATCAGCGCGGCGATATGCTGTTGGCTGCAGGCCACTGCGCTCAGCGAACGGTTTTCTTTATTCTGCCAACGGAACGACTTTTTGCTGCAGCTGGCGGAGATAAAACCGTCCGGATGATGGGTGTCCACGGTCAAGGCAAACAGCGAGAACTTTTTGTTCTGCTTCGACAACTCGACAAACTTGTCGAACACCACGTCCAGCACGGTATCGTCGTACCAGCCCCAGTCATTTTTGTAGCCGGGGTCGCTGACCTGGTCGCGCAGTTCCTTAAAACCGTAGGCATGGTCAAAGCCGTGCGATTTCAGGAAGGTGTCTTTGCCGGCGAAGGCCAGCTCGGCGCCCTGATAGAAGTAGTTGTCGTAACCGGCGGATTTCAGTACGTCACCCAGGCAGACGTTTTCCGGGTAAAAGGTGGATACGGCGCTGGAGGCGTTGCCGTCAAAGGGCGCAAACAGCGGGATACCGCACTGCGAAGACACCATTCCGGCAATGGTGTAACCGGTGCCGGGCAGCTGTTGGGTATTGCTGAAGTCGATGCTGTTCTCGCGGTGCTGGTTCAGTTCGTCGGCCAGGCCGGGGAAGGTCTGCTGATCGAAATAGGTTCTCTCCAGGCTTTCGGCATAGATATACACCAGGTTCGGCGCTTTGCCCTGTACGGTTTTCTTCGGCGCTTTGTAATAGGTGTCAAAGTCGGCGGTATCGCCGCTGATTTGGCTTTTAACCAGCAGCGAAATGTCCTGAAAGGCCGGGGTGGTGCCGACGGAAAACAGCGCCAGCAGCACGGCGACCAGGCTGTAAACCACGCTGCTGCTTTTGGCTTTGCGCCGCACCAGACTCCAGGTCAATACGGTGAAGATCAACGCCAGCACCGCCAGCAGGCCGACAAACGGCAGCAGGTATTTGCCGACGCCGGCGCCCTTCAGGCTGCTGGTGAGGGTGTAGATCACCGCATCGGTAATGCCGTCACCGGTAAAGTAGTTACTGGCGATCAGCACCACGTTGAGGATGAGATAGCTGCCCAGCAGCGTCAGCAGGGTGGCCAGCCACCAGCGGTTGGCGGCGGCCCGGGTCCGGTAGATTAAAATTGAGGCTAAAAAAAGTGCAAACGAGATTAATGCTGAAACCATCCACCGTACCCTGTCTGTTTAAAAAGGAAATCTTAACTGCCCTGGCAAACGCCGCCGACCCCAGCACGACGCGAAAGAGGAAGGGTATAGCGCATTGAAAGCGCCAGGGTCAATGCGTGTTTGCGTTGCCCAGGCGCGGCAGAGTGCGATCGGTCGTTTTTGTGACAATAGTGTGACATGAATCACGCCGATGAGGTGAAAAGCGGCTGAATGTTGCTCATCCGACGTTTGGCTCTAGCCTTAATGGAGAGCGTCAACGAAACACCTTCACCCTTTGTTCAGGAGAAAACCATGCAGAGCATTTCCGCCGCCGTACTCGATGATTTGGCCCCGCAGGGGATGCTGCGGGCGGCCATCAATCTGGGCAACCCGGTGTTGGCGCAGAAGGGGCCAGACGGCGAACCTCAGGGGGTTTCCGTGACGCTGGCCCGCGCATTGGCCCGCGAGTTGGGCGTGGTGCTGGAGTTGGTGACCTATGATGCCGCAGGCAAGGTTTTTGCCGCGTTGGAAACCGGAGACTGGAATATCGCCTTTATGGCCATCGAACCGGTGAGGGCGGCACAAATTGCGTTCAGTGCGCCTTATGCGATCATTGAGGGGACCTATCTGGTGGCCGAGGCGTCTCCCTGGCAGCAGGTTGCCGAACTCGACCGGCCCGAGGTGCGCATTGCCGTAGGCCAGGGAGCGGCTTACGATCTGTACCTGTCGCGAACCTTAAAGCATGCGCAACTGGTGCGTGCCGATACCTCCGCCGACGCGATAGCTTTGTTTCTCGAGCAGGGGTTGGATGCGGCCGCGGGCGTGCGTCAGCCGTTGCTGGCCGCCGCGGCGGAAAATCCGGGGTATCGGGTGCTGGCTGGGCATTTCACCGCTATCCAGCAGGCGATGGCGGTTCCGCGACAGAAAGCGTCGGGGGCGGCCTATGTGCGTGATTTTGTGGAGCGGTGCAAGGCAAGTGGCCTGGTGCTGCAGGCTTTGCAACGCAGCGGTCAGGGGGATGTTACCGTCGCGCCTTCTGCCTGAGGGGGGAATGGCAGGGGCGCTGCATACTGCGCCCCCGATAAAGCGAACAACGTTTAATGCAGCTCCACCGCGTACTGTTCCACCGGGGTGATTTTCTTGATCAGCTTGTTGTCGAACAGGAACTGTTCGTAAGCCTGGTAGCGGGCCTTGTCCAGCCTGGCCGGATCGGTTGCGAACAGCGGCAGGCTGGCTTGCCAGGCTTGTTTGTTCAGCTCGGTATTGAGTTCCGGATGGGCTTTGGCGAACGCCAGCCAGCTTTCCTGTGGGTGGGCGTGCAGGTAGTCGCTGCCTTTTTTCAGCGCCACGAGGAATTTTTTGATTTTCGGCTCGGCCAGCGCGTCGCGGTTGGCGACGATAATCAGCTCGTCGTAGGTTGGCACGCCGTAGTCTTCCACGTTAAACACCACCGGATCTTTGCCCTGCAGTTTCAGCTCCAGCGCTTCAATATTGCGATATCCGCCGATCACCGCATCGACCTGGCCAGCCAGCAGGGCGCTGGTCAGCTGAAAGTTAACGTTGATCAGTTGGGTGTCCCTGGGGGTGAGCTTTTCATGTTCAAGCATGGTTGCCAGCGTAGCCTGTTCGATCCCGCTGACGGAATAACCGATTTTTTTGCCCTTCAGACCTGCCGGCGTGGTGATGCTTTTATCCAGCGTAATCACGGTATTGAGCGGCGAGTTGATCAGGGTGCCTACGCGTACCAGCGGCAGGCCCTGATCGGCAAAAAAGTGCAGCTGCGGCTGGTAGGTGATGGCCAAATCGGCCTGTTTTGCTGCTACCAGACGCGGCGGCAGAGCCGGATCGGAAGGAGGCACAATCTTGACGTCCAGCCCTTCGGCCTTGAAGGCCCCGATCTGCTCGGCCACCATGATGGGCGCGTGGTCGGGGTTGATGTACCAGTCGAGCACCAGCGTCAGTTTTTCAGCGGCGGCGGCCTGGCCGGTCAAAGCGGCGCAAAGCAGCAGCCCGCCGACGGTTTTCTTAAGCATGGATATTCCCTTTGTCGTTGAAAGGCGATCAGTCATTTTCCGGCGCCCAGTCGATCAGGCGCAGCAGCAGCGCGTCCACCGTCACCCACAGCAAGACGGTCATCAGCACCAATATAAACAGCGCGGCAAAGCAGATGTCGGTCTGCATGCGCGCGTTGGCGTTAAGCATTACGTAACCCAGCCCTTCCGCCGAGCCAACCCATTCGCCGATGATGGCGCCGATAGGGGCGACGGCGGCGGCCATCCGCAGCCCGGAACCGAAGGCCGGTAGCGCAGCCATCAGCCGCACGTGGCGCAGTTGGGCCCAGGGAGAAGCTCGCAGGGTGCGGGCCAGATCGAGATAATCGTTATTGACCCGGCGCAGCCCATCGAAGAAGGCGGACGTGACCGGGAAGAAAATCACCAGCACCGCCATCACCACTTTGGCGCTCATGCCGAAGCCGAACCACAGCACCAACAGCGGCGCCAGAGCAAACACCGGTATCGCCTGGCTGGTCAGCACCAAGGGCATTAACCAGCGCTGCAAGCGCGGCGAAAAGATCATGCACAGCGCCAGCGAGGCACCGAGCAAAACCCCGGCCAGCAAACCGCAGGCGATCTCCGAGGCGGTGATCAGCGTGTGATAAGCGAGGTAAGCACGGTTGTCCCACAGCGCCTGTGCCACCGCCGAGGGGGAGGGCAACAGGAAGGCAGGGATATCGCCCAGCGTGACCAGCCCCCAGAGCAGCAACAGGCCGACGAACACCGTCAGGCTGCGACGCATCCGCGACAGACGGCTTTCAGGCAGGGTTTTCATCCGGCGGCCCTCACGAGTTGCAGCAGCAACTCGCTCTGGCTTTTCAACAACTGAGGATTGTCCGGCGCTCGTGGCGGTAAGCCCTCGATAACATGGCTGTCGTCCAGCCCCGCCGGATAACGGGACAGCACCAGCAGGCGGTGGCTGAGGCGGCAGGCCTCCATGGGGTCGTGAGTGATCAGCAGCACGGTATGCTGCGCCAGCAGTTCGGCGGCCAACTGCTGGATCATGGCGCGGGTAATGGTATCCAGCGCCGAGAAGGGTTCGTCCATCAACACAATCGGCTGACGTTCATACAGGGTGCGGGCAATAGCGGCACGTTGACGCATGCCGCCGGACAGCGCGGCGGGCAAGCTGCGGCCATAGCCGCTCAGCCCCACGCGTTCCAGCAAATGCTCCGCCCAGGTGCGGTCGACCTTTTCGCCGCGCAGCCGCGCGCCGAGGCTAATATTCTCGTCAATTGTCAGCCAGGGATAGAGCAGATCCTTTTGCCCCATATAGGCGATACGCCCGGCGATCGGCAGGCCATCGCTGCCGATAACCGTACCGGAAGTGGGTTTCGCCAGTCCGGCGATGATCTTCAGCAGGCTGGTTTTCCCCGCGCCGCTGGCGCCGAGCAGGGCAACGAAGCTGCCGCCGGCGATATCGAAATTCAGACCATCGAAAATCACCTGCTGACCAAAGCGCAGGGTCAGATCCCGTACCTGAATACCGGGCCGGGCGTTGCCGTGCTGCGTGTCGCCGAGGCTCATTGGGCATTCAACCCCATCTGCCAGAAGGCGGATTCCAGGCGGGTGGCGGTGGTGAAAATCGCCGACAGTTCGTTCAGACGGCTTGGGGCACCCCGCTGGAGGCCAACGTTTTCCAGCAGGTCGAGGGAGGCTTGTACGCCGCTCAGATACGCGGGATCACCATAGTTGCGGATCCACGAGGAATAGGGATTGCCTTCCATCACCGTGTTGGGATCGTTGAGCAGACGCAGGCCGATTTCGGCATAGCCAGCGACGCAGGGCATTAAGGCTACCAGCAGATCCAGAGCGTCCCCGGCGTGGCCGATATCGAGTACGTAGCGGGTGTAGTTCAGGGTTTCCGGCGCTTCGGGTTCGGCGGCTATCTGCGGTTCGCTCAGCCCCCAGTCGGCACAATAGGCCAGGTGCAGGGGCAGTTCGGCGACAATGGCATTGAGCGAAGCGGTGGCTGCGCGCATTTCCGGCAGGGTGCGCAGTTTGCTGACCAGCAGGGCATAGGCTCGGGCAAAGTGGATCAGGAACAGATAATCCTGCGTCAGGTAGCGGCGAAACGCGGGTTCCGGCAGCGTACCGGCGGCCAGTTGCTGGATAAAGGGATGTGCCACATAGTCCTGCCAGTGGCCGCCGGCCTGTTGGCGCAGCTTTCCGTAAAGACCGTTTTCGAATAAGGGAGTAAACATGGGACCTCCAAAAGTGAGTGGAGATCCGGGCGCGCTGAGGTGAGGTATGAACAGGCAACCGCCGTGAGGGGATTGCCGACCGTCCCTTCGCTGGCATGACCCAGATCAGGTTCAAAGGGTTCGGCTTGCGCCATCTCAGCCCGTAACAGGACACCCCTCGGAGGAGCCTGTTATACGATATTTACTTTTTGATTACAATGCTCAGGCGATGCTTGGCCGCAGGGAAAAAGGATCCGTTTAGTGCGATCGGCCACGATATTTCTGGCCTGGAGGGGGGCATTTTTGTCACTGTAATCCGGTCATTAATGAATCTAAGGATCACCCCCATGAAGAAAATCGGATTCCTTTCTTTCGGCCACTGGACGCCTTCGTCGCAGTCGGGCACCCGTTCGGCGGCCGATGCGCTGCTGCAATCCATTGATCTTGCCGTGGCGGCAGAAGAACTGGGGGCGGATGGGGCTTATTTTCGCGTGCACCACTTTGCCCGCCAGCTTGCCTCGCCATTCCCGCTGTTGGCGGCCATCGGCGCCAAAACCCGACGTATCGAGATCGGCACCGGCGTGATCGACATGCGTTATGAAAATCCGCTTTATATGGTCGAAGATGCCTGCGCCGCCGACCTGATTTCCGGCGGGCGCTTGCAACTGGGCATCAGTCGCGGTTCTCCCGAACAGGTGATTGATGGCTGGCGTTATTTTGGCTATACGCCTGCCGAAGGCGAGACCGAAGCCGATATGGCGCGCCGTCATACCGACGTTTTGTTGGAAGCGCTGCGTGGTGAAGGCTTCGCCGAACCTAACCCGCAACCGATGTTCCCGAATCCACCGGGCCTGCTGCGGGTCGAGCCTTTCTCCGCCGGGCTGCGCGATCGCATCTGGTGGGGCGCCAGCTCGGACGCCACGGCGGTTTGGGCGGCGAAGCTGGGCATGAATCTGCAAAGTTCGACGCTGAAAAACGATGAAACCGGCGAACCTTTCCACGTGCAGCAGGCCAAGCAGATCCGCGCCTATCGCGCCGCCTGGAAGGACGCGGGCCATGTGCGTGAACCACGGGTGTCGGTCAGCCGCAGCATCTTTGCGCTGATGAACCAGCAGGATCGCAGCTATTTCGGCAACAGCGGTCAGGACAGCGATCAGGTGGGGTATATCGATCAGCAGACTCGTGCGGTATTCGGCCGTAGCTATGCTGCCGAGCCGGAGTTGTTGATCAAGCAGCTGGCGCAGGACGAAGCGATCGCCGAAGCCGATACCTTGCTGCTGACCGTGCCCAACCAGCTGGGCGTCGACTACAACGCCCACGTGATTGAGTCGATCCTGACTCATGTCGCGCCGGCGCTGGGCTGGCGCTGATGAGGGAAACGCTTCTCAAACCGGGAAGCGTTATTGACTTATCTTGTCGGTTTTGTATTTTAAGGACATGCATACATTTCTGATTATCGTCCCCGAAGGGGGCATGCTGTTCGAATCGGCGGGGATCGCCGACATCCTGATGCAGGCCAACCGCTTGCGGCCCGATGACGCGCCGCTCTACCAGATGGCGATAGTCACCACGCAAACCCACCGGGTGGTGCATGGCTCGTCTGGTTTGAATCTGTTGGCCGATCATCGCCTGGCGGATCTCGACCCTGAGGTGGAACGCGATACCATTATCGTTACCGGCAAAGGGGCGACCGAGGAAGAAAGCGCCTTTGTGGTGGATTGGCTCCGCCGTGCGGCCCCCAAGGCGCGGCGCGTGGCGTCCGTTTGCGGTGGCGCAATGCTGTTGGCCGAGGCCGGTTTGCTGGACGGCCGCCGGGCGACCACCCATTGGCGGCTGCTGGAAACCTTGCAGGCCCGCTTCCCCAAAGTGAAGGTCGAAAATGGGCCGATCTATGTGCAGGATGGTGCCGTTTGGACCTCTGGCGGCGTCAGCTCCGGGTTTGATCTCACCCTGGCGCTGGTGGAGGACGATTATGGTTTCGTGCAGGCCCGCGAAGTGGCGCAGGATCTGGTGATGTTTTTGCGCCGGCCCGGCGGGCAGGCGCAGTTCAGCCGTTACCCACTGAATCAGGCCAAAACACCGGGGCCTATCCGCGATCTGCAGAGCTGGATCCTGGAGAATCTGGCCGAGGATCTTTCCGTTGAGAAACTGGCCGAGCGGGTTGCCATGAGTCCGCGTAACTTTACGCGCGTGTTCACACGTGAAACCGGTATTTCACCCGCCAAATTTGTTGAAGAAGGGCGCTTGTACATCGCCCGCCAGCGCCTGGAACAGAGCTCACAAGGCATTGAACAAATCGCCACCAGCAGCGGTTTCGGCAATGCTCTCAATCTGCGCCGCGTTTTCGAACGGCATTTGCAATTGACCCCCACCGAATACCGCGATCGCTTCCATTCACGCACTTTGGCGTAAATTGATCTACAAACGTCATTTACGACATGCTCCCCGCGGCTTAAATTTACACCAGAGCCAATAACGAAGGAGTAGATCATGGTCAAAGTAGGCATTAATGGATTCGGCAGAATCGGCAGGAATGTTTTGCGTGCTGCGTTAGGTCGCAGCGACTTTGAAGTTGTGGCGATCAATGATTTGACCGACAGTAAAACGCTGGCGCATCTGCTGAAATACGATTCGCTCTCGGGCCGGCTGGCGGCCAGCGTCGAGGCCGGTGAAAACCAGCTGCTGCTGGACGGCAGGCCAATTCATGTCTTCTCTGAAAGAGATCCGGGCGCCATTCCATGGAAAAGCGTGGGCGTTGACGTGGTGATCGAAGCGACCGGTTTTTTTGCCGATAAAGCCAAGGCAGAAGTCCACATCACCCGGGGCGGCGCCAAACGAGTGATCATCTCTGCGCCGGCTAAAGACGACGACATTACGATAGTGATGGGCGTTAACCAGGATCAGTACGATCCGGCTAAGCATCGGGTGGTCAGCAACGGCAGTTGTACCACCAACGGTTTGGCACCCGCCGCGCAGGTGCTGCATCAAGCCTTTGGCATTGAGTACGGCCTGATGAACACCACCCATGCTTACACCAACAGCCAGGCCCTGCACGATCAGCCGGAAAAAGATTTACGGGGTGCCCGTGCCGCCGCGGAGTCGATTGTGCCTTACTCCAGCGGCGCGGCCAAAGCGCTCGGCAAGGTGATCCCGAGCCTGGATGGCCGCCTGACCGGTTATTCGCTGCGGGTACCGGTGCCGGTAGTCTCTATCGTCGACCTGACGGTCACGCTGAAACGCGAAGTGACCAGCGAAGAAATCAACGCCGCTTTCCGTCAGGCTGCGGAGTCAGGGCCACTCAAGGGGATCCTTGGCTACAGCGATGAACCTTTGGTGTCGAGCGATTATAAAGGCGACCCGCGCTCGTCGATTATCGATGGGCTTTCAACGCTGGTGATCGGCGGCAAGTTGGTCAAGGTTCTTGCCTGGTATGACAACGAGTGGGGGTTCTCTAACCGCCTGGTCGACCTGGCGGTGCTGATGGAAAAACGCGGGTTGTAGAGGCCTTGCGGTCGAATATGTCCGTCCATTCACTCAGTCAATAGCCCCCGCCAGGGGGCTATTCAGCGTAAATTCACAGCTGTGCAATACGCATTAACTCTTCTTTGGCCCCAGGGGCCACCGCCAGCACCGGCCCGCCGCGCAGCAAATGTTCCCCTTCGGTATTGAACGGGTGGGTCCAGCCACCGGCTTCGTTCACCAGACAGTAACCCGCCAGACAGTCCCAGGCGTGCATGTAGGGTTCGTAATAGCCCACCAGCCGTCCTGCCGCCACCCAGGCCAACATCATGGCGCCGGAGCCGTTGCGGAAGAAACTGCCGCCCACGGCGGTGATTGCGGCGGCAATTTCACCGACGCGTTCCGGTTTAACATAGCTGTTGGCGCCAAAACCGGTGACGTGGTTTTGCAAGGTGCGCTTTGGATCCACCAGCAGCGTTTTGCCATTGAGGGTCGCACCCGCGCCGCGAGCGGCCTTAAAACACTCTTGCTGACAGGGGGCGACGATCACGCCGATCACCGGCTCGCCCTGATGGATAACGGCCACCGACACGCACCAGTTCGGCATGCCGTTAACGAATGGGCTGGTGCCGTCGATCGGGTCCACTACCCAGGTGTAACCGGAATCGCCGGGTTGCAGGCCAAACTCCTCGCCCAGGAAACCGTCTTGCGGGAATTGGCGGGCGATGTGTTCGCGGATCAGCAGTTCAACCTCGCGATCGGCAATCGAAACCACGTCTTGCGCATCGCGTTTGGTTTCAATCACCAGGCTTTCGCGGCGATTAAAATAATCCAGCGCCTTGGCCCCGGCTTCGCGGGCCGCCTGTTCCGCCAGCGTCAGGCGCTGGGCAATCTGTTCGTTCATCTTCATTCCTTAACGTTGTTAGGATCACTGGGCAATCAGTGCCAGACCCTGAGTTTTGAAGTCAATGGCCACGCGGGTGGTCGGTGCCAGTTGGCGTTCCATCTGCACATCGACAATAAACAGCGCGCCGAGATCGGTTTTTACTTCATATTCGATATGGTCCCCAAGCCAGGTGCTGTGGGTGACTTCACCGTTTAAGGCGCCGCTTTGCTCCGGCAGCAGGGTAATGAACTGTGGGCGCACCGACAGTTGCGCTGCACCGGGACGCGCCTTGGCACCCGGTACCCGGTACTGGCGGCTGCCGAGGGTGATCAGCGCTTCCCCGCCTTCCACTTGTTCTATGTCACAGGGCAGGATATTGGCTTCGCCCATAAAGTCGGCGATAAACACCGACGCCGGCGAGTGGTAAAGCTCCTGCGGCGCACCCTGCTGGGCAATATGCCCTTCTTTCATGACGATAATCTTATCGGAGACCGCCAGGGCTTCTTCCTGATCGTGGGTGACGTACACCGCGGTAAAGCCGAGGCGCTGCTGCAAATCGCGGATCTCGGTGCGGACACGGCGACGCAGCCGTTCGTCGAGGTTGGATAAGGGTTCGTCGAGCAGCAGCACCTGCGGTTCCAACACCAGGGCACGCGCCACGGCGATGCGCTGTTGCTGGCCACCGGACAGCTCAGAGGGCAGGCGCTGGCCCATGCTTTCCAGACCGACCAGTTTCAGCCCTTCACGGGCCCGATCCTGCGCCTCCTTACGCGACAGGCCGCTGGCCAGCAGGCCGTACATCACGTTATCCAGAGAGTTCATGTGCGGGAACAGCGCGTAGGATTGAAACACCATCGCGACGTCGCGTTCGTTGGCGGGCAGGTGTGTGACTTCCTTGCCGCCAATCAGAATACGGCCTGAGGTCGGGTGTTCCAGGCCGGCCAGCAGACGCAGGGTGGTGGTCTTGCCGCAGCCGGAAGGCCCGAGCAGCGTCACCAGTGTGCCGGGCTCGACGGTGAGTGAAAGCCCGGGCAAGGCGGTGAAATCGGCAAACTGTTTGGTGACGTTCTCAAACACCACCGAGCCGGAACGAATGGCAGTCATACGGCATTCTCCTGATGTAAAGCCGGTGGAGGCGTCACCGGCGGTGTGGCAATACGGATGGCGCGGCGCAGGCGACGTTCGCCCACCAGCAGTTGGAAAGTGAGGATCACCGCCAGCATCACCACGATAAGCACGGAGGAGTAGGCGATGGCCACGCCGTATTCCCCGTTTTCGACCAGCCCGACGATGTAGGAGGTGGCCATGTTGTACTGGGCGCTGACCAGGAAAATCACCGCGCTGATGGAGGTGATCGCGCGCACAAAGGCGTAAACCAGCGCCGCGCTGATGGCCGGTTTCAACAGCGGCAGGATCACTTTACGCAGGGTGCGGAAACTGCTGGCGCGCAGGGTCAGCGAGGCTTCATCCAGGCTGCGATCCAGTTGGCTCATGGCGGCGATCCCGCCCCGAACGCCGACCGGCATATTGCGGAACACAAAGCAGGCGACCAGGATCAGGGCGGTGCCGGTGATTTCCAGCGGCGGCAGGTTGTAGGCCATGATGTAACTGACGCCGATCACCGTGCCTGGGATGGCAAAGCTGAGCATTAGCATAAACTCGAAGGTCTGGCGACCGGCGAACTTCTGCCGCACGATCAGCCAGGCGGTGAGCAAGCCGACGATGGCCGTGAGCGGCGCGGCGATCAGGGCAATTTCCAACGTGGTCCAGAACGAGTTCCAGGCGACGCCGGTCCAGACGATCTGGCCGCTGTTCCAGTGGAAACCAAAGGCGCGGGCGTAATGGCCCAGCGTCAGGCTGCTGTCGAGTCCCCATGACTGCACGAAGCCGCCAATCAGGATCATGCCGTAGATGACCAGCGTGAACAGGCCCCAGGGGATCACCAACGCGTATACGCCGTAGCGCAAGCCCCGCGGCAATCCACAGTGGGTGCCGGAATCCCCTTTGCCGGTAACGGTGGCGAAGCTTTTTCCTGCCAACCACAGGCGCTGCAAAATAAAGGCGCTGAGGGTAAAGCACAGCAGGATAATCGCCAGCACGGCGGCGCGGCTCGGATCGTTTTGCGCGCCGACCACCGAGAAGAAGATCTCGGTCGACAGCACGCCGTGGCTGCCGCCCAGCACCATGGGGTTACCGAAGTCCGCCATGCTTTCGATAAAGCTGATCAGGAAGGCGTTGGCCAACCCGGGGGCCATCAGCGGCAGGGAAACGTAGCGGAAAGTGCGCCAGCGGTTGGCCCGCAGCGTTTGCGAAGCTTCTTCCAGCGAGGGGCTGACGCCTTCCACCACGCCAATCAACACCAGAAAGGCAATCGGGGTAAAGGAGAGCACCTGAGCAATCCAGATGCCGGTCAGGCCATAAAGCCAGCGGCCGGGCTCGATGCCGAACACCCCGGCGAGCAGCTCGGTCACCACCCCGGCACGGCCAAACAGCAGCATCAGCGCCAGGCCGATCACGAACGGCGGCGTAATGATCGGCAGTACCGTCAACATACGCAGCCCTTTTTTGAACGGCAGCGGCGTACGGGTGGCAGCCAGGGCAAAAGCCAGGCCGAGCAGCGTGGATCCGCTGGCGGTCATCAGCGCCAGCGTCAGAGTGCGCCAGGCGGTGCCGCAACTGCCGCCCTTCAGGCAGCTCAGGCTCCAAATGGCCGGATCCTGCATATTGGCGATCAGGCCGTCTGGCTTGAACGATCCGTCCACGTCCTGCACCGAGGCGACAAACATGCTCAGCACCGGGTAAAGCACGAAGGTGGTGACCAGCGCGACCAGCAGTACAATGGCGGCGACCACAAAGGCATCGCCCTTCAGCACGCCGCGTTCGGCAAGCGCGAAAGAGAACAGCAGCAAAAATGTGGTGATCAGTAAAATAGCGCCGGCGCCAAAGGCGGGCTGGCCGTCGCTGAGTGCGCCGAACAGGTGTTCGCTCCACTGCCAGTTCCAGCCGCTGTAACCAATGGCATGGCCTTCAAACAGCAGAAAAACCACGCCGATCAGGCTGGCAGCGATCAGCAACTGCGAGCGAAAACGGCCAATTTGCAGCAGGCGAGCTACTGCGCAAACCAGCAGCATCAGCAGGGCAACCGCCAGCCAGGGGCGTTGAAACGTCAGTATTTGCCACAGCGCGGGTGCACTCGCCTGATCCTGCCACAGCGTACTTAGCCAGCCAAAGTCGAAGAACCCGGCTTCCTGGCTGTACCAGGGCAGCACCAACAGTGCCAGTGCGCCCAGCACGAGGGCCCCGTCAAGGCGGCGGTTTTGAGCATTCATCTTAACCTCGAGAGTTCATATGTCCTTCACCGCGCCCTGCATGGGCGAGCGTGACCTCGCCCGATTTATTGCAGAGCGCATCGCATGCGTGAGGGAAGGGCTTGAATTACTGGGCGCTGGCGCCGATCTCTTTATCCCAACGGCTGAGCAGGGCCTTGCGTTTTTCTGTCGCGCCGTAGGTTTTAAAGTCGTAATCGATCAGTTTGATGTTCTCGAAGCGCGGTGCGTATTCGGAAATAGCCGCGTTGCGATTTGACGGCAACTGGAAGGATTTGGCGTCTTTCATGTGCGATTGGGCGTCGGCGCTGAGCGCCCAGTCGTACCACACTTTGGCTTCCTTGAGGTTGCGCGCGCCTTTCACGATCGACATGGAGCCAATTTCAAACCCGGTCCCTTCGCAAGGGGCAACCGCCTTGATCGGGAAGCCATCTACCTGCATC
Source organism: Serratia liquefaciens (assembly GCF_027594825.1). Taxonomy (NCBI): domain Bacteria; kingdom Pseudomonadati; phylum Pseudomonadota; class Gammaproteobacteria; order Enterobacterales; family Yersiniaceae; genus Serratia; species Serratia liquefaciens. Next base: position 1,034,892 of record NZ_CP088930.1, on the reverse strand, counting down.
GCGACGGCATCGTGCATAAAGACTATGCCGACGGTGGTTTCGCCGCGTGCCGCCGCTTTCACCGGGGCCGAGCCGGATTTGGTGTACTGCGAAATATTGGCGTTAAGCTTTTTCAGGTAGTCGAAGGCCGGCTCTTCCCCCATTATTTGCACCAGCGTGGCGAGGGTGTTGTAAGCGGTGCCGGAAGAGTTCGGGTTGGCCATTTGGATTTCGCCTTTGTAAGCCGGATCCAGCAGATCGCTCCAGCAGGCGGGCACCTTGAGTTTTTTCTCTGCCAGCAGCTTGGTGTTGTAACCCCAGCCCAGCGCCCCGGCGTAGACGCCGACGGTTCGGTAGCCGGCACTTTCTGCCTGTTTGCGCGCCCAGTCGTGCTGTTGGTCCAGCAGCGGTGACTGGTAAGGCTGGGTTAGCCCCTCGTCGGCGGCCTGCATATGCGGATCGCCGGTGCCTGCCCACCAAATATCGGTGCGCGGATTGCGGGCTTCGGTACGAATACGTGCATAGGCTTCCCCGGCGGAGAGGCGCACCATACTGACTTTGATATCCGGGTGCTGTTTCTCAAACAAATTGGTCATTTGCTCACAGACCACGACGTCGGCGGAGCAGATCATATTCAGTTTCCCGGCAGCCTGAGCTGGCAGGGCAGAGAGTGCTGTGCCGGCGGCGAGGACCGCCATCAGAGTAACGCGTTGCATGGTGTTCTCCTTGGTTGTGTAGGGTGGCGATACGTTGTCGCCTATTCTTTTTGCACGTGTGTGCAAATAACTAGAGGATAAAAATTGTGCTGTCAATCGCGTGATGAAACAATTCAACCTACTCGTCACAAAAATGAAACAAATTGACTGCTAAAAATTTGCACAGCTTTGCAAAATGCGGCAAACTTTTCTCAGAGCGCGTAACGGATGGAAGTGAAGATGGCGATGGACAAGGCGATGATCAGTGCAAAAGACGTGGCGGAACTGGCCGGAGTCTCCCGTTCGGCGGTCTCGCGGACCTATACGCCCGGCGCAAGCGTGTCGGCGGCAACCCGCGAAAGGGTAATGCGAGCGGCCGAAGAGCTGGGTTATCACGTTAACCATTTGGCGCGGGGACTGGTACGCAACCGCAGTGGTATTGTCTGCCTGATCGTTTCGGAGCTGGCGACGCCTTATCGGGCCAGCCTGGTGCGATTGTTGACCCAGCATCTGCAGGATGCGGGAAAAATCGCCATGTTGATCAACACCGATCGTTCCGATGACAGCGTGTCCCAGGCCTTGCAGCAGGCGATTAACTTCCGCGCAGATGCTTCTTTTGTCCTCTCCGGCATGCCGGACAGCGGCATTGCCCGCCTGTGCCACAAGCACGGCCAGCGGCTGGTGCTGATCAACCGCAACGATACCTTGCCCGGCTCGCTCAGCATCCGGCTGGATAACGAAGAGGCGGCCGGCAGGGTGGTAATGGCGTTTGCCCGAGCGGGCTGCCGACGTATCGCCTTCGCCAACTCTTTGGCCGGTACGCCTAGCCTGATGGCTCGCGAACGCGGTTTTCTCCAGGCGGCGGAAGCGGCAGGGCTGCAGGTGAGCGTCGAGCGGTTTGGCACCACCTCTTACGAGAGCGGCCAGATCCTGGCGCACCGTTTGCTGACCCGACGTGAACGGCCTGACGCGGTATTCTGCGTCACCGATTTGCTGGCCTGCGGTTTTATGGACGAGGCGCGCCATCGTTTTGGGCTGCGCATTCCGGAAGATCTTTGCGTTGCGGGCTACGACGATATTCCGCAGGCGGCGTGGTCTTCTTACAACCTCACCACCTTTACCCAGCCGGTGGCGTTATTTGCTCAGGATGCGGTTTCCTGGCTGATGGCGCAAGAGCAGAAGGAAGAGAATACGATGCCGGCGCTGGGCCAGGAAATGCCGGGTGAAACCCGGCTGTATCATGCCGATTTCGTCTGGCGCGGCACCATCCGCGGCGGCTGAGTGTCCTTATTTCAGATTGCGCATGGCGCGTTGGCAGATCGACGGGTCGCTGCGGACGGGGGGCCTGTAGCCATTCCTGACACAAACCCGATACCCATTCTGGCCGCTGTTTCAGCTCGGCAATGTGAGCGCGCCAAACGCCACGGGGGTACAGTGTCTCGCTGATGAAGCGGCACAAACGTTCGGAAGGCGAATCAGTCCAGATCACCAGGTGTTGGATAGCGTTATCTAAAGTGCGGGCAAAGAAGGGTTACATAGCGTTCGTAACGATGATGTGATTAATCTTCGCCGCTTAGGATACATGTTCGCTTATGCAAAGCGGACGTTATGCTAATCAATGATGAGGTGGTCAGGCTGAGTAGTACGTTTAGCCAGTTTCTTTTGAAGTATTATGACCATTACGGGAAATCCAGATGCGGCTAATGCACTGACAACTAACAGTCTGTTCAGATTTTGCGTTGTTATTCCCTGGTCAGGTAGCAATAAGGAAGACAGAAAGAATGCGAGAGTTGTTATCAGGGACATAATTGCTGTTTGTAGTGAAGAAAAACCGGCTCGTTGTTCATCCTCAGGATAGTGGACAGCAACCGACGAAGCGGAAACAAGTCGGCTATATGAGGCTCCAAGAAATAAGGTAATAAATAGAACTGCATTATGATAGCCCATCGCAGGAATCAGCAAACTTGCCAAAAAGAACAGAGTTGAAATTGTTGCCAACATAAGAGCAGATAAGCGTGATGTTAGAACACCTGTTATTTTTGTAGAAAGATAACCTGCAACACCTCCACTTAAGAATAATAAAGGTAATAGGTCTTGCTGTGCTCCCATAGAGTGCATCATTAATGGAGTCAAAATGGGAATAATTAGCATTGGACTAAATTGTACTATTGCAGTACAAGAGGCGAAAAGTAAGGTTTGGGTATCAATAGATAGATTACGCCTCACGCTTGATGGAACCGTATCCTTGGGGATAATAAATACTATCAACGGTAAAGACAGTAGGCAAAGTGAACTGATTAACCATAGCGCAGTATGCCAACCATAGTGTATACACAAAAATAATATAGCTGGCATGCCGACGATACTCACCATCGAGAATGATGCGATCACCGTTGCCAGCATCTTTCCACGTAAGTTAGCTGGGGCATAATTGAGCAAAATGCTCGTGCCTACCCCCATTGTGGTTCCGCCAATCAATCCTGCGAAAAATCGTAGTGCGAGCAAAGTGTCAAAATGAGTAGTGAGTGTGGAGAAAAATGTTAATACTGCCAACAGCACCATATTATTGACCAGGAATTGTTTTTTATTAAACCGGTCGATCATATAAAAAGCAACAATTCCAGAAAGGACGGCACCCAGTGTGTACATACCAGAAACATAGCCAGAAAATGACACAGGAACCGAAAATTCGGCTGCCATAAAAGTAAACACAGGTGTTAACGCCATATACTCCAGCGCATTAGTGAATTGGATAAAAGCCATAACAATGGCTATCCGCATGAGGGCCTTATAATTAAATGTCTCTGTGACCAGTGGCATAGCAAGCAACCTATGGATAAAAGATGCCCTGAGTGTAACTGCTATCAATGGTGTCTATTATATGGTAGAAATGGCATTCATTATTATCAAATGTGGGATAGTTGATGCGTTCGGCTCTTGATTTTAATACCCTAAAAGTGTTTGTGGCCGTGGTTGAAAGAGAAAGTTTTGTTGGGGCATCGAAAGTCCTTGAAATGCCGACATCAAATGTGAGCCGTTGTATTTCTCAGTTAGAAGAAAAACTGAATCTTCAGCTTATTGAGCGCAGTACCCGACACATGAAACTCACCCAAGCGGGGCACTTGCTCTATACCCGAGCGAAGCCATTACTGGAGGCGCTTGAGCAAACTGAGACAGAATTAACGTTGCGACAAATGCAACTCAAGGGGCCATTACGCATCTGTATTCCCAATGAAATAGGTCCTGCATTGCTGGGTTCTATTGTTGCCGATTTTGCCTGTCTGTATCCGGACCTGGAGGTCAGCTGCGTTACAAATTTGTCTGGTTTTGAATCCCTGCGAGATGATCTGGATTTAGCTATCATTGTCAGCCGTGGTCAGATGGACGACAGTGACTATATAGCCCGTCATCTTGTGACTATCCCTTGCACTATTGTTGCAGCCCCCTCCGTCATTGAGCGTTATGGGACTCCTTCTCATATCCAGCAGTTTGAAGAATTACCCTGTATTACAACGGTAAGTGCACTGAAAGGAGCTCCCTGGCAGTTTGTCAATATAAAGGGGGGATTCGAGACAATAAAGGTTAATGGACATTATCGGGTAAACAGCGGAGAAATGGCTGGGCGAGCTGCGGTATCAGGTGTCGGTTTTGCAATTCTATCGAAACAGGCCTGCCAACCCTACATTAGCGATGGACGGTTAATCGAGGTTAAGTTCGAACAATCGGCAGCCCCATTGCAATTGTTCGCTATTTATTCTGATCGACGTTACTTGCCCGCTAAAACAAGAGCGCTCATTGATTTCATGCACCAGAAATTGAGCAATATACCCTCAGTAACATAAGGCGGCATTGAATCGCTACAGAGTGCCCAGTTGGCACAATGAATCTCCACTTAACGCAGAACGTCCGCTGTTCGCATAGCGGACCTTGCTAAGTTCGTACTGTGCTAACTCTCAGGGAAAAGATCACAGCAACCATCGTCCTCGAGAAAACCTGGGAGAGGATATGTATTCTCACGCTGGAAAATAAAATGCCTTACAGGGACTGATTTATGGTCGGGGTAGCATCACAAATAACAATAATGACAACAGATGCATAGCCATGACAAAGGCTGCCAGCGCCATTAGACCATGAGTAATAAATTCTGCGCTCACAAGTGACCCCAGTGTCACCATAGTAAAAGTGAAAAACGCAATCAGAGCGGCCCCTCTTGCATTATTGTCTCCTGAAATCACAATACCAAGGTAAAATCCAGTCGGGCCTCTCAGACCAATTGCAATCCCCATGGGGGCAAACAGCGCTGCTAAAACATAGGTGCCAGTGCCATTCAGCATGCCATATCCGGTCAGTGCGATGGCACTTGATAAGGCCAGACATGTACCTACCATGATGACTTTATCTGCACCGTATTTTTCTGCCAGCCTTGGGGATAGATTAGCAGCCACGATGTATCCAGCAATATTGGTGACCTGCATGATGATGAAATCGTTGAGGGTACCGTGCATCGTCAGCGTGATAACCGTTGGCGCGCCAAAAACAAATGTGATCATCCCTCCTACCGTCAGAGCATGAGTCAGCGCATAACGCAGGTAGATAGGATTTCGCAATAAACTTGTGAAATCCCCTGAGGAACGGTGACGGTGGTGCCTCTCAGGAAGCTCCTGAATCATTACCATTCCAGCCGCAGCGGCAGTCAGTATCGCCAGCAGTTTGAACGAAATGCTCCAGTCAAATAAAGCCAGTAATATGACCCCAACCAGTGGAGCAGCGGCCGGAACCAGTGCCTGAAGACTCCCCAAAAGGCCAATAGCCCGGGCGGTTCTTCGCTCATCAAATAACTCCCTGATAAAGCCAGGAATGAATACCGGTGCTGCTGCTGAAGCTATTCCTTGGACAAACCGGATGGCTACCAATACGGATATACTAGGTGCATATGCGCATCCGAACGAAGCCAGTGAGAAAATAAACAATGCAGAACAAAGTAGTTTCTTTCTGCTGAAATAATCGGAAAGACGGCCAAATAATAATAAGCCACAGGCATTGCCCCCCACATAGGCAGAAAGTATCCACTGAGATACATCTGGTGTGGTATGAAAGACTCTTATCAGTTGCGGAATTGCAGGCAATACAAGATCTGTACCGGCAATGGACGTCATCACACAAAGGACAAGACAAAAAAATATTGGCACCTTTTTCACTTTACTATCCATACCTTATAACGGACAACAGCAGTTTTTTAAAATTAGACTTTAGAAGCAAATCATAAATTTCAGGCTTTAAACTGTGTCATGCTTGTCCAAGAGCGTCTGGCTCAGCAGGATTCTTTCAAGGCGTTGTTTGACCCGCGGCAGGGCAAAGGACGCTCGGATAGCGTTCAGATTACAGGTCAGAAACTCCTCGTCCTTCCATCCAAAAATATGGTGTAAAAGCTGGTACTCTTCATTCAGCGTTGTATTGGCTACCGTTCTTGCATCCGTGTTGATACTCAGGGAGATCCCTGCATGAAAAAGTGTATTGACAGGATGGTCCCCGATGGACGGATAGATATTACAGACAATGTTACAGCCTGGGCACACCTCAAGATGGATGTTATCCCGGAGGAGCCGGTCCAGCGTTGCTTTGTCCTCAACGCTCCTGACACCATGTCCGATACGCGATACGTTCAGGTTATCTAGCGTTTCATTCACACTGGCAAACCCCCGCGCTTCTCCGGCATGAGCAATGCAATCCCCACCATGACTCCGGACATAATCAAATGCCTTTATGTGGTTATCCAGAGAATAACGCGCTTCATCCGCCGCCAGATCTAATGCGACAACACCTTTTCCCAGATAGCGGGCTACAAGCCTCGCGGTTTCCAGACTTTGTTGTGCCGTAAAATGACGCAAGGTACACAGGATCAGATTAGCCTCTATACCATATATCTGACTTCTGGCCTGCATGGCTCCCAGAACGGTTTCTACCACCTGCTCGGCCGTCAGGTTCTGGTTCAAATGTAATAGAGGGGCAAAGCGTAATTCAGCATAAATGACACCATCAGCATGTAACTGATCGAAGATATCATCGACCGCCTGACGCAATGCGCAAGTGGTCTGTAATAAATCTAATTGTGGTGTAATTCTGCTTAAGAAATCGCTCAAATCATTACATTTTTCGGGGGCGATAAAATGCGTTCTGAACATTCTGAGATTGAGGGATGGCATAAGCATCCGTGCACAGTGATAACTGATACAGGTATCCAGATGAACGTGTAGTTCAACTTTGGGAATGTTCCGTGCGTCAAAACTCATAAGTTGTTTCCTCCGCATATATTGACAGGATCAGCCAGCAATCTGAATAATTTTTCTTTAAATAGTCCGCTTTTAATTTTGAGTACGATCCTGGCATTGGCGGGATTTCCGGTAAGGTTCGTTGAGTCAATAACATAATGGCCATATGAAGACTGGCTTTTGTACTCTACCCAGGAATAACGGACGAGAGCTTCCTGAATAATGTCGGGATACAATGCCACTGCCATCGTGGTGGGGTCGGGTAAATCGAATCCTTTTCGATCTGTTCTGCCCGCATTAAATTCCATCAGGGTTTTATTGCATCGTACTGTGAAGCGGCCAAGAGGACTCAGCTGGTTCAGATAATCGATATCAAGCTCATTGATAAATGCCTCACCCATGCCTATTTCCCAGCCAACCACGGTGAGCGATAAACCTGATTTGATAACAATGTCGGCAGCCTCGGCGTCGACATAAAAATTAAACTCAGCGAGAGGCGTTATATTCCCAGGGGTCAGGCCGGCCCCCCCCATAACGTACACATGCTTTATTTTCTCGATGAGCGTGGGTGACTTTAGTACGGCCATCGCCAAGTTGGTCAACGGCCCAAGTGTGACGATCTCCAGTTCACCTGCGTACTTTTCGGCATAGTAAATAATGGCATCAACCGCATGGAGATGTTCCTGTTTCAGAGCGGGTGATGAAATGTCCATATCCCCCATTCCGTCAGCCCCATGGATATGATGTGACACAAAAGGATCTCGCATAAGGGGACGGGTCATTCCTGCATAAACAGGCGGGATATATGTACCGGCTCTTTCAACGCTAACCAGCGCATTACGCACACATTGTTCCAGTTTGCAGTTGCCCGCAACCACCGTGATAGCTTCCACCATTACTGATGGTTCTCGCAAAGCCATCAGTAATGCCACTGCGTCATCAGAAGCCGTATCTGTATCAATAAGTAGTTTTCTCATCATGCCCTCCTGTCTGTGGATGGCCTAACTCTGGCATTAGCCTGATAGCAAAAAAAGGACACATGACCATTTCTTGCTGTCGGTATTGCCGATACAGATGCGACTCAGCTATGCTTCATCGCAAGCATTCATAACCGGCCCATAGCAGGGATATATATTCAGCATTATGTTGACTGGATATCAGGATGGTAGCAAAGCCATTCCGGAACCACCGGATATAACGGGACAATGTAAGATGAGCATGCCAATTTTAAGAAGTGGTCAGGGCAAAGGACATCACATATTAGACTATCTCCGGTCATTCAGTATTGACACCATAATTCCTGTTGATTTATTGTCGGCAGCGAAGTTGATTACCCTGAATAAGAATAATTTTTTGATTATGCAGAATAGCCGGCCTTTAGGGGTATATCTGCTCGTCGATGGTATGCTTCAGATTAGCCAGTATGACAAAAATGGTGGAAATATTATTTTTACCGTTCAGAACGCATTATCTGTTGTGGGTGACCTGGAATTGTTTTGTGATGAATGCCAGCACAACACATTCAGTACAGTGCAGGCGCTGCAGGCATCACGTGTTATTTTATTTCCGGAACAGGCTTTGCATACTTCTGGCCTGAATGATGCCAGCTTTCTAAAATTTCTGTGCAAGCATCTGGCTAAAAAAGTTTTTGAAACCTCCCAGAATAAAATATCAATGCTGTTGACTGCCACTGAGAGGCTACATCGTTATCTTTATATACAATCAATTATTTATGGGAATAGTTTTCAGTTAATCAAACGTGAGCAACTGGCATCAATGCTGGGCATTTCTGTCAGACAGCTAACGCGTGCGCTGGATAATTTAAACAGAACCGGCATGATCAGCCATAAAAACAAATCTGTGGTCATTCATCAGGCCCCTGATAACCTTTAACCCTTTCCTGCGGGTTTTGAAGTTGTTGCGGCAGCATTAGCTGTACGGTGGCGTTCAGCTGTTGTGGGGAGCGGCAGAACCTTTACGTCGCATGTTGAGTACTCTGCTTGGGAAAACTTGATCTATGGTATTTAGTCAAAAGCACCTAAAAGGCAGGAGCTTTTGCCGTATGGATTAATATCAGGTTCTGAGACGTTACAGATTTGATGAACACGGATGTATTACCTCAACGTCTGCTCTTCACTCACAACTGCCCATCAACGCTTGTCTGCTTAAAAAACAGGCGCGGCGTGGGAGGTTTTCCGTTTTGTCAGCGGATCCCTTAAACTACCTCGCGTAGGGCACAACCTATGGGCAATGAACATAAACGGCCGTAATCCTGGGTTTTTAAACGATTGATTTAGCGCCGTTGTCAGGATATTCATCGCTGTCTGTTGATAAAATCCCTCTATCCGATTCGCGCTGACGCGCCAGATGCCCCGACGAACCAAGAGGGAGGGCAGCTATTCATACCAAGGAAGCAAGATGCTTTTGCCAGATTCAAGCTTTACAAAAACCTTATATCAATCGTCATTTGCAGAATGAGTCGTCAGCTGTTTGTTGCTCTGGATGGCCCCAAGGGAGCCGGTAAAACCACACTGTTGGAAGCCATTACGAAAGGACTAAGGGCCGACAACAAGAAGGTGATCCGACTTTGCGAGAAAAAAAGCGATCCCTACAGGGCGGAAACCATGGCCCTTGTTAACAAACTCGCCAGAAATCCCACTCTGGATTTGGAACTGGAAGTCTGCGCGCGTTTTGCGGAAAGCCGTGCATGGATTTCCCGGCACGTGCTGACTAAACAGCCACCGGACAGCATTATCTTGATGGATCGCTGGTATCCCTCGGATGCCGCGTTTCGTCGGATGGTCCCATTTGCAGAGATTTTACAGCTTAACGTGGAGCGAAACGTGCGAACGCCAGACCTGCATGTCGGGGTTGTCACTGCGCCTGATATCTCATGGGCGAGGGCAGCGGCTCGGCCGCGTGGGCTAAGCAGTACGGTGATTCATAAGCTGGAAGAGCACGTTGCTTGTACCCATGCGTTCGAGCGAGAAATTGCAAACCACGGCTGGTTTTTATGCCGTAATGAAGGCTCGCTTGAAGACGCAACGATGCAGGTGATTTCTGAGATCTACAGAGTGCCCGGATGCCCATAGTCATAGGTTTGGCGGGCAGAGCTTCCGCCACTCATTACCTGTGTGAGTTTCAAAAAGCTATAGTGCTTCCTGGCTGAAAGCACTGACGCTATACCTTCAACACCGTTAACGCGGTATCGTTATGGATAAAATCGGATTCTGTCGGAGATTCAATAATCCCGAACAGCAAAAAGCCCGCTTAAGTTTCCTTAAGCGGGCTTCTCTAATATGGCTCCTCTGACTGGACTCGAACCAGTGACATACGGATTAACAGTCCGCCGTTCTACCGACTGAACTACAGAGGAATTGTCTGAACGGGGCGCATCATATCCAGCCACCCAGAGTGTGTCAACGCTAAATTCGCCGATTCGGTTCGACTGCTCAGCATCTGAGCAATGTGGCGAGCTTACGGCCGGTCTACGCCTGCCTCGGCCTGCCAGCGTTGTAAACGCGCCAGCGGATCCTGCTTATAGAAGCGGCAGAAATGTTGGTACAACGCCGGGAAGCGGTTGGCCAACAGCTCGGGTGCGCTGAAAAAATATTCCGACAGTACGGCGAAGCATTCGGCCGGATCGGTGGCGGCGTAGGCATCCATGCTGGCGGCTTCTTCGCCTACCATGTCGATCTCGTCCTGCAGGTTTTCCATTGCGGCGTGCAGATCATGCTCCCAGGCGGCAATGTCGCGCAGCGGAATAGGGGGCACACCGGTGGCACTGCCGCCGTTGCGCATATCCAGCTTGTGCACCGCTTCGTGGATCACCAGGTTAAAACCGGAAAGATCGAACGAGTCCTGCACGTCCTGCCAGTTAAGCACGATCGGCCCCTGTTCCCAGCTTTGACCGGACTGCACCACCGGCCCGGTGTGCACCAGGCCGAAGTCGTCCTGCCATTCGTCTTCGACCACAAAAGGCGTAGGGTAGAGCAGGATCTCGTTGAAACCGTCGAGGCATTCGGCACCCAGCTCAAGCACCGGCAGGGCGAACAGCAGGGCGATGCGCGCCTGCATCTGTGACGTCAACTGCAGCCCCTGCAAGGGGACGATGCTTTTTTGCTGTAAAATCTGCCCGGCAACGGCAATCAGCCGCTGTTGTTCCTGCTCATCCAAGGGGGAAAGCAGAGGGATTGCCAGCGCGTCTTGCCACTGGGCAAGCGTTTCCGCCTGCGGTTGTTGCGTTTTCCACGGCCATTTAATCATCGCGTTGCTCGTAAAATCGTCACTTGAACATTCGGCTGGAGGCTAACTCTGTAAAAATGCCGCAAAAAGGGGCATGATAGCAAGCACTTGAAGGAGAGATGCCGGAGCGGCTGAACGGACCAGTCTCGAAAACTGGAGTAGGGGCAACTCTACCGGGGGTTCAAATCCCCCTCTCTCCGCCACTAAATTGTATTATCTCATTGAGTTAAATAGTTTTTTATCATTTAACTATCTTCCGGTATGCCAATCAGTATGCCATTCATGACTAGCTTGCTTTGATTCCTTCTGGACTCTATTAGACAACTTTCTGCAGAACACGTTATCACTTAGCCAGCATATTCGGATAGTGCTTTGCGACTATGTCATTCAATTTGTGAACTAAGTCGTGGCATTTGAAAGTGATATGCGCCGTCGCTTTCTGAAAGTACCTGATTGCGAACATATCATCCTCATAGTAGGTACTGCTCCTTTTTGAATGGATATGATCGCCAAGACGGCGAGTGACATCTTCGCGATGTGCGCAAAAAAACAGGAGATCGCCCATGGGCATTTAACCAATCAACAACAAACGATGCGGGTGGTTGAAGCGATGGTTGCTGCTGGGCGCGGGCAAGAAGATAAACTCGCGAGCGCAAGGGCCGAACGTGCTCGCGTCGAGGCCAGCTTGGCGCCGATGACAGAGCAATATTATCTTGCGCGTTATAAATTAGCCGTATTGATGGGGTTACGCCCGAACGACGTTGAGCAAGTCATACCCAAAACGCCATTGCCGACGTTGAGCGTTCGTTTACCGATCGGCGACGTGGACGAGCTGTTACGCCAGCGCCCGGACGTAGCCAACGCGGAGGGTTCGTTGGCGGCTTCAACGGCGGATGTTGGCGCAGCGACCGCCGAGCTGTATCCGCGCATTAATCTGGGCGGATTTATCGTGTTTGTCGCTATTCGAGGCGGAGATATCCCTAATGGAGACAGCAGAGCTTTTGGCGTCATGCCTTCTATAGATTGGCCTGCGTTGCATTTCGCCACAGTGAAGGCCAAACAACGTCAAGCGCAAGCGCGCCTTCAGGGCGCTGAAGCACGGCATAGGCCGACGGTGTTGCAAGCAATAGAGGAGACTGAAGGCGCTTTAATGCGCTATAGCCAGTCGCAGCAGCGCTTACAGGCTTTGACGGAAGCGGTGTCGGAAAGCTGGCGAGCGGCCACGTTAGCTGAGGCTCGCTACAAAGCCGGTGGCGCGCCCTATCTGACCAGCCTGGCAGCCGATCGCACAAGGTTATCGGCTGAGGAAAGCCCGGCAGAGGCGGATACGGGAACGTTTATCGATATAGTGATGGTATATAAGGCATTGGGGGGGATGGTCTACGGGGAGGGTGACGTCATAACACGGCGTGCATAATGCTCTGTGCGGTAAAGGGTTCTCCGTACGCGCTGGCGGCTCGGGCGCACGCGGAGGTTTAAGTACTGCGTATAGAGTGGCGGTTTTACTGATGCATGTCAGGAGAGGCCGTCAATGAGATAGGCGGCAGAATGCTCATTCCGGTGGCGGGCAGCCGCTGATAATGGCGAGGGGATAGCGTCATTATCCGTTTAAAGGTGGTGCTGAAGGCGCTTTCAGACTGAAACCCCAGCTCAAATGCAATCGTAGATATTGATAATTCACCATTTTTTAACGTATCGCAGGCCTGCAATATCCGCCAACGGGTGAGGTATTCCATAGGCGATAATCCGACCACATCTTTGAAGCGGTGGGCAAACGCAGAGCGGGACATATTGGCCTTATTCGCCATGTTATCCACTGTCCAGGGGAACGATAAAGCGTTGTGAACCGCTGCGATCGCCGCCCCTAACTGTTTGTCAGCCAGCGCGGAAAACCAGCCTATATAATGGTTGCTCAATAAAGGGAGGAAAGGTTACGACTGGCAGCCGTTGAACTATGGCGCGATTAATCAACATTAATCGGCATGAGAGCAAGGGAATAAGGTAGACGAACAGAATGTGAAGGGGCCAGAAGGCCCCTTTTCTTTATGTTCTGAAAGCCGCTTCCGTGTAGAGCGAAGGCGTACGTTGTGTGTTATTTTGGCCGACGCGTATAACCGGCAATCGGGTAAAAGATGATGGGCAATTCGGCATTTATGCATCGTTTTGACGCATTGGGCGGGCTTGAACTGCTCGTCGCGGATTTTTCAGACCATCGGTTTGACGTGCATTGGCATGATACCTGGTCGATTGGCGTTGTCCTGCGCGGCGCCAATAACAACAGCGCCAAAGGCGATGCCGACGGTATCGTTTGCCGTGGGCAAGTCAGCATCATCGCGCCAGGGCAGATGCATGCCGGCACCGCTTTGGGTAATGAAGGCTGTCACTATTTTATGTTTTATCCCAGTCACCAGATGCTGCTTGGCGCAGCGGAAAGCATGGCAATGCATTTACCCGCGATCAAGGGGAAGCATATCGAACATAGGTCTTTCGCTAAGAAATTGTGTGAAACCGCTATGGTATTGACCGATGCACAATCCAGTCACTTTGACCGTGAAGTGGTATGGAGCCACTGTGTGGCGGATCTGCTTCAGGTGTTTTCCCCGTGGCAGTCTTTTACGATGGCCAGCGACATCTCGCCAAGCTTGAGCAGAGCAAAAGAATATCTGCACGATCATCATGCCCAGGAGGTGCGTCTGGATATACTGGCGCAGGCTGTCGGCATGTCGAAGTTCCACCTATGTCGCCAGTTTTCCGCGAAATTCGGTTTATCGCCGAACCGCTATCAACGGCAGCTCAGATTGCAACAGGCTAAGGTCTTGCTTTCCCGAGGCGGCAACATTGCGGAAATCGCCAGCGCCTGCGGATTTGCCGATCAATCGCATATGGGCAGGGTATTTAAGTCGACTTACGGAGTCACTCCGCGCAGCTATCGCGACCGGTGTACTTGAGCAATATCATTCTATCTCGCCGACACAAAAGGACTGACAATGTGCCTTTTTGACGACGGGAGGAAAACATGTTCATCGATATTACCACGCTGGGTTTATTTGCTCTTTCGGCCGCTGCGTTAACGCTTATTCCTGGTGCCGACATGCTTTGCGCACTGTCTAATGCCATAAGCCAGGGCACGAAAGCGGGGCTGATTACCTTATTGGGCTCCGTCACTGGAGTGACGTGTCACATCGGTCTTTCGATTGCCGGCGTTACGGCACTGATCGCCTCTTCACCTGTGTTATATAAGTTTTTTGTCGTTGGCGGCGCGTTCTATATCATGTGGGTAGGCTTGAGCATTTTTAACAACAAAAACGCGATCAGCCTTCAAAACAACAGCGAGCGGAAAAGCCCTCATAAACTTTATTCGCAAGGATTACTGACCAATTTGCTGAACCCTAAGGCCATCATCTTTTCATTGGCGTTTATACCGCAGTTTATTCGGGTTGAGGCGGGCATGCCTGGTACGCAGATGCTGATATTGGGTTTTGAGCTAATCTTCATTATGTTATTGATTGAAATTCCCTTGGTGTTTCTGGCCGGTAACATTGCAATGAAAATAAAAAATCACCCTAGCATAGCTATCTATATTAATAAATTTTTTGGCACCGTTATTCTGATGTTGGCCATTTCCATTCTGGCTTCGCATTTATTCTAGGGTCTTAAATACGCAGATTGGCAACGTTGTTCGATTGATAAGGTTTTATGTTCGCACCGCTATCCAGCATACTGCGAAATTCCCGTAATCTCCTCCTGAGTTTCACAAATACAGAGGAGAATGACTAATGAAACGCTTTGAAAATAAAGTTGCCCTGGTGACGGGCAGTTCAAAGGGAATTGGCGCAGCCATTGCTAAACGCCTAGCGGCGGAAGGCGCCGTGGTTTTCATTAACTATTCCCGCGGGCGTGAAGATGCCAACCGGTTGGTTAAAGAAATCAATGAGCAGGGCGGCGTCGCTTTTCCACTGCAGGCCAATGTCGGCATTGAGGCCGAAGTCAAAGGCCTGATGCAAAACATTGTAGAGCAGTATGGTCGACTAGACGTGCTGGTCAATAACGCCGGTGTTTATGCCACCAATAGCCTGGAAGCATTTAGCGATGCGGAATATGAAAGGCACTTCAACTTAAATGTCAAAGGGCTGATTTATTGCTGCAAGGCGGCGGTCGCCGCCATGCCTGAATCGGGCGGCAGCATCGTCAATATCAGCTCCAGCGTGACCTCGTTTACACCAGCCAATTCGCTGGTTTATACCGCTTCTAAAGCCGCGGTGGATTCGATCACCAAGACGCTGGCCAACGAGCTTGGCGGGCGCAAGATCCGGGTGAATGCGGTCAATCCTGGCTTGGTCATCACGGAAGGCGTGCATGACAGCGGCTTTTTCGACGCCGATTTTAAAACGCACATTGAATCCATCACCCCGTTGGGACGCATCGGCACACCAGAAGATATCGCCCCAGCCGTGGCCTATCTCGCCTCGGACGAGGCGGGTTGGGTCACCGGCGAGAGCCTGATCGTCGGCGGCGGTTTACATTAATTTAGCGAAGAATGGAACAGAGATGACATTAGATAAAGCCTATGGGCCACTGATTAACGGCGTATTCGAGCTGGATGGCACGGATATTCATCCCGTTATTTCTCCCTCTACCGGGGAGCGCCTGGCGGATTTGCGCTACTGTAACGAACGGGACGTCGAGCGTGCCGTGTTGGCTGCGGAAGCGGCTTTCCCCGCCTGGAAGGCATTAGGGCAGCAGGTCCGCGCCCGCCTGGTGGCGCAGCTAGCGGATGTGCTGGAAAGCGATCAGGAAAGAATGACGCAAATCGACGCGCAGGATGTAGGCCGCTGTATCAGCGAAGTGCGCCGCGATTATCAAACGGCGGTCAGACACTATCGCTATTTCGCCGCGGTTGTCATGGGGCACGAAGACAGCGGCAGAAGCATCGCGGACGGCTACAGCCTGGCGAAACGCGAGCCGCTTGGCGTCTGCGGGCAGATTATCCCCTGGAATGCGCCGGCGATTATGGCGGCTTTCAAGCTGGCGCCGGCACTGGTGACTGGCAACACTGTGGTGCTGAAGGCCGATGAAAACGCCTCGCTCTCCACGCTGGAGCTGGGCAAGATGATCGCCAACATTTTCCCTGCCGGCGTCGTCAATATCATTACCGGGCTGGGGAGCGTGGCGGGGGCGGCGCTGACCGGCAACCGGAAGGTGCGCAAGCTTTCGTTTACCGGCAGCACGGCGGTGGGCAAGCTGGTAGCCAAGGCCGCCGCGGAGCGGCTGGTGCCCGTCACGCTGGAGCTGGGCGGGAAGAGCCCCAATATTGTGTTCCCGGACATCGAAGACATGGATGCGGTGGTGGACAACGTGACCTTTGCCGCCATCCACAATAACGGCCAGTCCTGTCTGGCGGGCACCCGGCTGTTCGTCCACGCGGATATTTACGAGCGTTTCAGCGCCAAACTGGTGACGGCTTTCGAACGGGTGTGCGTCGGTTCACCGCTGGCCGAG
Organism: Serratia liquefaciens; assembly: GCF_027594825.1. Classification (NCBI taxonomy): domain Bacteria; kingdom Pseudomonadati; phylum Pseudomonadota; class Gammaproteobacteria; order Enterobacterales; family Yersiniaceae; genus Serratia; species Serratia liquefaciens. Next base: position 1,018,205 of record NZ_CP088930.1, on the reverse strand, counting down.
CAATCCCGGGTAAGCTGCCTGGTTTCTGAGAAACAGGGCGAGCGGGTGCTGGCTTATATTCGGACCGGATTCGAGGAGGGCGCCACCCTGCTGACCGGCGGCAAACGCCGCGTCGTCGCCGGCTGCGAGCACGGCTACTTCATTGAGCCGACGATTTTTGCTGCGGAAAATGGAATGCGCGTTTGCCAGGAAGAAATTTTCGGGCCGGTGCTGACGCTGATCAAATGGTCAGAGTATGACGAGATGATCGCCGAGGCTAACGACAGCGAATATGGGCTGGCGTCGGGGATCTACACCCGCAGTCTGAAAAATGCCCTAGCGACCGCAGACCGGCTGGAAGCCGGGTCCGTTTGGATCAACAGCTACTCGAACATTACCGATGGCACCGCGTTCGGTGGTTACAAGAACAGTGGCATCGGCCGCGAGTTCTGCAAGGAAACGCTCAATGCCTACACGCAAATAAAAACCATCACACTGCAGACTGATCTGCCTGCGGTCTGGTTTGCAGAATAAGGATAAGACCGGCACAGGGACGTGCCCCCTTTGGTAGCTTCAGGGGGTATGGCTGCCGATATAAGTCCTTGGCGACGCGCCCATGCTTTTCTTGAACGCGGTGCTGAAGGCGCTTTCCGATTCATATCCCAGGTCAAAAGCGATCTGGGATATTTTTTCTTTATTGGCGACCATCCGCTCGATGGCCAGGCTAAAACGCCAGATGCGAATGTATTCGTTAACGCTGTAGCCAGCCAGCTTTCTGAACCGGGTGGTGAAGGCGGTGCGCGACATGCCGGCAACGCTGGCTAGCTCGTCCAGACGCCATTTCCTTCCCGGCTGATCATGTATGCTGGTCAGCGCCAGGCCGATATTTTTGTCCGCCATCGCGTAAAACCAGCCTTCGCCACGGCCAAGCGCGCCGGAAGACAGCAGTACTCTCAGCGCCTGCGTCAAAATGATCTGCAGAAGATGCTCAGTGATAAGTTCACTGCCCGGGCCCGGTTTTTCAATCTCCGATGAGAGCCGGCTCAAAAAATCCTTAATGCCTTCGTTTTCTTCTCGTTGCGTATTGATCACAATGGGTTCGGGAAGGCTGGTGATAAAACGGAATGTATCATTGATTTGAAATACAAATCGACAGCCTACAAATGAGAAATCACATCCGCCGTTGGTAAAGCAGGACGATCTGTCTTTCATCACGTGAATTTTTCTTATATCGATGGCCGGCGCGTTAGGGTTATCAAAAATGCTGAATTCACGTCCGCTGGATAAGATTAGCACATCACCTTGCGCAACCGGATAAGCGGTTGCATCGTCTGCCATTTTAATGAAAAAAGATCCACTCTTGGCGATATAGATCTTCATTCCGGAATAGCCTGGAAACAGCGCTTTGGTATTGGTAGTCATGTCAAACGTGACAATTTTTTGGCTGCTGATTTTTAACCTGGAAACAATATCGGATAATGGATCCATTATTACCTGCTTGTCTTATGCGTTTACTGTTGAGCATAGTCGCTATTTTGCCAAGGTTATACATTGCCCCCGGCAGTGCGGTGAGGCGAACTCATTATGGGCGAGGTGGCAGCCGGTGTACAGGCTATCCCGCCGTCCTGTCCGAACGATAAAGAAAAAAGTGCAAACGCGAAAGTTTGCGATCCGGTCGGGTGCTACGATCGGTATTTTCCAAAATGGTGGCATAATGACTTCTGAGCAGACAAACCGCAGCCAGGTGAGCATATTAGCGGCGTTGACGATCGCTTTATTTTTTATCTTGTTGAACAGCGGCTCTCCCACGCCGTTATATCCCTTATATCAAGAAACCTTTGCCCTGAGTAATATCGACCTGACCTTCATTTTCTCTTCCTATGGGTTTGGCGTATTGCTGGCCTTGTTTTTATCACGCAGGCTCACCATCACCGATAAAAATGCCCGGTTGCTGGTGGTGGTTTCGCTGATGGTGGTGGTGGTGCCAACGCTGTGCTTTTCCTTTGCTCGTTCTTTGCAGGCGCTGTGCCTGTTCAGATTTATTTCCGGCTTGGGGGCCGGTACGGCCACGGCCATCATCAACATCTTGTTGATCAACTTCAGTCGCGGCGATAGCGCCAAACGCGCCGCTCTGCTGGGCAGTTTGGCTTTGGTGACCGGCCTGGCGCTGGGGCCGGTTATCAGCAGCATTTACGCTCAGCTGGCTTTTTACCCGCTCACTTCGCCGGCGGTGACTATCGCCGCGTTAGTTTTCCTTTCCGCGATCGCCATCGTTCTGCTTTGGCCGCAGAAGGGATTGCCAGCCCTCGGCGTTGCGGACACGAAAACGCCTGAAAAGAGCGCCGGTTTTAGCCAACCACTGTTCTATCTGCTTGCGCTGTGCGTGTTTATCTCCTGGTCATACGCTGCACTGATCCTGTCGTTGGGGCCGACGGCCGCGATCCAGGTCTTCGGGCTCCAGTCACCCGCGGGCTTTGGCTATATCGCCACCGGTTATTTGCTGGTGGCCGGCGTGGTGCAGTTCACGATCCCGCGTTTTCTGAAGCCTGAGTTTTCATTGGTGCTAGGGCTGATTGCGCAGGTTTTCTCCATGGTCATGATGACCATGGCGCTCGAGAGCGGTTCTGTGGCCAGCGCGGCGGTGAGTCTGGCGCTGTCCGGCTTCTCGTACGGCGCGGTTTTTGTGGGCGGCGCTATCCTGGTCAATAAGCTCTCGCTTGTGGCGCCTGGGGGGAACGCGGTGTCGAAGTTTTACTTTATCGTCTATTTGTTCAATATCATGCCGCCGGCCGCAGGTTGGCTGGCGGATAAAATAGGGGTAGTGAGCGCCTTGTTTGCCGCCATTGTCCTTTTTATGGCTATATACATCGCCTTTGCCGTGCTGGCGCTGTGGGCGCTGTTGCTGAGAAAGGCGTGATGGGGGGAATGGCTTTACAAAGTTCCCTGGCTTTCCATAGGCTTGGTGGCGTGTTTAGACGATGATTGTTGGCGATTGCCGCATAATAACGGCGACCCAGCGAGCAATCTGTTTTTGACACGCACATGTTCTACATATGTTCAGGTAAGAGAACGGCCCCAACGGTTTTTGCTGGCGCCCACGGATACCGGCGTTGCAATGAGGATGGGGTGATGCTGTGCCGGCTTCGGTGAAGAGAGCTATTGTCCGCCTTCGCCGGTAGCCTCACGCATAGGTTGCTGGCCTGTTGATGAATTCTAAGATGGTCAGCCGTCTAACTCATTACAGGATTAACATATTGCGATGCTTACCCTAAATCATTCCCCCGTTTCACCGCGTTTTTTACCGCATTCACTCCCCCTTCAACGGAGCTTTAGCACCGATTCCGTCACTCACGGTTCTCGAAAGCTTGGCTCGTTGGCCTCCATAAATAACCATTGAGAACCATTTTTTGGAATGGAATGTAAACCAAACCAGGCTCTCCCGAGCGCAGATGGTTTCTCTGCCGAAGGCGGAAGTGCATGTGCATCTGGAGGGCTGTTTTGATCCGGAACAGCTCGCGGTCTGGGCGTTATCCTCGGGGATCTCCATGTCCAGAAAGCAGGACGCGCTGTTGAATTTTAACGGGCTTGCCGATTTTCTCGCGTTCCTCGACTGGTCCTGCGGCCTGGTGAGCAGCCGTGAGCGCCGTGCCCAGTTAAGCTACTCCTATGCGCAACGGCTGTCGCAGAATGGTGGGCTGTACGCCGATCTTATTTTCAATCCGACCCATTGGAAAGCGTGGCGCGGCAGGCTCGGTGAGATGATCGACGCGATTGACGCCGGTTTGCGCGCGGCCGAAGAGGATGGATTGGCGTCCGTTTGGCTATGCGTCAGTTTGCTCCGCCAGCAAACGGCCGCCGAGGCGAGTGAGCTGGTGGATTTTTTAACCGTGCTGCGGCATCCCAGAGTGGTCGCGCTGTCCGTCGATGGCAATGAGGCCGTCACCAAAGGCAGCGGTGCGCGTTTCGCGCAGGCTTTCGCCCGGCCGGGCCGGGTTGAAGCGAACCGTGCATGCCGGAGAGTCGAGCGGCGCAGAGGGCATGCGCGAGGCCATCTTGCTATTGGGGGCCGATCGCATCGATCACGGCGTTCGGGCGATAGACGACCCGGCTGTCGTGGAATTATTGGCTGAACGGCGTATCCCTATCGGCGTATGCCTAACCTCGAACATCAAACTTGGCGCCTATCCCGGCTGCGGGACGCCGGGGTCATCACGACCATCAATACCGACGACCCGATACTATTGCAAACCACGCTGGTGGATGAATACTTAATCTGCCAGAACGAATTTGAATTTTCCCCTCATGACATCGTCGATGTGGCCCGATCGCCCTGAAGTGGCAGAAATGAATAAGCAGTGGCAACAACGAGTTGCAGCGTACGGACTCTCTGATCGTTCTCTGACAGGCTGGCATGATGGCATGCAACAGCTTCAAGGACTGGCCGACCGGCTGAACTCACTCGATGGTCAAAAAGGTAAATACATTACCGTCAGCGAGCTGAAATCGAGCGTGTACGAAATGATGAACAACTTCCGTAATACCGTGCCGCTCGAGGAGCAACTGCGCGTTCTGCAAACTCAACAAGGCAACGCAGCACTGGCCACACAGCAACAGATCCAACGGCACTTCAGCGGCCTTCAGCTTAGATATTCATCGTTAGAGCAACCTTAAACTCTGGTTGCAGTCGTCTGATACAAGCCAGGTTTAAGGTGGACTGAGGGACAGGCCCTAGTGTTGTTTATCGAAGCGGTAAACCAAGGCTAAAGCGACTAGTAACAGCAACAGCGGTGGGACCAGCGTCGTGAGTGGGACATTAAGCGAAAACAGCAGCCCGAGGTTGAGGATAATCTGGTAGATAATGTAGGTGAGCAACCCCACGATCACCCCTACGGCTAAACGGCTGCCTAGCCCGGGGGCGCGAGGAATACTGAAGGTGAAGGGGATGGCCAATAAAATCATCGCCAGCACCAACAGGGGGCGGCCCAATTTTTGCCATAACGCGATCCGATACTCGGTGCTGGGTTGCTGCGAACTTTGCAGGTAGGTGATGTACTGCTTCAACTGTTTGATGGAGAAGCTGTCGGCAGGCAAGGTCAGCCCTTTCAGGTTCATTCCGGCAAAAAGGGATTGCCAGAGCAAAGTATCCTGGGTTTGTACGCTCTCTTTTTTGTTGTCCCATTTTTTTTGCATAACTTTATGTAGCGTCCACAGTCCGTTATCGGCCGTGGTGGCCGTCTCCGCATACACATAGGACTCCAGCGACAGGTCGTCTTGGTAGCGGAAAATCTCAATTCCGACGGGTTGGCTATGCTCGTCCAGAGATTTCACGGTAACAAATTCATTGCCCTTTCGCGCCCACAGGGCGTTCCCCGCATCCGTGGCATTACCGGTTTTTGCCAGGGCGCCGTCTTTAAGCTGCAATGCGCGTTGCTGCAGAGGGGAAGCTACCCACTCATCGAGTGCGCCTAACGACAGGTTGATAAACAGGCCGGCGTAGAGTGTGACCATAGCAATGCGGAAAATTGAAAAACCGGCGGTGCGGATTGCCGTTAATTCAAGGCTTTTAGACATCTGGCCAAGCCCGATGATGCCGCCAAGCAGCGCGATAAAGGGGCCGAGATCCACCAGGCTTCGGGGTAATGTCATTAACACTACCAGTAATGCCTGGTTCCAATGGTAGCCGTTAGGGGTGACGTCCTCGAGCTCGTTGATCAGATTAAAGGTGGTAAACAAGGGGATTAACAATCCGGCCGCGGCGGCAAACCCGATAAACAGATTACGGATCAAATAACGGCTGAAAATGTTCATCGGAAGGGCTTCCGCAGCAGGGAAAAATCGCGGGCGATCAGGATTAGCATCCCGGCCAGCATCAGCATCGGCACCAGCCAGACGCCCGGCGTGGTTGGGAGGGTTCCGTTAGCGACCAATGTCCGACAGATATTTCCGCCATAAAAAATGGCGGTAAACAGCAGGGTCAGGGGCAGCAAGGTGGCATAACGTCCCTGACGAGGTTTGATGCGGCTAAAGGGGATCGCCAATAGCACCATCAGCAGGGTCGTGACGCCGCGGCTTTCTCGCCATTGCAATTCCGCCCGGTCTGCGGGATCCGATGAGCGTGACAATTCCCCCAGGGAAGCTGATTTGCGCTTCACTTCCAGGCTTTCGATAAAGGGCTTCAGTGATATCTTGAAGTTATTGTAATTCTGCATGTTGTCATCGGTCCCTTTGCGCTCCAGCACGTAGGCCGTGCCCGTTTTCAGTATCACGGAGGGGCTTGAGGGCGAAGGATCTATGACCTCGACGGAATGAGCCCGATAGAGGCTGGTATTATTGGCCGAGCGTGAATAAATCAGTGCATCCGTCAGGTGGTTTGAGGTCGGGTCAATGCGCGAGGCCATGATCATTCGGCCGCTGCCGTTAATGTTAAACTTGTTTGCCTGCAGATGGCTGACATCCAGCACCGATTGCGACTGGCGTTCCAACTGATAAATGTTGCCGTACGCCCAAGGTCTGCCATACAGGGACAAAAGGGTGACAAACAGGGCCAGCGGAATGGCGAGCACCAACACCGCTTTGTACAGCCGCCATGGGCTGGCGCCTGAGGCGTGAATGGCGGTGATTTCGGAATCGCTGTAGAGCTGCCCCAGCGCCACGGCGACGGAAACATACAGGCCTACCGGTAGCAGCATTTCCAGGGCAATCAATATTTTATAGCAGACAACGTCGAATACGATGTGCAGCGCCAGTGTCCCGTTGGCGGCCTCGGTGAGATAGCGCTGGGCCGAATAACTGGCAAACATGAAAATCAGAAAACCCACGATGATCATCACCAATCGGCGGATTTCAACCATGATATAGCGCTCAATCAACACCATAAGTTATAGACGTCCCTTATTATCAAACGCATGTTTTGCAGAGGAAGACCGGCTTTCAGCCTGTGTTTCATCATGATTGATCATGGTTAATCAGCTTTTGCAGCAGGGCGATGACCTGGTTAACCTCATCAGGGGTCAGAGCACCGTCTTTTGCCCATTGGACGCGGCCTTGTTTATCCAGCACCAAAATGGTTGAACTCTCTTCTGGCAGTTGCCAGGCTTGACGCACCAACCCGTCGCTATCGACGATAAATTGCGCCCAGGGATAATGCCTTTTGTTTTTCTCAATTTTGCCGCGGACGAAAAAACCGCTGCCGGGGATCGCATCGTCAGTATTGACGATGGTGGTGGGCTGAAAACGGTCGTTTGGAAAGTTCGCCTCTTTGACGGCGGTAATCAGCATCGAGTTCTTCTTTTTGGCCGAGGTGCGACCGGCGATGCACTGGATGACCCGCACTTTCCCTGCCAGTTCTGCACTGTCCCATTGCTTATAGCTGAAAGTGCCATTTTCCAGCAGCAACTCACCCCGATCGGCGATGGCAACCGATACGACAGGCTTACCCTGAACAAAATTATGCGCTGATGCCATCAGTGGCAACAGCAGCAGTGACAAGGGCAGTAATCCGCGTAGCATCATGAACATAACCATAATTTATCAGTGGCTGCGGCCGGGGGAGCGGCTATCTCCCCCGAGTGACAGCTACATAGGATAGCGCTCAAGAAGTAACTCCAGGCGTTGGCGGATATCGACATCCAGCATGGTGGGTTGGTCATAGGATTTCCCCCCAGCCAGCTTGTCCGCCACCATCACATCATGACGATCGCCCATTAGCCCGTTAATCGCGGCCAGGAATCTGGAGATCTGCAGAGCCTCGCGGTTGCCTGGATCTATCGATCTTAGCGTGTCATAGAACGAGACCTGCTGGCTGACGATTTTCCGCACGTCGTGGAACTGCTTTCCCGTGAGCTCTGGATTCACAATCAGCTCCTGGAGTGAGCGCATTTGCTCCTGACGGTAGGCAATAAAATCACTCTCGGTTTCTAATTGGATATGCTGCAAAGCGTAATTCACCAGCGACCAGACCGGCCTGCTCAGCAGCAGCCGAAGAAGATTGCCGTAGAATTTCAGGTTCTGTTGGTTGCCATTGCGAAACGCATCCTGAAAATGGCCGAGCACCACGGTGGTGGTGTGAAAAAGGCGGCCGGCACTGTGCTTTTTGCTGTAAAGACGCTGGGCAAAGCGTAAATGTTTATAGCGCGCGCGAATATATTTGTAGCGCATGCGCGTCGCGGCGGGTAAGTCTGAATCTTTAAGAAAATCATTCACTAAGCCCAGGAGTTCTCGCCGGGTAAAACCGTCCTGCCAAAACTGCAGGCACAGGGCGTAATTATCCTGAATGCTCTCATATGAGCATTGCAAATCAATATGTTGTGGCAAACTGATATTTGCATCAACAATGTCATCCGTCTCTACGGCAATAAACAGTAACTGCGTAGTTTCAGCAGAGAATTTTTTCCCGTTGCTGCTATTCATCATTGATTACTCTCTCTGGATACGTTGAATCCCAGTAAATAGCGATTACGGTAAGCGCCTATCGTCGGTATGAGCGTCAATAAAACGTCCAAACATTGGCCTGCCAAATAAGCGAAGGCCGCACCCTGCACACCAAACAGATGAGACATGCCCACCAGCAGCGCTATATAGGCGACCGCAGAAAAAGTCTGCACAATCAAGAAAGCACGCTGTTTGCCCGCCATGAACAATAAGGATTCCTGCGGGAAACCCAGCATGGAAACGATAATGGCGCCCAGCATGATTTGGATTAAATCATAGGCTTGCAAATACTGCTGACCGAACACAAAGGAAATTAATGGCTTACCTACGACGATGACCAGCAACGCCACGGCAAGGCCTATGCCGCCAGCCAACAACGCCGATCTGAGGCCCAGCATCCAGGGTTTGCTGGTACGGGGATCCAGACGCATGATCTCAGGGTAGAAGCTTTTTTCCAGCAGCTTGGCCGGGGTCCCCGTGGCGTCAAAGAAGGTCATCGCGATTTTGAACAGCCCGGCGGCGGCCGGGCCCAAAACGACGCCGACCAACACCGTGCTGCACGAGTTACGGGTAGCCCAAATAGTATGGGCAAAATTGGTGGTCCAGACGAAATTCCAGGCGCCTTCGATACGACGAGCGGTCTTGAATAGCCGTGGTTTCAATGCGTTATGGATATCCCTGCGGTGCAGTTCACGCGCGGCGAACCACCAAAATAGCGTGCCGCCGATCAGGTTGGAGGCATACCACGTGACGATGAATCCTGGAAATCCCCAATCAAAATAATAGGACAGGACGCTGCCGACGGCCTGCAGGAAGGGCTTGATGGCTTGCTGAACGGCAATCAGATCGAAGCGGTCAAACGCGCGTAAAATTCCCGTAGGGGTGGATGACGTCATCGATGGAATTAAGGTGCAGTAAAGGATCGCGAGCCAGAAACTTTCCGTATCCAACCCTAAGGCATGCGAAAGGAAAGGGAGCAGCAACATGCCGCCCAGGACAGCAATGGTGCCGCTGGCGATATCCAGACCGAACGAAAATGAAATGACGTCACGAAAGCGTTGAATGTTTTGGCGTTCCAGCGCCGGAGTCCCAAATTGAACAACGAATTGCCACGTCTGAAACTTGATAAAGTCGCTGACGGCTTTGGTATAGGCTTGAATAACAACCAGAACCCCGAACATTTCGGGCGACATACCTTTACCGGCGCAAGAAAGCGCAAGCAACCCGAGCAAGGCGCTGGCGACACTGCCGGAACCTAAATAAGCGGCGTTACGTAGGATGGAACGAAAGGCTCCATCGGAAAACCAATGCTTCATGGTAAAACCAGCCATACTGACCACTTCAGGTTATCAATAGCTCAGCGGACATAAGCTGGCCTTGCATACCTATCCTGTGCGACGAAATTCAGGGATAGGCATCCGTTCATGGAGTGAAAAGTAAAGAATCGCCCGTTTTGCCTGGCGATACTCTCACCAGGATTGATAGCGGCTCAATCCCTATTTTACATTGCGAGCGACAGGCTCCGGTAAAAACTTTCACACCTGAAATATAATCATGAAAATATCTCCAATAATACTTTTCCAGGCTGAAATGTTTTTACCATTCAATGCTGTTTGGTCATGCTTTCCGTGCTGATATTCATTTTAAAACATGATCAAAAAGTGCGATTTCCTAATTTTTGGGTAATAAACATTAGCGTTGTTTATCCCTGAATCTTAATAGTGAACGATATTATTGACATGTCTGTAGATGAATGAACTCGCTATCCGAGAGAAGCCTGGGGACGCGAAGGGATCATAGCAACGGAGGATATTGCATTCAGCGCTTTTTCCAGTACTTCATCGTAAGGCGCTTTAGCATCCAACTCTATAATTCTGGAACCATTATATTGCAGCCGAACCATGGCAGATATTTTGTCCTTCAGTTCTTCGTAGCTGTGATCGGGCTTACGTGAAAAGGCGGTATCGACATCAATATCGAGGCGAATGATAAGTTCAGGGCGGTATAAGGCCATTGATTGATATAAACGTTTTTCGCGTGCCGCCAAGCGAGTCATTAACCAGCCCTTTGCCCGCTCCACGCCAATGCCCGGACCGTCATAGTAAAAACCGGAAATCTCGGCCTGCGGGAAACGATCGCTGATCACCAGCACGCCGCTTTGTGCCAGACGTTGTACTTTGCGTAAATTGGCCGCACGCCACACTGAAAAACCATACATAATCAGGGCTGCCCAAAGTGCCGGCGGCTTATTGCTCATGCGCTGAGTTTTGTCGGACTTGGCGGCCAGACGGCGTTCAAGCCAGACACCAATAACCGGCAGGCGCTTAATTTTGTCGCCATCTTCACCGGAGATCAGTCCTAAATAACGCCGTTCCGTTGCCCGGTATTTTTGCAGGTTTTTGACCAGGTCAGTGGTAAGCGTGGATTTCCCCGTGCCGTCACTGCCCACGACCGCAATCAGGCCGGTAATAACGGTCGATGTGGGATCGCTGGCGGTATTTGATTTATCTGTTTGCATTTTTTTCAGTATTAATAAGTTATCGGCAGACTAAACCTCGGGTGTCGCCAGGGAGGTTCGAATGGCTCGCAGCGATTCATCGAGAATTTTACTCGCCGGCTCTCGCCCATCTAAATCCAGAATGTTTGCGCCGTTAAAAGTAAGATGCGGAATGACGGCAATCTTTTCGCGCAGCGCAGAAAGCTTGTGATCGGGCTTGCGCGAGAATGCGGTTTCCTCATCAATATCGAGACGAATCAATAAGAAAGGCGGATATGATGCCATCCACTGATACAGCCTTTGCTCATGTTTTCTCAACCAGCGTACCCAGCGATTTCCGCCATCCGTTTTTGCCAGCTGCGGCCCGTCGAAACGAAAACCCGCCACTTCCGCTTGCGGATAACGATCGGTGACCAGCAATTGTCCTTTGCGGCTTTTCGCCAGCATTCGGCGAAACTTATAAACTCGCCAATATGACAACAAAAAGATCACCAGCGTGGTCAGGTTGCCCGGCGGTGTTGAAGGATGTTCATGAACGCGATCGGACTTCGCCAGTAAATAACGACCGAAGGGCGCGCCAATAATAGGCAAGTTGCTGATCCATTCCCCAATACGCCCTGAAGACTGGCCGAGATAAAGTAATTCCGTCGGTTCTTGCGATGAGAGATGATTGACCAGACTGGCAGCCAAAGTTGATTTTCCCGAGCCATCACAACCCGTTATTGCAATTACGCGTACGGGGGGATGATTAGCAATGGGCATGGTCTGTTGACTCACAATAATTGGTCCAAATCAAAGAAACTATTGTATTATAACCAGCCTTGGGTTCAAGATATTTATTGCGTATTATCTCAGTGGTAATCAAATTTGTTTATTATTGATGATTATGTTTTGGTAAATCCGTCTTGTTTTTTTGTGCTAACCACGGCTGCGATTGTTCTTATAGCTCTTAATGCTAATTAGGCGTTGCGGTACCGGGTAATGGAACAGATTTCCTCATTGTTTTCTTAATCTTTTGTGTGCTTTGGTCTGGGGTTGGCAATATTTACTCCTCATGGCATTGATAACGTCATTAAGCGACTTTTTGTTTTCGAAATGGTACATTTTTACAGGTGTCTTAGAAGAGAATCTTATTATGCATTCAAAACTCCCGCCGCTTATTGCGGTAATTGGCAGCGATGGCTCGGGTAAGTCTACCGTTTGTGAATATCTCATTGAGTATGTGAAAAAATACGGTCCCGCAGTGAAGGTGCATCTGGGTAAGCAGGCAGGAAATGTCGGGCGTGCGGTTTCGCAACTTCCGCTGATGGGCAATTCTGTTGGCAAGGCCATCGAACGCAATACTAAAAAAGTGAAATCCAAAAAGTCCAGGGTGGGGTTGTTGCCGGGTCTGGTCATTATCACTTTCGTTTTGCGTCGGCTGTTGCGTTTTCGTCGCATGTTGGCTTTTCGTCGGCAAGGCCTGATCGTATTAACCGATCGTTTCCCGCAGGTACAAATCCCCGGCGCTTATGATGGCACCGTTTTTCCCGAAAATACCCAGGGCAGCCATTTTGTCAGATGGTTGGCGGGGCGCGAACGCAAAGCTTTTCAATGGATGGCGGATAATAAGCCGGACCTGGTGATCAAGCTGAATGTGGATCTGGACGTTGCCTGCGCACGTAAACCCGATCATCGTAAAGAAGCATTAGCCAAAAAGATTGCCGTTACGCCACTGCTCACTTTTGAAGGTGCGGAAATTGCGGATGTCGATGCCAATAAACCGCTGGATGAAGTGTTATCCGCCGCTGAAAAAGCCGTCGCGGAATTTATGCAAGCGCAGGGATATAGCTTTGTTGTCGAAGGCGAATCGGTAGCGACCCACTGATTACTTCAGTTCTTGCCGTCAGAAAGTTTGATTCCAGTGCCGATAACTTTTCGGCACTGGCAGGCAAGGTGAAGAGAGTTATCGATTGGAACACTGCCCATGAGTTTTATGGGCAGCGGGAAGGGCATTATTTTTTCAGCGCGGCAAAAGCGCCAATGATCTTATCAATCTCTTCTTCACTGTGCGCGGCGTTAACGCTGCATCGCAGGAGCGTTATGCCGGCCGGCGCTGCCGGGGGTAACACGAGATTGACATAAACACCTTTGGCGATCAGGTCGCGCCAAAAATGCAAACCCTCTTCTTTTGAGCCAATCATCACCGGCACCACCGGACTGATGCGCGGCCCCAGTTCGTAGCCCAGCTTAGCCAGCCCCTGATAGAGCCGATGCGCGTTGCTCCAGAGTTTTTTCCGCAGCTCAGGATGTTGCGCGATCTTTTTCAAAGAAGCGCGCACCGAAGCGATACTGGATGGCGAAGGCGAAGCGGTAAAAATATAAGGGCGACTGCTGTAGCGCAGCACTTCCATGTCTTTGCCACCCACGGCAAAGCCGCCGATAGAGGCCAGGCTTTTACTGAACGTGCCCAGAATAATATCAACGTCTTGCTCAACGCCCAGCTCTTCAGCCAGTCCCCGCCCGTGAGTACCCATTACGCCGAATGAATGAGCTTCGTCTACCAGCAAATAGCCGCCGAGCCGCCGTTTGATGTCGACGATTTCAACCAGCGGAGCCACGTCGCCCAGCATGCTGTAAATGCCTTCGACGATAATGATCGCCTCTCGGGCTCGTTCGCCAAGGCGCACCATGCGACGTTCCAGATCTTTGGCATCGTTGTGGCGGAAGCGAATGATTTCAGCGCCGCCCAGGGCGCAGGCATCATAAATACTCGCGTGGCTGTCCGCGTCGATCAGCACGACCGAGCCGGGGGTTGCCAGAGTACTGATGACCGCCAGGTTCGCGGTATAGCCGGTGGAAAAGACGATGGCGGTAGGGCGATCAAAGAAGGCCATCAGCTCTTGCTCTAACTGCAAGTGGGAACCGTAGCTGCCGTTCGCCATGCGTGAGCCCGTTGTGCCGGTGCCCTGTGCGGCCAAGGCCGCCTGACCCTCGGCAATAGCCTGCGCATCGAAGGTCAGGCCCAGGTAGTTATTGGTCCCCGCCAGAACAATTTTCTGATTGCCAATACGCCCTTCGGTTGCCGAGTAAACCTCGTCGATGCAGGTGCCAAAGGGGTTCAGGCCATCGGCCTGGAATTGCTTACGATCGTTGGTAAGCCGCGAAAATTTATCATAAAGACCCATTGGTTTTCTCCAGGCGAGGGAGTAGAGCGTCAAGCAGCTGCTCTGGCGTTCTGACATCAAGCAATATATTGATAGGAATAGAAATATCGAATTCGTCTTCTAACATCATCAGCAGATCCAGGACTCTGATGGACTCCAGGCCAAGATCGTTGACGAGATCGCTATCAGGTTTGATTTCTAACCCGCCTTCGACCAGACCTTGCAGGCAAGTCAGAATATAATTCATTACAGCGTCGCGATTTCGCATAAGAATTTTGGCAAACCTCTAATGTAGATAATTAAAATAAACCTTCACGCAGTGCGCGCTTCAAACTGACCTTGGGGACCCAATGAATATTCTCGGACAGGCTTCGATTGTTTGCAGACCAGTCCGGATAGGTTAATTCCCGTATTTTGTTGTGGGTCAGCATCGGTTCTTTCTTGGTCAAGCGGCTCAGCAACATGCTGCCGTCGGCCAAAATTTTCAGCAGGGGCAGCGGGATCCCCACCAGCCGCACCGGGCCATTGCGCACGGTGGTCCCTATTTCCCGTAACCGCTGCCAGCTATAACCGCCGGCAACCCCGTCGCAAAGTTCATAAGTTTGCGTCTGCGGGCCAGGGGCCAATAGCCACTGGCTCACGGCTTCGGCTAAATCGCTCACATGGAGGAACGTCAGCTTTGCTTCCGCTGCGCCCAGTCGTGGAAGCACGCCGCGCAGCAGCCAGCTAAATATCGGCTTAAGCTCTTTATCGCCGGGCCCGTAAACCGCGGTGGGGCGAAAGATGCCCAGTGAGATATCCGCAGCCATGGCGGTTAGCCGTTGTTCAGCAACATGTTTGGAATTGGCATACCAGGACAGCTCAGGATGGCGAGCGGCAAGAGAAGAGATAAACAGGAAACGCTTGCAGCTGCCGCTTTGTCGGGCTGCCTGCATCAGGTGTTGGCTGCCGTTGACATTACACCGGGTGAAGGTTTCTTCCGTCCCTCCCCGAACCTGGCCCGCACAATGCACCACGAACTCAGCGCCGCGAACCAGTTCGGTGAGCGAGTCCTGATCTTCCAGCGCCCCTTGAACCCAGGTCAGGTTAGGGGGGGCGGTTTGACCTGCGCGCCGGGTGAGGGCACGCACGGTAAAACCACGCGAAAGCAGATTCTGAACGATATGTCGGCCAATGAAGCCGGTTACGCCAGTGACTGCTACGGTGCCTGTCATTGCGCAAAGCCTGCCAGTTGCTGCATCGGCGGGCAGATGGAGGTGGTCAGCCAACGCTTTTTCGCCTCTGCACGGGCAGGTTTCCCCGAGGAGGTGCGGGGAATGCTGTGGGGTGGCAACAGCTCAATATCCACCGCAATGCCGAACTCGCTTTGAATTCGGGCGCTCAGAGTGTGGACGATTTGCTCCCGACGATCTTCTGCGCTCACGCGGCACTGGATTTGCAGAATAATTCTGGCGCCGTCACCGTGCTCTTCGGTCACGAAGGCAATGGCGTCACCAGAGCGGATTTCCGGCTCGGACTCCGCAACATATTCAATATCCTGCGGCCAAATATTACGGCCACGAATGATGATCAAATCTTTCTTGCGGCCGGTGACGTACAGGTAGCCATCCAGCAGATAGCCCAGGTCACCGGTATCCATCCAGCCACTTGCCTGGATTTGCTGCTGAGACGTATCGTCGCGGAAATAACCGTTCATCAGGCTGGGGCCGGAGATACAAATACGGCCGACCTGCCGCTCTGGCAACGGGAGTCCGGTTTCGCTGCGAATTTCGATACGGTGACCGGGCAGTGGCTTGCCGCAATTGACGAAGGTCGATGTGACCCGCGTTTTTTTGCCGGGCGCTACCGCCTTACCTTCGTATTCCAAAATGTCTCGGTCGACCTGGTTGATCGGCGTGCCGGAAGTTTCGTCATAAAAACTGACCGCCAGAGTGTTCTCGGCCAAACCATAGCAGGGCATCAGCGCTTTGCGGTCAAAGTTAAGATGGCTGAAGTGCTCAGCGAACTGAGAAAGCAAATCTGACGGAATAGGTTCAGCCCCTACGCCGGCTACGCGCCAACTGGAGAGATCCAGGTCGGTGATCTCTTTGTTGTTGCTGTAGCGCAGGCATAAATCGTAGCCAAACGGCGGTGCGACGGACACGGTGCCGCGATTTTTGGCGATCAGTTTTAACCATTGCATTGGACGCATGGCAAAATCTTGCGTCCGCAGATAGTCAACGGACAGTTGAGTCGCCACCGGGGTAAGCAGGAAACCGACCAGGCCCATATCGTGATAGAAGGGCAGCCAGGAAACGCAGCGATCGCCCGCACGCAGTTTGATCCCGTCATGGCTAATCACGCGCAGGTTGGACATCACCGCACGCTGGGTAATGATAACCCCACGTGGAAAGCGAGTGCTGCCCGAGGTGTATTGGAGATAAGCAATATCGTCGGGCGACGGTGCCTGCAGCTCCACATCCCGCTCGGGCAGAGCGTTAAAATCTGCGTCGCTGAGAATATGGGTTGGCGGTGCATCCAGGGTGGCGGAACTGATTAACGGTACCCACTCTTCACTGCTGATAATGGCGGCAGGTTTACAGCTGTTGATCAGGCCCTGAAGCTTGATGGTATAGGAGTCCCGTTGCCCGACACCCATAGGGATCGCCAGGGGCACGGCAACCAAACCGGCATATTGGCAGGCAAAAAAAGCCTCAACGAAACCGGCGCTGGTTTCCGCAATAAGCGCAACCCGATCGCCCTTGTTGAGGTTCAGTGATAACAGGCGTCGCGCACCCACAATCGCCCGCTGTTTTAGCGTGCGATATTCCAGTACGGCCACGAGCTGATTACGACGATCGTAAAAGTTCATTCCTGTACTGCCCTGCGCCGCATAATCTAAAGCCTCCACCAGGGTGGGGAAATCTGCATAACGCATGGGAAGAGAATGAGTGGAGCTTGTTTCAGACATATACAAATTAGCCATAGATTAAAAATCACCAAAAGAGATAAACGACGATTGGCGAGAGAGTTAATGTTTTTACAATGAAAATGTTTTGAATATATTTGTTATTCAGTCATTTTCTTTCATTCCACAAATGGCATATCGAATGGTTAATAACCACCGCGCCAACTCTGAACTAAAGGTGAGGGATTAGCCTAAGATTATTACCAAGCCTATTTTCACGTGAGGACCATAGCTGAGGAACTGTGGATATACGGGCTGCCATCGTTGGCGCCAGATATCACAGCCCTTTGCCCGACAGCCTTCACCGGGTGCCTGTTGTCGGCACATTTCCGGAAGGCAATAATCGTAGATTCATAGGATCTGATCTTGCACATGGCTATCTCCGTACTTAAACATATCATAAACAGTATCCGGAAGATGGCCAAAAGTGAAAGCCTCATTTAACCCCAAGGATAGAAAAAGCATTTAATGTTAAAATATGCCAATGCGTCTCCAGAGCAGAATTAGTAAACTAAAAAACGATTGGTTTTCTTTTGCTGGAAATAGCACGAAATAATAAAAAGCATAATTTGCTCAGATCACTCACGCCCCTGTCTGGCATCACTTTTGATAAAGAACAGCACGTGTCAGTGTAAACTCTGCTCGGGTAACATCCTGCAGGATAATAGGTATTAATTGATTTTTCTTATCTCTTAAAGGGATAAGTCATAGCCGAGAGCCGATCTCATTTCAGAAAATATCACTGGCGTCATAACGTTCTTTTTTTGAGCATGTCACTAAATTGTAAGGTTATTTATGATTCATATTGAGCAAGTCCTCGATAAGCGTGATCTTAAGGCATTTATCGCTTTTCCTTCTTCCCTGTTTCGTGACGATCCTAATTGGATTGACCCTTTGTATTTAGAGCGCGAAGAGCATCTCTCTAAGAAGAATCCTGGGACTGACCACATAGAATGGCAGGCATGGGTGGCCAAAAAAGAGGGGAAGGTGGTCGGGCGGATCACCGCTCAAATTGACGCTTTGCACCGGGAACGCTACGGCGAGGATACCGGTCACTTTGGTATGATCGATGCCATCGAGGATCCGGCGGTTTTTAGTGCGTTATTTGCCGCGGCAGAAGCCTGGCTGAGGTCTAAGGGCGCATTAAAAATCACCGGTCCCTTCAGTCTTAATATCAATCAGGAAAGTGGCCTGTTGGTCGAGGGGTTTGATACTCCGCCGTCGGCGCTGATGACGCACGCCAAACCCTACTACGCTACCAATCTGGAGCGCCAGGGCTATACGCAAGGCATAGATTTGCTGGCCTATTGGATGAAGCGAACGGACCTGCATTTTTCGCCTTCCCTGGCAAAAATGATGAGTCAGGTGCGTAAAAAGGTCACCCTGCGCCGCCTCAATCGCAAAAGGTTTAGCGAGGAAATGCAGGTGCTGCGCGAAATTTTCAATTCCGGCTGGCAGGATAACTGGGGATTTGTGCCTTTCACCGAGCATGAGTTTGCCACCATGGGCGATCAGCTGAAGTTCCTGGTGCCTGATGACATGATTTATATTGCCGAAGTCGATTCAGTGCCTTGCGCTTTCATCGTCGGTTTGCCCAATATCAACGAGGCTATTGCCGATCTGAACGGCAGTTTATTTCCCTTTGGCTGGGCGAAGCTGTTGTGGCGTTTGAAAGTGAGCGGCGTGCGTACCGCGAGGGTGCCGCTGATGGGCGTTCGCCAGGAGTATCAATTCAGCCGAATAGGGCCGATTATTGCGCTATTGCTGATTGAAGCGTTACATGATCCCTTCGAGAAACGCGGTATTGATGCGCTAGAGATGTCCTGGATACTGGAATCGAATACCGGCATGCGCACCATCCTGGAGCGAATTGGCGCGGTTCCTTACAAGCGTTATCGCCTATATGAAAAACAACTCTAACCCCTCTGCAAGACGCTGAATTTATCGGCCCTTAACAGGATGCAAAGCGCGCTGCGCTCAGAGAATACCTATGGCCAAAATTGCTTTTTGGCTGTTTGCGATTCAACGTTGCCGGGAAAATAATGTCACACGGGTGATTATTTAATTTCATTAACCAATTTCGTTATAAGTTACTGCGCGTTATTTGTTGGTGTTAAGAATTACCCGAATTTTTATAAGAGTAAGATGCATGCCATTTGAAAAGAAAAAAGGAATAAATCGCTTAATAAGTAGCATAAAAAACTCACTGGCGGGCCTTACTGATGCCGTTTTTACCGAAGATGCTTTCCGCCAATTGCTGGTTATTAACGTAATATTACTGGTTGTTACATTTACTTTAGATATTACAAAAGTAGAAAGGTTGTTATTGATTGCCAGCAGCTTCCTTTTACTGGTTGTTGAGTTGCTTAACACTGCCATTGAGAGCGTCGTCGATCGCATTTCTCTGGAGATACATCCCTTATCCAAGCGCGCCAAGGATTTGGGCGGCGCGGCACAGTTGGTTGCGGTGGTGATGACAATAATTCTTTGGCTGGTGGTCTTATTGGGCTGATTAATACCCTCGGGGCAGCCAGATTTTTCCGGAAGTAACGCCAGCTTTCGGCTGCCCTCATCAAGGAAGCAAAATATTCTTTGCAGGATAACGTTCTGTCGCTCATTATTTGAAATGTTGTTTCACTTTTATGCCATGAGCCGATCTTGAACTTATACGCCGCCCTGCGCCAGCGCGTGGAAAATACGCCCTGGTATCCTAAACGCAAAAGCTATCGCGTCCTGTTTTGGCGTGAGATCACGCCGCTGGCGGTGCCGATCTTTATGGAGAATGCCTGCGTCCTGCTGATGGGGGTGCTGAGCACCTTTTTGGTGAGCTGGATTGGCAAAGAGGCGATGGCCGGGGTGGGGCTGGCGGACAGCTTCAACATGGTGATCATCTCGTTCTTTGCCGCGGTGGATCTGGGCACCACGGTGGTGGTGGCTTTCAGCCTCGGCAAGCGGGACAGAAAAAGAGCGCGAGCGGCAGCACGCCAGTCGCTGGTGTTAATGACCCTGGTGGCCTTGGCGCTGGCGATCGGCATTCATTTGGCGGGTGAGCAGATTATTGATGTGATCGCCGGTGCCGCCACGCCGGAGGTAAAGGCGTTGGCGCTGTCTTATCTGCAAACCACGGTGTGGAGCTACCCCGCCGCCGCCATTGCCTTGATCGGCAGCGGGGCGCTGCGCGGTGCCGGCAACACCAAAATCCCGCTGTTGATCAACGGCGGCATGAATATCCTGAATATCATCATCAGCAGCATACTGATTTACGGCATGCTGGGCTGGCACGGGCTGGGGTTTGTCGGTGCCGGGCTGGGGCTAACCATTTCCCGCTATATTGGTGCCATCGCGATCGTTTACGTCCTGATGATCGGCTTTAATCCGGCGCTGCACATCACGCTGAAAAGTTACTTTACCCCGTTGAAGCTGACCATCCTGTGGGAAGTACTGGGGATAGGTATTCCCGCCAGCATTGAGTCGGTGTTGTTCAACGGCGGCAAGTTATTGACCCAAATGTTTGTCGCCGGCATGGGCACCAACGTGATCGCCGGCAATTTCATCGCTTTTTCTGTCGCTTCGCTGATTAACCTGCCGGGCAACGCCCTGGGGTCGGCGTCGACCATTATTGTAGGCAAACGCCTGGGCAAAGGAGAAATAGCGCAGGCGGAGCGCCAATTGCGCCACATTTTCTGGCTGGCAACGATTGGGCTGACGGTGATTGCCTGGGGTACCGCGCCCCTGGCGGGGGTCTTCGCCTCGTTTTATACCCAACAAGACGACGTGAAGGAGGTGGTAAAGGTGTTGCTCTGGCTCAATGCCGCCTTTATGCCTATCTGGGCGGCCTCATGGGTGCTGCCCGCCGGTTTGAAAGGCGCGCGCGACGCCCGTTTTGCGATGTGGGTTTCGATGCTGGGCATGTGGGGTTGCCGCGTGGTCGCCGGCTATACGCTGGGCATCATGTTGGGCATGGGCGTGGTCGGCGTCTGGTTGGGGATGTTTATGGATTGGGCGGTACGCGGCGTCTTGTTCTACTGGCGTATGGTCAGCGGACGGTGGCTGTGGAAATACCCGCGCATAAAATCGAACGCGCTGGCGGAAAATATCCGGGCGGAAAAAAGCGGCGAGTAAGGGTCAGGCGTTCGCTTCTACCCGGCCCGGCACCGATGATGCCTGACTATTTTCCAGGCGCCATTTGGCCGGCGAGAGGCCGTGGACCTGTTTAAAGGCCTTGGAAAAGTGCAGCTGGTTTTCATACCCCACCGAAATGCCCACCACCTTGATTGACGTCTGGCTATTGCACAGCAGGCTGGCGGCGATGCTCATGCGGAAGTTCAGCAGATATTCCTTTGGTCCGATGCCGTAGGTGCCTTTAAACAGCCGACACAGGTAACTGCGGTTAATGTTGCAGTAGGCGGCCAGGCGCTCAATGGTGAGGGGTTCATGGTAGCGGTTTTCAATGAGCTTTACCGCCTTGCGCAGATGCTGTGCCTTGTCGCTTGGTGGCTCGGCGATGCTTTGCAAAGCGTTATCAATCAGCGCAGAAAAAAACAGATAGCTCAGGCCCAGCGTCTTTAACCGATGCTCATCACCATGGCTGATGAGTTGCCGCAGATAGCGCAGCGCCAGAGGAGCATCTTCGTTCTGGCGGGGACGATAAATCGGGAACTGGCGGCTCAGGCGGCACTCTTCGAAAATCTTGCCGGCCACCAGCCCGTCGACCTCCAGCCACATGTAGTGCCAGGGATCTTTTGAGTCGGCGCGATAGGTGGTCACGTCATGCGGGTGGATCAAAAAACCTTCTCCAGCCACCACCGGAAAAGAGCCATATTCACTGCTCAGCACTCCGGTACCCCTTATCACATAATGAAATAAATAGTGTTGGCGTACCGCCGGCCCAAAGTTGTGCCCTTTGTCACAGTTCTCCTCGCCATATTGGTACAGGTTCAGCTCGATATTGTCGGTGCGACTCAGAGTAAAACTCTTATGCATCAGTGATGGCCCCTGTATTTTCACTTACTGTAGCAGTGTAGTCGTGGCACGACGGTGGGGCGATCTTCAGATCCAGACCTGGCTCACAGTTTTCATGCTGCGTCATTTTTCGCCATAACAAGGTCACATTTATCCCTATATTGCGAATGCGTTGCCGCGTAGTTTCAGCTTATCGAAAACCACAGCAGCGGAGAAATACGATGATTAAAGTGACTTTTATGGGGGCAGGCAGCACCATTTTCGCCAAGAACGTTCTCGGCGATATCATGGCGACGCCGGCCCTGAAAGAGGTGGATATCACGCTGTATGATATTGACAGCGCGCGTCTCAATGAATCTTTCGCCATGCTGAGCAATATCAACCGCAATATTAATGCGGGCAGGGCGAAGATCACCCCTTATCTCGGGGTAGAAAACCGCCGTGCGGCACTGAAAAACGCCAATTACGTGGTGAATGCCATTCAGGTCGGTGGTTACGATCCCTGCACCATCACCGATTTCACCATCGCCAGAAAGTACGGCCTGCAGCAGACCATTGCCGATACCCTGGGCATCGGCGGCATCTTCCGCGCGCTGCGTACCATTCCTGTGCTGTTTGATTTTGCCCGGGACATTGAGGCGGTCTGCCCGGACGCCTGGTTGCTGAACTACACCAACCCCATGGCGTCCTTAACCGGCGCCATGCTGCGCCATACCGGGGTGAAAACGGTTGGGTTATGTCACAGCGTTCAGGTGTGCGCGGAGACCCTGCTGAAAAGCGTCGATATGCCTACCGACGACGTTCAGTTTCACATTGCCGGCATCAACCACATGGCCTGGCTGCTGGACGTTCGCCGCCACGGCGAGGATCTGTACCCGGAAATCAAGCGCCGCGCCAACGCGCTGCAGGGCAAGCATGACGACATGGTGCGCCATGAAATCATGAAAACCTTTGGTTATTACGTCACTGAATCTTCCGAGCATAATGCCGAATACATGCCGTATTGGATTAAACGTCATTACCCGGAACTGATTGAGCGCTTCAATATCCCCCTCGACGAGTACCCGCGCCGTTGTATCGAGCAAATCGACCAATGGCAGCAACGCAAGCTGGCGTTGACCCACGACGCTAACCTGACGCATTCACGTACCCACGAATATGCCTCATACATTATCGAAGCGATGGAGACCGACCGGCCGTACAAGATTGGCGGCAACGTGCTCAACACCGGTCTCATCACCAACTTGCCGGCAGAGGCCTGCGTGGAAGTGCCCTGTCTGGTGGATGGGCAGGGGATCACGCCTTGTTACGTCGGCCATTTACCGGAGCAACTGGCGGCGCTCAACCGCACCAATATCAATACCCAGCTATTGACCATCGAAGCGGCAGTGACGGGCAAACGCGACGCGATTTACCATGCAGCGCTGTTGGATCCTCATACTTCCGCCGAACTTTCCATTGATGATATACGTAAGCTGTGCGACGAGCTGATTGAGGCTCACGGCAGCTGGCTCCCTGCCTATCACTGATCGCCGAATTTAACCGTATTACCTCCTCAAAACGCACAAGGCGCGGGGCTTCCTGCGCCATCAAAAATAGGGTGGTGAGCCATGTTTTATTTGAGAAACAAGAATTTTTGGATCTTTGGGGCCTTCTGTTTTTTCTACTTCTTCATCATGGGGGCGGTGCTGCCGTTCTTTCCTATCTGGCTGCATGACGTCAACCAGCTCGACCAACAGCAAACCGGATTGGTGTTTGCCTGCATGGCGCTGTTTGCCCTGGTGTTTCAACCGATTTTCGGTTTTGTCACCGACAAATTTGGCCTGAAGAAACATCTGCTGTGGATGATCATCTTCTTGCTGCTGTTTCTGGCACCGCTGTTTATTTATGTGTTTTCGCCGCTGCTGCAAACCCATTTTGTGTGGGGGGCCTTGCTGTGTGGGGTTTACCTGGGGTTGGTGTGCAGCGGCGGTTCACCGGCCATTGAAGCTTATATCGAAAAAGTGAGCCGACGCAGTCAGTTCGAGTATGGCCGCGCCCGGTTGTTCGGCTGTATCGGTTGGGCGATTTGCGCGTCGATCGTCGGCTATATGTTTACCATCAACAACCAGTTCGCGTTTTGGTTGGCCTCCAGCTTCGCGCTGATCCTGGCCGGTTTGCTTTATTTGTTCAAACCCGATCAGAGCAGCACGCTGGCGGTGGCAGACGGGTTGGCGTTAAACCACAAACCCATCAAGTTAAAGGCGGCGTTGAACCTGCTGAAAATGCGCAAATTCTGGTGTCTGGTGATGTATATCGTGGGGGTGGCCTGCGTGTATGACGTCTTTGATCAGCAGTTCGCCAACTTCTTTACGTCGTTTTTCAGCGACCGGCATGCGGGAACGCAGGCGTTTGGTTATGTCACGACGCTGGGCGAGTTTCTTAATGCTTTCATCATGTTCTTTGCGCCGTTGATCATTAATCGTATTGGCGGCAAGAATGCGCTGTTGATAGCCGGGGTGATAATGTCGGTGCGGATTATTGGTTCATCGCAGGCGGATTCGGTCACCGCGGTCATTATCCTCAAAACCCTGCATATGTTCGAGGTGCCGTTCCTGTTGGTGGGCATTTTCAAATACATCACCACTCAGTTTAACGTTAACCTCTCGGCGTCGATTTACCTGTGGGGCTTTTGCTTCTTCAAGCAGCTCTCGGCCATCGGTATGTCCTATGCGGCAGGCCTGATGTACGTCAATTACGGTTTCAAAACCTCTTACCTGATCCTCGGCTGCATCGCCTTGCTGTTCACGCTGATTTCAGCCTTTGCCCTTAGCGGTAAGGTCGCGGTAGCCAAGCAGGAGGGCGCACTGCCGGTCGCGGCGAATTAGTGCCGGCTCAACTCAATACAGCAACGTCATAAGGCTAAAAAACAGCAGCGTCAGCACAATGATAAACCCGGTCTGCAGCGTCTTGCGCATCAGGCGACTGTGGCCCCAGCGGGTGGCGCTCAGGCGGCTATCGATGGCAAACAGTGCCGGTACCATCAGCAGCACGTAAATCAACATCAGCATGGCGGTCAACGGTTGTTGGCTCATTCTGGCGTCTCCGTGCTGAGGGAAAAAGGGGGGGCCCGTAGGGGGGCTATGCTGTTTTTTTGCCTGTGATTGTGCTCGACCATGTGCCTCCGAATAGGGCCGCCCGAAGGCGGCCACCGGTTACTGCTTGCGATATGAAGATGATTGTCGGCCACTGCCGGGGCCAACGCAGATATAATATTGCGAATGATAATCATTATCAATACTTGGCGTAAAATTTTATTGCAGGACGAGGATGAGCGGGAGGGAAAGCTTTTTACTGCGGTTTTAAAGTGACAGGGCACGCCATCCGGCGTGCCCTGTGACAAGACTATCCTCTGCGATTATTTCTCGTCTGGCAAGGCGTAAGCGACAATATAGTCACCCAGCTTGGTGCCGAACGAGCCATGACCGCCAGCGGAAATTACCACGTACTGCTTGCCGTTGACCTCATAGGTCATTGGCGTTGCCTGGCCACCGGCCGGCAGCCGCGCTTCCCACAGTTTTTCACCGTTGGTCACGCTGAAGGCGCGCAGATAGTTGTCCGCGGTTGCGCCAATGAAGAAGACGTTACCGGCGGTGGACACCGGCCCGCCCAACATCGGCATGCCCATTTTGAACGGTAACGGCAGCGGAGAACTGTCGCGTACGGTACCGATACGTTTTTTCCACACGATGTCGTTGGTTTTCAAGTCCACGGCGGAAATATAGCCCCAGGCTGGCTGTTTGCACGGCAGGCCAAACGGCGACAGGAACGGGTTCAGGGTCACGCCGAACGGCACGCCATACTGCGGTTGCACGCCGGACTCGGTACCTGAGCCGCCTTTGTCATTTTCGTCAGGCTCGATCGGGTTGCCCGGACCGCGTGGGATCAGTTTGGAAACAAACGGCAACGCGATAGGGTTGGCGATAGCCACCTGACGGTCGGTATCCACAGACAGACCGCCCCATTCGAACATGCCCAGGTTACCCGGGAACACCAGCGTGCCCTGCTCGGAAGGCGGCGTGAAGGTGCCTTCGTAACGCAGGCTGTGGAACATCACCCGGCAAACCAGTTGGTCGTAAATGGTGGCGCCCCACATGTCCGCGCCGGTCAGCTTTTTCTCCGGACGGAAAGTCAGCTCAGAGAAAGGCTGGGTCGGTGACAGACGATCGCCCTTGGCTGGCCCCTGAGGAACCGGTTTTTCGGGTGCCGGCACCACCAACTCACCGTTGGTGCGGTTCAGAACGAAAATGTTGCCGGTTTTGGTCGGCACGTAAATCACCGGCACCTTGTTGCCGCTCTTGTCGGTAATGTCCGCCAGCGTCGGTTGCGCCGGTACGTCCATATCCCACAGGTCATGGTGCACCGTTTGATAGAACCAGACCAGTTTGCCGGTGGAGGCGTTCAGCGCCAGCAGGCCACTGGCATAACGCTCCATTTCCGGCGTGCGATCGCCGCCCCAGATGTCCGGCGTGGTAACGCCCATCGGCAGATAAACGATATCCAGCTTGGCATCGTAGGCAGAAGGAGCCCAAGAGTTAGGGGAGTTCGGGGTGAAGTGGTGCTCGTCCGCCGGAATGGCGTTCGGATCTTTCGCACCCGGATCGAATGCCCACAGCAGCTTGCCGCTGTTGACGTCAAAACCGCGGATCACGCCCGAAGGCTCGCGGTTGGAGTAGTTGTCGGTCACTGCACCGGCTACCACAATCACCTTATCGGTGATCACCGGCGGCGACGTTGGCTCATAATGGCCCGGCGTCGCATACGGCATATTGCTTTGCAGGTTGAGTTCGCCGTTATTGGCGAAGTCGGCGCAAGGCTTGCCGCTATCGGCATCCAGAGCGAACAAACGACCGTCATTCACCGGCAGGATAATGCGTCGTGCGCACAGCGCCGGGGCGGTTTCTGAGGTTGTGCCTGCGGCGACAGGGGTTTCATGATAAGACACGCCACGGCAGGTGATGTGCTGGAAGGTCGGGTTAAATTTCAACTGAGGATCGAACTGCCACTTTTGCTTGCCGGTGGCGGCATCCAGCGCGAACAGCTTCTGGTGCGGGGTACACAGATAGAGCGTGTCGCGGATTTTAATCGGGGTCACTTCGTTGGTGATTTCCCCCGGATCGTTGGCGGTTTTCAGGTCGCCGGTCTGGAAAGTCCAGGCTTCCTTGAGTTGGCCGACGTTCTTATCATTGATTTGGCTCAGTGGAGAGTAACGCGTGCCTTCCTGGGTGCGACCATAGGCCGGCCAGTCGGCGTCTGATGCCTGAGGTTCGACTTTTACCTGCGCAGGTTCGAGGGTGCCGTTGATCTCTTGCGGATCATTAAACACTGCGTAGGCCAGTGCCACCACGGTGACGACCAGCGCCAGGCTCAGCGCGCTGTAGGCCAGCTTGCCCTTGGCGTGGAGCTTGCGATAGATAAAAGGCAGTACCAGCCACAGGCCGAAGAAGAAGGTGACGTCCAGACGCGGCGTCAGTGCCCAGAAGTCCGGGCCCACTTCCCACAGCGCCCAAATTGTGGTGCCGAGTAAAAAGATCGCGTACAGCAACAGAGCGGTTGCACGACGGCGGACCAGTAACCAGGCGGTGATCAGCAGCACCAGGCCGGCGATGATGTAGTACAGCGAACCGCCGAGCTTGGCCAGCCAGATGCCGCCTCCCAGCAGATAGAGCCCACTCAACGCGGCGAACAGTGCCGTGATGATAATGAGCGGCGATGATGACGCTTTATTTTGCATAGTATTATCCTTACCAAAATGAAAAGTCCCCGATTTAGAGATTAAGCCATATCCAAAAAAACACGCGGTTTCTCCCCAAAAATCCATCCCCGGTGTCTGGCATATCCCCCTGTTGCCAAGGCTAAAAGGCAGCGGCAATCAAAAATAAGGCGGACAGTTTTGGACGTTGAATAAACGCTTTCGTCAGAGGTAAAGCCCCAAACAGGCTGAATCAGGCGTAGCCGTTTCGATGATGTTGCACGGATGTGACGACGCCGCCCAAAGCGCGGCTAGGGTACTCTAATTATTCTGCTTTTATTGAATACCTTGTGCTTTTTTTTAGCGCCTTGCGGGTTTATGAATTGAGCTCATAAGCTCATGCATATTCAGCGCGTAGTTATTTGCCCGGTTGCCTCTTACAGTGATCGCACTTGGTCGCCCCGCACAAGCGGTGACCCATTCGTACACATAGGAGGAAAAATGCAAAAACGTAAGCTGGGTAGCAGTGGGCTGGAGGTATCCGCGTTGGGACTGGGCTGCATGGGGCTTAGCTTTGGCTATGGCCCGGCCACCGACAAGCAACAGGCGATTGGCCTGATCCGAGCCGCGGTGGATCAGGGCGTGACCTTTTTCGATACCGCAGAAGTTTATGGCCCCTTCACCAATGAGTCGCTGGTGGGTGAGGCGCTGGCACCGGTGCGCGATCGGGTCGTAATAGCCACCAAGTTTGGTTTTGAACTGCCGCAGCCTGATGGCAAACAGGTGCTCAATAGCCGGCCGGAACATATCCGCCAGGCGGTGGAGGGATCGTTAAAGCGTCTTAACATCGAAACGATAGACCTGCTTTATCAGCACCGGGTCGATCCCAAGGTGCCGATTGAAGACGTCGCCGGCACGGTGAAGGCGCTGATCCAGGAGGGGAAGGTGAAGCATTTTGGCCTGTCCGAGGCGGGGGCACAGACGCTTCGCCGTGCCCATGCGGTGCAGCCGGTGACGGCGTTGCAAAGTGAATATTCGCTGTGGTGGCGGGAGCCCGAGCAGGAAATCTTGCCGACGCTGCAAGAGTTAGGCATAGGTTTTGTTCCTTTCAGCCCTTTGGGGAAGGGTTTTTTGACCGGGGCAATCAATGAAAATACTACCTTTGACAGCAGCGACTTCCGCAATGTGGTGCCGCGTTTCAGTGAGCAGGCACGCAGAGCCAACCAGGGGCTGGTGGAGGTGCTGGGGCAGATAGCTCAGCAAAAAGGGGTCACCCCGGCACAGATAGCGCTGGCCTGGCTGCTGGCACAGCAACCCTGGATTGTGCCGATCCCGGGGACCACCAAACAGCATCGCCTGCAGGAAAACCTCGGGGCCGCGTCGCTGGCGCTGTCGTCAGAGGAACTGCGCAGCATTGAAGCGGCCTTGGCCGTCATCGAGGTACAGGGCGATCGCTATCCGGCGCATTTGCAAAAAAACGTCGGACGTTGATGCGGCCGTTGCCCGCGGTAGCTTTTGAATCGCAGTAACCGAGCGGCGAAATGACACGCACTCTCTACAATTATTCTGTCAATGTTAACGTCGGCAGCCTTTGCCGAACTGGAGAAACAAGTGAAAATTCAACGCAGCGGCACCCAACCCTCTCGTCCGGGGCCAGAAGAGTACTTTACCGGTAAAGTTCGCATCGATGCGCCTTTTGCCGGGAGCGAACCGGCCCGCGTGGGCGGCGCCACCGTGACCTTTGAGCCAGGAGCCCGTACCGCCTGGCACACCCATCCGCTCGGCCAGACGCTGATAGTGACTCAGGGGCGTGGTTGGATCCAGGTGTGGGGCGAGGCGATCCAGGAAATGAACCAGGGCGACATTGTGTGGATCCCGGAGGACGTCAAACATTGGCACGGTGCGACGCCGGATACTGCCATGACTCACATTGCCATCGCCGAGTCGTTGAACGGCAGCCCGGTTGACTGGATGGAGAAGGTCAGCGATGCGCAGTACCTGAAGCCCTCTCTGGGCGGCTAACCGCCAGAGGGTCAGGCGTCGCCGATTTGCTGACAAAAACGCAGCCGGTTGCCGAAAGGATCGGTGATATTCATCTCTTTTCCCCAGTCGAGGGTGTCGACGCCCGGTCGGGCGTAGCGGTATTGCCTGGTCGTCAGCTCTCGGTGCAGCGCGTCGATATCCTCGGTGGGAATAAACACCGCAGAACCGGGCGTGCTGTCGCCGTGATGCTCGCTGAGATGCAATCTCAGGCCAGAACGCGTGATCTGCATGTACAGCGGCAGATCTTCACTGAAACGGTGCTCCCAATCCAGCGTGAAACCGAGAAAATCCAGATAAAACTCCCGGGCCTTTTCAACCGAAAAGATGCGAAGAATGGGAACGGCAGGGGATAACTCCATTGTTGACCTCGCTTGAGCGACTGCTATAGGTAATCAGGCTTGACCGGCCCGCGTGAGCGGGCCGCATAAAAGCGTTGGGTGGCTAGATCCCCAACCCGCCCAGGCACAGGTACTTTATCTCGAGATAATCTTCGATACCGTACTTCGATCCTTCACGCCCCAGCCCGGAGTTTTTAACCCCGCCGAAGGGGGCCACTTCGGTGGAGATCAGCCCTTCATTGATGCCGACGATGCCGTACTCCAGCGCTTCGGCAACCCGCATTACCCGGCCAATGTCGCGACTGTAGAAATAAGAAGCCAGTCCGAAAGGGGTATCGTTGGCCAACTCAATGGCTTCGGCTTCGCTGTCAAAGCGGATCAGCGGCGCTACCGGACCAAAGGTCTCTTCATGGAAGATTTTGGCCTGCCGCGGCACGTTGGTCAGAATGGTCGGCGTAAAGAAGTTATTGCCCAGCTCATGGGGTTTGCCACCCAGCAGTATCGAAGCGCCGTGTTGCACCGCGTCGGCGATATGCTCGCTGACTTTTTCCACGGCGGCCGGATTAATCAACGGGCCGATGGTAACGCCATCATCCATGCCATTACCGACTTTCAGCTTGGCTACCGCCGCCTTCAGCTTTTCGGCAAAGGCGTCGTAAATACCGTCCTGTACCAGGAAGCGGTTGGTGCAAACGCAGGTCTGGCCGGCGTTGCGGTATTTGGATGCGACGGCACCGGCGACGGCGGCATCCAGATCGGCATCGTCAAACACGATAAACGGCGCATTGCCGCCCAGTTCCATACTGGTTTTTTTGATGGTCGGGGCACACTGCGCCAGCAGTTGCGCACCCACTTCGGTGCTGCCGGTAAAGGAGAGTTTGCGTACGTCCGGATTGGCGGTCAGTTCGCCACCGATAGCCTGGCTTGGACCGGTGATCACATTGCACACGCCGGCCGGTAAGCCTGCACGTTCGGCCAGCACGGCGAGCGCCAACGCCGAGAACGGGGTCTGGCTGGCGGGACGGATCACCCCGGTACAGCCTGCCGCCCAGCCGGGACCGGCCTTGCGGGTGATCATCGCCGCCGGGAAATTCCACGGCGTAATGGCGGCGAAAACGCCAATCGGCTCTTTCTGCACGATAATGCGGCGACCGGACAGATTCTGCGGGATGGTGTCGCCGTAAACCCGCTTGCCTTCTTCGGCGAACCACTCGATGAAGGAGGCGGCGTAGGCAATTTCCCCCCGGCTTTCTGCCAACGGCTTGCCTTGCTCGGCGGTCATGATGATGGCCAGATCTTCCTGGTTTTCCATCATCAGTTCGAACAGTTTGCGCAGCTTGCCGGCACGCTCTTTGGCCGTCAAAGCACGCCAGGCCGGCTGGGCTTTTTTGGCGGCGGCAATCGCCTGCGCGGTTTCTTTGGCTCCCAAAGCGGGCACCTGACCGACCAACTCGCCGGTGGCTGGGTTATGGATCTTGATGGTTTGGTCGCCTTTGGCCGCCAACCACTGACCATCGATGTAGTTGGCTTCGCGGAACAGCGTGGGATCTTTCAGGCGGGCGGAGAAGTTAGTGCTCATCGGTTATCTTCCTTTTTCAGAATTCAACACGGGTTGACCTACCCCAAACGGCTACCCTTTACCCTAGCAAATTTTTCCGCCTTGATTTGCCCGATCCTTGGCAACAGATCAATTTATCGCCATTCGCACCTTCTGTACAAAAAATGCCCGCGACCAGGCCGATACTGAAATCAGCAGGCATATGACCCATTTTTGAAATGACCTTATGACCTAAAAGGAGCGTGCAGCATGATGACTTCAGTGAGTCGGCACCTTGCGGCCTACAGCAGCAACATGGATTTTTTGGCTTCCAGCATTGCGCTGATGGAGTGGCAGGGGCGTGAGATCGACGCCGGCAAGGTGGCGGGCAACATGTCCGAAGCACAAAGCCGCTTGTTCTTTGAACGCCTGAGTTATTTCCGCCAGCTCTATCAGGCTGCTGCGACGGCGGAACATAGCGTATAACTTTACCTAACCCCGCCTCTGCGGGGTTTTTTACGCCGGTTCCGACCACACGCCGGTGTTCAGCGTGGCCGGCGAATACGTCAGATTGCGCCCGCGCCACGGCAGTGCCTGTGAAAAACGCCATGCGCTGTGGATATCGAAGCGCCAGTAACGTTCCGCTCCCACGACACCCTGGCCGCTTTCCGCCTGCCAGAGGATCTGCGTTTCTCCCTGCAGGTGCAGCACATCACCGCGCTCAAAATCGACAAACAACAGCGCTGCCCTGGGTTCCGCCAGCAGGTTGCCCAGCGTGTTCATATAGCGGTTGCCGCGAAAATCCGGGATCCACAGGCTGTTCCCCTGAAGATGGATAAATCCCGGTCTGCCACCCCGGTGTGAGATATCGACGCCGCCTTGTTCCAGCGTGCTGTGGGCGCAGCTGGCGACGAAGCAGGTATCCGCCTGGCGAATCAATGTCTGGGCCGCCGCGTCCAGCGTCGCGAGATGTTCAATCGGCGCGGGATGGGCGGCTACCGGATACAGCTCCCGTTGCTGGATATACTGCGGACAATTGCCGAAGCTCTGACTGACGGCAATTTCCAGGCGGTTTTTGTCGGTGCGCGTAATGCGCCCGTTGGCTCGGTTGCGTCGCCGATTGCTGAAGTCCAGCCCCAACGCCCCCACCAGACTCCCGGTTTGCAAGGCTGCCTGCGCCGGGTCGTCCTGGCGACGCGGGGCGCTGATGCGCAGGTGGTTGCTGTCCGGCGTGCGTAAAAATCCAGGGGGGCCGTTGAACAGCGTGGCCACCGGCCAGCCCCGATCGTCCAGGGTGGCGACGAACAGGTAAGGCAGCGCGGCGAAAAATTCGCGGTGCTGCTCGGGCATGCTGGTGTAAATGTAGCCGCCCACGCGGTCAAAACCGGCCAATGCCTGGGCGCGCAGTTCATCAGGGTGGAACATCGGCTGGCTCATCGGATTTACCTTTGCGCAGGGTGCGGCAATGCGGGCATCGCGAAGAAACCGGGCAGCGCGGCGATGCGCGCCACCCAGCGCCGGATGGCAGGATAGGGCGCCAGCGAAACACCGCCCTCCGGGGCCACCGCCACATAGCTGTAGCAGGCCAGATCGGCGATGGTGGGCTGCTCCGTCGCCAGGAAAGCCTGAACACTCAGATGCTGTTCCATCTGCGGTAAGAAACGCGCGGTTATCCCCAGCGCCACCCGATCGTCCTCCGGTGCTGCAAACTGGGCGATCAATCGGCAGGAGGCCGGACCGTAGCGCACTTCACCGGCGGCTTTAGACAACCACTCCTGCACCTGCGCCGCCGCCAGTGGCGTCTCCGGCAGCCAGTGGCTGCCCGGCGCGTAGTTTTTCGCCAGATAAACCAGAATGGCATTGCTGTCGGCCAGCGATAAATTGCCGTCCACCAGTACCGGGATCTGGCCGAAAGGGTTCAGGCGGCGAAACGCTTCGCTTTGGCGAACATCGGCCGGGGATTCAATAAATTCGTAGGGCAGCTCCAGCATGCTTAGCAGTAATGCCACGCGGTGGACGTGGCCGGAAAGCGGGGTGCCGTACAGTTTTAGCTTGTGCATGGTCAGACTCCTGAGCAATTTTTATCAGCATACTCTTGCGATCATTGAGCGTAATCCGGCAATGTAGAAATTGATAATTTCACTTTATGGAACAATCTATGGATCGCCTGGACGAATTGGCTATTTTTGTGGCGGTAGTCCAGCACGGCAGCCTGGCGGCGGCGGGGCGCAAGCTGCGACGTTCCGCACCTGCCGTCACCCGGGCTATCGCCTCGCTGGAGCAGCGCTTTGGCGCCCGGCTGGTCGAACGCACCACCCGAAGGCTAGCCCCGACCGAGGCAGGGTTGCGGTTGGCGGAGCGTGCGCACTTGCTGCTTACTGAATATCAGGCAGCGGTGCTGGACACGGCGGACACCCAGCTCACCGGGTTATTGCGTATTACCTCGCCGGTGCAGTTCGGACGCAAGCATGTGGCGCCGGTGGTGATGGCGTTTCTTGACCGCTATCCGCAGATGCAGATTGAAATGGTCCTCAACGATCGCAACCTGGACTTGATTGACGAGGGGCTGGACGTCGCGGTGCGCATTGGTCATTTGCAGGACTCTTCGCGGGTGGCCCGCCGGCTGGGGCAGGTGTCCCGGGTGACCGTCGCCAGCCCGGACTACCTGGCGCGGCGCGGTGAACCGCAGGAGCCGGCGCAGCTGGCTGAGCATGACACCATCGTCGGTACCCAGCGGGCATCGCTGCGCGAATGGCGCTTTGGCCCGCAGGAGAATGGCGAGCGGGTGCGGCTTACGCCACGTTTGTTGCTCAATGACGTCGAAACACAGTTACTGGCGGTGCGAGCGGGCAAGGGCATCGCCCGGCTATTGTCATATCAGGTGGCAGACGATTTGGCCTCGGGGACTCTGGTCCGTCTGTTACCGGCGTTTGAACCTTTGCCGATGCCGGTGCAGTTGGTGGCGCAAAACATGCAGCGCATGCCGCTCAAGGTGCGCACCTTCTGGGATTACGCCTGGCAGGAATTAAGTCGATTAGCGCAAATTCAGGCAGGATAAAAATAGCTATTGGCGCCAAATAAGTTTCACTGGTTAAACTTATTTGGCGCGGGAAAAGATTTATATTACCGGACGCGCATTGCTGTAACGCCTCTCTTGACAATATTTTGACGACTGCTAATAGTTAACGCACATCTTAAATAATAAACGAAGTTTAATATATGAAACTTGTTGCGGGGAGTTACGACAACGGTAGCACGGTGGATAATGAAGATGAGATCCTCAGCTCATTTCAAATCCGCAGTCAGGCGGTTTATCAAAAAACTCGCAATGAGTGCAATATTGCCTATGGAAATTCACCGCGGGAAGTTTTTGACTGGTTATATTCCGACAAACCAGCTAAAGGGACCTTAATATTTATTCATGGTGGCTATTGGCAGTTTTGCCGTAAGGACGATTTTGCTTTTATTGCGCAGGTGCCATTGTCTTTAGGTTTTGATGTCATGCTGGTGGAATATGCGTTGGCGCCGGAGGCCCGACTCGACGATATTTGCCAGCAAACCGGTGCGGCGCTGGACGCTATTCAACAACGGCTTTCCGCCAGTCAGCCAATGCCAGTGTACCTGTGCGGCCACTCTGCCGGCGGCCATCTGGCCAGCTTCTGGCAGCATCACGCGGTGGTCGACGCAACGTTACCGATCAGCGGCATTTTCGAACTAGAGCCGCTATTAAACACCTACGTTAACCGACGGCTGCAGTTGACCGAGCAACAAATTGCCCAACTGAGTCCGGTGC
The DNA here is from genome assembly GCF_027594825.1 of Serratia liquefaciens. Classification (NCBI taxonomy): domain Bacteria; kingdom Pseudomonadati; phylum Pseudomonadota; class Gammaproteobacteria; order Enterobacterales; family Yersiniaceae; genus Serratia; species Serratia liquefaciens. The sequence continues at coordinate 982,802 of NZ_CP088930.1, read as the reverse complement.
GGCATATTCCGCAGCGCATCAAGCCGATGACGCTGTTTTACGGTGCCAACGAGCTGCCGGAATTGATTGGCCAGTCAAGGCACTATTACGCTGCGCTGCAGGAAAAAAGCCAGCCTGTCACCCTGGTCGCCGTAGCCGGCGCCAACCATTATAACGTGCTGGATGCCTTGTTCGCCTGGGATGGCGCCCTGACTCACCTGCTAACCACTACGGGGAAATAAACCATGCGCACCATCATCGACACCGGCCTGCCGGAAATCGGTCAACCTTTCTCCTGGGCCACGCAAGGCGGCGGCATGTTGTTCACCGCCCATGGCCCGGTCAAAGCCGACGGCAGTATTGAAACCGGCGCACCGGAAAAGCAGATCGCCCTGACATTCGATAATTTGGCTCAAACCCTGAAAGCGGCAAATAGCCACAGCGATAATGTATTACAGGTCATTATTTATTTGACCGATGTCAATGACGTTAAATTACTCGATGAAATTTACAAAAAATACTTTAACTTCCCTTATCCCAATCGTTCAACGGTGATAGTCGATAAACTGGTGGTGCCTGGCATGAAAATAGAAATAACCGTTAGCGCCACCGTCTGATTAATCTATGACTTAATCCCCACCTGCTGATTCATTCAATAATGAATAAAGGAATCGCTATGTTTAATCACATTGGCCGTTCGCCGGCCGATCCTATTATGTCGTTGATGGAAGCTTATTTACAGGATGGAAATAACCAGAAAGTGAACCTGGGCATTGGGCTTTATTACGATCGGCAGGGCAGGATCCCGCTGATGCAGGCGGTGGAGGAGGCGGAGCAGCGCCTGCTTGAGCGGCGCAGCCCGCACGGCTATCCGCCGATCGAAGGTTCAGCGCTGTTTGCCCAACAGGTGCAGGCACTGTTGTTTGGCGAAGCGGCAACGGCGTCGATAGCTACGGTACAAACCGTCGGCGGCTCCGGTGCGCTGAAGCTGGCGGCGGATTTTATTCATCACTTTCTGTCGCGCCGTGACATCTGGGTCTCTGATCCCACCTGGGCCAATCATTGGGCCATCTTTGAGGGGGCCGGGCTGAAGGTACACACCTATCCGTACTTCGATGAGGCCAACGGCGGGCTGCGCTTTGACGCGATGCTGGATACGCTGGACAGCCTGCCGGAAGGCAGCGTGGTGCTGTTGCACCCCTGCTGCCATAACCCGACCGGTACCGATCTCAGCCAGGCGCAGTGGCGTGCCACCCTCGAAGTGCTGCAGCGTCGCCGTCTGCTGCCGTTCTTTGATATCGCCTATCAGGGGTTTGGCGAGGGGCTGGATGAAGACTGCTTTGCCCTGCGTGAGGCGCTGAAAACGGATCTGGAATTTACGGTCGCCAACTCATTTTCGAAAAATGTCGCCCTCTATGGTCAACGGCTGGGTGGGCTTTCGGTTCGTTGCGCCAGCCCGGACAGTGCGCAGAACGTCAAAGGCGCATTAAAAACCCTGATCCGCCGCAGTTACTCTTGCCCACCGATCCACGGCAGCCAGATTGTGGAAACCCTGTTGGCGGACTCAGGCTTGCGTCGGCTGTGGGAGAGCGAACTGGCGGAGATGCGTCAACGCATTCAACAGATGCGCCAAATTCTGTCCGCCGGATTGGAGCACGGGGGATCGCAACTGGACTACCGTCGCATTCGTGACCAAAAAGGGATGTTCAGCTATACCGGCCTGAACCCACAGCAGTTGGAACGACTGCGGCAGCATTACGCCATCTATCTGGTGGCGCCCGGCCGCATGTGCCTGCCGGGCCTGAACCAAAACAATATCGACTACGTTACCGCCGCCATTCTGGACGTCACCCGCACTGCATGAAAAGGTAGGAGCCTGCTATGAAACAGATAAAAGGTTTTGACGAAATCGCCCGGCGGCAAGGCGGGTTGCAGAAACAGCTCACCGCCGGGCAGATGTCGATGCTGGCGATCGGCGGCGCTATCGGTACCGGGCTGTTTCTCGGCAGCGCCTACGCCATTCAGATGGCCGGGCCCAGCGTACTGTTGAGCTATTTTATCGGCGGCGTCGTGGCGCTGCTGCTGATGGGATGCCTGGCAGAAATGACTTCCGAACACCCGACGCCGGGCTCGTTTGGCGACTATGCCGAATTTTACATCAGCCCGCTGTTTGGTTTTCTGGTGCGTTATTCTTACTGGTCCTGCGTGGTATTGGCGGTAGGGACCGAGGTGACCGCCATCGGCATGTATATGCAGTTCTGGTTTCCGACCACGCCAATCTGGCCCTGGGTGCTGTTGTTCTCTGCGGCGGTGATCCTGATTAACGTGATTGGCGTCAAATCGTTCGGCCAGGTGGAATATGCGCTGTCGACCATCAAGGTGGTGGCCATCGCGGCCTTTATCGCCATCGGCATCGGTATTCTGATGTTTTCTGCCAACCCGGCCTTTGGTCTGCAAAACTTTACCGCCAACGGCGGCTTCTTCCCGTTTGGCGTGAAAGGCATGTGGTTTGCGGTGATCGTGTCGATTTTCAGCTACCTGAGCATTGAGATGATCGCCGTCGCCGCCGGTGAGGCCAAGAACCCGGTGATTGCGGTAAAAACCGCGTTCAAAGGCACCATTTTGCGACTGTTCATTTTCTACATGCTGTCGATTGCGCTGATGTTGGCGATCGTTCCCTGGCGGCAGTCCGGTACCGGCGAAAGTCCGTTCCTGGTGGCGATGAATGTCATCCACCTGCCTGCCGCCGCCGGTATCTTCAACTTTATCGTTCTGGTGGCCGCGCTGTCGGCGATGAACAGCCAACTGTATATCACCACCCGCATGATGTTCTCGCTGTCACGCGCCGGGCAAGCTCCGGCTGCGCTGGGCCGGGTCAGTAAACGCGGCATCCCGGTAAGCGCGCTGGCGATGTCCTGCATCGGCATCGTGGTGTCGATCGTGTTGAGTCTGGTCTACCCGCAAAAATCCTTTGCCGCCATGATGTCTATTTCGGTGTACGGTGCCTGCTTTACCTGGCTGATGATTTTTGTCACGCACCTGTTTTTCCGCCGTCAGCACCGGCAAACCCACCTGAAATTTCGCATGTGGGGCTTTCCGTACACCACGCTGGCCGGTGCCGGTTTGATGGCCGCGTTGTTGGTCTCGACGGCGTTCACCGAATTTTTCAGGATGACGCTGTGGTTTGGCATTCCGTTTACCCTGCTGTTGGTGGCTATCTACTTCTTCTACAGCCGTCATCAGCCCGTACCCGCGGTAATGGAAACACCGGGGGTGGAGCAAACCGGTTCACTGAAAATGTGAATATGTGGCTCTGGCGGTAAACCACTTTATCCGGAGAATAAGCCTCTCTTGGGGACAGGGGGGGGGTGCAATGAGCAGTAAGACAGAAAAACGGCGCATTATTGGCAGTAGCGGTATGCCGGTGGCCAGGCATTCGGCGCAGGGATGGATCAACGGCTTTCTGGGCATGTTGATTTTCAGCGGTTCTTTGCCTGCCACCCGCGTGGCGGTGCAAGAGTTTGATCCCATGTTCCTCACCGCGATGCGCGCGGTGCTAGCGGCCTTGCTGGCTCTGAGCGCATTGACGCTGATGCGCCAGCGTTGGCCGCAGCGCCGCGACCTGGCACCCTTGGTACTGACCGCGCTCGGGGTGGTGATCGGTTTTCCTTTGCTAACGGCGCTAGCCTTGCAGCACACCACCTCGGCGCATGCGCTGGTATATATCGGGCTGTTGCCGTTGGCAACCGCCTGCTTCGGTGTACTGCGGGGCGGGGAGCGGCCCAAAGCCGCTTTCTGGCTGTTTTCGGTGTTGGGGAGCCTGCTGGTTGGTGCTTTTGCGTTAAGCCAGGGGGCGACTGGCTCCTGGCTTGGCGATCTGCTGATGGTGGCCGCGGTGCTGCTTTGTGGTCTGGGCTATGCGGAAGGCGCCGTGCTGACCCGCAAGCTTGGCGGCTGGCAGGTAATCTCCTGGGCGCTGGTGGTCGCTTTGCCGTTGACGGCAGCGGCGGCGGCGGTGACGGCCCCGCCCGCCTGGCCACAGGTTAGCGTCGGCGCCTGGTTTTCTCTGGGCTATATTTCGCTGTTCAGCATGTGGATTGGCTTTATCTTTTGGTATCGCGGTTTGGCGCAAGGGGGCATTGCCGCCGTGGGACAGCTGCAATTGCTGCAGCCGTTTTTTGGTCTGGCGCTGGCCGGACTGGTGCTGCATGAAAGCATTCAACCTTCAATGATTGCGGTAATGGTCGGCGTATTGGTTTGCGTGTACGGCGCGAAGCGTTTTTCGCGGTAACAGTAAGGCCAGCCTTACCCCGTAGCCAAGGCAGCCAGCACCCGATTCAGCTTTTGGGCCGCCAGGTGGATCTGCTGTTCCGTGTAGCCCCCCAGCCCGAGTATCAATCCGTTTTTCCCGCTGCCGGGGCTATACATCGGTGAAAGTGCGCCGACGGCTACCCCGGCCTCGGCGGCTTTACGGGCAACCTGCCGATCGTCCAAATCCGCTTTTAACCACAGCAGCATATGCATGCCCTGATCGCTGGGGTGCAGGGTGGCCAGCTCGGCAGAAACCTGCGCGTTGATGGCGTCGGTCAGCACCCGCCTTTTTTCCGCATACACGCCGCGCATTTTGCGGATGTGGCGATCCAGATGTCCCTGCGCCATAAAACTGGCCAGTACGTATTGATCGGCACTGGGGGGATGGCGATCCATCAGTACCCGCGCACCGCAGAAGGCATTCACCAAGGGCTGAGGGACGATGGCGTACCCCAGACGCAGCGAAGGGAACAGCACCTTGCTGAAGGTTCCCAGGTAGATGACCCTGGCCGGATCCAGCCCCTGCAACGAAGGAAACGGGTGGCCGGAAGAGCGCATTTCACTGTCGTAATCGTCTTCGACGATCCAGGCCTGCTGCGCTTTGGCCCATGCCAGCAGCTCAAGCCGGCGCGACATGCTCATGGGCATACACAGTGGGTACTGATGAGAGGGAGTGACAAAGGCGGCCCTGGCCTGCGGCGCTATTTTCCTGCCTGCCGCCACTGCGATTCCTTCTTTGTCCACCGGCACTCTGGCCATTTTCCGGTCTCTGAAAACCGTGTTGAAGATAGCGGTAATGCCGTGATACGCGGGATCTTCAACCCAGGCGGTCTCCCCGGCATCCAGCAGGATCTGCGTGGCGAGATAGAGCCCCTGTTGCGTGCCGGAGGTGATGATCACCTGTTCCGGCGTGCAGTGCACCGAACGGGACTTGCGAACGTATTCGCATATCGCCTCACGCAGCGGCAATGCGCCCTGCGGCTCGCCATAGCCGGCGGGGGCACCAGGGCCTCTGGCGCGGATACGGTTGCCGAGCCTGCGCCAAACGTCGTCGGGGGCGGTATCGTTGATCGGCACTGAGACGGTGAAGGGGACCGGTGGCAGAGGGCGCAACTGGGCGGCGAAGTGCTCCAGGGCCTGAGCCTGATCGGAAAGCGGCATGTCGCAGGCGTACGGGGGTTTGACCGGTGCGGGGGCCGGGCGGGTGAGCGACAACGCCACGCGGGTCCCCGAGCCGGGCTGCGCCTCCAGAAACCCTTCCGCCGTCAGTTGCTCGAAGGCGGCCAGCACCGTTCCTCTGGCCAGCTGTAATGCGCCCGCCAATACGCGGGTTGAGGGCAGCAGATCGCCCGGTTTGAGTTCGCCTCTGCCTATGGCGGCGCGCAGCGCCTGGGCGAGTTGCAGGCTAAGCTGCCCCGCATGGCGATCAAGCTCGCCGATAGCGGGGACTTCAACCGTTTTGGCCGTTCTGGGCATCTATTCCGGTCCAGATAAAAGTGGGTTAACAGGGTATTTACTGTAAACCACTTTTGACCTGAATAGCGGTCTTCGACAGGATTAAAGCTGGCTTTTCGGTATCAGGTGATCGCCAAAGCTCAGGCGTTGGCGGCCCGATTCAATGGCGGTCAGTGGCGCAACTTCCTGCAGCGAGGATTTACAGCGCTGAACCAGATCGTGGTATTCGCGCGTACCGGCGACTTTCCACGCCAACTCCTGTTCGGTCAGGTCACGTAATACCCGCGCCGGGCTGCCGATCACCAGCTTATTGGCCTCGATCACCGCGGCGGCCTTGACGAAGGCCATGGCACCGACAATGGTGTTTTCGCCGATCTCTGCACCGTCCATGATCACCGCGTTCATGCCGACCATGGCATTACGACGGATACGGCAACCGTGCAAGATGGCGCCGTGGCCGATGTGCCCGTCCTGCTCCACCACGGTGTCCTGCTGCGGAAAACCGTGCATCACGCAGTTGTCCTGAATATTGGCGCCATCGCCAATCACCAGCCGGCCAAAGTCGCCGCGCAGGCTGGCGTTGGGGCCGATATAAACCCGTTTGCCGACGATCACATCGCCAATCAGTACGGCGGTAGGGTGTACGTAACTGCTGGGATCGATCACTGGCGTCAGGCCGTCAATCTGATACACGGGCATAGCTTAGGCTCCTTAAAATGAGTTATCGCGCGGCAGGCCGCCGAAGCGCCGATAATAGCCGGCCGCCGGGGCAGGCAGAGCGCCGATGGTGGTCTCCGCCATGGCGCTGACATACTCGGTCGCTGCGCGGTCTACCCGCTGATAAATATTGATGCACAGGTTACGGGCAATCTGTCCTTCCCACTGGGCCGGCAGCAGGGCGTCCGGCAGCAGAGGGTCTTTGAGCACCACGCGCCGGAAGAAGTGGATCAATAATAGCTTAATCTGGAAACAGCGCTGGGGTGTCAGCAGCGCTTCATCGGCTTCGCGCAGCAGCGCCATAAGGGGGCGAAAAGAGACGATAAATTCATGATAATCGGCAGCGACGTCAGCCAGCGCCCAACAGTTGGCCACCAGCTGTTGCAGGGTTTTCTCCGAGCGGTTATAGGGATAGTCGGCGCGGAAGTAGATCACCTGTTCGCTGGCGTTAAGTTCGCCGAGCAGGGCGGTGACGTCAGTTTGCGCATGAGTGGGCGCCGCCATCAGATTGCTGGCTATTTGACCGAAGCCCAGCCAGCCCAGCTCTTTTTTCAACCGGGCCCGCTCTTCCTTTTCCGCACTTTCCAGCAGCAGCAAGTCCCATTTCCCGTCCCAGGCGGGCGGCTCGCTGAGATAGATTTTCGACTCGGCATGGCGGAACTGGCGCATACCCTGATCGGTCACCCGATAGAAGCTGCGACGGCCGATTTTTTCAACCTCCAGCCAGCCCTCTTTCTGCAGGCGAAATACCGAGGTGCGTACGAAGCGGTCACCAAAACCCAGGGCCTCCAGCAGCGCGCTCAGGCTGCCAAGCCAGACTTCGCCGCCCCGGTGGCTCAGCGCATCGCCGTAGAGGGAGATAATCAGCGAGGTGCCGCTGATCGGCTGAGCCTCTATAGCATGGCGGATAAACTCATCCAGTTTATGTTCCATATTTTTCCATGGGTTAGCCGACGGTGAAGCATAACATTACCACAATTCATCCGGGCGTCATCCGTGACGCCGGGGCAATCAACGAGGCCGCAGATCGACCACGCGCTGGGCCTTGCCCTCTGAACGCGGGATGTCGCCGCAGTTGGCGATGCTGACGTCGGTGCTGACGCCGATAATCGACTTGATGTGGTGGCGTAACTGGTGGCAAATCTCGCAGCGTTGCTGGTGGCTGAGGCTGAGCGCCGCTTCTTTCAATTCAACGCGCACCGCCAGGGTATCCAGGTGCCCGCTGCGGCTGACCTGCAGCTGATAGTGTGGCGACAGCTGTTCGAACTGCATGATTTGCTCTTCCACCTGCGACGGGAACACGTTGACGCCGCGGATGATCAGCATGTCGTCGGAGCGGCCGGTAATTTTCCCCATGCGACGCATCTGGCGTGCATCACCCGGCAGCAGGCGGGTGAGGTCGCGGGTACGGTAGCGGATCACCGGCAGCGCCTCTTTGGTCAGCGTGGTGAACACCAGTTCGCCGTGCTGGCCGTCCTGCAGGGTCACGCCGGTTTCCGGGCAGATGATTTCCGGCAGGAAGTGGTCTTCCCAGATGGTCGGGCCGCCGCCGCTTTCGGCGCATTCCATCGCCACGCCCGGCCCCATCACCTCGGAAAGGCCGTAAATATCCAGCGCCTTGATGCCCATGCGGCTTTCAATCTCATGCCGCAGCGCTTCGGTCCAGGGTTCGGCACCAAAAACGCCGAGACGCAGCGAGCAGCCACGGGCATCGCCGCCCATTTTACGTTCCAGCTCGTCGATCAGCGTCAGGCAGTAGGACGGCGTCACCATGATCACATCGGGTTTGAAATCCAGGATCAGCTGCGCCTGCCTTTCGGTTTGCCCACCGGACATCGGGATCACCGTCGCCCCGAGCCGTTCCGCGCCGTAGTGAGCCCCCAGCCCGCCGGTGAACAGGCCATAGCCGTAGGCCACGTGCACCTTGTCTTTGGCGGTAGCGCCGGCGGCGCGCAGGCTGCGTGCGACGATATCGGCCCAATTATCGATATCCCGCTGGGTGTAGCCGACCACCGTCGGCCGGCCGGTGGTCCCTGACGAGGCATGAATACGCACCACCTGTTCCATCGGCACGGCAAAGGTGTCGAACGGGTAGTTGTCGCGCAGATCCTGCTTGGTGGTATAGGGGAAGCGAGCCAGATCGCTCAGCTGTTTGAGATCGTCGGGATGGACGCCTGCCTGATCGAACTTGCGCCGATACATCGGCACGTTGTTGTAGGCGTGGTGCAGCGTCCATTTAAGACGCTCCAGCTGCAGCGCCTCAATCTCATCGCGCGAGGCGAACTCAATGGCGTCGAGTGGCTGTGGATTCATTGTCATGGTTAGCCTCGGGGGGTCAGACTCGCTCAATAATCATGGCGATGCCCTGGCCGACGCCGATGCACATAGTGCAAAGCGCGTAGCGGCCGGAACGCCGTTCCAGTTCAAACAGGGCAGCTAACGCCAGGCGCGCGCCGCTCATGCCCAGCGGGTGGCCCAGGGCTATCGCGCCGCCGTTGGGGTTCACCTGCGGGGCGTCGTCAGGCAACCCAAGCTGGCGCAATACCGCCAGCGCCTGGGCGGCAAAAGCCTCGTTCAGTTCGATGACGTCCATTTGCGCCAGGCTCAGGCCGGTCAGTTCCAGCACTTTGCGGGTGGCCGGCAGCGGACCTATGCCCATTAAACCGGGTTCGACGCCGCAGGTTGCGGTAGCGACGATACGCGCCCGTGGAGTTAACCCCTGGCTAACGGCCATTGCTTCCGAGGCGACGATCAGCGCGGCGGCTCCGTCGTTCAGGCCGGAAGCGTTGCCGGCGGTCACCGTACCGGGTTGGCGGAACGGGGTTTTCAGCGCCTGTAACTGTTCCAGCCGCGTATCTGCACGCGGATGTTCGTCCTGATCAAACAGGGTGACCGCACCTTTCTTGCCGCTGAGGCTGACCGGCACGATCTCCTGCGCGAATATCCCCAGCGCTTGCGCTCGTGCGGCCCGTTGCTGACTGCGCAGTGCGAAGGCGTCCTGATCGGCGCGGCTGACGTTGAATTTTTCCGCTACGTTTTCGGCGGTTTCCGGCATGGATTCGGTGCCGTATTGCGCCTGCATCAGCGGATTGATAAACCGCCAGCCGAGAGTGGTGTCATACAGCTGCGTCTGACGGCTGAAGGCGCTGTCGGCCTTACCCATCACCAACGGGGCCCGGGTCATCGATTCTGCGCCGCCGGCCAATACCAAACCGGCTTCGCCGGCCTTGATGCTGCGGGCCGCCATCGCCAGCGCGTCCAACCCCGAGCCGCACAGGCGGTTGAGGGTAGTGCCGGAAACGTTAACCGGCAGGCCCGACAGCAGCGCTGCCATGCGTGCCAGATTGCGGTTGTCTTCCCCGGCCTGATTGGCGCAGCCGAGGATCACGTCGTCCACCCTTGACCAGTCCACCTGCGAGTGGCGGGCCAGCAGGGCGCGCAGCGGCAGTGCGGCCAGGTCGTCGGCGCGGACGTTGGCCAGGGCGCCGCCGTAACGGCCAATCGGCGTGCGGACACCGTCGCAGATAAAAGCCTGGTTCATGCTTGCTCCCCTAAAATGGCGTGACCGAGCCGATGTGCGCGGCCGCGGAACCAGGCGACGGTCTTGCCTAGTTGATTGACAATCTCCACGTCATACAGCCCGGTGGTTTTGCCCTGATGGCGCACCTCGGCGCTGGCCGTCAGGCGATCGCCGGCCAGCGCCGGGCGGATAAAGTCTATGCTGCAGCCGGATGCTACCGCCGCCAGCCCCTGGCTGTTGCAGGCGTAGGCGAAAGCGGTGTCCGCCAGGCTGAACAGCTGCCCGCCGTGGCAGGTCTGGTGGCCGTTGAGCATCTGCGGCCCGACGGTCATGCTGACTTTGGCGAACCCGGCGTCGACGGCATCCACCCGCATGCCCATCGCCTGGGCGCAGGTGTCCTGCTGAAACATCTGTTCGGCGCAGCGTTGCGCCAGCGCGTGGGGCGTATTGGCATTCATCATTGGGCTCCTGAAGAAAGGGATGCGTAGTGGCGCAGCAGCGGCATCGGGCGATAGCGGGGTTCGCCGTAGAAGCGCTGCAGATTTTCCAGCGTGGTCAGGATGTGTCGCCAGCCCAAGGACGCCCCCCATTCCAGCGGGCCGCGCGGGTAGTTAACCCCGCAGCGCATGGCGTGGTCGGTATCGGCGGCGCTGGCGACGCCCTTGTTCACCACGTCGAGCGCTTCATTCGCCAACATGGCGAGGGTGCGCATCACCAGCAGGCCAGGGTAGTCCGGCAACAGGATCACTTTCTTGCCAAGGGATTGCAGCAGACGTACCACAGTGGCGTTGTGCCGGGCATCGTTTTGCGCCGCACAACTGATGGCGACGGCGGAGGCCTGGACATACTGGGCGGACAGATCAAACAGCACCACGGGAGTTCCGGTTTCATCGGCGACCTGGCTGGCTGTTTTACCATTTGTTAACATAAATGTAACTTCATCGATCTGGGCAAAAGCACTGGTCTGGCCGGGTTGTATGATCGCCTCCGCATTTCCTGCCAGTAACTCGGCCAGCAGAGTGACCCCTGCCGCGTCGCCGTGCAGCTTGATGCTGTGCGGCAATTCCCCACAGGAAGCAGGCAAGCCGGCGACAATTTGCGGCGGTGCCTGTTTGTCATAGCGATAAAAGCCGCACCCGCTTTTGCGGCCCAGACGCCCGGCGACTACCCGTTCCTGCTGCACCAAAGATGGCGTAAAGCGCGGATCCTGGAAGAAAGCCTGAAACACCGATTCGGTGACGGCGTAATTGATGTCCTGACCAATCATATCGGTCAGTTGCAGTGGCCCCATGGCAAAGCCGCCTGCGTCGCGCATCACCGCATCCAGCGTGGCGGCGTCGGCGACCTGTTCTTCGAGGGCGCGCAGGGTTTCGGCGTAAAAAGGTCGCGCCACGCGGTTAACGATAAAGCCGGGCGTGGAACGGCACAGCACGCTTTGTTTGCCCCATTGCCGGGTCAGCGCCTGCAGCTCGGCAACGGTTTCGGCGCTGGTGTCCAACCCGCTGACGATCTCGACCAGCTTCATCACCGGAGCCGGGTTGAAGAAGTGCAAACCGGCCAGGCGCTGTGGATGGCGCAGCGCACCGCCGATGGCGGTAATCGACAGCGATGAAGTGTTGCTGGCGAACAGTGCGGCGGGGGAACACAGCGCTTCCAGCTCACGAAACAGGCTCTGTTTGATCGCCAGTTTTTCCGCCACCGCTTCTATCACCAGTGCGCTATCGGCCAACTGGTCAAGCGACTCGACCGGCTGAATACGGGCCAACAGGGCCGCGGTGGCTTCGGCGTCGGCCTTGCCGGACTCGACCCTCTGGCGCAGGCGTTGGCCTAACGCATCTAGCGCCTGCCGGGCGGCGGCGGCATCGATATCAAACAGCCACACCGGATGCCCGGCCCCGGCCGCCACCTGGGCGATGCCGATGCCCATGGTTCCTGCGCCAATCACGGCGACCCTTGCGTTGACGTTCGGCAGGCTCATGATTATTTCCCGCTGAAATTAGGGGTACGTTTGGCGAAGAAGGCACTGACGCCTTCGCGGTAGTCGTCGCTGCGACCGCCGAGGCGCTGCAGGTCGCGCTCCAGATCGAGCTGCTGATCGAGGGTATTGTTCGCCGAGCTGTAAAGGGCTTTTTTAATCAGTCCCAATCCGTAAGTGGGTTGGGTGGCCAGGTGTTGTGCCAGCGTTTGGCCGGTGGCGGCCAGTTGGTCCGCCGCTACCACCTGCCAGATCATGCCCCATGCCAGCGCCTGCTGTGCGCTGACTTTATCCCCCAGCAGCGCCATGCCCATGGCGCGGGCGTGGCCAGCCAGGCGGGGCAGGAACCAGCTGCCGCCGGAGTCCGGCACCAGCCCCAGACGACAGAAAGACTGAATAAAATGGGCGTTATCGGCGGCGATCACGATATCGCAGGCCAGTGCCAGCGCTGCGCCGGCCCCCGCTGCCACACCGTTGACGGCGCACACCACCGGCTTTGGCAGGGCGGTCAGACGACGGATCAGCGGATTGTAAAAACGCTCTACCGACAGGCCGAGATCCGGCGCCTGCTGTTCGACGCTGACGTTGCGATCGTTCAGATCCTGCCCGGCGCAAAAGCCACGCCCCGCGCCGGTGATCAACAAGCAGCGTACGGTTTCGTCCCGCTCGGCGAGGGTCAAGGCTTCGCTCAGTTGGCGGTGCATCTCGTCGTTGAAGCTATTGAGCCGGTCTGGCCGATTGAGGGTCAGCGTCAGCACCCCGGCTTCAAGGTGGGTGAGAATCAATGCGTTTTCCATAAATCAGCGCCCCTGATAGTTTGGCGTACGTTTTTCGAAGAAGGCGGCGATGCCCTCGCGGCGATCGTCGGTGGCGGCCAGAGTGGCAAACTGCTGGCGTTCGATGAGCAGCCCCTGGCTGAGGCCGATTTCCTCCGCCTGTTTCAGCGCCTGTTTGGCGGCGCGCAGTGCCAGCGGGGCCTGTTGGCTGATGCGTTCGGCGATCTGCTGTGCGCGTTCCAGCGTCAGCGCGTCGACGCATACTTCGCTGACCAATCCGCACTGCAATGCACGCGAGGCGTTAATGGCCTCGCCGCTCAGCACCATCTGACTGGCGCAGGATTTACCGACGCAGCGAATCAAACGCTGAGTGCCGCCGGCCCCTGGCATCAGGCCGAGGGTGATTTCCGGCAGGCCAAAGCGGGCGCTTTCGCCGCAAATGACGATGTCGCAGGCCAGCGCCAGTTCGCAGCCGGCGCCGAGCGCATAGCCGTTGACTGCCGCCAGCAGCGGTTTACTGAACTGCGCCAGCCGTTGCCACAACAGCGGGCGGCGATCCGTCAGCGTAGCCGGCAGATCTTGCTGTTGCAGCTCGTGCAGATCGGCTCCGGCGGCAAAGAAACGCGGCGCACCGGTAATCACCACGGCACCCACGCCGGTATCGGCATCGGCCTGTTCCAGCAAGTCAACCAACTGCTCCAGACAGGGGGTGTTCAGGGCATTGCGCGCTGGTGGACGGTGCAGTTCCAGCGTCAGCACGCGCGCCTGGCGATGTTGCAGGATCAAAGGGGTTTCCATTGGTGGCTCCTATACGTCAAAGTCCAGCACCACACCGTCACCGCGTGGCCACGACTGGCAGCTCAATACGTAGCCTGCCGCGAGTTGATCCGGCTCCAGGCTGTAGTTGACGGCCATGTCCACCTGACCGGCTTTTAACCGGCACTTGCAGGTGGCGCACACGCCGCCTTTGCAGGCATAGGGAAGATCGGCTCCCTGGCGCAACGCCGCGTCCAGAATGCTGTCGTCCTGCGAGCCGACCTCGATATCCAACCGGCGGCCGTCGAGCAAAATCGCCACCCGCGTGGCGTTGCGCGGGGTGTCGTTGACCGGGCGGGCGACCACGCCGCTGGTGTTAAAGCGCTCGCTGTGGATTCGCTCGGCGGGTAAGCCGGCCTGTTCCAGCACGCTTTGGGCGTCGTCCATCATGGTTTGGGGGCCGCAGATAAAGGCATGGTCATAGTCGCGGTAATCCAGCAGGGCGCCGCCGATCGCCAACAGCCGCTCGCGATCGATGCGCCCACTGAGCAGCGGGCTGTCGAGGTTCTCCTGGCTGAACAGATACAGCGGCTGAAAACGTTGCGGGTAGCGGTTTTTCAGATCGGACAGCGTCTCTTTGAACATCACCGAACGGCTGCTGCGGTTGCCGTAAATCAGCGTAAAACTGCTGTGCGGTTCAAGTTGCAGGGTGGCTTTGATGATCGACAGCATCGGCGTGATGCCGGAACCGGCGGCAATCGCCAGATAGTCGCCGCTGTTTTCCGCCCGTGGCTGATAGCCGAAACGGCCCTGCGGCACCATCACCTCCAGTGCGTCGCCGACTTTCAGCAGTCGGTTAACGAACGAGGAAAAGCGGCCCTGATGGATGGCTTTAACGCCGATCTGCAGCAGCCCTTCCTGAGGAGCGCTGCAGATGGAGTAGCAGCGGCGCAGCTCTTCGCCATCCACCTGCGCCTTTAGCGTCAGATGTTGGCCGGGGGTGTAGCAGTAATGACTTTTCAGCTCTTCGGGCACGCGCAGAGTGATAGCTACGGCGTCCGGCGTTTCGCGCTCGATGGCGGCGACGTTCAGGCGATGGAAGACCGTCATGGTTTTCTGCGCTCCTAAATGCATTTGAAATAGTCGAAGGGTTCGCGGCAATCGCAGCAGCGATACAGCGCTTTGCAGGCGGTGGAGCCGAATTCGCTGATTTTCTCGCTGTGGGTGCTGCCGCAGCGCGGGCAGGGCACCGGGCCTGCAGCCTGCGGTTTGTCGCAGGTATGGCCCTGTGGCGGCGCAACGCCGTATTCACGCAGCCGTTCGCGCGCCGAGGCGTTCATCCAGTCGGTGGTCCACGCCGGACTGAGACGAATGTCCACTTTGACCGGGGCAAAGCCGGCCTCGGCCAGCCGCTGCTCGATGGCTTCGAGCAGAAACTCGGTGGCGGGGCAACCGGAGTAGGTTGGCGTAAAGGTAATGCGCCAGCCGTCGCCGTCGGCTTTAACGTCGCGAACCATGCCCAGATCGGTAATCGACAGCACCGGCAGTTCCGGATCGCTGATCTGTTGCAGGCAGTGCCAGATTTGCGGGATTTCCGCGGCCTGCAGTCGGGTAATATTCATCGCCCCCCCTTACCAGTTCGCATTGGGATAGGCGCGTTGCAGAAACTGCATCTCGGCCAGCAGCGGTCCGAGATGTTCGCTGTGCCGCCCCTGCTTGCCGCCGTGGCGGAACGCCTGCTCTGCCGGCAGCGTCAGGGTGGCCTGCTGCAGCGTTTCTTCAACCAGCGCCAGCCACGGTGCCTCAAGCTGGCGCGGATCGACGGCGATGCCCTGTTCCGCCAGTTGGCGTTCCAGCTCATCGGCGTAGAACAGTTCGGCGGTAAAACGCCACAGGCCGTCCAGCGACTGCTGAATTTTTTGGTGGCTGACGGGGCTGCCGTCACCCAGACGGATCATCCAGCCACGGCTGAAACGCAGGTGGTAATGCGCCTCCTTCAGTGACTTGGCGGCGATAGCGGCGAGTTGCGCATCGCGACTGTGGCTCAAAGCCTGATGCAGCTGCACATGGTAGGCGTCCATCAGGAACTGTCGCACCAGAGTGTCGTTGAAGCCGCCGTTCGGCTGTTCCGCCAGCAGCAGGTTATGGAACTCACGTTCGTCACGACCAAAGGCCAGCCGGTCTTCGTTGAATGGCGGTCCGGCCAGTTCGGCGGCATAACCGAGAAAATTGCGCGCCTGGCCCAGCAAGTCCAGACCGATATTGGCCAGCGCCAGGTCGATCTCCAGTTCCGGCGCGTGGCCGCACCAGGCGCACAAGCGCTGGGCGAGGATCAGCGGCGTATCGCCCTGACGCAGGACATAGGTGACGAGTGGATCGTTATTGAAGGTCATGGTCGCCCCTACATGTTCTTGATGCCGTCGGGAATGGTGTAGAACGTCGGATGACGGTAAATCTTGTCATCGGACGGATCGAAAAAGGCTTCACGGTCTTCCGGTTGCGAGGCGATCAGGTGGCAGGATTGCACCACCCAGATTGAGCAGCCCTCGTTGCGGCGGGTATAGGCATCGCGGGCGTTTTCCAGCGCCATCTGGTCATCGGCGGCGTGCAGGCTGCCGACGTGACGGTGTGCCAGCCCTTGCTTGCTGCGGATAAACACTTCATACAGAGGCCATTGGGCATGTGTCATCATCGGTTCCTTATGCGGCGGTTGAGGTGTTTTTTGACGCGTGGGCCAGAGCGCCATCGCGCACCCAGGCACCTTCTTCCCAAGCGCGGCGCTTGGCCTGTAGCCGTTCGTGGTTACACTGGCCACGTCCTTTGATCACCTCATGCAGTTCACCCCAGTCGATTTCGCCGAAGCGGTAGTGGCCGGTGGCTTCGTCCCAGGTCAAATCGGCGTCCGGCGCGACCATGCCCAGGGCTTCCAACTGGGGGACGGTGTTGTCGACAAATTTCTGCCGTAACTCATCGTTGCTGTGGCGTTTGATTTTCCAGGCCATGCTCTGCGCGCTGTGCGGTGAATCGGTGTCGCTGGGCCCAAACATCATCAGTACCGGCCACCAGAAGCGGTTAATCGCATCTTGCAGCATGGCCTTCTGTTGCTCGCTGCCGTTGGCCATCGCCATGACCGCTTCGTAACCTTGGCGCTGGTGGAAGCTCTCTTCCTTGCAAATTTTCACCATCGCCCGCGCATAGGGGCCGTAGGATGCACGACACAGCGCCACCTGGTTGACGATAGCCGCGCCGTCCACCAACCAGCCGATGACGCCGATATCCGCCCAGTTGAGCGTCGGGTAGTTGAAGATCGAGGAGTATTTCATCTTGCCGTCGAGCATCTTCTGGTAGATATCCTGACGAGAGCAGCCCAGGGTTTCAGCAGCGCTGTACAGGTACAGGCCATGCCCGGCTTCGTCCTGCACCTTGGCCAGCAACACCGCCTTGCGGCGCAGAGTCGGGGCACGCGTCAACCAGTTGGCCTCCGGCAACATGCCGACCACTTCGGAATGGGCATGCTGGCCAATCTGGCGGATCAGGTTTTGGCGATAGGCATCCGGCATCCAGTCTTTGGCCTCGATGGCGGTATCCGCCGCGATTTTGTCGTCGAAGTGCTGCTGATGTTGCGAGTCAGTTGTCATGCTTGCCTCTTGGTGATTCGTATTTTTCACATTGAATATAAAAATGTGAATCACTTTACGTAACCATAAGGCTACAAACTGATAACAAAAAGATCAAACAACATTTGTGTGGTTTTGCGAGTGCGCTCACAATGAGTGTTTTTATATGTTTGTTTTTTAATAATATTAAAAATTTATTTGGGAGAGATAAACCCGAGTTTGAGCGGTTCTACCGCCTGGGTGTTTTTATTTTGTTAAATTTCAGGCTGGCGAAAACTGGACAATATGTGATACGTAATTAATCATTGTGGTGTAAATTTATGAATTCCGGAGGAGCAAATGCAGCAGCTACACAGTTATCTTTCTGGCACCTGGGTGTATGGGCAGGGCAAAGCCCGTGAAATCCACCATGCCGTCACCGGCCAACCGCTGTATCAGGTTTGTTCCGACGGGCTACCGCTGGCCGCCAGTCTGGAATATGCGCGCAGCAAGGGCGGCAAGGCGCTGGCACAGATGACCTTCCAGCAGCGCGCGCAAATGATGAAAGCGGTGGCTAAACACCTGCTGGCAAATAAAGAAACGCTGTATGAGATTTCGTACCAGACCGGTGCGACCCGCAGTGACGGCTGGGTGGATATCGAAGGCGGTATCGCCACGCTGTTTGCCTACGCCGGGCTGGCTGGGCGCGAGCTGCCGGACGATACCCTGTGGCCGGAAGACGAACTGATCCCGCTGTCCAAACAGGCGCAGTTTGCCGCCCGACACGTGCTGACTTCACGCCCTGGTGTGGCATTGCATATCAATGCTTTTAACTTTCCCTGCTGGGGGATGCTGGAAAAACTGGCTCCCACCTGGTTGGCCGGCATGCCGGCGATCGTTAAACCGGCGACCGCCACGGCGCAGCTGACGCAGGCGATGGTCAGACTGATTATCGACAGCGGTCTGGTACCGGAGGGCGCGTTGCAGCTGGTGTGCGGCGGCGTCGGCGATATGTTTGAACATCTGGATTATCAGGATGCGGTGACCTTTACCGGCTCGGCGCAGACCGGTCAGCAGCTGCGTGCGCACCCGCGCCTGTTGCAAAAGTCGATTGCTTTCACCATGGAGGCAGACTCGCTCAACTGCTGCGTGCTGGGCGAGGACGTTACGCCGCAGATGCCGGAGTTTGCGCTGTTTATCAAAGAAGTGTGCCGCGAGATGACCGCCAAGGCTGGGCAAAAATGTACCGCAATCCGGCGGATTATCGTGCCGGCGAAACGGGTGGCAGAGGTACAGCAGGCGCTGTTGCAGCGGCTGAGTGGCGTCACGGTGGGCGATCCTAAACTGGAACAGGTGCGGATGGGGGCCCTGGTCAGCCGCGAGCAGCGCGACGACGTGCAACAGAAGGTGGATTTCCTGCTGCATAACGGTTGCGAACCGTTGTGCGGCGCGAGAACGGATAACCTGGAGGTGAGCGGGGAAGGCGTGCAGCAGGGGGCATTTTATCCGGCCACGCTGTTGTACTGTGCCGATCCCTTTAGCCATCAGGCGGTGCATGGCACCGAAGCATTCGGCCCGGTGGCAACGCTGATGCCCTATCAGCATACCGAACAGGCGATTGAGCTGGCGTTAATGGGCCAGGGTAGCCTGGCGGGCTCCCTGGTGACCGCTGATGAGGCGCTGGCGACGCGCTTTATCCGCGCTACCGCCTGCGCGCACGGCCGAATGCTGATCCTGGATCAACAGGCGGCGGTGGAGTCCACTGGCCACGGTTCTCCGTTGCCAATGCTGGTGCACGGCGGGCCGGGACGAGCCGGTGGTGGTGAAGAATTGGGTGGGCTACGCGCGGTAAAACACTATATGCAACGCACGGCCATTCAGGGCAGTCCAGCCATGCTGGCGGCGATCGGCCGTGAGTGGGTTCGCGGCGCGACGGTGATTGAAGAGCCGGTACACCCGTTCCGCAAATACTTCGAGCAACTGCGGCTGGGCGAAAGCCTGCTGACGGCGCGGCGGACCGTGACCGAGGCCGATATCGTCAATTTTGCCTGCCTGAGTGGCGACCACTTCTATGCCCATATGGACAAGATCGGCGCGGCCGAATCGTTGTTTGGCGAGCGGGTTGCGCACGGCTACTTTGTGGTTTCTGCTGCCGCCGGGCTGTTTGTCGATCCGGGCGTCGGGCCGGTGATTGCCAACTACGGCATGGAGAACCTGCGCTTTATCGAGCCGGTGAAGATTGGCGATACCCTTCAGGTGCGGCTGACCTGCAAAAAGAAAATCCGCAAGCCGCAGAAAACGGCGGAGGATCGTCCGCACGGCGTGGTGGTGTGGGATGTTCAGGTGCTCAACCAGCATCAGCAGGCGGTGGCGCTGTACAGTATCCTGACGTTGGTGGCGCGACAGGAAGGGGACTTCGGCCCGGCGACCTGAAGGCTGCCGCGACGGCCAACTGCGGAGCCTTTGCCGCAGTTGGCGAAATTGGATTAAAGCAAGGGCCGATGCAGCAGCGTTTCCAGCACCTTCAGCGGTGATTGCTGGGGGTTTTTCATCGCGGCGACGGGCAACAGGAAGGTTTGTTCCAGCATAAACTGGCCCGCCATCGCCGCGTGTGGCGTTTGATCGGAGAAACAGATCCAACTGCTGCCCGGCGGTAAGTCGAGCGCCAGTTGAGGGCCTTGCTGCTGATAGTGCTGGTCGGCTTTCATCGCATCATGCAGTTGCAGCATCAGGTGGTCGTAATGGCTGCGGCGTCGTTTGGTGATGCCGACCTTGTGCTGCAGCCAGCTGTTCAGCGGTGAATAGCGGCCCAGGCGCGGCATAAAGCGTTGCGCCAGTTGAGGAAAGGGTTCGCCGATGCGCCATTGGCGAAGTTCGCCATTGGGGTTGATGTTGGTGAAGATGCGCAGAATGCGTTCACCATAGTTCGGGCGTGACGGGAAGGCATCGACGTGCAGCCGGCTGTCGTCCTTGCGCCATGAGCTGGTCTCGCGCCAGGCCGCAACCGGATGCAGGCGCAGGGTGTTGACCGGCGAATGCAAGGCTTGTTGGTAGTGGGGGAGCAGGGTGGCAACCAGTTGCAGGCAGGTCTGGTAATAGCGTGACAGCAACGTTTCCACCTGTGGCTGTTGCGCGGCTATCGCCACGCCGGATAATTTGCTCGTTTCTGGCCAGTAGCTGATGTTTTTACGTTTTGTATCGACCAGCGCGGGATCCAGCAGCGCCATTTCACCGGCTAACATCGGAAACGCCAGTTCAGGCAAAAACACGATTTTACCTTGCTCAAGTGCCTCGACGGCAGAGGGGGAAAGGGGCGCTGGGGCGCTATCCCACCGTTGCTGTGGCAACGTCATTAACACCTGTTCAGGCGTAAGATTATCCGCGCGCATAATATCTCCTTGCGATGGGGGGATACTTTAATTGTTTTTTATTTGAAAGGGATTTATAACCAGCGGGAATTATTGTTGGATGAAATTAATTGGCTACTACTGCTGGATTTAATAATCGTAGCACCATTAAAATGCATCAAACAGTAAACAGACATTAAACGGCTATGCTAATCGCACGAATGGATAAAAATAGATTTAACCGGCGTTAATAAATTTCTTACTGAAACCAGAGTGAAGATTTAAATTAAATTCAGTGGATGATCAGAAGGTTGGTTTTTATTTCCCTTGCGGAAAAATAAATTCAGGGGCCGTCTCTGGATGAGACGGCCCAATAGGTCAGGCGGGGTAAATGCGGTTTTTTCCCTGGGCCTTGGCTTGATACAGGGCGCTGTCGGCCTGATTAATAAAGCCGATTGGCGTGTCGTTATACATATGCGGCACTTTGGCGAAGATGCCAATACTGATGGTGACAATACCGTGAGGGTTACCCGTATGCGGTATTTTCAGCTCACGTACCGCTTCAATCACCCGTTCGGCGAAAATCAGCGCGCCCTGAGTGTCGGTATCCGGCAGAATAATGGCCATTTCCTCACCGCCATAGCGGGCCATAATATCGTTGCTGCGGCAGGCCAGCCCTTTCAGCGTTTGTCCGATCTGTTGCAGGCACTGGTCGCCGGCTACGTGACCATAGATGTCGTTATATTGTTTGAAGCAGTCGATATCCAGCATCAGCAATGCCACGCTGCGGTAATTGCGTGAGGCGCGCATCAGTTCGTTCTTAAGGGCGATATCAAACTGACGGCGGTTGGCCAGGCCGGTTAACCCGTCCAGCAACGCCAACTCTTCCAACGTTCGGTTGATGGTGGTGAGCTGATCGCGGGTGCGCATCAGTTCGGCTTCGGTGCGCACGCTGTGGTTGATCTGGCGCATCAGCACCAGCCCCATCGCCAGCAGGATGATCAACAGCGTAGCGCCGCCCAGGGCAAATACGCCGGTATCATTACGCCAGTCGGACAGGACATCTGCCTTCGACAAGCCGGCGGCAATCACCAACGGGTAGCGATTCACCCGCGAATAACCGTAAATGCGCTCGACTTTGTCGTAGCGTGAAACAATGGTGGCATTGCCGAACTCGGAGTGCGGCAATATTTCACGGAACAGCACGCCCTCAGAGATATTCTTGCCGATCGCCGCAATGGAATAAGGGCGGCGGTAGAGAATGGTGCCGTCTGCCAATAGCAGGTTGAGCGAGGCGTCGCTGTTGAGGGCAAAGGTGTCGTAAAACTGGCGGAAATAATCGACATACAGCGTGGCTAACACCACCCCGGCAAAGCTGCCGTCCGGGTGATTGAGGCGACGCGAGACCGGAATGATCAAATCACCGGTAGAACGACTGCGTACCACCTTGCCGATGTAAATCGCATTGCTGTTATGACTGAGGTGAAACTTAAAATATTCGCGATCGGCATTGTTGGCGTTTTGTATGAACCTGCCTGATGAGGTGACGATCCAATTCCCCTGCGCATCGTAAACGAACAGGCCATGCAACTGGGGCAGGTTGCCAACCTGCGTTTGCATGACTTTCTGCAGCCGCAACAACGGCAATTGGCCCAGCCCATCGGTTTGAATGCGTTCGGTGAGATCCGACAGCGTGCTGTCGGTTTGCATAAAGGTGTCATCGGCGTGTTGCGCCAGGGAACGTGCCAGATTGGCCGATTCATATTCGGCGCTCTGCAAATCGCGCTGGTGCGAATTCCAAATCTGCCAACCGTTAAACAGGATCAGCGTGACGGCAACGATGACGACAAATACGCCGGCCTGAAAGAGTAACGGGGAATTCTTACCGTTGCGTGGCCGTTCGGCATCCTGCGGTTGCTGCTGTATCATGTCACCCTTGCTATAAAGTCTTTTAATCGAGATAAGAACAATCTTACATCTTATTCGTTAATCACGCCGACCACTACTCCCTTAACATCAAAAATGCATGAGCCACCCCAGCGGAGTGTTACAATTCGCCGTAAAACTGGCATAGAAAATACAGGGTTCGAGTACATGTCTGACTACATCATTATTACTTTGCTGACGCTGGTGGTTTATTACCCGGTGACCCTGGGTGTGCTGGCGCTAATGATGATTTTTGCCTGGCGGCAGCGTAAATCGCCTTACTGGCGTTTGGGATTGGTGTTGTTGACGGTGCTGTTTGTGCTGTTCGCCATGGCGGCTTATGACTGGTATCACTACCGTTGACCCAGGCACCGGGGTATCCGCTGTCGGTGGCGGACACCCTGGCGGGATGACCGGTTATTCAACGTTAATCATCCAATTGACCCCGAACTGGTCGGTCAGCATGCCAAAACCCTTGGCCCAGAAGGTGGCCTGGTAAGGCATGGTGACCTGGCCGCCCTGAGCCAGTTTTTCGAACAATGCTCGGCCTTGCTCCACGTCGCTGGGGTCCAGCGACAGGGCGAATCCCTTATGCGAAGCTTCGCCGCCATCCTGCGGACACCCATCGGAGGCCATCAGCGCCGTTTCGCCAATCAGTAGACGGGCATGCATGATGGACTCTGGGTTGACGTCCTGCGGATTGCCTTGCCTGGCCTCCTCGGGCATATCTTTGTAGCGCATAATCATTTCGATCCTGGCGCCCAACTGCTGCTGGTAGAAGTTGATCGCCTGCTCGCAGTTACCGTTAAAAAAGAGATAGGGTTGAATCAACATGACATTGACCTCTGTTGTGGCCCGTCAGGCGTTTTGCATCCCACGGGCGAGGGGCAATAGTTTCTGATTGTGACTATTGCTGCCGGGAACTTACAAGTGTAGTGCGATTTACGCCGAATGCCCGGCGGGCGATCACGCTGTGGAAATTAACCGGCCGATCGTTGCTATTAACCGAAAAAGTGGGATGGTTCATCCCAATTTGGACAGATTATCTGTGCGGTCACTGTTTCTATACTCGTTGCAACCTTCACTAACGGAGTCACTGTAATGAGCAAGCAATCTTTGAATGGAAAAGTGGTGTTGATCGCCGGCGGCGCCAAGAACCTTGGGGGGCTGGTGGCGCGGGATTTGGCCGCTAACGGCGCGGCGGCCGTGGTGGTGCACTACAACAGCGACGCCACTCGTGCCGCCGCGGAGGAAACGTTGCAGGCGGTTAAGGCGACGGGGGCTCAGGCGATTGCGGTACAGGGCGATCTCACCCAGACGGGTAACGTGGCGCTGCTGTTTGAGAAAGCCGTCAAGGCGTTCGGCAAGGTGGATATCGCCATCAATACCGCCGGTCTGGTGATCAAAAAACCGATTGCCGAAGTGACCGAAGCCGATTACGACAGCAGTTTCGACATCAATGCCAAAGCGGCATTTTTCTTTATCCAGCAGGCAGGCAAACATTTGGCCGATAACGGCCGAATTGTGACCATCGTCAGCTCGCTGCTGGCGGCCTATACGCCGTTTTATGCGGTCTATCCGGGCAGCAAGGCGCCGGTGGAGCACTTTACCCGCGCGGCTTCCAAGGAGTTTGGCGAACGCGGCATCAGCGTGAACGCCATCGGTCCGGGGCCAATGGATACGCCGTTCTTCTACGGGCAGGAAAGCAAGGAAGCGGTGGAGTACCACAGCGGTGCCGCCGCGCTGAGCAAGTTCTCGAAAACCGGTCTGACCGACATCGAGGACATTGCGCCGATCGTCAAGTTTTTGGTCACCGACGGCTGGTGGATCACCGGGCAGACGCTGTTTGCCAACGGTGGCTATACTACCCGTTAACCTCAATTCTGCTGCGGCCCGGGCCGCAGCCTGTTTATCAGGATGCACAGTCGGTGGATAAAATAGGGAGATTACGGGTTTTTATCCAGGTTGCGGAGGTGGGCAGTTTTATCCGCGCTTCACAAATCCTGTTGATGCCAAAAACCACGGTTTCTGCGGCGATACAACAACTGGAACACGAAATGGGCACCCGCCTGTTTCACCGCACCACTCGCCGGGTGCAGTTGACCAGCGACGGCGAGCTGTTGCTCGAAAAAGCGCGCAGCCTGTTGTTCGACGTTCAAACACTGGAAGGCCTGTTTCATCGGCAAAACGGCCCGATCGACGGTCGTTTGACGGTCGATGTGCCCAGTCGTATAGCCCGGCGAATGATCGTGCCGGCGCTGCCGGACTTCTTTGTGCAGTACCCCGACATTCAACTGTTCCTCAGCGCCAGCGACCGTTCAATCGATTTGATCCAGGAGGGGATCGACTGCGTGGTACGCGTCGGCAGCCTCAGCGACAGTAGTCTGGTCAGCCAGCCGCTGGGACGATTAAGCATGATCAACTGCGCCAGCCCGGACTATTTGCAACGTTACGGTACGCCGGAGAATCCCGAGCAGTTGGCGGGGCACTGGGGCGTAGGCTACGCGCAGCCGACTTTGGCCGGGGCAGATACCTGGCTTTGGCAGCGGGGCGATCAGCGCATGGAAAAAATCTTGCGAAGCCGGGTCACGGTAAACAATGCGGAAAATTATATTGGATGCTGTCTGGCGGGGTTGGGGATGATTCAGATACCGCGCTTTGATGTTCAGCACTATCTGGACAACGGCAGCTTGTCTGAGGTTATGCCGCAGGCCCGGCCACCGGCGATGGGCATTGCGTTGCTTTATCCTCACCGCCGCCAACGCTCGGCGCGTTTAACCGCTTTTGCCGAGTGGTTCAGCCACCTTATCAAGCCCTTTTGCGAAAATTGAGGCCCGGCAGCCAATGGGATTTTTATCCAAACGGACCGCCATTTGTTATTGGTTTTCAGCGGGTTAAAGTTGCTGACAAAACAAGACACATTTAAAACCACTCGAAAAGTGACAAAGCGCGTGTAACATTACTGGAACAGCAAGGCGGCAGAACCGTCCCAGGCAGCAGCCAGCGCATAGATTGCAGCCAGTATCAGCAGAAACGGAGTGTTGGTCATGGTCTGTCCCCTGCAGCAGTATTCACCTGCTGTTATAGCGCCGCGCAATGACAGTTTGATGAATATGGGTGATTTTTGAACAGATAAATTCAGACAGACGGAAATGGGTAAACTGCTGATATTTGTCTATAGTAACAGTGTGAAGATGCGTGTTTATCAAGATTCACCCTGCATCGCGCTGCCGTTAACGGTCAGCACAGGGCAACAGGATTGTGGTTGTGAAAGTGTCGTCAGGGTTGGATCAGGCGCCGACTCGGGCCTGAAAACAGAGTTTCTTTTAGGCAAAAAGTAATAGGGAGAGTAAAAATGGGCATCATTTCCTGGATCATTTTTGGGTTAATCGCCGGTATCTTGGCTAAATGGATTATGCCGGGCAAAGACGGCGGCGGCTTTATCGTAACCGTTATCCTGGGGATCATCGGTGCGGTTGTCGGCGGCTATATCAGTACCTTCTTCGGTATGGGCCGTGTTGATGGCTTCAACCTGGGCAGCTTTGTTGTCGCGGTCATCGGTGCCCTGGTGGTGCTTTTTGTCTACAGAAAGATCAGAAACTGATCGGTTGCTGAACAACAGGGTCGCTGCGGCGACCCTTTTTCGTTAAATCACAGCGGTCGGGCGGCAGTGCCGACGACCGGAAGGGGAATACCATGGGTCTGTTTGATAGCGTATTGGGCAACATTCTGGGCGGTGCCAACGGTAAGGGCATCGATTACGTCGCCATTATGCAATGGGTTGAGCAGCAGGGTGGCCTGCAGGCGATTCTGGACAAGTTCCGTCAGGGTCAATTCGGCGATGTGGTCGGCTCATGGCTAGGCAACGGTGAAAACCAGCAGATTAGCGGCGATCACGTGCAGCAGGCGCTGGGCAGCGATGCCATCAACCAGCTGGCGGAAAAGCTGGGGATCGATCCGGCTCAGGCTTCAGCCACCATTGCACAGTTCCTGCCAACGGTAGCTGACGCTGCCTCACCAAATGGCGAAGTGCAGTCGAACAGCAACGAACTGGGCGACATGGTCGGTAAACTGTTCAAATAATCTTTATGCCCCCGGCGCCTTGTCGGGGGCTTTGTTCACCCTGATCCCCTCAATATTCCCCAACGCCGCCAGCAAATAATCTACCCAGGCCCGCACTTTGCCGGGAATAAACCGCGCAGCGGGGTAAACCGCATGCAGCGCCATCGGCGGATAATGCCAGGCCGGTAACACCGGGACCAGGCTGCCGTTGGCCAGTTGCCGACCAATCAACGGACGCTGTGCTCCGCCAATACCCAATCCTGCTTCGATGGCCGCCAGCAGCGAAAAGGTATTGTTGGCGCGAAAGACCGGGCGCAGGTTCACTACCTCGGCACCCTGAGGGCCAATTAAGGTCAGCGCATCGCCGTCGCTCAAGCCGCTGTAGCGGATATGCGGATGCTTCGCCAGCTCTGCGGGAGTTTGCGGTTCGCCCTGCGCCGCCAGATAGGCCGGGGAAGCCACTAAAATACGCTGTAACTCCCCCAACCGGCGCGCAACCGTGCCCGGCGTATTCAGTTCGCCAAAACGGATCGCCACGTCGATACCTTCACCGATCACGTCTGCCCGGCGATCGTCGAGCAACAGTTCGATATTCAATTCCGGATGCTGTTGCTGAAAAGCTATCGCCAGCGGTGTCAGGTGCTGTTGACCGAAGCCTGTCGGGGCATGAATGCGCAAGGGACCTTGCAGCCGCTGATGCATGCCGTGCAGCGCTTCCTCAGCTTCGCCCACTGCCGCCAGAATCGGTTTGATTTGCCGATAATAACCCCCGCCGGCGTCGGTCAGCGTGACGGAGCGGGTACTGCGAAACAGCAGCTGCGCGCCCAGTTGTTGTTCCAGACCGGCAATCTGCTGGCTGACGGCCGGCTGCGTCAGGCCCAGATCGCGGGCGGCTGCCGAGAGGCTACCCAGTTCTGCGACCCGCACGAAAGTCTGCATGGCGTTCAGCTTGTCCATCAGCCCTCCAGTTATAGGTTTTACTTATAAGTGTTAGTAACAGTACGCCTCTACCGCAAGCTTTGCTAATCACTCACAGTGAAGGCCTCAAACAAAAGTGAGCGGAGTGACCTATGCAAAATGAAAAACAGGCGGTGGTAGTCGGGGCTAACGGAGTGATTGGCGGCAAGCTGATTGAAGAACTGGAACGGCAAGGTTGGCGGGTGGTTGGCCTGTCACGACGCGGGGGCGTCGACCGGCCGCAAGTGCGCTATTTGGCGGTCGATCTGTTGGATGCTCAGGCGACGCGCAGCGTCTTGCGCCCGTTGACCGAGGTCAGCCATATTTTCTATGCCGCCTATCAGGACGCGCCGGACTGGGCGGGGTTGGTTGCCCCCAATCTGGCGATGCTGGCCCATGTGGTGGAAGCGCTGGAGCCGGTAGCGCACAGGCTGGAGCACATCAGCCTGATGCAGGGCTATAAAGTTTACGGCGCCCATCTGGGGCCGTTCAAAACGCCCGCGCGGGAAAGCGATGCCGGGCACATGCCGCCGGAATTCAACCTTGAGCAGCAGAGCTATCTTGAAAAACGCCAACAGGGCAAAACTTGGCGCTGGAGCGCGATCCGGCCCAGCGTGGTGGGGGGCTTCTCGCTCGGCAATCCGATGAACCTGGCCCTGACTATCGCGGTCTACGCCTCCATCAGCAAGTCTTTGGGACTGCCGCTGCGATTTCCCGGTAAACCGGGGGCTTATCACAGCCTGCTGGAAATGACCGACGCGGGTCTGCTGGCGCGTGCTACGCTCTGGGCCGCGACAGATCCGGCGGCGGCCAATCAGGCGTTTAATATCAACAATGGCGATCTGTTTCGCTGGAGTGAGATGTGGCCGAAAATTGCCGACTACTTTGGGCTGGAGGTGGCACCGCCGCTGCCCATGCCGTTGACGTCGGTGATGGCAGACAAAAGCGAGTTGTGGCAGGCGCTGGCGCAGCAGCATGGTTTGACCGAGGCGGATTACCGCGCGGTGGCGAGCTGGCGCTTCGCCGACTTTGTTTTCTCGTGGGATTACGACATGTTTGCCGACGGCAGCAAGGCGCGCCGCTTTGGCTTTCATCAGTTTGTCGACACCGAAGCGATGCTGTTCGCACTGTTTGACGAGTTTCGCCGTCGCAAGATTATTCCTTAAGCCCGCTGGCGGGGGATAGGTTTTTTATGGCAATCTTTGGCTGCCGCCGGATACGGCAGCCAAGAGGCCGTCACCCCGACAGGCCAGGCCGATGAGAATGAGGAAATAAACGTGACAGGGATTACCGCCATACTGACGCTTTTGCTGGCGCTGGTGACCATTGCGCCACTTTCAAAGCATGCAGCCTGGTGGATTCGGGTGTGGGATTTTCCCCGCCTGCAGATACTGGCGCTTTCGCTCCTGGTGCTGTTGCTTAACCTGCTGTTTGTGCCGCTGTCGCCTTGGATGTGGGGCATGATGGCGCTGAACCTGGTCTGTGTGCTTTACCAGGCCGTCTGGATTTACCCCTATACCCGGCTGAGCAAACCGCAGGTGCTGGACTTTACCGGCTATCAAAAAAAGCCGCGTATCCGCATTCTGGTGTCCAATGTGTTAACGCCCAATCGTCAGGCGGATAAGCTGCTGGCGCTGGTGGCGACCGAACGTCCCGACGTGCTGGTGGCGGTGGAAACCGACCGCTGGTGGGAACAGCAGCTCTCGGTGCTGGAGCAGGACTATCCCCATACGTTGAAATGCCCACTGGATAATCTGTACGGCATGCACGTCTATTCACGGCTGAAGCTCAGCGATGCGCAGATACAGTATTTGGTCGATGAACAGATCCCGTCGATGCACATGATGGTGCATTTGCCGCACGGGCCGCAGGTGCGCCTGCACTGCGTTCACCCGATGCCGCCGAGCCCTACCGAAAACGAGGAATCGGAAGACCGCGATGCCGAGCTGGTGATGGTTGGTAAAAGCGCAGCCAAATCGGAATTCCCGGTGATTGTGACCGGCGATCTGAATGATGTGGCCTGGTCGACCACCACCCGCTTGTTCCTTAAAGTCAGCGGTCTGTTGGATCCTCGTCGCGGCCGTGGCATGTTCAGCACCTTTCATGCCGGTTACCCGTTCCTGCGTTGGCCATTGGATCACGTGTTTCACAGCGATGACTTCGTGCTCGGATCGCTGCGTCGGCTGACCAACGTCGGTTCGGATCACTTCCCTATTATGGTGGAACTGGTGTACTCGCCGAAGCAGGGGGCGCAGCAGGAAAGCCTGGATAAAGACGGTGAAGATGAGGCGCTGGCGCAGGAAAAGCTAGACAATACCGACTCAACGCCGGAAGACGTACATACGCCAGGCAGTTGAAACAGTCCCCGCAGCGTCGGCTGCGGGGCTTAGCTTAGAGGGTCAGCATGATCTTGCCGATGTGCTGGCTCGACTCCATCAACGCATGGGCTGCGGCCGCTTGCTCCAGCGGGTAGGTTTTGAAGATCTGCGGTTTTAACGCGCCACGATCCAGCAATGGCCAAACCTTTTGCAGCAAATCGGCGGCAATACCCGCTTTGTCTTCAACGCTTCGCGAACGCAGCGTGGAACCGGTATGGGTCAGACGTTTGATCAGCAGCGGCATCAGGTTTAGCTCCTTCACCACGCCATTCTGAGTGCCGATTTGCACAATGCGGCCATCCATCGCTGCCGCCTGGTAGTTTTTCGCCACATAGTCGCCGGCGATCAAATCGACAATCACGTCCGCCCCTTTGCCGTTAGTGGCGTGTCGGGTCTGCTCGACAAAATCCTCGTCGCGGTAGTTGATCGACACATCGGCCCCCAGGGCCAGGCTGGCCTGACGCTTTTCCTCCGAGCCAACGGTGGTGATCACATGGGCGCAGAAGGCTTTCGCCAACAGGGTGGCGACGGTACCAATGCCGGAAGTGCCGCCGTGGATCAAAACGGTTTCGCCGGCCTTCAGGTTGCCGCGCTGGAACACATTGACCCAAACGGTAAAGAAGGTTTCGGGGA
The DNA here is from genome assembly GCF_027594825.1 of Serratia liquefaciens. Taxonomy (NCBI): domain Bacteria; kingdom Pseudomonadati; phylum Pseudomonadota; class Gammaproteobacteria; order Enterobacterales; family Yersiniaceae; genus Serratia; species Serratia liquefaciens. The sequence goes on along the minus strand of NZ_CP088930.1, from coordinate 952,414 downwards.
TGGCCGCGGCCTCGACCAGGCTAAACCCTTTGGGCACCGGCAGCGCATTGCTTTCATGCACCTTGCAGTATTCGGCATAGCCGCCACCGGCAATCAGGGCGCACACGCTGTCGCCAACGGCATACTTTTGCACGCCGACGCCGGTGGCGACCACCACCCCGGCGATTTCCAGACCCGGGATATCCGATGCGCCGGGAGGCGGTGCGTATTGGCCGCGGCGCTGCAATACGTCAGGGCGGTTAACCCCGGCGGCGGCGACCTTCACCAGGATCTCCCCTTGCTGCAGGGACGGCAGCGGCCGTTGTGCGACAACCAAAACTTCCGGTTCGCCGGGCTGGCTGATCTCAATGGCTTTCATGGTGCTGGGCAGTTGCGGGTTGGCAGACATGACGATTCTCCTCGGTTGGCATTCAGGCGCAGTGACCCATGTAGGTAACCACCTGCCGTAATTGATGATTTATATTACTGAAATGCTAAGGAGAGAGTGTAGCTCACAGGGCGATTTTTTCGGGGAAGGGGGGGGCGCCGCCGCGAGGGCGGCATAACATCAGTCATTTGGCGGGATGCGAAAACCTTTTAGCGAGACGATAAAGTGCTCTTTCCCTTTGGAGATTTTGGCACCTCTATCACACCACAGGCTGGCAAGCTGGAAAAAATCATCGCTGTCGATGTCGTAGGCCAGTTCGATTTTTTTCGCCGTACCGTAGCGGATCAGCTTTTCGGCTTCCTGGTGGTTTGTTGCTTTAATCATGGTGGTCATAACGAAATCCTTGGTGTTGAGCCAGTGCGGATAATCGCCGACCATGATATGGCTGGATTGTGACAATTTTGTGATAAAAAAATGACAGGGCGCAGTTTTGTGGCCTGAGGCACAGCGCCGATGCCGTGCCTCAGGCCACCTTGGCGTCAACGATCGTGCGGACGCAGCAGAGTACTTTTCTTCTGTGATTTAAAGTGTTTATACAGTGCGAAACCTGCGATGCCAGCCAACACTGCCAGCAAAGATAAATATTCAGTCGCCATCTGGCCAACCTCCGATAAAGCGTGGCTTGAGAGCGGCTATTTGTGACAGTTATCACGTTATGCCGCAATGAGACCATTCTGTAAGGGGGTAACGGACGGATATTCAGACATAAAAAAAGCGCCTATAGGGAGGCGCATAAAAAATTGCAACACAGCTTGTTGTGTCCAGCACCAGGAGGAGTGGTGAACAGGAAGCCATTGTATGAAGTGCGCGCTGGCGCAGATATAGGGATAACTCTTAAAGCGCGGTTACCACTGATAACCCATGCTCACGCGGTAGTCCGGATCCTCATTGGTAGAGTAGGGATCGGATTGGCGACGGCGATCGGTTTTTTTCACGGGGCCGTTAAGCGCCGAATAGGATTTGTCGCGCGGGCGGCTGCAGCCGGGATGGTCACATTCCAGATCAACACGGAAACCGGCTTTATCTTCTGATTCTGACCAAACTACCGGCGCCTTGGCGATCTTTGGCGCGGGGCCAAGTGCGGCTTTAGGTTCGGGCGCGGGTTTGATGCTGGGCTCAGGTGCCTTGTAGGAAAGATCCAGCGCCTGGGCTGAGGCGCTCAATATCAACAATGTGGTGCAGCAAAATGCTGCCAGCGTATGCCCTCTAAGCATGGTCAATCTCCCTTTATAGTTACGCTGCGCAACTATAAAACAGCCAGACGAGAATTACTATCATTTGTAGCCTCTGAGGGCCGTCGCCAGAGTTGGCGGCGTTCAGGTTCAGGTCTAGTATATGAGCAACTTCCCGTTATAAGACATTGGACTATGACCACTGACACTGCGACGCTCAGTTTACGCCAGCGCAGCTATCGGCTGCTGTTCGACAACCATTCGCGCATCGGCCGCAGGATGGAGACCTTTTGGGTTGGTACCGCGCTGCTGAGCGTGATTTTGTTGTTCCTCGAACCGGGGGGTAGTGCCCTGTACGCGCCCGGTCGGCAGGCCATTTATCTGTTCTTCTGGGCGGAGGTGGTGTTTACCTTCATTTTTACTCTCGAGTATCTGTTGCGCCTGTGGAGTACGCCGCGTGAACAGCACTATGCCCTGAGCTTTTTCGGTATTGTCGATTTGTTGACGGTACTGCCGCTGTACATCATCTGGTTGTTCCCGCATATGACGGTGGAATTCGTGATGCTGCTGCGCGTCCTGAGGATACTGCGGGTATTGCGGGTGCTGAAATTGCTGCGTTACATGAGCGAGATGGGCATGATTTGGCGCAGCATCAAGCTGGCGCGTCACAAATTGGCGATGTTCTTTGGCTTTGTCGCCGTGGTGTTGTGCGTGTTTGGCGGCCTGATGTATGCGATTGAGGGGGGCAGTGGGGGCTTTACCAGCCTGGCGGCCGCGATCTATTGGGCGGTGGTGACGCTGACCACCGTGGGTTACGGTGATATCGTCCCCCATACTCCGTTGGGCCGGTTATTGACCTCAGTATTAATCCTGGTGGGCTATTCAATCATCGCGGTGCCGACCGGCATTCTGACGGCCTACATGTCGCAAGAGTTGCAACGAAGTCGTGAAAGGCGAAATTGTGAACAATGTCAAAGAGGTGGCCATGAGAAAGAGGCAATTTTTTGTCAGTATTGCGGTAGCCGATTACCGCCTTTGACAGGTAAAACCGGCCATTAATGACTAAAAAATAAGCGAATTGGGTTAAATCCTGTGCATTTGGCCCCGTTTCCACAGAGGGGCAAACAAAAAGAGTTGCTATTAAAGTCCCATCATGAGTTAATGCTTCTCGGCCTGTGGTACAGACCTATTTATGCACGACATTTTGAGTAAAGTAGTTCAAATTTAAAGCGTTATCCTAGATAGCACTTCACTGACGAATTTCCTTTCTAGTGCCTCCATAAGTAACTGATGACCGGCTATATCTTGCCCATGGTGGCTTACATTTAATATTGAAGGAATTAGACATGTCTAACATGATCAAAGGTCAAGTGAAGTGGTTCAACGAGTCTAAAGGTTTTGGTTTCATCACTCCAGCAGACGGCAGCAAAGACGTGTTCGTACACTTCTCTGCTATCCAGGATCAAGGCTTCAAGACCCTGGCTGAAGGCCAGAACGTACAGTTCTCTATCGAGAACGGTGCTAAAGGTCCGTCAGCGGCTAACGTTACCGCTATCTAATCGGCTCTTTTGCTGATTAACAAAAACCCGCCAAGGCGGGTTTTTTTGTGCCTGTAATTTGGCGCAGGCAAAAAAAAGCCCGCAAGTCAGCGGGCAAAAGTTCCTTGTTACTTCTTCATTTGCGGATACTTCTCTGGGGGGAAGTACCAGCAAACAGACTAACCGTTGTGCGCTTAAGATTCTGCGGACAAAACGTTAAGAAAGTGAAAAGCTGAGGGGCTGGTCGACTGCTACGCTTTAGTGAGAACTGCATAGCTGGGGGGCGAATTCCCTGTCGGCGCGGTATTTTTCTCACCTCATTTTGTAATACACTGACATTAATGACATAGGATGGGGTACGGCATGAAAGTGAACGATCTGGTCACCGTAAAGACGGATGGCATACAGCGGCGTGAAGGGGTGATCCTGGCGGTAGAAGAGTTTAATGAAGGGATTATGTATCTGGTCTCTTTGCCGGACTATCCTGCCGGCGTCTGGTTCTTCAACGAAATTGACAGCCGTGATGGCACTTTTGTTGAGCTTCGTCAGACGGAGCCCAAGTCATAGCCTTATGCCGGGCCAATACTTCTCTGACGCATTAATTTAATCTGCAAGACTTCCGTCGGGGAATTATTCCGGAGGGGGTCGAATACTCTGTTTTTTAATGCGGGAATACCCGTCGCGGCCGAGAGCATCGTCGCGAGCAGGTATTTAGGTTATTTAAATGCTTGGTTTCCAGCAGGACACTCTGAAAGACATTTAAAACCAACGTTTGCAGAGTAAGCGACAAACCTTTTACCTAGCGGCTATTGACGAATATCCCACTGGTTAAGGTGTCGGTTAAACGAACAACATGGTAAATAATCTGCTTGTTGTGCGTTTTAATTTTTCTTTTGATATTTCCCTTATGGGAAGAGACGGTTTTGGCCTTAATTTGCATCTGGTCGGAGATCTGGATAGTTCCCTGGCCCGACATCCACATACGCAACATGTTTGACTCAGTTTGGCTAAGGGTAACCGGAGTCTGGTCAAACGAGGTTTTTTCGGTACGAGGCGCTTTTCTCTCCAGATAGTGACTAAGTAGTTGATTCATAGTCTCTGGTTTGATGGATTTTGACGAGATGATGACATTTTTACGAACATATAAATAATCGTCGAAATGTACGTTGGTGATGGCCATAAAGATGAAGAATAAGGTGTCAGGGTGCAGTGAAATCACCCCCTTTATACGTTCCGTAGCGTTAGCTTCGTGTATAAAGCAGTCTTCATTGATAAATACCAGGCTGGGTTTCAACTTGCTGCATTTTTCATGCAGATCGTCGATATCATTGATGGCATTAATCTGGCGTTTTTTTACTCCGTGTGTTGTCAGGTAGTCTGTCAAACCTAATCTGGTATAGCTGCATGAATCCATAATGATCGTTGGCATATCTCACCCCCACTTAAATCCGTTTTACCGCGGTAACAAAAAGAAAAAGCCTGAAGCCTTAAAGGCAAAAAAAAAGCACAAAAAATTCACTTAGAAGCAGTGTTCTATCAATAAACACGGCTGTACTCAACGATATTTTATTACTAAACTAATTAACACTGTGAACCTATAAGTTTAGCTTAAGTCAGAATAATCTGCTGGCGCAGGAATTGCTGTGGGGTAACGCCAATTTGTGCTTGAACCGCGTGCCTGCTGCTCTTTTTATCATTGATTCAACCCATCATGTCACGAAACGAAATTTTAGATTGCTAGGAAAATTCTTAAAAAAAATTCATGTGTTGTTTTTTTAACATTTTTTAGCTTGTTTATTGAGCTTCAGGAATACCCTCTGATTTGTATGATTTTATTTTTAATAATATTATCATAATGTTATATGTTGTTCTCTTGTTTTTGATAATGATAATTCTTACATTTTGTATCACTTGCGATAATCAATAATCACATAGGGTTAACATTTTTGCGTTTTTTTGTTAAAAAAACTGACGATATAACAACGAGTTGGTGTGACCATTCGTGCTATTCCAACAAATGTGAAAAATGTCAGTGAGTGATTAATTGGTTTTACTGAACTATTTTCTTTCCGTAGCTGGGCTGTAAATTTTCAATTATTGATAAAGGTTTACGGCCGCAGGGCGGCGACCGTAATAATAGAGCGCCCCATGCAGGAAACACCCTTGATTTTTCCCTATCAGCAAGGCTCTGGCAAACAATAACGCATCGATTCCAATGCTAAATAAATATCGCTTTCCTGCGTCATCCAATTGACCAGGGCTGCGCGTATCCCTGGCTGCCCATGATACTGGGTAGGAGTACAGCGTACGATACCGTGCCGATCGAGGCGGGCGATAAAACGGTCGCGTGCTGCAACGGCATCGCCTTTATTGTCTTTCAGAGCAAAGCACACCACGTTTAAATTGACCGGTGCCAGCAGATGAAAGCCTTCGCTGGCCGCCAACTCTGTGCCCAATAGCTGCGCCAGTTGAACGTTTCGCTCCACCATATCCCGCATGCCGCTGTGCCCATAGGCTTTCAGCGCCATCCATAAAGGAAGTGCCCGGAAACGCCGCGAGTTTTCAGGGGTCAGATGCAGATAGTTGTCCGGCCGTAAGGTGGGGGCTTCCAGATAGGCCGAATGGTTTTGAAACACCTGCATCTGCAATGGCAGGTGACGGCTGAATTGAATGGCGCTGTCATAAGGGACGTTCAACCACTTATGCGCATCAACGGTGATGGAATCCGCCTGCTCCCATCCGGCCAGACGTGACGCATAGCGCGGTGAACAGGCCGCTACGCCGCCAAAGGCCGCGTCGACATGCAGCCAGAATGGGTAACGCTCCCGTAACGCCAGCAGGCGCTGAAGGTCATCGAAGGCCACGGTATTCACCGTACCGGCACTGGCGAGGACAAGGGTAGGTATACCGCCACTGGTAGCCAGATGCCGTTCAAGCGCCGCCGGATCTATAGCTTCGGAGTCTGGCAGGCTGTCGATAATTTTCAACGAATCGCGACCGATCCCCAGCATGCTGAGCGCTTTTACGCTGCTGGCGTGCGCATTCGCCGACAAGACCTGCAGGGAGCCCAACGCAGGCAGTCCCTGTTCGGCGACGTCGATGCCGCGTTGCTGGCCGAGCCATTGACGACCGATGGCGATACCGACAAAGTTGGCCATGGTCGCCCCGCTGACAAAACTGCCATTGAAGGTTTCCGGCAGCCCTAACAAGCTTCTTAGCTGGGTCACCGTCGCCAATTCAATCGCGGCGGCAACGGTATCGTGGCTCAATTGACTATTTTGGTCGATAGCGCTAACCAGCCAATCCGCTGCCAGTGCTGCTGGCGTTGCTCCCCCGGTGACAAAGCCAAAGTAACGTGGCCCGGCGCTGGCGGAGATCCCCTCGGCATAGCGCTGCCAGAAGTGGTCCAGCGCCGCGATCGCACCTTTGCCGTCCTCGGTCAGTTGGTCGTCACCCGGCTGAAGTTGCTGCGCACTTAAGGGAGGGCAAACCGGGCGTTGTTGTACGCCGGCAAGAAACGCTTCGGCCAACTGACGGGTGTGCTCGAGGATCTGTGGAAACTGGTCAAGATCTTGCTGTAAACCTGGGTGCATCGATAACTCCGGATGTAAGGGGCAATAGGGACACCCTAGACCCTTTACTTTGACGGGAAAATCGATGAAAAATACCCTTTTTGGATAGCAGGGTTAACCAATGTTCAGCGAGCGATTTCCATTGCACTTCCTGCCGACCTTTGTGATTGCCGCCAGGCTGGAGAATCTGCGCGCCACCGCCCAGCAGGTGCACCTTACCCACGGAGCCGTGAGCCAACAGATTCAGCAGCTTGAACAGGCGATGGGCTGTCCGTTGTTTGAACGACAGGGCCGGGGGCTGCGTCTGAACGCTGCCGGGCGCGAGCTGTTGGCGGTGGCCGAACCGACGCTGGAGGCATTACAACAGGGGATCGGGCGGGTCAGGCGCGTTGCGCAAAGTCAGATCCTGCGTATCAGCGTCTTGCCTTCTTTCGCTCATTACTGGTTAATGTCGCGGCTGTCGTCTTTTCACTCGGCCTGCGCCGATATTACGCTGGATATCGATGCCTCGCTGGCGGTGCAGGATCTGACGCGCAAAGGGTTTGATGCGGCTATTCGTCTCGGCAATGGGCAATGGGCGGATATGCAGGCGCAACTTATTGCCACGGGAGAGGTAGTACCGGTGGCAACCCCTGCGTTGGCGCACCAATGGCAGGCGGCCTTCGACGGTGGCACGCCGGGCATGCCGTTGCTGGAGCATGATGTTACGCCATGGCACAGTTGGTTTTTGGCGCATCAGCAGAGGGAGTATGGCAGGCCTCTAGCGTCGTTTAATGATGCGGGCTTGTTGATCCGCGCGGCCGAACAGGGGTTTGGCATCGCGCTGGTGAAAAAACTGCTGGTGAGCGATGCGCTGACCGACGGCCGACTGGTGGCGTTGGCAGCGGCCAGGCGACTCGATCCGGTGGATTTTTATCTGGTTTGGCCGCAAAGCTCCGGGCTGACGCCGGCGGTTGAAGCCTTGTTACACTGGTTGCAGCGTCAATTGGCCTGAGTTCAGCGTCGCAGCCAGGCCGGTTGCGAGCGGCCAAGCGGGGTGGCCGGCAGTGCCCAAAGTAGCGCGGTGCCATTGAGCCGTAACGCGGGGTTAAGCCGCTGCGCCGGGCCCCAGCAGGTCAGTTCGGTTTCCGGGTTCTCATCTGCGTAGACCGGCGGGGCCAGTGGCTCTCCCGAATGTTGTGGCGGGTAAGGATGACGCAGCAGCAGCTGTGCCGTCCTGGCCAGCGACAGTCGGGCGCTGTAGCCGGTGCCATTTTGCAGACGTTGGCGCATACCTTGCAGCACCGCCGTGGCCATCAGGTAGCCGGTGGCGTGGTCCAGCGCCTGTACCGGCAAGGGTACGGGTTGGGTGGTGCCTTTCCACGCCATGCCCGCATCTGCCAGACCACAACTCATCTGTACCAGACTGTCGAAACCACGCCGCCCACGCCACGGGCCGCTCCAGCCGTAGGCATTCAGGCAAACGTCGATCAATCCCGGTGATAAAGCCTGTCGTTGTTCCGCGCCATAACCCAGTTTTTCCAAGGCCCCGGCGCGATAACCGTGCACGATAACATCGGCGTTTTTCAGCAGATGTTCAAAGGTGTGGCGATCGTGGGCGTTGGTCAGGTTCAATCGTGCACTGCGCTTGCCGAGCATTACTTCATGCTCAACGGCCGGTTCGTCCCAGCCGTAAGGATCGATACGTAATACGTCCGCTCCCAAACCGGCGAGAAAACGGGTGGCTACCGGGCCGGCGATAATCCGCGTCAGATCCAGTACCCGTACGCCGTGCAGCGGTCTGGCGTTGGGCACGGCCCATCCTGGCGGCGGAGCTTCCTGAAGTTGCGTCTGATGGATCAGCGGTTCCAGGGCAACGCTTTTACCTTGGGTATGCTGCCGCCACGCTTCGACAGAAAGCATTTGTGCCGCACAGCCTCCGGCCTCTATCACCGCCTGCTCCAGATCGTTTTTTTTCCATGTCAGCACCTTTGGCGCCAGCCCACTTTTATCCTGATGCGGACCGAGCACTTGCTTTACGGCTTTACGGTGATGCGCTGCATTGGTATGCAGACGGATCCAGCCATCGCAGGTGGCGTAATCACCCGCTAACCGATCCCAGGCCGCGGGCAATGACCAACCCAGAGGGCGTAACGTCCAGCCGAACCACAAGGATGCCAACCGACGATCGACAAACACCTGCGGTGCTGCGCCGTGATGCTGTTGCAGCAGCCCGGCACAGGCCAGCCCGGCGGCGGCCCAGCAGGCGGTCGCTAATTCGCTGACCGGGAATGCGCTGCTCAGCACACCTTCACCGCTGACCGTCAGCGAACCCGCCGAAAAGGCGTCGTGACCAAAGCTTTGCCCGATCTCTGCGAGCAGCGTTTGTGTAAGGCTATCCATTATCAACTCCAGCGGTGACGGTCAGGGGACTGAACCTAGCGTAGTTCACCCCGGTCGGTGTTGCTATGGCGTAACGTTCAGGGTGCGACCGTCCGCCAGTTTGGCACGCAGACTCCGGGCGGTTATGCCGTCGAACGGCTGCTCGCCAAAATTGGCGGTCAGCGTGGTGCCGTCGCTGAAGGTGGTTTGCTGTACCCACCCGGCATTGTCCAGCCAGCGGAAATCGATCAGCGCTTTATCCCACAGGGCCTGATGCAGCGGACGGAAGGTGGCGTCGGCCTGTTTGATCTGCGGCAGACGCGCCTGCAGCGTGGTACGGCTGAGATGGAACATCGGCGCGGTATTGTAGAGCTGGCTCAGCAGGCTGCGGGTGGTTTTGACATCGCTGAATTTCAGGTTGTCATAGTTCCAGTGGTGGCTGCTGATCACCGCGTCGTGGAACACCGCCTGATACATGGGCAGGCGATAGCGCGGATCGAATTCCACCGTGCGGTAGGGTTCCTTCACCTTGGCCGGGCTGAAAAAGAAGGCCGGTTGGGCATTGGGCCACCAGGCGCCAAGGTAATAAGGAGAGGACTTATCCTGATTCATCTGCTTATCCCCCCAGCCGAATCCCCAGGTTTCCATGCCGTGGGCAAACATGATGTGACGCGCGGTCACCGCATTGCCATCTTCGGAGCCTAGCGGCAGCCGAAGGGTATTGCTGAACCAGGCCAGCCGCGCATTGCGAGCCTGCGCCATTTGCTCGGCACCGGTCGGGTGGTTGGGCTGATAATCGTCAGAGACCATTCCGGTGCCGTCAACGTCGAGGAACAGGCTGTTCAGCCCGGCCAGTCGCACCAGTTCGGCCATGCGCTGCTGAGAGTAAGGCAGCACGCAGCCTGGATTCAGGTAGTAGCCTTGTTTGCCGAAGCCGGGTTTTTTACTGCCGTCGGCACGCACGATAGCGCACTTTTCACGCAGGGACGTCGGCAGTTGGGCGGTTAACCAGCTGTCATTGACCCCACGTGGAATGGCGGTGTCGTAAGAATCGTAGCTGGCGATCAGGTATCCCGCTTTTTTGGCGCTTTCTACCGCCTGCGGGTGCAGGAACTCGGCGGTCCAGTTGTCGGTACCCAACCACAGGCGCGGCAGACCGGCCTGCTGCAGCGCCTCGACCAAGGGTTTTGCCAGCCCCTGTCCCCAACTGTCCGGCGGATTCAGATAGGGCCCAAGTTGGCGTTGTGCCAAGGCTCGGATCTCCGCGGCCTGTTGACGTTGCGCCGGTAAAAAGTCGGCGTCATCCGGCGTTGCCTTGAGCGGCGTCAGTGTCACCAGCGCTTGATTAAGGGCATCAATCAGCGTTTGCTGTTGCCAGCCCTGCGGCGTTTTTCCCGCCAGCGTGCGCACGGTTTTTTGGCTATCGGCATCCATTTTCTGCCACACAAGCTCGCCTTTGGGGGTGGTAAGCCAGGCCAACAGACCCGGCCAATTTTTCACGTCGTTCGCCGACAGCAGTTTGTCGCCCCACAGGTAAATGTGCGTAGCACCAATCAGTTTTTCACCTTCCGGCGCGATGTGGATTTTATCTCGCAGGCTGCTGAATTGACCGCTCTGTTGCAGGTATTCACGATAACGGCGCGCGCCGGACAGCGGCGTGTCTCCTACGTGCAGCAGCACTTCGAAAGCCTGCTGCTGATTAAAGCGGTTGAACTCATGGCTGCTGCTCATCGCGAGTCCCTTTCCTGCGTCGGTGAAGGTCACCTGGTTGCTGAATGGCGTTAGCAGTAACCAACTGTAGACCTTGCCTTGCTGTTGCTGGCTCCACAGCGGCAGTTTCAGATCCCAGTTGGTATCCAGCGGCGTCATTTCCTTGACCAGATAATTCCGCCAGACGGGATTGTCCAGCGGGATGCGGCTCCCTTCGCCAATCGGCAGCAGCAGGGTGGTTGCCTGCGGCGGCAGCCTGAACCAATTCAGCGTTTGTGCCCGCTTGCTGCTGAAACTCAAACGCAGATCGCTCCCTTCCAATCTGGCGGTAACCTGCATGGCACTGCCGGGCCATTGCCAGGTTGCCTGCGTCGATGTGCTTTGCAGTTCAGCCACGGTTTGCTCAGCCAGTGCCTGGTTAACCTGGTTTTTTCCCGCGACGATTTGCAGCGTGGCCGGGTCTATATCGAAACGGGCCTCGCCCTGTTGCAAGAGCAGGGCCTGGGCGGGAAAACCGGCAAGCAGGGCGAGGCTGATGGAAAGGCGAAGCGTGTTCATTGAATGCGTGTCCTTGAGGATGATTGTCCTGTTGAAGCTCAAGCTTATCGGTAATTAGCCAATTGCCCAATGCCAATAAGGTATAATCGCGTGACTCATCAAATATTGGGGTTATTGAGTTTAATTTCCGTTTAATAAATTCGCCTTTACATCGTCACCTTGCGTCACTATACTCAGCCAAAATTTCAAAGAGGAAACACAATTGGACAGTTTTAGTTGCAGTGATATAAATAAGGCAAGCTGACCAATCCTCTTCTGATTTGTTGCTTGCCGAAAACGGCGGGCAGCACCCCTCTCTGGTATTCCGAGCTGTGCAAACCCGAATCTGACTGTTGTTCCTGAGGCCAAATGGCATCGGGTGAATTGATTTGGACGTAATTATGGTTATTTGCAGCCACAGCCTATTCCCTCCAGGCACTTATACGCTCAATCGCTGATTTATTATCGGCGCGATTTCGCGTGTGCTAAAAAGCACATGATCTTATCTCCTGTGGTTATTAAAGGGGAAAGTCATGGCTATGACTCCTTTTGTTTTAAATTTATTACTGGCGATGAGTCTGGGCGCCGTTATTGGCGCAGAACGGCAATGGCGCCAGCGTATGGCCGGCCTGCGTACTAATGCACTGGTGGCGACCGGGGCGGCGGTATTTATCCTCAGCTCCATGTCGACCGACCCTTCCAGCGCCGGTCGGGTTGCCGCACAGATTGTCTCTGGCATCGGTTTTTTGGGCGCCGGCGTGATCATGCGTGAAGGCCTGAATATCCGCGGTCTTAATACGGCGGCCACACTCTGGTGCTCTGCCGCAATCGGTGTGCTGTGCGGCCTCGGGCAGTATTGGAACGCGGTGCTGGCGACGCTGGTGATCCTGTGCGCCAATATTCTGCTGCGCGAGGCGGCGCAACGCATCAATCTGCAACCGCAACAGCAGGCGACCGATCTGGAGGTGTGCTACCGCATTCAGGTCACCTGTGGCGAGCAGGATGAAATACTGGTCCGCACCCTGATATTACAGGCGCTCAACGGCGTGGCATTAAGATTACAATCCTTGCGCAGTGCCGATATTGCCATTCCCGGCCAGCTGGAAGTTTGTGCGGAAATAACCGCGAACCCTTCGGTGCAAAAAGAGATTGAAGGTATTGTCTGCCGCGTCAGTCTGGAAAAAAGCGTCAGTGCTGTGCGTTGGCGTATTGCTTCTGAATTGCCTGTCTAATAAGTCATTAATGTTTCACTGCATTCAGTGATAAGGAGGCGTCATGGACGGTGACCCCGAAAGTTTAAATATTCAACGTGAACGACGCGGCAATAATTCGCGTTAATCACGTCAATTAAATAAATTCCATTCTGTGCTTATTCACCTGTTAATCAGGCGGGGTATCCCTGTGCGCAGAGTAAGATAAGAGAATTGCATTATGACTTATATTAATGAAACCGTACGTCGTCGGGATAAAAAATCGACGCCATACGCCATCGCGCAAGAGGCGAAAAACAGCGTTGACCAGACGCTGGCAAATTTAAAATGTAACCGTAATGGGTTAACCCAGGACGATGTTGATGAACGCCTGACGCAGTTTGGTATTAATCAGGTTGCACATGAGAAGGCTCCGCACGCGTTGGTGCAGTTGTTCAGCGCCTTTAATAACCCGTTTATCTATGTACTGATGGTGCTGGCTGCGATCAGTTTCTTTACCGATTACTGGCTGCCTGCCCGGCGCGGTGAAGAAACCGATCTCACCGGTGTCATCATCATTCTGGTGATGGTGTCACTCAGCGGGCTGCTGCGCTTCTGGCAGGAATACCGCACCAACAAGGCGGCGGAAACGCTGAAGTCGATGGTGCGTACTACCGCAACGGTGATGCGCCGCAGCAGCTACAGCGCACATCCGCTGACGCTGGAAGTCCCGATCCGCGAACTGGTGCCGGGCGATATTATTCAGCTCTCTGCCGGGGATATGGTACCGGCGGACGTTCGTCTGCTGGCGTCGCGCGATCTGTTTATCAGCCAGGCCATTCTGACCGGCGAGGCGATCCCGATTGAGAAATACGACGTTATGGGCAACGTCAGCCAAAAATCGAGTGAGGACGAAGTCTCCAGCGAACATGCGCTGCTGGAGCTGTCGAACATCTGCCTGATGGGTACCAACGTCGCCAGTGGGACGGCCACGGCGGTGGTGGTGGCAACCGGAGGACGCACCTATTTCGGCTCGCTGGCGAAGTCGATTGTCGGCACCCGTTCACAAACCGCCTTTGATCGCGGGGTGAACAGCGTCAGCTGGCTGCTGATCCGCTTTATGTTGGTGATGGTGCCCATTGTGTTGTTGATCAACGGGTTCACCAAAGGCGACTGGAGCGAAGCCGCTCTGTTTGCCCTGGCGGTGGCGGTAGGGTTGACGCCAGAAATGCTGCCGATGATCGTCAGTTCCAACCTGGCGAAGGGCGCTATCGCCATGTCGCGGCGCAAAGTGGTGGTCAAGCGTTTGAACGCCATTCAGAACTTTGGCGCGATGGACGTGTTGTGCACCGACAAAACCGGCACCCTGACGCAGGATCGCATCATCCTTGAGCACCACCTGGACGCCAGCGGGACCAAAGACAATGAAGTGCTGCACCTGGCCTGGCTGAACAGCTTCCACCAGAGCGGAATGAAAAACCTGATGGACCAGGCGGTGATCCGTTTTGGTCGCGGCAAGCCGGGCATCGAGGCATTAGGCCGCTTCAGCAAGGTCGATGAGCTGCCCTTTGATTTTATACGCCGCCGTTTATCTATCGTGGTGGCAGATGAAAATGGCCAACAGCGCCTGATTTGCAAAGGGGCGGTGGAGGAAATGCTCGAAATTGCGACCCATGTGCGCGACGGGCAGCAGATTTTACCGCTGGATCAGGCTCGGCGTGAGGCGTTGCAGGCGCTTGCCGCTCAATATAACGAAGAAGGATTCCGCGTGCTGGTACTGGCAACGCGGGATCTGGGCGAACAGAAAAATGCTCTGCCGCTGAGTATTATCGATGAACGCGATATGGTGATCCAGGGCGTACTGACCTTCCTTGATCCACCGAAGGAAAGCGCACAGGAAGCGATCGCCGCCCTGCAGGAAAACGGCGTGGCGGTGAAGGTTTTGACCGGTGATAACCCGGTGATCACCTGCAAAATCTGCCGCGATGTTGGCCTGGAGCCGGGGGAGCCGCTTTCCGGCCCGCAAATTGAGCTGATGGACGACGCCACGCTGGCGCGAGAAGTGGAACAGCGCACGGTCTTCACCAAATTGACGCCGCTGCAGAAGTCGCGGGTGTTGAAAATGCTGCAGGCGAATGGCCATACCGTCGGTTTCCTCGGCGATGGCATTAACGATGCGCCGGCGCTGCGCGATGCCGACGTGGGCATTTCGGTCGACACCGGCACGGACATCGCCAAAGAGTCGGCAGACATCATTTTGCTGGAAAAAAATCTGATGGTGCTGGAAGAAGGGGTGATCAAGGGACGGGAAACTTTCGGCAATATCATCAAGTACCTGAACATGACCGCCAGCTCCAACTTCGGCAACGTGTTTTCGGTGCTGGTAGCCAGCGCCTTTATTCCGTTCTTGCCGATGCTGGCTATTCACTTGCTGATCCAGAACCTGATGTACGATATTTCTCAGCTGTCGCTGCCGTGGGACAAGATGGACAAAGAGTTCCTGCGCAAGCCGCGCAAGTGGGATGCGAAAAACATCGGCCGCTTTATGCTGTGGATTGGGCCTACGTCGTCCATCTTCGATATCACCACCTATGCGCTGATGTGGTTTGTTTTCGCCGCCAACAGCGTGGAGCATCAGGCCTTGTTCCAGTCAGGTTGGTTTATTGAAGGCTTGCTTTCGCAAACCCTGGTGGTTCACATGCTGCGTACCCAGAAGATCCCGTTCATTCAGAGCACCGCCGCGCTGCCGGTGTTGCTGACCACGGCGCTGGTGATGGGGCTGGGTATCTACCTGCCGTTCTCGCCGCTGGGCGCACTGGTCGGGTTGCAGCCGCTGCCGTGGGAATACTTCCCGTGGCTGGCAGGTACCTTGGTCAGCTACTGCGTGGTGGCGCAGCTGATGAAACGCTTCTATATTCGCCGCTTCGGTGAGTGGTTGTAATCAGTGCCGGCTGTAGGGGCGAAATATTATCCGCCTCTACAGCATTTTTTTCACCAGCAGACCCAGCATGATGGTCAGCGTAAAGGAAAACAGCGTACCCAGTAGCACATACTCGGTACGCATTTTGTCATCGCTCTGGCGCAAATCGCCAAAGCGAAAGATTGACTTGGCCGCCAGCAAAAAACCGACCGCCGGGATTTGGCCGATCAGCACAAAGGTCAGGATCAGCGTTCTTTCCAGATAGCCGATTTGTTTGCCCGCACGCAATAACGAGTCGTTATCGGTTTTGGCTGAGGGAGGCATCTGCGGTGCCCAGTGAGCCAAAAGCTGGCCGATAAGCACGCCCATCGGCATATAAATCACCAAATACGTCACCGCAATCAGCCCAGCCTGCCAACCGGCAATGGCCGCTCCCAGCGCGCTAAGCAGGCCATTGGCATTGGGCGTCAGCGACAGCCACAGCAGCGCAATCACCGTAAGATGCAGGCCTTGATCGAGCAGAAAACTGCCCGCTTGACTGATGCGAGTCAATAACGTGACCTTCAACAGGTCAATCAGCCAGTGGCTGATGGCGACAACCAGCAGGGCGGTCAGCACCTGACCGGAAGAGAGCCCGCCATGCAGCAACGCAAAACCGGCCACCGCCCAGGCGGCCAGCACGCCGTGCAGTAAGGCATGCAGCAGCAGGAAACGGGAGCGTGCGCGGTGACGAGCCTTATCCTCGACCCAGCTGCGCGGCTGCAACGGGAAGTCGGCCAGCAGGTGAACCACCAGCAACCAGGTCAGCAACGGCGCGTAGCTCAAATCCATATTCAGGTGATCCTGTTAATCGCGTGAATAAATCGCATAATTTCCTCGTAGGCCGCGCGTTTCAGCGTGGCAGAAACGGTGGAGGCGGCCTTTTGCAGCTTTTCCGCCACCTGCTGGCTGGTATCGGCGAAGAAACGTGCCTGGACGACCTGCGCTTCGGTCTGCGAGAGGCGGCTAATCACATGATCTAACATCGGCAATAGATCGCTGACAATGGCATTTGTCCGCTCATTGTCATTTTTCAGAGCCAGTCGGCAATTTTTCATCAAAGCGTCCAGGGCCTGGCCAGAATTCACAAAGGCGCTGCCATAACCGGCGGTTTGCCCCTGGTCGCTGCCGAGCCCAACGGCGATGCGGGCATCCCAATGGCGGGAGTCCATCGCTCTAAGCGCAATACGGATATACACCGCCAGCAGCAAACCGGATTGCGCTTCGGCCACCGCCTGAAAAGCGTCGCCACGGAAAATCTCGAATCGCTCAATAAGCTTAGCCCGTTGCAATTGACTCAGCAGGGCACTTAACCCGGTAATGTAGTGAGTGGTGTCTAATTGCCGTGAATTGACCAGATCGCCGGTGATCACGCTAACTTGTGCTGGCATCTCTTTTTCTGCTCTGAAGCGGGAGTTATCGGTAAATTTCGCACCTCAAGGCGAATATGTCAATAATTCGTATCTGTGTACGAATATGATAAATATTCGCCTCTAAGCACGAAATTAACTCCGCCGCTGAATAGGCTCAAGGATCAGCTTAAGCAGGGATTTTTCCATTCGGGCCACATAGACGCCCAGCAGGATCAGCCCCACGCCCAAGATCTGTGCGCTGATAGGATCGCCGCTGTCGCGCAGGCGATCGATAACGACCCCTGCCAGCATTTGGCCACTGATAATCAGTAGTGCGGCGCGCAGGGTGCCGAGACGCGGCAGGATATAGCTGTTCAACGCGACAAACAGCGCACCAATGATCCCGCCCATATAGGCACCCCACGGGGCCTGGACGAAGGTCGCGCCGGTGACGCTGCCGGTTGCCACCAGCAGCAGGCTGAGGAACAAGAAACCGACGAGATGATTGCAAAGTGAAGCATGAAAAGCGCCACGATCCAGCGCCAGGCGACCGTTGATTGCGCGACTGAGACCGATACAGACGCCGTTGAGTAGAGCAAGGAATATCAGGGTAAACATGGACGTTACCTCAGGAAGATGAGCAGAGCGCAGCCGCAGAGGATCAGCAGCGTGGCGACGATATCGTTGAGGCTCAGACGGCGTTTAATCGAGCCAAACCAGCCGCAGCTGTCGGCCAGCATGCCGAACAGAACCTGACCGGTGAGCATCAGCGCCAGGCTGCCGGAAAGCGCCAGCGGGCTGTTGACCGTAATGGCGGCCAGCACCACCGTCAGGGCGCCGGGCAGACCACCCAAATAGGCCCAGCGGGGTATCCTGGCCGATGAGGGCGCGTGGCGCGGGGAGCGACGGTTCAGCGGAAGCAGCAGTAACCAGGCGGTGATGGCACCTATACCGTGAGCCAGCCAAGAGGCAAGCAAAGGGGAGTTATAGCCGGCCAGCAGGCTGTTGATGGCAATCATCAAGGCCAACAGGGCACCGGCGCCCAGCGCCAGCAGAGGATCGGAAAAACGTTCACGCATCAGGATTTCAACTTTAAAATTAATTTGAAGAGCAGCCTATATTGTTTTTGTTTAAAGCTTAATCCACTAAAATGGAAACTTATTGTTGAGAAAAAGTTGACGGATAATGAACGATCGCTTTGCAGCAATCCCGGTATTTGTGGCGGTGGTGGAATGTGAAAGCTTTTCTGCCGCCGCTGAGCGACTGGGCATCACCAAATCGGCAGTAAGCAAACGCATTACCCAGTTGGAACGTTCGTTGGGCGTGCAATTATTGCAGCGAACCACCCGCAGTTTGAGCCTGACCGAGGCCGGTGAGCAGTATTTTGTTTATGCACGCAATGCCTGCGCCGTAGCGCAAGAGGGGGAGGATGCGGTCACCCGTTTGCAGGGGCAACCGCAGGGCTGCCTGAGGATCAGCGTACCTATGGTGTTTGGTCGTTTGCATATTGCCCCCTTGATCCCCCGTTTCCTGGCCGCTTATCCCGCGGTGGAGATCAATATGATGATGGACGACCAACTGGTCGATTTGGTCGAAGGGGGCTATGACCTGGCGATCCGCATTGGTCAACTGGCCGACTCGAGCCTGATAGCCCGGCGTATTGCGCCGTGCAACAGCGTCTTGTGCGCAGCGCCGTCTTATCTGGCGCGTTGTGGAACACCGAAGGACCTGGACCAGTTAACGAAACATAACTGTCTGTTTTACAGCTATTTCCGGGGTGGAAGCGAATGGCAGTTCGACGGGCCTGCGGGGGCCGTACGTTTCCAGCCTAAAGGCAATTACCAGGTGAATAACAGCGAGGCGTTGCGTGAAGCGTTGATCGCCGGTTTGGGGATTTGTCAGATGCCGACTTTTATCGTCGGAGACGATATTGCGCAGGGGCGACTGCTTGAGTTGATGCCGGACTATCGGCTGCCCGAGCATGCCATTTATGCCGTCTACCCACAGCGCAAATACTTACCGGCTAAGGTATCGGCCTTTGTCGATTTTCTGCTGGCTCAGCTCGGAGGAGAGCGGCCTTATTGGGATACCGCAGATCGGTGATAACACCCCGTCGCCATTCGGCCGGGAATACGCGTGCCTATTGGTACGCCACCGGCGAAGGGAGGTTAAGGTGCGGGGTGTCAGAAACTTTTCACCAGCACTTCGCGCGGCTGCTCGTTGCCGTGCTTCAACAGATAGTCGAAAGATTTTTCGCTGCTTTTCAGTTGCTGCAGAAATTCCTGCGGTGACAGGTCGTGTTTTTTGCCGCTCATATAAGCCAGCGCCAGTTCTTTTGCCTGATAACGTGAGAAGTTGTACATAAGAGCCCTCTAAACGGTGGATTTCACGCTAGAGATTGTAACGAAAGAGCACATAATGAACAGTCGCTTTGGCGTATGGAATCAATAGCTGAAACTTAACTCAGGCTGAGTGAGCTTTTTCACCAGGCCATCGCGAAAGTGAACCCCTCCACGAAATCGGCATAACGCTTAACATTCACTAATTCATATATGTTTCTTGGCATTTATCCCCCTCAGGCTTATCATGACGGTTATCGCAAAAGGAGGATCCCCATGACATCACTGACGCCACTGGCACTGTTTAAAAATCTGTCGGAGGAAACTCGTCTCACGCTGGTGCTTTTGCTGCGCCAGGTGGGTGAGCTGTGCGTGTGCGAGTTGGTCAGCGTATTGGAGGAATCGCAACCCAAGATTTCCCGTCACCTCGCGATGTTACGTGAAAGTGGTCTGCTGATCGATCGCCGCGAGGGCAAATGGATTTACTACCGTCTGTCGCCGCATATGCCGGCCTGGGCGGCGGCAATTATCGAACAGGCTTACCTTAGCCGGCAACAGCAGATGACCGAGCTGGCGCAGCGTGCGTTAGGGGCTGTCTGCCGGTAACGCTAAAAAAATTTAAACTAATACATTCGAAATAACATATATGTTTGATGTGAGAGACTAAGGAGTTGTGATGGTGTTGGCCGGGGCAATATTTATCCTGACGATCGTTTTGGTGATCTGGCAGCCGAAAGGCCTGGGCATAGGCTGGAGTGCCTCTTTCGGCGCGGTCTTGGCATTGCTGACCGGTGTGGTACACGTCGGCGATATTCCGCTGGTCTGGCAGATCGTCTGGAACGCCACCGCGACCTTTATCGCTGTGATCATTATCAGCCTGCTGCTGGATGAGTCCGGCTTCTTTGAATGGGCCGCGCTGCATGTTGCGCGCTGGGGCAAGGGCAAAGGGCGCTGGCTGTTCACCTACATTGTGCTGCTGGGGGCCGCGGTGGCGGCGTTGTTTGCCAATGACGGGGCGGCGCTGATCCTGACGCCGATAGTGATTGCGATGCTGCTGGCGTTAGGGTTCAGTTCAGGGGCTACGCTGGCTTTCGTGATGGCGGCGGGGTTTATCGCCGATACCGCCAGCCTGCCGCTGGTGGTGTCTAATCTGGTGAATATCGTCTCCGCTGATTTCTTTCAACTGGGTTTCACGCAGTATGCGGCGGTAATGGTGCCGGTGAACATTGCCGCCATCGTCGCCACGCTGGCGATGTTGCACCTGTTCTTCCGCAAAGATATTCCGCGCAGCTATGACCTGAGGTTACTGCGGCCACCGCGTGAGGCCATTCGCGATTTGCCGACGTTCAGAGCCGGTTGGGGCGTATTGGTGCTGTTGCTGGTGGGTTTTTTTGGGCTTGAGCCGCTGGGCGTGCCGGTTAGCCTGGTCGCCGCCGTGGGGGCGTTGATCCTGCTGCTGGTGGCGAAAAAGGGGCAGGCCATCGACACTGCCAAAGTGTTGCGGGGCGCCCCCTGGCAGATCGTGGTCTTCTCACTGGGGATGTATCTGGTGGTCTACGGGCTGCGTAATGCAGGGCTGACCGATACGCTGGCCGGTGTGCTTGATTTTCTGGCCGAACGCGGAATTTGGGCAGCCACGCTGGGCACCGGTTTCCTGACGGCATTTTTATCCTCGGTGATGAACAACATGCCGACGGTGTTGGTGGGGGCCTTGTCGATTGACGGCAGCAATGCCGAAGGCGTCATTAAACAGGCAATGATTTATGCCAATGTCATCGGCAGCGATCTGGGGCCAAAAATTACGCCGATCGGTAGCCTGGCCACGCTGTTGTGGCTGCACGTATTGTCGAAGAAAAGCATCGTTATAAGCTGGGGATACTATTTCCGGGTAGGGATAGTGATGACCCTGCCGGTGCTGTTGGTTGCGCTGACCGCTCTGGCTCTGCGCCTGTCGCTTTAGCCTTAACTCAGAGAGAACGCCATGAGTAACATCAAGATTTACCACAACCCGGCTTGCGGCACATCGCGCAATACGTTGGCACTGATCCGCAACAGCGGTGTGGAACCGACGGTGATTTTGTATCTGGAAACACCGCCCGACCGCCAGCAATTGCTCAAGCTGATTGCCGATATGGGGATATCTGCGCGAGCCTTATTGCGTAAAAACGTGGAGCCTTATGAATCGTTGGGGCTGGCAGAGGTAGGCTGGAGTGACGAACAGTTGATCGACTTTATGTTGCAACAGCCGATATTGATTAATCGACCTATTGTGGTGACACCCTTGGGCACCCGTCTGTGTCGACCGTCGGAAGCCGTGCTGGATATCCTGCCGGATCCGCAGCAAGGTCCTTTCACCAAGGAAGACGGTGAACCGGTGATCGATGCGCAAGGGCGACGAATAGCAGACCAATAACCGACTTAGCTCGCCATGCGCCCCTCGGTCAGGAATTCGATCACGCTATGGCTGAATAGGCCCGGACAGGCGAGGTTGGAGATATGCGAAGCCGGCAGCCGCTGCAGTTCGGCATGCGGTGCGTTGGCCACCAGAAACTCGGCGTCCGCGACGGTAGTTACCGGATCGGCCTCTCCGGCGATGACTTGCATCGGTCGGCTCATGGAAACCACGTCGGCGCGTAAATCCGCCACTGACAATGCATCGCAGCAGCCGGCGTATCCCTCGGGGTTGCCGGCCGCCAGACCGGCGACCAGAGCGGCAACCTGCTCAGGATGATTTCGCAGAAAGGCTTCGGTGAACCAACGGGCGGGGGAGGCGGCGGCAATCGAAGACAACCCTTGGCTACGCACCTGCTGTGCCCGCTGTTGCCAGCCTTCGGCATTGCCGATACGTGCGGCGGTATTGGCGACTACCATCCGCTTGATGCGCTGCGGGTGGTAACGGTTAAGCCACAGACCGGTCAGGCCGCCCATTGAAATGCCGCAGAAATGGGCGCTTGGTACATCCAGATAATCGAGCAGGGCGATCACATCCTGTCCGAGATCCTCAAGCCGTAACCGTCGGGTAGACAGCGGCGTAGCACCGTGTCCTCGTTGGTTATAACGCAATACCCGAAAGTGTTCGCTCAGTGCCAACAGCTGCGGTTGCCACAGGTCGAAGGTGGTGCCCAGTGAGTTGGACAACACCAACAGCGGCGCAGCCGCGCGGCCATCAAGACGATAGTCGATATCCATCTTTGTCCCCTTGTCACACCCGTTCGATAATCAGCGCAATCCCCTGGCCGACGCCGATACACATGGTGCACAGGCCATAACGCCCGCGCGTTTTCTGCAATTGCCAGGCCGCGTTCATCACCAGCCTGCCGCCGGAGGCGCCCAGCGGGTGGCCCAGGGCGATGGCGCCGCCGTTGGGATTGACCTGGGCGGCATCGTCGGGGAGTCCCAGCTCACGGGTCACTGCCAGCGCCTGCGCCGCAAAGGCCTCGTTAAGCTCGATCACGTCCATCTGATCCAGGCTTAAACCGGCAACTTTCAGCACCTTGCGAACCGCTTGCGCCGGAGCAAAGCCCATGATCGACGGCTCAATACCGGTAACGGCGCTGGCAACAATGCGTGCCATGGGCTGCAGGCCGTGGCGGGACAGCCCGGATTCGCCGGCCAGCAACAGCGCACAGGCGCCGTCGTTCAGCCCGGAGGCATTGCCGGCGGTGACGGTACCCTGCGGAGCCACTACCGGTTTCAGTTTCGCCATTGCCTCCATCGTGGTAGCGCGAGGGTGTTCGTCTTGCGTGAACAGCCGCGGCTCGCCTTTTTTCTGCGCGATGCTGACATCAATCAGTTGGTCGACAAAAAAGCCGCTTTCCTGTGCGGCGGCGGTACGCTGTTGGCTGCGCAGGGCGAAGGCATCCTGATCCTGACGGGAAATATTGAACTTCAGGGCGACGTTTTCGGCGGTTTGTGGCATCGACTCCACACCGTACTGCGCTTTCATCTGCGGATTGATAAACCGCCAGCCCATGGTGGTGTCTTCCAGTTTCATCGCCCGGCTGAAGGCGCTTTCCGCCTTGCCCATGACGAAGGGCGCGCGGGACATGCTCTCTACGCCACCGGCAATCATCAGTTCGCTTTCACCGGTTTTTATCGCACGTGCCGCCATCGCGACCGCATCCAGGCTGGAGCCACACAGGCGATTAAGGGTACAACCGGGGATTTGTACCGGCAGGCCTGCCAGCAGCAATGCCATGCGCGCCACGTTGCGGTTGTCTTCGCCAGCCTGATTGGCGCAGCCGAGCAGCACGTCATCCACTGCGGCCCAGTCCAGCTGAGGGTGCCGAACCTGCAGCGCTTTCAGCGGCAGGGCGGCCAAATCGTCGGCGCGAACGGTTGCCAGACTCCCGTTCAATCGGCCAAAAGGCGTGCGGACGGCGTCACACAGGTAGGCTGGATTCATGAGGCTGTTCTCCGTGCTGAAGGGCGAAGGTTAGCTCGACCGGGGTGACTTCCTGCAGCTGTTCCGGGGTCAGACCGCCGAATATTTCGCGGACCACCAGGCCTTGCGGAGTCACGTCCATCACCGCCAGATCGCTGTAGATGCGATCGATGCAGCCGACGCCGGTCAATGGATAAGTGCAGTGACGGACAATTTTGCATTCCCCTTTTTTGGTCAGGTGCTCGGTCATCACAAACACCTGGCGGGCACCAATGGCCAAATCCATCGCGCCGCCGACTGCCGGAATGGCTCCAGGGGCGCCGGTGCTCCAGTTAGCCAGATCGCCTCGTTCGGAAACCTGGTAGGCGCCGAGCACACAGATATCCAGGTGGCCGCCGCGCATCATGGCGAAGGAGTCACCGTGATGGAAAAAACAGCCGCCCTTGAGCAGGGTGACCGGCTGCTTGCCGGCATTGATCAGTTCGGGATCCTCCTGGCCCGCCGCCGGTGCCGGGCCCATGCCGAGAATGCCGTTCTCGCTGTGCAGGAAAATCTCTTTATCCGCCGGCAGGTAGTTGGCGATCTGCGTGGGAATGCCAATGCCCAGATTGACGTAGGCGCCTTCAGGGATATCGCGCGCAATACGTTCTGCCAACTGTTGATGAGTAAGTTTGGTCATGGGGATCCCTTAAGCTGAAAGCTGCGCAGGATGATCAGGCGAGGTCACCAGGCGCTGTACGAAAATCCCTGGCGTAATGATGTTTTCAGGATCCAGTTCGCCCAGCGACACCATGCGATTGACTTCAGCAATGGTGCAGGTGGCGGCCATGGCCATGATTGGCCCAAAGTTGCGCCCGGTTTTGTTATACCGCAGGTTGCCCCAGCGATCGGCCTGGTCGGCCTTGATCAGTGCAAAGTCCGCCCTCAGCGGCAGTTCGAACACGTAGTGCCTGCCGTCAATCTCGCGGGTTTCTTTGCCCTGCGCCAATTCGGTGCCGTAGCCGGTGGGCGTGTAAAACCCCCCGAGCCCGGAACCGGCAGCCTGGATGCGTGCCGCCAAATTCCCCTGCGGGATCAGCTCCAGCTCCAGTTCGCCGCGGCGGTACAGGTCGTCAAATACCCAGGAGTCCGACTGACGCGGGAATGAACAAATAACCTTGCGTACGCAACCGGCCTTCAGCAGCGCCGCCAGGCCGAAGTCGCCATTGCCGGCATTGTTGCTGATCAACGTCAGCTCGCGTGGGCGGCGGCGGATCAGCGCATCCAGTAGCGCATAAGGCTGGCCGGCGGGGCCAAAACCGCCGACCATAATGGTCGCGCCGTCGGGGATATCGGCGACGGCGGCGTCTACGGACGCCACGCTTTTATCGATCATTTGCTCTCCTGAGTACGCTAGGGGTCTCTCAGCGTGACGCTGGTGGGTCTGGATTTACCTTAAGCGAGGAAAAATGCAGCGACAAGTGCGAATATCAACTGTTTGTGCGATTATCGAAACGATGATGATTTGCCTGTCAATTCTGTGACGCAGATAACTAAATCGCTATTGGGTGCCAGACAAAGCAGCATCGCGGCGCCACAGGCTTATAATGCGAAGGTTTGTTTAATCGGAGGTCCGGATGGGTGATGAGTCGGAATTTGGCGCTGGAGAACTGCGCCGGCTACAGGAAATCGGGGATTTAAGTAACGACCAGTATAAAGGCGACCCTAATTTTATGGCGTCCCTGGCCAGGGGGCTGGAGGTGTTGCAGGCCTTCCAGCCGCAATATTCGCAAATGTCGGTTTCTGAAATCAGCCACATTACCGGTATCCCCCGTGCGGCGGTGCGCCGCTGCCTTTACACTCTGCGCGCGCTCGGCTTTGTCCATTGCCCTGACGGTCGGCATTACCGGCTGTTGCCACGGGTTCTGACTATCGGTCACGCCTATCTTTCCTCTTCCGAATTGGCGAAAGCGGCACAAAACTCGCTGGACTACCTCAGTAAACTGCTGAATGAATCCTGCTCGGTAGCGACCCTGGACGGTGACAATATTCTGTATATCGCCCGGGCTTCGGTGAAGCGCATCATGACCATCGATCTGGGGCGGGGCAGCCGTTTGCCGGCCTATGCGACATCTATGGGATTGGTTTTACTCAGCGCTTTGGACGAAGCGCAGTTGGACGATTATCTGTCGCGGGTCAGCTTCGAACCGCTGACCGAGTTTACCGTTGCCAGTGCTGAGCAACTGCGTGAACAGTTGGCCAAGGTGCGTCGTCAGGGGTATGCCATTAATGATCAACAGTTAGAAATAGGCTTACGTTCGATCGCGGTGCCGATGCATTCACGCAAGGGCGGGGTAGTGGCGGCGATGAACGTGGGGGTGAATGCCTCGCAGATTTCGTCGGCGGAATTGCGTGAGCGCGTGCTGCCGCAGTTGCAGCGTACGGCAATGGAGCTGGCACTGCTGCTGTAGTCGGGAGGACTGACCCTGAGTTTGCGCTGGGTCAGTCTCCCTCCTATTAGCGATTATTGCGGGCCGTTACGCTCGGCCAGGGCCTCCAACAGGGTTGCCGATGGCGTAAAGAACAGGCTACCGGTGACCGCGCGGCTGAAATCCAGCAGGCGATCGTAGTTGCCGGCCGGCCGGCCCACAAACATGTTCTCCAGCATTTGCTCTATCGGCTGAGGGGAACGGGCGTAGCCGATAAAGTAAGTGCCGAACTCGCCCATGCCGGGTTTGCCAAACGGCATGTTGTCGCGCAATATTTTGACTTCATTGCCGTTTTCATCGGTCAGCGTCGTCAGAGAACTGTGGGATGACGAAGGTTTGACGTCCTCATCCAATTCAATATTGGATTGCTTGTGGCGACCAATAATGCGCTCTTGCGTTTCGACGCTCAGTGAGTTCCAGCCTTTCATGTCGTGCAGGTACTTTTGTACCAGAACGTAGCTGCCGCCGGAAAACTCGGCGTCTTCCTCGCCAATCACCGTATAGTCGAACGCTTCGTGCCCCTCGGGGTTTTCGGTGCCGTCGACAAAGCCAATCATTGCCCGCTGGTCGAAATAACGGAAACCGTGTACTTCCTCTATTACCGTCACGGCGTCGCCAAGCTTGTTCATCAACTGTGTGGCAAGTTCGAAGCACAAATCCATCTCGTCGGCGCGAATGTGCAGCAGGATATCGCCAGGGGTCGAAACGGCAACGCGGTCGCCGGTGCCTATCTCACGAAAAGGATGAAGCAGCGCCGGGCGGGGCTGGCCGAACAGCCGATCCCAGGCCGTGGAGCCAAATCCGCAGACGCAGGACAGATTGCCCGCCGGGGATCTTTTACCGACGGAACGAATTACGCCGCTGATATCTGCACACCAGCCGCGCACCGCAGCGAGCTGTGCAGGGTTGGCGGATAAAGTCGCGACCAAAAAAATGGCGTGGCGTGTCACGGGGCTGAAGACAGCCTGAGGGTGTTGATTTTGGGTAGTCATAGCATCCAGTGCCGAGGAGAGTCAGAGCTTAAAACTAATCTATTTTGGCGGTCACGCCAACTGATTAACCCCAGTTGACGTGTGGAGTCACAGAAGGCCGATGGCGAATAAAAAAATTGCCATCGGCGCGGGTACGATTACGCCAGGCTACCGTCAGGCCGAAGTCCCCTCTGCCGCTAAGGCGTTCAATTCCTTCAGCAAGCTGAAAGCCAGTTTCATGTGCTCTTCGCTAACGATAAAGGCACGTAACCGCCGTTGCCGATCAAAGCCTTTGGCGATCATGCCTTGCTGTTCGGCGGTAATGCTCCAGCTCAGATCCTGTCGATGAGTTTCCCCCGCCAGGTGCAGCGGCAGGTTGGGGGTTTTCACCTTGACCAACATAGCGGGCAGCTTCACCTCTTCCGTGGCACCCAGCAAATTTTTCGCCAGGGTCATGGCACTGAACTGTATCGGCTGAAGGAACGGCAGCAGTCGGCCACCAATCTCCGCGCAGTCGCCGAGCGCGTACACATCGGCCATTGAAGTCTGTAAGCGGTTATTTACCTGAATACCGCGATTAACCTGCAAACCAGCCTGACGCGCCAGGCCAAGGTTCGGTTGCAGTCCTACCGATGCAATCGCTGCATCGACCCACAGCGTACGGCCATTATTCAGCGTCGCCCGCAGGCCACTTTCCTGTGAGGACAGTTCTGTAATTTGCTGATTTAACAGCAGTTCAACCCCCATGTGCTGCAGGCAATATTGCAAGCGGCTGGCGGCCTCGATTGGCATCAGCGCGGACAGCAGACTACCGGCCCTGTCCACCAGGGTGACTTGCTTGCCGGCGCGCTGCATGTCCATCGCCAGCTCACAGCCGATCAGACCGCCACCGAGGATCAGCACCCGTTGCGCCCGCAGCAATGTTTCTTGGTTTTCGCGGTACTCCTGCTGGCTGTTGAGCGTCAGCATCAGCTCGTGGCCCGGAATCTTGGGCACGATAGCCGTGGCGCCTACCGCCAGAACCAGTTTGTCATAAGGCCAGCATTGCTCACCGCTGTGCACCCTTTTTTGTTGGCTATCGATGCCGGTAATGCAGGTATCTGGATGCAATGTCAGTTGAAACTGTTCCGCAAAGCTGCCGGATGTTTGCCGCGTCAATGCGTCAGCCGTTTGCTGCTGACCGATCGCGTGGCTGAGTTCCGGCTTGTTGTATTCATCACAGCTGTCGGCAGCGATCAACCGAATCGGGATCTCGCCATCCTGCCTGCGCAGATTCTTTACCAACTGTCGGGCGGCAAAGCCGGAGCCGACGATCAAAATGCCAGGGTTCATTTTGCCTCCGTAGCGAGCGGATCGAATACGTCTTTGCCCATGGAGCATTCCGGGCACAGGAAGTCATCCGGCACGTCTTGCCAGCAGGTTCCGGGGGCCACATCCTGCATAGGTTCACCCACTTTCGGATCGTAGATCCAGAGGCAAACGCTGCATTGCATCCGAGGCCCCAGGTCGGCATCGCTATCTGCTTTTTCAGGCTGTGGCTGAGCGGGAGGTGCTATCGACGTTGGGGCAGTGGCAGGCAAGGGGGTTAATGCCCATTGACGCGCGATATCCCGGCCATGTTGGCGACAGATTTCCAGCGTGTCACCGTCAGGACGCCATTTGGCCTTCAGTGCCAGCGTGGTTTCGAAACCGCAATCCATTAAGCGGGTTTGAATGCGATCGACCGCGCCGCCGTTCCAGCCATAGCTGCCGAAGGCCGAGGCTTTTTTGCTGCGAAAGCGCATCCCGGTGATCTCCTCCAGCAGCCCGGCGACTTTGGGCATCATCACGTTATTCATGGTCGAAGAGCCTACCAGCACGCCCTTGGAACGGAATACATTGGTCAGGATGTCGTTCTTGTCGTGTCGCGCCACGTTAAAAATCTTCACCGCCACGCGCGGGTCGGCTTCGTTGATGCCCTGCGCGATAGCGTCCGCCATCATGCGGGTATTGTTGGACATGGTGTCGTAAAACAGCGTGATGCGATCTTCCTGATAATCGGCGGCCCATTCTAAATAGCGGTGCACAATCTGCGTCGGATTATCGCGCCATACCACCCCGTGCGAGGTGGCGATCATCTCGACCGGCAGATTGAAACCGAGGATTTCATTAATTTTTGGCGTCACCAGCCGACTGAAGGGCGTCAGGATATTGGCGTAATACCGCTGGCATTGTTCGAACAGTTCATTTTGATCCACCTCGTCGTTAAACAGATGCTCATCGCAATAGTGCTGACCAAAGGCGTCATTGCTGAACAGCACCGCATCGCCGGTCAGGTAGGTCATCATACTGTCCGGCCAGTGCAGCATGGGGGTTTCAACGAAGATCAGCTGTTTGTCGTTGCCGATATCCAGGCTGTCGCCGGTATGCACCACCTGGAAGTTCCATTCGGGGTGATGGTGGTGACCGGTGATTGAATCGATACCATTTTCGGTGCAGTAAATCGGGGTGCCCGGGATCTGCGCCATCAGCTCCGTCAGGGCCCCGGCATGATCTTCTTCTGCGTGATTGATGATGATGTAATCGAGGGTATTAAGGTCGATTTCCGCCGCCAGATTTTGCACAAACTCGCGGCTGAATTTATGGTCTACCGTGTCGATCAACACGGTTTTTTCTTCACGGATCAGGTAGCTGTTATAGCTGCTGCCCTTCAGGGTTTTGTACTCTGTCCCATGAAAATCTCGGACTTCCCAGTCACGTTGCCCAACCCACTGGATATTGTTTTTTACCTGAATTGCCATGCTCATTACCTTTTTGTCGGTTATTACGTTTCGATACCCGTAGTGAGCAAACGGCGTGCCAACTAATATCTTATTGTTTTTTAATGATTATTAAATCATTGATGTCGTTTTGACATCGGCGTAGCATTGTCTTTATGACAACTCAGTGTCGGAATGACAATCATGTCCCTCTCCATACAATCGCTTGCCGCCATCGCTATCGAATTACAAAGCGGGCTGACGCAAGGCGACCGTTTTCAACGGTTAATCAACAGCCTGCGCCGCCTGCTGCGCTGTGACGCTTCGGCCTTACTGCGTTTTGAAGGTCAACAATTCCGCCCGCTGGCCATCGATGGCCTGGCTCAGGACGTCCTCGGGCGTCGCTTCGCTCTGGATGCGCATCCGCGCCTGGAAGCCATTGCCCGCGCCGGTGATGTGGTGCGTTTCCCGGCGGATAGCGATTTGCCGGATCCCTACGATGGGCTGATCCCTGGCCATGACGAACTCAAGGTGCATGCCTGCATTGGATTACCGCTGTTTGCCGAACAGGATTTAATCGGCGCGCTGACCTTTGATAGCCTCAACCCGCAGCAATTCGATCGCTTCAGCGATGAAGAACTGCGGCTGATCAGCGCCTTGGCGGCGGGGGCGCTAAACAATGCGTTACTGATGGAGGCGTTAGAAAGCCAGGCCCTGCCACCGTTGGCCTCAGGCGGAGGCAGCACTCCGAGAGAAAACGGTGAAATCATCGGGCTGGCCCCGGTTATGCAACAGCTCAAGCAGGAAATCGGTATTGTTGCCGGATCCGAACTCAACGTATTGATCACTGGGGAGACTGGAGTCGGTAAAGAGCTGGTGGTGCGGGCAATTCATCAGGGGTCGGCACGCGCTGCCCATCCGCTGGTCTACCTTAACTGCGCCGCGCTGCCGGAGAGCGTGGCGGAAAGCGAGCTGTTCGGACACGTAAAAGGCGCATTTACCGGTGCTATTCAGCACCGCGCCGGCAAATTTGAAATGGCGGACAAGGGTACTTTGTTCCTTGATGAGATTGGTGAGCTGTCGTTGTCGCTGCAGGCCAAATTGCTGCGGGTGATCCAATACGGCGACCTGCAGCGGGTCGGCGATGATCGAATAAAGCGAGTTAATGTACGCGTATTGGCGGCAACCAATCGCGATCTTAAACGTGCGGCGGTCGAGGGGCAGTTTCGGCTGGATTTATACCATCGGCTGAGCGTCTTCCCGATTGCGGTACCGCCGCTGCGTGAACGGAGCAGCGACATTGCCTTGCTGGCGGGATATTTTTGCGAGCGTTGCCGCATTAAGCTGGGGCTGACGCAGTTAACGCTTTCCGCCCAGGCGCTGCTGGTGCTTGAGCAGTATGCGTGGCCAGGCAATATTCGCGAACTGGAACATGCGATCTATCGGGCTGCCATTTTGGCGCGCGCGGCGCAAAACAGCGGTGAGCTGGAACTGTTACCGCCGCATTTTAATCTGCAAGCGGGGGCCTTATCGGTGGACATTCCCGACCCGGCACTGTCGGAGACGCTTATTCAGGCCGATCTCGCCACGATGACGCAACATTTTCAGCGTAGCGTGATTCAAAAAGCCTTGGCTGAATGCGACATGAACTGGGCCGCCACGGCGCGTAAATTAAAGTTGGACAGTGGCAATCTGCATCGGCTGGCCAAACGCCTGAATATAAAATGATTTGGATTGCAGTTAAAGACGCTTAGAGGGAATAAGGCGGCAGGGAAATAACTGCCGCCTTGCATTAACGAAGGAGAACATGGTGTTAAACAATAGATAAATCAGCTTCCCTGGTGTGGCTTGCCGAAAATGAATCTAATTATTAAATATATAAACCGTACCATGGCCACAGCGCAGCCAATTGAAACCAACAGGACGGAAATTCCCCTCGGCGCGGGATACCATGTTGAAAAGCCCACTCCGGCCCCGCTTAGCAAGGAAGAAGATAAAAATATACCTATAACAACTGATATTATTTTTAGCGCTTTATTATTCATGTGATCACCTGAGAACGACGAAAGGCCTGCCCGCTGTTATTTTCTTTAAGCTTAATGCCTACCAGGAACACTTGCCGCCGGCACTTGAGCCGCATTTATTTCCGCCTTTCCCCATGCCTACGTTACCACCGCCCCTGTTGGCATCTTTGAAACAGCCGCCGGTCACCGCACCGCCAATCAATCCCATCGCCGCCCCGGGCAATCCGCCGAATGCCCCTAAAGCCGCGCCGGCCACCATGCCATTGATGCAGTCTTCCGAGGTGTTTTTAGCATAGTAATCGCCTGAACGCCCCTGATTACCGCCGTTGTTTTTCCCTCTATTCCTGCGGCTGTTATCCGCACGATCACCGCCATTATTGCCGCGGCCGCCGGCGATAGTTTCTAACAAAGCAGAATCAATTGTTTTCATAACTCACTCCTTTTTAATTTATGGTTTTTTATTATATCTGTCCTTGAAGGTCGATTAATTATTAGCTCAAGTCATTTGCTATATCAACCGTTATTTTATTCTTGGGTTAGGATGGCGTTATAAATTAATAGTTATATTAAACTGAAGAATTAAATAAGATGACTAAATGAAATCGATATTAATAACCGCTATTCTCATTGGCCGGCTTATCTTTTAATTCGGGCGGCATCGCCGCCCGAAGGGAGATCAGGAGGCTAAACCAAAGGGATCATCAATAGATTTTGCCGGGGGGGTAAACCAGCGAGCCCCGTTTTCAGTGACGTAGAAATGATCCTCAAGACGAATGCCGAACTCGCCCGGCAGGCATAGCATGGGTTCGATACTGGCGCACATGCCCACGTCGAGCGGCTCCTGCTGCTTGCGGATCAGATACGGCGCTTCATGAATGTCCAGCCCGATACCGTGCCCGGTGCGGTGCGGCAGCCCCGGCAGTTGATAATCCGGCCCAAAACCATGAGAAATCAGCGCTTCGCGCGCGGCGTCATCCACTTTATGGCAGGGTACGCCGGGCGCGATAACGGCAAATGCCGCAGCCTGCGCATCATGTTCAGCCTGCCAGGCAAAGCGTTGGCGTGGGTTGGCTTCGCCGTACACATAAGTTCGGGTGATATCGGATAGGTACCCCTTGTAGCGGCAGCCGGTATCCAGCAGCACGACATCGTTATATTGCAGCGGGTTGGGGGCTTTTACGCCATGAGGAAACGCGCTATCGGATCCGAACAGTGCAATGCAGAAGTAAGAGCCGGTGGTGCCCATTTTGCGATGGGCCTGATCGACAAAATCGACCAGCTCTCTGGCGGTGATCCCTGGGCGCAATATGCTTGCCGCCGCCTGTTGGACCCGCAGGGTAATGTTATTCGCGGTTTGCATCAGCGCAATTTCGGCCGCCGATTTGCGGCTGCGGCAGTACCCGGTGACCGGCAGGGCGCTGACCAACTTTATCTCACCGGCATGCTGTTGCAGGCCGAGGAACAGAGTAACCGATGCGGTTTCGCAAATGGCCACTTTGAGTTGGCGGCCTGAGCCTGCCAGCCCACGCGCGGCCAGTACGGTGAAGAACAACCGATAGGGATCTTCTTCCTCATGCCAGCTAAATATTTCCCCCTCAATCACCTGCGTATCCCTGAACGTGCCGATCTCAAACCAGGGCACAATATAGGCGATTTCCCCCTCGGCCGGGATCACCGCGCCCACCATACGTTCGCTGGGCGACCAGGAGGTACCGGTAAAATAGAGCAGATTGCTGCCGGCATTGAGGTAGCAGGCGTCAATGCCGTTGTCACGCATCAGGCGCTGTGCGTGCTGAATGCGTTGCCGGTATTCCACCTCGGCGATTTCAGGCGGGTTGTCCGTGAGCGGTTGCAGCTGTTCCAGGGCCTGTTGTGGCGTACAACCGCCAATGCCTGTAGCCATGTGTTCTCCTAGCGTAGATGTTAATGTCAGGGCCAATGTCCCCGCGCGTCAAACCTTCATCATAAATAAAGCGCGGCAGGAATACTTGGCTCCAATAGGGAATAAAAATGACGATTACGGCACAGTTTCTGCTTTCTGCGCCGCTATACCGCCAGAGGTCCCAGAGAGTTTGGTTCAGAGGGCGTTATTCGCGGACTGAAAATTATAATCTCCACCTTAATTAACACCTAACACACTGTATTTAATTGTGAATGCAATAATGCATCAATGTGATGCAAAAACGCTCTTGTAAATAATGATTAGCGTTGCTAATTCTTAATGCCCATGCATTAAAATTGTTTATGATAAATTTCGGGGACTTTTTAAGATGGGGAATTAATCATTATTAACCAGGATGATTTCAACGCTAACAATATCCTATGGCCTGAACTCCATTAGAGAAGGATTAACGCCTTAGCGCGTTACCTTCGCTTTATTGTTGCGCATAAATAAATATTTAAATCATTTATTCCATTGAGTGTATCCGTTCAAATAAATGAGTGGGTATGTTCGATTGATATATTCATTCGTTTTTTTAGCGAATTTCTATTGAGAGCACCCTATGGAAACAGAGGCCGTTGAGTCCAAGTTCAGTTTTGGTTCTTATACCCGATTATTGTCTGATCCCGGACATGCGACGCTTTCATTGTTTGGCCTGCTGGTCAGGTTTCCGGTGGCGATGCGATCCATCAGTTGCATAATGTTGATTTCCGCCACTATGGACTCGTTATGGATTGCCGGAACCGTGGCGGGAACATTAATGATTACGCAGGCGATAGCCAGCCCGATATTAGGCCGATTTGCCGATAAATTCAGTCAGCGAAAGGTGCTTATTATTACCTGCTGCTGCCACGTCATTGCGATCCTTTCGTTAATTGGCCTGGTGCTGCTGAATATGCACTTATGGGCCATTATGGCGGCGGCCATTGCTACCGGTTGTTCGTCGGTGCCGGTGGATGGATTTATTCGTACTCGCTGGGCCGCCATGGTGACCGACGAAGCGCTACGAACCGCGTACGCGTTAGAAACCGTGCTTGATGAGATCATTTTCTTGTTGGGGCCGTTAATCGCCATTGTTTTGGCCACGGCGTGGCACCCCGCAGCGGGGCTGGCGTTATGCGCCGCGCTCACCTTCAGCGGTTCTCTGGCCCTGGTGTTACATCGGCGTTCTGAGCCGGTTATTGTGCACAAGAGCGAAGAAAGCGACCGTCGGGCAATCAGCATGGTCTGGGTACGGGCGCTAATGATCTCCTATGCGGCGGTAGGCCTGTTTCTTGGCTCAATCGACGTCATGATGATCGCCTACGCCAAAGAGGTGGGCAATCCAACCCTCGCCGGGGTGCTGTTGTCCATTTGCGCCGCAGGCAGCCTGGTGGGCGGCACTTGCTACGGCGCCATGAACTGGTCTTTATCGCAACCCCGCCTGCTGCTTATCACCTCCGCCACCCTGTGCGCCGGCACGCTGCCCCTGATTTTCACCAGCGTTCCCGTTGTCATGGGCATTTCCGCTTTTATCGCCGGGCTGTCGGTGGCGCCGTTATTGATCACCTGCAGCAACCTGCTGGAGTCCTTGACGCCGAAAGGGTGTTTATCCGAAGGCTTCTCCTGGTTGTCCAGCGCCGGTTGGCTGGGCTTTTCACTGGGCGTCTCGCTTGGCGGACAGCTTTCCGATCAAAGCGGAGCGGGTCAGGTGGCCTGGGTCGCCATGGCCGCAGGAACACTCGCTTTATTATCCAGCCTGTTTAGTCAGAAATTACTCAGCAATAAATAAAAACCGCGCCCCAGAATAGCGGGGCCTCACATTATTATTTTCGAAACAGGAAAACGGCAATCGTGAAACAGTTAACGACGGGGGTTCCCGTTCCACGCATGACCTTTAAAGAGTTCGTCGCCTTTGGTGTTGAAGCTATTTTCCGAGCCGATGTCCCGGTCATTATTACCGATTTACCCATTGATACCAGCATAGGGGCGAGTGACCTGATTTCACAACGCCTGGGCGATGACAATGTCACCTTATTCCGGGAGGCCAGTAATAAAGAAAACACCGAACGCTGGCAAACCATGAAAATTCAGCTGCGTGGTTTTTTGGAAAATAAAGAGTACCAAAGCGACAACAATACCTGGTATCGCGTGGTTTCTAATATTATGCACCGCCCCGAGGACGTCAATAATATCCTTGGCTTCGATGCCTTTTCCCTGTTGGCCTCCCGTCGTGGGTTGAACGCCGCCAATTTATGGGTCAGCTACCACGGGGTCTTTACCCAAAGCCACTTCGATGAGCTGGAAAATTTTAATATTTCTTTGCAGGGCAGAAAACGGTTCATTCTTTTTCCTCCTGGCCGCAGAGATTACTATCCGCGATCTATCCTGCAGGGGTTCGGCGATAAATCCCAGGCTTTTGATTTTGACAATATCGACCCGCAGCGTTTTCCCCGCTTGGCGGCAAAAATCCCGCAGCGCCGCGACTTTATTTTAGAGCCCGGCGAGATGCTGTATTTGCCGCTGGGGTGGTGGCACCAGGCCGAATCTTTAGACGACCTGAATATCAACGTTAATTTTTGGCTGTGGGATCTGAAAATCCTGCGCCGCCCTTATGTTTTCTACTCCGCGCTCTACACGGCGGCTTACCGCAAGTTTAAAGGCATCTACAACTATCAACCAGAACCCACCAAGAGGAAGGCACTTGATGAGCAGCCGTAAGCAGATCATTCCCACCAATAAATTCCGTAACAACGATAAGGCCATCGGCATAGGCAATCCTTTCTGGGATATGTCAGAGCAAAACGGCCTTGCGGGTATCGTTGCCGGGCTCGATAACGACCTGTTGTCCACCCCAAGTGGCCATCAGTTCGTCAATTTCAGCTGCTGCTCCTACCTGAACCTGGACTCCCACAGTAAGGTGATCGAAGGCGCTATCGACGCTGTGCGCCGCTACGGCGTGCTGGATCATTGCATCGCCCGCAGCCGGGTCCAGCTCCCTGCCATGAAGGAGTTGGAGGCGTCGTTGGGTGAGCTGTTCCAGGCCGATGTGCTCAGCGGCGTGTCGGCGAGCAGCGTCAGCGGCGGCTTGCTTCCGCTTATCGCCTCGGGCCATTTAGGCAACGGCGTGCGGCCTTTGATGATATTCGATAAGCACGCCCACGTGTCGCTGGCGGCGGCCAAACCCGCCTGTGCCGATGAAACCGAGGTCGTTACCTGCAATTACCACGATCTGAATTTCATCGAAGACTGCTGCAAACAATATCAACGGGTCTGTTACGTGGTCGACGGCAGCGATAGCCTGGGAGGCTATGCCCCGGTCAAAGCCTTGGCTGAACTGCAGGACAAATACGGCCTGATGGTGTTTTACGACGATTCGCATTCGATCTCCGCTTATGGCGAGCGCGGTATTGGCTATGTTCGTTCCCATAGCCCGGCGTTGGATGAAAACACCATTATGGTTGTCACGCTCAACAAAGCATTCGGCACCAGCGGGGCGGCGATATTGCTCAACGGTTATTCGCAGCAGATGCTGCGCCTGGTCGAACGCTTTGGCGGCGGGCTCAACTACTCGCAAAACCTGAATACGGCGGCCATCGGCGCCAGCCTGGCGTCGGCAGAAATTCACCGTACGGCCGAATTGCCCCGGTTACAAAAGAAACTGTACGACAACATCGCGCTGTTCGATTCCCTGATCCCGACGGAACAAAGCGGCAATACCTATCCGATCCGCCTGGTGCCGATGAGCGATGACCGGGTGATCGAGGCGGGGCGCCAGGTGATAGAGGCTGGCTTCTATGTCTCGCCGGTGTTTTTCCCTATCGTCGCCAAAGGCACCGCCGGCCTGCGGGTCATGATGCGAGCCGGACAAACGCAAGAGCAGATCCGCGGCCTGTGCCAGGTTATCTCTGCTGTCAGGGGGCCGCAATGACGGATATCGCCCGGGCTGTTCCCCGCAGCATTCTGTACACGCCGGCCTTGTCGCTCAGCCGGGTCGTCAAGGCTCTGTCTTATGACGCCGATGTGCATTTGATGGATTTGGAAGACTCGGTACCTGGCCCGGCAAAAGCGGAGGCCAGGACCATTTGCCGCACGGCTCTCGATAATGCGCCGCCCTCTGCCAATATTGCCGTGCGGATCAACGCGCTGGGCACGATTGACGCTTTGCATGACTTGGTGATGCTGTGTTCCGGTCAAACCACGCCCAGTTTTATCGTGATGTCGATGGTTCGAACCCCGGCCGAGGTGGTTTTCCTACGCGAAACCTTCGCCTCTGCCGGAAGGTTCCCTGAAATTTACCTGACGATAGAGACCGTCGAGGCCATTACCGATCTGGACAATGTCGCGGCGGTGGCGGATGGGCTGATTTTTGGCTCTGCAGATTTGGCGGCCACTTTAGGGGTGCCGATCACCTGGTCCGGGATGCTGGCCGCGCGCCAGGCGATGGTGTTGGCGAGTGCCAGGCACGGCATCGGCTGTATCGATACCGCCAATTATCGGCTTTCCGAACCCGACGTGTTGGCCAATGAAATTCAGTGCGTCAAAGATCTGGGCTTCCACGGCAAAGCCACCGTTCATCCCAGCGAGCTTGAACTGATCAACTCGACGTTACGGCCCTGCGAGAGCGCACTTTTGGCGGCAAGCCGCATTACCGATGCCGTGAAAGCGGCCCAGGGCGGGATTGCGCTGCTGGATGGGCATATGGTGGGGCCGCCCTTTGCCCGCATGGCGCGCAATACCCTGCAATCAGGCAAGGCCTGGGCCGCTCGTTTCAGTAGGGGGAACTCATGACGCTCTCCGTTGCGGTCATTGGAACCGGCGCCATTGGCATGGATCTGGTCAATAAGATCCAGCGTTCCCCGCTGCTGCATTGCGGGTTGCTGGCGGGGCGCAACAAGGACTCCGCCGGTCTTGAGGCCGCCGTCCGGTTGGGCTGCCCAACCAGCGCCGGTGGCATTGACGCTGTTTTGGCGTCGCCAACGCCTTTCGATGTGGTTTTCGACGCCACCAACGCGATGTCGCATGTCAGGCATTGGGCGCTGCTGCGTCCGCTGGGCTCCTTGCTGATCGACTTAACCCCCAGCCACTTGGGCAAAATGATCGTGCCTACGGTGACGGGAACCGATGCGCTGACCGAGCGCAATGTCAGCCTGATCAGCTGCGGTGGACAGGCGTCGATACCCATTCTGCATGCCCTGAGCCGACACTTTCGCATCAACGATATCGAGGTGGTGGCGACCGTCGCCAGCAATATTCTGGGGCGGGCCACGCGGATCAACATCGACGAATATGTGGACACCACGCAGCGGGCGCTCAGCGCTTTTACCGGCGTAGCCAACACCAAGGCGATCCTTAATATCAGCCCGGCCACGCCGCCCGCCATGTTCAGGGTCACCATTTTTGCCGGTATCCCTGGGGTCACAAAGGAACAGATCGCTCCGGTACTTGCTGAGGCCGTTGAAGCGGTGCGGGGATTCTCGGCGGGCTATTCGCTTACGGCGCTCAACGTCAGCGAAGGACGCGTTTCAGTCTCGCTGGAGGTGGTTGCCAGCAGCAAGGTGATGCCTGAATACGCCGGGAATCTGGATCTGATCAATTCTGCCGCCATCCTGGTTGCCGAACAGTATGCGAGCTATCGAAATAAAACGGAGGGGGCTAATGGCCATTCTGATTAACGACTCCACCCTGCGTGATGGTCAACACGCGGTGAAACATCAACTCACGGTGGCTCAGTTACGAGACTACGCGACGGCGGTGGATAAAACGGGGGTGGCGATTGTCGAGGTTGGCCATGGCAACGGGCTTGGCGCCTCCTCGTATCAGGTCGGGCGCGCCGCGTTAAGTGATGAAACCATGCTGAACACCGTGCGCGAGTGTTTGCAAAACAGCAAGATGGGCGTATTTATGCTGCCGGGCTGGGGAACCGTCGTCGATCTGGCGAAGGCGTTATCCTGCGGTGCGGATGTGGTGCGGATCGGGACCCATTGCACTGAGGCAACCCTGGCCGAACGTCATCTGGGATGGCTGCGTGAGCACGGGGTCGAGGCGCATGCGGTACTGATGATGAGCCATATGGCCACGCCCCAACAGTTAGCCGATCAGGCTCAACTGCTGGTGGAGTACGGTGCGCAGGCCGTTGGCATCATGGATTCTGCCGGCAACCTGTTGCCGCAGGATGTGACCGAACGCATCACCGCGATGCGGCGGCAGGTGGAAGTGCCGCTTATTTTCCACGCCCACAATAATTTGGGCATGGCGGTGGCCAACTCGGTCGCCGCCGCTCAGGCCGGCGCTACCCTGATTGATGGCTGCGCTCGCGGGTTCGGAGCTGGGGCAGGGAACACCCAACTTGAAGTTCTGGTGCCGGTACTGGAACGTTTGGGGTTCAACACCGGTATCGATCTTTATCATTTTCTGGACGCTGCCGAGCTTGCCGCCCGGGAGCTGATGGTCACCCCACCGATGATCGACTCCGTGGGCATCGTCAGTGGCCTGGCCGGCGTTTTTTCCGGTTTCAAAAACCCGGTGTTAAGCCATTCGGCCTCTGCGGGTGTCGATCCGCGTGATGTCTTCTTCGAATTGGGAAAACGCCAGGCGGTGGCCGGGCAAGAAGACCTTATCGTAGAAGTGGCCGCGCAGTTAAAGAGGGTCGCCCTGTGACGATGCAAATCATCAATGCAGCCGAAATGTCCGGAGAGATCCGACTGCGGCAGGTCATGGCGATGCTGAGTGAGGCATTCGGGGATTTACGTCGTGGCGACGAACAATCGCCGACGCGGACCTTGCTCCAGCATGGTCCTTCTGAGACCTTGATCAGCCCGGCGGCCTGGAGCAGACGCGGTGTCGCCAGCGTCAAAATCACAACGCTCACGCCCGGCAATGCTGAGCATGGACTGCCGTTGATTCATGGTGTGGTGGTACTCACGGACATCAATACCGGCCAGATACTGGCTTTGCTCGACGGCGCAAGTTTGACCGCCGTGCGAACCGGCGCGGTGGCCGGGCTGGCGACCCAGCTGTGCGCGCCTGAGCAGGCCGGCGATCTTGCCATCCTGGGCGCGGGCGTGCAGGCACGCGCCACGCTGTTGGCGATGCTGGCGGTGCGGCAGATCCGCAAGGTGCGAATTTTTTCCCGTTCGGCGCTCAGAACGCAAGAGTTTGCGCACTGGGCCCGTACGCTGACAACCGCGCCGGTCAGCGTTTGCAGTAGCGCATTCGAGGCCGTGCAGGGGGCGGATCTTATCTGCACCACCACCTCAACCCATGCCCGTGAACCTTTGGTGTATGCCGATTGGGTAGCGCCAGGAGCCCACCTGAACATTATCGGCGGCACCCACGAGGATGCTATTGAGGTAGACCCTGCGTTATTGAAAACCGCCTTTGTGGTGGTGGAAACCGGCGCGGCCGCCAGGGAGGATGCGGGGGAGGTTCGAAGCGCTCTGGCGCAGGAATACATTCGGCCTGAAGGACTCAATGAGCTGGGCGCTCTTGTGCTGGGTGAGTCCGCGGCAACGGCGGGGCAGACCACGGTATTTCGCAGCGTGGGGCTGGCCATTGAAGACACCGCTGCCGCGGTGGCGCTATACCCATTCAGGGAGAAAACCCCATGTTAAGAAAAGTCGGCGAAAATGAGTATCAGGAAGAGCACGGTGGGGACTATGAAGACTTCGAAACCGGCATGACGATTAAGCACTGGCCGGGGCGCACGCTTTCCGAAGCCGACAACACCTGGCTCACCCTGTTGACGATGAATCAGCATCCTTTGCATTTCGATCGGGCCTATGGCGCCCAAGCGGAATATGGCCGCGTCTTGGTCAACAGCAGCATCACGCTGGCGCTGGTCAGCGGAATGACCGTGCAGGCATTGTCTGCCAGGGCGGTGGCTAATCTGGGCTGGGAAACGGTGCGCCTGAAAGAGCCGCTTTTTGTCGGCGATACGCTTTACGCCACCAGCAGGATCCTGGCTAAACGGCCGTCAAAATCCCAACCGCACAACGGCATCATCACGGTAGAAACTCGGGGTATCAAGTCAACGGGAGAGACGGTGATCACCTTCGAACGCTCCTTTATGGTTCGGCGACGAGATTACAAAGAGTCTTGATTTTCAGCGGTTTGGGGATCGGCAGAGCAATGTTTATGCTCAGGCGTCGCCGATCCCATCCCCGCAGATAATCACTGCGGGGGGCAATTCAGGCCTTAATAAGGAGGGCGTCAACCTGGCATGACCAACCCTGAAATCTGCGAGGCAACTCTCGTTTATAGTCCTTCGCGGCGGGGAGTTATGGACTATTGTTTTCTGTTTGCAGCACGCTACACGCCGCTTCCGGCCGTGAGCGCAGCGGAGAGAGCAGATGAACAAACGAGAATTAGAAAGCGCGATTGTCACCGATTTTTCCAAACGCATGAGCTATGGCGACTATCTGTGCCTGGATCAACTGCTGGACTGTCAGCACCCGCTGTCCAACCCGCAACACCATGATGAAATGCTGTTTGTGGTGCAGCACCAGACGTCGGAACTGTGGATGAAGTTGATGCTGCATGAACTGCAGGCGGCGCGGATGCTGGTGCAACAAGATAAGCTCAGCCACTGCTTCAAGATCCTGGCGCGGGTCAAACAGATCCAGCGGCTGCTGTTCGAACAATGGGCGGTGCTGGAAACCCTGACGCCGTCGGAGTACGTCGAATTTCGCGACGTGCTGG
This sequence comes from Serratia liquefaciens, assembly GCF_027594825.1. NCBI lineage: Bacteria > Pseudomonadati > Pseudomonadota > Gammaproteobacteria > Enterobacterales > Yersiniaceae > Serratia > Serratia liquefaciens. Next base: position 910,051 of record NZ_CP088930.1, on the reverse strand, counting down.
GCAGTTCGTCGGGCTTCCAGTCCCATCAATACCGTTCGATTGAATTTTTACTCGGCAACAAGAATGCGGCGATGCTGGCGGTGTTCAGCAACGATGCGGAAAAACACGCGGCGCTGAAGGCCATTCTTGAAGCGCCCAGCCTGTACGATGAATACCTGCTTTACCTGTCCCGCCACGGTCTGCCGATCCCGCAGGAGTGTATTGAACGTGACTGGACCCAACCTTACCAACGCAATCCAAACCTGCTGCCGGCTTTTAAAGAGATCTATGACCATCCGCAAAAGTATTGGGAAGCCTATGAAATGGCCGAGAAGCTGGTGGATATAGAGGAAAGCTTCCACCTGTGGCGTTTCCGGCACATGAAGACGGTGGAGCGGATTATCGGCTTTAAAACAGGCACCGGCGGTTCGAGCGGCGTCAGCTTCCTGAAAAAGGCGCTGGAGTTGACTTTCTTCCCTGAACTGTTGGATGTGCGCACCGAAATCGGCGCCTAGCTTAGGGCCTTAATGGTACCAGCAGAGGCAATTTTCATCGATTCTCTCCCCAATTCAGTTGGGTAAGGGTATCGCACAGCCAGGTCAGCGCCGGATCGCGCCGGGCCTGGCGACCGGCAACCAGATCGACAGAAAAATCGCCCACCGCCAGTTCTGCCGGCAGCGGCAGAAAGCGCACCTTCGCCGGATCGGCAAACTGCCTGGCGACGCTGTGCGCCAGGGTTGCGATCAAATCGCTGCCGGCGACGACCGCAGGCAGCGCCACGATATGCGAAAATGTTGCAGCCACGCGTCGCTCCAGCCCCAGTTCCCCCAGCTGACGATCGATAATCCCGCGTGCGGAGCCGTCGTCCGAAGGCGCGTAAAGGGCATGGGGCAGGCCGACGTATTGCGCCAGGCCCCAGCTTTCGGTAGCTAATTGCGGATGATGTCGGCTGGCGATACAGGTAAAGCTTTCGGTAAACAACGGCTGCACCAGCATGCCCTTCACCGTTTCGATATGCCCGCCCAGCGCCACATCTATTTCACCACTCTCAAGCTGTTGCACCACATTGCGGCGATCCAGCCGGGAAACCCGGATATCTATGCCCGGAGCATCCTGCCGCAGCCGACTGATAATGGTGGGCAATAGCGTGATATCGGCGTAGTCGCCGGCGGCTAGTCTGAATCGGCGCTGGCGGGCCGTCGAGGGATCGAAGCGCATCGGTGGCGTCAGCGTCTGGTGGATTTGTTCCAGCACCGGATGGATTTGCAGCATCAGTTGGTGAGCTCGCGCGGTTGGCAACATGCCGCCGCCGCTGCGGATAAACAGCGGATCGTCAAACAACAGCCGCAAGCGAGACAGCGCATTGCTGACCGACGGCTGGGCACGGTTCAGACGTCCGCCGGCAGCGGTGACGTTGCGCGTTTGGTATAACGCTTCAAACACCACCAGAAGATTGAGATCGACGCTGGATAAATTCATTTTATGAATACTCTATATACAGATAATCCATTTCCAGAATCATAGCGCGTTGTTTAGGCTGAGAGCACGCGGATTCAATAACAACCTGAGGTGTGACGATGGAAAGGGTATTGGTGATCGGCATTGAGCCGTTTGACGGGGACGAGGTTAACCCTTCGTGGCAGGTGGCGCAGGCGCTGGCGGGAGAGCGGATCGCCGGCGCAGAAGTGGTGGTGCGTCAATTGGCCTGCGTGCTGGGGTTGTCCAACCAGCAGCTGATTGCCGCTATTGAAGAGCTGCGGCCCAAAGCCGTGATCTGCCTGGGGCTGGCCGGCGGGCGCGGCGAAATCTCCGTTGAACGGGTCGCCATCAACCTGATTGACGCCCGCATTCCGGATAACGCCGGAAAACAACCGATAGACATCCCGGTGGTGGAAGGGGGGCCGGTGGGCTATTTCTCCACGCTGCCGGTAAAGGCGATCGTCCATCATCTACATCAGGCAGGCATTCCCGCCGCGGTGTCGCACACGGCAGGCACTTATAATTGCAACCAGCTTTTCTACGGGCTGAGCCATCATATCGCCAGCCAAAATTTGGCGATCAAAGGTGGGTTTATCCACATCCCTTACAGCCATCAGCTGGCGGTGAATCATCCGGGAAAACCCAGCCTGGCGTTAACCACAATGATAGAGGCGGTACGCAGTATTGTGCATACCACACTGACGGTGGATGAGGATTTATCCCTCAGTGGCGGTGCGCTGCATTGAGGGCATATCAGGGCGCGGCAGTTCATCACCGCGCCCTGTGGGAATTACTCGTCGGCGACACGGATCACCAATTTGCCGAAGTTCTTGCCCTGCAACAGGCCGATAAATGCCTGCGGCGCATTTTCAAGCCCGTCGACCAGGTCTTCACGGAATTTGATTTTTCCCTGATCGACCCATTCGCTCATTTGCTGCAGGAATTCATCAAAGCCTTCCGCGAAGTCATCGAAAATGATGAAGCCTTGCATGCGGATGCGCTTGCGTAAGATCAACCCCTGCAGCATCGGCAGACGATCCGGCCCGGCAGGCAGGTCGGTGGCATTATAGTGGGCGATAATCCCGCAGACCGGGATACGTGCCTGGGTATTCAACAGCGGGATCACCGCATCAAACACCGCACCGCCGACGTTTTCATAATAAATATCGATGCCCTGTGGGCAGGCGGCGGCCAGTTGTTCGGCAAAGTCGGCAGCACGATGATCGATACAGGCATCGAAGCCCAGCTCTTCCACCACATAGCGGCATTTTTCTTTACCGCCCGCCACGCCGACGACCCGACACCCTTTCAGTTTGGCAACCTGCCCGACGACCGATCCGACGGCGCCGCTGGCGGCAGCCACCACCAGGGTTTCACCGGGTTTCGGCTGGCCGATCTCCAGCAGCCCCATATAAGCGGTGAAGCCCGGCATACCCAGAACGCCGAGCAGGCGAGAAGGGTGCGTCTGATGAGGGCCGAGGTTGCGCAGGCCGCTACCGTCAGACAGCGCGTAATCCTGCCAGCCGTCGTAGCCTAATACCCAGTCACCGGGTTTGAAATCGGGGTGCTGTGAGGTCACGACCCTTGAGACCGTGCCGCCCACCATGGTTTCGCCGATCTGCACCGGCGGGGCGTAAGAGGGCGCATCGCTCATGCGGCCTCGCATGTAAGGATCGAGCGACAGGTAGACGGTGCGCAATAACACCTGGCCGGCGGCGGGCTGTGGCGTAGCGACGGTTTCCAGACGGAAGTTGTCTGCGACAGGCTCGCCGTGCGGGCGAGAAGCCAACAGAAAACGACGGTTTTGTTGTGTAGACTGAGACATCAGGCATTCCTTATGCGGACAAGAGAGCCTAAGTCTAGTCAATCATCGAAAAGAGCGAATGGCCTAATGTGCTCAGCGTTACAGCGGGATGATCAGCACGTCGATGCGGCTGGTATTGATAAAGCGGGCGGCAGAGCAGGCGATTTTGTTCATCACGCCGTCGCTGTGATTGCCGCAAACCACCAGATCAAAGGGATGTCGTTGGCTGGCATAGTTCAGGCTATCGGCCAGTTCACCGTGGACGATCAGCGTATCGGTAATCGGGTAATCCGCCCGCAGGCGAAGTTCCTCCAGAAACAGCAGCGTTTCTTCTTCCATCAGCGCACGCAGGTCGCCCAGCATGGGGCCCGCAAAGTTATTGTACATTTCCGGATTGGCGATGGTGCTTAGCAGGGTAATTTTGCCGTTGTAAGGACGTACGATGGAGACGGCTTTTTCAACCAGGCGGTGGCTGTCTGCCGCCACGGCGACGGTAACCAAAACGTTTTGATATCCCATCTTCCACTCCTGTTTCCTGTTGATAGGGTAAAGGGTAGAGCCTGGTGAAGTGAATAAATGTGTTTTGTATCACGCGCACCAATAAATCCGGGAGAGATTACCGTTATTTAGCAATAAAAGATAAATTGCCTGCGCGCGCAATGAATGCAAATTATAGCACCTGTGCCCACAGCGTCTTCGGCACCTTGCCCAAATCGAAGAGTTTCCCTGCAACCAGCTCAGCGCGACGATGATCGGCGGCGCGATACATGTTGCTGATTTCAATATCATTATCGATGGAGTAGTTAAGCTTGTCGTACACTTTCTCCACGCTGTCCAAGCTGGTGCATTTACGGAAAGTCATCAGGTAATCCAGGGTATCGGTCATGATTAAAATATAGCCTGTTAAGAGTTGTAGCCGAACGAAGAAACATCACGCTGTCATCGTGACAGCAGCAAAAGCGTGATGTGCGACCTGAAAAATTAATTTCAAATAAATAAATTGCGATACGTAATAATTGTCTGCGTGCAAGTTTCCCTGCTGTGAGAATAATAATATGCCCATGCGCCGTCGGCAATGGCATCTTGCTGATCTGTACGCAAAATAGGGAAAGCCTCAGGTTGGGTAGCCAGCAGCCAGGGGGACAGAATCGCTTGCCAATGCGCCTGGCGTTGAGTTCCGGCCTTTTTAGGGACAAGGAGGGCGGATTACACCTGGGATTGAACGTTTTCTAGCCCGATTGCGCCCCTGTTCCGGCAGCAGGTTGCTTGTCCGAACCGCCAGGATTAATCGAACGGCCCGCGACGCGCTATTTTCCACCGCGCAGGAGAGAGTGGCCCCTCAGAGAAGAATAAAACGAAACTGCGTTTTACTTTATTAGTGCTACTGAAAATAACAGCACTTATTCTTGGCGCATAAACATCAGACAGGATCTAATTTTTCCGTGGCGCTGAAAAACTATTAAAGTTTTAATTAACGCTGCCGATAAAACGTTTTGCCATCACCTCGCCCAAAAAACCACCCGAAACCTGCGGCTTTCATTCCATTTATCAGGAAACAAATCGTTACCTCTGTTTTCTTGTTTACAACGTAACCGAGCCGTTGTTAATCGAATTGGAACATTCGTTGAAAAATAAAACAGGAGATTCCCGCAAGCTTAAGTCAAATCCGAAAGCTAATAACCTTATAGTTTACATGCGTTATTTTTCAAGGCTGATAGTTTATTGTTTATTAAACGGTTATTTATACTGTCTTTATCGGCTACGAGCAGATTTTTGTTCTGTTATTTTAGTTTGGTGATGCTTTTGTTCGAATTGATCTAAAAAAGATATTTTTTTGGCTTATATACATTGTTTTTAAGACGTTTTTTTACTTATGTCTGTTTTATGAGCGGAAATGCGGTTAAAAACCGTACGGCAAACCTGATATTTGGCTTATTTATTTTTTATTTTTGTGATCTAGATCACATTGTATTTAAAATTGCCTCTCACTTACATTGTGTGTGCTAATGGTTCAGGGGTAGAGTTGCGCTGCATTAGGAATAATCTTATTAATTTTGTAAAAATAGTTTCACGGTGATTAAACACCGCTGGAGCAAAATGCTGTACATCCATACACGTTGGTTTGCGCACGTCTCAAATACTGAATGATGGTCCGAATTTAGTGATGTTGAAAAATTTATAACGGTCGTTATTCAGGGCTTCATTGCCAACTTAGGGAACAAACCCAGGTCACGGGCGATAAAAATTATCACCCAGCGTATGTTTTTAAACATAGTCTGTCGGGATGGGGAATATGGGTACGTCTGAATTACTTAAGCATATTTATGACATCAATTTGTCATATTTACTTTTAGCACAGCGTCTGATTAATGATGAAAAAGCCTCGGCAATGTTCCGTTTGGGTATCGACGAAACCATGGCCGATGCGCTTGCTCAGCTCACGTTACCGCAAATGGTCAAATTGGCTGAAACCAACCAGCTGGTCTGTCACTTCCGCTTTAACGATCACCAAACCATCGAACGTCTGACGAAAGAGTCGCGTGTCGACGATCTGCAGCAAATCCATACCGGTATTTTGCTCTCAAGCCATTTACTGCAAGAACTGTCGGCAAAAGACGGCAGTGCGACGAAGAAAAGAGCTTGATGATGGCAGAGAAAAGTATTGTTCAGGAAGCCAAGGATATTCAGCTGGCCATGGAGCTGATTACGCTGGGTGCGCGTTTGCAGATGCTGGAAAGCGAAACGCAGCTCAGCCGTGGGCGTTTGATCAAGCTCTATAAGGAGTTACGCGGCAGTCCACCGCCGAAAGGGATGTTGCCGTTCTCGACGGACTGGTTTATGACCTGGGAACAGAACATTCATTCATCGATGTTCTACAACGCCTTCAGTTTCCTGATGAAAAGCGGGCACTGCACCGGCGTTGAGGCAGTGATTAAAGCCTATCGTCTGTATCTGGAACAGTGCCCGCACCAGCCGGGTGAGCCGCCGTTGCTGGCGCTGACGCGAGCCTGGACGCTGGTGCGCTTCGTCGACAGCGGCATGCTGCAGCTCTCTGCCTGCAACTGCTGCGGCGGCACTTTTATCACCCATGCGCACCAACCGTTGAACAATTTTGTTTGCAGTTTATGCCAGCCCCCATCCCGCGCAGTAAAAAGACGTAAACTTTCGCCGCAACTGGCCGATATTATTCCTCAACTGCTGGACGAGCAGGTTAAACGCGCAATTTGAGCCGGCGGCAGCGCCGGTTTATCCAGATTTAAACCGATTGATGAAATGCAGGGTTCGGCGTGCCGAACCCAAAGGCGCAGCTCAGCCTGTTGCGCCTGTGCGGCTCATTTGCGCGCTTACCCCACCTTCCATCCACATTGTTAATTTAAGGAATGCGTGTGTTAGTTATTTTGGGTTATCTCGTGGTATTGGGTGCGGTCTTTGGGGGCTACCTGATTGTGGGGGGCCATCTGGGCGCGCTTTATCAGCCGGCAGAATTTCTGATTATCGGCGGCGCGGGTATCGGCGCTTTTATCGTAGGCAACAACGGTAAGGCGATAAAATCCACCCTGCGCGCCATTCCCAAGCTGATGCGTCGTTCGAAATACAGCAAAGATCTCTACATGGATCTGATGGCTCTGCTGTTCCGGCTGCTGGCCAAATCCCGTCAACAAGGCATGCTTTCTCTCGAGTTCGATATTGATAATCCGCAGGAAAGTGAAATTTTCTCTAATTATCCCCGCATTCTTGCCGATAACACCCTGGTGGAGTTTATTACCGATTACTTACGGCTGATGGTGAGCGGCAACATGAATGCCTTTGAGATCGAAGCCTTGATGGACGAAGAGATCGAAACCTTTGAACAGGAAAGCGAGGTGCCGGCAGGCAGCCTGGCGATGGTCGGTGACTCGTTGCCGGCCTTTGGCATTGTTGCGGCGGTGATGGGGGTAGTGCATGCGCTGGCCTCGGCCGACCGTCCGGCAGCCGAACTGGGGGCGCTGATCGCCAACGCGATGGTCGGCACCTTCCTGGGCATTTTGCTGGCTTACGGCTTTATCTCACCGCTGGCGACCCTGTTGCGACAAAAGAGTGCCGAAAACGTCAAAATGATGCAGTGCATCAAGGTCACTTTGCTGTCCAGTTTGAATGGCTACGCGCCGCAGATTGCGGTCGAATTCGGCCGTAAAACGCTGTACACCACCGAACGTCCCTCCTTCGTTGAGCTGGAAGAACATGTGCGCCGCGTGAAGGCGCCGGCACAGCAGGCGACGGAAGAAGAACAGGCATGAAACAGAATCACCCGGTTGTTCTGGTCAGAAAACGCAAGTCACATCACGCCAGCCATCATGGCGGTTCCTGGAAGATTGCCTACGCCGATTTTATGACGGCGATGATGGCCTTCTTCCTGGTGATGTGGCTGCTGGCGATTGCCAGCCCGCAGGAACTGACGCAAATCGCCGAATACTTCCGCACGCCGCTGAAAGTGGCGCTGACCTCCGGCGATAAGAGCAGCTCCGAAAGCAGCCCGATCCCCGGCGGCGGCGACGATCCTACTCAGCAAGACGGGTTGGTGAAAAAGCAGATTGATACGCTCGAGAAGCGTGACGAAGAACTGCGGCTGAACAAGCTGCGGGAAAAACTGGACGAACTGATTGAGTCCGATCCGCGGCTTAAAGCGCTGCGGCCGCATCTGTTGATCAACATGATGGATGAAGGCTTGCGCATTCAGATCATCGACAGCCAAAACCGACCGATGTTCAAGACCGGCAGCGCGCAGGTGGAAAGCTATATGCGCGACATCCTGCGGGCAATTGCGCCGATCCTCAATGACCTGCCGAATAAGATCAGCCTGTCCGGCCACACCGACGATATTCCCTACGCCACCGGCGAGCGCGGTTACAGCAACTGGGAGCTTTCGGCCGATCGCGCCAATGCTTCGCGGCGTGAGTTGATAGCCGGCGGGTTGTCGGAAGGGAAGGTCCTGCGGGTGGTCGGTATGGCCGCCACCATGAGCCTGAAACAGCACGGGGCCGACGATGCCATCAACCGTCGCATTACCGTACTGGTGCTCAACAAACAAACCCAGCAGGGCATTGAACATGAAAATGGCGAAAGCAACGCGATGGAGATTGCCCAGCCGGTCGATTTAAAACCGTTGGCCCCGTCGGCGACGGCTCCGGCCACCCTCATTGCACCGGAGCAGCCGGCGGCTGTCCCTGTACCGACTAACAGCGACTCACAGCAGAGGTGACCCCGTGAGCATGGATATTAGTGCGTTTTATCAGACCTTTTTTGATGAAGCAGACGAGTTGCTGGCCGATATGGAGCAACACCTGCTGGAGCTGGATCCGCTGGCTCCGGACATTGAGCCGCTGAACGCCATTTTTCGCGCGGCGCACTCGATCAAGGGCGGTGCGGCGACTTTTGGCTTTTCGGTGCTGCAGGAAACCACCCACCTGCTGGAGAACCTGTTGGACGGTGCGCGGCGTCAGGAAATGAGCCTGAGCACCGAGATTATAAACCTGTTTCTGGAAACCAAAGACATTATGCAGGAGCAACTGGACGCCTATAAAACTTCGCAAAAGCCTGACGTCGACAGCTTTGAATACATCTGTCAGGCGTTGCGGCAGCTTGCGTTGGACGCACAGCAGCAAGATGCCCCCGCAGCACCTGCCGTCGCGCAACACGCCGTCGCAGCACCGGCGGCCATCGAAGGCGGCATGCGGGTTTGCCTGTGCGGTCTGAAGCCGAACGAAGTCCCGTTGATGCTGGAAGAGTTGGGTAATCTGGGTGAGGTGAAAAACCCGCATCAGACCGAAAATAGCCTGGAAGTGACGCTGCTGACCTCCGCCAGCGAAGATGACATCAGCGCGGTGCTGTGTTTTGTACTGGAGCCGGAGCAAATCAGCTTCACCACGCCGCCACAGGCAGAATTGCCGCCGGTGGTTGCCGAGCCGGTAGTGCCGGTAGCCGTTGCGCCCGCTGTCGCCAAACCGGCGCCGGCAGTGACGGAAGCGGTTAAACCGCGCGCCAAGGCCAGCGAATCCACCAGCATCCGCGTAGCGGTAGAAAAAGTGGACCAATTGATCAACCTGGTCGGGGAGTTGGTGATCACCCAGTCGATGCTGGCGCAGCGCTCCGGCAGTCTGGATCCGGTGAATCACGGCGATCTGCTCAACAGCATGAGCCAGTTGGAACGCAACGCACGCGACCTGCAAGAATCGGTGATGTCGATCCGTATGATGCCGATGGAATACGTATTCAGCCGCTTCCCTCGTCTGGTACGCGATCTGGCCGGCAAGCTGAACAAGCAGGTGGAGTTGCAGCTGCAGGGCAGCTCTACCGAACTGGATAAGAGCCTGATTGAACGCATTATCGATCCTCTGACGCACCTGGTGCGCAACAGCCTGGATCACGGCATTGAAGATCTGGCCACGCGCCTCGCGGCGGGCAAGTCGGAGGTGGGGAACCTGATCCTGTCGGCAGAGCATCAGGGCGGTAATATCTGTATCGAAGTCACCGACGACGGTGCCGGCCTGAACCGCGAGAAAATTCTCGCCAAGGCGGCCTCGCAGGGGCTGGCGGTCAGTGACAGCATGAGCGATGAAGACGTCGGCATGCTGATTTTCGCACCGGGTTTTTCCACCGCCGAGCAGGTCACCGACGTCTCCGGCCGTGGCGTCGGCATGGACGTGGTGAAGCGAAATATTCAGGAAATGGGTGGGCACGTCGAAATCCATTCCCAGGCGGGCAAGGGCACGGCCATCCGGATCTTGCTGCCGTTAACGCTGGCGATCCTCGATGGCATGTCGGTCAAGGTGAACAATGAAGTGTTTATCCTGCCGCTCAACGCGGTGATGGAATCGCTGCAGCCACAGGCTGAAGATCTGCATCCGTTGGCCGGTGGCGAGCGGGTGTTGCAGGTGCGCGGGGAATATTTGCCGCTGGTAGAGCTGTTTCGGGTGTTCGACGTGGCGGGGGCCAAAACCGACGCCACCCAGGGCATTGTGGTGATCCTGCAAAGCGCCGGCCGCCGCTATGCGCTGTTGGTGGATCAGCTGATCGGCCAGCATCAGGTGGTGGTGAAGAATCTGGAAAGCAACTATCGCAAGGTGCCGGGCATTTCCGCCGCCACCATTCTCGGTGACGGCAGCGTGGCGCTGATTGTCGATGTCTCGGCGCTGCAAACCCTGAACCGCGAGCAGCGTCAGACGGACGCAGCTGCATAATAATTAATCTATTGATTTAAAGGGTGAATGACATGGCAGGACTGGCAACCGTCAGCAAACTGGCTGGCGAAACGGTAGGGCAGGAGTTCCTGATTTTTACCTTGGGTAACGAAGAATACGGCATTGATATCCTCAAGGTGCAGGAGATCCGCGGTTACGATCAGGTTACGCGCATTGCCAATACTCCGGCCTTTATCAAGGGCGTCACCAACCTGCGCGGCGTGATTGTGCCGATTATCGATTTGCGGGTGAAGTTCGCCCAGCAGGACGTGTCCTATGATGAAAACACCGTGGTGATCGTGCTTAACTTTGGTCAGCGCGTGGTGGGTATCGTGGTTGACGGCGTGTCTGACGTATTGTCGCTGACCACCGAACAGATCCGCCCGGCGCCGGAGTTTGCCGTAACGCTGGCCACCGAGTACCTCACCGGGCTGGGCTCATTGGGTGAACGCATGCTGATCCTGGTGGATATCGAAAAGCTGCTGAGCAGCGAAGAGATGTCATTGGTTGACAGCGTAGCGAAAAGCGCCTGATCCGCTACCCGTAGGGGCGCGGCATGCCGCGCCCTGATTTGGAAACCGGACCAACCCAAACTCTGCACAAAATAGTTACCTCTTCTCATAAAGTTCTTCCCCGCCGCGCCGATAACTCTGTCAATCAACGTAATCAGGGCCTGTCCGCGCGGGCGTTCAACAAGGGAAAACATGTTTAATCGTATGAAGGTGGTCACCAGCCTGTTACTGGTGCTGGTGTTATTTGGCGCCTTGCAGCTGGTTTCAGGCGGGCTCTTTTTCTCCTCACTGAAGAATGACAAAGAAAACTTCACCGTTTTGCAAACCATTCGCCAGCAGCAGTCCGAGCTGAACGAAAGCTGGGTCAACCTGCTGCAGGCTCGAAACACGCTGAACCGTGCCGGTATTCGTCACATGATGGACGCCACTAACATCGGCAGCGGCGCCAGCGTCACCGAACTGTTGGCTCGCGCCAAGAGCAACCTGGTGGTTGCGGAACAGCACTATGCCGCCTATGACAAAATTCCTCTCGACGCCCGTCAGGACGCGCAATCGGCCGAAAAGCTCAAACAGCAATACGGCATCTTGCAGGGCGCGCTGACCGAGCTGACCCAACTGCTGGGTGAAGGCAAAATCAACGCATTCTTTGACCAGCCGACGCAAAGCTATCAGGACGCGTTCGAAGACATCTACAACATCTATCTGGCGCAAAACGACAAGCTTTACCAGACCGCGGTAGAAGACAGTAACAAGTCATTCAGCTTCGCCATTTGGACGCTGGTAGTGGTGCTGTTGGTCGTGCTGGCGGTGATTGTGCTGGTGTGGAGCGGTATTCACCACATTCTGGTGCGCCCGCTGAACCGCATAATCGAACACATCAAGATGATTGCCGCCGGCGATTTGACTCAGCCGATCGCCGTCACCAACCGCAATGAAATGGGCGTGCTGGCTGCCAGCCTCAAGCACATGCAGAGCGAATTGATCGACACCGTCAGCGGTGTGCGTCAGGGGGCCGACGCTATCTACAGCGGCGCTTCCGAAATTGCCGCCGGCAATAACGATCTCTCTTCACGTACCGAACAGCAGGCTGCCTCGCTGGAAGAAACCGCCGCCAGCATGGAGCAGTTGACCGCGACGGTGAAACAGAACGCCGAAAATGCCCGTCAGGCCAGCCAACTGGCATTGAGCGCCTCCGAAACCGCGCAGAAAGGCGGCAAGGTGGTGGCTAACGTGGTGCAGACCATGCACGATATCGCCGGCAGTTCGCAGAAGATTGCCGACATTACCGGCGTAATCGACGGCATCGCTTTCCAGACCAATATCCTGGCGCTGAACGCGGCGGTAGAAGCGGCGCGTGCCGGTGAGCAGGGGCGTGGCTTTGCAGTGGTGGCCGGTGAAGTCCGTAACCTGGCGCAGCGCAGCGCCCAGGCGGCGAAAGAAATCAAAGGCCTGATCGAAGACTCCGTCAACCGCGTTGATATGGGGTCGGTACTGGTGGAAAGCGCCGGGGAAACCATGGGCGATATCGTCAATGCCGTGACCCGCGTTACCGACATCATGGGCGAAATAGCTTCGGCGTCGGACGAACAGAGCCGCGGTATCGATCAGGTCGGCCAGGCGGTGGCGGAAATGGACCGCGTCACTCAGCAGAACGCCTCGCTGGTGGAAGAATCCGCCTCTGCGGCGGCGGCGCTGGAAGAACAGGCCAGCATGCTGACCCAGTCCGTGGCGGTCTTCCGCCTGAAAGCGGCAGGGCAGGAAGAGTTCAAAATGCCCGTCAGCAGCAAGGCGGCAGTCACACCGGTACTCAATCATAAAAAAATGAACGCCAGCGATCCGCAGGATAACTGGGAAACGTTCTAACCGGCATTGGGCCTCCCTGCATTTTCGGGGAGGCCGATTCCCCGTCGTAAGCTGGCCATCGGCCGGCTGCAAGGAGGTTCACAGTGTTTAACCGAATCCGCGTCTCTACCAGCCTGTTTCTGTTGTTGATGACTTTTTGTGTTATGCAGTTGGCCACCAGCGGCTTGTCGTACACCGCTTTCCGTTCCGATAACCACAATCTGAACCTGATCACCCTCGGCAGCCAACAGCGCGACGCCCTCAGCCTGAGCTGGGTTTCCCTGCTGCAGGCCCGCAATACGCTGAACCGTGCCGGGACCCGTGCGGCACTCAAACTGCCGCAGGATCAGGTCAATGCCTTGATGGGCAACGCACGCAGCTCGCTGCAGAAAGCCGACCTCTATTTCAACCAGTTCCTGGCCGTACCGCGTAACAGCGAGCAGGAACAACAGCTGACCGAAACCACCAAAGCCAGTTACGACAAGTTGCGCAGCGCGCTACGTGAGCTGATCGGCTTCCTGGAAAACGATCAACTGCAGGCCTTTATGGACCAGCCGACGCAGAAAACCCAGGATCTGTTTGAAGCGGATTTTGTTCAGTACCTGCAGTTGGTGAACGCCAACGTGAGCGAAGCCAATACGGCGAATCAGCAATCCTTCACCCTGTCCGGCTGGCTGGTCGCCGGTGCGGTACTGATGCTGCTGGTGGTGACCGGCAGCGCCATGTGGTGGTTACGCAATATGCTGGTGCAGCCGCTGAACATCATGCGCAGTCACTTTGACCGCATCGCCGCCGGCGATCTGGCCACGCCGATTCAGGTGTACGGCCGCAATGAGATCAGCCAGCTGTTCGCCAGTTTACAGCGCATGCAGCAGTCGCTGATCGGCACCGTTGGCGCGGTGCGTGACGGCGCCGAGTCGATCCTGATTGGCCTGCAGGAAATCTCCGAAGGTAACAACGATCTCTCTTCCCGCACCGAGCAGCAGGCCGCTTCGCTGGAAGAAACGGCCGCCAGTATGGAGCAGTTGACCGCGACGGTGAAACAGAACGCCGATAACGCGCGTCAGGCTTCTCAGCTGGCACGTGACGCCTCTACCACTGCCGCCAAGGGCGGCGAGTTGGCGGGCGACGTGGTGACCACCATGCATGATATTGCCAACAGTTCGCAGAAGATTGGCGCGATTACCAGCGTTATCGACGGCATTGCCTTCCAGACCAATATCCTGGCCTTGAACGCGGCGGTCGAAGCGGCGCGTGCCGGTGAGCAGGGACGCGGTTTTGCTGTGGTGGCGGGCGAAGTGCGCAACCTGGCACAGCGCAGCGCCCAGGCGGCGAAAGAAATCAAAGGCCTGATCGACGAATCGGTCAGTCGGGTCAAGCAGGGTTCGGTGCTGGTGGAAAACTCCGGTGCCACCATGCAGGACATCGTCCGTTCGGTCACCCGGGTTACCGACATCATGGGCGAAATCGCTTCGGCTTCCGACGAGCAGAGCCGCGGCATCGAACAGGTCACGCAGGCCGTGACCCAAATGGATCAGGTAACCCAGCAGAACGCCGCGCTGGTAGAAGAAGCCGCCTCGGCGGCCACCGCACTGGAGGATCAGGCGATTACCCTGGCCGATGCGGTGTCGGTATTCCGCCTGGCGGACGATAACTTCACCGCGCAGGCTAACCATCAAGACGCAGTTTCACCCGTGGTAAAGGAAGCCCCAGATTGTCAAACCGCATAAGCAGTCCGTTCTTTTTGAGTGATATGGCATGAAGCCGGCGTCGTCGATCCCTAACCGAGACCCTGCGACATTACTGACGCAGATGGTGCAGCGCCTGCCGTTGCTGGACGTGCATTTTCGCCGCATCAGCCAACTGATTTATCAGCGTGCCGGCATCGTGCTGGCAGAGCACAAGCGCGAGATGGTTTATAACCGCCTGGTGCGACGCCTGCGGCTGCTGGGCCTGAACGACTTTGGCGATTATTTGGCGCTGTTGGAAAGCGATCCGAACAGCGCCGAATGGCAAGCGTTCATCAATGCCCTGACCACCAACCTGACGGCTTTTTTCCGCGAGGCGCATCACTTCCCGATCCTGGCGGAACATGCGCGTCAGCGGCCTAACGGCTACAGCGTGTGGAGCACGGCGGCTTCGACCGGCGAAGAGCCTTATTCGATTGCCATCACTTTAAGTGAGGTGCTTGGACAACGCGCCACGGGTTGCCAGGTATGGGCCAGCGATATCGATACCCAGGTGCTGGAGAAAGCGGAAGCGGGCGTTTATCGCCAGGAAGATCTGCGTACCCTGACGCCGGCGCAAATGCAGCGTTATTTCCTGCGTGGCACCGGCCCGCATCAGGGGCTGGTGCGGGTACGGCCGGAGCTGGCTGGGCGGGTGAATTTTCAGGCGCTCAACCTGCTGGCGCCAGAGTGGGCGTTGCCGGGGCAATTCGACGCCATTTTCTGCCGCAACGTGATGATCTATTTCGATAAGGCGACACAGGAGCGCATTCTGCGTCGCTTCGTGCCCTTGCTCAAACCGGGGGGCCTGATGTTTGCCGGCCACTCCGAGAATTTCAGCCAGATCAGCCGGGATTTCTACTTGCGTGGGCAGACCGTGTATGGCCTGACCAAGGAGAGGTAATGAATAAAATCAGAGTATTGAGCGTAGACGATTCGGCCCTGATGCGGCAGCTGATGACCGAAATTGTCAACAGCCATCCCGATATGGAGATGGTGGCGAGCGCGCCTGACCCTCTGGTCGCGCGCGATCTGATCAAAAAGTTTAACCCGCAGGTGCTGACGCTGGACGTCGAAATGCCGCGCATGGACGGCCTCGACTTCCTCGAGAAACTGATGCGCCTGCGGCCGATGCCGGTGGTGATGGTGTCGTCGCTGACAGGCCAGGGCTCGGAAATTACGCTGCGCGCGCTGGAGCTGGGGGCGGTGGATTTTGTCACCAAACCGCAGCTTGGCATCCGCGAGGGCATGTTGGCCTACAGCGAGCTGATAGCCGAAAAAATTCGCACGGCGGCCAAGGCGCGATTGCCGCAACGTTCCAGCAGCCCGGCCCCGGCTATCCTAAGCCATGCGCCGCTGTTGAGCAGTGAAAAACTGATCGCCATCGGGGCCTCTACCGGCGGCACCGAAGCCATTCGGCAGGTGCTGCAGCCGCTGCCGGCCACCAGCCCGGCGTTGTTGATCACCCAGCATATGCCGCCGGGGTTTACGCGCTCGTTCGCCGAGCGGCTGAACAAGCTGTGCCAGATTACGGTGAAAGAGGCCGAGGACGGTGAACGCGTGCTGCCGGGCCATGCCTACATCGCGCCGGGCGATCGCCATATGGAACTGTCACGCAGCGGCGCCAACTATCAGGTGAAGCTGCACGACGGCCCGGCGGTCAACCGTCACCGGCCATCGGTAGACGTGCTTTTCCGCTCGGTTGCGCAGTACGCCGGCCGTAATGCGGTTGGCGTGATACTGACCGGCATGGGCAATGACGGCGCGGCAGGCATGTTGGAAATGCATCGCGCCGGCGCCTATACCCTGGCGCAAAACGAAGCCAGCTGTGTGGTGTTCGGTATGCCGCGCGAGGCGATCGCCAGCGGCGGAGTGAATGAAGTTGTCGAACTGGATCGCATGAGCCAACGCATGCTGGCGCAAATTGCCGGTGGGCAGGCGCTGCGTATTTGATTTTTACCCTTAATTATACCCGTCGCCTTTCGAGCCGCAGCGTTGTTACCTGCACTCGCTCACCTCAGTCACTTACTTGAGTAAGCTCCTGAGGATGAGCGAGCTGGTCGCCTAGCTGCAACTCGAAATTCATAGGGTATATAGGGGGGTATAGCGAACAGCTGCCGTGAGGCTGGCTGTTGTTTGTATTAGGTAAACCTTGGGAGTAAATATGGCAGATAAAAGCCTCAGATTTCTGGTGGTGGATGACTTTTCCACTATGCGTCGCATCGTCAGAAACTTGCTGAAAGAGTTGGGATTCAACAACGTTGAAGAGGCCGAAGACGGTGCGGATGCGTTGAACAAACTGCGTGCCGGCGGCTTCGATTTCGTGGTGTCCGACTGGAACATGCCGAACATGGACGGCCTGGAACTGTTGCAAACCATTCGTGCCGATGGCGCATTGGCGGCGATGCCGGTGCTGATGGTGACGGCGGAAGCCAAGAAAGAAAACATTATCGCGGCGGCGCAGGCCGGTGCCAGCGGTTACGTGGTGAAACCTTTTACGGCGGCGACGCTGGAAGAAAAGCTCAATAAGATTTTTGAAAAACTGGGCATGTAAGGAGAAAGGGCGATGAGAGACATTCCAATGCCTGCCAGCGATGCGGCAACCGCGGGGGAGATCATCTCCCGCATTGGCCAACTGACGCGGATGTTGCGCGACAGCATGCGCGAACTGGGGCTCGATCAGGCGATCGCCCAGGCGGCAGAGGCAATCCCGGATGCACGCGATCGTCTTGATTACGTGGTCACCATGACGGCGCAGGCGGCGGAACGGGCGTTGAACTGTGTGGAGGCGGCGCAGCCGCGCCAGGCACAGCTGGAGTCCGAAGCCAAAGGATTGAAAGGCCGTTGGGACGAGTGGTTCGCCAACCCGATCGAGTTGGACGACGCCCGTGAATTGGTTACCGATACCCGCCAGTACCTGGATCAGGTGCCGGAACATACGGCGTTCACCAATGCCCAACTGCTGGAAATCATGATGGCGCAGGATTTCCAGGATCTGACCGGCCAGGTGATCAAACGCATGATGGACGTGGTGCAGGAGATTGAAAAGCAGCTGCTGATGGTGCTGATGGAAAATATTCCTGAGCAACCGGCGAAAGAGAAAAAACCGAACGACAGCCTGCTCAATGGCCCGCAGCTCGACCAGAATGGCGCCGGCGTGATCGCCAATCAGGCGCAGGTGGACGATCTTCTGGACAGCCTGGGTTTCTGATAGCTCCTGGGGCGCATCTTGTTGCGCCCCAGACAGGCAGCGTTGCTCCTGCGTCCCCAATCTAGCCCCATCCCCCAAATAACCGTCCTTTTTCCCCGCTGTTCCACCAATGAAATCAGTATTTTTTTGGCATGCTGACCGCAATTTTATTCCCTCCGGCACAGGAACCGCCCCGTGGCTGAAGACAGCGATCTGGAAAAGAGCGAGGCCCCCACGCCCCATAGGGTGGAGAAGGCGCGTGAAGATGGCCAGATCCCGCGTTCCCGCGAGCTGACGTCGGTGCTGATGCTGGTGGCAGGCTTGTCGATCATCTGGGTTTCTGGCGGCAACATGGCCCAGCAGTTGGCGGCCATGTTGACCCAGGGCCTGAATTTCGACCACGGCATGGTCAGTAACGACAAACAGATGCTGCGCCAGTTGGCGATGTTGTTACGTCAGGCGGTATGGGCGCTGCTGCCGATCATGGCCGGGTTGGCGCTGGTAGCGCTGACTGCGCCGATGCTGCTGGGCGGCCTGCTGCTGAGCGGTAAATCGCTCAAGTTCGATCTCAAGCGCATGAACCCGCTGTCCGGGCTGAAACGGATCTTTTCCAGCCAGGTGCTGGCGGAGCTGTTGAAGGGCATTCTGAAGGCGACGCTGGTAGGGTGGATCACCGGGTTATACCTGTGGCACAACTGGGCGGCGATGCTGCATCTGGTGACGCAACAGCCACTTGATGCGCTGGGTAACGCGCTGCGAATGATCATCTTTTGCGGCCTGCTGGTGGTACTCGGGCTGACGCCGATGGTGGCGTTTGACGTGTTTTACCAACTGTGGAGCCACTTCAAAAAGCTGAAGATGACCAAGCAGGACATTCGCGACGAGTTCAAAGAGCAGGAGGGGGACCCGCACGTCAAAGGGCGTATCCGACAGCAACAGCGTGCCGTTGCACGGCGGCGGATGATGGCCGACGTCCCCAAGGCCGACGTCATTGTGACCAACCCGACGCATTACGCCGTCGCGCTGCAGTACAACGATAAAAACATGAGTGCGCCGAAGGTGCTGGCCAAGGGGGCCGGCGAAATTGCGCTGCGCATTCGTGAACTGGGCGCGGAACACCGTATTCCCATGCTCGAAGCACCGCCGTTGGCACGCGCCCTTTATCGACACAGCGAGATTGGACAACACATTCCCGCCACCCTGTATGCCGCCGTGGCCGAAGTATTGGCCTGGGTTTACCAGCTGCGACGCTGGCGGCGCGAAGGGGGGCTGATCCCGAAAAAACCTGAACGTTTACCGGTGCCGGAAGCACTGGATTTTGCTGGAGAAAGTAATACAAATGGCTAATTTGGCCGCCTTGCTTCGTTTGCCGGGCAGTTTTAAAGATACGCAGTGGCAGGTGCTGGCCGGCCCGATACTGATTCTGATGATCCTGTCGATGATGGTGCTGCCGTTGCCGGCATTTATCCTCGATCTGCTGTTCACTTTCAATATTGCCTTGTCGATCATGGTATTGCTGGTAGCAATGTTTACCCAGCGTACGCTTGAATTTGCCGCGTTCCCCACCATTTTGCTGTTCTCAACCTTGCTGCGCCTGTCGCTTAACGTAGCTTCGACGCGGATCATCCTGATGGAAGGGCATACCGGATCTGCCGCCGCAGGGCGAGTGGTAGAGGCCTTCGGTCACTTCCTGGTGGGCGGTAACTTCGCCATCGGTATCGTGGTGTTTATCATTTTGGTGTTGATCAACTTTATGGTTATCACCAAGGGTGCCGGACGTATTGCCGAAGTGGGCGCACGCTTTGTGTTGGACGGCATGCCCGGCAAGCAGATGGCGATCGATGCCGATCTCAACGCCGGTTTGATCGGTGAAGAAGAGGCGAAAAAACGTCGCTCTGAGGTCACGCAGGAAGCGGACTTCTACGGTTCGATGGACGGTGCCAGCAAGTTCGTCCGTGGCGACGCGGTTGCCGGTCTGATGATCATGATGTTAAACGTGGTCGGCGGTCTGTTGGTCGGCGTGCTTCAGCACGGAATGGAACTGGGCACGGCGGCGGAAACTTACACCTTGCTGACTATCGGTGATGGCCTGGTCGCGCAGATCCCGGCGTTGGTGATTTCGACCGCCGCCGGCGTGATCGTGACTCGCGTGGCAACCGATCAGGACGTGGGTGAGCAGATGGTTGGCCAACTGTTCAACAACCCGCGGGTGATGTTGCTCAGCGCTGCGGTGCTCGGCCTGCTTGGGCTGGTGCCGGGGATGCCGAACCTGGTATTCCTGCTATTTACTGCGGCCCTGTTAGGGTTGGCCTGGTGGCTGCGCGGGCGCGATCAGCAAGCGCCCAAAGTGCAGGAAGTGCCGGTCACGCAGGATAATCCGCAGGCGGTGGAAGCCAGTTGGTCTGACGTACAGCTGGAAGATCCGTTGGGGATGGAGGTCGGTTACCGGCTGATCCCAATGGTGGATTTCCAACAGAATGGTGAATTGCTGGGCCGTATCCGCGGTATCCGTAAAAAATTCGCGCAGGAGATGGGCTATCTGCCACCGGTGGTGCATATCCGCGACAATCTGGAACTGCCGCCGGCCAGCTACCGTATTTTGATGAAGGGCGTAGAAATCGGCAGTGGCGAAGCGCAGCCGGGCCGCTGGTTGGCAATTAACCCAGGCAATGCTGTGGGCGAATTGGCGGGGGATAAAACCACCGATCCGGCGTTTGGGCTGGAAGCGGTATGGATTGACAGCGCGCTGCGCGAGCAGGCGCAGATCCAGGGCTTCACCGTGGTGGAAGCCAGCACGGTGGTCGCGACGCACCTTAATCATTTGATTGGCCAGTTTGCCAGTGAGCTGTTTGGCCGACAGGAAGCGCAGCAATTACTGGATCGCGTCGCACAGGACATGCCGAAGTTGACCGAAGATTTCGTGCCGGGCGTGGTAAGCCTGACCACCTTGCATAAGGTGTTGCAGAACCTGCTGGCGGAACGAGTTTCCATCCGCGATATGCGCACCATTATTGAAACGCTGGCGGAGCATGCGCCGTCACAAACCGACCCTTATGAGCTGACCACCGTGGTGCGGGTGGCGCTGGGCAGGGCGATTACCCAGCAGTGGTTCCCGGGCAACGGCGAAATTCAGGTAATTGGTCTGGATACCCAGCTTGAACGTCTGTTGCTGCAAGCGTTGCAGGGCGGCGGCGGTTTGGAACCGGGCCTGGCAGATCGTTTGTTGGATCAGGCCAAACAGGCGTTGCAGCGGCAGGAAATGCTCAGCGCGCCTCCGGTTCTGCTAGTGAACCACGCACTGCGGGCCTTGCTGGCGCGTTTCCTGCGCCGCAGCCTGCCGCAGATGGTGGTGTTGTCGAATCTGGAGATCAATGACGACCGCCAAATCCGCATGACCTCTACCATTGGGGCCGCATAATGAAATACCGTCTGGCGTTAATTTGCCTTTTAGCGCCGTTGAGCGTGCAGGCAGCATCCGGTTCCTGGGTCGCCGACAGCGTCGGCGCCACGCTGGAATATGGTGGTGAGCGGGGGGAGTCGCCGGGGTTACGCGCCCCCAATGCGCTGCCGGACGCTAATGCCCGCATCACCAGCGTAAGCTGGCGTTACCGGCTGCTGGCCGATGAACCGGCCGGCATGCAGGCGCAGCTTTGCACCCTGACGCGCTGCATTGTATTGGGCGGCGGCAGTGGCAGCAGCACCGGGCTGAAAGGGGAACCGGCGAACGCCGAGCTGCGTTTTGTTTATTACGTGCAGGCGCGCGGCAGCCTGAATCCGCCGCTGCGCGTGATCAGCAATCAGGTGATTGTCAATTACGAGTAAAAATAAAGCGGCCTAAACCCAGGCCCTTAGCGTCGACCAACGACAGGCGTTTTATTGTGGCGGAGTCAGCAACGACTTCGCCACGTTCTTATTTTAGCCCCGTCTTTTTTACTGGCGTTTATGCTTGCCTGAGGGGGCAGGAGTTTCGGTACCTCAGGGTATCTTTAGCGATGAGATCGGTAAGCCAATTTAAATTATCTGACGCTTCAATCGCTTTCAGGAATTTTATTATACGCCGCTTGATCGTGACTGCTAATCATGGATACTGTATATAAATACAGTTATTCAGGTTCGCCATTATGCAGTTTATCCATCCCAGTCAGTTCATCAGCCACCAGCCACTTCCCCTCTTTATGGAGCGAGTCCCCTGTGGTTTTCCCAGCCCGGCGCAGGACTACGTCGAAGATAGCCTCGATCTGAATAAGCTGGTGGTTAAACACCCCAGTGCGACGTACTTTGTCCGGGTCAGCGGCGATTCGATGATTGGCGCAGGTATCGGCCACGGTGACTTACTGGTGGTTGATCGTTCCCTCACCGCCGTTCATGGCGACATCGTCATAGCGGCAGTCGCCGGCGAATTTACCGTGAAGGAGCTGCAAACCCATCCACGCATTCAGCTGGTACCTCACAATACGGACTATTCTCCGATTGTTTTCCAGGCCGAAGAAGAGCTGGAAATCTTTGGCGTTGTGACATTTACATTGAAATCAAACAGACATGTTCGCACTTGTTGACGTTAACAGCTTCTACACGTCCTGCGAGACTGTTTTTCGGCCAGATCTTAAGGGCAAACCCATCGTCGTCGTTTCAAACAACGACGGATGCATTATTTCGCTTTCGGCGGAAGCTAAAGTGCTGGGTATCAAAATGGGGGCGCCTTACTTCAAAATCAAAGAGGAATTACGGCGCCAGCAGGTCAGCGTTTTCAGCTCGAATTATACGCTTTATGCCGATCTCAGCCATCGGGTGATGCTGACGCTAATCGAGATGGCGCCTGTCGTAGAGATATACTCCATCGATGAAGCTTTTATTGATGTGTCTGGCCTGAGTGGCAGCCTTTCGCTGAGCACCTTTGGGCACCAAATGCGCGATCGGGTGTTAAAGAATACCGGGCTGACCGTTGGCGTTGGTATAGCGTCGACAAAAACGCTGGCGAAGATCGCCAATTTTGCGGCAAAGAAATGGCGTCAAACGGGGGGCGTTGTTGAGTTGTCCGATCCTGAGCGTCTGCGAAAACTGCTGGCGTTAGTGCCGGTGGACGAGGTGTGGGGCGTGGGCCGCCGCATCGGCAAGAGGCTCAGCTTGATGGGGATCGAAACGGCGCTACAGCTTGCTGACTGCTCAACCTGGGTGATCCGTAAACACTTCAATGTAGTCCTCGAACGTACGGTTCGTGAGCTGCGCGGCGAATCCTGTTTAGCGCTGGATGAGTTTGCGCCCACCAAACAGCAGATCATCTGTAGCCGCTCATTTGGTCACCGCATCACGGCTTATCAAGATATGCGCCAGGCCATTTGTACCTATGCGGAACGCGCAGCCGAAAAGCTCAGGGCAGAGAAGCAGTTCTGCTGTGTGATCAGCGTATTTATGAGGACCAGCCCCCATGCCGAAAATGAAATATTTTACGGCCCTCAGGCCAGCGGGCGCCTGGCGATCCCTTCCAACGATACGCGTGACATCATTCGCGTTGCTATCAGCGCGCTTGATCGGATCTGGAAAGAGGATTTTCGCTATATGAAAGCCGGCGTAATGCTGAGTGATTTCTTTAGCCAGGGGGTGGCGCAGCTTAATTTGTTTGATGAACACCAGCCCAGGCCCAACAGCAATGAGCTGATGCAGACCCTCGATCGACTTAATCAGTCCGGCCGAGGCACGGTGTGGTTTGCCGGGCAGGGGATCCAAAAAAGCTGGGCGATGAAACGCGAAATGCTGTCCCCCAGCTATACCACAAGGTACTCGGACCTGCCGTCCGTCAAATAGCCCTGGGGGGCTTATCATTCATCGGGTATGCGCAGTTCGGGTAGCCTACGTCAGGATCGCCAGACCGCTGCGGTCGACCAGCGAAAGCAATTTCATGGCGGCGGAGTTAGGGACGGCTTCGCCGCGCTCCCATTTTTGCACCGCTTTTTTGCTGACGTTCAGGTGCAGGGCAAATACCGGCTGACTGACGTTTTCACGTTCGCGCAGGGCGCGGATGTCCGCAGGAGTGTATTGCTTGACTGGGCGTAAGCACAGCATGTCGAAGGTCCGCATAGTCACATCGTCGACAAAACCGGCATGATGCAGTTCCTGAACTTCCTGGTGGATCTCAGCAAGGATTTTGCTCATAGGTTAACCTCCTCAACTTCCTGTCATTAACCAACTGATAAAGCCTGAAAGGCGAATAATCCAGATAGAGCGCAGCCAGGCGTTTTAACCCGACTAGCTCATCATTCGCCACGGTATCCTTTTCATTTTTGGCAAATCCCCGCATGAAAAACAGGCGGTCCTCATCCCGAAAAGCGATAAGCACACGATAGCCCCCACGCTTTCCGCCTCCTGCTCTGGCGACGCGTTTTTTATAAACGCAGCTGCCCAGATTAGCCTCGTAGAGGTGGTTTTGTATTTCACGTGCGGCCTTGATTACCGTGGCATCGCTGATGCGTTCATGGGCGGCAAATGCCTGAAACGTTTTGGTGAGATAAATATCGGTCATTCACTCTCCCTGTGAAACTATCCCCTTTACGGGTATAGATCAAGCGGTTTAAAAACCAGCACAGGGTGAAGGAATTGAATGGGAAGGCGAATAGAGGAAGGTTGGGTATGCGCAGCGTTGTGCAAATAAAAACTGCCGTGCAGGCAAGGGAGCGTTCAAAGTGCGAGTGGGCTCGCAGCGTAAGGGAGGCACCCGACTTCAGGCTGGCCGGGTGAAGTGTCTTTGATTAAACGCCGATTTTTCGCCCCAGCAGGCTGGCGTTGCGCGACTGGCCATCCGGGCCGTAGAGCGATTTGTTTTGCTTGCTCAGGATCGCCAGCGCCTGAGCGTTGTGGTCGATCTGCTGATTGAGCAGCATGCCGTTATGCTGGTTTTTTTCCCGCAGCTGCTGACTGAGCGTTTGTACTCGTTGCCAGCCGTCCGCCAGACGCGGGTATGCGGAATAGGGTGCCTGTAGTCCCTGTGCGCGCTCCAGGTTCAGTCGCTGCTGCTCTATATAGTTTACCGTAGCCAGCAACTGGCTCTTGGCATCGGTAGCGCGTTGCAGCGCCACGCCCGGTAACTGTCCCGAACAGAGCAGATGGTGTTCTTCCGTCAGCACCGTACTCAGCGCATTCAGGGTTTCCAACAGCTTATCAATCAGTTGCGCCAGACTTTCCATTACAAATAACCACCTGTCAAAGAATTCCTTGGTGTTTAACCCGAGGGTTAAGCCTCCGGCGTTTGCTGGCCGTTAGCCATCCACAGGGCATCGCTTTGCGCATCTTTCAGCAGCGCATCGGCAATTTTCCCGGCATCCATTTTCAGTTCGCCGTTGCGGATCGCCTGCTTGATGGCGTCCACCCGGTTCATATCAATATCTTGCGTACCCGGCTGCATCAGGCGTGCTTGCGCGTCGCTCAATTTTACCTGGGTGCCGCTGACGGTGCCTTCCGTCTGGGGGGCCAAGCGCCGCTGAAGTTGGTTTTCAGTCGGTGTCTCACGAGGTTGCACCGTTGGAACGGGTTGCAGCCGCTGGGTGCGATCGATACTCATGGTCAATCTCCATCGATGCCGTCGCCGCGAAGGCAATGGCTGATATTTTTGTGGCCCTGGCGGCCAATAAAAGTCTGCTTATGATTTTCTTATCGGCAGGTTTTGATAAACCTTTACCTTTTTATAACCCAATGCGGATCGTACCGTCGTCACCGGCTGTGCCGCTGACGATTTGCCCGGAAGCCATACGTACGCGGACGTTGTCTTCGGCGGCGGCATTGTTCATGGCTTTGCCCGAACCGCTGATGTTAAACCCGCTGCCCTGGGCGGTCACCTGCACCGTCTGGCCGGCCTTGACGGCCCAGGCACGGCGCAGCATGGCGAAGGTCAGCGGCTGGCCGGGACTGATATTGCGCAGGCTGACGGCCCCCAGCGCTTTGCCGGTTTCACTTAGCGTGCGCGGTGGCAAGGTGTCGAGCCGGCCACTTTTGAAGGTGATATCCGCCGCCGTCAGCTTGCTGCCGGCGCTGATGCCGCGGGCCGACACCAGATATTTGCCAATCACCTGAACCTGGGTCTGGATAAAACGTCGTTCCTGGCCGCAGCGCGCCGAAACGCTGATATTACCCCAACGTCGTGCATTCTGCGGCAAAGAAAGCTGCGGGAATTCGCACTGTGGCCATTGGGTGGCGGGCGTGCGCACCAGCACTTTAACCTGCACCGGACTGCCGGTGAACTGGCTGCTGATGAAGCGATCGATCTGCGCCGCCAGATCTTCGGCCCGTGCGTTCAGGCTGCACAGCAGGGCGGCCAACAGCAGCATTTTCGCTCTCATCTTCGCTTCCTCAAAAAGCCTCAGGGTGCGCGTAAGTGTACCCGGAGTGCGCGCAGGCTAAGCAGATAAATAGCGACGCATTTTGCCCTTATTCCCACGATAGGCTGGCGGAAGGGGCGTTTATGCTGTCGGCTCCAAATTCTAACCTCGCGGAGGGAGCATGATCGACAAACTGGACGCTGCTCTGCGCTTTGGTCAAGAGGCGCTGAACCTGCGCGCCCAGCGGCAGGAAATTTTGGCCGCCAACATCGCCAACGCAGACACCCCGGGTTATCAGGCGCGGGATATCGATTTCGCCGGCCAACTGAACAAGGTGCTGGAACAGGGCCGCGCCAGCGGCAGCGGCATTGCGCTGAACATGACGTCATCGCGCCATATTCCGGCGCAGAACATGCAGCCGCCACAGCTCGACTTGCTGTTCCGCGTGCCGGATCAGCCCTCCATGGACGGCAACACGGTTGACATGGATCGCGAACGCACCAACTTCGCCGATAACAGCCTGAAGTATCAGACCGACCTGACGCTGATCAACGGTCAGATCAAAGGGATGATGTCAGTGTTACAACAAGGATAAGGCGCATGTCGCTACTGAATATTTTTGATATCTCCGGCTCGGCGCTGTCTGCCCAGTCGCAACGCATGAACGTCAGCGCCAGCAACATGGCCAATGCCGACAGCGTTACCGGGCCGGACGGCCAACCCTACCGCGCCAAGCAGGTGGTGTTTGAAGTTGCCGCCGCGGCCGGACAGCCCACCGGCGGCGTACGCGTAGCGCAGGTGGTTGACGACCCGGCGCCGGAGCGCCTGGTTTACCAGCCGGGTAACCCGCTGGCGGACGGTAAGGGCTATGTACGCATGCCTAACGTGGATGTGGTGGGCGAGATGGTCAACACCATTTCCGCCTCCCGCAGCTATCAGGCCAACGTCGAGGTGCTCAACACCACCAAGTCGATGATGATGAAAACCCTGACGTTGGGTCAATAACCGGAGCTCGTCATGGCGATTGCCGCAACCACCAATGAATCACTGAATAACGACCTCACCGGCGTCAACACCCAAAAAAGCACCAGTCAGGATCTGCAGACCAATTTCCTGACGCTGCTGGTGGCGCAGTTGAAGAACCAGGATCCGACCAACCCAATGCAGAACAATGAACTGACCACTCAGCTGGCGCAGATCAATACCGTTCAGGGCATCGAGAAACTCAATACCACGCTGGGGTCGATCTCCGGTCAGATCAACAGCAATCAGTCACTGCAGGCTACCGCTTTGATCGGCCACGGCGTGATGGTTCCGGGCAGCAATATTCTGGCCGGCAGCAAAGACGGCAAGGTCAGCACCACGCCGTTCGGCCTGGAACTGGAGCGTTCGGCCGATACGGTGACCGCCACCATCACCGACGCCACCGGCAAAGCGGTACGCACCATCGAACTCGGCGGCCTGACCGCCGGCGTGCATTCGTTCAGTTGGGACGGCTCGATGACAGACGGCACCACTGCACCGGACGGTGCCTACAGCTTTACGATCAACGCCAAAGCCAACGGCGAACAGCTGGTGGCGCGCAACCTGCATTTTGGCATGGTCAACGGCGTTATCCGCAGCGCGGACGGAGCAAAGCTGGATCTTGGCCTGGCGGGCAGCGCCACGCTGGAGGATGTCCGGCAGATCCTTTAACCCAATACCCTTCATCCTTCAGGCTGACGCATCGATGCGGTCACCTGAAGGTTATTGGGGCTATCCACAGATTATCAGGCGTTATCGGACGATAGCCTGACCACTATTCGGAGAATGACATGGCCTTTTCTCAGGCAGTAAGCGGCTTAAACGCGGCAGCAACCAATCTGGACGTGATCGGTAACAACATCGCTAACTCCGCCACTTCCGGTTTTAAATCAGGCAGCGTTTCCTTTGCTGACATGTTCGCCGGTTCACAGGTTGGCCTGGGCGTTAAGGTGGCGGGGATCACCCAGAACTTTAAAGGCGGTACCACCACCGGCACCAGCCGTGCGCTGGACGTGGCGATTTCCGGCAACGGCTTTTTCCGCCTGCAGGATCAGGACGGCGGCATCTTCTACAGCCGCAACGGCCAGTTCAAGCTGGATGAAAACCGTAACCTGACCAACATGCAGGGCCTGCAACTGACCGGCTACCCGGCTGCCGGTACGCCACCGACCATTCAACAGGGCGCGAACCCGGTGCCGCTAAGCATTCCTGAAGGCATGATGAACGCCAAGGCGTCAACCTCCGGCAACATGGTCGCCAACCTGAAATCCACGCACAAGGTTCCGGATAACCACACCTTCGATCCCGCCAAGAAGGATTCTTACAACTACGTCAACACCATCACCACTTATGACTCGTTAGGTAATGCGCACAACATCAACGCTTACTTTGTGAAAACCGACGAGAACAAGTGGCAGGTTTATACCCAGGATGGAACGGCTGCTCCGGTAGATGCCGGTACCATGACGTTCGACACCAGCGGCAATCTGGCCAGCACCACCAGCAAACAAGGCACCGCCGGCGAATTCAGCATGCTGATCCCGATGGAGGCCAAAGATGGCGCTCCGGCACAGAACTTCACCCTGAACTTCGCCAAGAGCATGCAGCAGAGCGTCAGCGCCGACTCCGTCAGCAAAGTGTCGCAGGATGGCTATGGTGCGGGCGAATACACCAACTTCCAGATAAACAACGACGGCACGGTGATGGGCATCTACTCCAACCAGCAGACTCAGGTGCTGGGCCAGATCGTCATGGCCAACTTCTCCAACCCGGAAGGCCTGTCCTCGCAGGGCGATAACGTTTGGCAGGAAACCGGCGCATCCGGTCAGCCACGCGTAGGTCTGGCGGGCAACGGCGGTTTGGGCAAGCTGACCAGCGGTGCGCTGGAAGCGTCCAACGTCGATCTGAGCCAGGAACTGGTGAACATGATCGTCGCGCAACGTAACTACCAGTCGAACGCCCAAACCATCAAAACGCAGGACTCGATTCTGCAAACGCTGGTTAGCCTGCGCTAATAGGACTGATTTATGGATCACGCGATTTATACCGCGATGGGCGCAGCGCGACAGACGCTGGAGCAGCAGTCTGTCACCGCCAATAATCTGGCCAACGCATCGACGCCGGGTTTTCGCGCCCAGCTGTCGGCGCTGCGTGCCGTGCCGGTGGACGGGCCAAGCTTGCCGACGCGGACGCTGGTCACCGCGTCAACGCCGGGGGCGGACATGAGCCAGGGGGCGCTGAATTATACCGCACGCCCGCTGGACGTGGCGCTGCAGCAGGACGGCTTTCTGGCCGTCAGCCTGCCGGACGGCGGCGAAGCCTACACCCGTAACGGTAACATCCAGATTTCCTCCACCGGCCAGTTGACGGTGCAGGGCATGCCGCTGATGGGTGACGGCGGACCGATTGAGGTGCCACCGTCGGCAGAGATCACCATTGCCGCCGACGGGACCATTTCGGCGCTGAATGCGGGCGATCCGCCGAACAGCATTGCACAAATCGGCAGGCTGAAACTGGTGAAGGCCGACGCGCGCGAAGTGATGCGTGGCGATGACGGCTTGTTCCGCCTGACGCCGGAAACCCAACGGCAGCGCGGCAATCAGTTGCCCAACGATCCGCTGGTGCAGGTGATGCCGGGCGTGCTGGAAGGCAGTAACGTCAAACCGATGGAAACCATGGTCGACATGATTGCCAACGCCCGCCGTTTTGAAATGCAGATGAAGGTCATCCACAGCGTGGATGAAAATGAACAGCGCGCCAACTCATTGTTATCAATGAGTTAATTAGCAAGGAAATAACCCATGATCCCATCTTTATGGATTGCCAAAACCGGTCTGGATGCGCAGCAGACCAATATGGACGTGATTGCCAACAACCTGGCCAACGTCAGCACCAACGGTTTTAAACGCCAGCGCGCAGTGTTCGAAGACCTGCTGTACCAGACCATGCGTCAGCCGGGGGCGCAGTCCTCCGAGCAAACGACGTTGCCGTCGGGGCTACAGATCGGTACCGGCGTGCGGCCGGTGGCGACCGAGCGTTTGCACAGCCAGGGCAACCTGTCGCAGACCAACAACAGCAAAGACATCGCCATCAAGGGGCAGGGCTTTTTCCAGGTGATGATGCCGGACGGCACCCTGGCTTATACCCGCGACGGCTCGTTCCAGAGAGATCAGAACGGCCAACTGGTGACCGCCAGCGGTTTCCAGGTACAACCGGCGATCACCATTCCGGCCAATGCCCTGAGCATCACCGTAGGCCGTGACGGCATCGTCAGCGCTACCCTGCAGGGGCAGACCGCCGCTCAGCAGGTGGGCCAACTGACGCTGACCACCTTTATCAATGACAGCGGCCTGGAAAGCATGGGCGAGAACCTGTACCAGGAAACCGAAAGTTCCGGCGCGCCGAACGAGAGCACGCCAGGGCTAAACGGCGCCGGTCTGCTGTATCAGGGGTATGTGGAAACCTCCAACGTCAACGTGGCGGAAGAGCTGGTCAACATGATCCAGACCCAACGTGCTTACGAGATCAACAGCAAAGCGGTATCGACGTCCGATCAGATGCTGCAAAAACTGACGCAACTGTAATTGACGGGCGCTGCAGCGCCCGTCAGGTAGCTAACCAATCTTAAAACAGGGTTGGAAGGTCAGGATTTGCGAATAAAAAATGAAGGAAAATCAAATTATTGATTTTCGGCTGATAACCACAAAGTGGGGAAAAACCACGCTTTTTCCCCACTTTGTCAACACATTCACGGGCGCTGCAGCGCCCGTAACCCTATTTTGTGAAACAAAGGCGATACCCGTGGTAACCACAACTCTGATGGCAAACGTGCCGCCGCAAGGCAAACGCTGGTTGACGGCGATGGTGATGCTGACGCTGGGCGGCTGCGCATATATTCCGCATAAACCTCTGGTGGACGGCACGACCACGGCGCAACCGGCTCCGGCGGGCGCTCCGGTGCCGAACGGCTCGATTTTCCAGACGGTACAGCCGATGAACTACGGCTATCAGCCTCTGTTTGAAGACCGACGTCCACGCAATATCGGCGATACCCTGACCATCGCGCTGCAGGAAAACGTCAGCGCCAGCAAAAGCTCCTCGGCCAACGCCAGCCGCAACGGTGCCAGCAAGTTCGGCGTGGCCACCGCGCCGCGTTATCTCGATGGCCTGTTAGGTAATGCGCGCGCGGATATGGAGATGTCCGGCGACAGCACCTTCGGCGGCAAGGGCGGAGCCAACGCCAACAATACCTTCAACGGCACCATTACCGTGACGGTCAATC
Organism: Serratia liquefaciens; assembly: GCF_027594825.1. NCBI lineage: Bacteria > Pseudomonadati > Pseudomonadota > Gammaproteobacteria > Enterobacterales > Yersiniaceae > Serratia > Serratia liquefaciens. Next base: position 878,690 of record NZ_CP088930.1, on the reverse strand, counting down.
AGGTGCTGGTTAACGGCAATCTGCACGTGGTGGGCGAAAAACAGATCGCCATCAATCAGGGGACCGAGTTCATCCGTTTCTCTGGGGTGGTCAACCCGCGCACCATCAGCGGCAGTAACTCGGTCGCCTCCACCCAGGTGGCGGATGCGCGCATTGAATATGTCGGCAACGGCTATATCAACGAGGCGCAGACCATGGGGTGGTTACAACGCTTCTTCTTAAATGTCTCACCGTTCTAAGGATTGACCGATGCTGAAAAAATTACTGCTTACGCTGCTCATTGGGCTGGTTGGTTTGCCGGCCGCGGCGGAGCGCATTCGCGATCTGGTCACGGTACAGGGCGTACGCGATAACGCGCTGATCGGTTACGGACTGGTGGTGGGGCTGGACGGTTCCGGTGACCAGACCATGCAGACCCCGTTCACCACCCAGAGCCTGAGCAACATGCTGTCGCAGTTGGGCATTACCGTGCCGCCAGGCACCAATATGCAGCTGAAAAACGTAGCTGCGGTCATGGTCACCGCCAAGTTGCCGCCGTTTTCGCGCACCGGGCAAAATATTGACGTGGTGGTGTCCTCAATGGGGAACGCCAAAAGCCTGCGTGGCGGCACCCTGCTGATGACGCCGCTGAAAGGGGTGGACAACCAGGTCTACGCGCTGGCACAGGGCAACGTGCTGGTCGGCGGGGCCGGTGCTTCGGCCGGTGGCAGCAGCGTACAGGTTAACCAACTGGCCGGCGGGCGCATCAGCAACGGCGCCACCATTGAGCGTGAGCTGCCGACCACCTTCGGGGCCGGCGGGGTGATTAACCTGCAGCTCAACGATGAAGACTTTACGCTGGCGCAGCAAATCAGCGATGCCATCAACCGCCAACGCGGTGGCGGCACCGCCTCCCCGCTGGACGCCCGTACCATCCAGGTACTGGTGCCGCAGGGCAACAGTTCACAGGTGCGCTTCCTGGCGGAGATCCAGAATATTAACGTCAGCGTCGGCGCGATTGACGCCAAGGTGATCATCAACTCTCGCACCGGCTCGGTGGTGATGAACCGCGACGTGATCCTGGACTCCTGCGCGGTGGCGCAAGGCAACCTGTCGGTGGTGGTCGATCGGCAAAATACCGTCAGCCAGCCAAATACGCCGTTTGGCGGCGGGCAAACGGTGGTGACGCCGAACACCCAAATCTCGGTGCAACAGCAGGGGGGCTCACTGCAGAAGGTCAACGCCAGCGCCAATCTGAACAACGTGATCCGCGCGCTTAACGCGTTGGGGGCAACGCCGATCGACCTGATGTCTATCCTGCAGGCGATGCAAAGCGCCGGCTGTCTGCGCGCCAAGCTGGAAATTATCTGATGGCCGGCGATCTGATGGCAATGTCGGGCGCCGCCTATGATGCGCAGGCGCTCAATGGACTGAAACGCGATGCGGCGAGCGATCCGCAGGGCAACCTGAAGCAGGTGGCGCAGCAGGTGGAAGGCATGTTCGTGCAGATGATGCTGAAAAGCATGCGTGCAGCACTGCCGCAGGATGGGGTCTTGAGCAACGATCAGTCCCGGCTCTACACCTCAATGTATGACCAGCAAATTGCCCAGCAGATGTCGCAGAAAGGCCTGGGGCTGGCCGACATGATGGTGAAGCAGATGAGCAACGCCAACGCGGTGCCGAGTGAAACGGCGGGCACCTCACCGATGGCGCTGGACGATGAGGTGCTGCGAACGCTGCCGAATCAGGCGCTGGAGCAGATGATCCGCCGCGCGGTGCCGAAAGCGCCGAGCGCGGCCCCGCTGTCGCTCAACAACGGCAACTTTGTGGCCCGGCTGTCTACCCCTGCGCGCGTCGCCAGCCAGCAGAGCGGCATTCCGCATCAGCTGATTGTGGCGCAGGCCGCGCTGGAATCCGGCTGGGGCCAGCGAGAGATCCCGACCGCCGACGGTTCGCCGAGCTACAACCTGTTTGGCATCAAGGCGGGCGGCAGCTGGGACGGGCCGGTGACCGAGATCACCACCACCGAGTTCGAGCAGGGCGCGGCGAAGAAGATCAAGGCGAAGTTCCGGGTTTACGGCTCTTACGTCGAGGCGATGGCTGACTACGTCAAGCTGTTGACCAATAACCCACGCTACGCCGGGGTGGCCAACGCCCGCAGCCCGGAGCAGGCGGCGCAGGCGCTGCAACAGGCCGGTTACGCCACCGATCCGCAATACGCCAGCAAGTTGGTCAGCGTGATACAGCAGATGAAAAACGCCGGCGAGCAGGTGGTGAAGGCTTATACCCACGACCTGAAGGATCTGTTTTAGCCACTGGGCGCAGCATGCAGCGCCCGTACGCAATAGGCCGTATTTAATGTAGGGGTTCAGCATGCTGAACCCGGATTTTTCCCTCAAGTTTCCCCCGTTTTTGCCGATAACCAAGACAGGCTGAGTGAACGGCTCAGCAGATTAATTGACTCCTGTGGGCCACCGGCGCCGCAGCAAAAGGAATTTTTATGTCCAATAGCTTAATCAATACCGCGATGAGCGGGCTGAATGCGGCTCAGGTGGCGCTCAGCACCGTCAGTAACAACATTTCTAACTACAACGTGGCAGGCTATAACCGACAGACTGCGATCCTGGCGCAGAACGGCGGTATGAGTACCATGAGCGGCTTCATTGGCAACGGCGTCACCGTGACCAGCGTTAACCGCGAGTACAACCAGTTCATCACCAATCAGTTGCGCGGAGCACAGAGCCAGGCCGGGGCACAGAACGCCTACTTCGAGAAAATCTCGCAGATCGATAACCTGCTGGCGAGCAAAACCAATACCTTGTCGACCAACATGCAGGATTTCTTCAGCAACCTGGAGAACCTGGTCAGCAACGCCGGCGATGACGCGGCGCGCCAAACGGTGCTGGGCAAGGCCAATGGGCTGGTCAATCAGTTCAACAACACCGACAAATACCTGCGCGATATGGACAGCGGCGTTAACCAACAGCTCAGCGACAGCGCTAACCAGATCAACAGCTACAGCCAGCAAATCGCCAAACTGAACGATGAAATCACCCGCCTGCGCGGCAGCGGCGGTGAGCCCAATGCCTTGCTCGATCAGCGTGACCAACTGGTTACTGAGTTAAACCAGGTAGTGGGCGTGCAGGTGATGCAGCAAGACGGCGACGCTTATACCGTGTCTTTCGCCAACGGCCTGACGCTGGTGCAGGGGAGCAATGCCTACCAGGTGGAGGCAGTGCCCTCCAGCGGCGATCCTTCTCGCCTGACCATCGGCTATAACCGCGGCAACGGCGTCAGCGAAGTGCCGGAAGGGCAAATAACCAGCGGCAGCGTCAGCGGCGTACTGAAGTTCCGCAGCGAATCGCTGGATAGCGCACGCAACCAGTTGGGGCAATTGGCGCTGGCGATGGCGGACAGCTTTAACCAGCAGCACCGTGCCGGGTTCGATCTCAACGGCGACGCCGGCACCGACTTCTTCAGCTTCGGCGGCGGCCGCGTGGTGGATAACAGCCGCAATGCCGGCGATGCGGCGCTGTCGGTGTCCTACACCGATACCAGCAAGGTGAAGGCCAACGATTACCGGGTGGAGTTCGACGGCAGCAACTGGCAGGTCAGCCGCCTGCCGGACAACGTCAAGGTCAACGCCACGGCGGGCGTCGATGCCACCACCGGCAAACCGACGCTGAGCTTTGACGGCCTGAAGGTCGATATCGACGGCACGGCACAAAAGAACGACAGCTTTACCGTGAAACCGGTCAGCGACGTGGCGGGCAGCCTGAAAGTCGCCATTACCGACTCGGCGAACATTGCCGCTGCCGGCAAAGACGACAGCGGTCGCGGCGATAACGAAAACGCCAAAAAGCTGCTCGACCTGCAGACCAAAAAGTTGGTCGACGGCAAAGCCACCTTCAGCGGCGCCTACGCCAGCATGGTGAGCAGCGTCGGCAACCAGACGGCATCGGCCAAGGTTTCGGCGACTTCTCAGGCCAATATCGTCAAGCAATTGACCGTCCAGCAGCAGTCGATCTCCGGCGTCAACCTGGACGAAGAGTACGGCGAACTGCTGCGTTTTCAGCAGTATTACATGGCTAATGCGCAGGTCATTCAAACCGCCAGCTCAATGTTTGACGCGCTGCTGAATATCCGTTGATTTCCACTTTGACCGGAGCCCCGACGGCTTCGGTCGCTGATTTTGAGGAACCTGCACCATGCGCATGAGCACCAGCATGATGTACCAACAGAACATGTCCGGCATTACCGGCAACCAGTCGCTGTTTATGAAAGCCGCCGAGCAGCTTTCCACCGGCAAAAAAGTCAGCAATCCGTCCGACGATCCCCTGGCGGCATCGCAGGCGGTGATGCTGGCTCAATCGCAGTCGGAAAACACTCAGTACGCTTTGGCGCGTACCTTTGCCCGTCAAAGTGTGTCGATGGAAGAGACGGTGCTGTCCGGCGTGACCAGCACCATCTCCGATATGAAAGCGCTGATCGTCAGCGCCGGCGGCACCAAAAGCGACGACGACCGCGATTCGCTGGCGACCCAGCTGCAGGGCCTGAAAGATCAACTGCTCAACCAGGCCAACAGCACCGACGGCAACGGCCGCTATATGTTTGGTGGCTTTGTGAACGACAAGCCCCCGTTTGAAGACAAGGGCGGATCGGTCAGCTATGTCGGCGGTAACACGCCGGTCGAGCAGAAAGTGGATGCCAACCGCACCATGACCATTGGGCATACCGGCGATAAGGTCTTCATGGCATTGACCAGCAATCCGAAACCGGAGCCGGATGGCAGCGCTTCCGTCTCTAACGTGTTTGAAAGCATTGATATCGCGCTTAAGGCATTGAAAACCCCGCAGAAGGATGCGGATGAGGCCACCAAGCAGCAGGTGAACGATGCGCTGGCCAAAGCCAACCGCGGCCTGGACAACTCATATAACAAAGTGCTTAGCGTGCGCGCCGAACTGGGCAGTCAACTGCAGGAAATGGATACGCTGGACAGTATCGGCAAGGACCGCGACATGATCAACAAAACGCAAATGAGCGCGCTGGTTGATGCCGATCTGGCCGAGTCGATTTCCAGCTATTTTATGCAGCAGGCCGCCTTGCAGGCGTCATACAAAACTTTCGGGGATATGCAGGGGATGTCGCTGTTCCAGCTGAATCGCTAATCCCCTTTGTTGCACGGGGCAGATAAATTCACTCCGGTATGGTTGATGTGGGCGTAGCATGCAGCGCCCCTACGTTCGCCGGGGATGGAGGAGCGTGAGCCTGGCTGCAACTCGAAATCCATAGGACAGGGGAATAGGCCGTTCTTGGCCTGCCGTGAAGTTGAAGTCATGGTGGGTAATCTCTTTGGGTGTGCTTAGAAGACGTTATTGCTGCGTAGCAGCGGTAGAGAATTCTTGAAACCGGGCGCACTTGTTTGGCACGTCACGCTTCCCCCACACAGGTTTGGCGTGACGTGCCTTTTTTTATCGCCACAAACTCATCCGTTGAGCAGGCGTTAACGTTTTATTTGGCTGCCGAGGCTTCGGCCACCGGGTCAAAATCGAAACGCAAGATCGGCCCGCGCTTGCCTTCTTTACTGCTGAATTCAGCGTCGGCTGTGGGACTTCCGCTCAAGCAGAATGCGATTTCGCGCTTTCCTGCCTGCAGAGCTTGCTGTACGGCTTGAGTGACATCGAGGGTTTTCATCACCGTGTCTTTCCACATCTGGACATGGCCTAACGCCGGTGTCGATGGGCATTGCGTGATGACAGGCTGGTGGGCATTTTCATCCCAATCGGCGTTCGGCAGCGCATATAACCGTACCTGCCCGGTTTCGCCGCTCACCTGACGTCCGTAAAGGCGTAAATCGGCCTTGGTGATGGTATGGCTGGCGAGGCGCTCCGGCAGCTCGAATTTGATCAGGCCAATGTTATTTTCGCCCCCGACCTTGATGACCGCATCGTCAAAATGTTTTTGCCCCTCTTTAGCCGAGATCCCGCCGTCGGCGCTGCTGCGTTCGAAATCGCCGGTGATGTCTTTATCGCAAGCCACCTTACGATTGAGGCACTCTTCAACGCTGTAGCGAGTGGTGCGCGGGTTCCAGGCGGCAAAGAAGTCCGCATGGGCGCTGTACAGATCGCCCCAAACGGGAGTGAGGGCACCGTGCTCGTCAACCGTCGGGTTCATGGACAGTTTGGCCCCCTTAAGATTACCGTCATCATTCATCGCGTAGTGGATCCGCATGTTCAACTGCGGGATCTTCACGGGGAAAGCAACGGGACATACGCCATTCTCGCTGAATGCAGCATTGCGATTTTTAGGGTTGGCGGCGGTTTTCAGGTTTTTACCATCCCAACAATCCGGGAAGCTTAATGAAATATTGAACTCGGCTCCCTCATCAAACCCCGGGATTTGCGGGCAACTTTCTGGTGGTTGGTTTGAATGGTCGCCACCTTGCAACGACGTGCGGCAATAGAACCATACGTGCGGATCATATTGGCCCGCAGGGCGGTGGTGGTTGCCGGCCAGCAACTGCAATCCCGGTGGGATAGGGGCCGCCGCCTGCTTTTCCGGGTTGTCGTTGCGGTAATACACTTTGATGTAGGAGGGTTTGACGAGGGTGCCGTTAGCGCGCATCAGCTGTGGTGCCCAGTACGATGAACTGTCATACGTAGAGGTGCAGGTGGTTCTAGGGGCGTGCTGCAGCGACTCGGTGGTGGTCATGGCGTCGGCGCTGGTATTGCCGAAAAAGTCATGAATCATCGAAAATCCGGGGCGGCCGGGCATGACAATGGCGTCATCGGCCAGCGTATGTGAATAATCGCACACCACGTTAAAAATACCGGTATCGTAATCGGCAATCACCTCTACTGGGGTAAAGTCAGGGACCAGTGATGATGCACCGACAAAAAATGGGATAAATAATGATGAGGCAATAGAGTAAGCTAATTTATTCCTTAACATAACGGCTCCTTGGTTAGAGATATTTTTTAAGTGTGATAACACTCGGTGAATATAAATCCCCGGCTAATTTCGAGAGATTATTATTCACTGATTAAATAACTTTTTTCACCTTCACTATTCCACGAAATCTGGCGGGTGACCTTATTGTTACGATGTGTGGTCTTTCACAGGATAATTCTGTGTGACATTCCTTATCAGTGGGTTAGGTGTTTTATTATGGGTGTTTTCATCGCGAGGTTCATCGGGAATGCTGGGTTTAAACGTGTTCAATTGTAACTCAGGGTCGATGTGTGATTGGGCTGTAATAGAGTTGAAGAAAATAATGGGTAACTGTGGGCGTTATGCTGGGAGAGAAATACATTTCATTAAAGACAAGTAACACCGGGGCTGGATTATTATGATTTTGGAGGAAATAATCACGAAAGTATTTTCGATGGCCGGAACTATGCCCCTGTCCGGCCTTATTCCTTTCCGAGGGGCATCTTCATAACTCGGTTATGACATACCGCGTATTACTTCGGACAGCTGGTTGAAGAACTCGCCAAACAGGTGCTCACAAAACGGCGCCAGCATCGGCATCATCATGCCGATGGTCATAATGCCAATGGTCATGGTCACCGGGAAACCGATGACGAACACCGACAGCTGCGGTGTCATGCGGTTAAGCAGGCCGAGCGCCATGTTCAGCGTCAGCAACAGACAAATCAGCGGCAGTGCCAGCATCATGCCATTGATGAAAATCAGCGACCCGGCCTGGGTCAGGGCGAGAAAACCATTGCCGTTCAGCGGCTCGGCCTGGATCGGCAGGGTATGGAAGCTGTCCACCAACAAAGAAATCAGCCACAGATGGCCATTGAAACTGAGGAACAGCAGCATCGCCAGCAGGTTGAGCAGCCGTGCCAACACCGGCATGTTAGGCCCACCGCTGGGGTCGAAGAAGGTGGCGAACGACAGCCCCATCTGCATGCCGATCACTTCGCCGGCCAGGCGTATCGCCGCGAAGGCGAACTGCATGGTCAGGCCCAGCGCCACACCGATCAGGATTTGCTGGGCCGCCAGCCACAGGCCGGCCGCGGAGAAAATAGGCACGGTGCTGGTGGGCAGTCCGGGGGCAATCAAAATGACGATCAGCCCGCCGAGGCCAATTTTCACCTTCTTGCTGATCTGCTTTTCGCTGAACACCGGCGCGGTGCTGATCAGCGCCAGAATGCGCAGCAGCGGCCAGAAATACTGGCTGAGCCACACGCCGAACTGTGCGCTGTCAAATGTGAGCATGGTTAACCAATCAGGTTCGGCAGGTTAGTGAACAGCGTACGCATATAGTCCAGCAGCAGGTTCAGCATCCACGGCCCGGCAATCACGATGGTCGCGACCACCGCCAGGATTTTGGGAATGAACGACAGCGTCATTTCATTGATTTGGGTTGCGGCCTGCAGCAGGCTGACCACCAGGCCGCTGACCAGCGCGGCGAGCAATAGCGGTGCGGCCAGGGCCAACGCCACTTTCATCGCCTCGGTGCCCAGCGCCATAACCGATTCGGGTGTCATGATGGATCCCTCAGTGGCGGCGGGTATGCCGCAAATTACGAATAGAAACTTTGCGCCAGCGAGCCCAGCAGCAATTGCCAGCCGTCCACCAGAACAAACAGCATCAGCTTGAAGGGCAACGAGATGGTTGCCGGTGGCACCATCATCATCCCCAGCGCCATCAATACGCTGGCGACCACCAGATCGATAATCAGGAACGGAATAAACACCGTGAAGCCGATTTGGAACGCGGTTTTCAGTTCGCTGGTGACGTAGGCAGGCAGCAGGATGCGCATCGGCACCGCTTCCGGCCCGGCCAGCGGCGGCTGGTTGGCGAGCTTGGCATACAGCGCCAGATCGGTTTCACGCGTTTGGCGCAGCATAAACTCGCGCAACGGTTGTGAACCTTTATCGAGCGCGATATCCAGGCTGATTTTGTCCTGACTGAATGGCAAGTAAGCGTCCTGATAAACCTTGTCGAACACCGGCGACATAATGAAAAAGGTCAGGAACAGCGCCAGGCCCAGCATCACCTGGTTGGGTGGGGCAGAGGGGGTACCGAGGGCATTACGCAGCAACCCCAGCACGATGATGATGCGGGTGAAGCTGGTCATCATCAGCAGCATCGCCGGCAGGAAGCTGAGTGAGGTCAGCAGCACCAGCGTTTGCACCGGCAGCGACCAGCTTTGGCCGCCGTTGGCCAGCGGCTGGCTGATCAGACCGGGCAATTGCGCCAACGCCGCAGGGCTGATCAACAACAGGGCGGTGGCTAGAATGCCAAGGCATTTTTGGCCTCGCCCACGGGTGGCGACACAGGGAACGAGGGATTTCATGCCGATTTTTCCGGACGTTTGAGAACTTTTTGCATCAGTTGGCGAAAATCCGCCGGCGTGGTCACTGCGGCGGCGTCGGTGTCCTGCGCCGGAGCGGGCAGGCTATGCAGCGGGGTGATTTGCTGGGCGGTGACGCCCAGCACCAGCAAGGTGTTATCCACTTCGATCACCACCACGCGCTCGCGTTGCCCGACCTGACAGCTGGCGCGCAGGTTGAGCAGCTTACTGTTGCGTGCCTGCGGGGCAAAGCCCAGGCGACGGAACAGCCAGCCGGCCAGCAGGATCAGCAGCAAAATGCCGCCGAGTGCGCTGCTGACCTGCGTCAGCACTGAACCGGCCGGCAGTGCCGGCTCGGTGGATTGCAAGGTGCCCACGGTGGGCGCGGCGGCGCTTGGGTTCATCAGCGGCTCAGGCGGCGCATGCGCTCGGAAGGGGTGATGATATCGGTAATGCGCACGCCGAATTTGTCGGCGACCACGACCACTTCGCCCTGGGCGATCAGATAACCGTTGATCATAATATCCAGCGGTTCACCCGCCAGCCCATCCAACGCCACGACAGAGCCCTGCGACAGGCGCAGCAGTTCCTTGATGGTCATCTTGGTGCGGCCCAGTTCAACGGTCAATTTGACCGGGATGTCGAGGATCAGATCGATATCCTGCAGGCTGCCGCTGGTATCCTGCGGCTCCAGCGATTTGAACACCGCATCGCTGGCAGACGTCTTTTCGGTTGCTTGCTGTTCGTTAAACGCATCAGCCCACAGATCGTCCACGGATTCCTTTCCTTCGCCAGACGGTTGCTTAGGATCACTCATTTGGGCTGTTCCTCACTCAGAGCATTCAAAATAGGGTTAATCAAATGTTCAACACGCAGGGCGTACTGCCCGTTTAACGTGCCGTATTGGCTGGTCAAAACCGGCACGCCGTCGACGTGGGCGATAAGGCGATCCGGTTTATCAATCGGTAATACATCTCCCGGCTGCAGCTTCAGGATTTTTGACAGGCGCATCGGGATATCGACGAAGTTGGCAATCAGCTCCAGCTCGGAATGTTGCACCTGCTTCACCAGCGTTTCACGCCAGTGGCTGTCTTCCTGCCGCGAATTTTCCAACGGTGGGTTGGTCAGCAGTTCGCGCAACGGTTCGATCATGGCAAACGGAATGCAGATGTTGAACTCACCGCTCAGCGCACCAATTTCCACCTGGAAAGGCGTGGTGACCACGATGTCGTTTGGCGACGTGGTGATATTGGTGAACTTCACCTGCATTTCAGCGCGCACGTATTCCACGTTGATCTTGTAAATTGCGCTCCAGGCGTCGCCGTAGGCGTCCAGCGCCAGTCGCAGCATGCGCTTGATCACCCGCTGTTCGGTCGGCGTGAATTCGCGGCCTTCCACTTTGGTGGGAAAGCGACCGTCGCCCCCGAACAGGTTATCTACGGCGATAAATACCAGGCTCGGCGCAAACACGAACAGCGCGGTACCGCGCAGCGGGTTCAGGTGCACCAGGTTCAGGTTGGTGGGCACCGGCAGGTTGCGCGCAAATTCGTGGTACGGCTGGATCTTGATCGGGCCAACGGTAATGTCCGGGCTGCGGCGCAGCAGGTTGAATAACCCCATGCGGAACTGCCGGGCAAAACGTTCGTTGATGATTTCCAGCGCGTGCAGCCGTTCGCGCACCACTCGGCGCTGGGTGGTCGGATCGTACGGCTTGACCTCGCTCTCATTGAGGGCAACCGCTTCGGGTTCATCACCCGCGCTGTCGCCGTTGAGCAAGGCGTCGATCTCTGCCTGTGAAAGAATGCTGTCGCCCATAGTGATTACCGCAATATGAAGGCAGTGAACAGCACGTCGCTGACCACCTGCTTCGGTTGTCCCTTAACCAGCGGCGGGCTAAGCACGTCCTTAATCTGCGCCACCAGTTGCTGCTTTCCTTGTTCACTGCTCAACTGGCCCGCTTCCTGACGGGACAGCAGCATCAGCAGACGGCTGCGCACCTCCGGCAGGAAATCATTCAGTTGGCGGCGGGTACTTTCATCCGGCAAGCGTAACGTCAGGCCGATATACAACACGCGATCCGGGTTGTTATCGGGCGTCATCAGATTGACGGTAAAGGTGTCCAGCGGCATAAACACCGGTGCGGCCGGGGGAAGTTCTTTGGCTGCGGGCTGCGCGCCCTCCTGGTGCTGCTTGAGCTGCCACCAGCTGTAGCCGGCCGCGCCGCAGGCGACGAGGGTTATCAGCACCAGCAGAATGACCAGAAGGGAGCGTTTCGGTGCTGCCGGTAGGGTATTTTGAGACATAGATAAATCAAATTCCTGTTGTTATACCCGTCGTCTTTCAAGCTGCAGCGTTGTTCCCTGCACTCACTCCCCCCAGTCACTTACTAGAGTAAGCTCCTGGGGATGAGTGAGCTGGGCGCCTAGCTGCAACTTGAAATCCATAGGGTATATGCCCTTCATTTTTCAAGCTGCAACCTAAGATCTCGCGGGTATATAGCGCGTGTAAAAGCCGCACGCATGACATAATTTACCCAAAATATTTGGAGTTGCATCGCGCCGGCAAGTTTGTAAGTTCCCAGCAGCATAGATAACTATATGGCCGGGGCGCGCAAATGCAGCTTCAAGTATGAAGGGTAGCGGTATTATCGCGCCTATTCCGGCACGCAATAGCCAGAATAGGCAGGGAAAAGCGTTCCAGCTTGGGCGTTTGCGGCCACTCAGGCGAAAATATCAACGCCGCTGACGGCGCGGGCCATCGCCTGCAATTCCGGCGGCGCGCTGTGGGCATCGGCGGACAAATCGCCGTCACCCTGACGCTCGCGATAATCCGGGCGACCCTGCTGCCCGCTGCTGTGCTGCTGCGCCTGTTGCCACTGCGGCATCTGGTCGCCGCCCACGCTGCTTTGTCCCAAATTGATGCCACTCTCAGCCAGCGCATGGCGCAGCTGCGGCATCGCCGCTTCCACGGCGGCACGAACCTGGCCATGTGCCGAGGCAATGTGCAGCTGCGCCTGGTTGTCATCCAGCTTGAGGGTGATCTGTAACGCCCCCAGTTCCTGCGGATGCAGACGCAGCTCGGCGCTTTGCTGACCGTTGCGATGGAACATCAGTACCTGTTGGTTCAACGCCTGCTGCCACTCCGGGCTGCCCAACTGGGCGTTTAGCTGTGGCGTAGGCGGGGCAGTGACCAACGCAGCGGTTGGCGCTGCAGCGATAGTCGGGCTGGAGACCGGTGGGGCGATCAGGGAGGCATTCGGCGTTGGTGATTGGCTATCTGCGCCAAGCTTCAACGCCGCGGCATCCGGTTTTTCGTGCGCAACTGCAATTTGCTGTGGGCTGTCGGCACGGCTTTCACTGCCGAGCGACGCTGAGGTTACCGGCGTTGGCGCCTTTTGCGTGTCCGTTACCTCAGTCTGGCGCCCCAGCGAAGCGCTCATGAGCGTTGCAGGCTGAGGAGTATCTTGATCGCCTTCAAGGCTCAGTTCCGCCGCGCCGCTACCTGCATCAGGCATTGTTGGGGGAATGGCGATCGGCAGCATGGCGAACAGCGCTTGTAGCGTAGCGGCGTCGATCTCACCGGCAGGCCGCAGTGCGGCGTCGTGCGGCGGTCGCTCCAACGTCGGCTCCTCGTCGTTGCTGATGGCGACTGGCTGGCCTTGCGTTAACAGCGAAGGCGCCAACAACCCATCGCGCTCGCCGAATGCGGCCAGTAACTGCGTCAGTTGGTTGCGGCTCAGCGGCGCAGAGTCTTCTTCTGCGCTCAGCGCCATCGGTGACAGCTTGGTTGCGGACTTGTCGGCCGGCAGCACACGCGCGCCAAGCAGTTGAGCAAAAGCGGAAGAGAGCGATGACTCATCCAGCGGGGGCTGCGGGTCCGGCAACAGGCCGGTATCGCCCGGCAGCGACGGGCCCGGCAAAGCGTTCAGGTTCATTGATGTATATTCCTTTGTGCACTGCGTTGAGCGAACTCATCCATCAGTTTTTGATCCCGTTTGTTCTCCAACTGCAACTCCGCGCTCTGGGCTCGGGTATGCAGGGTTTCGAAAGCGTTCAGCCGTTGCTGTTTGTCCTGCCATTGCTTCATCGCGTGGTCCACTTTCTCTCCCCACTGCGTCAACTGCTGGCGGTGCTGGGCGATCGCCTGTTCCAGCGTGCCGATAAACTGCTGGTAGTTCTGCCAATTGGACGATTCCATGCCGCCGCTCAGTTGATTATTCAGCTTCTGACGGTACTCATCCTGATAGTTGAGCAGCATGGAAAGTTGCTGTTCAGCGGCTTGCTGAGCTTTGCGCACCTGGCCCAGTTGGCGAGTCGCCTGTTCTACTGCATCCTGCGCCAGATCGCGCAGGGTAATCAGGGGGGACTGTGGTTTCATCGGGTTTGCGCCTTTGGTGACGTTAAACGATCAACTGCTGTAACTGCTGGCAGGCGTCCTGGTAGCCGCTGCGCTCGAAAATGCCCTGCTGCAGATAGGCTTCCATCTGCGGATATAACGTCATGGCCTTATCCAGCAGCGGGTCGCTGCCTGCGACATAAGCACCGACGCTGATCAAATCTCGGTTGCGTTGGTAGCTGGCCAACATCTGTTTGAAGTTACGCACCCGACGATAGTGCTCTTCGTCGATCAGCGAGGTCATGGCGCGGCTGATGGAGGCTTCAATGTCGATGGCCGGGTAGTGGCCGGCTTCCGCCAGGCGCCGTGACAGCACCACGTGGCCGTCGAGAATGGCGCGTGCCGAGTCGGCGATCGGATCCTGCTGGTCATCGCCTTCGGTCAACACGGTATAAAAGGCGGTAATCGACCCGCCGCCGCTGATGCCGTTGCCCGCACGTTCGACCAGTGCCGGCAGCTTGGCGAAAACGGAGGGCGGGTAGCCTTTGGTGGCCGGCGGCTCGCCGATGGCGAGGGCTATCTCTCGTTGTGCCATGGCGTAGCGCGTCAGTGAATCCATGATCAACAGCACGTGCTGGCCGCGATCGCGGAAATCTTCAGCGATGCGTGTGGCGTAGGCCGCACCCTGCATGCGCAGCAGCGGCGAGACGTCCGCCGGAGCGGCGATCACCACCGAACGCGCCCGGCCTTCGGGGCCGAGGATGTTTTCGATAAAGTCTTTCACCTCACGGCCACGTTCGCCGATCAGACCGACGACAATCACGTCGGCCTGGGTATAACGCGCCATCATGCCCAACAGCACGCTTTTACCGACGCCGGAACCGGCAAACAGCCCCATGCGCTGGCCGCGACCGACGGTCAACAGGCCGTTGATGGTTCGCACGCCGACGTCCAGTACCTGTTCGATCGGCGTACGCTGCAGCGGGTTGAATGGCGCGGTGATCAGCGGTGCACGATAGCCGGTTTCCGGTGCAGGCAGGCCGTCGAGCGGCTTGGCGCTGCCGTCCAGTACCCGGCCCAGCAGGGCCGGACCGAGCGGCAGTTGCTTACTGGCGCTTTGGCCTTCCGGCGAGATGCGGGCGTAAACCCGGGCGCCGGGCACGATGCCTTCCACTTCTTCCAGCGGCATCAGAAACAGCCGCTGGCCGTTAAAACCGACCACTTCGCTTTCTACTTCCTGGACCTCACCGGCGTCGTGACGCTCGATCAGGCAGGTGGCACCGATCGGCAGCTGTAGCCCGGTGGCTTCCAGCACCAAACCGGTGGCGCGGGTCAGGCGACCGTAGCGGCGTACCGTCGGGGCGTGTGCGATGCGTTTTTCCAGCGCATCCAGTGAGGTCAGCCAGCGGCCGAGGCGCAGGGTCATTACACGTCTCCCGGAGCGGCCAGACGGCAGAGCTCATGCCAACGGGTTGCCAGGCTGGCGTCGAGATCGCCTTCGTCGGCGCTGACCTTGCAGCCGCCAGGGTGCAACTGACCGTCCGCCAGCAACCGCCAGCCGTGCAGACTGAGCGTGGCACCCAACTGTTGCTCGATTCGTTGATAGTCGTCCGGGTGCACGCGCAGCTGCGGCTTGCCGCTGAACATCGGCTCCTGCTGGATCAACTGTTGGATCTGCGCCAGCAGGGCAGTGCCGTCGCACACTGGCGGTTGGCCCAGCACCTGTTTGGCGGCCGTCAGGGCCAGCTGCATCAGGCGCGAGGCAATCACGCTGTCGAGGGCGTCCAGCGTGTGCTGGAATTCCGTCACCAGATGCTGCCAGTGTGCGGTCAGCGGCTGCTGCTGTTGCTGAGCTTCCAGCAAGCCCTGTTGGCGACCCTCTTCCATGCCGGCCTGGAACCCGGCGTCGTAGCCTTTTTGCTGGCCGTCCGCATAGCCCAGTTGCTGGCCCTGCTGCTCCGCCTGCAGGCGGAGCTGGGTGAGCTGCTGTTCCCGAACCAGGCTGTCGTCCAGCGATGCGCCGTCGGTGATTTCCACCGGCAGCGGCAGCGGGTCGAGCACCGGTTTGGGCTCGTTGAGATCGTTGAGCGACCAGGGCTGCCAGGGCAGGGTATTAATGCGATCAGACATAGGTGTCCTCGCCACCGCCGATAATCATTTCGCCACTCTCGGCCAAACGACGGACGACCAGCAGGATAGCCTTCTGCTCGTTCTCCACCTGCGACATGCGCACCGGGCCACGGTTGGCCAGATCGTCGCGCAGGATGTCTGCGGCGCGTTGCGACATGTTTTTGAGGAACTTCTCGCGCAGCGGCTGTTCCGCGCCTTTGAGCGCCACCAGCAAGGATTCGCCTTCCACTTCCTGCAACAGGCGCTGGATGCTGCGATCGTCGACTTCCACCAGGTTCTCGAACAGGAACATCTCGTCGATGATCTTCTGTGCCAGCTCGCCGTCGTATTCGCGCATGGCGTCGATAACCGCCTCTTCCTGCTGCGTTTTCATCAGGTTGATGATCTCGGCTGCGGTACGTACGCCGCCCATTTTGCTGCGCTTGAGGTTCTGGCCGTCGAGCAGGTTGTTGAGCACTTCGGTCAGTTCCGCCAGCGCCGCCGGCTGCACGCCGCCGAAGGTGGCGATACGCAACATCACGTCGTTGCGCAGCCGTTCGTCGAACAGCGCCAGAATATCCGCAGCCTGGCCACGCTTGAGGTGCACCAGGATGGTGGCGATGATCTGCGGATGCTCGTCGCGGATCAGATCGGCGGCGCTCATTGGCTCCATAAAGTTGAGCGTTTCCATGCCGGTGGTGGTCTCTCGGGATTCGAGAATATCCTCCAGCAGGCTGGCGGCACGTTCTTCGCCCAACGCCTTGACCAGCACCGAACGCAGGTAGTCGCTGGCGTTGACGCTCAGCGCAGCATACTGTTCGGCGTCGTCTTCGAACTCACGCAGTATTTCATTGAGCTGCTTGTGCGACACCTGGCTCATGCTGGCCATGGTGCCACTCAACTGCTGCACTTCACGCGAGGAGAGGTGCTTGAATACCTCGGCGGCGCGATCTTCGCCCAGCGTCATCAGCAGGATGGCGCTTTTTTCGGTTCCGGTCAGACTCATAGTTCGTTACTCATCCATTGGCGGATTACCAGAGCGACCACGCGTGGGTCTTTATCAGCCAAATCGCGGATCCGCTGGCTCTGGACTTCTGCACTGACGCGCTGCTGGGATTTCCTGTGCTGCGCCAGCTCCTCATTGCTGGGTTTGCTGCTGTCGGCCGGTTTGGCCATCGGCGTGGCGGCGGCGGCGAGTGCGGCCTTTTGTACCGCCTGACGGTTTTGCAGTTGCGGACGCACCAGTTTGCGCCACAATACCCAGGCGACCAGCAGGATCAGCAGGTAGCGGCCGGCGTCGATCAGACGATCGATAAACGACTGGCTTTGCCAGAACGGCAGCTCGCTTCCGGTGATTTCATTATCGGTAAACGGCGTGTTGACCACGTTGAGGGTATCGCCACGGGCGCTGGAGAAGCCCATCGACTCACGCGCCAGCGATTCGATCTGCGCCAACTGCTCTTTGCTCATCGGCAGCGGTTTGCCGTCCTTATCAGTGCCGCGATAGTTGATGACCACCGCGACCGACAGCCGCTGTACCGTCCCGGCTTTATGCTGGGTATGGCGAATGGTGCGATCGACCTCATAGTTGGTGGTTTCATCGCGGCGCGAGTTTTGCGGCCCGCTGCCCTTGGCTGCGGAACTGCGCGCCGTGGCCGTATCGGTTTTAGCCGCATCGGCATTAGTGCCGGCGGTGGCCGGTTGGGCGGTTTCAATCGGGGCGGCAGCCGGCGCGCTTGGCTGATTGGACAGTGCACCCGGCACGCCACCGACCAGTGGCCCACCAATTTGATCGCTTTGGCTCATTTGCTGCGAGCGTACGGCGGCCTTATTCGGCGCTTGGTTAGGCTGGTACTCTTCGTCAGTTTGTTCGCGGGTTGAGAAGTCGATCTGCGCGGTGACCTGAGCGCGCACGTTGGCGCTGCCGACCATCGGGGCCAAAATCGCTTCGATACGGCGCTGGTAGCGGCTTTCCACTTCGCTGGCGTATTTAAGCTGTGCGGCGTTCAGATCGCGTCCGGTGCCGTCGGACTGGGTCAGCAGGCGTCCGGCCTGATCGACCACCGTCACGTTGCCCGGCGGTAAACCGGCTACGCTGCTCGAAACCATATAAACGATGGCGTTGATCTGACCGTCATCCAGGGCCCGACCCGGTTGCAACGTCAGGGTCACGGAAGCGGAAGGGGATTTTTGCTCGCGGACAAAGAGCGAAGGCTTGGGCAGAGCCAAATGCACCCGGGCGTTTTGTACCGGCCCCAGTGATTCGATGGTACGGGACAATTCACCTTCCAGCGCTCGCTGATAGTTGATTTGCTCGCTGAACTGGCTGATGCCGAATTTTTCCTGATCCAGCAGTTCGAAGCCCACGGCGCCGCCTTTAGGCAGGCCGAGCTGCGCCAAACGCAGGCGGGTTTCATGCACTTTTTCGGCCGGGATCAGCAACGCTGCGCCGTTTTCGGCAAAGCGGTAGGGGATATTCATCTGCGTCAGCTGGGTGACGATGGCGCCGCCGTCGCGATCGTTAATGTTGCTGTACAGCACGCGGTAGTCCGGACTTTTCACCCATAACAGCAGTGCGACCACGATGGCGATGGCTGCGGAGGCCGCAATCAGCAGCGGGACTTTTGGGTTGGCGCGCAGACGGTTCCACATGGCCAGCAGGCCATTATCGCGGCTTTCGGTAGCGGAGATTGAAGCATTCATTTTAGCCCGAGTCCTTCAATGACGCTCAGGATCCGGTGCGGGCCACGGCGTAGCTCCCTGCCAGGCTGATGAACGGTGTGGTTAGCGTTGTGTGACAAAACAGACTCCCTGATACACATATAAATATACCCTATGCCTTTCAAGTTGCTGCCAGGCGACCCGCTCGCACATCCCTCGGTCTTGTAGGGGCGCAGCATGCAGCGCCTGAGTTAATCGGGGCGAATTTATTCGCCCCCTACAGTCATTGGGATGAGCGCGGGCAGACAACAACGCTGCAACTTGAAAAGCGACGGGTATAGCGGCGCTCCCATTTCTGGGCATGGTATTATTCGCCCTTGGGGCCGATTTCGATGGCCCGATAAGCCGGGTTTTTTGCAGTTAATTAGCCGCTTTAGGATGAAAATGCTGTGTTAGGGTGTTCAGCATCAAAGTAGTGCCTGATGCAACAACGTCCGGCAACAGCGTTTTTATTGAGGTCATAATGGCAATTCAGGGTATTGAAGGGGTTTTGCAGCAGTTGCAGGCCACGGCGATTCAGGCAGGGCAGATGGGGCAAGGCGCATCCGCGCAGGGCGTCAGTTTTGCCAGTGAGTTGAAGGCGGCGATCGGCAAGATCAGCGATACCCAGCAGGCTGCGCGCAAACAGGCACAGGATTTCGAAGTCGGTGCGCCGGGCATCAGCCTCAATGACGTGATGGTCGATCTGCAAAAGTCGTCCATCTCGCTGCAGTTAGGGGTACAGGTGCGTAATAAGCTGGTTTCTGCTTATCAAGAAGTGATGAATATGCCGGTGTGATGAGACAGGCCTCGTACCCGAGGCCAGAATGAGACGGGTCTGCGCTTCAGGAAAACAGTTCAACAATTTGATGACGCGCAGCTGCCAGGCCGCTGTCCCGGCCATGAGGTTTCATATCCAGACCTTCGGCATACACGAATTGCACTTCCTTGATGCCCATCAAACCCAGCACTGAACGCAGGTAGGGGGTGACCGCATCGGTTTCGCTGCCGACGTGTACGCCGCCACGCGAACTGAATACCAGGGCGCGCACGCCCTCAACCAGCCCCATCGGGTAGGTCGCGGTATAGTTGAACGTCACTCGCGCCCGCGCCACCAAATCAAACCAATTCTTCAGATGCGTCGGCACGTTGTGGTTGTACATTGGCGCACCTATCACCAGCAGATCGCTGGCTTTGAGTTCGGCGATTAATTGGTCGGAAAGTGCCACCACCGCTCTGGCCCGCTGGCTTGGGTTTTCACCGCCGCGTAAAGCGCTGAACAGTTCAGCGTCCAGCACCGGCAGGTTAAGATCCACCAGGTCACGCACCACGACGTTATCCTGCAGCCCCCGGGCGCGGCGTTCGCTCAAAAAGGTGTCGATCAGCCCATTGGTGTGGGATTGGTCGCCCATAATGCTGGATTTGAGTACCAATATTGAGTGCATAAAATTTTCCTTATGATTGTGTTGGACAGCCATGCAGCAGCCGTTTCGCCGCGGTGGCATTCGAGATAATGCATGGTAGCATTGCTGAATATTCACCAGTGGTGATAGTGTTTCACATCATTGATTCCTGTGTGGACGCAATAGAATGCGAAGTGAACTAAGCGGAATACCGATATTCGTTGCCGTGGCGGAAGCCGGCAGCTTTGCCAATGCCGCAGAAAAACTGCACCTGACCCGTTCCGCCGTCAGCAAAATCATTTCGCGGCTGGAACAGCGGCTCGGGGTGATGCTGTTTGTGCGGACTACGCGCAGCCAAAGCCTGACGGATGAAGGGGTGCTGTTCTATGAGCATTGTCGGCAGGCGTTGGCGACCATCAACAGCGCTGAAACCTTGTTGGAGAGCGGTAAGGTCCAGGCCAGCGGGCGGCTGCGGGTGTCGATGCCGGTACTGTTCGGCCACCTGTGCATTGCGCCGCTGCTGACGGAATTGGCGTTACAGCACCCGCAGCTGACGCTGGAACTTTCCTTCAGCGATCGAACGGTGGATTTGATTGAAGAGGGGTTCGATCTGGCCATTCGTATCGGCGATTTGCCCGACAGCAGCAGCCTGATTGGTCGACGGCTCGGCCAGCACGGCATGACATTCTGTGCGTCACCGGCCTATTTGCAGCGTTGCGGTGAGCCGCACTCGCTGCAGGAACTTGGCCAGCATCAGGCGGTAGGTTACTTGCGCGCCGGCATGGTCCAGAGGTGGCTACTCAGGGATGCCGATGGCAGCCAGCAGGAGATACGGCCAGCGGCCAGGATCCTGATGGACGATATGCAAGCCATCACCAACGCCGCCGTCAGCGGGGCCGGCGTGGTTTGGCTGCCTTATTGGCTGGCCCGCGAACACCTTGTCGAGGGGCGGCTGATGGCGCTGATGCGCGACTGCGCCAGCGTTGATTTTCCGGTTAACGCCGTCTGGCCTCGCCGCACTTACCAGCCCTTGAAAATCAGGCTGGCGGTAGACCATTTGCTTGCGCGACTCCCGGCCCGATTGGCGCAGATTGCGCCTGCCGTTATTCAATCTTGAGTTTTGGTCGCCTGGTCGGGAACGTCAATCGCTGGAGTAGCAGGGCAGAAACCCCGGTTTAACTCACATTGCTGCACAGGATGCGGGGGTATAATTTCCGGGTTAAGGTTTTTCAATTACCGGATAAGAAAATGAGCAGCAAAAGTGAACGCAGATGGAAAGGGGTAAGTATTTTAATCCTGATCGTTCTGGTGGTATTAATAAGCGTTTTAATTAAGCAAAGCTAAAATAATCTGGGCCACGGCTGTGGCCTGCAGATTTATTTTCCCGCCAGCATCCGCATGGCGTCTTCTTCGTACGTCAGGCCCAGCAACCATATGCCGAGTAGCAGCACCGCAAGGGAAAATAGCAGTTTTTCGTTGAGCATGGTTTATTCACTTCTGATGACCCGAATGCTCGCCGATGCTATCCCACCCGCCTGTTTTGCGCCAATATTGCCGGTATAAACCACAGTTTCATTGTTCAATGATTTAATTAACGCCGGAAGCCATCACTCCGGGGCTTGCATCATGCTGAAATGATCGGGGCGAATGGCCATGGGTTCCATGGCCCGCTGATGTCCGCGAATGGCGGTGGGCGCAAAGCCGAAGCGTTTGCGAAAGCGCTCGGCAAACCGCGAAGCGCTTTCATACCCCACGTGCTGGGCGATCGCCGATATCGGCCAATCGGTAGATTGCAGCAGGGCCAGCGCGCTGCTCATGCGTACGTCGATCATTAGATTACGCAGCGCGGTATTTTCCGCCGACAGCTTGCGTCGCAGCACCACCTCGCTCATTGACAAGGTTTCGGCGACTTCGGCCGCCGTCCAGATATTGTGCGGATCGGTGGCCAGACAGCGGCGTACCCGTTGGGTTAAATTCCTGGCTTCGTTATGAATAAAGCTGATATTGAATTGTTTTAACCACAGCAGAATTTCCAGCATTTTATGGCGGATGATGACCGTGGGAAAACGATGCTTGAGCGCCAGCGCCAGGCTGGTGGTCTCAAAACTGTGCATCAGCGCGCAGGGCAGATTGCATAATGCCATCACCGCGTCAAAGGGAGTCGGGGCCGTGCTTTCAACCTGGGGCGGCGGTACGGTGAGCAACTGCGGGTCGCAGGTCAATAGCTGACAGCTGAATACCCCGTCCTCAGAGAGTTCGTTGATAATATCCACGGTTTGGCCCCCATCGATAATCAACAGCTCGCCCGCATGAGCCACCACTTCACGCTGTTGCCAGCGTACGCGTTTGTGGCCTTGCTGCACCAGGTACAAGTGCGGTTGTTCAAAATAGACTGAAGGAAATAATAATTCAGTATGCTGAATGATGTGTGCCGATGCACCAATTCCTGGACAAAGATTAATTGTACGTTCCATCGATATTCATTTCGCAGCCATTATCTATGAATATCTTTACGCTTTGATTGGCGTTGGAGCAACATCTTTCCATAGGTTGTGAAACACAACAGCGTGTTTTATCTATCAAAAATCAATTTCCTGCTGAACAGAAAACGTCCGTGTCGGAGTGGTATTTATCCATTAAAGTGAGAGCAAGGCTCGAATTGCACATTTTCTCTAATTACCCAATATCTGAATAATTCAAATGGCATGGATTAATATTCTGACTTAACCGGGGAATAATAGTGCATGCTGCTATCTATTCCATTGTTGCCGTTATTGCTGCGAGCTTATCTGATTTGCGGATCTCCCAGCAACAGGGCGCGATCGTGAAACTGGCCGTAAGTGCTGTTAACCACGTTTTGGCGCGTCGACTGGCCGATTAATTCTTTCAATTGATCCATGCGTTGCTGCAGCAGACGTTTTAGCTCGGTCTCGTTGTCGAGGATTTGCTGCAGCTTATTGCGCAGCAATTCCTGTAACGCCATTGAAGGACCGGCCTGGCCAGTAAAAGCGGCGGTTCTTTCCACCGCCGTCACGTAGGACAGTTCCAGCTCGACCAGGTCTTCCCATCTTTCCGTCTGTGCCAGAACGATCATCTGGCTACTCAGGCTATACACCTGCTGATAGGCGGCTAACAGCTGTTGTTGACGTTCCATTACACGGCGTCCTGAGTAGGGTGATAGTTGGGGCCAATCTGGCGCCAGGCGTCAGCAATATTTTCCAGCAGCTTCACTACTTCGGAGATTGCCGCTTCATCATTGTGCAAATTGGCCTGCATCAGACGCCGTTTCATGTAGTCATACAGCGCCGCCAGGTTATCGGCCATTTCACCGCCCTGCTGGTGGTCGAGACCGCTTTTCAGGCCGTTATCGATAATATTGATGGCCTTTGACAGAGCCAGTCCTTTGCCGGCGATATCACCCTGATTCATCAGTATCCGTGCGCGTAACAGGGCGCTAAGCGCCCCGTCGAACAGCATCACGATTAACTGGTGCGGGCTGGCGCTCATTACGCCACTTTCCAGACTGACCTGGGCGTAGGCCTGAGTTCCGCTACGGTTATACATGTGATTTTTTACCTGGTTAAAAAGTTCTTACTTGAACTGTTGTTTTAAATAATCACCGGTGCCACTCAGCTTGGACATCATGGTATCCAGTTGGACGAATTGTTGTTTATAGCGATCGATAGTGCTTTGAATGCTGGCCGTCACGGTGGTGATCTTGCTGTTCAGGCGGTCAAGGCTGGTATTGATGCTTTTGGTCGAGTTCTCAATGATGCCGCCGGCCTTGATGTAGCTTTGGATCTCATTGTGGATCTCGGTGGCCATGCCGGTATCTTTGCCGTTGCCGGCGAAGAAGTTGGCAACCTGTTCCGGTTTTTCATCGATGGCTTTGTTGAGCTTGGTGCTGTCGATCTCCAGCTTGCCGGTTTTGGTGTTGGTGGTGATCCCCAGGTTACCCAGCCCCTTCAGCTCCGGGTTGTCCTGCGCGCCGCTGAGCGCACTTTTAATCGATGACTGGATACCGCGCAGGGTGTTATCCCCCAGCAGTGCGCCGTTTTTGGCATTCTGCGCCTCGCCGGTTTTGACCGGGGTATATTTGGTCAGCGAGTTAAAGGTATCCAGCAGCGAGTTATAGTTGTCGACCCAGTCTTTGATTTTGTCGGCGGTGCCGGTTTTGTCGGTGCTGATCACCAGGTTCTGCGGTTCATCTTTTTTGGTGACGGTTTTCAGATCGATGGTCACGCCCTGCAGGGCATCGGCAATCGAGTTGGTGCTGCGCTTGATTTTCGTGCCGTTAACCAAGACTTCGGCATCCTGACCGGCCACGGTTTGCTTCATTGCGTTGCTTTTGGCGGTGGCGTCGTAATTGAGGATAGCGCCTAACTTATCGTCATTATTGACCTGCACCGAAACGGTGTTTTTCTCGCCGGTGGCCGTGGAGCTGATCGCCAATTGGTAGTCGTTGTCGCCCACCCGCATGATGCTGGCGTTGACGCCGGCTTTAGCATTGTTAATTGCATCACGCATTTCCACCAGCGAGGTTTGATCATCGGTCAGTGGGATCTTCACTTCTTTCTGTGGATCCCCTGCGGTGATGGTGATTGAGCGGTCACTGCTGCCGGGCGTGCCGAGTTTTTCCGTCTGATTGGTAATCGACGCCTGAGTGGTTAACGTTTGCGGTTGAGCCAGTTTTTGAACTTCGACAATGTAGTTGCCCGCCACGGCCTTGTCGGTGGTGGTGATGGCAAACTGATCGTGTTTGCTGGCGGTGGTGTTATTGAAAAACGTCGGTTTCGCCAGCTCTTTGCTGAGGTTATCGAACTTTTCCAGCGAACCTTTTAACGTGCCGTAGGCGGTCAACTGGGCGTTATAGCTGGTCTGCTGGGTAGTGTACGGGGTCAGACGCTGCTGTTCCGCTTTGCTTAGCTTGTCCAGCAAGCCGTTGAGGTCGAGTCCTGAGCCGATGCCTAATGAACTGATCGATGCCATTCGTAATTCTCCTTAATAATGACTTTATTCGCTTTACGCGTTTATCGGCCCAGCGGAGAAAAAGTTTACCGAAAAGTTTAAAAACCGATGGCGCAATAGAGGAAGGAAAAACCGCGTTATTTCTGCCATTGCGGCAAAGCGAAAAAAAAACAAAAAATTTCTAAAGGTTGCAGGGGGAGGGCCGATACCTGATGGGACGGTGGTTGACGCCGTGGGCAAAGCAGCCCGAACCTTTTAACTACGTTGCGAAGATCGCAACTGACACGTAAGGAAAGCATACAATGGCACAAGTAATTAATACCAACAGCCTGTCGCTGATGGCGCAGAACAACCTGAACAAATCACAGTCTTCTTTGGGTACTGCGATCGAGCGTCTGTCTTCCGGTCTGCGTATCAACAGCGCTAAGGACGATGCTGCGGGTCAGGCGATCTCTAACCGTTTCACCGCTAACATCAAAGGCCTGACTCAGGCTTCCCGTAACGCCAACGACGGTATCTCTCTGGCGCAGACCACTGAAGGCGCACTGAACGAAGTCAACGACAACCTGCAGAACATCCGTCGTCTGACCGTACAGTCCCAGAACGGTTCTAACTCTTCAAGCGATCTGAAATCCATCCAGGACGAAATCGGCGAACGTCTGGCTGAGATCAACCGTATCTCTGAACAAACCGACTTCAACGGCGTGAAAGTACTGAGCGGCGACCAGAAGCTGACTATTCAGGTTGGTGCCAACGACAACGAAACCATTCAGATCGATCTGAAAAACATCAACTCTAAAACTCTGGGCCTGGACAAGTTCAGCGTGGCAGACGGTGTTGATACCACTAAAGTTGGCGGTGCAGTAACTACCATTGCAACCGGTAAAGATCTGACTATCACCAACACCACCAACAAACAGGCTAACGGTGCTGCACCAGCCAGCTACCTTAAAGACAACACCACTGGTGACATTTACGCTGTAGGTACCGATGGCAAGAACTACAAAGCTACCATCGACAAAACTTCTGGTGACATCACTGCTATCGCAGCAGCAGAAACCACTGGTTTGACCGATACGGCTGCTGCCACTACCGTTAAGGAAGAAGTCACTGCAACGGGCGACACTACTGGTCTGAAATCCTATGACGGCGGCAAATCTTACCTGATCCAGGAAGGTACCGGTGCAGACGCCAAATACTTCAAGGCCACTGCAGACAGCGCAGGTAAAGTAACCAAAGGCGCTGAAATGAGCACCACGCCTAAAACTGCTGACCCACTGGCAACCCTGGACAAAGCACTGTCTCAGGTTGACGGTCTGCGTTCTTCCCTGGGTGCGGTACAGAACCGTTTCGATTCTGTTATCAACAACCTGAACAGCACCGTGAACAACCTGTCTGCTTCTCAGTCCCGTATTCAAGATGCTGACTACGCGACCGAAGTGTCTAACATGAGCCGTGCCAACATCCTGCAACAGGCTGGCACCTCTGTTCTGGCACAGGCTAACCAGTCTACTCAGAACGTGTTGTCCCTGCTGCGTTAATCGACTCTCCCCGATTAACCTGTCGCAAAAGAACCCCGCCTCGGCGGGGTTTTTTTATGGTCGCGCGCCGCTCAGCTAATGCATGGCGCAAATAAGGCCTGTTTTGTACGACTGTTCAGCCGATTGGCATTTTGCCCCCTACGGATAATAGCGCTGACTCTCTTATCCGCAGGTTTTAGACATAGTGAGCGATCTGTATACCGCCGAAGGCGTGATGGACAAAAATTCTCTCTGGCTACGCTACGTTCCGTTAGTGCGCCACGAGGCGTTGCGCCTGCAGGTCAGGTTGCCCGCCAGCGTGGAGCTCGACGATCTGTTGCAGGCCGGCGGAATTGGGCTGTTGAACGCCGTTGAGCGGTATGACGCCCTGCAGGGAACCGCCTTTACCACCTATGCGGTGCAACGCATTCGCGGCGCCATGCTCGATGAGCTGCGCAGCCGTGACTGGGTGCCGCGCAGCGTGCGTCGCCATGCCCGTGAAGTGGCGCAGGTGATGCGGCAGTTGGAACAGCGGCTCGGCAGACCGGCCAGCGAAGTGGAAGTGGCGCAGACGCTGAACCTGCCTTTGGATGAGTACCGTCAAATTCTGTTGGACACCAATAACAGTCAGCTTTTCTCCTACGACGAATGGCGGGAAGAGCACGGCGAAAGCGCGGAACCGCTGCTGGAAGGGCACGAAGAGGCCAATCCGTTACATCATCTGCTGGAGGGCAATCTGCGCCAACGGGTGATCGAGGCCATCGAGGCGTTGCCGGAACGCGAAAAAATGGTGCTGACGCTGTATTACCAGGAAGAGTTGAACCTGAAAGAGATCGGCGCCGTGCTGGACGTGGGGGAATCGCGCGTCAGCCAACTGCATAGCCAGGCGATCAAACGTCTGCGCGCCCGACTGGCGAACGAGAACTGACATGTACTCAACCCTGATCCTTCAACCTGATCACCATTGCGATAATCGGACTGCTTCTATGCCAGGCATACTATTGAAAAAACGGCCGCTGAGCCGTTATTTGAAAGATTACAAACACAGCCAGACCCATTGCTCTCAGTGCGGCAAGCTATTGGATCGCATGGCGTTGGTGTTTCGTGGCAAGATCATCAACAAAGATGCCATTGCGCGCATGGACCAGCCGATTGACGATCACGTGTGGCTGAATGTGCAAAATGAGCTGACGGCGCTGTGCCGCTTTTGCAGTGAGATCTCCTGCAACAGCCATCCGAGCTATTTCGACATCATGGCGTTCAAGCAGTATCTGTTTGAGCAGACCGAAATGAGCCACAGCACCATCCGCGAATACGTGGTGCGCCTGCGTCGGCTGGATGAAATGCTGGTGGAGCGTAATTACCCGGCCGACAAGTTTGCCAGTAACGTCAGCCATCAGCGCATCATCGAAGACCTGCCTTCGGCGGCGCACAACAATTACCGCATCGCGCTGCGCAAATACGACCAGTATCTTGCCTGGCAAAAAAGCTACTGATCTGCCTCCCCGGCGCGCCAGCCGGGGTTTTCGTGCCTCTCCCGCCACGAATAAAGAGTGATTATTGGGTTCACATCTGCTAAATCTATCTTTTGGATGTTGATACCTATTCCCTGGGGGAAGTTGTGAATCTGCAACACAAACTGGCGCAATTCCCGCGCCTCGATTTAGTGGGCTCTGCCACTCCGCTCGAAAAACTGTCTCGCCTTTCAGACTACCTTGGCCGTGAAATTTACATCAAACGTGACGACGTCACACCGATGGCAATGGGTGGTAACAAGCTGAGAAAACTGGAATTTCTTGCCGCAGAAGCGCTGCGTCAGGGCGCGGACACGCTGGTCACCGCCGGCGCCATCCAATCCAACCACGTACGTCAAACGGCTGCAGTGGCGGCCAAGCTGGGTCTGCACTGCGTAGCGCTGCTGGAAAACCCAATCGACACCCAGGCAGAAAACTACCTGACCAACGGTAACCGCTTGCTGCTCGGATTGTTTAACGCCGAAGTGGTGATGTGCGATGCGCTGCACGATCCGCAGCAGCAGTTGGCCGATCTGGCGACCCGTCTTGAAGGGCAAGGTTTCCGACCTTATGTGGTGCCGGTAGGGGGCTCCAATGCGCTGGGGGCGCTGGGTTACGTGCAGTGTGCGCTGGAAATTGCCGAACAGAGCCAGCGGAGCAACGTCGCGTTCAGCTCGGTGGTGGTGGCCTCCGGCAGCGCCGGGACCCATGCCGGGCTGGCCGTTGGCCTGCAGCAACTGCTGCCGGAAACGCACCTGATCGGCGTGACCGTTTCACGCAAGGTGATCGACCAATTGCCCAAGGTGGAGCTGATCCAAAAAGCGCTGGCCTGTTCGTTGGACATCGACGAACTGGCGCCGATTACGCTGTGGGACGACTATTTTGCGCCGCAGTACGGCATGCCAAACGAAGAGGGCATGGCGGCGATACACCTGTTGGCACAGCAGGAAGGGGTGTTGCTGGATCCGGTTTACAGCGGTAAGGCGATGGCCGGTCTGATTGACGGCGTAGCCCAGCAGCGTTTCCGCGATGAGGGCCCGATCCTGTTTATCCATACCGGCGGTGCGCCGGCGCTGTTCGCCTATCATCCACAGGTGTGAACGCGGTTTGTTATTCCATTTTGAACTATATTTATAAGGTTATATTCCTTCAAGCAGGCGGTCACACTGTTAAAGTGCTGATATCAAAAAAGATAAACAACAGATGGGGTGTTTATGATCTTTTCCAAAGTTCGTCGTCAATTGCTGCTGGGCGTGATGAGCGTTGCGCTGACCGCCGGTTTGAGCACGCAGACCTATGCCGCCGATAACCTGCTGGAGCAGGTGAAGCATCACGGGACCCTGGTTGTCGGGTTGGAAGGCACTTATCCGCCGTTCAGCTTCCAGGGGGAAGACGGTAAATTGACCGGCTTCGAAGTGGATTTCGCCACCGCCCTGGCGGAGCATCTTGGCGTTAAAGCCAAGCTGAACCCTACCAAGTGGGACGGCATGCTGGCTTCGTTGGATTCAAAACGCATCGACGTGGTGATCAATCAGGTGACCATTTCCGACGAGCGTAAAAAGAAATACGATTTCTCGACGCCTTATACCGTCTCCGGTATTCAGGCCTTGGTGAAGAAGGGCAATGAAGGCACCATCACCAAGCCGGAAGACCTGAAGGGCAAAAAAGTCGGCGTGGGCCTTGGCACCAACTACGAACAGTGGTTGCGTGACAATGTGCAGGGCGTTGACGTGCGTACCTATGATGATGACCCGACCAAATACCAGGATCTGCGCGTAGGCCGTATCAACGCCATTCTGGTGGACCGTCTGGCGGCGTTGGATCTGGTGAAGAAAACCGGCGATACGCTGGCGGTAGCCGGCCCGGCGTTCTCGCGTCAGGAGTCGGGCGTTGCGGTGCGTAAAAACAACCCGGAACTGCTGGCCGCGATTAACCAGGCGATTGCCGAAATGCAAAAAGACGGCACGCTGGCGAAGATCTCCGAGAAATGGTTTGGCGCGGACGTAACTAAATAATGCACGAAAGTATCCAACTGGCGCTGGATTCAGCGCCATTTTTATTGCGGGGCGCGATCCTCACACTCCAGCTCAGTCTGGGGGGCATGGCGCTCGGTTTACTGCTCGGTTTTCTGCTGGCGCTGATGCGCCTTTCGCCGTTATGGCCGCTGTCATGGCTGTCGCGCTTCTATGTGTCGCTGTTTCGCGGCACGCCGTTGATTGCCCAGCTGTTCATGATTTACTACGGCCTGCCGCAGTTCGGCATCGAGTTTGATCCCTTCCCGGCAGCGCTGATTGGCCTGTCGCTCAATACCGCCGCCTATACTTCGGAAACCCTGCGTGCCGCGATTTCGTCGATTGAAAAAGGGCAGTGGGAAGCGGCAGCCAGCATCGGCATGACCCGCTGGCAGACGCTGCGTCGAGTGATCCTGCCGCAGGCGGCGCGTACCGCATTGCCGCCGTTGGGCAACAGCTTTATCGGCCTGGTGAAAGACACCTCGCTGGCGGCGACCATTCAGGTGCCGGAACTGTTCCGTCAGGCACAGTTGATTACCTCGCGTACCCTGGAAGTGTTTACCATGTATCTGGCGGCCTCGCTGATTTACTGGGTGATGGCGACCCTGCTTTCTGCGCTGCAAAATCGTCTGGAAGCCCACGTAAACCGTCAGGATCAGGAGTAACGCATGAGTGCCATCGAAGTGAAAAAACTGACCAAGCAGTTCAACGGTCAAACGGTGCTGCATGGGATTGATCTGGAGGTCGGTGCCGGTGAGGTGGTGGCGATTATCGGGCCAAGCGGCTCGGGGAAAACCACCTTGCTGCGCAGCATCAACCTGCTGGAGGTGCCGGATTCCGGGACCATTCGGGTTGGCGATATACTGATCGACGGTTCCAGGCCGCTGAGCAGACAGAAAAAACAGGTTCGTGCATTACGCCAGCAGGTGGGGTTCGTGTTCCAGAACTTCAATTTGTTCCCGCACCGCTCGGTATTGGAGAACATTATTGAAGGTCCGGTCATCGTTAAAGGCGAGCCCAAGGCCAGCGCGGAACAACGTGCACGGACTTTGTTGGCCAAAGTGGGATTGAGCGGTAAAGAGTCGGCCTATCCGCGCCGTCTTTCCGGCGGGCAGCAGCAGCGAGTGGCGATTGCCCGGGCGCTGGCGATGCAGCCGGAAGTGATCCTGTTTGACGAACCCACCTCGGCGCTCGACCCGGAGCTGGTGGGCGAGGTGCTCAACACCATACGTTCGCTGGCGGAAGAAAAGCGCACCATGGTGATCGTCACGCACGAGATGAGCTTCGCCCGCGACGTGGCCGACCGTGCCATATTTATGGACCACGGTCGCATCGTGGAGCAAGGGCCGGCAAAAGAGCTGTTCACTAATCCGCAGCACCAACGTACCCAACAATTCCTCGACAAGTTTTTGAATCAGTGAGAAGGGGGGCGTTCAGCCCCCTGGCTCTTGACTACCCGGCTTTCAATAATTCATTGCGGGCGGCTGCGGCCAAAAAGGCGCTGCGGCTACCGTAACCGGGATGCTGCTGCACCAGAGAATCTATGCGGTTCAGCAGGCGGTGCGGCAAGGTAATATTGATACGCTCCGCCCGACCATCAAACTTATCCATATTAATATTGACCAACAACCACTGTCCGCCATTCAGACTGTCGTTATCCTGTGCCAGATGAAAGGACACGGTCTGTGGGACGGGAATAGGTTGATTGTCTTCGCTCAAGAATTCGAAATGGGTATCCAGCGCACTTCTGGCGTCTTCAAAGGCCCTGTCCAGAGTCTCACCGGCAAAATAGCAGCCCGGTACATCGGGAAAGAAACCGCTGGCGCTGCCGTCCGGTTCTGAATGTACATAAGCAGGGTAGAACATAATTTCTCCTGTTAACTCATGGCTCCGGGTTAGCACAATCCGGCATCTTTCATGATTTGGCGTAGCGTTCCCGCTTTCAGATCCTTACGCGGATGTGGAACGGTGATCACCAGACGGGAGTTCGGGTGCTTAAACTGATGGTGGCTTCCCTTGATCCGCGTTAAAACCCAACCTTCCTGCTCTAATAGCCCGATCAGTTCTGAACTTTTCACGCGTTTACCGTCCCCTTATAATACACACCATACACACTTTGTGACAACAGGGTCGATACGCTAGCGTGCCGGTGGGGCGCAGACAATAAAAAACCCTGCACGAATGCAGGGTTTGCGGGAGGGTTCGCAGATTAAGTGACCTGCCGCGGTGATCCAGCGAGGCGGATTACCCTATGGTCATCAGGCTGGCGTTACCGCCGGCGGCTGCGGTATTGACGCTCAGTGAGCGCTCGATCAGCAGGCGCTCCAGCAGGATGTTGGTTTCGCCGTGGGCAAAGCCCTGCACTGAAACGATCGCGCCGCTGCGCTGGGCGATTTGCTCGCACAGGATACGCAGCTGATCGGCGTCGCCGTGGTAAATGGCGGCATCGAACTCCACCTTGTCCTGCTGCCAGTCTTTGCTGAAGCTGATGCTGGCCTGAACTGCCGCCGGCAGGCGGCGATACAGGGTGCGTTGCAGCTCGGCTTCCGGCCACAGCACGCTGCTGCCGACGGCCAGTACTGCGGCCAACTGAGTCAAGGCATCGGCTTCGTTATCGGCCAGGCAGAGTACGCGCTCGCGCGGCAACAGGGCATAGGTATTGCGCTCGCCGGTAGGGCCAGGCAGAGGACGTAAGGTACCGCCCTGGCCCAGTTCGGCGTAGCGTTGCGCCAGCGTCACCAGATCGTGTTGGTTTTCGGCAATCGCCCATTGCTCCAGCGCCTGATGGGCCTTGAGCAGCTGTGGTCGTGCGGTGGCCTCCAGCGGACGTTCTTCGTCCTGACGGTGCAGGGTGCGTTGCACCGCATCATCCGGACGGTTGGCCAGCAGGCGATACAGGTACAGCGGGCCACCGGCTTTAGGACCGGTGCCGGACAGGCCTTCGCCGCCAAATGGCTGCACGCCGACCACGGCGCCGACCATGTTGCGGTTAACGTACAGGTTGCCCACCTTGGCGCGTTCGGTCACGCGGGCGATGGTTTCATCAATACGGGTGTGAACGCCCAGCGTCAGCCCATAACCGGCGGCGTTGATCTGATCGACCAGCGACTCCAGATTGGTGCGTTGGAAGCGGACCACGTGCAGCACCGGGCCGAAGATCTCTTTTTGCAGCTCGTCGAAGCTGTCCAGTTCGATCAGGGTTGGCTTGATAAAGGTGCCACGGGACCACTCTTTCTCATCCTGCACATTGCCTTTCGCGGCCTGGTAGACCTTACGGCCCTTGGCGCGCATCGCCTGGATATGACGTTCGATACCGGTCTTGGCCTCGGCGTCGATCACCGGCCCGATGTCGGTCGACAGGCGTTCCGGGTTACCCATGCGGCATTCGGCCATCGCGCCGCGCAACATTTGCAGCGTATGTTCCGCCACGTCTTCCTGAATGCACAGGATACGCAGGGCGGAGCAGCGTTGGCCCGCGCTGTCGAATGCGGAGGCGACCACGTCAGTCACGACCTGTTCGGTCAGAGCGGAAGAGTCGACGATCATGGCGTTCAGGCCGCCGGTTTCGGCAATCAGCGGCGTTGGGCGACCTTGCGGATCCAGACGGCCTGCGATGCTGCGCTGCAAAATGCCGGCAACGTCGGTAGAGCCGGTAAACATCACGCCACGGACGCGAGCGTCATTGACCAGAACCGAGCCGACGCTTTCGCCCTGGCCTGGCAGCAGCTGCAGCACGCCTTGCGGAATGCCGGCTTCCAGCAGAATGCGCACCGCCTGTGCGGCGATCAGCGGCGTTTGCTCTGCCGGTTTGGCCAGAACGCTGTTGCCTGCCGCCAGCGCAGCGGCAATCTGACCGGTGAAGATGGCCAGCGGGAAGTTCCACGGGCTGATACACACCACCGGGCCCAGCGGACGGTGGCTGTCATTGGCGAAATCATCGCGTACCTGACCGGCGTAGTAATGCAGGAAGTCGACCGCTTCGCGCACTTCGGCGATGGCGTTGTTAAAGGTTTTGCCCGCTTCGCGCACCAGAATACCCAAAAGGCTTTGCAGTTGGCCTTCCATCAGTTCGGCAGCACGCTCCAGAATGGCGGCACGCTCGGATGGTGGGGTAGCAAACCAGATGGGACCGGCGGCAGCGGCGGCGTCGAGCGCCCGGCTGACTTCACCTTCGGTAGCTTCACGCACGTAACCGACCACGTCGCCCGGCTCGGCAGGGTTAATCACCGGTTGCTCCACGCCCTGATCCAGCTCGGCGTCGATAATCGGCTCTGCGCGCCAGGGCTGGGTGGCACTGGTCAGCAGTGCGCTGGACAGCGAGGCCAGGCGCTGTTCGTTCGACAGGTCCAGACCGCTGGAGTTGATGCGCTTGGTGCCATAGAGCTCACGCGGCAGCGGAATGCGCGGGTGCGGCAGGCCAAGTTGACCTTCGCTGGCGGCCAGGGCTTCGACCGCGGTAACCGGGTCGGCAACCAGTTCGTCGAGCGGCAGGGTGGCATCGGCGATACGGTTAACGAACGAGGTGTTAGCGCCGTTTTCCAGCAGGCGACGCACCAGATACGCCAACAGCGTTTCATGGGTGCCGACCGGTGCATAGATGCGGCATGGACGGTTCAGCTTACCGTCGGCCACTTTACCTACCACCTGTTCGTACAGCGGTTCGCCCATGCCGTGCAGGCACTGGAACTCATACTGGCCCGGGTAGTAGTTGTTGCCCGCCAGATGATAAATCGCGCTCAGGGTATGGGCGTTATGGGTAGCGAACTGCGGATAAATCAGGTTCGGCACCGCCAGCAGTTTGCGGGCGCAGGCCAGATAAGAAACGTCGGTGTAGACCTTGCGGGTGTAGACCGGATAGCCTTCCAGCCCGTCCATTTGGGCGCGTTTGATTTCGCTGTCCCAGTAGGCGCCTTTTACCAGACGGATCATCAGGCGACGGCGGCTGCGTTGCGCCATGTCGATCACCGCGTCGATGGCGAACGGGCAACGTTTCTGATAGGCCTGGATCACAAAGCCGATGCCGTTCCAACCGGCCAGCTGAGGTTCGAAGCACAGCTTTTCCAGCAGGTCGAGCGAGATTTCCAGGCGATCGGCTTCTTCAGCATCGATATTGATGCCGATGTCGTATTGGCGCGCCTGCAGGGTCAATGACAGCAGGCGAGGGTAGAGCTCTTCCATTACGCGTTCGTACTGTGCGCGGCTATAACGCGGGTGCAAAGCGGACAGCTTGATGGAAATGCCCGGACCTTCATAGATGCCGCGGCCGTTCGAGGCTTTGCCAATCGCATGGATTGCCTGCTGGTAAGACACCAGATAGGCCTGCGCGTCGGCTTCGGTCAGGGCGGCTTCACCCAGCATGTCGTAGGAGTAACGGAACCCTTTGTCTTCCAGCTTGCGGGCGTTGGCCAGCGCTTCGGCGATGGTTTCGCCGGTCACGAACTGTTCGCCCATCAGGCGCATCGCCATATCCACGCCTTTACGGATCAGCGGTTCGCCGCTCTTGCCGATAATGCGGTTCAGCGAGCGTGACAGGTTGGCTTCATTGTGGGTCGATACCAGCTTGCCGGTGAACAACAGGCCCCAGGTGGCGGCGTTAACAAACAGCGATGGGCTGCGGCCGAGGTGAGAATGCCAGTTGCCGTTGCTGATTTTATCGCGGATCAGCGCATCGCGGGTTGGCTTGTCCGGAATACGCAGCAGGGCTTCGGCCAGGCACATCAGCGCCACGCCTTCCTGTGAAGACAAGGAGAACTCCTGCAGCAGGCCTTGCACCATGCCGGCGCGGCCATTTGCACTCTTTTGGTTACGCAACTTCTCGGCGATGTCGTAAGCCATCTTATGGGTGGCTTTGGCAAGATCGGCAGGTAATCGCGCCTGTTCGAGCAACATCGGCACTGCTTCGGTCTCAGGGCGGCGATAAGCCGCGGTGATGGCTGCGCGGTTAACCGACTGCGGCAGAATTTGTTCTGCAAATTCAAGGAATGGCTGGTGGGACTCTTCCTGCACTTGCGGCATAATGTCGTCCGCTTCGGCCTGACCGGCAGCGGCAAGTGCCGGAATTTCAGGGATATCGGAACCGTTCTCGAGACGTTCGAGATAATTAAAAATGGCCTGCTTGATCAGCCAGTGCGGCGTGCGATCGATACGCTGTGCGGCGCTTTTGATTCGATCGCGAGTGGCTTCGTCGAGCTTCACGCCCATTGTGGTAGTGCCCATGCCAATCCAACTCCTGTGTTAAGAACCTATCCCATCAGGCTATACAAACTGCGGGCCAGATAGGCTGCTGGGATAGGTTCGTGCGTTGTGTGCTGTGATGAATGCAGACAATATCCTGCATGTTGCAACTTTGTGCAACCGTGTTAAATCAGGCGGATGAGCGAAGTGTGAGTTCCATCGGTTTTTTAACATCAATAATCGGCATGGTTCTTGCTCTGCCTGTGGGATGGTGCGTCGGCGATCGGCCATTCGCGCGCGTTAACCCCAGCAATATCAGGGATAACGCTGAATTAGTATGAGGTGCAACTCTGTTTTTGAATGTGAGGTGTAACCTTGCAGGTGGTTAAATGTGACGCAGGGTAAACTTTGTGTAACTTTGTTGTTAAATGTCTTGTTGGGTAATCAACAGGTCAACTAGGATAGCCGACGGTCAGACAATTGCGGGAGGAAACTATTTTCACTCGCGGGAGTGTCAGCTTTTCGCCACGTTCCGGCGGATTGGCAAGCAGTAACTATCGCAATACAGCGCGAAATAATAATGAGAGTGGAGAATTTCATGACAATGAGCACACCAATGCTGGTCACCTTCCTGGTGTATATCTTCGGGATGGTGTTAATCGGCTTACTTGCCTACCGGGCAACCAATAACTTTGACGACTACATTCTGGGCGGTCGTAGCCTGGGCAGCGTGGTGACCGCGCTCTCTGCCGGCGCATCGGATATGAGCGGCTGGCTGCTGATGGGCCTGCCGGGCGCCATCTTCCTGTCCGGCATCTCTGAAAGCTGGATTGCGATTGGCCTGACCATCGGCGCTTACCTTAACTGGAAGCTGGTGGCGGGGCGGCTACGCGTTCATACCGAAGCCAACAATAATGCCCTGACGTTACCGGATTATTTCACCAGCCGTTTTGAAGACAACAGCAAGCTGCTGCGGGTGATCTCCGCCATTGTCATTCTGGTGTTCTTCACTATCTATTGTGCTTCCGGCATCGTGGCCGGTGCGCGTCTGTTCGAAAGCACCTTTGGCATGAGCTACGAAACGGCGCTGTGGGCCGGCGCTGCGGCCACTATCCTTTATACCTTTATCGGTGGATTCCTGGCGGTGAGCTGGACCGATACTGTGCAGGCCAGCCTGATGATTTTTGCGCTGATCCTGACTCCGATAATTGTGATCTTCGCGGTAGGCGGCATTGATACCTCGATGCTGGTGATCCAGGCGCAAAACCCGGCCAATATCGACATGCTGAAAGGCCTGAACTTTGTGGCCATTCTCTCGCTGCTGGGCTGGGGGCTGGGTTACTTCGGGCAGCCGCACATTCTGGCGCGCTTTATGGCGGCTGACTCTCACCGCACTATTCGCAGTGCGCGTCGCATCAGCATGACCTGGATGGTCCTGTGCCTGGCGGGCACCATCGCCGTCGGCTTCTTCGGTATTGCCTACTTCGCCAATAACCCTGATCAAGCGGGGAACGTGTCGCAAAACGGCGAGCGCGTGTTTATCGAACTGGCGATGCTGCTGTTCAACCCGTGGATTGCAGGCATTTTGCTGTCGGCGATTTTGGCGGCGGTAATGAGCACCCTGAGCTGCCAGCTGTTGGTGTGTTCAAGTGCGATCACCGAAGACCTGTACAAGGCCTTCCTGCGTAAGGGCGCCAGTCAGCGTGAACTGGTATGGGTAGGGCGCATCATGGTGCTGGTCGTGGCGTTGGTGGCCATCGCGCTGGCGGCAAACCCGGAAAACCGCGTGCTGGGTCTGGTTAGCTA
Organism: Serratia liquefaciens; assembly: GCF_027594825.1. Lineage (NCBI taxonomy): Bacteria > Pseudomonadati > Pseudomonadota > Gammaproteobacteria > Enterobacterales > Yersiniaceae > Serratia > Serratia liquefaciens. The sequence continues at coordinate 840,863 of NZ_CP088930.1, read as the reverse complement.
CGCCTGGGCCGGCTTCGGCGCTGCCTTTGGTCCGGTGGTGCTGATCTCGGTCATGTGGTCACGCATGACGCGTAACGGCGCACTGGCCGGCATGCTGGTTGGCGCAGTAACGGTAATCGTCTGGAAACACTTCGCCTGGCTGGATCTGTATGAAATCATCCCGGGCTTCCTGTTCGGCTGTATCGCCATCGTGGTGGTGAGCCTGATGGGGCGTTCACCTTCCGCGACCATTACCGAGCGTTTCGATCAGGCGGAAGCCGAGTTCAAAACCGTTTAATCTCTCGCATCGCGAGTCAAAAAGGCGCTTAAGGCGCCTTTTTTAATGTCAGCTTCCCAGGTTTTTCGCCATCTTGCGGAAACAACTGGCGACATTTGATTAGAAAAAATCACCCTTGGGGCTCTTGTATTTCTGCCAGCCAGAATGATAATCACTATCGTTGAGTTTTACTTTTCTTTACATTGGCGTTGCCGCCATTCCCGGTGTGCGAACGCTTCGCAGCAGATGCCTTTTTAGAGGTTATTACTTATGTTTGTTCCCTTCCTTATCATGTTCCGTGAGGGGCTGGAGGCGGCGTTGATCGTCAGCCTGATTGCCAGCTACCTGAAACGCACGCAGCGGGGTCAATGGTTAGGCGTGGTATGGATAGGGGTGATTGTTGCCGCCGCCCTGTGCCTGGCGCTTGGAATCTTCATCAATGAAACCACCGGCGAATTCCCGCAAAAGCAGCAAGAGCTGTTCGAAGGCATAGTCGCGGTAGTGGCGGTGTTGATCCTGACCTATATGGTGTTCTGGATGCGCAAGGTTTCCAAATCGGTCAAGGTGCATCTGGAGGGCGCCATCGACAATGCGCTCAACTCCGGCAAAGGCCAGGGCTGGGCGCTGGTGGCGATGGTGTTTTTTGCCGTGGCGCGCGAAGGGCTGGAGTCGGTATTTTTCCTGTTGGCGGCTTTCCAGCAAGACGTGGGGATTGAAGCCCCGATAGGTGCGGTGCTTGGCCTGGTGGCCGCCATTGTACTGGGCATGATGATTTACTGGGGCGGTGTGAAGCTGCACCTGGCCAAATTCTTCAAATGGACCAGCCTGTTTATCCTGTTCGTTGCCGCCGGCCTGGCAGCCGGGGCGATCCGCGCCTTCCACGAAGCCGGGTTGTGGAACCACTTCCAGGACATCGCGTTTGATCTCAGCAACCATCTGTCGACCCACTCCCTGTTTGGCACCCTGCTCGAAGGCATCTTCGGCTACCAGGAAACGCCAACGGTAAGCGAAGTGGCGGTCTACTTCTTGTATTTGATCCCAGCACTGATTTTCTTTTTCCTGCCGCAGCGTGCGGAACCGGTCGCGGTTTCGACGCAACGTAAAATCAATCATTAATTTAATAGGGAATCTTGTATGTCTACTCCGTTATTCCGCCGCAAGGCTTTGCACGCAGCATTACTGGCTCTTCCGGCGTTCGCGCTGAGCATTGATGCCCTGGCGGCGGACGTGCCGCAGGTAAAGATCACCGTTAACGACAAACAGTGCGAGCCGATGCAACTGACGGTGCCGGCCGGTAAAACCCAGTTTGTGGTGCACAACACCAGCCAAAAAAACGTGGAGTGGGAAATCCTGAAAGGGGTGATGGTGGTGGAAGAGCGTGAAAACATCGCGCCGGGTTTCACCCAGAAGATGACCGCCAATCTGGAAGCGGGCGAATACGACATGACCTGTGGGCTGCTCAGCAATCCGAAAGGCAAACTGACCGTGACCGCCTCGGCCGGGGCTGCCAGTGACGGTAAACCGAACGCCATGGATTTGGTTGGGCCGATTGCTGAATACAAAGTCTACGTGACCAAAGAGGTCGAAGGGCTGGTTAAACAAACCAAGCTGTTCACCGATGCCGTGAAGGCCGGCAAAGTTGCCGAGGCTCGTAAACTCTATGCGCCGACCCGCCAGCATTACGAGCGAATTGAGCCGATCGCCGAGCTGTTCTCCGATTTGGACGGCAGTATCGACGCCCGCGAAGACGACTACGAGAAAAAAGCGGAAGATCCGAAGTTCACCGGTTTCCACCGCTTGGAGAAAGCGCTGTTTGCCGACAACACCACCAAAGACATGAGCAAATACGCCGATCAACTCTATAACGACACCCTTGAGCTGCAAAAACGGGTGACCGACCTGACCTTCCCGCCAAGCAAGGTTGTGGGGGGCGCAGCCGGCCTGATCGAAGAAGTGGCGGCGAGCAAAATCAGCGGTGAAGAAGACCGTTACAGCCGTACCGACCTGTGGGACTTCCAGGCCAACGTAGACGGCGCACAAAAAATCGTTAACCTGCTGCGCCCGCTGCTGGTCAAGGCCAACAAGCCTTTGCTGGACAAGATCGACGCCAATTTTAAAACCGTTGATACCATTTTGGCGAAATACAAAACCCAGGATGGCTATGAATCTTACGAGAAGCTGACCGATGCCGATCGCAACGCCATGAAAGGGCCAATCACCACCCTGGCGGAAGATTTGTCACAGCTGCGTGGCGTTCTGGGTCTGGACTGAGGCAAAGCATCATGAGTAACAAGATCGGCCCGGAAAACGGGCCGCATCCACAAACGCAGGGCGCGGCGTCACCGTCGCGCCGTCGTTTATTGCAGGGATTGGGGCTGGGCGTACTGGCGTTGGGCGGCAGTCGCCTGACCCAGGCGGCAGATAAATCCGCAGAACCGCTGGCGGTCGCTAAGGATGAACGCTGGCAGAAGCAGCCGTTCTACGGCGCGCACCAGGCCGGGATCCTCACGCCGCAGCAAGCGGCGATGATGCTGGTGGCTTTTGACGTGCTGGCCAGCAACAAGCAGGATTTGGAGCGGCTGTTTCGGCTGCTGACCAACCGCATTGCGTTTTTGACCACCGGCGGCAAAGCGCCGGAAGTGGATCCCAAGCTGCCACCGCTTGATTCGGGCATCATGGGGCGGGAGATCTACCCGGATAACCTGACCATCACCGTGTCGGTCGGCACTTCGCTGTTTGACGAGCGTTTCGGTCTGCAGGCGCACAAGCCGTTGCGGCTGCAAAAAATGACGCGTTTTCCCAACGACTCGCTGGATGCCAGCCTGTGCCACGGCGATTTGGTGTTGCAGATTTGCGCCAATACCAATGAAACGGTGATCCACGCACTACGTGACATCATCAAGCATTCGCCGGATCTGCTCAGCGTGCGCTGGAAGCGGGAAGGGTTTATCTCCGCCCACGCCGCACGCAGCAAAGGTAAAGAGACGCCAATCAACCTGCTGGGCTTTAAAGACGGCACCGCCAACCCGAAAACCGACGATAAACCGCTGATGGATCAGGTGGTGTGGGTGGCCGATAACGCCGGGGAACCGGCATGGGCGGTGGGCGGCAGCTATCAGGCCGCGCGTATTATCCGCTTCCACGTGGAGTTCTGGGATCGCACCCCGTTGCAGGAGCAGCAAACCATCTTCGGCCGCGAAAAGCACAGCGGTGCGCCGCTCGGCATGAAGCATGAACACGACGAGCCGGACTATGAGAAGGATCCCGAAGGGAAGATGATCCCGATGGATGCGCATATCCGCCTGGCAAACCCGCGCACGCCACAAACCCAGAGCAATTTGTTACTGCGCCGGGGCTACAGCTATTCTATCGGCGTGTCCAATTCCGGCCAGTTGGAAATGGGGCTGCTGTTCGTCTGCTACCAGGCCGATTTGGAGAAAGGCTTCCTGACGGTGCAAAAACGTCTGAACGGCGAGGCGCTGGAAGAGTACGTCAAACCTATCGGCGGCGGTTACTTCTTTGCACTGCCAGGGGTCAAAGACAGCAACGACTATCTGGCCAGCGGCTTGCTGAAAGCCTGAGCCTCACTTCACCAGGCGGGGTTTGCCCCGCCTTATTTTTGAACCAACAGCCGTTAATTAAAATCAACCCTGAGCTTGCGAAATCGAGAGCTCCGTCTTTAATTAGGCTAACTATTTTCATTTTTTGTTAAAAGCATTAACATATTGGCCATAACGTTCCAAGTGGTTCATATTCTCCGATCCCTTTAACGGCATTCTCCTGATGAAAAGCACTCATAAAAACCGGTTGGCGGTTTCAGCTCTGGTTATCCCTGCCTTACTGCCTGTCTGCGCCCTGGCGCAGGACAAGGATAGCGAACAGACCATGGTGGTCACGGCCAAACGCAGCGGCCTATCCGAACTGTCCACCCCGGCTGCCGTCAGCGTGGTGAATGGCGATCAAATCCGTGAGGCCAGGCCGCAGATCAACCTGTCGGAAAGTTTGGGCAGCGTGCCCGGCCTGCAAATTCAGAACCGCCAGAACTATGCGCAGGATCTGCAGCTTTCGGTGCGGGGCTTTGGCGCACGTTCAATGTATGGCGTGCGCGGCGTGCGTATTTATGTCGACGGTATCCCGGCCACCATGCCTGATGGTCAGGGCCAGACGTCGAACATTGACCTTAACTCGGTTGAAAAGGTGGAGGTGCTGCGCGGGCCGTTTTCTGCCCTCTACGGCAATGCGTCCGGCGGTATGGTGAATGTGGAAACCGAAACCGGCCAGCAACCTGCGCGTCTTGAAGCCAGTTCGTACTTTGGCAGTTACGGCACCTGGCGTTATGGCGTCAAGGCGACCGGGGCGACCGGCGACGGCACCCACGCCGGCGACGTTAACTACACTATTTCCGGCACCCGGTTTACGACTCAGGGCTTTCGCGATCACAGCGGTGCGCAGAAAAACCTTGGCAATGCCAAGCTGGGCGTACGTATCGACGACGTCAGCACCCTGACGTTGTTGTTCAACAGCGTCGATATTCACGCCAATGATCCAGGTGGCCTGACGAACGCGGAATGGCACGATAATCCGCGCCAGGCGCCGCGTGCCGACCAGTACAACACCCGTAAAAGCACTTCGCAGACCCAGGCCGGGTTGCACTATGAGCGCCAGATGGGGGCCGATGACGACCTGAGCATCATGATGTATGCCGGTGAGCGCGAAACCACCCAGTACCAGTCGATCCCGGTCGCGGTGCAGCAGCGTAGCGCCCAGCATCCTGGCGGGGTGATTGACCTGACGCGTCACTATCAGGGGATTGATACGCGCTGGACGCACCGCGGCGAGCTGGGCGTCCCCTATACCCTGACCGGCGGGTTGGACTATGAAACCATGACCGAGCAGCGTAAAGGCTATGAAAACTTTACCCAGGTTAACGGCGTAACCGAGTTGGGCACTCAGGGGGCGCTGCGCCGCAATGAGCGCAACCTGATGTGGAACCTGGATCCCTATCTGCAAAGTTCGTGGCAGTTGACGCAAAAACTGACGCTGGATGCTGGCATGCGTTATAGCACCGTCAATTTCGACTCCAACGACCACTACGTGACCGGCAGCAACGGCGATGACAGCGGTAACGCCAGCTACCATAAATGGCTGCCGGCCGGATCCTTGAACTATGCGGTAATGAGCGGCTGGAACCTGTATCTGTCCGCCGGACGCGGATTTGAAACACCGACCATTAACGAGCTGTCGTACCGCTCCGGCGATCAGGCCGGGCTTAACTTTGGTTTACAACCTTCGACCAGCGACACGGTGGAGTTGGGCAGTAAAACGCGCATTGGCAACGGCCTGCTGACCGCTGCGGTTTTCCAGACCGACACCCGTAACGAAATTGTGGTGGATGAAAGCAGTAACGGTCGCACCAGCTACAAAAACGCCGGGCAGACCCGCCGACGCGGGCTGGAATTGGCGCTGGACCAGCAGTTCGCTTATGACTGGCGAGTGCAGTTGGCTTGGACGCTGTTAGATGCGCGTTACCGCGAAGATGTGTGCGGCGATAGCCAGTGTTCAGAAGCCAATAAGGTGCCAAGCGGCAACCGCATGCCAGGCATAGCGCGCAATATGGGCTATGCCTCGTTGGCCTGGTCTCCGCCAGAAGGGTGGTATGCCGGTGCGGAGGTGCGTTACATGAGCGATATCGAAGTTAATGATGCCAACACTGAACAGGCTCCGGCCTATACCACCGTGGGCTTAAACACCGGCTATCGTTATCCAATGGGTAACTGGATGCTGAATGTTTTCGGTCGGGTGGATAACCTGTTTGACCGCCAGTACGTGGGGTCGGTAATCGTCAATGAAGGCAATGGCCGTTACTACGAACCGGCTCCGGGAAGAAACTGGGGCGGTGGGGTGAGCGTTTCTTATACCTTCGAGTAACCGCCAGGGAAGTTACCGGCGCAATCAATGAACGGCAGGGCGGGAGCTTTCCCGCCTTTTTTATTTATAAATCGACAGAGAAGTGCCGGTTTTTGTTTGTGCAAAATTTAATCAGGAAACCGAAATGTCATTCAAGGGTTTTAATCATAACGATATGATATTTATGTAAATAAAAATTACATTGAATGACGTAATCGGCGTGATATAGTGTTCTTGCGGCGCCTAAAAACAAAAAAGATTAAATTTTTTTACATTTTAGCAACGTGCGCGGTTTGAATGTCATTATACTGTAATCATCTGGCGGTAGTTTTCACAAGGTGCACAGCTTGAAGCTGTAAATAACACTGCGGGGATCGCTAATGGTAAAGTCCTTGGTTGGGCTAGAAAGAAAAAATAACAGACCTTCCCTGATGACTCGTTGTAACGAGGGCACTCTCTCCGACTCTCTTTTTCTGACCAGACCACACTCCCGTTATCACAAATTCTTGTCACTTTTTACTCTCGATTTAATTATGCAATCGCGTTGTCCCGTGAAAAATCGGCGTGCCGAAAAGCCCGTTGGATATTCACTTTTTCTATTGGCTATCGTCGGCTCAAAAGGGAGCCAAACCCGCATCTGTATGTGAAACATAATCGCACGGCCTGGCCGTTGCGGTAGGTGAAACAAACTGTAAGGTGCCACTATGAGACAAAAAGCAGTGATCAAAGCACGTCGTGAAGCGAAACGCGTTATTCGTCGTGACGCTCGTAGTCATCGCCAGCTTGAAGAAGAGTCCGTAACCTCGCTGGTACAAATGGGTGGTGTTGAGTCTATCGGCATGGCACGCGACAAGCGCGATAGCTCTCCCATCTTGGCGCGAACCGAAGCTCAGGGTCATTACTTAATAGCCATAGACAAGAAGCAGTTGATATTTGCCACCGGTGAAGCCGGCTGCGGCAAAACATTTATCAGCGCTGCGAAAGCGGCAGAAGCCCTTATACATAAAGAAGTGGATCGGATTATCGTTACTCGTCCGGTTCTGCAGGCGGATGAAGACCTCGGTTTCTTGCCTGGGGATATCTCTGAGAAATTCGCCCCTTATTTCCGTCCGGTGTATGACATTCTGGTGCGCCGTTTAGGATCGTCCTTTATGCAATACTGCCTGCGCCCGGAAATCGGCAAGGTGGAGATCGCGCCTTTCGCCTATATGCGCGGGCGTACTTTCGAAAATGCGGTGGTTATTCTGGATGAAGCCCAGAACGTTACCGCCAGCCAAATGAAGATGTTCCTGACCCGTCTGGGTGAGAACGTCACGGTTATCGTCAATGGTGACATCACCCAATGCGACCTGCCGCGCGGTGTGAAATCCGGCCTCAGCGATGCGATGGAGCGCTTCGAAGAGGATGAAATGATCGGTATCATCCGCTTTGATAAACAAGACTGCGTCCGCTCCGCCCTGTGCCAGCGTACGCTCAACGCCTACAGTTAACACCTGCCCGTTCACCAAAGGCCGCCTCGGCGGCCTTTTTCTTGCCTTGAATATCAGCGCTGCCGCAACATCAAAACCAGGGGTACTGGCTCATGACGCCGGCGTAAAACAGCATTCGGCCACCAATACATGCCGAGAGCAGGGTCAGCATCAGTGCACCCGCAACGCCAACGTTCAGTACCGGCCGTTGGTACAGATAGGCCGCCAACCCGCTGCCGGTAATCAGTGCGCCAAAAATAAGCCAGCCCATCAAACCCGAACCCAAAAGGGTGACGGCGCTGGCCAGCATTTTCCCTTGCTGGTTGAACCCGGAGCTGTACCCGAGGATCACGACCAACATCAGCATCACACCGCATAAAATGCCTGCCGGCATTGCGACGGGGAGCCACCGTTCGCGATCGTTTTGAGCCGCATTGAACACGCTGAGCCGCAGGCCAAGGGTGGTAAACCCCAGCAGCAGAGCCGTGGCGATGAAACCGAGGTGGGTTAGCGGCGTGTGCCACAGAGGGTGGCTCGCCATCTGGTAATAAACCTGTGCGGAAACCAGGATCGCGGCCACTCCCGTGCACGAAGTCAGCAGGCTAACCTGGCGAATCAGCCTGGGGTTAGAGTTAAAGCGAAACACCATGGCGGCCCAGCAAACGACCGCCACGTTCAGCAAGGAGAAGGCGGCGACTTCCCGGCTGAGCCAGGAATGACCGATGCCCAGAATGGCTCGATAGGCGCCGGTGGGGGAACCCAAATGCAGCAGCGACAGCACGGAGCCGAGGATATTGATTGCTACAATCCCTAACGCCAGCTGTCGCAGGACATTAAAGCGCTTTCCGTCGCTTAGCCAGCTTGGCTGCGCCAGAATCAATGCCGTGATGGCTACGATCGTGCCGACCGCCCACTGACAAAACACGGTAAAAAAAACCAAGGGAAGTTCATATTCAGACATGGGCTATTCCTTATCACCGGCGGGAATAATGACGACATTGGGCTGACTGATTCGATGGTCCGGCAGCGAGTAGCGGGTCTCGATACGCGTCAGGTCAGCGGAGTGGCGAGCGCGCAGTTCGTCAATATCGCCAAACTGCAGCACGCCGGCCGGGCAGGATGCGACGCAGCGGGGCAGCAGCCCTTCATCCAGGCGTTCAGCGCAAAGGTTGCACTTACTGGTTTTTCCTTCGACGGGATCAAACACCGGCGCATTATAAGGGCAAGCCATAATGCACATTCGGCAACCAATGCATTTGTCATGATCTTGCACGACAATGCCGTCAGGCCGCTTGCTGTAGGTATCCGCCGGGCATACCTTCATGCACTGCGGATCGTCGCAGTGGTTGCACGACATCGAGATAAACGCCATCGCGTTCGGGTCGTCAAAGTGAAATTCTCTGACCCGCCGCCACAACACGCCAGCCGGGGTGGCATTTTCAGACTTGCAGGCCATCGAGCAGGTTTTGCAGCCATAACAGCCGCGCATATCGACTAAAAATCCATATTGTCTGACCATGATTATGCCTCCGCCCGGACGTCAACCAGGGTGCTGTTACAGCAATGACCGTTGCCCAAAACTTCCGCATGGTCATTGGTGACGTGGCTGCTGCTGCCTCCTTGCTGTTCCCACCAGCCATTATCCAGGCACACCACGCCGCGTTTGATTTGACGCGTCACCACGGCCAATGCCCGGTGTTCTCCACGGTGATTGAAAGCAATGGCCCATTCGCCGTTCCTGATATGGCGGCTGGCAGCATCATCCGGGTGGATCATGATGTTAGGCTGATTGCGCTGCACCTCGAGGATCCATTCATTCATCCCGTGGCTGGAGTGGATGCTGCGGGCCAGCTTGCGTTGAACGGCCATTAAGGGGTATTGGCTCGCCAGTTCCGGGGAGCCTTTCGGCGACTCTTTCACCTGCATATAGGTCACAATCGGTGGGAAATCTTTCTTCTGCCACTCTTCGATAAAGAAGTGGGCCTTTTTGGTCGGCGTGCGGAAAATACCTTTTTCGAACGGGATCCAGGGCGTGGGCGCCGGTTTAATCGGCCCTTTACGCAGCTGTTCGATAGTGAGGCCGGTTCCGACCAGACAGTTTTCTATATAGTGCTCGATCGGCTGGTTAAACACCTCGCCGAAGCCGAAACGCTCCGCCAGTCGGGCAAAAATCCAGTAATCCGGTTTGGCCTCTGCCACCGGTTCTACCGCTTTTTCCATCAGTTGGACATAGTGGCTGCGAACGCCGGCCATCAGGCTGAGATCTTCAAAGATGGTGGTGACCGGCAACACCAGATCGGCATACAGCGTGGTGGAGCTCATCAGGTTATCGGCCACGACGACAAACGGCACCTTCTTCAGGGCCTTCTTCACCATATTGGTGTTGGGCAACTGGGTCAGCGCGCCCATGGTCATGATCCACCAAAAGTTAATCGGGTGAGGGCGATCGTTGACAATCCACTCGCCGGTTTTGGCGACCGGTATCGGCGGAATTTTTTGCACGTTGGGCGCCGGGGGCAGCGGCGGACTGAACTTCATCATTTGTTTGGCGCCGCCCGCGTCGCAGACTCCGCCACCGGCTTTGCCCATATTGCCGGTCAGCAGCGCCAGATAAAACTGGCTGGCCGCCACGTAGGTGCCGAATTCGGTACGCTGAGCGCCGGACATGTTCTGTACGATCATCGAAGGTGTATTGCTGGCATATTCACGCGCCAGGCGCAGCAGGGTGGCCGCCCGGATGTCGGTTTCCGCCTGCACTTTCTCGACGCTCCAGGGAGCCGACTCCTGACGGATCAGTTCAAATACCGTGGTATAAGCCGCATCGGCAGGCAATTCGACCTGGGTCAGCGCCGGGACGATGGCGGGTGTGTCATGGCGCACCAGACGGCGGCTTAGGGTGTCGTACACCAGATAGCTTTCTTTGTCCTGCGGATCTTCTCGCAGCTGTTTTTGCTGACGGTTCACCAGATAAACCGCCCCGGTGTGTTGCCGCAGGAAGTCAGCGTCGTAGCGCTGTTCATCAATGATGATTTTGATCATCCCCAATGCCAGGGCGGTGTCGGTGCCGGGCACGATAGGGATCCATTCATCGGCTTTGGCGGCGGTTTCGTTAAAGCGGGGATCGATCACCACCAGGCGCGCGCCTCTTTCCTGCGCCTTGAGGTACTCTTTGAAATAGGCCTGCATGGTCACGGCCGGATTATTGCCCCAGCACAGAATGTAGTGGCTGTCGGCAATAGTGTCGCGCATATCCGCATAGCGCAGGCCAAGCATCGGGATCATGGCGGCGGTCACCGCAGAACAGCATAAAGAACCGGAACGTTTTGTCGCCCCGCCGAGGTAATCAAAGAAAGCTTTCCCCATGTCGTTTTTAATGGAATCCATATTCCCGGCATGGCTTGAAATTAACAGGCCTTTATTACCGTGACTGGCAAGGGTATTACGAATATTAAGCTCAACCAGATCGAGAGCTTCATCCCAGGATATGGGTTTGAATTTCCCTTCACCTTTTTCCCCCACCCGAAGCAAAGGCGTTTTAACCCGCTGCTGGTGATAAACCCATTTGGTCCGGCTGATGCCGCGCAGGCAGCATTTGACGTTAAAATCTTTGCTGGCTTCTATTTTTTTGAGCTCCCCCTGATAGACATAAGCCGTTAAATTACAATGCAAACACTCCATCGCACAGGTTGAACGAAACGTCTGGTAGTCACTGAGTTTGAGACGCACGCGAGGGAGGGGTTTGCCCTTGTCCATTGCCATAGAAAATACGCAGGGCGATATGCTGGCCAGCCCAATCACGCCAAGACCTTTTAACAAGGTTCGGCGATTCATTCTGATATCAGATATATTTTTCATGATGTATTCCGTACGTATTATTTGTTTTTATTATTGTTTGTTTGCTTGCCTTGGGATGAATCAGGCTCCCTGAGTTAATCATGGTTGAATTGCCGCACACTGATCAAAATCAAATTAGTCATTTATTATTCTGGAGTGAATAACGGATGTCGTTAATAACCCATGCCTGAAATACCCGCTTATTTTTTTAATCAAAGGCTCTCGTATCTAACCCGGAAGATGACCACAGTCACCGGCTTTGGGCGCAAACCAAGAGATCGACCAATGGCCAGCGGTAACGCCGGCTTGTTTAGCCTTTGTGTAAACTATTGTGGTTTTTTGTATAGATTTTTGTTGGTTTAGCGTTAATGCTTAGGGGTGTTCCAGACAGGCGCAGCGGCTTATTCGCCTAAAGGAAATATCTGGGGTGCACGCCGGATGGGCGTGCAAGGTATTGGGATCTTCAATGCGGTTCAATCATGAAATACATTATTTTACTCCTATTTATTTTATGCGTTGTGTATGTCCATTATCGTGGGCGGGTGCGTTACACCTTCTGGCGACAACTCTCCGATCATTCCACATTTACCGCTCCGCTGAACGTTTTCATGTATCTGTTTTCACGCGTGCCGACCACGCCCTATCTGCAGCCGGAGCAATTCCCGGAATTGCAGGCACTGCGGGATAACTGGCAAAGCATTCGCGATGAAGGCCGGCAGTTGATGGCGATCCAGCAGATTAAAGCCTCGGATCAATTTAATGACGCCGGTTTCAATTCGTTCTTCAAAACCGGCTGGAAGCGTTTCTATTTGAAATGGTATGAAGACAACCACCCGTCGGCGATGAACCTGTGTCCGCAGACTACCGCACTGTTGCGCAGTCTGCCTTCGGTGAAGGCGGCGATGTTTGCCGAACTGCCGGATGGCAGCCGCCTGCCACGCCACCGCGATCCCTATGCTGGTTCACTGCGTTACCATTTGGGGCTGATCACACCGAATGACGACCGTTGCTTTATCGAAGTGGACGGCGAACGCTACAGCTGGCGCGATGGTGAGGCGGTGATGTTCGACGAAACCTACCTGCATTACGCCGAAAACCAGAGTGGGCAGAACCGGTTGATTCTGTTTTGCGATATTGAGCGGCCGATGCGTTTTCGTTGGGCACAGGGCATTAACCACTGGCTGGGGCGCAACCTGATGAGCGCGGCCACCGCACCCAATGAAGAGGGCGATCGCACCGGTGGCGTCAACAAGTTGTTCAAGTATATCTATGCGGTACGCAAAGTGGGGAAACGGCTGAAGGCGTGGAATCGAACAGGGTACTACATCATTAAATGGATTTTGTTTGGCGGTATCGCGGCGGGTATCTTTTTCGCCCTGTAAAGAGGGAGGGCGCTGTGAAAGCGCCCTCCAGCTAATCAGGCAAAAATGGTCATCATGTAGGCGGCAAACAGCGCCAGGTGCGCGGTGCCGTTCAGCACGTTGGTTCTGCCGGTAGAGAACGACAGCTGGCACAGCAGCAACACGGTCAGCATCACGACGATATGCGGCGTCTGCAGGCCGAAGATCAGCGTTTGCCCGGTCAGGGTGGCGATGATGGTTACCGCCGGCACCGTCAGGGAGATGGTGGCCAGTACCGAGCCGAAGAACAGGTTCATCGCACGCTGAACCTGATTGTTCAACACCGCACGCAATGCCCCCAGGCCTTCTGGCGACAGGATCAACAGCGCGACCAGGAAGCCGGTAAACTGCGCAGGGGCATTCACCTTGGTCAGCAAACCTTCCAACGGGTTGGCGTTGAACTTGGTCACGGCGATCACCGCAATCAAATGCACCACCAGCCAGCCGGCATGCCAGGCACTGCTGTGCGAAGAAGGCTTGCCGTGGTGCGGGTCACCGTCGTCATCTTCGTGCTCGTAGACAAACAGGCTTTGGTGGGTTTTGGTCTGGATCACCAGGAACACGCCGTACATGGCGGCGGAAATCACCGCGACCAGCAGCGCCTGCCCGGTGCTGAAGTTGCCGCCCGGCAGCGCACTTGGGAACACCAGTACGATCACTGCCAGCGGGAAAATCGCCATCAGATACTGTTTAATGCCGCCCAGATTGACGTATTGGGTGGCGAATTTGCGACCGCCCAGCAATAAGGCGAAGCCCACCAGACCGGCGCTGACAATCATAATGATGGAGTAAAGCGTGTCGCGCATCAGTGCCGGTGCGGCGTCGCCGGTGGCCATCAGCGCAGAAATCAGGCTCACTTCCAGGATCACTACCGACAGGCTGAGGATCAGCGAGCCATAGGGTTCACCCAGACGGTGAGCCAGCACGTCGGCGTGGCGCACAACGCTGAACGCGCTGCTGAGAATACCGACCAGGGCAATGATGTTAATGCCGACGATCAGCGAGAAATTGCTGGTACTGCCCCACAGGTTCAACACCACCAGGGCGGCGATGGGGAAAAGCAGTGAGTACTCAGTGTGGCGGGATTTGGATCGGCCAGGATCGTTTTGCGACTTCATTTCGATGGTACTCCTTCTCAAACAGCGTGGTCCCGTCATCGCTGACTGCCGTTAAGGGCAATTATGCGCATCCAGAATGTATTTATAATTTAATAATAATAGGATACACCGGCTGGCGTGTGCCGGGGAATGATGTGATGTTGTTTTACTTGCAAAAGCAAATGCTTGCTTTGTGTGACTAGGTTAACAAAAAAACCGCATCGGATGCGGTTTTATTTACTTACTTTTACGTAGTGAAATGAATTTTCTTCACTAACGGCACATAAATTGCAGTTTGTAACTGCATTGCTTGATTAATAAGGGGGAAATCCCCCTTTAGTCATCAATATTATCCATGATTTCATGCCGTTTATTATGATAACCCTCTTCGTTTAGCCCCTCACGCCAGTAAGGGACAGCATAAAGCTGATTACGGTCACATTGGCGCTCGCGGCGCAGGTAACGGCGCAGATCTACCACCAAACGATCTTCCCCGGCCAGCCAATACTGAATTTCTGCCTGTGGCAACGGCAATGAACAAAATTGCGTCACCAACTCGGCGGTTTTTTCGGTGCCGCCGATAATCCAGCTCAGTTCGAAGCCTGCCGGTTTTTTCAGATCGATAACGTCAGCCGCAGTGTCGACGCGGATAAAGGCATGGCCTTCGCTGCGCGCAGGTAAGCCTTCCAGCAAGGCCGCCAGCGCGGGCAAAGAGGAAGGATCGCCGGCCAGGCAGTAGAAATCGGCCTCTGGCAGCATAGGTTTAGGGCCGCCGGGGTTGCTGATGCCGATTTTATCGCCTGCTTTTGCCGAGCGCGCAAAGTTAACCGCCGGGCCGCTGTGATCGTGAATGGCGAATTCAATGTCGATTTCCGCCAACTCTGGACGTACTGCGCGAATCGAATAGGTGCGGACAATCGGGCGTACCGCATCGGCCGCCCAGCGAGGGCCATTTTCGGTCAGCGTCGGCAGGTCCGGCTGCGTCTGGCCTTCAAGCGGCAGGAAAACCTTGATGTGCGCGGCGGCGGCGTTTGCCGGGTAATAACGCAGGTCAGGGGCGGTGAAGGTGATGCGGCGCAGGTGCGGGGTAACATCGCGAATCGCGCTGACAGCAATCAGGTAGGGTGCGCGTGAGCGTGGGGCTTCGGTAGTCACGGGGTTCTCCTTATGTTCGTTTGGCGAGGAGTATAACATGCCATGTGATAATGAGAATTGTTTGCTAATTGAGACGGCGGTGAAGCAAAGCTACCGCAAAGGTGACGACGACCGCTGGCACAAAAAGTAAGGTTCCCCCGGCGCTTTTGTGCGTCGGGAAATCATGAAATCCGCTCCTATGCTCAGGCAATTAATATTATTGCTGCTGAGTACAAATACTTTTTCACTTTTAAGCTCTTTTGAAACTTGATTGCTTACTGAGAAAAGAATAAGGTCATTATTATCGCGGGCAGGTTATTGTATTAATATAAATCCGCACTTAATAAATAAGACTGAACAGTGGCGAGGGAGTAAGGGCAATCCTATTCCCGGGAGGTTGTTAAGGTGTTAACGCGAGATTTTCTGCAAAATGCGGATTGCAAAACTGCATTCGGCACCATTGAGGAGTCGCTGTTACTGACATCAGAGCAGCGGGCGGCCTCGTTGGATTGTACTTTATCCCGTCGGCCGGATAACAGCCCGGTGTGGGTCTTCGGCTACGGTTCACTGATGTGGAACCCGGTGTTTGAATCCGAAGAGGTGCGGCCGGCCACGCTGCAAGGCTGGCACCGCGCCTTCTGTTTGCGGCTTACCGCCGGTCGCGGTACCTTGCACCAGCCGGGGCGGATGCTGGCGCTGAAAGAGGGCGGCCATACCACCGGCCTGGCGTTTCGCCTGCCGGAAGCCAAGCTGCGCGAAGAGCTGGAACTGCTGTGGAAACGCGAAATGGTCACCGGCTGTTATTTGCCGACCTGGTGCGATCTCACATTGGCAGACGGCGAAGTGGTGACCGCGCTGGTGTTTGTCATGAACCCGCAGCACCCGCTGTTTGAAGAAGATACCAGCCATCAGGTGATAGCCCCGTTGATCGCCAGCGCCAGCGGGCCGCTGGGGACAAACGCTCAGTACCTGTTCTCGCTGGATAATGAGCTGAAAAATCACGGCATGCAGGACGACTGCATTGGCGATTTGGTCAGCTACGTGCAGCAATGGCTGCAGCAGAATACCTCCGGCCCTATCGGCGGAGAAGCCACCGCCTGATCCCGCTCATATGACGCTTTCGAAAGGCTCAGCTTGCTGAGCCTTTTTTGTTTATATATCTAATGCCTATATTTAATAACTTTATTTAGCATAAGCATTTAATCCACATTTTAAAAGTGGATATCTATGTTGTTAATTTTAAAGCTATTCGATAATTTAAGATTAAAAAACAGCTAATTTGCAACGTTGAAAAATTCACTTAGCATGAAAATGCATAACTAAAGGTTATTTCTTATTTGTCCCCTTACGTCAGACTCCGTATCACTGATGTTAACAATTTAGTTCGACAGGGGGGAGTGGATGAACTTTCAACAATTAAAAATTATTCGGGAATCGGCGCGTTGCAACTACAACCTGACCGAGGTGGCCAATACTTTATTTACCTCGCAGTCTGGGGTCAGTCGCCATATTCGGGAACTGGAAGAAGAGCTGGGCATTGAGATATTTATCCGCCGCGGCAAGCGTTTATTGGGCATGACCGAACCGGGAAAAGAGCTGTTGGTGGTGGCGGAGCGCATCCTGAATGATGCCAATAATATCCGTCGACTGGCGGATGTGTTCAGCAGCAACGACACCGGCCAGCTGCATATTGCGACCACCCATACGCAGGCGCGCTACAGCCTGCCGGGGGTGATCAAGGAGTTTCGTGCACTGTACCCGCGGGTAAGGGTAGTGCTGAACCAGGGCAGCCCCGAAGAAATCGTCGCGATGCTGGCCTCCGGCGAAGCCGATATCGGCATTGCCAGTGAACAGCTGATGAGCGATGAATCTCTTGCGGCGTTCCCTTACTACCGCTGGCATCACACCATCCTGGTGCCGGAAGGACACGAACTGACCCGGCAACCGCAGGTGACGCTGGAAATGCTCAGTACCTTGCCGCTGATAACCTATCGCCAGGGCATTACCGGCCGCTCGCGGCTGGATAGCGCCTTCAAAGCCGCCGGGCTGACGCCGGACATTGCCTTAAGCGCGCAGGATTCCGACGTAATAAAAACCTATGTCGAGCTGGGGTTGGGGGTCGGCGTACTGGCGGACATGTCGTATGAGAAAGAGCGCGATCATGGGCTGGTCAGCCTTAACGCCGAGCATCTGTTCGAACCCAATACCGTGTGGTTAGGCTTGAAACGCAGTCAGTTACAACGTAACTATGCCTGGCAGTTTATCCAGCTTTGCAACCCGACGCTGTCACTGACGGAAATCAAAGACAAAGTGTTCTCTTCACAGCTGGAAACGGTGATCGATTACCAGATTTGATCGGCATGTGAAAATAACGGGCCGGGCTTGCTGCCCGGCATTTGACGATGCTAGAGCTGTTTTCTCAACAGTCTTCTGACCATACGACGTTTACTTTTTTGCACTGGACCAATGAGTTCTAAAATGGGGATTTCTTCTGGGGACGGAGGGTTCGCCATTTGCCAGTGGAGATGTTGTTTCAAAATTTCGATCGCAATTTCTTTTTCTTCTTGAATAGTTAGCGTTGGGTCGTTCAGGTCCTTGTCCTTCATGTTGCTCTCCTTTTTGAACATTATTTGTACACACCTTATCACGTAGGGATTTAACGCTGAATATTTTTAGGGCGAAGTATGTATTCTCTCAACGCGATGAAATCCGTTATGCAATTCATGGTGCCGGGCACCACGCTGAATGACGCATGGCGGGTATAAAGCTCGAGTAGCCGATTGTTTAGGACGTTACCGATCAGTATGTCGGGAAGCGTTGTAGATATCAGCCCTTGCGCGTGCAGATTCACGCCATAAAAATAGAGGGTGTGTAGGCAGTGTTGCAGCATATTGCCGCTGAGCGGATGTTTAGCCACACGTCTTGTAAAGCTCTCTAATGCGACCAGTTCGATGACGTTATTCACTCGATGGTAGTAACACAGGCAAAAGCCGATACGCGTCAACGGCGCAGCAATCCATCTGAAAACAAAAATAAAGCTTCCTGGTTTGAGCGCTGCACTGCCATAAAATCTCAGTAGTGAGCGCCAGTTGAGAGAATGACCGTTTTTTCTGCCTTTTTGCCAGCGACGATCTTGTTCAGTCAAGAGGCTAATGAAAAGCCCCGATTGGACCAGCACGGTATTCATATCTTCAAGCGTTTGCTGCACCGCCCGATGATATGCATTTTGATCGCCATCCGCTGGCGTGTTCACTTCCATTTGATAGTCCCCCCGTAGCAATGAGTCGCACACTAATTGCTGGTAAGGAACGGCACAAAATGTTGTTTACTCTAATGAGCAGCGCTACGCATAAAAGTGTCATTGGTGTTCAGGATTGTCCCGGCGATTGCGCAACCCATCGCAGAACCTCGCCTGCTTAATAATCAAAATCTCAGCTATAGACAGAAAAAGAATATCTATAGTTATTTAAGTACCTTCGCCTGCCGAGAGCTCTCACATACACTCGCGAAATTACTATAAATTCCATCCGCTTGGAGAGTTTTGATGAAAGCGTTCGTTCCCTCTTTGGTGTTTTTGGCCGTGGCGGCCAGTTTCAACGCACAGGCAGCAACCCCGGCGAACACGTTGGTGATTGCCCAGTCCATCGATGACGTGGTCAGTTTTGATCCGGCCCAGGGTTTCGAGTTAACCACGGTGCAGTCATTCAACAGCCTCTACCAGCGGCTGATCCAGTCCGATCCCAAAAATCCTATCGAACTCAAACCGACGCTGGCCAGCGAATGGCAGGCGGGCAGCGATAACCGCAGCCTGACCTTCACTCTGCGACCGGACGCCAAATTTTCCAGCGGTAATCCGCTGCGCCCGGAAGACGTGATTTTCTCGCTGTCGCGGGTAGTGAAACTGAATCTGGAACCCTCGTTTATCCTCACCCAGTTGGGCTGGGACGCCAAGAACGTCGACCAGCACCTGACCAAGGTGGATGACCGGCGGGTCAAAATAAGCTGGAGCGAAAACGTCAGCCCGGCCTTTGTGCTTAGCCTGCTTTCGGCGCCGGTGTCTTCTATTGTCGATGCCAAAGAAGCCTTGTCCCATCAGCAAGGGGATGACCTGGGTCACCAATGGCTGAACAGCCATTCCGCCGGCAGCGGCCCGTATAAAATCCGTACCTATGTGCCGCACGAAGTGGTGGTGCTCGACGCCAACCCGGGGTCACCGGAAGGCGCCCCTACGTTGAAGACCATTTTGATCAAAAACGTACCCGATCCGGCAGCCCGCCGTTTGCTGATCGAACAGGGTGATGCCGACATCGCGCGTAACCTGGGAGCGGATCAGATGGCGGCGCTGAAAGGCAAGCCGGGCGTCAAGCCGTTGGCCATCCCTTACGCCTCACTTTATTTCCTGCAGTTCAACGCCAAGGCGTCACCAGCGCTAGGCAATCCGGCGTTCTGGGAAGCCGCGCGCTGGTTGTTCGACTATAAAGGCATTGCTGACGATCTGCTGAAGGGCCAGTTCCAGACCCATCAGGCGTTTCTGCCGGAAGGTTACCTGGGCGCGCTGAAAGACCGCCCATACAGTTTTAACCCGCAGAAGGCCAAAGAGATCCTGGCGAAGGCCGGCCTGACCAACGTCAGCTTCAAGCTGGACGTCAACAATCAGCCGCCGTACCTGGATATCGCACAGGCATTGCAAGCCAGCTTTGCGCAGGGCGGGGTGAAGGTGGAACTGGTGCCGGGCCTCAGCGCGCAGGTTTCCACCAAGGTGAAATCCCTGAACTATGACGCGACCCTGACCTCCTGGGGGCCGGATTATTTTGACCCGAACACCAACGCCGCCGCCTTTGCTTATAACCCGGAGGACGGCAGCAAAACGCTGGCCTGGCGCGCCAACTGGCAGATCCCTGCGCTGAGCAAGCTGACGTTGGCGGCCACGGCGGAAAACGACACCGCCAAACGGGTCGCGGATTATCAGCAGCTGCAGCAGGCCGTTCAGCAAAGCTCGCCGTTTGTCATCGGCCTGCAGGCACGCAGCCTGATTGCGGTGCGTGACAACCTGAAAGGCTACGAGCAGGGCATCAACCCTGACATGGTGTTCTACAGCAAGGTCAGCAAGTAATGATAAGCCGTACCACTTCCGCCGGGTTCGCCCGGCACAGTTGGCGTTGGGGACGCAGGTTGTTGACCGGCTTGCTGTCATTGGCGCTGACGCTGCTTGGGCTGCTGCTGTTCACCTTTATGCTCTCGCATCTGGCGCCGATCGACCCCACTTTGCAGATCGCTGGCGATCACGCCAGCGAAGCCACCTATGCACAGGTGCGTCACGATCTGGGGCTGGATCAACCGTTGCCGGTGCAGTTCTGGCGCTATCTGGTGCACCTGGCGCACGGAGATATGGGGATCTCACGCATTACCGCGCAGCCGGTGCTGAGCGATCTGCTGCGTACCTTCCCGGCCACGGTGGAACTGGCGACCTGCGCCATTATCCTCGGTGCGTTCGGCGGCATTACGCTGGCCTTTCTGGCGGTGATCAAACCGGGCAGTTGGCTGGATAACGCCGCGCGCCTGCTGTCGCTGATCGGGTATTCGGTGCCGATTTTCTGGCTCAGTCTGCTGGGGCTGCTGCTGTTTTACGCCACGCTGCACTGGTCGGCGGGGCCGGGGCGGCTGGACGATATCTACCTTTACAGCATGGAGCCGCGCAGCGGATTTGTTCTGATCGACACCTGGCTGTCCGGCGATCGTGACATGTTCTACAACGCCATCAGTCACCTGTGGTTGCCGGTCGTGGCGTTGGCGCTGTTGTCGATGGCGGGCATCACCCGCTTGCTGCGTGCGGCGATGCTGGAAGAGTGCAATAAAGAGTACGTCACCCTGGCGCGATCCAAAGGGGCCAGCCGTACGCGTATTTTGGTGCGTCACGTGTTTCCCAACGTGCTCGGCACGCTGATCACCGTTCTGTCCCTGTCCTATGCCAGCCTGCTGGAAGGCGCGGTGCTGACCGAGACGGTGTTTGCCTGGCCGGGCGTGGGGCGTTACCTGACCACTGCGCTGTTTGCCGCCGATACCCCGGCCATTCTTGGCGCCACCTTGCTGATTGGCACCTGCTTTGTGGTATTGAACGCGCTGGCCGATACGCTGACCTATTTAGTGGACCCGCGAACCCGATGAGCCAATATCTTTCTGAACATGAACCCCAAAGCGAACCTGCGGTCGGCTATCGCCCACGCGGCAAGCTGACCACGCTGACGCTGGGGGCGACGCTGGTGGCTGTCCTGATCCTGACCGCGCTGTTGGCCCCCTGGCTGGCCCCTTTCGACCCTAACTTGCAACACATCGAACTGCGCCTGTTACCACCGTCCTCCGGGCATTGGCTGGGGACCGACGGCTTTGGCCGCGACCTGTTGTCGCGCGTGATTTACGGTGCACGGCCAACGTTGATCCTGGTGTCGTTGATCTTGCTGCTGACCATTCCGATTGGGCTGCTGGTGGGCATCAGCGCCGGTTATCTCGGCGGCTGGGTCGAGCGTATTCTGATGCGCGTGACCGATATTTTCCTCTCATTGCCGAGCCTGGTGATTGCGCTGGCATTTGTCGCGGTATTGGGCCCGGGGCTGATGAACGGCGCACTGGCGCTGGCCCTGACCAGCTGGCCGGCTTTCGCCCGGCAAGCCCGGGCGGAAACGCTGGCGCTGCGCCGCAGTGACTATCTGGCGGCGGCGCGCATGCAGGGTATCGGTGGGCTGCGATTGATGGCCGGGCACATTTTACCCCTGTGCCTGCCAAGCGCAGTGGTGCGTGCGGCGCTGAGCTTGGGCGGCATTATTCTTTCCGCCGCGGGATTGGGCTTTCTCGGCATGGGCGTGGCCCCGCCGACCGCAGAGTGGGGCTCGATGGTGGCCGAGGGCAGCAAAGTGATTTTTGATCAATGGTGGGTCGCCGCTGCACCGGGCGGCGCTATTTTGTTCGCCAGCCTGGCCTTTAACCTGCTGGGCGATGGCCTGCGTGACAAAATGGATCCTCGTCATGGACATTGATAACCCATTATTGACCGTCGAACGCCTGTCGGTGCTGTTACCGGCTTCGCCGCCGTTGGTGAAAGGCATCTCTTTCAGCATGGGGCAGGAGCGGCTGGCGCTGGTGGGCGAGTCCGGTTCCGGCAAATCCCTGACAGCCCGGGCCCTGATGGGGCTGTTGCCGCCGCCGTTGCAGGTGCAGGCACAGCGTTTGACGCTGGGCGATGACGATCTGACGCGCTTGAACGAGCGCCAGTGGAACCGGCTGCGGGGGAACAAGGTGGCCATGGTGATGCAGGATCCCAAGCACGCGCTGAATCCGACCCAGCCGATAGGGCGCCAGGTAGAGGAGCCGCTGCTGTTGCATACCCGCCTGGGGCGCGCCGAGCGGCGGGAGAAGGTGCTGGACATGCTGGCAGCGGTTGGCTTGCCCGATCCGCAGACGCTGAGTCAGCGTTACCCCCATCAGCTGTCCGGCGGCATGGGGCAGCGAGTGATGCTGGCCATCGCATTGATCAACGATCCGCAGCTGTTGATTGCCGACGAACCGACTTCGGCGCTGGATCACCAGATGCGCGATCAGGTTTTGCAACTGATCGAAAATCTGGTGCAGCAACGTAATATGGGCCTGATTTTGATCAGTCACGATTTACAGCAGGTGGCGCATTACTGCGAACGGGTGCTGGTGATGTACAAGGGCGAACTGTTGGATCAACTGCCTGCCGATCGTTTGGCCTCCGCGACCCATCCTTACACGCGCACGCTATGGTCATGTCGGCCAAGCCGCGAGACTCACGGCAAAACCTTGCCGGTACTGGATCGCGCACTGCTGGAGTCACTGAAATGAGCCTGATTACCCTGGACAACCTCAGCGTCAGCCACCGCCAGGGCTATGAGATACGCACCGTGGTGCATGATGTCAATCTGCACATCGAACCGGGCGAGTGCTTCGGCCTGGTTGGCCCGTCCGGCTGCGGCAAGTCATCGCTGCTGTGGGTGTTGGCCGGGCTGAATGAAAGCTGGAGCGGCGGTTTTCAGCTGCTGGGCCGTGATTTGCAGCCGGGCCGTCCTTTTACCGGTGCTCTGCGGCGTGAGGTACAGATGGTATTTCAGGATCCCTATGCCTCGTTACATCCCAAGCACCGATTGCTGCGTACGCTGGCAGAACCCCTAAAGTTGCTGAAAGAGGGCCATATCGAGCAGAAAATCAGCGACGGTTTTCGCCAGGTGGGGCTGGATCCCAAACTATTGGATCGCTATCCGCACCAGCTTTCCGGCGGGCAACGTCAGCGGGTGGCGATAGTGCGGGCGCTGTTGCTGAAACCAAAGCTGTTGTTGCTGGATGAGCCGACTTCGGCGCTGGACATGTCGGTGCAGGCGGAAATCCTCAACCTGTTGAACGAACTGAAGCAGGCGGGCGATCTGACGATGATCCTGGTCAGCCATGATGCCGACGTGATTGACCACATGTGCGATCGTTCGGTGGCGATGGCGCATGGCCGATTGGTGAGCTGAAATCAGCCCGCCGTTCATCCGGCGGGCATATTCATCTGAGTAATAAATAAAGCAATTTATAGTGGTTCTTCTACTAAGTTGCTGCCCCTACACTCGCCAAATAACGCATCCGCGTGATTCTGGAGAGTGCATCAATGAAACGGCTAATCCCAACGTTATTGTTCAGTGCCCTGGCGGCGAGCTTCGGTGCGCAGGCTGCCACCCCGAAAGACACGCTGGTGGTGGTCAGTTCCCTGGAAGGCATCATCAGTCTTGATCCCGCCGAAAGCTTTGAAACCGTCAGTTCGGCCAACCTGGTCAACCTGTATCAGCGCCTGCTGACACCGGATCGCACTACGCCGGAAAAGCTGGCACCGGAGCTGGCCAGCGGCTGGCAAACGGGGGCGGACGGCCACAGTTTGATATTTACCCTGAAGGCCAACCAGCGTTTCGCCTCCGGCAATCCGGTACGCCCGGAGGATGTGATCTTCTCGCTGGTGCGGGCGGTGAAACTGAACAAGGCGCCGTCGTTTATTCTCGGTGAGTTCGGCTGGACGCCGGAAAACGTCGAGAGCCAGTTGAAAAAACTGAGCGATAACCAGGTGCAACTGAGTTGGTCGGCCAATATCGGCAGTGGGCTGGCGCTGCGGCTGTTAACCGCGCCGGTGGCGTCGATAGTTGATGAAAAGCTGCTCAGCGAGCACGGTCAGCAGGGGGACTTTGGCAATGCCTGGCTGCGTTCGAACTCTGCCGGTGCCGGCGCTTATCGAGTCAGCAACTATGTGCCACATGAGGCGCTGCTGTTTAGCCGCAACGACTACGCTCAGCCGCAGGCCAAACTGAAAACGGTGCTGCTGAAAAACGTCAGCGACGCCGGTACCCGCCGTTTATTGCTGCTGAAAGGGGACGCTGACGTGGCTTATGATCTGGGGGCCGATCAGTTCAACTCGCTGCGTAACGAAAAAGGCATCAGGATCGAGCAGCGCGATTCGTCCAAAGTCTATTACCTGGGGTTCAATACCGGCAGCAAGCAGGTGCCGGCTTTGAGTAACCCGGCCTTGTGGCAGGCGGCACGCTGGCTGGTGGATTACCAGACGATTGCCGACAACCTGCTGAAGGGGCAGTATCGCGTTCACCAGGCATTCCTGCCGCAGGGGCTGGATGGCGCCCTCGACAGCCAGCCTTTCAAGCTCGACGTCGCCAAGGCCAAACAGATTTTGCATGACGCGGGTATCGCCGAAGGAACGCGTATTGATCTGATCGTCATCAACCAGCCGCCGTATACCGATATCGCCCAGGCGCTGCAGGCCAGCTTTGCCAAGGCCGGCCTGCAGTTGGATATTCATCCGGTGGTGGAGAGCGATCTGTGGGGCAAAATGCGCGGCCGCGATTTCCAGGCCATCTTCACTTACTGGGGGGCCGACTATCTGGATCCGAACACCAACGCCAGCGCCTTTGCCTACAACGTGCCGAATGGGCCGAAAACCCTGGCCTGGCGCACCCAGTGGAACATCCCTGCCTTGAGTGCGGAAACCCGTGCGGCGGCGGCGGAAGGGGACGCCGCAACCCGCGCTGCGCGTTATGTCACGTTGCAGCGTGAACTGCAGGCCAGTTCCCCCTACGTCGTGGCGTTGCAGGGGCAAACCCTGGTAGCGCTGCGCGACAACGTTAAAGACGCGCATGTGGATATCGCCAACAGCATGCTGTATCTGGATCGCGTGAGTAAGTAACCCGCCTCGGCACGGCTTTTGCAGGACTGGGTTATTTATCTCGCTCAGGGGATCCTGTCATGAGTCGTAATCACGCTTTCCCTCCCAGTGCCGGCGATTTCTTGCTGGCCTCAAAACGCTGTGAAATTGCCGTGCTGCAGCAATTGTTGCAGATGGGGAAATTGGTTGGCCGGATCAGCCAGCTAATCCACGTGCTTCAGAGAGAGCGCGGCACTATCAATATTTACCTGTGTTCGCAAGGGACGCTGTTCGGCGAGCGGTTGGTCGGTCGCGCTCAGGACGTGGAGCAGGCCGAGCTGGCGGTACAGCGGTTGTTGGTGCAGTTGGATGACAACAGTGCGCCGTTGGTCAGCGCCAGCCGTCTGTTCAGCCGTATTGCCTGCGCGCTGTATAGCCTCACTGCCTTACCCAAGCTTCGCCGTCAGGTCCAGCAACGAGAGATGCCGCAGCCTGTGGCCATGAGCACGTTCAATGACATTATTAGCAGCCTGTTGGCGCTGGTGTTCGAAGCGGCGGATGCCTGTGTTGAGCCAACCACTGCGCGTGCGCTGCTTGCCATGTTCAGCTTTATGCAGGGCAAGGAGTTGGCCGGGCAAGAGCGGGCAATTGGATCGGCCGGTTTTGCCGCCAGGCGTTTTGACGAGGCGACCCATCAGCAACTGTTGATGCTGATAGAGGGGCAGGAGCGATGTTTTCATACTTTCATCGAGTTTGCCGATCAACCTTCACGAGACCGGTGGCAACGCATGCAACAGCAGGATGACCGCGAGTTTGAGCGCTTGCGCCGCATCGCCTGCACCCAAGGGCAATTGAGCGAGCGCGCTGACAGCAGCCTGCGTTGGTTCGAGATAACCAGTGCGCGAATCGATCTGATGAAACACATTGAGGACCGCCTGGAGGAAGCGCTGATGACCAGTTGTCGCCATAGCCTGGCTCAGGCCCAGCGTGCACTGGTGACGGATTGTGCCGGAAATGTGCCGCAACAGACGAAAGAAAGTTACGCGGTTTTTGTCGCGTCCCCCTTGGGCGATACATCGCCGTTGGTGGGAGAGGGCATCAACCCGCGCCTGGGCCGCTCAATGCTGGAGTTGATTCAGCAGCAGTCGCAACGGCTGCAGGTACTGTCGGAAGAGTTGGCAACGGCACGCGCAACGCTGCACGAACGCAAACAGATCGAGCGCGCCAAAGGGTTACTGATGCAGCATCGTGGTCTGACGGAGGCGGAGGCTCATCGCCAGTTGCTTAACATGGCAATGAATCAAAACCGGCGGTTGATTGACATCGCCAGCGCTATGCTGGCAGTCGCGGATATCTTGCCGCCGGCAAGCGGTACCCCCTAAGGAGTATATGCACACAGTCAGTGCAGTTTCTGCCTTGAGATTGTGCAGACAAGCCGGTGTACCCGTTGCCTTTCAAGCGGTGTGCGCAAACTCCAGCCACCGTAGGGGGCGAATATATTCGCTCCGATAAATGCGAGCGCAGCATGCAGCGCCCCTGTCTGGCCTGGGGATCAGCGAACCGGGTATCTGGCTACCACTCGAAATTCATAGGGTACAAATGGGTGGGATTAAAATTATAGAAATGGCATGCAAGCTGCATTAGATAAAACGTAACGCGGCCAATGGCGGTCGGGTTGCCAACAAATTTTTGGATAAAGGCGTCCTTTCAGCATGTTCACCCCAACGGTGGAATGTGCTGATGGGACGCCTTTTTTATTTTATCGCCTGATTGAAGGACTTGCTGATGACGCACACCAAACCCGCTGGGCTTAGCCTGACGCGCCGCCGTTTTTTGGTCGGCAGCGCGGCGCTGGGAGGCAGCATGCTGTTGCCCGGCCTGATGAACGCAGCCTGGGCGGCAGGCTCTGACGCACCGGAGAAAAAAGAGATCCGGGTGGGTTTTATTCCTCTGACCGACTGCGCTTCGGTGGTGATGGCGGCGGTGAAACAGTTTGATCAGAAATACGGCATCAAAATCATCCCCAGCAAGGAGGCCAGTTGGGCCGCGGTGCGCGACAAATTGCTGTCCGGCGAGCTGGATGCCGCCCACGTGCTGTACGGCATGGTTTATGGCCTGCAGTTGGGCGTCGCCGGGCCGCAGCATGATATGGCGGTACTGATGACGCTCAACAACAACGGCCAGGCGATCACGCTCTCCAACCAGTTGAAACAGGCCGGCGTCACCGATGCGACAGTCTTGAAAAAAACCGTCGATGCCGGCGCCAAGGGCACCTACACCTTTGCCCAGACATTCCCGACCGGTACTCACGCCATGTGGCTGTATTACTGGCTGGCGAACGCCGGCATTCACCCGTTTGACGACGTACGCAACGTGGTGGTGCCGCCGCCGCAAATGGTGATGAACATGAAGATCGGCAACATGAGCGGTTTCTGCGTGGGCGAGCCCTGGAACCAACGAGCAATTACCGAAAACGTGGGTTTTACCGCAATCACCACTCAGGAAATCTGGCCCGACCATCCGGAGAAAGTGTTGGGTACCACCGGCAACTGGGTGGCCGCCAATCCGAACAGCGCCCGCGCACTGACTGCTGCAGTGCTGGATGCCGCGCGTTGGATCGACAGTTCGGATGCCAATCGCCTGGAAACTGCCCAAACCGTGGCGGGGCGCGCCTACATCAATACCAAACCGGAGATCATTACCGGTCGCATGCTCGGCCAATATCAGAACGGCCTGGGCAAGACCTGGCAGGACACGCATGCGATGCGCTTTTTCCACGACGGTGAGGTGAGCTTCCCCTACCTGTCCGACGGCATGTGGTTCCTGACTCAGCATCGCCGCTGGGGGCTGCTGAATACTGATCCGGACTATCTGGCCGTCGCGCAACGCATCAACCGTACCGACATCTACAAACAGGCCGCTGCCGCGGTGGGCGGGGTCAACCTGCCCAGCGGCAATATGCGCACCAGCACGTTGTTTGACGGTAAGCGTTGGGACGGCAGCAATCCGGCGGAGTACGCCAGCAGTTTTTCTTTAAAGCGTTGAGGTAAATCATGAAAAATCTCGCCGAACGGATCGAAGTCCCTGTGTCATCAAACGTAGAAGTCAGTGCGGAGATCGTACCGCTAAAACGCGCGGCCGCCCCACAGCCGGGGCGTGTGCCGCGTTGGCGTTTGCTCCTGCAACAGGGCTTTCGCCGTGGGGTCCCTGCGGTTTTGGGACTGGTCCTGACCCTGGTGGTCTGGCAGGTCGCGGCGCTCAACAGCAAGGGGTTTCCTACGCCATGGGCAACCTGGCAGGCGGCGCTGGTGCTGTTTGCCGACCCATTTTATTCCGCCGGCCCGAACGATCAGGGCATTGGCTGGAACGTATTGGCCTCGTTGCAACGAGTGGCGGTCGGTTTTGGGCTGGCGGCGCTGGTCGGTATTCCGGCCGGCTTTCTGCTGGGGCGTTTTGCTTTTCTGGCGAACATGCTCAACCCGATCATTTCTTTGCTGCGTCCGGTGAGCCCGCTGGCCTGGCTGCCCATCGGCCTGCTGCTGTTTCAGCGTGCAGAGCCGGCGTCGACCTGGACCATTTTTATCTGCTCCATCTGGCCGATGATCCTCAATACCGCAGAGGGCGTTACGCGTATCCCGCAGGATTACCTCAACGTGGCACGGGTGCTCAAACTGTCGGAATGGACGGTGATGCGCAAGATCCTGTTCCCGGCGGTGCTGCCTTACGTACTGACCGGGGTGCGCCTGTCGATCGGCATCGCCTGGCTGGTGATTGTGGCGGCGGAAATGCTGACCGGTGGCGTGGGCATCGGCTTTTGGATCTGGAACGAGTGGAACAACCTCAACGTTGAAAACATCATTATCGCCATCGTGGTGATCGGCGTGGTGGGGCTGCTGCTCGAGCAGGGGCTGATGTTATTGGCAAAACGTTTTAGCTATCAGAACCGTTAAGGAGCAGGCCATGAAACCGATTATTCAGATCCAGAACGTCAGCCAGCGTTTTGCCACACCTCAGGGGGAATTTATTGCCCTGGAGCGAGTGAGCTTTGATATTCAGCCCGGTGAGACCGTCAGCCTGATCGGGCATTCCGGCTGTGGAAAATCGACATTGTTGAATTTGATTGCCGGGCTGACCCTGCCCAGCGATGGGGTGTTGCTGTGCGACAACCGGCAAATCACCGGGCCGGGACCAGAGCGCGGCGTGGTGTTTCAAAACCATTCACTGCTGCCGTGGTTGACCACCTACGAAAATGTGGCGCTGGCGGTGCATCAGGTCTTTCGCCAGGAGATGACGCGTAGCGAAATGCGCGACTGGATCGAACACAACCTGGCGTTGGTGCACATGAGCCACGCTCTGCACAAGCGTCCGCATGAAATCTCCGGCGGTATGAAACAACGCGTCGGTATTGCCCGTGCGCTGGCGATGAAACCCAAGGTGCTGCTGATGGATGAGCCGTTCGGTGCGCTGGACGCGCTGACACGCGCGCATCTGCAGGATGCGGTGATGGAAATTCAGCAGCGGCTCCATACCACCATAGTGCTGATCACCCATGACGTCGATGAAGCCGTGCTGCTGTCCGATCGGGTGCTGATGATGACCAATGGCCCGTCGGCTACCGTCGGCGAAATTCTGTCGGTGGCGCTGCCACGTCCGCGTTCCCGGGTCGCACTGGCGGATGCCCCGGAATATCACCATTACCG
Organism: Serratia liquefaciens; assembly: GCF_027594825.1. Classification (NCBI taxonomy): domain Bacteria; kingdom Pseudomonadati; phylum Pseudomonadota; class Gammaproteobacteria; order Enterobacterales; family Yersiniaceae; genus Serratia; species Serratia liquefaciens. The sequence goes on along the minus strand of NZ_CP088930.1, from coordinate 810,874 downwards.
TCGGCAGGTACTGAAGTTCCTTTACGAGAAGCACGCGAAAGCGGCATGAGAGCCGGATGATGGACAAACCCAAACTGGTGGTGATTGGTAACGGCATGGCCGGTATGCGACTGGTGGAAACCTTGTGTCGGCTGGCACCGCAACGTTATGCCATTACGGTGATTGGCGAAGAGCCGCGCGGCAACTACAACCGCATTCTGCTGTCGCCGGTGTTGGCGGGGGAGAAAACGTTCGGCGATACCCTGCTGCATGACCCTGAGTGGTATCGGCAGCACGGCGTGCGGCTGCTGGCCGGTGAACCGGCACTGGCGGTAGAACGGCAGAAAAAACAAGTTATTACCGCAACTCATCGGGTGGCTTATGACCTGTTGGTGTTCGCCACCGGTTCACGGCCATTTCTGCCGCCGCTGCCGGGGGTGACATTGAACGGCATAAAGGGGTTTCGCACCCTGGATGATGTTGAGGCGATGCTCACACGCTGCCGACCGGGCAGACCGGCGCTGGTGGTGGGCGGCGGCGTATTGGGGATAGAGGCGGCGGCAGCGCTGGCACAGCGCGGTATGGTCGTCACCGTAATACACCGTGGCGAACACCTGATGGAGCGACAGCTGGACGCCCGTGCCGGTGAAATGCTGCAACACAATTTGCTTCAGCGCGGTATCGAATGCCGGTTGAACTGCGAGGTCAGCCAGTTCAGGGGAAGCGAACAAATTAGCGGCGTCAGCTTGAGTAACGGCGAGCTACTGGCCTGTGAATTGGCGGTGATCGCCATTGGCGTACGGCCAGAAATCAGCCTGGCACAGGCCGCCGGATTGGCCTGCGATCGCGGCATTGTGATCGACGATCGGCTGCAAACAGAGGATCCGGCGATATTCGCCCTTGGCGAGTGCGCCCAGTTTGGCGACACCACGTTTGGCCTGGTGGCCCCTTGCTGGCAGCAAGCCGGATTATTGGCGCAGCGGCTGAGCGGAGAGCCGGTGGCGGGTTATCGTCCGACGCCGCTGCATACCCGGCTGAAGGTCAGCGGCGTCGAGGTGTTCAGCGCCGGTGAAATGCACGCAGACGCCCAAACCGAACTGCATCACGCCGAAGACCCGCAGGCCCGGCATTATCGCCGCCTGCTGATGCGCGACGGCAAATTACAGGGCGTGGTGCTGTATGGCGACGCTCAGGACAGCGCTTTTTATCTGCAGCAGCTTGGCATGCCGGTGCTTCACCCGGATGAACTGTTGTTTGGCCGTTGCGAACCCGGGGCGCCTGTGGCGTCTGAAGAGAGGATTTCTGATATGCACAAACCCGTTTTGTTGGTTGCCGGTCACGGCATGGTCGGCCACCACTTCCTGGAACAATTGGTCGCACGCGAGCTGCATCAGCGGTATCACATTGTGGTGTTTGGCGAGGAGCCGATAGCGGCTTATGACCGGGTGCACTTGTCCGAGTTTTTCTCCGGTCGCAGTGCGGAATCGCTGTCGATGGTGGAGGAGGGATTCTTCGAACGTAGCGGCATTGAACTGCGGCTGGGGCAGGCTGTTGCCGCTATCGATCGCCAACGCAAATGCGTGATTGACGCCGAAGGTCGAGAAACGGCCTACGACCAATTGGTGCTGGCGACCGGCTCCTACCCCTTTGTTCCACCGATCCCGGGCAACGATCGCCCCGGCTGCCTGGTTTATCGTACGCTTGATGATTTGGCGGCAATAGCCGACTGTGCCAACAGCGCCCGGGTCGGCGTGGTGGTCGGTGGCGGTTTACTGGGGCTGGAAGCCGCCAATGCGTTGCGACAACTGGGGCTGAATACCCACGTGGTCGAGTTTGCGCCGCGCCTGATGGGCGTGCAATTGGATGAGGGCGGCGCGGCGATGTTGCGCAAAAAAATTGAGGCGTTGGGGGTCAGCGTACATACCGGCAAGCAAACTCAGGCAATTGTCGAAGGTTCGTTACACCGTCACTGCATGAATTTTGCCGATAATGAGCGCTTAGAGGCTGATTTAATTCTGTTTTCTGCTGGTATTCGCCCACGAGACCAGCTTGCCCGCGAGGCCGGACTGGAGGTGGGGGCACGCGGCGGGATTGTGATTGACAGCCAGTGTCGCACCAGCGATGAGGCGATTTATGCCATTGGCGAGTGCGCCTTGTGGAACGGACAAATCTTCGGTCTGGTGGCTCCCGGCTACCAGATGGCTCGTACCCTGGCCGATCGGCTGGCCGGCAAGGAAACGGTGTTCTGTGGTGCCGATATGAGCACCAAACTCAAACTGTTGGGCGTGGAAGTGGCGTCGCTGGGTGATGCCCATGGCTATACTCCCGACAGCCAAAGCTACAGTTGGGTAGACGGCCCGGCACAGGTGTATAAAAAGCTGGTGATTGACGCCGACGGCAAGCGACTGCTGGGCGCGGTGCTGGTGGGCGACAGCGCGGAATACAGCACGCTGCAACAGATGATGCTCAACGATCTGCCGCTGCCCGCGATGCCGGAGAGTCTGATTTTACCTGTGACGGCCGGGTCAGCACCGAAAGCCCTGGGGGTCTCAGCCTTGCCGGACATGGCTCAGATTTGCTCTTGTCACAACGTCAGCAAGGGCGATATCAGCGCCGCAGTGGAACAAGGCTGCGGCGATTTGGCGGCGGTCAAGGCCTGCACCAAAGCGGGAACCGGCTGTGGCGGCTGTGCGGCGTTGGTCAAACAGCTGATGGAGCACGAACTGCAGCAGCGTGGCGTAGTGGTGAAAAAAGACGTTTGCGAGCATTTCGCCTATTCACGTCAGGAGCTGTATCACCTGGTACGCGTCGGCAACATCCGCACCTTTGACGAACTGCTGTCTCGACACGGTCATGGGCGTGGTTGTGAGGTGTGCAAACCGCTGGCGGGGTCAATTCTGGCGTCGTGCTGGAACGAATATTTGTTGAAACCGGAGCATTTGCCGCTGCAGGACACCAATGACCGTTTCTTCGCCAATATCCAGAAAGACGGCACCTATTCGGTGGTCCCACGGGTACCGGCCGGTGAAATCACCCCGGCAGGGCTGATTGCCATTGGTCAAATCGCCCAGCGTTATCAGCTCTACACCAAAATTACCGGCGGGCAGCGGGTCGACATGTTTGGCGCGCGGCTGGAGCAACTGCCGGAGATTTGGCAGCAGTTGGTCGATGCCGGTTTTGAAACCGGGCATGCCTACGGCAAGTCGTTACGTACGGTGAAGTCGTGCGTCGGTTCCAGTTGGTGTCGTTATGGCGTGCAGGATTCTACCGCGTTGGCGATCGCGTTGGAGCATCGTTACAAGGGGCTGCGCTCGCCGCACAAAATCAAGATGGCGGTTTCCGGTTGCACGCGAGAATGCGCAGAGGCGCAGAGCAAAGACGTGGGGGTGATTGCCACCGACAAAGGCTGGAACCTCTATTTGTGCGGCAATGGCGGCATGAAACCGCGCCATGCGGATCTGTTTGTCAGCGATCTTGATACTGACACGCTGATCCGCACCGTCGATCGTTTCCTTATGTTCTATATCCGTACCGCCGATCGCCTGCAGCGCACCAGCACCTGGATGGATAACCTGGAGGGTGGGCTGGACTACCTGCGCCAGGTGGTTTTGCAAGACAGCCTGGGCATTGGCCGCGAACTGGATGCCGAAATGGAGAGGGTGGTGAGCGTCTACCAGTGTGAATGGCAAACCACGCTCGCCAGCCCGGATCGGCTGAAGCTGTTCCGTCCGTTCGTCAATAGCGAACAGCCTGACGAGGCGATTGTCTGGCAGACGGATCGCGGCCAGCGTCGCCCGGCGCTGGGAGAGGAACGGGCCCAGGTGATCGAGGTGCAACCCGCCGCCGGCACTGGTGGACAGTGGCAGGATGTTTGCGCGCTGACGGATATTCCGTCCCATGCCGGCATTGCCGCCCGTTTGGGACAACGGCAAATTGCGCTGTTTCATCTTCCGGACTGCGGGGTTTATGCGTTGGCAAACAAGGAGCCGGACAGCGATGCCAACGTGTTGGCGCGTGGCTTGATCGGTGATGTAGCGGGCGAGCCGGTGGTGATTTCCCCTCTGTACAAGCAACGCTTCCGCCTGAGTGACGGCATCTGCGTGGACAATCCAGAAAATGGGGTAACCGCCTGGCCGGTGCGGGTAGAAGCGGGCCGCGTGTGGGTATGCAGCCAGCCGCTGGGGGCAACGAGCAGACGGCCGGAAACGGCGGACGTCACGCCATGAGCGCCGCGCATTGCACCACCTGTCCATACTGCGGCGTTGGCTGTGGCGTGACCGTCGATCGACAGAGCGAAGGTGCGTTCGCGGTCAGCGGCGATATTGAGCATCCGGCCAATCAGGGGCGACTGTGCGTAAAAGGCAGCGCGCTGGGGGAAACTCTGGATCTGGCGGGCCGCCTGTTGCAACCACAGATTGAAGGGCAGCCAGTGGGATGGGAACAGGCGCTCGATCAGGTGGCGCTGCGTTTTAGCCGCATTATCGAACAGCATGGCCCGCAGGCGGTGGCGTTTTATGCCTCAGGCCAACTGCTGACCGAAGACTATTACGTGGCGAACAAACTGATGAAGGGATTCATTGGTGCCGCCAATATCGACACCAATTCCAGGCTGTGTATGGCTTCGGCAGTGGTCGGCTACAAACGGGCGTTCGGTGCCGATGCGGTACCTGGCTGCTATGAGGATCTCGAGCAGGCCGATCTGGTGATTCTGACCGGCTCCAATACTGCCTGGGCGCATCCGGTGGTTTATCAGCGGTTGGTAAAGGCGCGTCGGCAACGTCCGCAGATGCGGGTGGTGGTGATTGATCCACGTGAGACGGCGACCTGTGACATTGCCGATTTACATTTGCCGCTGCGGCCCGGCAGCGACGCGGCGCTGTTTACCGGTGCTCTGAACTGGCTGGCCGAGCACGGCGGATTGGATAAAGCTTTTTTGCAACGGCATACCAACGGCGTAGAGGCCACGTTGGCGGCAGCAATCCCCTGGTCGCCGTCACGAGTGGCGGAGTTTTGCGGGCTGCCCCTGAACAGGGTATTGGCATTCTTCCAACTGCTGACTGCGTCCCGTGACTGGGTGACGCTCTATTCGATGGGCATCAACCAGTCGGCAAGCGGGGCGGACAAGTGCAATGCGATTATTAACCTGCATCTGGCGGGGGGACGCATTGGCCGGGCGGGCAGCGGCCCGTTTTCGATCACCGGCCAACCCAATGCCATGGGCGGGCGAGAAGTGGGCGGCTTGGCCAACCAACTGGCGGCGCATATGGGGTTCAACGCTGAGGATATAGACCGGGTGCAGCGTTTCTGGCAGGCACCGCGCATAGCCCGGCAGCCGGGGTTGAACGCGGTAGATCTGTTCCAGGCGATAGCCACCGGCCAGGTAAAGGCGGTATGGATTATGGGGACCAACCCGGCCGTTTCCCTGCCGGATGCCGATGCGGTACGCCAGGCGTTGAAGCAGTGCCCGCTGGTGGTGGTGTCCGAAGTGATGGCGGCGACCGATACCGCCGAACTGGCGCATATTCGTCTGCCGGCGCTGGCCTGGGGGGAAAAAGAAGGCAGCGTCACCAACTCCGAACGCTGCATCTCACGGCAGCGCGCATTTTTACCGCCGCCGGGAGAAGCTCGCGCCGACTGGTGGATCCTCAGCCAGGTGGCGCAGCGTATGGGCTATGGTGCGGCGTTTGGCTACCGTCATCCTTGTGAGATTTTCAGCGAACACGCGGCGCTGTCCGGTTTTGAAAATGAGGGGGCACGGGCGTTCGACATTGGCCTGCTGGCAGGACTGGATCGGCAGCAATGGCTGCGGATGAAGCCGGTGCAGTGGCCGCTCAATGCGCAGCACCCCACCGGCTGCCGACGTTTGTTCAGCGAAGGACGTTTTTTCCATGCGGACGGCAGGGCGCGATTGCTGCCGGTAACGCCGCGCCTGCCGCACAATGCCGTGTCGTCACGCTACCCCCTGGTGTTAAACACCGGTCGTATCCGAGATCAATGGCACACCATGACGCGCACCGGCAAAGCTGCGCGGCTGATGCGTCATCTGAGCGAGCCGTTTTGCGAGATGCATCCTCAGGACGCTGCCGAACAGGGCATCATCGACGGCAGCTTGGTGCGGCTCAGTTCCCCTCACAGTTGGATGCTGGCGCGTGCGCAGTGTAACCCTGGGCAGCGACGTGGCAGCGTGTTTGTGCCGATGCACTGGAATGGGCAGTTTACCGCGCAGGGGCGAGTTGACGCTTTGATTCCACCGGTGGTGGATGTCGACTCCGGCCAACCGGAAAGCAAGCATGCCCCGGTGCGGGTCAGTCATTGGCCGGTGAGCTGGCAGGCAGAGATTTTCCTACGCACCGAGATTGCCGCCCCCAAGGGGATTTACTGGAGCCGGGTGGCGCAGGACGGCCTGACTCACTACATCATGGCAGGGCAGCAACCGGTGGAAGACTGGCAAGCCTGGCTCAGGCGGCATTTCACGCTGGAGGGCCTGACGCTGCAGACGGCACAGTTGGCGCAGCGTGGCTTGCACCTGCTTGGCTGGCGACAGGGGGAGGTACAGCTGGCGTTTTATGTGCGCAGCCATGCACCGGTGCTCGATCGGCCGGCGATCCTCAATGCATTTGAACAGGCACCTGCCAGCGGGCCGCAGCGGCTGGCGTTGTTGGCAGGGCGCGGCGCACCCGGTGAACAGGCGGCGGGGGCCACGATTTGCAGCTGTTTCGGCGTAGGAGAGAACCACATCATCGCTGCGATTCGGGCGGGATGTCACAGCACGCAAGCGCTGGGTGCGAGCCTGCAATGCGGGACTAACTGCGGTTCCTGCTTGCCTGAGCTGAAAAAATTGATTCAACAACATGCATCCCAACGGGTGGCTTAGCGGAGGGCGTGAAATGATCGCGATAGAGAGACTGATGCGGGCTGGAGACAGGCAGCAGCCGGTACGCAGCGGCGAGGTGTGGTTGGTGGGCGCCGGGCCGGGGGATGCGGAACTGCTGACTTTAAAGGCACTGAGGGTGATCCGGCAGGCCGACGTGGTGGTGTTCGATCGGCTGGTTTCCCCGGCGGTAATGGCTTTATTGCCGAAAAAGGCCCTGTGTATCGACGTGGGGAAATCGATGGGATGCCATACCCTGTCGCAAACCGAAATAGACACGCTGCTGGTGGAGTTGGCACAGGCCGGTAATCGAGTGGTGAGCTTAAAAGGCGGTGACCCTTTTATTTTTGGCCGCGGCGGGGAGGAAATGGTGCATTTACAACGCCATGGTGTGGTGTGCCATGTGGTGCCGGGCATCACCGCTGCCAGCGGTTGTGCGGCGGTGAGCGGCATTCCGCTGACCCACCGCGATTACGCACAGTCGGTACGCTTTGTGACGGGGCATTGCCGCAATGGCGAAGTCGACCTGGACTGGCGAGGGTTGGTTACCGCGGGCCAGACTCTGGTGTTTTATATGGGGCTGAGCCTGAGTGAAACGCTTACCGCGCAGCTGATACGCCATGGTATGGCGCCACAGACGCCGTTGGCGATCGTTGAACGCGGCACGTTACCGCGCCAACGAGTATTGATTGGCACATTATCAGCATTACCGGCGTTGATCGCCAAACAGCGGCCCGTTTCACCCAGCTTGCTGGTGATTGGTGAGGTGGTCAGCCTCTACCGTACGACGAACGTCATTGCCGCGTTGCCTGAACCAGCGCTGACCGCCTGAGCGGTTATTGACCGAAGCGACCGATGATACCCGCACCGCCCTTGGCGTGGCCCTGCAATTTTTCCAACAGCTGTTCGCGAGTTAATCCTGGCCCCAGCGCATGAGGCGGGAGATCGGTGGCGATCAGCACGAAGGTATAGTGGTGCAAGCCTGAACCCGCCGGTGGGCATGGACCGTGATATACCGCGGTGCCCGGTGAGTTCTTGCCACCGATAAAGCCTTTGCCCTGCGTGAGGTCGCCTTCGGCGAAACCGCTGGCCGTGGCCGGGATGCCATAAGCCACCAAATGGCTAACGCCCAAACCGGCGCGGCCTTCGGGGTCGGACAGCAGCAGGGCGAAGCTGGTGGTGCCCGCCGGCGGGTGGGTCCAGCTCAGCGGAGGTGAAACGTTGTCGCCGGTGCAGCTGGCATTGCCCGGTGTAGCTCCGGCGTATTTCTGCGCCAGCATACCACCGTCCTGAAACGCCGATGAGCTGAGGGTAAAGGTGCCGGCGGCCTGTGCCGTGAACGACAGCGAACCGGTAAGTAATGCCGCGCTGAGCGCGAGTGCGGAGAAACCACGACCGATCATACAGCCTCCTGTGTTTGCTTAAATAAAGCATAGTGGCGCAGAGAGCGGCTCGCTATAACAGCCTGGCCAACAGTCGGCTATAACAGCGCCGGCGACGGTATTAATCGGCCATTGGGGTGAAATAAGCTGAAATGAGAGAATTTCCCTTGATGAAGGGCGTGATATCCATGTCGGCCAGCGAAAGCAGGGTAAACCAGCCGGAAAGGGCCAGATAGAGGCCGAACGGCAGCGGGGCATCTCTGCCGGGGCTGCGGCGTAAACAGGCCAACGTCGCAACGCATAAGCCTGCCACTGCCGCGCCGGTAACCAACATGGGCAGGGCAGACCAGCCGCTCCAGGCCCCCAGGGCCGCCAGCATTTTAAAATCGCCCTGGCCAATGCCCTCTTTTTTTCGCCGCCAGCGATAACCGGCGTTAAGCAACCACAATGACAGATAGCCGGCGGTGGCCCCGGTCACCGCCTCGTTCAACGAGGTAAAGCAGCCTTGCTGATTGGCCAGCAGCCCGGCCCATAACAGCGGCTGCGTCAGGCGATCGGGCAATAATCGGTACCGCCAGTCGATGCAGGCCAGCGCGATCAACAGGGTTGCCACCGGCAGCAGTCCTGTTTGCTGCAGCGGTGTGAGGTTAAAAGGCAATGCCGTCAGCCCGGCGCTGATGGCTATCAACATCAGAGTGCGGGTTTTTAGCGGCGGCAGGCGTTGCCCCAGATCCTGAGACACGGAATGCATGAGCCATCTGGCGATGACCGCCGACAGTAACATGGCCGGAATAAGCAGGCCGCGATACCACAGATCCCACTGCGGGGGGTTAAACATAAGCATCCTTGCTGAACTGAAATTAGCGTTCAAAATAGCGGCAAAATGAGTTTTACAGCAGAGCAGGTGCCAGGTAAGGACGCGCTTTGCGCAGGCGATCGCAAAGCATTGTTTATAGCCAGGTAAAATACGCTGAAATTGAGGGTTTCCACGCATAATCAAAGCATTACCGTGTTTTATGAAAAGATGAATGCTGATCAATCAGGCAAAATCTGCGATGAAATTTAGTGAATTTATCCTGCCCGAATGCCAATGTTTGGGCGCGATCGGGATTGACCCCTCTTGGTAAAGTGATATAAATCGTATTGGTGACGTTGTCACAAGATAAACTGAGGTTTATCTGATGGTTTATCATCAGAAACCGATTAGACTTTGGGATTCATGATGCACTTTGGCGCCCCGGTGCCGACAGGGCCAATACCCTGGTTGTTCGCTGTGCAAAGGTCGTTGTTCTGCTGCCTGGAGTGGCCGCAGCAAAAAAGGTTTATCCGCCCACTCTCGGGATGAGGGAACGGCGGTGGTGTAATGATTGAAGCTATCCCTAAAGCAAGTGACAGAGTGAAGAAAACCGTTCATACCTTCTTGGCCCCTGCCTGTTTACCGGCGGTGGCGTTGGCGTGGCTGCTGGGCAGCTTGCCCGCCGGTGCCGAATCTCCCCCTGCGCCGCCTTCCGTTAGCCATCAAGCGAATACGGACGACACTTTGCCGGAGCTGGGCGGCAATACCTCGAATGACGCCGAACGCGAGAAAGAGTGGGCCACCATGGCCAAACAGCTGGGGGAACGTAACCTGAATAACGTTTCCGGCCAGCAGGTGCGTACCCGCGCCGAGAGTTACGCGGTGGGGCAAGCCGGCGAGGTGCTGCAACAACAGGCGCAAGAGCTGCTGTCACCGCTGGGGACCGCCAAACTGTCGCTGACTATGTCCGAACAGGGGAATTTTTCCGGCAGCAGCGGCCAGTTGTTCAGCCCTCTGTATGACGTTAACGGGCTGCTGACTTACAGCCAGCTCGGCCTGCTGCAGCAAACCGAAGGGGCGTTGGGCAACTTTGGCGTTGGACAGCGTTGGGTCGCCGGCGATTGGCTGCTGGGCTACAACACGGTGCTCGACAGCGACTTCAAACGCAATCATAACCGCGCCAGCCTGGGGGCCGAAGCCTGGGGCGACTTCCTGCGTTTTTCCGCCAATTATTACTATCCGTTATCGGCACTGGCGCAACAGAACGATAACGCCGAATTTCTCAGTCGTCCGGCAAGCGGTTACGACATCACCACCCAAGGCTATCTGCCGTTTTACCGCCAGATCGGCGGCTCTCTCAGCTACGAACAGTACTGGGGGGAGAACGTGAACCTGTTTGGCAGCGGTAAAAAACAAAACGACCCGCGAGCGATGCAATTGGGGGTGAATTACACGCCGGTGCCGCTGGTGACGGTGAAAGCGCTGCACAAGATGGGGGAAGGCGGGCTGAGCCAGGATCAGGTTGAACTGGCGCTGAGCTATCGTCTTGGCGTACCGCTGGTAAAGCAGATATCGCCGGAGTATGTGGCCCAGGCCAAATCGCTGCGCGGCAGCCGCTATGACAATATCGAACGGAAAAATGTCCCGGTAATGGAGTTCCGCCAGCGTAAAACGCTGCAGGTCTTCCTGGCCACGCCGCCCTGGAGCCTGCAACCGGGGGAAACGCTGCCGTTGAAGCTGGAGATTAAAACCACCAATAAAATCACCCGCGTCAGTTGGCAGGGGGATACCCAGGCACTGAGCCTGACGTCGTCGCAAAACAGCAACGATCCGAACGGCTGGAGTCTGATTGTGCCGCAGTGGGATGACACGCCGGGGGCGGAAAACCGCTACCGTTTATCGGTCACGCTGGAAGACGACAAGCAGCAGTTGGTGACTTCCAACTGGATACAACTGCAGGTGGCGCCACCGCTGACAGCCTCTTCCGGGGGCGACGAGGGTTTGCCGCCGCCCAAAATGCTGCAAACGCCCACCATTCCGGCAGAGACCGGGCCGTTGAACGGCGCTGACTAACCGTTTTTACCCTGCAGAACCCACACGGCGGCCTCAACGCGCGATTTCAGCTTCATTTTCTTCAGCAGGTGTTTGACGTGCACCTTGACGGTACTTTCGGTGATGGTCAGCTTGCGGGCGATCATCTTGTTCGGCAGCCCCTGGGCAATCAGTTTGAGAATATCGCGCTCGCGCGGCGTCAGTTGCTGAATATCCCGTTCGGCGCTCGGGCGGTTTTCGCGCAGGCTGGCGGCCAGAATCGGGGTTAACGCCTCGCTTAAGACCATCTGGCCTGCGGCCGCCTGGTGCAGCGCCTTCAACAACTCCTCCGGCTCCATATCTTTCAGCAGGTAGCCGTCTGCGCCGCGTTTTAGCGCGCTGACCACGTCATCTTCGTGATTCGACACGCTAAACACCACAATGCGGCCAGAAAGCGCGGTCATGCGCAGGCGATCCAACGTTTCCAGCCCGTTGATGCCCGGCATGTTCAGATCGAGCAGGATCAGGTCAGGATCGTGCTCCTCGGCCAGCGAAACACCTTGTTCACCGTTGCCGGCTTCGGCAATCACCTGCAGGCGCGGGTCCATGCCGATAAGCTGTTTTACGCCGTTGCGCAGCATCGGGTGGTCGTCAATCAGTAAAATGGTGGCGGCAGTTTCGGTCGTCATGGTTTCTCCCATTAGTCGATGGCGTGGTTGTCCGGTTTGAATACCACCCGGACCTCGGTGCCGCCGCCGTTGCGGGGCAAAATTTCGCAGCGGCCGTGCAGGCTTTTGGCGCGATCGCGCATTATGATCAGGCCGTAGTGGTCGGGGCGAAGGGTATCTTGCGGCAGGCCGCAGCCGTTATCGCAGACGCTCAGGGTGACTTCGCCCCGTTGATTGATCACCTGAATGCTCACCTGGCTGGCCTGGGCATGCTTGTGGATATTGCTTAACGCTTCACGGGCAATTTGCAACAGGTGGATAGCCTGATAGGTGGGCACCGTGCGCGGCGTTAACTGATAGTCGAGGCTGATGGGAATACCGAGCCGTTGACCAAACTCCTGCACCGTCGACTGCAGCGCTGCCAGCAGCCCCGGCTCCGTCAACCGCAGGCGGAAGGTGGTCAGCAGCTCGCGCAGTTGGCGATAAGCAATGTTCAGTTCCTCTCGCATCTGTTGCACCAGCCCCAGGTTGGCGGGGGAAAGTTCCGCGCCCTGCATTTGCAGGCAACTGAGTTGCATCTTCAGGCACGACAGCGACTGGGCGATGGAGTCATGCAGTTCACGCGCTATCGCCGCACGCTCTTCCATCAGCATCAGTTGTTGCTGGTGGTCAACCTGGCGTTCAATCGCCAGCACGCTGGTCAACTGCTCTACCAGGGTGTTCATCAACTGCTTATGGTCGTCATTCAGCGGGCGCTGTGGCGCATGTTGCGCGACAATCACCCCATAATCTCCCAGCTTGTCGCTCAGGCTCCAGCTCAGTGATGGGTGGCTGGCATGCTGTTGCTCGTCGTCGTTCAGGCAGGCGCTGCACACCGGGTTATTGCAGTATTCCGGCCGCAGCGGCTGGTTGCCGCTCAACTGCACAAACTGCTCCTGACTGTTGTTTTCATACAGCCGCACCTGAATGGCGCGCAACGGCGTCAGGGTTTGCAACTGATTGAGTATTGGCGTCAGGCGGCTGCACAGCGGTTCATTGGCGTGCAGTTGGCGGCTGGCGCGGTACAAAAAGCTCAATACCTGATTTTTTTGCTGAAGATCGGCGGTCTTCTCCGCCACCCGTTGCTCCAGCCCGCTGTACATGGTGGCCAGTTCGTCGGACATGGTGTTTAACGCGCCGCCAAGCGAGGCCATTTCATCCTGGTGGCCACGTTGAGTGAAGCGGTGGCTGAAATCGCCGCGGCCCACCGACAACGCCATCGCCACCAATTGCCGCCAGGGATGCAGCAGGCGCCGGCGCAGGTAACAAATGGTGCCCACCAACAGCAACAGCGTCAGGGCGATAAACACCGCCTGTACCAGCGTCACCGTCAGCAACCGGCGCTCGGTATGGCGGTCGATGTCCGAGACCAGCGCATCCAGCAGGGAGACGAAATGTGCCACCTGAGGGGCTGCGTCGGTCGGTTGACGGGCCTGGTGCAATTGCGGCAGCAGCGTCAGTCGCCAGTAGTCGTGCAGCGCCTGAAACTGTTCGGTCAAGCCTTCTTGTTCCAGCGGGCGTTGCAGGTCGGGGCTGTTTGCATCCTGATCCAGTTCGCGTATCAGGATTTCGCTGCGCGCATCCAGCGGCACCTTTGCCAGCAGGCGATAGCTCTGCATCCGCAGTGAACCGGCTTTGTTGATGGCGTGGGCGTTGCCCTGAATGCTCTGTGACATCCAGGCGGAAATGCTCATGCCGGCCACGCCCAGTATGCCAAGCAGCAACATCAAAATGGCCACCTGGTTAACGATGGAAAGCGGAGCTAACAGGCGTTTCATAGGCTTTGGATCCCCGGCGCATAGCAAAATAACGGCTGGAAACCAGAGGGCGAAAGCAGGTGGTGCCAGCGAAGGTGGTAACGATTCCGCGTTATTTTTCATCATACCCAGGCATAACCCCATACCTCTAACGAAGTACCCATTAGTTTCCACCTCGCATTGTGGGTGCGTGGCGGCGGTACGGGGGGATTTTCAATCGCTTGATTTGTTTTGTTTTTAGCGACGTTAGCGGGTTACTCATAAAGGGATGGCGAGCATTTTCCGGCATCCGGCTACCTGCATCCGGGTTGATTTACATCAACTTTGCCGTAGGGGGCGCCGCCTAGGGTGAGCGAAGTTATCACCCTGTGTCTGAGGTTTTTTATGTCGCAATCAGCAACGTCATTATCAAAATCAAAAAAAACAGGCGCGGTTATTCAGGACTGGCAGCCTGAGGATGCCGCATTTTGGCAGCAGCGCGGCCAACGCATTGCTAACCGCAACCTGTGGATTTCCATTCCTTGCCTGCTATTGGCCTTCTGCGTCTGGATGTTGTTTAGCGCAGTGGCGGTCAATTTGAACAAGGTAGGATTCAATTTCACCACCGATCAGCTGTTCCTGCTTACCGCGCTACCTTCCGTTTCGGGTGCCATCCTGCGCGTCCCTTATTCATTTGTTATCCCGATGTTCGGCGGGCGTCGCTGGACGGCCATCAGTACCTGCTTCCTGCTGGTACCCTGCCTGTGGCTGGGCTTCGCGGTACAGGATGCCACTACCCCTTATGGCATGTTTGTCATTATCTCATTGCTGTGTGGCTTTGCCGGTGCCAACTTTGCTTCCAGCATGGCCAATATCAGTTTCTTCTTTCCCAAGGCTAAGCAAGGCGGCGCTTTAGGCCTGAACGGTGGCTTGGGTAATCTGGGTGTGAGCGTGATGCAGTTGGTGGCTCCGCTGGTCATCTCCGTCGCTGTCTTCGGCGTATTTGGCGGGACGGCGCAGCAGCAGCCGGACGGCAGTTCACTGTGGTTGGAAAATGCGGCCTGGATCTGGGTACCCTTCTTGTTGGTCGGCACGCTGGCGGCCTGGTTCGGTATGAACGATCTGGCGGCCTCTAAAGCGTCGTTGCGTCAGCAGTTGCCGGTGCTCAAACGGGGCCACCTGTGGGTGCTGAGCCTGCTGTACCTCGCCACCTTTGGTTCCTTTATCGGTTTTTCCGCCGGCTTCGCCATGCTGTCTAAAACCCAGTTCCCGGACGTGGTCATTTTGCACTATGCCTTCTTTGGACCTTTCCTGGGGGCGCTGGCACGACCGGTGGGAGGCGCGTTATCCGACCGCTTTGGCGGTATCCGCGTCACGCTGATTAACTTTGTGCTGATGGCGGTGTTCGCCGCCTTGCTGTTCCTCACCTTACCGGGGGCAGGGCACGCAGGATCGTTTATCGCGTTTTACAGCGTCTTTATGCTGTTGTTCCTCACCGCCGGGTTGGGCAGTGGCTCTACCTTCCAGATGATTGCCGTTATCTTTCGCAAAATCACCGTCGACCGGGTTAAGGCGGCCGGGGGCAGTGATGAAAGTGCTCAGCGCGAGGCCGTCACTGATTCTGCCGCTGCATTGGGCTTCATCTCAGCGATTGGTGCTGCCGGTGGTTTCTTTATTCCGCAGGCTTTCGGTACCTCGCTGACGCTGACCGGTTCGCCGGCGGGCGCGATGAAAATCTTCCTGGTGTTTTATGTTGTGTGCGTGTTGGTGACCTGGTTCGTTTACGGCCGTAAAAGATAGCCACGTACTGACAACTTCTGCGCCTGCCCGTCAGGGGAGGCGCTTTTTATCCCACATTTTAAGTGAAGCTTTTTACCTCCCCAGTGAAATCCTCGTAGTTTTAGGTAATATTCTTATTATTACGCACTGCTTTTTCCTTTGTTTATAGATATATCTCTTCCACTTTGATTTTTTCCTGTCTTTGCGAAAAATGTTATTCCGACATTATTTTTTCATTTCTACGTCGAACTCCTTACGGAAATAACGCACTGTGAATGCTGCCTTGCGTGGCAATGAAATTCTGTTTCTTCACTCTGGCGGAGATTCATTTCATCAAGTTAACAATACACCTTTGTATTTGATGCTATATTTTAACTAAGCATTCCGAGAGGGACTAAATCAGATAACTCTCATTCTGTTTTAGCAGGCTTTTTGTAGGCTATCTGACAATCAGATTAGGTGGAAAAACAGATGATATTGTTTGATGGTGGGATGAAATTTCATAATTTCATTTAAATAACATTTTTTTAACATGCGTATAGTTTTTGTTTTAAAACAATAAGATAATCCAGTTTTATTGCCGGAAATCATGATAAGAAACCATGTTTCCAACAGGGAAATAAAGACATTCAAAGAAACATAGCCTCCTTTTGAGAGGTGTTGTAAAAAATGAAATCAGTAATTTTTTATAAAAATAAATATCCCATGAATGCAACCTGTTGAGTTTACATTTAATTTCTTGAACATTTTTTCATATTTCTATACAAAGTGTGCAGGACAGGCACGCTAAGGAAATTAAAAGTGAATCTTGATAAAAGAATAAAGATTAGGAATCTAGATGTTCTGACACCGTCCAGGGAAAAATTTCGCCTACGTTGGAAGGAGTATCAGATACTTTCACTTCTTGTCGCCAGATCCCCAGAACTGGTTAGCCGTACGGAAATTATAGAAAACATTTGGAAAGGGACTTATTGTTCG
This sequence comes from Serratia liquefaciens, assembly GCF_027594825.1. NCBI lineage: Bacteria > Pseudomonadati > Pseudomonadota > Gammaproteobacteria > Enterobacterales > Yersiniaceae > Serratia > Serratia liquefaciens. The sequence goes on along the minus strand of NZ_CP088930.1, from coordinate 794,615 downwards.
GATTCAACGATAAATCAAACAATTAAATCAATTCGTCAAAAGATCGGCGATGCTGAGCATACACTTATCAGAACCATTCCTCGTTTAGGTTATAAGGTGGAGAACAAGGCCGTTTTTCACTTTATTTCTGAAGAGGAGGAATATGTCGACGATGAAATATGGGGTGTCGACAATAACGATAATAAAGATATTCAAGCGGAACTTTCCGAAAGTAACGATAAGCAGGATGAAACTTTAGCTGACGAAATAGAGCTCAATGATGAAAATATGGCTCCTGTTGATCCTCCGGCAACGCCAGTAACGCTTAAAAATACATCAATCAGAAAAAAGATACCGGCTTCAGCGGGTTTTTTCTCCGTACCCGCCGTCAGAGTTGTGAAATACCTGTCGGTATTCGTATCGTTGCTCATTATTTCACATTTCTCCTACGTGCTGGGGAATCAAACCCGCCCGCCGATTATCAATGATATTCAAAACAATACCCGTGTAGTGCTGACGCTGACGCTGAATAACTCCCGCACCAACAGTCCGCAAACCCTGCTTTGCCTGTATCAGGGGGAAAGTCTGGAGCAGGCCACCATCGAATGCGTCGATCCTAAACAAGGAAGGTTGAAACAGCCGGTGAAATACGAAACTTCGGATGCGCAAGGGACGGGTAAGATTAATCTCATACTGCCGAATAAAACCATGGAATATCAGGTCGCTTACGATGTTAAAAATTAGCACGCGATGATATTTCACCTTTGTCGATAATTTTACATTTGGCACATATTTTTATTTCATTATTTGTTATTTGAAAGCCGGGTTCGTTTTGTCCAGTCTGGTTTCCATGTTCTAACGCGAATTAGCGTCCTGCCTCAATGGTGCGGTGGGGAATAATGGATAAACCGGGCTGAGTGACAAATTATGGATAAGCGTAAAGTAGCGATCATCGGGGGTTCCGGCTTTATCGGAACGCGTTTGGTTAAGCGCCTGAGTGCGCGTGACGACCTGGTGTTGACCATCGTGGATAAAAAGCGGAGCGAGCATTTTCCCGAGCTCTATCAGTTTGGCGATGTAACCCAGCCCCAGACCCTGCAGGAGCCGTTGGCAGGGTGTGACGCCGTGATCAACCTTGCGGCTGAGCATCAGGATAATGTTGATCCTATCTCACTGTATTATCAGGTTAACGTTGATGGGGCGCGCAATGTCTGCATGACAGCATCGGCGCTGAATATCCAACAGATTATCTTTACCTCCTCCGTGGCGGTCTATGGTTTCGTGACCCGGGAAACCGGCGAAGAAGGGGTTTTCGAGCCCTTTAACCATTACGGCAAATCCAAATTGGAAGCGGAATATGTCTACGAAGCCTGGCGGAAAGCCGATGGCAGTAACAAATTAACCATCATCCGCCCGACGGTGGTGTTTGGCGAAAACAATCGCGGCAACGTTTATAACCTGTTCCGCCAAATTGCCAGCGGCCGCTTTGTGATGATAGGCAGCGGCAATAATATGAAGTCCATGGCCTACGTTGAGAATATTGCCGCCAGACTCGAGTACGCACTGGATCAACAGGCCACTTATCAGGTCAGCAATTATGTTGATAAGCCTGACTTCACCATGAATCAGCTGGTGGACGTTATTTCTTCTTCACTAGGCCGAAATAATAAGACTATTCGCATTCCTTACGTATTTGGGATCTGCGGGGCAACGGCATTAGATGTGGTGAGTAAAATAAGTCGCCGAAAATTTCCTATTAGCCGCGTCCGGGTGCAGAAATTCTGTGCCAGAACACAATTTAAAAGCAATGTGCAATGTGATTTCGTGGCGCCGGTCGAACTTGATTCGGCAATCGAAAAAACAATTAAGCATGAGTTTTCCTAGAGATAACTTTATTACGAGTTAGGGTTATTTATTTTACGCCTCTGACAAGCAGATAAATCTGTATTAAACGGGATTGGCTGATGCTGACTTATATCCTGGGGCTGTCAATTTTATTTTTGTTAATAGCGCATTGGGAGCTGTAACTCAAGGGCGGTAGCGTGCTTATTCGCTGGAGGAACAATGTTATATCAACTGAGCGTGATATTTATTTTGGCGCTGGTGCTGGTGGTTATTGCCCGCCGCGCCGCGTTGGCGGTGGGGTTAGTGGATAAACCCAATGCGCGCAAGCGTCATCAGGGGCATGTTCCGCTGGTTGGCGGGATTGTCATTTACCTCGTGATGACGCTGGTGACCTTTTGGCAGCCCGAATGGTTGCCGCACAGTACCACCTACTTGCTGAGCATCACGGCGCTGGTGTTGCTGGGCGTTCTGGATGACCGCTTTGATCTGCCGGTGACGCCACGCGTCATCGTGCAGGGAGGGATTGCGCTGGCGATGATGCTGGCGGCAGGGATGCAACTCACTTCTTTGGGTTACCTGTGGGGTCATCAGGAACTGCAGCTGGGTTACGCGGCCTTGTTGATCACGCCGTTGGCGGTGTGGGGGGCGATCAACGCCTATAACATGGTTGACGGCATCGACGGCCAACTGGGCGCGCTGTCCTGCGTCACGTTTATGGCGCTGGCCATCCTGTTCGGGCTGGCCGGGCATGAAGAGCAGGCGTTGTGGTGTCTGAGCCTGATTGCGGCGCTGGCGGCCTACCTGCTGTTCAACCTCAGCGTGTTTGGTGCACGCAACAAGATTTTCATGGGGGATGCCGGCAGCATGGTGATTGGGTTTAGCGTGCTGTGGTTGCTGATTGCCGCCACGCAGGGCGAAGACGCGGTGATGCGACCGGTGACCGCACTGTGGCTGATTGCCATTCCGCTGATGGACATGGTGACGGTGATGACGCGTCGTTTGCTGCGTCGACAGAGTCCCTTTAAGGCTGGGCGCGATCACCTGCATCATATTCTGATGCGCCGTGGCCTCAATGCGCGCCAGGCGCTGAGCATGAGCTGCATGTTGGCGGTGACGCTGGCCTGCGTCGGCATCTGCAGCGAAGTGCTGCAACTGCCCGATCACCTGATGCTGCTGGCCTTTGTATTTTGCTTCTTCGGTTATTTTGTCCTGCTGCATGAACCCCGTCAGGCCAGAGTTTTTACCGATAACCCTACCGCCGATCGTTAATCCTCCCACGGGCCGCAATGGCGGCCCGTTTTTCACGGTACCGTTATGAACCTTCATTTGCCTCATTTGATGCCACTGGTGCTGTCCAGCGTCTTGCTCAGTGGTTGCACCGCTTTTCCGGGTTCACACCTGCCGACCCATGGCAAAGACACAGTGACTCAACAAGACGACGATTTCGATCTGGATAAACAGGTTCAGGTGTATCGCGTCACGCCGATGCTGCTGGAAAAAATGCGTCGCATAGAACCGGTAGCGCGACCCAACCTGGCGTTGGATCAGCGGTTGCAAAGCTATCAGTACCGTATCGGCGTTGGCGACGTGCTCAACGTTACCGTCTGGGATCACCCAGAGCTGACCACCCCGGCAGGGCAATATCGCAGCGCCAGCGATACCGGCAACTGGGTGCATGCCGATGGTGCCATCTTCTATCCGTACATCGGCAGGGTGCAGGTGGTGGGCAAAACCGTTACCGAAGTGCGCAACCAGATTGCCAGCCGCCTGGCAACCTATGTGGAAAGCCCACAGGTGGACGTCAGCATCGCCGCCTTCCGTTCACAAAAGGTGTATGTCACCGGGGAAGTGAAAACCTCTGGGCAGCAGGCCGTGACCAACGTACCGCTGACCATTCTGGATGCGATCAACGCCGCCGGCGGGCTGACCGACAACGCCGACTGGCGCAACGTGGTGCTGACGCATCAGGGCAAAGAACAGCCGATTTCGCTGCAGGCGCTGATGCAGCGCGGTGACATCAGCCAAAACCACCTGCTGACGCCTGGCGACATCCTCTATGTGCCGCGCAACGACGAACTGAAAGTGTTTGTGATGGGCGAAGTCGGCAAGCAGTCGACGCTGAAAATGGACCGCAGCGGCATGACGCTGACCGAAGCCCTGGGCAGTTCCGAAGGGATCAGCCAGACGGTGGCCGATGCCACCGGGGTGTTCGTGATCCGTCCGAACGGCGGCAAGCAGCCAAAACGGCTGGCGTCGCTGTACCAGTTCGACCTGTCTGATGCCGCGGCACTGGCGATGGGCACCGAATTCCAGCTGGAGCCTTACGACGTGGTGTACGTCACCGCGGCACCGGTCGCTCGCTGGAACCGCTTGATTAGCCAGCTGGTACCGACCATTTCCAGCTTCAACGACCTCAGTGAGGCCACGTTGCGGGTACGTAACTGGTAACCCCGTAACGGTGACTAAAGGAAGACCGATGATGAAGAACAATGCATTGCCGATTGTGATGGCCGAACAGGACGACAAATTGGAGTGGGAGCGCCTGATTGGCCCGCTGTGGGACAACCGCTGGCGCATTCTGCTGGTGACCGGCGTAGCCGGGATCCTGGGCTGTGCCTATGCGTTGATGGCAACGCCAATCTATCAGGCCACGGCTTTGGTGCAGGTGGAAAAACAACTTTCGGGCGACTCGCTGCTGCGCGAAACGCTGGACAGTTCGATCGGCGGAGTCGGTCAGAATTCGGCGACCCAGGACGAGGTGTCGCTGGCAAAATCACGCTACGTGATTGGCAAAACCGTCGACGACCTCGGCCTGACGGTGCGCATCAGTCCGGACTATTTCCCGCTGTTCGGCAAGGGCATCGCCCGCCTGAGCGGCGAAGTGACACCGGTACTGCGTATTTCCTCGATGAAGGTGCCGGCGGTGATGCAGGGCCAGGAACTGACCCTGACCGTTGATGACCCACAGCATTACAGCCTGAGCCATGACGGCAAAACCTTGTTCAGCGGCGTTGTAGGGCAAACGCTGCAGCAGGGCGGTTGGTCGGTCAACGTGAGCGAGCTTGAGGCACTGCCGGGCACCACCTTCACCGTGGTTAACGTGCCGCGCCAAAAAGCGGTGGACGATCTGCGCAATATTCTGGATGTCGCGCCTGGCGGCAAGGAAAGCGGCATCATGACCTTCAGCCTGGCGGGGGAGGATCCGCAGCGTGCGGAAGCGGTGCTCAAAAGCATCACCGATAACTACCTGCAGCAGAATGTGGATCGGAAAACCGAAGAAGCCCAGCGCATGCTGGCCTTCCTGCACGAGCAGTTGCCACGGACCCAGACCTCGCTCAATAACGCCGAGAATCAGCTTAATCAATTCCGCCAGCAGAATGACTCGGTAGACCTGTCGCTGGAGGCCAAGTCGGTGCTGGACACCCAGGTGCAGCTTGAAGGGCAACTCAATGAGCTGACCTTCAAAGAGGCGGAAATTTCCAAACTTTATACCCGGGTACATCCGGCCTATCGCGCCCTGTTGGAAAAACGCGCCACGCTGGAGGCGGAAAAAGCGCGGCTTGGTAAACAGGTGCAAACCCTGCCGAAAACCCAGCAGGAAATTTTGCGCTTAACCCGCGACGTGCAGGTGGATCAGCAGGTCTACATGCAGTTGATGAACAAACAGCAGGAGCTGAGCATCAGCAAGGCCGGAACCGTGGGCAACATTCGCATCATTGATGAGGCGGAAACCGGCCTGCGTCCGGTACAGCCGCAGAAAGCGATGATCGTCTTCTTCGCGCTGCTGATGGGCGGTGTGCTGTCGGCGTCGGTGGTGGTGTTGCGTGCGGCGCTCCACCGTGGCATCAGCGACACCGATACGCTGGAAAAGCGCGGTATCAGCGTGTATGCCACGGTGCCGCTTTCGCCCTGGCAGCAGAAACGTAACCGTATTCAACAGCAACTGTTGACCAAACACAGCAGCGATAAACTGCCGATCCTGGCGCAGGAGGAACCGGAAGATCTGTCCGTTGAGGCCATCCGCAGCCTGCGTACCAGCCTGCACTTCGCCATGATGGAGGCCAAAAACAATATTCTGATGGTATCCGGCGCCAGCCCGGCCAGCGGGAAAAGCTTTACCAGCACCAACCTGGCGGTGGTGATCGCTCAGGCAGGGCAGCGGGTGCTGCTGATCGACGCCGACATGCGCAAAGGCTTTCTGCATCGTTGGTTGATCAACAGCGCCAAGGCCGGCCTGTCAGATATGCTGTCCGGGCTGATTGCGCCAGAAATGGCGGTGAAGAAGACCGACATCGCCAATCTGGATTTCGTGCCGCGTGGCCAGGTGCCGCCCAATCCGTCCGAACTGCTGATGCACCAACGCTTTGCCGATTTCCTGCGTTGGGCAGGGCAGAATTACGATCTGGTGCTGATCGACACGCCACCGGTACTGGCGGTGACCGACGCGGCGATTGTTGGGCATCACGCCGGTACGGCGCTGATGGTGGTGCGTTTTGAGGTCAACACCGTCAGACAGATTGAGACCAGCATCCGACGTTTCGAACAGAATGGCGTTGCCATTAAAGGGGTGATCCTCAACGGCATGGTGAAAAAGACCGCCACCGATGCCGGCTACTATGCCTTTGCTTACCCCAGCCATCAGGAAAAGGTTCAGTAACCCTATGAAAGCGATGCTGATGAACTCCCTGTGGTTAATGTTGGAGCGAGTATCGCTGAGCCTGTCGGGGATTTTCGTTTCGGTTTACGTCGCGCGCTATCTGGGGCCGGCGCAGTACGGGCTGATTAACTATTTGCTGTCGGTGATCGCCATCGCGGTTCCGCTGGTGCAACTGGGGGCCGACGCGGTGTTGTTCAACCGTGTCGCCCGCCAACGGCACAGCGGCATTCGGTTGATGCTGGCCTCTATGCGTCTGCGGCGGCAACTCTTTGCGCTGATCGCGGTGCCGCTGATGGCTTGGGCGCTGTTAACGCAGGATCGCACCAGCCAGATCATGATGGCGCTGATGCTGGCCAGCGCTTATTTCTCGGTGCAGGACGTTTACAAAATCTATTATGACGCCCTGTTGAAATCGAAGCTCAACACGCTGATCAACAATGTGGCGCTGCTGCTGTCGATCGTGGTGCGGCTGGCGCTGGTGCATGCCAAGCTGCCGCTGGAATGGTTTGCGGTGCCCTATGTGCTGAGCAGCCTGATCCCCTATGGGGTACGTTGGTTGCTGTTTCGCCGCGAGAAAGGGGGAATGCGGCCCATCAGCCTGCGTCATCAACGGCGCTATGGCCGCTATCTGCTGAAGGTCGGGCTGCCGTTGGCCGTGTCCGGGCTATCGATTGTCATCTATACGCGTATCGACCAGATCATGATCGGTAACTATCTCGGGGAACACAGCGTCGGGCTGTACAGCGCTGCCATCACCCTGAGTCAGGGATGGGTCTTTGTGCCCATTGCGCTGATTACCTCGATGATGCCGGGGGTGGCCAACGCCGGTTCCCTGACCGAGCAGGAAGGGCGGATCCGGCTGCTGTATCTTGTGGTGCTGCTGCTTTCGATGCCGGTGATATTACTGCTGTCGCTATTCCCTGGCCCGATAGTGAAGCTGATGTTTGGCGACAGTTACCGCGAAACCGCCACCATTCTGGCGCTGTGCTCGGTGACATCGCTGTTCTCGGTGATGGGCACCGTCTCTTACCGGGCGATCGTGTTGTTTGGCGGTTATCGGTTTATCGCGATAAAAATGCCATTGGCCGCTTTGGTCAACGTGCTGATGAATCTGGTGTTGATCCCGCGTTATGGCATTTTGGGCGCGGCGATATCAACGTTTATCACCGAATTTATTTCATTTTTTGTACTTAATGGCTTTTTTAGAAAAGGACAAATTACCCGGTTGCAGGTCACCTGCTACCGCTGTTTACCGCAACTAATAGGGAAGGTGCGAGAACTTTATGCTAAATAATCTGGTGAAGGGTTTTTACCGTAATATACCCGACGCATTATATCATCAGCTAAAATACGCTTTGTTTTTTCACAAGCTACCGCATTTGGCTAAACCGATGGGGTATAGCGAGAAACTGATGCGCAGGAAAGTCTATCCTTTGGCAATGTATACTCAATTGTCCGATAAGTACCTGGTCAGGGAGTATATTGAAAACCTTTGGGGGAAAGAATACCTGATTGAACTCTATGCTCAGGGTGAAAAATTAACTGAGGAAATGTACCAGTCATTGCCTGACGCCTTTGTGATTAAGGCGAATCACGGCAGCGGTTATAACAAGTTGGTATTTGATAAAAGTCAAACCAGCTTTAATGAATTGCGGGTGCTGACCAACAGCTGGCTGCGACAGAACTTTTATCAGGTCTATCGCGAACGTCATTATAAGGATATTTCGCCGCGCATCATGGTGGAGAAAATGTTGCTGGAGGACGGCAAAACCCCGAATGACATCAAGATCCACTGTTTTAACCGCAACGGGGAAGTGCGTTTTTTCATCCAGATTGATTACCAGCGCTTTATTGACCACCGCCGTGATTTTTTCGATGCCCAATGGAACCGCACCGAAATCCGCATGGGGGTGCCCAACAGCGAAGTGCCTATGGATAAACCCTGTCGCCTGGATCAGATGCTGAAGCTGGCACGCCAGGTGGCAGAACAGTTTTCTTACGTAAGAGTGGATTTTTATCAGGTGCAGGAAAGGATCTATTTTGGCGAGTTAACATTTACTCCCGGAGCCGGCCTGCAACGATTCACACCGGAAATTATTGAACAGGAATGGGGAGGTTATTTCCAGGAGTAGTTGAGTCACCGGTAGGCTGCGCGTATTTCACCGCGTCAGGACGGGGGTGTAACCGGACAAGGATATTCTGGGATAACAAGTTATTCCGTTGGCGTTAGCATTGTTTTGCCAAATGATAATATATTGTTGAGGTAATAAATGGACTTATCGATTGTCATTCCCGTTTTTAATAACTCAGCCAGTTTGGCCACCACATTAGTCAGGATGACCAATGCCTGCTCCGGTTTCGACTACGAAATTATCGTGGTTGATAATGCGTCGGACAAACAAGAGTTGGATAATATACGCAGCCTGCTGGTCGCTAATCGCCGGGCGCGGTTGCATGAAAGTAAAGTACGGCGTAATACGGCAGCCTCTTGCAATGTCGGTTTTCGGTTAGCACGTTCGGACGTGGTTTTTTTTCTCGAGCCGGAGGATTCGTTTAATACCAACTATATTATCCGGCGTCTGAAACGTCATCATGACACCCGAATAGACATTATCTTCGGTAACTACGTCACGGTAAGTGATAAGAATATTCGCAGCTATCGCTTCGATTATAAAGAAGGTGTGGCGGGAGCGGATTTTTTATTTCTCGATATGGGTGATATTCGCACCTCAACCATCAGCCTGCGTAAGAAGGAAGACCGACGTTTTTTATTTCCGGAGTTCCTCTACAAGTATCAAGACTGGGGATTTTTGGTCGACGCCACCAATCTGGGGGCCAGGGTGGCCTTCGACGAGGGGCGCGGCGTGTTTATCCGCTGCGGCGATGCCGATACGGACCGCTGCCGGATGAACATCGATGCCAGCGAGCAGTTTATCGATGCTTACCTTAATGCCAGCGGCCGCTATATCAGCGGTTTTGCCTGCAAACACCTGCTGGCCTCGCTGTACAGCGAAAACCTGCAGGCCTTCACCTACTACTCATCGCGCACCGAGCGCGATGCCCTGAGCAGCAAATTCAGGGCGATCAAACTGTACGGAGACTGTCTGGCCAGACTGGGGCTGTTTCCACTCGGCGGGCGACTGTTGCGTACCGCCCGCGAGGGATTTCGGAGATGACATGCAGCAACGAAAAGTAGCGATTGTGATTGAGAACATCGCCGAAAAAGGCGGTACCGAGCGGGTGGCCAGCAGCCTGGCCAATGCGCTGACGACACGTCTGGGGCATCAGGTGGATCTGGTGTCGATCAGCGGCGACCGGGCATTTTACCCGCTGGACGAGTCAGTGACCTTGCGCTTTATGCCGGGCAGAACGCTGTTGTGGCCCTGGCGATTGGCATGGTTTTTACGACGCGGCCGCTATGACGCAATTATCACCGTTTCGATGGGAAAACTGTCGTCGATCATGGTGCCGTACCTGCGCTTGCTGTGCCCCAATAGCCGGTTGTTGCTGAGTGAACACGTCAGTTTCCACCAGTATGCCTGGCCGATGAAGTGGCTGAAGGTGCTGGTCTACCGGCTGGGCGACCGCACGGTACTGCTGACGAAGAAAGATTTGGCCACCATCAGCCGCTGGGTGCCCAGCCGTAAATGCCGGGTGATCGAGAACGTTTCACCATTCCCGGTACAACCGCCGCAACCGGCGCTGCAACAGCCGGTGGCGCTGGCGGTGGGGCGGTTATGCCCACAGAAAGGGTTCGACCGGCTGATCGCCGCCTGGCAGCGGATCGCCCCGCTTGCGGGGGATTGGCAACTGCATATCGTCGGCGACGGCCCGGACCGGGGGCCACTGCAACAGCAGATTGACGCGGCCGGCCTGGGCCAGCGGGTGAAGCTGCTGCCGGCAACGGCGGACATCGCCGGTCACTATCGTCAGGCCGCCATGTTGCTGATGACCTCGCGTTACGAAGGCTTGCCGATGGTGTTGATTGAAGCGATGAGCTTTGGCCTGCCCCTGGTGGCCTTTGACTGCCAGACCGGCCCGGCGGAGCTGATCGATAACGGTGAGAACGGTTATCTGGTGGCGGAGGGCGACATCGAGGCCTTCAGCCAATGCACGCTGGCGCTGATTGACGACGCTGAGTTGCGTCAGCGCTTTTCCCTTCACTCGTTGGCACGGGCGCAGCAGTTCATTCCCGAGCGTATTTATCCCCAATGGCAACAGCTTATTGCTGGAGGTTAAGATGGAAAAAGTTTCAGTCATCATGCCGGCTTACAATGCCGCAGGCTTTATCAAAGAGTCGATCCTCGGGGTGCTGAACCAGACATACCAGGATTATCACCTGTATGTGATCGACGATGCTTCCACCGACCATACCGCCGAGGTGGTGAAACCGTTCATCCACGATCGTCTGACTTACATCCGCAACGACACCAATCAGGGCGTGGCCGAGACCCGAAATATCGCGATTGAAGCCGCACGCGGCGATTATATTGCGTTCTGCGACAGCGATGACGTCTGGCACCCGAACAAGCTGGCGCGCCAGGTCGGGATCCTCAAAACCAACCGCTACGACGTGGTGTGCTCCCATTATTACACCTTTGAAGATGACCCGACGCGAGTGAAAAACTACCGTGGCGCCGGTGAGATCATCGCCTATAAAGACATGTTGAAAAGCAACTGGATCGGCAACCTGACTGGCATGTACAACCAGCGTCAGGTCGGCAAGGTGTACCAGAGCAAAGTGGGTCATGAGGATTATGTTATGTGGCTGTCGGTGCTGGAGAAGGCGCGGAACCACATGGCTTACTGCATCCCCGAACCCCTGGCTTTTTATCGCCTCTCCGCACAGTCGCTGTCCGGCAATAAATTCCGCGCGGCCGATTGGCAGTGGCAGATATATCGCCGCCATCTGGGGCTTTCCTATCAGAAGTCCTGTTATCTGTTCTTCTCCTATCTGTACAGCGCGGTGATGAAAAGACAATGAATTTCAGCAAGCTAACCTTAGCCTGCCTGCTGGCAGGCGCCGGCTGGGCAGGGCTGGCCAATGCGGCCGGCTGCGACGGCAACCTGCTCAAGGATCCCGGCTTCGAGCAGGGGGGCGCCGGGTGGTCGTTGGCCTCGGCGCAGGTGGTGGCGGGGGGCCACGGCGGTCAGCGCAGCCTGTTTTATCAAAATCACAACCCGGCCAACTACCACAACATGCTGCAAAGTCTGTCGGTCAAACCGGGTCAACAGCTGGCTTTCGGTGCCTGGGTACGCGGTGAAAACCTCAGGGGCAAGGGCGAAAATCAGGGCGCCGGCGTGTTTGTCGAAAGTTATGACGACCGCGGGCGTTTTTTGGCGGGCAGCTATCCGCAGGGGCTGCTGGGTACCAGCGGCTGGCAGCCGGTGACCGGCGATTTTCGGGTGCCGCCACGGGCGGTGAAGGTGGTGCTGGGCGTTTATCTGCGTCAGGGCACCACCGGCAGTGCCTGGTTTGACGATGTTTACGCCTGCCTGCAGCCCGTGGCACCGGAGTTGTACCAGATGCGCAGCGGTAACGGCGCGGCATCCAGCCTGATTGAAGTGGTGGATCCGCAGCAGGTGCAGGTGGACAGCACCCTGGTCGATGACAAAAACACCGCAGTGAAACGTGACAGCCGCCGTTACGCCATCAGTGAACAGCAAAAGGTGGAATTCCCACTGCCGGCCGATCTGGCCGCCGGCGAGTATCGTTTGCAGCAGCAGGTGACGGACGTGGCTTCGCAACGCAGTCAGCGCAGCGAAATGCCGATCAGCGTCGGTCGCCCGCGGCCTAAGGTCGCGCTGGATGCTCAGGGTTACGTTTTGAAGCAAGGCAAGCGCTTCTTCCCGCTCGGCATCTACATGTACGGCGAGATGGCGACGGACGAGCATCTGACGCGCATCCGCGATGCCGGTTTCAATACCTTGCTCAATTACAACTATGGCACCGGACGCGACCCCTATAACTATTTCCGCAAAACCCAGCAATACGGTTTGCAGGTGATTTTTTCACTCAAGGACATGTACGCCGGTACCCGCTTCGCACCGGAAACCAAGATGAGCTATCCGCAGCTGACGGCCAGCTATGTGGAGAAGTTCAAGCATCAACCCAACCTGCTCGCCTGGTACATCAACGACGAACTGGGCCCGGAATATGTGCCGCAGATTGAGCAAAAACACCTGCAGGTCAAGCAGCTGGATCCTGACCATCTGACCTTCCAGGTGTTGGACAAGACCGGAACTCTCAATGCCTATTTCAACAGTTCGGACGTGCTGGCCAGCGACCCTTATCCGGTCGGCAGAGACGCCGATCTGACGCGGACGCTGGAGTACAGCCGTATTACCAGTCAGGTGGCGCGCCAGGCCAAAGGGGCGTGGCTGGTGATGCAGATTATGGATCATGCCGCTTACGCGCCTGACCGCAAACCGCGTCAGCCTACCGAGGCGGAGATCCGCAATCAGGCCTGGTTGGGGTTGATCGGCGGGGCCAGAGGCATCCTGTTTTATTCCTATACCGATCTGTTTTACAAGCGCCAGCGCGGCGGGTTCAGCCAGCAGGAATTTGATGCTATCTGGCGCGGCGTCGCCGGCGTAGCGCAGCAGATTGTCAGCTTTGAGCCTTACCTGCTTTCCGGTGAAAGCAGCTTGTTGCAAGGCAACAATACCGCCATCCCGGCCCGTCTGTTTATCCAAGGCGAACGGGGCCTGGTGCTGATCGCCAACCCTTACTATCGCCAGATGTCGGCAAGGTTTGATCTGCCTGCAGGTTGGCAGGCCCAGGGGCAGCGGCAGATTGAGGCCGAGTTGCCGTCGATGGGCAGCCGTGCGGTATGGGTACAACGTGAAACAGAAAAGAAAGGATAACCGGTCATGAATATTACCCTGAGCCTGATTATTCCGGTGTACAAGGTTGAGGCTTATATCGAGGCGTGCCTGGATTCGGTGTTGCAACAGCTGCCTGACTGGGCGGAGGCGATCATCGTGGATGACGGCAGCCCGGACGGCGCCATCGGCATTGCCGAGGAAGTGCTGTGTCGCTATCCGCAGCACAGGCGGCGGGTCAGCATTCTGCGTCAGGAAAACCAGGGGTTGAGCCAGGCGCGCAACAACGGCATTGACCATGCAGAGGGGCGCTACGTTGGTTTTTTGGACTCCGACGATGTGCTGCTGGAGGGCTACTTCAGCATTTTGGGCCGCCTGCTGGCGGATAACCCCTTGGCCGACATCGTGGCCTTCAACGCCCAGCGCTTTTCAACCTTCAATAACGGTAAGATCCAACCAGAGGGCACCATGGCTATCGTGCCCGGCAATGCGGCTCCGCAGCAGCGTGATGACCATATGGCGCTGCTGGCAGACAGCTTTAACCGCAGCATGTGGTTCGCCTGGGCGCGGATTTATCGCAAAACGCTGTTCGATGAGGCTCGCTTCCCGGCGGGGCGAAACTTTGAAGATATTCAGCTGATCCCACAGCTTTACCTGAAGGCCGATCGCATCGTGGTCTGTGATACGCCATTGGTGGGATACCGCGCCAACCCTAACGGCATTACGCGCGCGCCAAAGCGACGCGATCTGGACGATCTGGATTACGCACTCGACGGCGCTGACAGCGGGCGACGGCAGGGGCTGGGACATGGGCTTTACTCGATCCTCTACGTCACCACGCTGAAAGCGCGTTTGTTGGTGGGGCTGGATTTCTTCGGGGCGCGCGACGCGCTGCGCGAAACCCGCGAGCTGAAGCGCCGTTATTCCGGCCTGCGCGGCGAGGAGCGTAAAATGCTGAGCCGTAAAAACCGGCTGTTTTACCGTAGCCCGCTGGCTTACTACCTGATGGCCCGGCTGTACAACCTGCGCGGCTAGCGGCGCACCATTCGCCTCTTTCCCGTTTTCGTTAAAGCAGCGGCATGCTGCACCCATGTCAATTGGGGCGACTCTTTCGCCCCCAACAGGCAGAATAAAACTATGAGTATCACCGTCAGCGTCATCATACCCACCCATGGCCGCAGCGAACTGCTGGCTCGCGCCATCGATAGCGTATTGGCACAAACCCATCGCCCGTTGGAAATCATCGTGGTGGATGACAACCCGCAGGGCGACGCTCATCGCCTGGCGACCCGCGAGTGCCTTGCCGGCTACATTGAGCGGGGGGATATTATCTATTACCCGCGCAGGCGCAATGGCGGCGGCGCGCTGGCACGTAACAGCGGGATCCTGCGTTCGAGCGGGCAGTACATCAGCTTTCTGGATGACGACGATTACTATCATCCACAGAAAATCGCCCGCCAACTGGCGTTTATGCAGCAGGGCGATTACGACGTCAGCCTGTGCGATATGGATATTCTGAAAAACGGGCAGATCGGCGCCGAGCATTACTACCGCGCGCGCTGCGAAGGGCTGGAGGACTTTATGCTGGCCGGCGTAGCCTACACGCCGATGATCATGATGCGACGCAGTACGGCGATTGCGGTGCGCGGCTTTTTCAACACGCCTCGCTACCAGGACCATATCTTCCTCTACCGGCTGCTGGCGGCCGGAGCGAAGATCGGCACGCTGCATGAACGATTGGCGGTGCACAACGACCATGATGGCGAACGCATCACCTCCAGTCCGAAGGGCATTATTGGCTACCGCAATAAAATGCAGTTTGAGCAGCGGCTGATGCCACAGGTTTCACCCCGGGCACGCAAGATCATGCGCCTGCGCCATACCTGCATTACTTCGCGCATCATTACCGACGGCAAGAGTCGCCTGGCCGGCGTTTTCTATGGGCTGAAGGGCATTGTTTACGTCAATAGCGGCTTGATGGCGGGGGTGTATATGAAAAATATCATCCGCAATGTGTTTTTCCGCGGCGTGCCGTTCTGAGCTGCGTTTCGCGTGCTCCGTTACCCTTAAGAGACTCCCCCTTTCAGAGGATGATTATGCGCTTTGAACGTTCGACGCTGATCGGCAGCGTGCTGTTGCTGACGGTACCGCTTTTCGCTTTGCTGCACAGCATAGGAACGCTGCGGGCAGGAAAGAAGAACTCGGCGGCTTATTTGCTGATTGCGCTGTGTTTTTTCTTTTTCTTCATTAAAATCCCGCCGCTGGCGGATCTTTACCGCCACTTTGCCAACTACGATGCCATCAACTCGGCGACCCGCCTGAGTGATGTTATTCAGGGCAAGGTGGACGTGGTGCTATACGCCAATTTCTATATTTTCAAAACGCTGGGCATCCCGTTTTTCATTATTCCGGGGCTGTACGTCGCGCTGTCGGTTTACTGCTATCTCAGCGCGCTGAATATCGTCATGCTGCATTCCGGCAAGGTGTTCACGGCGCGGCAGTTTGTGCTGCTGCATCTGGCGGTGTTGTTTTTGATTAACCCGTTTATCATTGCCATGGGGTTACGCTTTGGCTTCTCGATGGCGGTGATGACCCTGGCGATGGTGCTGTTTTGCCATAAGCTCAACCGCCCGCTTGCCGCCGGCCTGATGCTGTTCGCCATGCTGACCCACTTTTCCAGCATGCTGCTGGTGGGCGTGTTCCTGTGCAGCCGGGTGATGCGCCTGAACCGCCTGCTGACGGTGGTGTTCAGCGCCATTGCCTTCCTGACCGCCAAGTTTGCGCTGCCGTTTATCGTTTCCCATATTACGATCTCCGGCATCAACAGTTACTCCGACGTCTATACCTCCGGCATGTACGCCAGCGACTACCTGACATCCGGCAATGCCAACGGCATGATTAACTTCCTGATCGTGTTATTCCCGGCGCTGTTTCTGGGTGTCTTTATGCTGGGTAACCCCATGAGCAACCAGGCGGGGGACATCAAGAACTACGCGGCCTGGCTGGTGGTGTTTGTGTTCCTGTGTTCCAGCTCGCTGCAGGCGGCCAGCCGTTATGCCAGCGTGGCCTCGGTGTTCTTGCTGTTTTATTACGTGGCCCATCGGGGATCGTTCATCCGCGGCAGATTCAACTACTTCTTCCTGTGCTTTATGCTGATGGCCACCGGTTATAACCTGATAGAGAACATTTATGTCCCGCGCCGCCCGATCATGCTGGGGCAGATGTGGCAGTCGTTCTATAAAACCCCGCTGCTGAACCTGTTCTATGGCGAGCAGGAATATGAGCAGTATCTGCAATTTATCAACCGCGACAGCGGCGAGTGGATAGGGCATGAGATGGATTTAGGCTAATGCGTTTTTTATTCCAGTAACCCTCACTTCGCCAAACAGGAAGCGGGCGTCAGTCCGCTTGAGGCCGTAGACAAAGTGCTCTGTTGTTTAATGGTAGGGGCGCTGCATGCTGCGCCCAATAGCATAATCAATGAGTTAAATCGGGTCGAACATGGTCGACCCCTACCGGTTTGGCCTTTTCGAGTGTTTGTCAGCAGTCCGCTTCCTACCCCCAAATACCCCGACTTACCCCGCAGCATATCCCCTTGAACATCTGAATCATCATTTCTATAATATTTTCAATTAATTAAACCCAATGCTTGCCATGATACTTTAGGGGTATCCACGCCACTGCCGCCGTTATTCTCCCTCCGTTCTCTTGATCGCAATCAATTTGCCCAACTTCTGGCCTCAGTAGGCTGGCGGCAGATTGAGCAATGTCATTACCCGTCGTATTTCAAGCCGCAGCGTTGTTACCTGCGCTCGCTCACTCCAGTTACTTACTTGAGTAAGCGCCTGGAGATGAGTGAGCTGGCCGCCTGGCTGTGACTTGAAATCCATAGGGTAAAAAAATATTAAAAAGCCCTCAGGAGAATTCCGGATGAGCAAGTTTCTAGACCGATTCCGCTATTTTAAGCAGTTGGCGGAACCCTTTTCTGGCGATCATGGCCAGACGTTGAACACCAACCGCGACTGGGAAAACGGCTACCGCAGCCGTTGGCAGCACGACAAGATTGTGCGCTCCACCCATGGGGTCAACTGCACCGGCTCCTGCAGCTGGAAAATTTATGTGAAAAACGGCCTGGTCACCTGGGAAACCCAGCAGACCGATTACCCACGTACCCGTCCCGATCTGCCAAACCATGAACCGCGCGGCTGCCCACGTGGCGCCAGCTATTCCTGGTATCTGTACAGCGCCAACCGGCTGAAATACCCATTGATGCGCAAACGCCTGATCAAACTGTGGCGCGAAGCCAAGGCGCTGCACAGCGATCCCGTCGAGGCCTGGGGCTCGATCGTCAGCGATCCTGAAAAAGCCAAAAGCTACAAAGTGGCGCGCGGGCGCGGTGGTTTCGTCCGTTCCAGCTGGCAGGAGGTTAACGAGCTGATCGCTGCTTCCAACGTCTACACCGCCAAAACCTTCGGTCCGGATCGCATTATTGGCTTCTCGCCAATCCCGGCGATGTCGATGGTTTCTTACGCCGCCGGCGCCCGTTATCTGTCGCTGATTGGCGGCACCTGCCTGAGCTTCTACGACTGGTATTGCGACTTGCCGCCGGCCTCGCCAATGACCTGGGGCGAACAGACCGACGTGCCGGAATCCGCCGACTGGTATAACTCTTCCTACATTATCGCCTGGGGTTCCAACGTGCCTCAGACGCGCACCCCGGACGCGCACTTCTTCACTGAAGTCCGTTATAAAGGCACCAAAACCGTGGCGGTCACGCCGGACTACGCCGAAGTCGCCAAGCTGTGCGACCAGTGGCTGAATCCGAAGCAGGGCACCGACAGCGCCATGGCGCTGGCGATGGGCCACGTGATGCTGAAAGAGTTCCACCTGGATCGTGAGGTGGGCTATTTCCGCGATTACGTGCGTCGTTATACCGACATGCCGATGCTGGTTATGCTGGAGCCGCGCGAAGAGGGGCATTATGCCGCCGGTCGCCTGCTGCGCGCCGCCGATTTGGTCGACGGCCTGGGGCAAGAAAATAACCCTGAATGGAAAACCGTTGCCATTGATCAACGCAGCGGCGAGCTGGTTGCTCCACAGGGGTCGATCGGTTTCCGCTGGGGCGAACAGGGCAAATGGAACCTGGAGCAACGCGCCGGTCAGGACCAGCAGGAAGTGGAGTTGCAACTCAGCCTGCTGGGCGCGCATGACGAAGTGGCCGAGGTGGGGTTCCCTTACTTTGGCGGCATCAAAAGCGGCGCTGCCGAGGGCGGGAACTTCAACAGCGTGGCGCTGGACGAGATCCTGCTGCACAAGCTGCCGGTCAAACGCCTGCGCCTGGCAGACGGCAGCGAAGCGCTGGTGACCAGCGTGTACGATTTGACCCTGGCCAACTACGGCCTTGAGCGTGGCCTGAATGACGCCAACTGCGCTACCGACTACGACGACGTCAAAGCCTATACCCCGGCCTGGGCCGAGCAGATCACCGGCGTTTCCCGCCACAACATCATCCGCATTGCGCGCGAATTTGCCGACAACGCCGAGAAAACTCATGGCCGTTCGATGATTATCGTCGGTGCCGGTATCAACCACTGGTACCACATGGACATGACCTACCGTGGGCTGATCAACATGCTGATCTTCTGCGGCTGCGTTGGCCAGAGCGGTGGTGGCTGGGCGCACTACGTCGGCCAGGAAAAGCTGCGGCCGCAGACCGGCTGGCTGCCGCTGGCATTTGGCCTCGACTGGCAACGTCCGCCGCGTCATATGAACAGCACCTCGTTCTTCTATAACCATTCCAGCCAGTGGCGTTATGAAACCGTGGGAACCGAAGAGCTGTTGTCGCCGATGGCGGACAAATCACGCTTCGGCGGGAGCCTGATCGATCTCAACGTGCGTGCCGAGCGCATGGGCTGGTTGCCATCCGCACCACAGCTGGGCACCAACCCACTGCATTTGGCGGCGCAGGCGCAAGCCGCAGGACAATCGCCGGTGGAGTACACCGTCGACGCCCTGAAGAAAGGGACGCTGGGCTTTGCCGCCGAGCAGCCGGACAACCCACAGAATTTCCCGCGTAACCTGTTCGTTTGGCGCTCTAACCTGCTGGGTTCCTCCGGCAAGGGTCATGAGTACATGCTCAAATACCTGTTGGGCACCGAAAACGGCATTCAGGGCAAGGATCTGGGCCAGCAGGGCGGTGCCAAGCCGCAGGAAGTGGAATGGCGGGATAACGGCGGCGAAGGCAAGCTGGATCTGGTGGTGACCCTGGATTTCCGCATGTCCAGCACCTGCCTCTATTCCGACATCGTGCTGCCGACCGCCACCTGGTACGAAAAAGACGACATGAATACCTCGGATATGCATCCGTTTATTCACCCGCTGTCGGCGGCGGTCGATCCGGCCTGGGACTCCAAGAGCGACTGGGAAATCTACAAGGGCATCGCCAAAGCCTTCTCCGAAGTCTGTGTCGGGCATCTGGGGCAGGAAACCGACGTGGTGACGCTGCCGATCCAGCATGACTCAGCCGCCGAGCTGGCGCAGCCTTACGGCGTCAAAGACTGGAAAAAGGGCGAATGTGAACTGATCCCCGGCAAAACCGCGCCGCATATCATGGCGGTGGAGCGCGATTACCCAGCCACCTATGAGCGTTTCACTTCACTGGGGCCGCTGCTGGATAAGCTGGGCAACGGCGGGAAAGGCATTGGCTGGAACACCCAGGACGAAGTCGACTTCCTGAAAAAGCTCAACTACGTCAAAACCGCAGGCCCGGCAGCGGGGCGGCCGAAAATTGAAAGCGCCATTGATGCCGCCGAAGTGATCCTGACGTTAGCACCGGAAACCAACGGGCAGGTGGCGGTCAAGGCGTGGGAAGCTCTGGGCAAAATGACCGGACGCGATCACCGCCACCTGGCGCTGAACAAGGAAGACGAAAAAATCCGCTTCCGCGATATTCAGGCCCAGCCGCGCAAAATCATTTCCAGCCCCACCTGGTCAGGGCTGGAAGATGAACACGTGTCGTATAACGCCTGTTATACCAACGTGCATGAGCTGATCCCATGGCGCACCATCAGCGGCCGCCAGCAGTTGTATCAGGACCACGAGTGGATGCGCGCCTTTGGCGAGAGCCTGCTGGTGTACCGTCCGCCGATCGATACTCGCGCCGCGCAGCCGTTGCTGAACCAGAAGCCGAACGGCAATAAAGAGAAGGCGTTGAACTTCCTGACGCCGCACCAGAAGTGGGGCATTCACTCCACCTACAGCGACAACCTGCTGATGCTGACCCTGTCGCGCGGTGGGCCGATCGTCTGGATGAGCGAAGACGACGCCAAAGATCTGGGCATTGAGGATAACGACTGGATCGAAGCCTTTAACGCCAACGGCGCACTGACCGCTCGGGCGGTGGTCAGCCAGCGTATTCCTGCCGGCATGACCATGATGTACCACGCGCAAGAACGCATCGTGAACATTCCCGGCTCGGAAATCACCAGCCAGCGCGGCGGCATTCACAACTCGGTGACCCGCGTCTGCCCGAAACCGACCCATATGATCGGTGGTTACGCGCAGCTGGCCTACGGTTTCAACTATTACGGCACCGTCGGCTCCAACCGCGACGAGTTTGTGGTGGTACGCAAAATGAACCGCATCGATTGGTTAGACGGTGAAGGCAACGACGACTCGCAGGGCAGCCAGCAGGAGAAAGCAAAATGAAAATTCGTTCACAAGTCGGCATGGTGCTGAACCTGGACAAATGCATCGGTTGCCATACCTGTTCGGTGACCTGCAAGAACGTCTGGACCAGCCGCGAGGGTATGGAGTACGCCTGGTTCAACAACGTCGAAAGCAAACCCGGCGTCGGTTACCCGCACGCCTGGGAAGATCAGGAAAAGTGGAAGGGCGGTTGGATCCGTAAAATCAACGGCAAGCTGGAACCGCGTATGGGTAGCCGCGTCGGCCTGTTGTCGAAGATTTTCGCCAACCCGGACGTGCCTGCGCTGGACGATTACTACGAGCCTTTCGACTACGACTATCAGAACCTGCATACCGCGCCGCAGGGGAAGCATCAGCCGATCGCCCGTCCGCGCTCGCTGATCACCGGCCAGCGTATGAAGAAGATCGAAAGCGGCCCGAACTGGGAGGAGATCCTCGGCGGCGAATTCGAGAAACGCTCGCAGGACAAAAACTTCGACAATATGCAGAAGGCGATGTACGGCCAGTTCGAAAACACCTTCATGATGTACTTGCCGCGCCTGTGCGAACACTGCCTTAACCCGGCCTGTGTCGCGACTTGCCCAAGCGGCGCCATCTACAAGCGTGGCGAAGACGGCATTGTGCTGATCGATCAGGATAAATGCCGTGGCTGGCGCATGTGCCTGACCGGCTGTCCGTACAAAAAAATCTATTTCAACTGGAAGAGCGGCAAGTCCGAGAAGTGCATCTTCTGCTACCCGCGTATCGAATCCGGCCAGCCGACGGTGTGTTCGGAAACCTGCGTTGGCCGTATCCGCTATCTGGGCGTGCTGCTGTATGACGCCGATCGCATTGAGCAGGCCGCCGCTGCCGAGAACGAGCAGGATCTCTATCAGCGCCAGTTGGATATCTTCCTGGATCCGCACGACCCGGCGGTGATTGCCCAGGCGTTGCAGGACGGCATTCCGCAAGGCGTGATCGAGGCCGCGCAGCAGTCGCCGGTGTATAAAATGGCAATGGACTGGAAGCTGGCGCTGCCGCTGCACCCGGAATACCGCACGTTGCCGATGGTGTGGTACGTCCCGCCGCTGTCACCGATACAATCCGCCGCCGATGCCGGTGAGCTGGCGCACAGCGGCGTATTGCCGGACGTGGAAAGCCTGCGTATCCCGGTGCAATATCTGGCCAACTTGCTGACCGCCGGGGACACCGCGCCGGTGCTGTTGGCACTCAAACGCATGCTGGCAATGCGCCACTACAAACGGGCGGAAACCGTTGACGGCGTACTGGACACCAGTGCGCTGGAGCAGGTGGGGTTGACCGAAGCGCAGGCGCAGGAAATGTACCGTTATCTGGCGATCGCCAACTATGAAGACCGCTTTGTGATCCCGTCCAGCCACCGCGAGTTGGCACGTGAAGCCTTCCCGGAAAGCAAAGGTTGCGGTTTCAGCTTTGGTGACGGCTGCCACGGCAGCGACGGTAAATTCAATCTGTTCAACAGCCGCCGCATTGACGCCATTGATGTGACGCAAAAAACCACTCGCCAGGAGGATGCCTCATGATCAGCCTGAAAGTGATTGCCCGGCTGCTGGACTACCCGGAGCAGGCGCTGTTTGACCATCAGCAGGCGTTGGTCGAGGCGCTGGAGCCGGCCAGCGAACTGGATTTACACCACAGCGCGCAGCTGATCCTGTTTATTCGCCGTTTTTGTGCTCGTCCGTTGCTGGACGTGCAGGCCGAATACTGCGAACTGTTTGATCGTGGCCGCGCCACCTCGCTGCTGCTGTTTGAGCACGTGCATGGTGAATCGCGCGATCGCGGCCAGGCGATGGTCGACCTGATGGCGCAATACCGTGACGCGGGGCTGGAGATCGACAGCCGCGAGCTGCCGGACTTTTTGCCGCTGTATCTGGAATACCTGGCCAGCCGCAACCAGGCCGAAGCGCGCGGGGGATTGCAGGATATCGCGCCGATCCTGGCGCTGTTGGGCGCACGTTTGCAGCAGAGAGAGAGCCCGTATGCGGTGTTGTTCGACCTGTTGCTGACGCTGTCCGGCACCGAGGTAAAAAGCGCCAGCCTGGAAAGCCAGGTGGCGGGGGAAGCCAGGGACGACACGCCGCAGGCGCTGGATGCGGTCTGGGAAGAGGAGCAGATCAAGTTTCTCGGTGAGGAAGGCTGCGCTTCGGCACAGCAAACGGCGCATCAGCGACGCTTTGCCGGCGCGGTGGCGCCACAGTACCTGGACCTGACGGATGCGCTAACCGGAACCAAAGGACGCTAATCATGCAATTTTTAAATCAATTCTTCTTCGATATTTACCCCTATCTGGCGGGAGCGATTTTCCTGATAGGCAGCTGGTTGCGTTACGATTACGGGCAGTACAGCTGGCGTGCCGGCTCCAGCCAAATGCTGGATAAAAAGGGCATGCGGTTGGCTTCCAACCTGTTCCATATCGGTATTTTGGGTATCTTCGCCGGGCACTTCCTCGGCATGCTGACGCCGCACTGGATGTATGAAGCTTTCCTGCCGATCGACGTGAAACAGAAGCTGGCGATGATTGCCGGCGGTGCCTGCGGCGTGATGACGCTGGTCGGCGGGGCGCTGTTACTGAAACGTCGCCTGACTAACCCGCGGGTGCGTGCGACCAGCAGTTTTGCCGACATAATGATCCTGACGCTGTTGGTGGTGCAGGTGTGTCTGGGGCTGCTGACCATTCCGTTCTCCGCCCAGCATATGGACGGCAGCGAGATGATGAAGCTGGTGGCCTGGGCGCAGGCGGTGGTGACCTTCCACGCCGGAGCGTCACAGCATCTGGCTGGCGTTGCGTTGATCTTCAAATTACATATGGTGCTGGGCATGACGCTGTTCGTGCTGTTCCCGTTCTGCCGCCTGATGCATATCTGGAGCGTGCCGGTGGAATACCTGACCCGTCGCTACCAACTGGTGCGTAACCGCCGTTAATTCCTCGCCTACATAGCGGCAATGCCTGCCAGGTGTTGCCGCTTTTCTGCCTCTCGGTTGTTTTCCGCCTATTCTTAATTTATCTCCCCTGAGTGAGTTCCTGTAGACCTCCGTTCAACCTTGCTCTAGGCTGTGGCCGGATAAACAGACGTGATTTATCGGCTCAGTTAAATGAACGGAATCAATCAGTAAGAATGCCACTTGGGTTTTTCTTTATGCTGATGTCAAACAAGTGTATGGCTGAGGATAGCGGGGTTTGAATCATTAACCGCGCTTGATAGTTGGCCAACGGAATAATGGACAAGCAGGCTGAACAACGATAATGACCCTAAATAGCCTTTCCCAAAGCTTATTGCCTCTTAAAATTATTGCGACCGGTGCGGCGTTGCCGCCGCAGTGCGTCGAATCCTCGGCGCTGGACCGTCGCCTGAATAAGTCAGCCGGTTACGTGGAAAAACGTTCGGGCATTATTCATCGTTTCCATGCCGACAACGAGGCCAGCCAGGCCGAATTGGCCGTCGCTGCGCTGGATGATGCCCTTGCCCGGCATGCGATCCCGCGAGATTCCATCGATCTGCTGATCTCTGCCTCGGCCATCGCGGTGCAGGCATTGCCTTTCAGCGCCGCCCATATTCTTAAACTGGCACGACTGCGGCCGGGGATCGCGGGCTTTGATATCAACACCAGCTGCGTCAGTTTTATCTCCGCGCTGCAGGTGGCGGCAGGGTTGCTCAATACGGGCGTTTATCGGCGCATTGCTATTGTCTCTGCCGATATCGCTTCGCGCGGTATCGACTGGGAGGATGAAGAGTCTTCATTGATCTTCGGTGATGGTGCGGCCTGCGCTATTGTCGAGCAAGGTGACGGGCGTAGCGGCATTTTGTCCTACCTGATGGAAACCCACCCGGAAGGCAGCGATCTTTGTGAGATCAGAGCCGGCGGTACGCGCCGCAACCCGCGCGCCGGCATGAATGACAGTGACTTTCTGTTCCATATGAAGGGCAAGCAGCTGTTCCGCCAGGCTTCGGCGCTGATCGAAAGCTTCCTTGGCCGCTTGCTGTCGGCCGCGGGGCTGAACCTGGCACAAATTGCTACCGTGGTGCCGCATCAGGCCAGCCATCTCTCTTTGGAGCATATGCGCAAGCGGCTGCATGTTTCCCCGCAGGCCCTGGTGGATATCTATCGTTACCGGGGCAATCAGGTGGCGGCTTCCATTCCTTCGACCCTGCACCAAGCGGCAATAACCGGCAGGTTGAACGCCGAACGTCCGGTGATGCTGATCGGCACCGCCGCCGGTTTGACGTTGGGCGGCATGGTACTGCTGCCATGAAGGTGCTGGTGACCGGAGCGACCAGCGGGCTGGGGCGCAACGCCGCCGAGTGGCTGTTGGCCGCCGGGCATCAGGTGCATGCCACCGGGCGGGATATTGCCGCGGGGCGGCAGTTGGCGGCACTGGGCGCCAGGTTTACCGCGCTGGACCTGACCGTGGCCGGGGACGAGCAGTGTGAGCAATTAATCGCAGGCCATGACATCGTCTGGCACTGTGCCGCAAAATCTTCACCCTGGGGCAGCCGCGAGGCGTTTGATCAGGCCAATACCCGCGTGACGGAAAAACTCGCCGGCGCCGCCGGACGTTGCGGGGTTCAGCGGTTTATCCATATTTCGACGCCGGCGGTTTATTTCGATTTCAGCCACCGCCACAACGTCACCGAGGCGGATATTTCCCGACGCTTCGCCAATCATTATGCCGCCAGCAAGTTTGCTGCCGAACAGAGCATTGCGGCGGAGGTGTCCGCCTTTCCGCACACCACCTACCTGATCTTGCGCCCTCGCGGCCTGTTCGGTCCCCATGACCGGGTCATCGTGCCAAGGATACTGGCGCAGCTGCGGCGCGATAAAGGCGTGCTGCGTTTGCCGGGCGGCGGTTCCGCTTATCTGGATCTCACCTTTGTGCTCAACGTGGTGCATGCGATGGATCTGGCCAGCCGTCAACCAGGTTTACCGTCCGGCAGCATTTTCAATATCACCAACCAACAGCCGCAGCGCCTGGCCGATATGTTGCACCAACTGCTCAACCGGCAGTTGGGCTGGCAATACGCCGTCGAGGCGGTGCCATATCCCTTATTGTCGGGCGTTGCTACGGGGATGGAGCTGTTGGCCCACGTCACCCGTAAAGAACCGATGCTGACCCGCTACAGCGTTGCGGCGGCCTATTTCGACATGACGCTGGATAACACCCGGGCGATAGAGGTGCTGGGTTATCGGCCGCGCTACAGTCTGGAGCAGGGGATCGAACTGACGGCGCAGTGGTTAAAGCAGCAGGGGATGATCGCAGATGGCTAACATCATGACGTTTGAAATCGGTTATTGCACTCATCTGGGCTGCATGGCGCTGCGCGGTTCGGCGATGCGCACCTGTAAATTTCCTTCCCGGGCCTATCTGCTGGAAGTCGGCGAGCGCCGCTGGCTGTGGGATACCGGTTATGCCAGCCATTTTGAGCATTACACCGCCAGCGGCATTTTTCGGCTTTATCGCCAGGTGACGCCGGTTTATTTCAGCCCGCAGCAGGCCCTGTTGGAACAGTTGCGCAGTCTGGGGCTGAACACTGGCGATATCGAGGCGGTGATCATTTCGCACTTTCATGCGGACCACATTGCCGGTCTGCGAGACTTCAGCAGCCTGAAGATGATTTGCTCCGGCGAAGGGTGGCAGCAAACCCGAGAGCTGCGCGGTTTTGCCGCGTTGAAAAGGGCATTTGTGCCCGGATTGATTCCGGAAGGTTTTGAATCTGCGCTGCAGTTCGTCGAGGGATTTCCCCTGCAAAGCCTGCCTGCCGCATTGGCCCCTTTCCAACAGGGCTATGTGCTGCCGGGCAGCGGCGGAGAAATTGTTATCGTGCCGCTGCCAGGGCACGCCGCCGGGCACCTTGGGGCCTTTGTGCTGACCGATGCCGGCTGGACGCTGCTGGCCAGCGATGCCGCCTGGTCGCCGCTGAACTATCAGCAACTGCGTGGCCCTTCGCGGTTGGCTAACCTGATCATGGACAATCCGCGCAGCTATTACGACACCCTGGGCGCACTCAACCAGCTCTATCTTGGCGGCGCTGCGGAGATCCGCCTGTGTCATGAGGGGGATTTATGATCCCGCTGATGACGCTATGGCACTACCTGCGTGCGCGGCGACTGAGCTTTACCCAACGGGCGGCGCTGGAGGCCTATCAGGCGCGCCAGCTGAAGCGCTTTGCCCAGCGCGTATTGGCGAACAGTCCCTATTTTCAGCCCTATAGTGCATTGCCCCTGACCGAGTGGCCAACGATGGACAAGGCGGTGATGATGGCCAATTTCGATAGGATGAACACCGCTGGTCTGCGATTGGAGGAGCTTTTGGCCTGTGCCCGGCGCAGCGAAAGCGATCGCGATTTCAGCCCTAAAGTGGGCAACTACAGCGTCGGTTTATCTACCGGCACCTCTGGGCGGCGCGGCGTGTTCGTCGTCAGCCCCCAGGAGCAGCAGATTTGGGCCGGGGGCATGCTGGCAAAAATGTTGCCGCAGGGGGTATTTGCCGGGGAGAAGGTCGCGCTGTTCCTGCGGGCCGACAACAACCTGTACCACAGCGTCAATAACCGTTGGCTGAGCCTGTCGTTTTACGATCTGTTCGCTCCCTTTGCCGAACATTTGCCGCAGATTGAGCGTGGACAGCCGACGATTATCGTGGCGCCGGCCCAGGTGTTGTGCGCCCTGGCGGATGCCGTTGAACGCGGTGAACTCAAGCTCAGCGTTAAAAAAGTGATTTCAGTGGCCGAAGTGCTGGAACCGCAGGATCGCCAACGTTTGCAACGGGTGTTTGCGCAGGTGGGGGAAGTGTATCAAGCCACCGAAGGTTTTTTGGCCGCGACCTGCAGCCACGGCATTTTGCATCTGAACGAAGAGTTTATTCATGTCGAACCTCAGTGGATCGACGAGCGGCGTTTTACCCCGTTGATTACCGATTTTACCCGCCGTACCCAACCGATAGTGCGTTATCGCCTGGACGATATTCTGGTGAAGCGCGAACAACCCTGTCCCTGCGGGCAGGCGACTATGGCATTGGATCGTATCGAAGGGCGCTGCGATGACCAACTGCTGTTGCCGGCCAGGCAGGGCGCAACGCAGCAGGTCTTCGCCGACCTATGCCGCCGCGTGATAGCCAATGCGTTGCCGGCGGTGGCGGATTACCGGCTGACGCAGCAGGGCGGCAGTGAGCTGTATCTGACGGCCGATTGCAGCCCGGAGGCGTTGGCGAGCTGCCAACGGCAATTGATCGCGCTGTTCGAACAACAAGGTATTGCCACCGAGCAACTGGCGTGGCACCTGCAAACGCAGGCGATCATGCCGCAGTTCGATGCCAAGCGCCGCCGCATTGTTCGCTTGCCGGAGGCCGGATGAAAATCGTTGTTTATCGCCTGTGGCAGATGTTGCTGGGGTGGGGATTTGTCGGGGTTATCTACCACGGCAGCGATCGCTGGCAAGGTGCCGGCCACTTGCTGACGCCCGGCTGGGTTGACCGGGCGATCCCGTTCAGCCCGCACGCCATCTGGCTGTATCTGTCGTTTTTCCTGATTATCCCGCTGTGCTATCTGCTTTGTCCGTTGAACCGACTAAAATGGCTCAGAACTACCATGCAGCTTAGCGCCTTGCTGGCGGGCGCCATTTATCTGCTGTGGCCGACGACGATGGACTATCCGCGCGTTCAGCCGGGTTCGGTGAGTGCTGATTTGCTGGCGGCGCTGATCGGCGTTGATTCGTCGCAAAACTGCCTGCCTTCACTGCATATCGCCTTGACGGTATTGGCGGTGTGGGCGGCGGCGGAAAGCCATAAAAAACTGCGCAGCGCGTTGCTGATCGTCTGGGGGCTGGCGATTGCCTTTTCCATCTTGCAACTGCGTCGCCACCTGTTTGTGGATTTGCTCAGTGGGGCGGCGTTGGCGTGGGGCGTGGGCTACGTCTGCCAGCGAGTTCAATGGATTGGCTGGGGCGTACGGCAGGGGGAAGAGTCATGATCGATCTGGTGATACCTATCGTGTTTATGCTGTTGGTGGTGCTGGGGGAAGCCCTGTGGCTGCAGTGGCGGCGCAAGGGCAGCGTCGATTGGCATGACGTGATTTTCAACCTCAACTCCGGGCATATCATGCTGTGGCTGTTTCGCGGTTTGGAAATTGCCTGCTACGGCTACGTGGTCACGCATTTCAATCAGGGCTGGCTGGACGGTTGGCCGCCGGTGCTGATGTGGTTGTTTGCGATACTGGCCTGGGATTTTGGTTTTTACTGGCTACACCGGTTACACCACCGTTTCCGCCTGCTGTGGGCGGTGCATGTGGTGCATCACCAGGGCGAGCATTTCAATCTGTCACTGGGCGTGCGCAACTCGTGGTATTCGTCACTGACCTCCATCCCGTTCTTTATGCTGTTGGCATTGGCGGGCGTGCCGCTGTCGGTGTTTATCACCGTTTCTATCCTGCATTACAGCATTCAGCTGTTTAACCATAATTCGGTGACCCCAAAACTCGGCTTTCTGGAGCACATTCTGGTGACGCCGGCGCATCACCGGGTGCACCACGTTAAAGACCTGGCCTATTCCAACCGGAATTTCGGCGGCAGCTTTATCTTCTGGGACAAGCTGTTTGGCACCTTTTGCCCGGCTCTGCCGACGGAACCTTTTACCTATGGCGTGCGTGGCGACAAATCTTCCGCCAATCCGTTTTGGGCCAGTAACCTGCCGTTTATGCGCTATTTCAAGCTGCCTTTCCAACCTTCGACCCAGAGCGGGCGTTTCCGCTGTTCCGCCGGGTGCCTGGTGAGCGGGGCCATGCTGCTGTTTGCTCTGGTGCTGGGCTATATTTATCGTTTTGGTTACGGCTATGACGGGGTGACCGGCGAGCAGGCGGCGTTGTTTGTGCTGTTGGCGACCGGGGCGATCGCCTTGGGAGGGATGGCTGAAGGTCGCCGCTGGGGCGTAGGCGTTTGGCTGTTGGTGACGCTGGCTTTCCCCTTGTGGTTATTGAAAGTGCCCGATGGGCAGTCCGTTTTCTGGTGGAGCCTGGCCGGTGTCATTGTGGTTCACGGTTGCGCTGTCGCGGTCGGCTGGGGACGCCAAAAGGAGGCCGCGTATGGTTGATTTGCCGCCGCTGAGTTTTCCCGCTGAGGGGGAACAGGCGTTTCATCGGGAATTGAAACGACGGGCGCATGCTTATCTGAGCGGTCGCGACGATCACCGTTTTGCCGATGCGGCCCGTTGGGCCAAGGCCACGATTTTGCTGCTGCTTTGCGTGGGCTTCTACCTGCTCAGTTTGATGCAGCACCGGCCTTTGGCCTTTATGCTGTGTTACTTCGCTTTTGTCATGATGGGCATGTTGCTGAACGTCAACGTTAATCACGATGCATCACACAACGCCTTCGCCCGCACGCCGTGGGTCAATCGTCTGGTCGGGCGGCTGGTGACTCTGCCGCTGGGCGTCGATCCGGATTACTGGCGAACCCGGCACGTCAGCTATCACCATGTGTATGCCAACGTCGAACATTACGATCTGGATACGGAAGAGAACGGTTTCTTTCGCCAAACCCCGTTTCAGAGCTGGCGAGCCTATATGCGCTATCAGCACCTTTACTGGCCGCTGATTGCCGCGCTGTCGCTGCCGTACATTGCGCTGGTGTTCGATTGGTCGGATCGCTTGGGCAAGACGCCGCTGGCGGCGAAGGGCGTATTGCCCGGACGCAAGGGCTGGGCGGTGTTCATTGCCGGGAAAATAGGTCATCTGTTGCTGGTGCTGGCGATCCCGTTGGTGGTGGGGCAACAAAATGGCATCGGCTGGCCAACGGTGCTGGTCGCCTATCTGCTGAGCCAAATGCTGGCCTCGCTGTGGGTGGTGTTTTTGCTGTTGGGGACCCACTGGGCGCAGGCTGAATTTTATGCGCTGCCGGCAGGCGGCCAGATGCCGCAGGGGTGGTATCGGCATAACTTCGCCACCGCCTGCGATTGGGAAACCTCGCCGAAGTGGCTGCACCATCTGACCGGCGGGCTGAATTATCACCTGACCCACCATTTGTTCCCCGGCTGGAATCATCGTCATTATCCGGCGCTGGCCGTCATACTGGCGGAGGTGGCAGCAAGTCACAACATGGATTATCGCTGCATCGGCTATCGTGAATTATTGCGACAGCAGCAACGTTTTTTACGCGCCATGGGGCAACCACCGCAATGAAAATGCCGGACACCACACCGCTACCGCCCTTGGCGTTCCAGCGAGAGGCGAGTGAGATCCACCAGGACCTGATGCGGGCCAGCCAGGCCTACCTGGCGACGCGCGGCGATCACCGTTTTGCCGACGGCAGAATGTTCGCCAAGCTGTTGGCGCTAATACTGTTGTGCGCCGGTTTTTACGCGCTGAGCCTGCAGCAGCAACATTTCTGGGCTTACTTTGGCTGCTATGTCGGCTTTATTTTTTCCGCCATGATGCTGACGATCAATGTGGTGCACGACGCCTCGCATAATGCCGTTTTCAAACGCGCACGGTTGAATCACTGGCTTAACTTTTTCGTCAGTATGCCCTTGGGGCTGGATGCCGACTGTTGGCGGGTGCGGCACGTCATCTTCCACCATGCCTATAACAATATCGAAGGTTACGATCCGGATATTGAACCTAACGGCGTATTACGGCAAACGCCGTTCCAGCGTCGCAAGGCATTTATGCGCCTGCAGCCCTACTATTGGCCGATCGTCGCGGCGCTGACTTTCCCTTATTACATCTGGTTGTTCGACTGGCTGGATCGCGCCGGTAAAACGCGTATGGCGCCGAAGATGATGTTCCAGGGCCGGAAGGGGTGGGGGATTTTCCTGTTGGGCAAGCTGGCGCATTTTACCCTGGCGCTGGCCATTCCTCTGTGGCTGATGCCGCCGGCGGTCAGTGCCGGAATGGTGTTACTGACCTATCTGCTCAGCCAGATGCTGTCGTCACTGGTGTTTGTGATGCTGATTGTCGGTACCCACTGGGCCAAGGCCAACTTTTATCAGGCCCCCGAACAGGGACGGCTGGCGCACGGTTGGTACCAGCACGTTTTTGCCACCACCTTTGACTGGCAAGCTTCTCCGTCGTGGCTGGGCTATTGGCTTGGCGGGGCTAACCTGCACCTGACGCACCATCTGTTCCCCCATTGGAATCACCGGCATTACCCGGCGCTGGCCAAGATCATTGCCGAGGTGGCCGCGCAGCACGGCCTGGATTATCAATGCCTCAGTCTGAAAAGGTTACTGGGCATGCAGCAACGGTTTCTCGGGGCGATGGGGCGTAAGCCAGCTGATCGTTGATAAATGCAAGTCTTGCAACATATTGAATTTGCGAGACGTTACGCAGTTCGCTAATTGAACAGACCGTGCGGCTCACGTAGACTCTGTATCACTGACAATCAGCCACAGGAGGTGGAGTATGCGCAGTTTGCCGATCCGTTTATCCAATAAAATTGATGACGATCTGAATGATATAGCCCGGCGCCATGGGATGGAGAAAACCGAGGTGATCAAGATGGCCTTTGCGTTGATAGCCATAGCCGATAAGCACTGGATGAAACAGAACGGGACGTCCCTTGGCATAGTGCGGGAGAATGGCAAAGAGTTGGAGGCCGTGGGGCAAGTCGTGGGGATCTTCCCATGAGTATCGAAGACACCAATCTACGCGATGAAGCCGGTAGGGTTTATCTGGAGCAGATGTTGGTGTTCGATGAAATGGAACGTTTGCGCTTGGCGCGTCAGGTGCTGTGCGGGATCTTCATGATAAGCGTGGGGTTTTTACCGCCCACGCTTATTGGGATCAAAGCGAGCCTATAAGGCAAGTGTTCGAGCTGTTGAAAATTAGTGCGCTGCCCTTGGTCACGCTGGTTATTTCCTTCTATTTCCCCAACACCTTGGCCAGATAGCGCTCAGGTTATTCCGACTTCATGCCCGCAGCGGTCATCAGCAGGCGGAACATCGAGGCGACCAGGAACAGCCCCAGCACGCTGGCACTCCAGATAATCACCAGCCAGCCAACGCGTTTCCACCAGGGGGCCGGTGCGCTTGCGGTTTTATCTTGCATACTGTTTTCCCTCATCAATGGTAACCCTGTTCATGGCTGACCTTGCCGCGGAACACGTAGTAGCTCCAGAAGGTGTAGACCAAAATAATCGGGATGATGAACAGCGCGCCGACCAGCATAAAGCCCAGGCTTTGCGGCGGTGCGGCGGCGTCCCACAGGGTGATGGACGGTGGGATCAGCAGCGGCCAGATGCTGATGCCCAAGCCGCTCAGGCCGAGGAACACCAGCAGCAGGGTCAGCAAGAACGGCGAATAGTGCGCCGCGTTGTTCACGCCGCGCTGGATCCCCCAGGCGCTGAGCAACACCAGTACCGGAACCGGTAGCAGCCAGAACAGGTTCGGCAGCGTAAACCAGCGGCTGGCGATCTCGGGATGGGCAATCGGCGTCCAGATACTGACCACCGCCAACACCAGCAGCAAAGTGACCAGCAGCGGCGTCGCCAACCGATACATGCGAGCCTGCAGGTCACCGGCGGTCTTCATTACCAGCCAGGTACAGCCCAGCAGTGCATAGGTCACCACCAGCCCCAACCCGCAAAACAGCGCGAACGGCGTCAGCCAGTCAAGGGCTCCTCCGGCATAGCTGCGGCCGTTGACCGGGAAGCCATTGATGATGGCGCCCACTACCACCCCCTGACTGAAGGTGGCGAACAGAGATCCCCAGATAAACGCCTTATCCCAGATATGCCGCTTTTCTTCCTTGGCCTTGAAGCGGAATTCAAAGGCCACGCCGCGGAAGATCAGCCCGAACAGCATCAGGGTGAGCGGAATGGCCAGCGCATCGAGGATCACCGCGTAGGCCAACGGGAAGGCGCCAAACAGCGCCGCACCGCCCAGCACCAGCCAGGTTTCGTTACCGTCCCAAACCGGTGCGACGGTGTTCATCATCACATCGCGGTCACCGCTGTCCTTGACCCAGGGGAACAGAATACCGATACCCAAATCAAAGCCGTCCATTACCACGTACATCATGGTGCTGAACACGATGATCACAAACCAAATCAACGGAAGATCAATACCCATGCTCAGCTCCTGTCATCCAGAGTTTCTTTTACCGCAGACAGCGGGCGAGCCGGTCTGCCGTCCGTGTCGTCTTCATTGCTTTCATGCTGCTGCGGTCCTTTGCGGATCAGACGCATCATGTAGGAGTACCCCACGCCGAACACCGAACAGTAAACGATGATAAACGCCAGCAGGCTGATGCTCATGTGCAGGTCACCGTGCGCGGAAACCGCATCTTTGGTGCGCAGCAGACCATAGACCACCCACGGCTGTCGGCCGATTTCGGTGGTGAACCAACCCGCCAGCAGCGCCACCAACCCGGATGGCCCCATCCACAGGATGAAGTACAGGAAGGGGCGGGACTGGTACAGCCCGCCGCGCCAGCGCAGCCACAGGCTCCAAACCCCGGCGAAGATCATCAGCATGCCCAGCGCCACCATGATGCGGAACGACCAGAACACCACGGTAGAGTTGGGGCGATCCTCCGGCGGGAAGGATTTCAGCGCCGGGACCTGTTCGGTCAGGCTGTGAGTCAGGATCAGGCTGCCAAGATAGGGCACTTCCAGCTTGAAGCGAGTCTCTTCACGCTCCATGTCCGGCCAACCGAACAGGATCAGCGGCGTCGCCTCTCCCGGCGGGTTTTCCCAGTGGCCTTCAATGGCGGCAATCTTCGCCGGCTGGTACTTCAGCGTATTCAGGCCGTGCGCATCACCAATCAGGGCTTGTACCGGCGCGACGATCAGCGCCATCCACATCGCCATTGACAGCATTTTGCGCATTGCCGGCGTGTCACGCCCGCGCAGCAGGTGCCAGGCGGCGGAAGCGCCCACGAAGAAGGCCGAAGACAGGAAAGCGGCGGTCGACATGTGCAACAGACGGTACGGGAATGACGGGTTGAATATCACTTTCAGCCAGTCGACCGGTACCACCTGGCCGTTGATGATTTCGTGACCCTGCGGCGTTTGCATCCAGCTGTTGGACGCCAGGATCCAGAAGGTGGAAATCAGGGTGCCCAGCGCCACCATGCAGGTCGCGAAGAAGTGCAACCCTGGGCCGACGCGGTTCCAACCGAACAACATCACCCCAAGGAAGCCGGCCTCCAGGAAGAAGGCGGTCAGCACTTCATAGGTCAGCAACGGGCCGGTGATACTGCCGGCGAACTCGGAGAAGAAGCTCCAGTTGGTGCCGAACTGATAGGCCATTACCAGCCCCGAAACCACCCCCATGCCGAAGTTGACGGCAAAAATTTTCGACCAGAAATGGTACAAGTCGCGATAGGCTTCATTGCGTGTTTTCAGCCATAGCCCTTCCAGCACCGCCAGGTAACTGGCCAAGCCTATGGTGATTGCAGGAAAAATAATATGGAAAGAAACGGTGAAGGCGAACTGTATTCTGGCAAGTTCCAGTGCATCAAGACCCAGCATGGCGCCTCCTTGGGTTGGACATAAAATAACCTCTTCAGTATAGCTGCAATTTTTTTGTGGAAAGCTTGGCGCCAAGTTAAGCACGGAGTACAGTGACTATAATAGTGACAGTTATTTCACTTTTTCATATAACAGTTAAGGCCTATGACCAGATACGAGCAGCTCGCACAGCAAATACGTGAACAGATCCAGAACCGGGTATGGCGGGCGGGGGACAAGCTGCCGTCGCTGCGGGAGAGCGGCAAGCGTGCAGGGCTGAGCCTGATGACGGTGGTGCAGTCGTATCAACTGCTGGAGAGTCAGGGCTGGATCGTCGCGCGACCGCAGTCCGGCTATTACGTGGCGGCACGCCCGCAACCGCTGCCGCAGCCGGCGCGCGGGGAAAAACTGCTGTTGAGTGAGCAGGTTGACATCAACACCTTTATCTTCGACGTGTTGCAGGCGTGCAAAGATCCCGAAATTATCCCCTTCGGCTCGGCGTTTCCCGATGCCACGCTGTTTGCTCAGCCGAAGCTGGCGCGGGCGCTGAGCAGCGTAGCGCGCAAATTCACCCCGCACAGTTCGCTGGCTAACCTGCCGCCCGGCAATGACGCGTTGCGCCGCAACATTGCCCAGCGTTATGCGTTGAGCGGCATGCAGGTCGCCCCGGATGAAATCGTGATTACCGCCGGTGCTATGGAGTCGCTGAGCCTTAGCCTGCAGGCGGTGACGCAGCCGGGGGATTACGTGGCGATCGAGTCCCCGGCCTTTTACGGGGCATTGCAGGCGCTGGAGCGGCTGCGGTTAAAGGCGGTGGCGATCGCGACCCATCCGCAGGACGGCATCGATCTGGATGCGTTGGAACATGCCTTGGAACAGTACCCGATTAAGGCCTGCTGGCTGATGACCTACTTCCAGAATCCATTGGGCGCCTCGATGCCGGCAGAGAATAAACAGCGGCTGGTGGGCATGCTGCGCGAGCGGCAGATATCGCTGATTGAGGACGATGTTTACGGCGAACTGTATTTCAGCGCCGAGCGCCCGCAGCCGGCCAAGGCGTTAGACCGCGGCGGGCAGATTTTGCACTGTTCGTCGTTTTCAAAATGCCTTGCACCGGGCTTTCGCGTGGGCTGGGTGGCGGCGGGGCGCTATGCGCAGCAGATCCAGCGTTTGCAACTGATGAGCACGGTATCGACCAGCGTGCCCACCCAGTTGGCGATCGCCGATTATCTGCTGCATGGCGGCTACGACACCCATCTGCGGCGCTTGCGTCGGCTGCTGGCTCAGCGTCAGAGCATGATGCGCCAGGCGATTGCCCATCACTTTCCACCTACCGTAAAGGTCAGCCAGCCTGACGGCGGCTATTTTCTGTGGGTAGAGCTGGATCCTGCGCTGTCGTCGATGGAACTGTACCAGCGCGCGCTGGCGTTAGGTGTGAGTATCGCGCCAGGCAGGATGTTCACCACCGGCAACCATTTCAACCACTGCTTCCGCCTGAACGCCTCTTTTGACTGGAGCGACAAGCACGAAGCGGCGATTCAGACCTTAGCCAAACTTATCCGGCAGCTTGAACCCTCAGGCTAAACACGCCCAGTGACCGGAAATCGCAATAGAAAAATTCATATTGCGATTTCCGGCAATAGAATGCCGGTTTCGTTGTTAGACAGCCCCCCGGACGCCGATTACTCTGCGATAAATTTTGTCACATTTATCAACGGGTAAACGAGGGGCGGCGGGTGAGCAGAATAAGAAATCAACTGAATAAACGGGTGCAAAAACCACGGACCGCGCTGGCCATCGCCTGCGCGCTGGGCCTGGCATTTAGCGCCCAGGCGGAAACCTTGGCGGAAGGCATTACTCCGGCCAGCGACGCCAGCCTGGTGCCGGCGGCGGCCAAGCTGCGCAAAGACACCGTGGTGGCCGGTATTCTGGAGCCTCAGGGCAATTTTAATCCCTATCTGTTCAGCAATGGCTGGGATGAGAACGTCACCGACGTGATCTTTACCCGGCTGATTGGTCTGGACAGCCAGGGCAAACCGGTGGCGCGGCTGGCAGAGTCCTGGCAGGTCAGCCCGGACAACCGGGTCTACACCATCAAACTGCGGCCTAATCTGCTCTACAGCGACGGCTCGCCAATCAAAGCCGAAGATATCGCCTTTACCCTGACGCTGCTGCATGACCCTGCCTATGACGGAGATACCGACATTGCTCCGGCGCACATTCAGGGCGGGGCGGAGTACAAGAACGGCACCGCCCCCAGCATCAGCGGGCTGAAGGTGATCGACGATCGTACGCTTCAAATCACCACCACCCAGCCGGGGGCGACTACGCTGCAGCTGATCGGCGGGCCGGTGCTGTCGAAAGCCTATTACGGCAAGGAATACCAGCGCGGTAAGCTGGAGAGCGTGCGTGCGCTGAACGGCAAGCCGTTAGGCAACGGGCCCTATATTTACGATAAATACGTACCGGGGCAGGAAATCCGGTTCCACGCCAACCCGAACTTCTATCTCGGTACGCCGGCCGTGGCGCGCTTTATTTACCGGGTGACCAATCCCTCAACCAACTTCCAGCTGTTCCAGACCGGCGAAACCGACTACGACGCCTTTACTTCCAAGCCCGATGACATTGAACAGCTGAAGCTGCTTGGCTTCGCCAATATCAATTTGTACAGCTCCAGCGACTACAGCCGGGTGGATTTCAACTTTAAACGTCCGGCTCTGCAGGATGCGCGCGTGCGTCAGGCACTGATCTACGGTCTGGATCGGCAAAAGCTGATTACCGTGGTGTACCAGGGTTACGGTTCGGTGGCCAATCAGCCGATCTCGCCCGTATCCTGGGCATACGATCCGCAGGGCATCAACCCCTACGCCTACGATGTCAACAAAGCCAAGCAACTGCTGGATCAGGCCGGGTGGAAACCGGGAGCGGACGGCATTCGCCAGAAGGACGGTAAAAAGCTGGAGCTGACGCTGTTGGTGACCAAAAAGCTGATTAACGATGCGCTGGTGCCGATTGCCAAAGACAACTATCGGCAGATTGGCGTGCTGTTGAAGCCGCAGGTGTTGGATTTCAATGCGCTGCTGGCGCAACGCAAGGCCGGTAATTACGATCTGGCGTCGCTCAGTACCAGCGGGCTGAATGACCCGCATGACGGGGTGCGTGATTTCATCAGCCAGGTCAGCGAAACCGGCTATCACAATCCGCAGGTGGACAAGCTGATTGGCGAGGCTAACGCCACGCTGGATATCGAACAGCGTAAGCCTTTATACCATAAGCTGTATCAGGTATTGGCCGAGGATCCGCCGGTGATCTTGCTGGGTAACCGTAAAGTGCTCAGCGCCAGCAGCGCGCGCGTCACCGGCTTTAAACCGGACGTTTACAACGGTCTGACCGGCAGCCTGCCGGACGTTAAACTGGCTCAGTAACGGCAAGGCACCGCTGCGCCGGTTTGGGCAGCGGTGACGGAAAACACCATGAGAAATTTTATCCTGCGCCGCTTGCTGCAAACCCTGCCGATGATGCTACTGGCGTCGCTGCTGATTTTCTTTATTTTCGCGATGACTCCCGGCGACTTTATCGACGGCAACATCAACCTGACGCCGCAGCGCGCGGCTGAGCTGCGGGCGCTCTACGGGCTGGATCAGCCACTGTTCAGCCGCTATCTGCACTGGCTCGGCCAACTGTTGCAGGGCGATCTCGGCTTCTCGCTGCAATACCAAATCCCGGTCAGTACCCTGTTGAACCAGTATATCTGGAACTCCTTCCTGCTGGCGTCGGTGGCGCTGGTGCTGTATTGGGGCATTGCGTTGGCGGTGGGCGTGGCCTCGGCAATGAAACCCTATTCGCTGTTCGATCATCTGGTGACCGTGGCGGTGTTCGGTGCCATGTCGTTCCCGACCTTTTTCCTCTGTCTGTTGCTGATCAAATGGTTCGCCGTCGATCTGCACTGGCTGCCTGCGGGTGGCATGCTGCGCACCGGTAGCGAAGCCAGCGGATTGGCGTGGGCACTGGACGTGGCGGCGCACCTGTTGCTGCCGGTGCTGGCGTTGGTGATGCTGCAGGCCGGTACCCTGACGCGCTATTTCCGCGCCAGCATGCTGGACGTGATCCGCATGGATTATATCCGTACCGCACGCGCCAAGGGGCTGAAGGAAAAGACGGTGATCCTGCGACATGCGCTGCGTAATGCGCTGTTGCCGATCATCACCCTGTTGGGCTTTGAGCTGCCCGCGCTGTTTTCCGGCGCGCTGATCACCGAAAAAATCTTCAACTGGCCGGGCGCCGGGCATATCCATATCGATTCGCTGGCGGCGCGCGACTATCCGGTATTGATGGGCTTTACGCTGTTTCTGGCGGTATTGACCATTTTAGGCAATCTGCTGGCGGACATTTTGTATGCCTATGCCGACCCGCGCATTCGTTTGAGGTAACTATGTTGGCATCCTTATTTTTCGGGCGTCGTCGCCGTTGGCGGCAAGCGCAACTCCCGGCGCTGGCGCAGCTGTCGCCGCCGCCGACCGCCCAGGCCTGGCAGCGGCTGCGGCGTCACCGCCTGGCGATGATTTCACTGCTGCTGTTGGTGTTGATGGCGGTGCTGTGCCTGTTCGGTCCGATGCTGTCACCCTGGCAGGACGATGCCGGCGATGCGTTGAGTATCAACCAGGCGCCTGGCGCAGAACACTGGCTGGGCACCGATTTTCTCGGTCGCGATATTTATACCCGCCTGCTGCTGGCGGGGCGCATTTCGCTGACCATCGGCCTGGTGTCGATGCTGTTGTCGGTCACGCTCGGTTACCTGCTGGGGGCCCTGTCCGGCTATCTTGGCGGCGTGGTGGATAAGCTGATTATGCGCTTTGCCGATCTGTTGATGACCATTCCCAGCCTGCCGCTGCTGATCATTATGGGCGCGATGCTGTCGGAGCTGGACGTTTCGCCGGACTACCGTATTTACATGGTGATGATCATGCTCAGCCTGCTGGGTTGGCCGTCGCTGGCGCGGCTGGTGCGCGGGCAAATTTTGTCGTTGCGCGAGCGTGACTTCATGCTGGCCACCGAGGTGCTGGGCTTGTCCACCCGGCGGCGTATCTTCGGCCACCTGCTGCCCAATACCATTCCGATCCTGGTGGTGGTGGCCACCATGGGCGTCGCTAATGCGATTCTCAGCGAATCGGCGCTGAGCTACCTGGGGTTGGGCGTGGTGCCACCAATGCCGTCGTGGGGCAACATGATGGACGCCGCCAACAGCCTGATCGATTTTCAACGTCGCCCCTGGCTGTGGATGCCACCGGGGTTGGCGATTTTCATCACCGTCGTGGCGATTAATATTCTGGGTGACGGCCTGCGGGACGCGCTTGATCCAAAAATGAACGGGGTAAGACGATGAGCCAGCCGCTGGTGGTCTTTAATCAACTGTCGGTAGCCTTTCAGGGCGAACAGGGGCGGGTACGGGCGGTGCAACAGGTGAGTTTTGACCTGCATGCCGGACAAACGCTGGGAGTAGTCGGCGAGTCCGGCTGCGGTAAAAGCGTGACCGCAATGGCGCTGATGGGGCTGTTGCCACAACCGCTGGCGCAAATTGACGGCGGTGAAATTCATTTCGACGGCCAGGATTTGTTGAAGTTGCGGCCCCAGCAAA
Organism: Serratia liquefaciens; assembly: GCF_027594825.1. NCBI lineage: Bacteria > Pseudomonadati > Pseudomonadota > Gammaproteobacteria > Enterobacterales > Yersiniaceae > Serratia > Serratia liquefaciens. The sequence continues at coordinate 753,519 of NZ_CP088930.1, read as the reverse complement.
TGGCCGATTTGCGCGGTAACCGTTTGGCGATGATTTTTCAGGAACCGATGAGCGCATTGAACCCGGTATTGACGATTGGCGAGCAGTTGGTTGAACCGTTAATCCGTCATCGGGGCGCGACGCCGAAAGCCGCCTGGCGGGAAGCCACGGCGCTGATTACCGAAGTTGGTCTGGCGCGTGCCGAACAGCTGATGGCCAGCTATCCGCACCAGCTTTCCGGCGGCATGTTGCAGCGCATCATGATCGCCATGGCCATCAGTTGCCGGCCAGCGTTGCTGATTGCCGACGAACCCACTACCGCGTTGGATGTCACCGTGCAGGCGCAAATTCTGGCGCTGCTGCGCGAGCAGGCGCGTAAACACAATATGGCGATGATGCTGATTACTCACGATCTCGGGGTGATTGCCCAGATGGCAGATCGGCTGGTGGTGATGTACGCCGGGCGTATTGTCGAGCAGGGGGCCACGCATGAAGTGTTGGCCAATCCGCAGCACCCTTACACCCAGGGATTGATGGCCTCACGGCCGGTGGCAGGGCAGCGGCGGCGGCGGTTGTATTCGATCCCCGGCCAGGTGCCCGATCTGGCCAGTTTGCCGGACTACTGCGCCTTTGCCGAACGCTGTGACAAAGCGAGCGCTCGCTGCCGTGACGGCATTCCGCCATTGTATGGCGATCGGCGGCGGCAATCCGCCTGTTTCCTGAATGCCGGGGGGCGTATTCATGTCGGCTGAACCCTTGGTGGAGGTGAAAGGGCTGAAGAAATATTTCCCGCTGCGTGAAGGGCTATTCGGTCAGACCACCGGGCAACTGCGGGCGGTGGATGATGTCAGCTTCAGCATTCGCCGGGGAACGGTTTTTGGCCTGGTGGGGGAGTCCGGCAGCGGTAAAACCACCGTAGGCCGAACCCTGCTGGGGCTGCATGAAAAGACCGCCGGTGAGGTACTGTTCAAAGGACAGGCGTTAGATGCGCTCAGCGTCCGCGAGCGGCGCGCGATGCGCCCGAAGATGCAGCTGGTGTTTCAAGACCCGTACAGTTCCCTGAATCCGAGAATGCGGGTAGGCGATGCGATTGGCGAAGCCCTGCTGCAGCACGGCTTGGTGCAAAAGAGCGAGCTGCGAGACCGGGTGATGGATACCCTGGAAATCTGCGGGTTGTCGGCGCAGCATTACGGGCGATTTCCCCATGAGTTTTCCGGCGGCCAGCGGCAGCGTATCGGTATAGCCAGGGCACTGATTTTGCAGCCGGAGTTTATCGTCGCCGACGAGCCGATTTCGGCACTAGACGTCTCTATTCAGGCGCAGATCATCAACCTGTTTTCCGATCTTCAGGAACAGCAGGGGGTGACTTTCCTGTTTATTTCGCACGATCTCGGGGTGGTGGAGCATCTGTGTCAGGACGTGGCGGTAATGTACCTTGGGCAAATTGTCGAAAGTGCCGATCGCGATTCGCTGTTTCGCCAGCCGCTGCACCCTTACACTCAGGCACTGTTGGCCGCGGTACCCAGTTTGGATCCGCACCGTCAGCCGCAGGCGATGGCCCGGGGAGAATTACCTGACCCCGCCCAGCCACCGCAAGGCTGTCGCTTTCACACTCGCTGTCCGCAGGCCACTGCGCAATGCCGGGAACAGGCCCCGGCGTTACGGCAGGTGGCGGCAGGTCACCGGGTGGCCTGCCATTATGTCGGCTGAGCTTAGGCCAGATAGTGTTTCAGCGCGCGCCCGGCCTGATGGATGGCCGAGTGCACCGCCGGTACCTCGGCGATCGGGTTGAGCAAGCCATAGTCGTGGATCAGGCCGTTATAACGGGTGGAGGTGACTTCCACCCCGGCGGCATTGAGCAGGCGGGCATAGGCTTCGCCTTCGTCACGCAGCACGTCCAGTTCGGCGGTTTGCACCAGCGCCGGCGGCAGGCCTTTCAACTGTTCCAGCGTGGCGTTAAGCGGCGAGGCGTAGATCTCTTTGCGCTGGGCTTTATCGGTGGTGTAGTTGTCCCAGAACCATTTCATCATGTTGCGGGTGAGGAAATAGCCCTCGCCGAACTGGTGGTAAGACTCGGTATCGAAATTGGCGTGGGTCACTGGCCACAGCAGGATCTGGCTGCGCAGGGCAGGCGTGCCTTTATCTTTGGCCATCAGGCTGACCACCGCCGCCATATTGCCGCCGGCGCTGTTGCCGACTACCGCCAGACGTGAACCGTCGACGTTGATTTTCTCGCCGTACTCGGCCACCCATTCGGTCGCCGCGTAGGCCTGATTGATGGCGACAGGGTAATGAGCTTCCGGCGATCGGCTGTAGTTAACGAACACCGCCGCCGCGCCGGAGCTGTGTACCAGATCGCGCACCAGCCGTTCGTGGGTCGGGAAGTCTCCCAGCACCCAGCCGCCGCCGTGGAAGAACATGAACACTGGCAGCTTCTCCTTTACTTTGGCCGGCCGCACGATGTGCAGCAGGATATCCTGACCATCGACGCGAATAGTTTTTTCGCTGATTTCGACTTCACGCAGAGGGACTTCGGTACCGCTTTGCAGGCCCTCCATCACCTTACGCGCCTCTTTCGGCTTCAGCTGTTCCAGGGGTTTGGCGTCACTGGAATTCAGCGCATCAAGAAAGGTACGGATATCGTGCTGTGCTGCCGGCTGGGTAAGATCAACAGTTTTCTTGGACATCTTGGTTCCTCTGGCACAGGGGGATGAAAACCTTCTGGTGAGATCACAGTGTAGTAGAACAGAGTGTCGATGGGCTTAGTGGTGTGTGCCCTGTTGCAAAAGGCGCGTCACGCCACGCTTTTCACCGCTTCGGTTTGACTTTTCAGATGGGCAGCGATATTTTTTAATCACCATGGAACACGTGTTCCATTGATGCAAATGACCGGTCATCACCGGTGCCTTTCTTTTAGCGCTGAACACCGTGCGGGAAACATAACCCTATGATTGTGATTGCAAACTCTGAAGGACACCCGGGTATCGGCCTGTCTGCCGAACGGTTACGACAGGGGCAGAATGGCCTGCGTGCCATCGTTGAGGGCATCAAGCTGGTGGAACTGGATCCGAGCGTACGTACGGTGGGCTTCGGTGGCTGGCCCAACGTGCTGGGTGAGATGGAGCTGGATGCTTCGGTGATGGACGGCGATAGCTTGCGCACCGGTGCGGTGGGGGCGTTACAAGGCTACCTGCATCCGGTCGAAGTCGCTTATCGGGTGATGGAAGATCTTAACCATGAAATCCTGGTGGGCGCCGGAGCGGCACGTTTCGCCGCTGAGATCGGCGCGTTGGCGGGTGACAACCTGATTGCCGATTCCAAACGGGTCTGGTGGGAAAAACTGGAGCAGGCGATGGATGCCGAACAGCTTCGCAAATGGCCGAATATCCCACTGGCAGGGCTGTCCAATAATGCCACCGATCCTGAACGGGTGCGCGACACCACGGTATTTTTAGCCATGGATGGTGGGCGCACGCTCAGCGCGGCGACGTCAACGTCAGGCTGGGCGTGGAAATACCCGGGGCGGCTGGGGGACAGCCCGATCATCGGCAGCGGCTCCTATGCCGACAGCCGCTATGGCGCCTGTGCCTGTACCCACACCGGGGAAATGACCATTCGCTGTGGCACCAGTCGCGCAGTCGTGCTGTATATGAAGATGGGGATGACGCTGGATCAGGCGGTGTATGAGGCGATTGAAGATCTGAATTACCTGAAGGATGGCTACACCGAAGGGGTGACTATTCACGCCATCGATAAGGACGGAAACCACAAGGTCGTCAGCCTTAACTGCCCGGGGCCGATTCAGTATTGGCTGTGGCAAAGCGGTATGGCGGCACCGGAATTGCGCGATGCGGAGATTATAACGACCCGCTGACCAGGTGCTCTGTTGTTATGGGAGGGGCGCGGCATGCTGCGCCCAATAGCATCATCAATGAGTGACATGGGGCGAACCGGTTCGACCCTACCGGTTTAGCATGACGCGCGTACCACCAGTTCGGTGGGAATGGTGATCTGCTGCGGCGCAGCCTGGGGGCTGTCGCTGCGCAGTTCGACCAGCCGAACGATGGCGGCGATCATTGCGTCGATATCACGCCGCACCGACGTGAGCCGGTAACTCGGCCAGGCTGCCATCGGGATATCGTCGAAGCCGTAAACCGCGACGTCCTGAGGGATCTGCAGCGAAGTGTGCAAACGAATATAGTCCATCACCCCCATCGCCATGGAGTCTGCGGTGCAGAAAATGGCCTGCGGAGCCGCAAGCGCGCCCAGCAGCTGCGGCGCGAGGTTAAATCCGCTCAGGTAGCTGTAGTCGCCGCTCAGCTGCGCGACAATCTCTAACCGCTGCTGTGCGGCATGAGCCAGAAAAGTTTGCTGACGCAGCTGTTCGCCGTGGGCGCTGCTGCGGCCACCGAGCAGGGCCACCCGGCGTTGACCCTTTTGCGCCATCAGCGCCGCCAGCTGTTGCAGGCTGGGCGACTCATCGGCGTTGAGGGCATCGCACAGGGCGTCGCCCGCCAGACCGTTGAGCATAATGGGGGTTGCGATGCGAAACAGGTCTTTAGCCGCGCGAGCGCTGATGTTGTCGGCGAACACCACGGCAGAATCGACATGGTAAGAGATGGTTTGCTTCAGGTAGCTGGCCGGATCGTCAATGCCTTCCAGCCGGATCATCACCGCCTGCCGGTTGCTCTTCTGCAGTTGTTCAACCAGACGATCGAAAAACTCGAGATCGGACAAATCGTGAAAGTGGTTCACCACCACCGCGACAAAGCCGGTTTTGCCGCTGTGCAGGCTCTGGGCGATGGCGTCTGGCGCGTAGCCTAACTGGCTGGCGACGCGCATCACCAGCTCGCGGTTTTTTTGCGAGACCCGGCCCTGATTGGAAAAGGCGCGTGATACCACGGTGCGTGAAACGCCGGCCACGCGGGCGACATCGTGAGAGGTGACTTTTTTCATCGGCATACGGCAGCTACTCTACGGAATACGGGGCGCTGCGACAGGGGCTCGCAGCGGCAATATGGTCTCACAGAATGTCGGCCGGCAACACTGTTTCCCCGCGTTGTACCAACCGTTGACCGGTTTGCGCATCAAAGAAGTGTAAAGCGGTGGTATCCAGCGTAATGGCCAACGGCTGACCCTGGACATACTGCCGTTGTGCGTGCTGCTTGACGATGTACTGCGCACCGTTGTCACCCTGAACGAACAGGTTGCTCTCTGCGCCCAGGTTTTCACTGTACACCAACGTGCCACGCAGGTGGGGTTCTACCCGTGGTGCGCTGATGCTGCACGCCTCCGGACGACAGCCCAGCGTCAGCCAGTCGCCTCCTCTTGCTGCCAGCGCCGGGAATTCGGCGGTGCTCAAGGGCAGCAGCAAACCAGAGTCGCCCTGCAATACGATCTGCTCGCCCTGCACCAGTATCTGAACGTCGAACAGGTTCATCTGCGGCGAACCGATAAACTCGGCGACAAAGCGATTAACCGGCCGGTGATAAAGATCCAGCGGCGTACCGATCTGCTGCACTTTCCCCTGATTCATAATGACCACTTTGTCCGCCATGGTCATGGCTTCCACCTGATCGTGCGTGACGTAAATGATGGTCGCGCCGATCGCCTTATGCAGAGCAGACAACTCCTGACGCATGCGGTTACGCAGTTTGGCGTCGAGGTTGGAGAGCGGTTCGTCAAACAAAAACACCTTGGGCCGCCGAACAATCGCCCGGCCCAACGCCACGCGCTGGCGCTGGCCACCGGAAAGCTGGCCGGGTTTGACCTTCAGGAACTCCGTCAGGTGCAGCATTCCGGCCACGGCGGCAATCTGCGTGGCAATCTCCGCCTTGGCTATGCCTTTGATTTTCAAAGACAGCGCCATGTTTTCGTAGACTGTCATATGCGGGTACAGCGCATAGCTCTGGAAAACCATGGCGATATCACGGTATTTGGGCAACACCTCGTTCATGCGTTCGCCGTCGATCAACAGTTCGCCGGAGGAGAGGGTTTCCAGCCCGGCTATCATCCGCAGCGTGGTGGACTTGCCGCAGCCGGACGGGCCGAGCAGCACCACAAACTCGCCTTTCTCAACCCGCAGATTAACGTCGCTGGCGGCCTGGTAGCCGTTGTCATAGCGTTTGTTGATATCAACCAGTTCTACGTAAGCCATGATCAGCGCTCCGTCTGGGCAAGCAGGGCACTCAATCGCGCCAGCAGCAGCACGCCGAATGAGGACGCGCCGTTGTCGTACAGCTTACGGTGCGGCATATCGGTAGACATGGCGGCAATATCCAGATGCGCCCAGCGCTGGCCCGGTTGGACGAACTCGCCGATAAAGGTCGCTGCCACGCAGGGGCTGCCGTGCGGATCTTCACCGCCGTGACGGTAATCGGCAAATTCAGACTTCAGTACCCCGCGATACCAGCCGCCGTGTGGCATCGGCCACACCGGCTCGGCGCTGGCCTTGCCCGCTAGGGTGACCTGCGCCAGAAAGTCGTCGTCGTTACCCATCATGGCCGCATACTCCTTGCCCAGCGCCACGCCTGCGCCGCCGGTCAGGGTAGCGATGTCGAGCAAAAAGTCGGGCTGGAAGCGCTGCTGGGCATAGCTGATGACGTCCGCCAGCACCATGCGGCCTTCGGCGTCGGTTGAAATGATTTCCACTGACTTGCCGTTGTGCATGGTCACCACGTCGCCGGGGCGCTGTGCGCGGGAAGAGGGCATGTTTTCTACCAGACCGCACAGGCCAATCACGCGGATCGGCAGTTGCAGCGCGTCGATAATACGCATGGCACCCACCACCGCCGCTGCGCCCCCCATGTCGAATTTCATGGTGCTCATGCGTGCCGCGCCTTTAATGCTGATGCCGCCGCTGTCGAAGGTCACGCCTTTACCGACCAACGCAAGCGTATGCCGTGCATTGGTGGGATGGTGATCGAGGATCAGTAATTGCGATGCGCGGGCGCTGCCTTGACCGACGCCCAGCAGGCCACCGAAGCCCAGCTGCGCCATCTGCTCCTCATCCAGCACCTCCTTGCGCAGATGAGTAAAGGGCAATTGCGCGACGGCCGCCACGAAGCTTTCCGGATAGAGAATATTGGCCGGCTTATTCATCAGCTCACGTCCGATGATCACGCCCTCGGCATGCAGATTGGCCCAGTCGCACAGCGCCTGCGTTGTCGCATCATGGCTGGCCAGGGGATGGGTTGGGTCGGTTAGCCGGGCGTTGGCATGGTGCTGATAGCGATAAGCGCCCAGACGCAGGCCGAACAGCAGCCAGCGCCAGGTTTCTCTACCGGTCGATGAGCCTTGATCCAGTGTCAGACGCAGGTGCTGTAGCCCGAAGTCTTTTTGCCCGGCGGCGATGCCGGCACCGGCATCCTGTAGCGCCGCAGGCGTCAGGGAAGGGCCGATATTGAGCGCAAAACGACCATCGCCCAGCGGATAAAGCACGCCGACGGCGGCCTGTTGCAGGCCGGCGTTTTGCAGCGTCACCGGCAGTGAACCTTCCGCCGCGGTAAACAGGATGACTTGCTGGCGCGCTGCTGTGCCATTTTCAATAAAAATATCAATGAATTGCATAAGTTTACCCTTTGACCGCCCCACGGGTGAGGCTTTCCATCATTTGTTTGGACGAGAAGATAAAGGCGATCAGCAGTGGGACGATCGCCAGGAAACTGCCGGTCATCACCAGGTTCCACGGCGTGGCGGTAGCGCCGCTCAGGCTGCGCAGCACCAGTTGGAGAATTTGCTTGTCCGGCGACTGCAATGCCACCAGCGGCAACATAAAGTTGTTCCAGGTATCGACCACCACCACGATCGCCACCGTCAGCAGCGCCGGGCGCATCAGCGGCAGGCCGATACGCAAAAATATCTGCAGTTCATTCAGGCCGTCCATGCGCGCACTGTCGAGTATTTCGCTGGGCAGTGAGGAACTGACGTATTGCCGCACCAGGAAAATCCCGAAGATGTTCACCCCGGCGGGCAGCCAGACGGCGGCAAACTGATCGAGCAGGCCAACGCTTTTAATCACGAAGAAGTAGGGCACCAGATTGACCACGCTGGGCACCATCATGGTCAACATGAGGGTCGTGAATAACACCTTTTTGCCCTTGAACTGATAGACGCTGAAGGCGTAGCCCGCCGCGGCGGAAACCAGCACGCTGGTCAAGGTGGCCATGGCGGTGACATAGAGGGTGTTGAGCAGCGAGCGGGTGAAAGGCACCTGTTGCTCCAGCCCCCGGTAGTTGTCCAGCAGGTGGCTGCCGAAGCGCAGCGACATGCCCATGATGCTGCGGGTGTCCTGTGTCGCCAGCAACGCCGACCAATAGAACGGGAACAGCGACAGCGAGGCGAACAGCGATACCAGCAGGTAAATCACCAGTTTGCCGGTGTCGAAACGGCGACCCTCAGCGATCATTCTTCAGTCCTCCACGGTTGCCGAAACCCCAAAATACCAGCGCACTGACCAGCGCAATCAGCAGGAACAGGATCCAGGAGATGGCCGAAGCGGTGCCCATATCCAGATAGGACCAACCGGTCTTGTATACGTACATCGATACCGTCAGGCCGCTGTTGTCCACGCCACCGGTGCCCTGCGTCAGGATCATGGGTTCATTGAACAGCTGCATGTTGCCGATCAGCGTCATCAGCGTGGCGAAGAAAATAAAGGGGGCCAACAGCGGCAGCGCGATATAGCGGAATTTTTGCCAGCGGCCCGCACCGTCCAGCTCGATCGCTTCGTACAGGTCCGGCGAAATAGAGGCCAGACCGGTCATGTAAATCACCGTGTTGATACCGGTGAACTTCCAGGTCACCTGATTGGCGATGGTGAAGCGGATCCAGTCGCTGTCGAAGAAGTTGATCGGCAACACGGTGGCCAGCGCGCTCAGGTGCAGCTTTGCGGCCAATCCACTTAACAGCTCGTTGACCATACCGACCGGCGAGAACAGGTTGAACACGATCAGGCTGACGGCGACGGAAGAGGTAATGTAGGGCAGGAAGATCGCCGCCTTCAAAAAACGTCTGCCGCGCACGATGATGTGCAGCAGTGAATAAGCCAGGGTGATGGCGAACAGATGCTGGCACAGGCCGGACACCAACGTGATTTTAATGGTGTTGACCAGCGACACCCAGAAGGCGTCATCGGTGAAGGCATAGTAAAAGTTATCCAGCCCGACAAACTTCATCGAACTCAGGCCTTTTACCGGGTTCCAGGATTGGAATGAGAGAAACGCCGAGAAAAAAATCGGGAAGGCGTTGAACACCGCAAACAGCAGCATGAACGGCAGCAGCAGCAGGTAGGCGGTGCGGTGATCGTGCAGCAGCCCTTTGAAAAATCGCTTACGCATAGACTCCCCGAACCGACGGAAAACGAAAAAAAAGGCGGCCGCTAAGCCGCCACGGGCTGACGATTACAGGGCGCGCATCCGCCGCTCCAGCAGCTTATTGGCATCGCGCAGCGTGCTGTCGATGTCCTGATGCTGCACCAGGATCTTCTTCGCCGCTTCGTTGAGAATTTCGTTGGCAATATTGTCTTCCGGCGAGGAAGCCACGGGTTTCAGGTCCGGAACCAGGCTGGCGTAGTAACGCATTGAGTGCTGGCCGCCGAGAATGCTGCTGGGCGTGTCGAAGTAGGGCGCGTTGTACACGTCGAGGCGAGCAGGCAAGGTGCCGGCGGTTTTCGCGGCGTCAATCACCACGTCACGCTGCATAAAATATTGAATGAATTGCCAGGCCGCCTGAGCATTTTTGCTTTGCTTGGGGATCACCAGCGTGGTGCCGCCTGCGTTGACCTTGATATTGCCCGGCACGCCGGTCACCCGCCACAGACCGGCTTTCGCACCGTCCGGATCCAGTTCCTGCTCGATGCGGCCTTCATCCCACGGGCCATCGATATCGGCGAACAGTTTTCCCTGCCGGTACAGCTTGATGTATTCCTGCGAGTTGGTGGAGCCGTCGAGGGAGGCTGCCAGCCCTTTGTCATACAGCGTTTTGATCACCGTCATCAGCTGTTTGATCTGCGGTGAGTCCAGGTTGGGCTTGCCGTCTTTGGTGTAGACCGGCTTGCCCGGTTCACTGTTCATACCCACCACCAGCGGATTGATCAGGCTGGTGGCCGCCGGCAGCAGGTAGGCGCCTTGCTCTTTTTTCAGCTTCTCACCGAAGGCGATAAAGCTGTCCCAGCTTTGGGTGATGTCCTCAATCTTTACGCCCGCTTTCTGCACCATGTCATTACGGTAGATCATGATCACTGGCCCGGTGTCGTAAGGCACGCCATAGATATTGCCGTCATTACCCTTTGCCAGGCTGATCATCGAAGGATCGAACTGCCAACCCTGGCTATCAATGCTGAACGGCGGGGCGCTCAGGTTATTCAGGCCGCCGGAGTTGGCGAAGCTGCCGAGTTTGATGGTGCTGACGCTGAAGATATCGGCGGCGCCCTGGCCAACGGCCAACGCGGTGGTCAGCTTTTGATGGCAGTCGGCGAAGCCGCATTTGATCGACTGCACCTGAATGTCCGGATGCGCCGCCTCAAAGTCTTTAATCACTTTGTTGATGTAATCATTGGGCAAATAGTTGGCGAAGGTAATGCTGGTGTTGGCGCTGGCGGAAAGGGGTAGGCCCAGCAGCACGGCCAGTGCAACCCCGGTGAGACTTTTATTATTACGCAAGCAGACTTGAGCCATGATAACCCCGATCCTGTGCAGTCGATGTGGTGTGTGTTTTTTCATCATGGAACACGTGTTCCATTGAAATTAACCTATTATTGCGTCAGCGGACTGTCAACATTTTGTTCGGCAAGTTAACAAATATGAGATCTGACGCGGCCGTTGCCCAGGCTCACGCCCGATTTTGGCCCAGACAGGATCACGCAGGGCCTGTAATGACGCGGGTTTGCCCGCATCTGGTGCATTTTCTGCACCCGAATGGGGCAAAAGTGTGACGGAGAGCAAATCAGGCCAAATTATTTTTGCGAGCGCGATCAGAAATATCGAAGTTTTTTGTCATTGAATAGGATTTCGCAGCCAATGATGATTTTTCGCCTTATTTTTCCAATTATTCATTAGCAATGCATATTTATTGAATAAGTATGCATTATAAGCCGTTGTTTTACCGAAAAAAACCGCGTTTTTCGCCAAAAATCCCGTTTTGGCACGATAGCTGCTCTACACTCTTTATCAAACGGCATGTATTTTAACTGCTCGTTAACATTTATTCCCCGTTACAGGACCTGATACCCGGCATAAATAGCGAAAAACGCGGTTGATGTAACAGATTTGTTTCTGAATAGGCGGTGAAAGGCAGAGTTATCACCGGCTAAAAAACGGATCGAACGGCGCGGTTTTTTATGTTTTGTTGTGGACCATCCAGGCTGGAGCGGCCCTTACAGTCAAAATTCAGTCTTTGCTGAAGTTATGAGGTCATTATGGAACAGCCAATCGCAGTTACCCGCCAGTCTTTCGACGACTGGATGGTCCCGGTTTATGCCCCCGCTGATTTTATTCTGGTACGGGGAGAAGGCTCGCAGGTATGGGATCAGCAGGGTAAGTCTTACATCGATTTTGCTGGCGGCATTGCGGTTAACGCGCTGGGCCATGCGCACCCGGTCGTGACCGCAGCGCTGGTGGATCAGGCGGGCAAACTTTGGCACCTGGGCAACGGCTATACCAACGAGCCGGTGCTGCGGTTGGCCAAGCTGCTGATTGACGCCACCTTTGCCGATAAGGTGTTTTTCTGTAACTCCGGGGCGGAAGCCAACGAAGCGGCGCTGAAACTGGCGCGTAAACGCGCACTGGATAACGGCAACCACAGCAAGAACCAGATTGTGGCATTCAACAACGCCTTCCATGGCCGCACGCTGTTTACCGTGTCTGCCGGTGGCCAGCCCAAGTATTCCAAGGACTTCGCGCCATTGCCGGGCGGCATCACCCACACGCCATTTAACGATCTGGCCGCCGCCGCAGAAGTGATTAACGACAACACCTGCGCGGTGATCGTCGAACCTATTCAGGGCGAAGGCGGTGTATTGCCGGCCGATGCTGCTTTCCTGCAAGGCCTGCGCGAGCTGTGCGATCGCCACGGAGCGCTGCTGATTTTCGACGAAGTGCAAACCGGCATGGGACGTACCGGCGACCTGTACGCCTACATGCAATACGGCGTAGTGCCAGACGTGCTGACCACCGCGAAAGCGCTGGGCTGTGGCTTCCCGATCGGCGCCATGCTGACCACTGACGAACTGGCCAAAACCCTGAGCGTTGGCACCCACGGCACCACCTACGGCGGTAACCCGCTGGCGACGGCGGTGGCGGGCGCGGTGTTCTCCGTCATCAACACGCCGGAAGTGCTGGAAGGGGTTAAGCAGCGCCACCAGTGGTTCCTCGACGGCCTGAACAAGATTAACCAGCAGTATCCGATTTTCTCTGAAATCCGCGGCGGCGGCCTGTTGATTGGCTGTCAGTTGACCAAGGACTACGCCGGCAAGGCGAAGCAGATCACTCAGTTGGCCAACGAAGAGGGCGTGATTGCCCTGATCGCCGGTCCGGATGTGGTGCGTTTCACCCCTTCACTGGTCATTCCTGAGCAGGATGTGAAAGAGGGGCTGGCGCGATTCGCGCGAGCCGTGGCGCGGATTTGCAGCTAACACACAGGCTGCGCCCTTACCGGCGCAGCCTGATTCAGACGAGGTTCGCATTATGATGATTATTCGCCCTATAGAGCGTCGCGATTTGGCTGACTTACTGACGCTGGCCGGTAAGTCCGGTATCGGTCTCACTTCCCTGCCACAAGATGAAGATACCTTGTCGGCACGCATTGAGCGGGCGTTAAAAACCTGGCAAGGCGAACTTCCGCGTGGTGACCAGTGTTATCTGTTTGTGCTGGAAGACAGCGAGCGCCAGCAGGCGGTGGGGGTTTGCGCGATTGAAGTGGCCGTCGGGCTGACAGAACCCTGGTACAGCTTCCGCGTCGGCACGCAGGTGCATGCATCCAAACAGTTGAACGTGTATAAATCGGTGCCGACGCTGTTCCTCAGCAACGATCACACCGGCCATTCCGAACTGTGCACGCTGTTCCTCGATCCGGACTACCGTCACGGCGAAAACGGCAAGCTGTTGTCGAAGGTGCGTTTCCTGTTTATCGCCGCTTTCCGTGAGCGTTTCTCCGCCCGGCTGATTGCCGAAATGCGCGGTTTCTCTGATGAAGAGGGCCGTTCGCCGTTCTGGGAGAGCGTCGGGAACCATTTCTTTTCCATCGAGTTCGCCAAGGCGGACTACCTGAGCGGCACCGGTCAGAAAGCGTTTATCGCCGAACTGATGCCGAAACACCCGCTGTACGTCGATTTCCTGGCTGAAGACGCGCAAAAAGTGATTGGCGAAGTGCACCCGCAGACGGTGCCTGCGCGCCGGGTACTGGAGTCCGAAGGCCTGCGTTATCAGGGCTATGTCGATATCTTCGACGGCGGCCCAACGCTGGAGGCGGAAATCGATCAGATCCGCGCGGTCAAACAAAGCCGCCTGGTGAAAGTGGTGCTGGATGAGACCCCGATGCGCGCTGACGCGCCGCCTCTGTTGGTGGCCAACGATCATTATGAGAATTACCGCGCACTGCTGGTCAATGCCGATCTGTATGACGACCGTCTGCATCTCAATGCCGCTACCGCCGAGGCGCTGGGCGTTGAACAAGGCAGCCCGGTGCGGGTCATCCCCCTTATTGCACAGGAGAAAGCGTAATGTCACATCCTGCACTCTTTATTAATGGCGCCTGGCAGCAAGGCCATGGCGCTGCGTTCAGCAAAACCGATCCGGTTGATAACCAACCGCTGTGGCAGGCCAACGCCGCCGACGGTAGCGATGTCGCTGCCGCCTGTGAAGCGGCCCGCGCCGCTTTCCCTGCCTGGGCACGTACCCCGTTTGAACAACGCGAACAGCTGGTGAAGCGTTTTGCTGCCTTGCTGGAAGAGCACAAGTCTTCTTTGGCGGCGGTGATCAGCCGTGAAACCAGTAAACCGCGTTGGGAGACGCTGACCGAAGTGCAGGCGATGATCGGCAAAGTGGCGATTTCATTGCAGGCCTACCAGGCGCGTACCGGCGTGAGCCAGACTGCGATGGCGGACGGCGCTTCGGTGTTGCGCCACCGCCCGCACGGAGTACTGGCGGTGTTCGGTCCTTATAACTTCCCCGGCCATTTGCCGAATGGCCACATCGTGCCGGCGCTGCTGGCGGGCAACACTGTGGTGTTTAAGCCGAGTGAACTGACGCCGCAAACTGCCGAGGAAACCCTGAAGCTGTGGCAACAGGCCGGGCTGCCTGATGGGGTGCTCAATCTGGTGCAGGGCGGGCGTGAAACCGGCGAGGCGCTGGCCGCCAGCGCGGATATCGACGGCCTGCTGTTTACCGGCAGCGCGGGCACCGGTTACCACCTGCATCGCCAGTTGGCGGGACAGCCTGAAAAGATCCTGGCGCTGGAAATGGGCGGCAACAACGCGCTGATCATCGATCAGATCGAGGATCGCGATGCGACGGTTAACCTGGCGATTCAGTCGGCGTTTATTTCCGCCGGCCAGCGCTGCACCTGCTCGCGCCGTATTCTGGTGAAACGCGGCAGTGAGGGCGATGCCTTTATCGAGCGTCTGGTGCAGGTGGCGAGTGCGCTGCGTGTCGGGCGCTGGGACGCTGAACCGCAGCCGTTTATGGGCGGCGTGATCTCTTCGGCGGCGGCGGAAAAAATGCTGGCGGCGCAACATCACCTGCTGGCGCTGGGCGGCAAAGCCCTGCTGACCATGCAGCGTCTGGAAAGCGGCAGCGCGCTGCTCAGCCCAGGCATTATTGACGTGACCGGGGTGCGCGACGTACCGGACGAAGAGTATTTCGGCCCGCTGACCACCATCATTCGCTATAACGACTTTGATGAGGCGCTGCGTATCGCCAACCAGACGCGTTATGGCCTGTCGGTTGGGCTGGTCTCCCCGCAGCGTGAGCAGTTTGATCATCTGCTGCTGGAAGCGCGTGCCGGTATCGTCAACTGGAACAAACCTTTAACCGGGGCTTCCAGCGCTGCACCTTTCGGCGGTGTCGGGGCGTCTGGCAACCACCGTCCGAGCGCCTACTACGCGGCAGATTACTGCGCCTGGCCAATGGCGTCATTGGAAAGCGAAAGCCTGACGCTGCCGGCCAGTTTGTCACCGGGGTTGTCGTTTAATTAAATTTTACCCGTCGCCTTTCAAGCCGCAGCGGGGCGAATAAGTTCGCCCCGTTTAACGCGGGCACAGCATGTAGCGCCCCTACAATAACTGGGGATGAGCAAACTGCTCGCCTGGCTGCAACTTGAAATTCATAGGGTATGTTTTGAGTAGGGCCGAGCCTGCTCGGCCCAGGAGAACAGCATGTCAGGATATGAAGTCAATTTCGATGGTCTGGTGGGCCTGACGCATCACTATGCCGGGTTGTCGTTTGGCAATGAGGCCTCGACCCAGCATCAAAACAGCGTGTCGAACCCGAAACTGGCGGCCAAGCAAGGGCTGTTGAAGATGAAGGCGCTGGCGGATCTCGGCTTTCAGCAGGGGGTATTGCCGCCGCAGGAACGGCCGCACCTGCCGATGCTGCGCAAGTTGGGCTTCAGCGGCAGCGACGAAACGGTATTGGCGCAGGCGATGAAGCAGTCTCCGCGCCTGTTGTCTGCGCTCAGCTCGGCATCTTGCATGTGGACCGCCAATGCGGCCACGGTTTCACCTTCGGCGGACAGCGCGGATGGCAAAGTGCATTTCACCGCGGCCAATTTGAACAACAAATTCCATCGCGCGATTGAGGCCGAGACCACCACCGGCGTGCTGCGGGCGATTTTCAACGATCCACGCCATTTCGCCCACCATGAGGCTTTGCCGCAGGTGGCGCTGTTTGGCGACGAAGGCGCGGCCAACCACAACCGGCTGGGCGGCGATTATGGCAAGCGCAGCGTGCAGATGTTCGTCTACGGCCGCCAGGAGTTTGGCGGAGAAATCGCTCCGACGCGCTATCCGGCACGCCAGACGCGCGAGGCCGGGGAGGCGATTGCCCGTCTGCACCAGTTGGATGAGCAACATACGGTGTTTGTGCAACAGAACCCGGCGGTGATCGATCAGGGCGTATTCCACAACGACGTTATCGCCGTCAGTAACCAGAATGTATTGTTCCACCATCAGCAGGCGTTTTATCAGCAGCACCAGGCGCTGGATGAAGTGCGTCGCAAAATGGCTTCACTGGATAGCGAGCTGGTGGCGATTGAGGTGCCGACGGCGCGGGTTTCCGTGGCGGATGCGGTAGCGACCTATCTGTTCAACAGCCAAATTCTGACTAAGCCCAACGGCAAGATGATGATTGTGGTGCCGGAAGAGTCGCGTCAGCATCGCGGCGTGTGGGGCTATCTGAGTGAGATGGTGGCCAGTGGCGGACCGATCGATGAAATCAAGGTGTTCGATCTGCGTGAAAGTATGCGCAATGGCGGTGGGCCTGCCTGCCTGCGATTACGTGTGGCGCTGAACGAGCAGGAATTGCGGGCGGTCAATCCGCGCGTGATGATGAACGATACGCTGTTCGCTACGCTCAATGACTGGGTTGACCGCTATTACCGAGATCGCCTGACGCAGAACGATTTGGCGGACCCGCAATTGCTGCGTGAGGGGCGCGATGCGCTGGATACCCTGACGACCATCCTCGGACTGGGATCGGTTTATCCTTTCCAACAATAGGCGATGTCATCATGTTTGATTTGTTGGCTTTGACGCTGGAAGGGCAAACGCCCGTAGAGCAACAGGGCGAAAATGCGGATTTACACTGGCGTTGGCTGGGGGAAGGCCTGCTGGAAATCACGCCGCGCCAGGGATACCGGCAGGCGATAGTGCTGTCGGCGGGGATCCACGGCAATGAAACGGCGCCCATTGAGCTGCTCAATCAGCTGGTCAAGGATCTGCTTGGCGGCGTGCGGACTTTGACGGTTCGGCTGCTGGTGATATTGGGCAATCCACCGTCAATGCGCGCCAATAAACGCTATCTGCACAGCGACATGAACCGGATGTTTGGCGGCCGCTATCGCGATTTCAGCCACAGTGACGAAACCGTGCGGGCGCAGCAGCTGGAGCAGGCGGTCGCCGCGTTTTTCGACGGTGAGCAAGCGGCGCGTTTCCATTATGATCTGCATACGGCGATCCGAGATTCGCGCCTGCCGCGCTTTGGTATACTTCCTTTTCAGACCCGGCCTTACAGTGCCGAGATGCTGGCATTGCTGGACGCGGCCGATTTGGATGCGTTGGTGATCCACAGTGCGCCGGGCGGCACCTTCAGCAATTTCACCAGTGAGCATGCCGGCGCCGCCAGCTGTACGCTGGAACTGGGCAAGGCACGGCCGTTTGGTAGCAATGATTTACAGCAATTTGCGGCCATTAACCGTGCACTGCAGGCTGCAGTCAGTGGTGAAGCCTTGCCGCAGCGAATGGGGGAGGCTCTGCGGGTGTTCCGCGTTGAGCGATCGCTGGTCAAACGTAGCGAAGCGTTCAAGCTGCATCTCAGTGACGATACCGCCAATTTTACCGAGCTGGAGCAGGGGACGTTACTGTGTGAACAACCGGGGGAGGAGTACCGGGTTCAGCATGCCAGAGAATGGATTTTGTTCCCTAATCCCCAGGTCGCACTGGGATTGCGCGCCGGCATGGTGCTGATTGAAGCACCGCGCAGCACGCTGTATTGATCTGTCAATATTGAATACGTTTTTATACTTACAGTATTTAAGGTTGTAGCGATGTCGGCTGCAACCTTAAATAACGATGGTATATCCTGCTGCCAATTCCCCTTACTCCCCCTTCTTTATAGTCTCTCTCTCGATACTTATATTTTTAAGTTGAATTTAATTTTGCCGTCATTTTTTGATGGTTTGAATCGATTTAATTATTCGAAGCGGTAAAAGACTGGCTTAAAACATGGCGAATCACACTAAATCACCGCAATGACTTTGCTCAGATAAAAATGTGAAATAAGTAACGTTATTAATAACCATGCTAAGATTAATGATATTTATGAATCGAATGGAAAGCATACAAAAGGAAACTAAAACGCACCTTTATGGTGCATTGCACCAAGTTGGTTATAAGATATGTAATAAATATCAATATTAATCAATGATTTGATTGCCTTGTTGGTTGTAATATTTAGTTACAAATAAACATGCTTTATCCACGGTGTTTTATGAACTTTTTTATTTTAAGTTTGGATTCATGATGCTAATGTCACATGGCTTCTTAATTAGAGGCGCTCATAAAACACTAAATGATAAAGATCACAGCCCAAACCATAAATTGGGCGTGATGGGCAGAAATTAAAATTATAATATCTAGGAAAATAAATGATGAAACGCAGTGTATTAGCCTTAGCTATTGCCTTAGGGGCAATGACCTCCTTTGCCAACGCGGCAGAAATTTATAATAAAGATGGCAATAAACTCGATCTGTACGGTCGCGTAGCCGCCAAACATGTTTTCAGCGATGACAAATCCGAAGATGGCGACAAGACTTATGTCCGCTTCGGTTTTAAAGGCGAAACGCAAATCAATGACCAACTGACCGGTTACGGCCAGTGGGAATACAACGTCCAGGCCAACCACGATGAAGCGCAGGGCACTGCAGGCACCAAAACCCGTCTGGGCTTTGCCGGCCTGAAGTTCGCCAACTACGGTTCATTCGACTACGGCCGTAACTACGGCGTGGTGTACGACGCAGAAGCCTATACCGACATGCTGCCGGAATACGGCGGCGACTCCTACAGCTACACCGACAACTTCATGACCGCCCGTTCCAACGGTCTGGCAACTTACCGTAACCGCGACTTCTTCGGCCTGGTGGAAGGCCTGAACCTGGCGTTGCAGTACCAGGGCAAAAACGACAGCGACAGCCGCGGTGTGACCAAACAAAACGGCGACGGTTACGGCATGTCCCTGGATTACCAGGACATCGGCGGCTCCGGCATCGGCGTAGCGGCGGCATTCTCGGATTCCAACCGCACCAGCGATCAGAAAAAATCTGTTTACGGTAAAGGCGACAGCGCAACGGCCTGGACCACGGCGATTAAATACGACGCCAACCAGGTTTACCTGGCCGCCATGTACGCCGATACGCGCAACATGACGCCAATCAGCGGCAACGGTGTCTCTGGCTTCGCCAACAAAACGCAGAACTTCGAAGTTGTTGCTCAGTACCAGTTTGAAAACGGTCTGCGTCCTTCTCTGGCCTACGTGCAGTCTAAAGGCAAGGATATCGAAGGGATTGGCGATGTTGACCTGGTGAAATACGTGGAAGTGGGTGCGACTTACTACTTCAACAAAAACATGTACACCTACGTTGACTACAAAATCAACCAGTTGAACGACGATAACAAACTGAAGCTGAGCACCGACGACGTCGTGGCAGTGAACCTGACCTATCGTTTCTAAGTTTCAACACCATTACCTTCTTCCTGTGTCGGGATAAAACGGTAATCAGGCAGAGCGAAAGCTCTGCCTTTTCTATTGGGTTGTTAACCTTTGGGGGCTTGCCCCATCACTTCGATGGCGGAACGCAGTGTGGCAAAGCGTTGCTGGTTGGTTTCATGTTCAATCTCGCTAACCAAATGGGCCAGAATATTATTGCCGGAAACTTTTTTGTTGAGATTGATCAGTTGAATGACCGCGCCGCCGACCACCAGGCTGACGTCGCGTAACAGGGCTTCATAGTGTTCGTTTGAGAAGGTAGAAACGGGCATCGCGCCATCTCCATATCGTTCGGGTGAGGCAATTTAGCAAAATAGCGGCATAAAGCATCGTCGACATGCCTGCTTTCCAGTGAATTCAGAAATTCCTCAGAGGAAATTAGTATAAAAGTCTTTTGGCGATTTACATCGGCGCATATTCGTTGGCGGGTAGCCAAAAACCATCGATAAAATCTTCAAACGGGAAGCAGCCGGCGTGGCGCAGGTTTTGTTCTTTCATACTGATCAGGCACTGGCGTTCGTCACGCAGCACGTCAACCACGATATCGGCGCAGCCGCCGTCCAGATAACAGACAAACATCACCAAGGCGTACATCGCTTCTTATGTCCTTCCTCCCATCCTTCCATGCTCATATTGTAGGTAACTTCAGCGATTGTTTCATGTCAGGTGCTGCACAAAAGGACAGATTGGCAATGAAAGTTGGCACTTTCGGATTACTCTAACCGCTTAATACTGCTGGACCAATTGAATATCCCTCTTGCAGTGCTAAGCTTAACAAGCCTTAAGTCAACGCAACATTGTAACCATCGAAAGGAGTGAATATGGGTTTGTTTAACTTCGTCAAAGAAGCGGGCGAGAAACTGTGGGACACAGTGACCGGCAATGCGACAGCCGAAGATCAAAGCGCCAAACTGAAGGACCATCTCAATAAAACCGGCTTGCCGGGTATCGATAAGGTTGATGTGCAGGTGGTTGACGGTAAAGCCGTGGTAACCGGGGATGCGGTCAGTCAGGAATTGAAAGAGAAGATCCTGGTGGCCATCGGTAACGTGGCGGGTATCAGCGGCGTGGAAGACAAGGTAGCGGTTGAACAAGCAGCCGCCGAAAGCCGTTTCTATACCGTGAAGAAAGGCGACACCCTGAGCGCGGTTTCGAAAGAAGTGTATGGCAACGCGAATCTTTATAACAAGATTTTCGAAGCGAACAAGCCAATGCTGTCCAGCCCGGACAAAATCTATCCGGGACAGGTGCTGCGTATTCCGCAGTAACACCCACAGCAGCACGACACACTGCCTGGCCCGATTTGTTATCGGGCTTTTTTTATGTTTACTTGCATAAGTTAGCCTAATTATTTTATTGTCTTAATAAGACTTTTGAATGCATCGTAATCTTGGTCATTTCAGTTCTGGGGGAATGTTGACCCTGGTGAGGAAAGTTGATAGCGTCTTGCCACTCTTGAGGTCTGAGTGGCATTGGGCGCGGAATCTGACAAACCCGCAATGGCGGGCTTTTATCAATCACCCTACACAAAAACGTTAACGCGTGATGAGTTAAGATAGATTCTGTGAAACAACAACGTAATACCTCACAAGATAAAAACTACCGTGAAACTTTGGGAGATGCGCAATTCGCCGTCATTGTGCTGGCAATAGCGTCCTGTTCCCTGATCATTTTTACGCTTTCAGTCACGCTATGGCTGACGTGATGTCGTTCAATACAGGAGATAAAATGGAGCACAATCTCCACGATGAAACCAAGCTGTTGGCCGTTATCGGTTTACTGGTTTCCGTGTTGTTAGTGGTATCGATTCTTTTTGGTGTGACTTACTTTTCCGATCTAAAGCATGCGCGCGATGAAGTCGATATCAAAGGCTGCTATATAAAGGCCTCATAGCCTTCTGCCTCCGGGTTGCGTTCTGGTCGCTTGCTCATGGTAAGCTGGCGTCCAGCTACTCACTCAACCCGTGTGTCGTTCTGGAGGCGTTTACCATGAGCAATTCCCGCCCAACCTATTCATCCTCTTCCCGTGATTGTCCTGTGGTTGACGGCATCCGTCAGATCCAACGTATTGCCGTGCGCAACGCCGAAGTTGGCGGTATCCCGATAAGCCGTGCCTTGCCCACCCGTGAACGGCGTACGCTGGGCGCATGGTGCTTTCTCGACCATGCAGGCCCCTCGGTATTCAGCGGTACCTCGCAAGGGATGGACGTAGGCCCACACCCGCATATCGGTCTGCAAACCTTTACCTGGATGATTGAAGGGGAAGTGCTGCACCGGGATAGCCTGGGCAGCGAGCAGGTGATACGACCCGGGCAGGTCAATCTGATGACGGCAGGGCGAGGTATAGCGCATACAGAACAGTCGATCGGGGAACAACGGCGTTTGCATGCTGCGCAATTGTGGATAGCGCTACCCGCAGAACAAGCCGATACGGCGCCGCGTTTCGATCATTATCCCGACTTGCCGTGCTGGCTGCGCGATGAGGTCAAACATACTTTGCTGGTGGGGGAGTTCGAACAATATCGCTCTCCGGTGTCGACTTTTTCGCCGTTAATCGCCATTGATTTGGAATGGCAGGCTGACGGCTATTTGCAATTACCTCTGCGAGAAGATTTTGAAATAGGCTTATTGCCCCTTATTGGTGCATTTGAGGTTAATGATGAAAAATTTTCACCTGATGAATTTGCCTATTTAGGTAAAAATCTTAACCGTATCGAGTTACATGGCAAGAAGGGCAGTCGCACATTATTAATCGGTGGGCTGCCATTAGACGAAGAGATTCTCATTTGGTGGAATTTTGTCGGTCACAACAAGCAAGAGATTACTCGCGCACAGCATGATTGGGAGCAGGGGAATTCACGTTTTCCCGATGTCGTCGGCTATTCCGGTCCCCGTATGACCGCGCCACGCCTGCCCTGGAGCGATGATTGATACCCTCGTGCTATAACAACGGGATATTTTTATTCATTTCGCTCTATTAACGTTAAATTAATGTGATCGGAATTCCATGTTTTCGCACCGATATAGTTTATCTGGTAAATAGTGATCTGGCGCAAATAAATGGTCGGAGCAGTGGATTAAGATAACTTTCAAGAAGTGATGTTATCTACCGCTAGTCAGAAGCCTGTGAGGTTAATATGAGCCAAGTACTCTATCGTGCAAGATTATCCCATGTTGTTATTGCAACGGCGGCGTTCTGGATCTCTATCGCAGCCATGCTGGTTGTTGTTCTGAGCTAACTCTGAATGATTATGCAATAAACCCGCTGCGGCGGGTTTTTTTATGCCGATATATTCGCAATATTCTGAGTGCGGTTATACTTATAAAACCCAATATCTGATTAACCCTGCAAATTACAATGATAATTCTTTCTAATATAGCGGTGTTGCTTATTGCCGCGATCCATTTGTATATCCTGATCCTGGAAATGTTCCTATGGCAGAAGCCTACCGGCAGGCGAGTGTTCGCCACCACCGCAGAGTTTGCTGCGGCCACACGGGTACTGGCGGCCAACCAAGGATTATATAATGGTTTTCTGGCGGCAGGATTAGCCTGGGCCGTCTGGCGTGAGGAGCCGGCGGTGCAACTGTTCTTTCTTGGGTGCGTGCTGGTGGCGGGCGTGTTTGGTGGGTTGACCGCGAGCCGCAAGATCCTCCGTGTACAGGCGCTGCCCGCATTGGTCGCTATTTTAGTGGTGCTGTGGGCGCATTAGCCCGCCGTTAGCGGCGGCGGGAAAGGGGATCAGGCGGTTTTTTGATGAATGACGTGCAGCGGCGGGGCGATGTGCAGGTCGACGCTTAAATCCTGACGGAAATCATAAGGCGTGATGTTGAAGCGCTTTCTAAACATATAAGTGAAATGCGACTGCGAGCCAAAACCGAAATCCAGAGCGATGTCGAAGATGGAGGCGTCACTGGTGCGCAACTGGTAAACCGCCCCGGCTAACCTGCGTTCGCGAATATACTTACCCAGCGAAATCCCGGTCGCTTCTTTGAACAGCTTCTGCATGTGCCACAGGGAGTAGCCGGAATATTCGGCCAGCTCTTCAAGATGGATCACTCTTCCAAGGTGAGTTTCGACCCATTTACTGAGGGCGCAGACTAATGAGAGGTGGTGTTCTTGTATCATCAGTGCGTCTGTGTGAGATCTACATAGCGCTGAAGTATACACAACTTGCCGCCATGGACAAAAAGGCCGCCGTCACCCAGGCGAAATTATTCGGAAAAACCATCGTCAGGCAGCTTGTCAGGCGGAAGGAAAAACGGCTAATCTGAGGTTGCCCGCTACCGCTGATACCACAGTGGTTCTGGTCGCAAAAAAAAACCGCCAAAGCAGAGTCAGCCGTGACAATTCAGCGTTGATGGGGTGATCGCATGTTAATGACAGTGATTATTACTCTGGTTGTGATTGTAGGCGTTGTCGCTTTTATGGTGACGCCGGTGATGAGAATGAATAATGCGGAAGGTGTGGGAGGTGAAGAGCCGTGATTTCAGGGAACAACATGACCCCAAGCCGGGGTTGACCGAAAACCGAAAAAGCCTGGGCGCAACAGTGACCCGGGCTTTTTATTGGTGAGCTTGCGTGGATTAGACGTTTTTTCGCTCTACGGTTTCTTCGCCCCAGTACAGCTGGTCGGCACTGGTTTTGGTGAAAGCCAGTTGCAACGCTTCGTCACTGCCTTCCTCCCAGATTTTCTGTGCCAGAACCTCATCGTTTTTTGCCAGCTCAAAAATTGCCTCCGCGATCTCAACCGAGGTTTCACGCACGGTGGCCCAGGATTTCACATTGTGGTTTGCCATAACTTTCTCCTGTTGGGGTGTGGCTGAAGGATGCGCCGGTAAGCGCGTTACTTAAACATTAAGTATAGGCCAATTCAGCCGGGCATTTTGGCGCCCAATGCGCAATAACGTTGAAAATTCAGCGGCAAGCGGCCTGGGGGCGGTAAAGCGCCAGGTGGCATGCTATTCTGTGCGGCGACTGAATCAAGAAGGAAAGTAATTATGTCCGACATGCTGAGCAACGATCAGGAATTGGCCTCCGACCTGGTTGCCTGCCAACTGGTGATCAAACAGATTCTGGATGTTATCGACGTTATCGCACCGACCGAGGTGCGCGACAAGATGGCAAGCCAGTTGAAAAGCATCGATTTCTCCACTCATCCTGCCGGCGCCGATCCCGTGACCCGCAGGGCGATCGAAAAAGCGATTGCGCTGATAGAGATGAAGTTTACCCGTAACTGATGAGGAAACCGCCGCTTAGCGACGGTTTCGGGCGGTGGTGATCAATCCACCACCGTTTCGACTTTCTTGAACAGCGGACAGTCGGCCACGCCAATGACGCCGTTGTCACCGTGCAGATACTGCGCAATTACCACATTGCGTGCGGTCATGTATTTACACTGCAATCCCAGGCCAGCTACGTTCTTGTTGCTGCCGACCAATACGCCATATCCCGAAAACAAAAATACGCCATACACCACTGCCAGTAGCAGCAACCCTTTAATCAGCTTACTCATTATGACTCCTGGTTATTTACCGTCGTTGCGATATAGCCACGCGCCGACGCAGGCTGCAACGGTAACAATCTGAAAAGTCATCGTCAAAACGGATTCTAAACGACAGGTTAAACTTCGTTTAAGTTAGCTGTGATAGCATGCACAACAAATTATCAAGATAACAATGAGGCTGCTAAATTTGTTGCGAAAAAAAGTCCTCGTGATAGTGGCGTTCCTCGCGGCCTGTCTGTTTTTTTATCTGCTGGCGCTCGATAGCTACTGCGATGAGGGAGGCTCCTTTGCGTTGGGGGTGTGTTCCGTGACCCGTTTCATTCCCTGGTGAGATGCGCAGCGGTGCATAACAATTTACTATCAAGATGTTCGTGCCCGCACCCGGGGTGCTAAGATGTCCGCCTGTTTTTAGCAGTAGATAGGGTTGTCCATGTACGATTTAGGTTTTGGTTCGAATAGCCTGCTTTCGCTGGCCCTCGCGGTGCTGGCGCTGTTGGTGGGATTATGGGTCTGGTTCCTGGTGAATCGTGCCAGTGTGCGCGCCAATGAACAGGTCCGTCTGCTGCAGGAAATTGCCGAGCAGCAGCGTCAGCAGACTGCATTGTTGAAAAGCCTGGCGCAAAGCGCGCGTGGCGATAGCGTGACCGACGATGACGATCTCAGCCCGGCGCTGGATTTCAAAGGTTTTATCCCCGAGCGTTAATCAAACTTTCTGCCGGGTGGCGTACCACAGTGTGCGCCACCCGCATCGCTTAGAAAAATTCCATTCCCTGATAGGGCGTTGCGCGACACGCCGCCAACCGACTGGCCAGATCGCCGCCGTGAATTTCCAATTGGTGTCCGTCCGGGTCAAGAAAGTACAGCGACTCGCCCTCGCTACGGTTGGTTTTCCACTCCTCAACCTCTGCCTGGCGCAGCCGCGATGCGACCTTGGCAAAATCTGCCGGTGCCACGCTGAACGCATAATGGGTGTAATCCTTTGCTGAATTTTTGGCTCGTGCGTCGTCCCATGACAAACACAGCCACAGCTCCCCGAGAGACAGGTAAGCGCCATTCTGCCAGCGAGCATGTGGGACAAAACCCAACAGGTTGCTGTAAAAATTGAAGCTGCGGTTGACGTCGCTTACTGCAAGCGTCAGATGGTTGAGGCCAGTCAACATGTCGGCATTCCTGCGCAAGAAAACAGGGAAAAAGTGTAATCAGCGCCCAGGAAAAGATAAAGCCGAAAAAACATTAGTAGAGATAATGTGGAAAGCCCTCGCGTTGTCATAAATCTGTCGTATTGGCATCGTAATGTAGCGCCAACTCTACGAAAGATGGATAAAGCCGATGATTAAATGGTATGAAGAAAGCGACGCCGAGGTGAACCGTAGCATTGCGTTGATCACCGGAGAAAATCCGGACAAATGGTATCCCTACGGCGGCGTGAAAGGTAAAGACTATTGCAAGAATCCCTCCGATGCCTGGCCGATTATCTGCGCCAATAAAATCAGCCTGAATGCCGACAGCCAGGGCGATAATCCCCAGTGGCAGGCGAGCATGATCACCCAACGCGGCGAATGGCAGGCAGACAGTAGCAGCCCGCTGCGCGCGGCAATGATCTGCTTCCTGCTGAGCCAACAAGCCAACGAAATGATCCGTTGAAACACCAGAATTACTGATGATTTTTCCCTTTTTATGACAACAGAACTGTCTCTGGCGGAGCCTGTTTATGAAGCGCATTATTAAAGGTGATAAAAACTTGTCTCATCTGGTGATTGCCCACGCGGCAATCGATCGTCATGCCGAAAGCTTTGGTCAGCGCCGACAGGGCTGGCCGTCAACCTATCTGATAAAATATCAAAACGATCGCGTGGCGGTAGAGGTGGTAACACGCCGCCAGTCCTACGTCGCCACGCTGATGATTGGTGCCCGCAACCTGACCAAACTTTGCGGTCTGTCCAGCTAAAAACCTGCCCTTACTGCCGTTAATCCCAGCATAAAATAGCGCCTTGGCCGACGTCGCCGGGGTGCTACTCCTTGATGCTCACGGGGTTAAGTGTTAAAAAGCCGCCCGCAGATACATTTATTGAATGGCGAAATCTTGTGCAACAGCGCCAGGATCCCACGCCATATGAGGATAAGATGGGCGGTCAGCAGCAGGATACCCCGCTAAAACGCGGTTTAAAAAACAGACACATACAACTTATCGCCCTGGGCGGCGCCATTGGCACCGGCCTGTTTCTCGGCATTGCGCAGACCATTAAAATGGCCGGCCCTTCGGTCTTGCTGGGCTATGCCATCGGCGGGTTCATTGCCTTCCTGATTATGCGTCAGCTGGGGGAGATGGTGGTCGAGGAGCCGGTTGCCGGGTCGTTCAGCCACTTCGCTTATAAATATTGGGGCGATTTCGCCGGTTTTCTTTCCGGTTGGAACTACTGGGCGATGTTCATTTTGGTCGGCATGGCCGAACTGACCGCCGTCGGTATTTATATTCAGTACTGGTGGCCGGACATCCCGACCTGGGTTTCCGCCGCGGTGTTCTTTGTTCTGATTAATTTGATCAACCTGGTCAATGTCCGACTGTATGGCGAGACCGAGTTTTGGTTTGCCATCATCAAGGTGGTGGCGATTGTCGGTATGATCCTGTTCGGTGCCTGGCTGCTGGCCAGCGGCAACGGCGGTCCGCAAGCCAGCCTCAACAACCTGTGGGAGCAGGGGGGCTTTATGCCGCACGGCATCAGCGGGCTGGTGATGGCGATGGCGGTGATCATGTTCTCGTTCGGCGGCCTGGAAATGGTCGGTATTACCGCGGCCGAAGCCGCCGATCCGCGCCGCAGTATCCCCAAGGCCACCAATCAGGTGGTTTACCGCATCCTGATTTTTTATATTGGTTCGCTAACGGTCCTGCTGTCGCTTTATCCGTGGGACAAAGTGGTCGAGGGTGGCAGCCCGTTCGTGATGATCTTCCATGCGTTGGACAGCAGCCTGGTGGCGACCCTGCTTAACGTGGTGGTCCTGACGGCGGCGCTGTCGGTATACAACAGCGGCGTCTACGCCAACAGCCGCATGCTGTTCGGCCTGGCTACGCAGGGCAATGCGCCCAAGGCGTTGACCCGGGTGAACAAGCGTGGCGTGCCAGTGTTGTCGATTGCGCTGTCGGCGCTGGTGACCTCTGTCGGCGTTCTGATCAACTATGTGATGCCCGGCAAGGCGTTTGAATTGCTGATGGCGCTGGTGGTGTCCACGCTGGTGATTAACTGGGTGATGATTTGCCTGGCGCATTTGCGCTTTCGCGCGGCGAAAAACCGTCAGGGCGTGATCCCGAGCTTTAAGGCGCTGTGGTACCCGTTCGGCAACTATTTGTGCCTGGTGTTCCTCAGTCTGATCCTGGTCATCATGTATTTCAGCGAGGGGATCCGTATCTCGGTGTTGCTGATGCCGGTGTGGATCTTGCTGTTGTGGGTAGGATTCAAGCTGACGCGCCGCAAAGGCGCTAACGTTCGGCGTTAAGGTTTAATGGAGGCGCATTTTGCGCCTCCGATTCACATTTAGCTGCGTGG
Organism: Serratia liquefaciens; assembly: GCF_027594825.1. Classification (NCBI taxonomy): domain Bacteria; kingdom Pseudomonadati; phylum Pseudomonadota; class Gammaproteobacteria; order Enterobacterales; family Yersiniaceae; genus Serratia; species Serratia liquefaciens. Next base: position 725,017 of record NZ_CP088930.1, on the reverse strand, counting down.
CATAAAGGCATTGCCCGGTGCGGCGCGGCCCAATCCCAACAGTTTCCTGCACAGCAGGAATACCGTGGTGATGACATCGATAGCGACCACGCTAAGCATCAACACGGCCAGCATGAAAAAACTCACCATCGCGCCAAACACCAGCACCACCGGTGCCGGCACTCGTACGCGGCGCAGCTTCATCGCGGCATACATTTTCCAATACTGCATCTGCGCCAGCATCGCGCTACGGATACGGCCCATGCGAACACGTGATTTGCGTGATGTAGAACGGCTCATAACTTCTCCTTTTCTGAATGTCCTAATAAGTAAAACACAAGGATCTTAAGAGTTGCTTAACAGGCTCTAGGCGGCCCTGGCATTCTCACAGGGACTGTGACACCACAATATCCCAAAAGGTCCCCGCTGAGGTGAGCACGGTTCACAAAGCGCACCTATCGACTATCTTGTTATGTTATCGAATCAGCCCGTGCAGGGTGTCCGCAGTGGTCGGGAGAGCAACTTGAAGATAACCAATCGTTACTATGATGCCGGCAAAGCGCACCATACCCCGCAAGGCTTTCGTAACCCGGAGCCTACTCTGCGCCGGGAAGGGGATTTGAAGCGCTGGCAGGATGAGCGCAAGCAGCAAGGCTTGCCCAAGCCGCCGCAAATGGGTTACCAACAGTTTACCCAAAGCTGGTGGCAGCAGGCCGATCTCAGCGGTAGCGACAACGGTATCTGGTGGTTGGGGCATGCCTCAATGCTGCTGCGTCTTGAAGGCCGTTATATCCTGATTGATCCGGTGTTGTCGCAGCGCGCATCGCCGTTGAGTTTTTATGGGCCAAAGCGCAAGACCCCAACGCCGCTGACGGTACAGCAGTTACCGACGGTTGACGTGGTATTGATCTCGCATAACCACTATGACCATCTCGATCGGCGCACCATCAGGCAGTTGGCGCGCCGTTTTCCACATGCGACCTTTATCGTCCCGTTGGGATTGAAGAGTTGGTTTCGACGTTATCGCCTGCAACGGGTCGAGGAGCTGGATTGGTGGGATAGCCTGCAGTTGGGCGACCTGACGTTTCACAGTACGCCGGCGCGCCACTGGAGCATGCGCACCCTGTGGGACCGCAATCGCTCTTTATGGTGCGGTTGGGTGATTCATCATCCGGCACTGCGTTTCTATTTTTCGGGCGACAGCGGCTATTCGGAGCGGCTGGCGGACATTGGCGCTCGTTTAGGGCCGTTCGACGTGGCGGCGTTGCCGATAGGCGCTTATGCACCACGTTGGTTCATGCAGGAACAGCATATGGATCCGCAACAGTCGGTGACGCTGTATCAGCAATTAAACGCTCCGAAGGTCATTCCAATCCATTGGGGTGTTTTTGAATTAGCCGATGAGTCATTGGATGAGCCGCCGCAGCAATTAAAACTGGCATTGAGTTCTGCCGGGATAGAGCAACACCGGTTCCGGCCAATTAAAATTGGTGAGCGTATCCTGCTTGAGCCTAACTCTTAAGCGTTAATCCGTGACAAGCGGGGCTGGCTTCGCCCTCGTAAACGTCCGCAAGCCAGTCCCACCGCAGGTTGTAGCGATGTGTCCGGCTTGCCGGACGGCAATATCCGCAGCTTGGCCTAACCGGTTGACCTGAATAGGACCGACGCGTGATAAAAGATAAAATAAATACGTCAATTCGCCGTTGCTTTTGATCGCGTAAATACCCGCTCGGTTTTTAAGATTTAATTTCGCTATAGGTTCACACTGACCTTAAGGTTATTGCCGTTATTTAACGGCGTTACGGAGGATGTATTTCTCTGTGAATGCACGACGACAGTGCGTAAATTCTGATTTTGCATGCTTATGCACCCAAAAGTGGCACGCTATTTGATTTTCATGGTAGGGCGTCGGCTGCATAAATTGTGGTCAGTCGGAGAGCCTGGCAATAATTTACCCTGGTATTATTGTGCTGTTGCAGGTGAGGGGATTGCCGAGGAGTGGGCTATGCCAGCGTTGAGCCGTCCGGATGGCAACCCAATGGTCGGATCAGCCGGTCTCCAATGTGCCCGTTCATCGATATTCAAATGTCGTATAAGAAATTCCATAAAGATTCAAATTTTTTAACGTTCTAAGCGTCCAGCTGGGGTTATATGTTGCAACATTCATGGGTCAATCGGATGAAAGAATTGTTAAAATTCAGTCAGGATGCGGAGTGTAGCGCAGTGTAAGTGTTAAGCAGAAAATAGCTAAGGCTTCAACATCTTTTAGCCTATTTAAGCTTATGTTGCTCTCGACCGTTTCAAATATGTGCGACAGCTCCATCAGTGATTAAAAATGGCTTGCCATCGAATACAGAGTATGTGATAACGCATCTGGGTAAAACGAGGTACAGTTCTGTATATGTGTGGCATTTTCAGTAAAGAAGTTCTGAGTAAAAACGTTAGCGTTGAATACCGCTTCTCTGCCGATCCTTATCTTAGTGCCTCAAGCAGTAACGACTCTAGTTTGTCTATGTAACGCCTACGGGCGGTTTAAACAATCCAAAGGAAATACTCAAGATGGCAAAGATCAAAGGTCAAGTTAAGTGGTTCAACGAATCTAAAGGTTTCGGTTTCATCACTCCAGCTGACGGCAGCAAAGACGTGTTCGTACACTTCTCTGCAATCCAGGGTAACGGCTTCAAAACCCTGGCTGAAGGCCAGAACGTTGAGTTCGAAATCCAAGATGGCCAGAAAGGCCCATCTGCAGTAAACGTTACTGCAATCTAATCAGCGTCAGCTGTACAAAAAACCCGCCTTGGTGCGGGTTTTTTCGTTTCTGCTATTCGCCGGTGATAATAATGGCCGCGTACTGATTGCGTCCGGTGATGCCAGGGTGACTGGGATCCTGTTCGCGTCGGTGGCTGTTACGCCGATAGCTGGTGTATTTAAACCGCTGTGGCTGGAGCGGATCGGTATTTGGCGTGCAGATAGTGCAGCTCCCGGCATGATCCACGGCGGCGAACCCCAGCTCGTGAAGTTTTGATTCGGCGATCGCGGCCAGATCCAGGTGACGATAGTGGGGGCTGATTAAGCTGGCGGGCAGCGGCAACTGCTGTTTGAACCGCGCAACCAGCTCTTCGTTCACCTCATAACAGCATGGGCCGGCCGCAGGGCCGATGGACGCGATCCAGTTGGCAGTTGAGTCATCTAGGGCGATACGCGCCGCCAGTTGCTCCAGAACGCCATCCAGCAGCCCTCGCCAGCCGGCATGCACGGCAGCAATGGCCGAGCCGTCGTGGCGGCTGAAAATCACCGGCAGGCAGTCTGCCGTTAACACGCTGAGCAGAATGCCCGGTTGGGTGGTATAGAACCCATCGGCTTCACCGCACGCCTGTGCTGCCTGCGTGACGTCAACGATGCGTGTGCCGTGTACCTGCTTTTTTTCCGGCAGGGTGGCGCGGTAGGGCTGAAGATGCCCAGGCAGCAGCGCACTCTTGTTGCCGAAACCGTGTCGAATAGCGGGAACGCGGTTGAGAAGCGGGGAGTAATCAGTCATAAAACGTCTTTGCCTGCGTCAGAAAACTTAACGTCAGTGTAGTCAGTTTTTTTCCTGCTTGGCTAGCCCCCATGGGATGCGCCTTGCATCGCACAGAAGCCTTCTTTAGACTAGCCGCGCCGTATCTTTCTGGAACCCAAGCCATGTCTTATCAGTGCCCTCTGTGCCATCAGCCGCTTCATTTTTCCTCACCGCAATGGCGTTGCGGCGCTAACCATCAGTTTGACCGAGCCAAAGAAGGCTATGTCAACCTGCTGCCGGTACAGCACAAGCGTTCGAAGCAACCCGGCGACAGTACGGAAATGATGCAGGCGCGGCGCGCGTTTCTGGATGGCGGTTTCTATCGGCCTCTGCAGCAACGGGTAGCCGAGCTGTTGGATGAGGCGTTGGCGCCCGATGCACAGGCGCTGCTGGATATCGGCTGTGGCGAGGGGTACTACACGGCGGAAGTGGCTGCCCGATTGACGCAACGACGCGATATGACCCTTTATGGGCTGGATGTTGCGAAGGTGGCGATCCGCTATGCGGCCAAGCGTTATCCTGCGGTGTCATTCTGCGTAGCGTCGAGCCATCGTCTGCCGTTCGCCGACGCTTCTTTAGACGCCATTCTGCGTATTTATGCGCCCTGCAAGGCAGAAGAGCTGGCTCGGGTGGTGAAACCCGGTGGGGTCGTGGTGACGGTATCGCCTGGCCCACGTCATCTGTACCAGTTAAAAGAGCAGGTTTATCAGCAGGTGCAACTGCATGCCGAACAGAATGAGCAGTTCGCGGGCTTTGACTGTGAGCGGGTTGAGTCGCTGGCCTACCCGATGACGCTGCCGGGCGAGCAGGCGGCCAATTTGTTGCAGATGACGCCTTTTGCCTGGCGGGCTTCTCCGGAGGTTCAGCAGCGCCTGAGCGCCAGTGAAGCCTTCCCCTGTGAGACAGATTTCGTTATTGCCCTCTACCGCCGCCGGGCCGATTAACGATTCGCGCAAGCAGAAACAAAAAAACCTGCCGTTGGCAGGTTTTTCTTTGCGTGCTGACGGATCAGGCGAGGTAGCCCAAATGCTCCAGCAGAATATTGACGCCGATGGCGATCAGCACCACGCCGCCAAGGATCTCAGCGCGTTTACCGAGTAACGGCCCAATAAAGCGGCCAATCATCATACCCAGCGTCGCCATAATCATGGTGGCCATGCCGATGGCCATGGCGGTGTGCACAATGTTCACCTGCAGGAAGGCCAGGCCGACGCCGATAGCCATGGCGTCCAGGCTGGTGGCGATGGCGGTGGCCACCAGCAGCCAGAAGCCGTGACGCTTCACTTTTTCTTCTTCTTCCGGCCGGTTTCTGACGCCTTCGACAATCATGCGCATACCGAGAATAAACAGCAGCGAGAAGGCGACCCAGTGATCCCACTCCATGATGTATTGACTGGCGAACAGGCCGATGCCCCAGCCGATAATCGGCGTAATGGCTTCAACCACGCCGAAGATGAGTCCGGTGCGTAGCGCTTCACGAAAACGGGGCTGATGCAGGCTGGCACCTTTGCCGATCGATGCGGCAAACGCATCCATAGACATGCCAAAAGCGAGAATGAGTGTAGCTGACAAGTTCATGTAAAATAGCCTCGGCCGGGCGGCTCCATATACACGTAACCCACCCCCAACCATACGACGGAGTTACGTGTCTATGGTCTCGCCAACCTTACCTGGCTGCCCGCACCACGTTTTAATGAATAAAACGAGTATGTTGATACGGGCGTTTCTGGCGTTTAATTGTCCAGAAACCGGCTACTCCCCAATGACGGCGCAACCATACCATATTATTTCCGTTGGCAACAACCCTTATTCTCCATGGATATTTATTTGGAATTGATAATTATTTTCATTAATGAAATATGCAAGACGGAATATAATGTAGGCGAGTGCAATAATGTTGCATAAATAATAATCAGGTAGCCTCATGCGCTGGTGATTAATTATCCACATTCAGCGCGTGGTGGGAACGGGGATTTATTGATGCTATTTTTACTCAATGATTTTCAACGAAAAAGTGGTAAATTTTTTCCAGGTCGTCTAATTGAGTGACCTGAATTAGCAATCTACGCCGTTCAAGATCTATGACCAAAATGCCATCCTCGGATAAATTCATGGCTTTAATGCGGTTATATTCGATAAACGCATTGGCATAAAAGAAACCCTGCGCTTTAAACAACAGCTTGGGCCAGCGGATATAGGATATGTAGACGGCGATCAGTGCTAAAGAAATAAGCAGATAGGTGGTTAATGCAGCACCCTGCGTCGTGACATTACGATAAATCAGAATGGCAATCAGGCCGACAAAGATCAGACAATCAATCCGGTTACGTCGCTTTAGCTGCACCTTGAGCAGCGTTTTGCCCTTCAGCAGGTTCATCCCGAATTCGTCGTAAATCGCATACAACAGCATCAGCGTGGTGAAAATCAGTAATACGCCATCGGTCAGCGACATCTTTCAACTCCACAAATAAAAAACCGGGGGCTTGCCCCCGGCGAGACTGCTGACAAACATATAATGTTTGGCGGCAGGCGCTAAAGGTTTTGAAAATAAACCAGGAAAATCAATTTATTGGTTTTCGACTGATAACACAAAGGGGGAAAAACCACGCTTTTATCCCCCTTTGTCAATAACCTGACCGGGGGCTTGCCCCCCGGCGGTTAGTCGTCTTACAGGCCCAGCAGGCCAACCCAGTAACCGAAGATACCGATGGCAAAGAAGCCGATGATGATCCACAGCGCATTCACTTTCCTGCGCAGCAGCCACATACAGCCAAAGGTCAGCAGCAACGGCACCAGACCCGGCATCAGTTGGTCAAGGATGGTCTGCACCGTGGTCACCGTGGTATGCCCGGTCTGGTCGGTGATTTTAGACACCACCAGCGGAATATTCACGTGCGTCCACTTGTTAACCAATGCCCCCATGACAAACAGGCCGAGAATGGACGCTCCTTCCGTCAGTTTTTGCAGGAAGCCGCCGCCCATATCGTTAACAATATCCACCCCTTTACGGTAGCCGTAGGCCACGCCGTAATAGCGGGTCAACAGGCGCACCAGGTTGAACAGGACGAAGAACAAAATCGGACCCAGCAGGCTGCCGCTCATCGCGATACCGGCACCAAGCGCGGCGAATACCGGACGAACGGTCCCCCAGAAAATCGGATCGCCTACGCCGGCCAGAGGCCCCATCAAGCCGACTTTAATGCCGTTGATGGCCGCATCGTCGATCGGCGCGCCGTTAGCGCGTTGTTCTTCCATCGCCATGGTAACGCCAAGCACCGGCGCCGCCACGTAAGGGTGGGTGTTGAAGAACTCCAGATGGCGTTTAATCGCCTGTTTGCGATCGTCGTTATTTTCCGGGTACAGGCGACGGATCACCGGCACCATGGAGAAGCAAAAACCCAGCGCCTGCATACGTTCGAAGTTCCATGACCCCTGGAACAGGTTCGAACGCATAAACACACCGCGAATATCGGCTGGCGTGAGTTTCTTTTGAGCTGTTGTATCAACCATTTCTCTCACCTATTCCTAGTCCAGTTCGTTATCGAGGTCGTTGGCGCTAGCCGGGCCGGCTTGCACAACTTGTGACTTGTTGTATTTCGGGCTGAGCTGGATATACAGCACGGCCATCACCACGCCGATAACGCCGAGCGCGACCAGGTTAAAGTTGGTGAAGGCGGCAGTAACGAAGCCGAGGTAGAAGAAGGGCATCAGATAGCCGGCACGCATCATGTTGATCACCATGGCGTAACCGACTACCACGATCATCCCGCCGGCGATGTTCAGGCCGCTGGTGACGACTTCCGGGATCGAGTTAAGCAGCGCGTGAACGCCAGAGGTGCCGACCGAGATAGCGACGATAACCGCCGGGATAGCGATACGCATCGCCTGCAACAGCAGGGCGGAAATATGCAGCCAGGTGATGGCGCGCAAACTGCCGCGTTCTGCCGCGCTGTCCGCTGCGTGCTGGAAGGCGACGGTCAGAGTACGCACGATGATGGTCAGAACTTGTCCGGCCGCCGCCAGCGGGATGGCCAGGGCGATACCGGCACCGACGCTTTGTCCGCCGGCAATAACCAAAATGGTGGAAATGATGGACGCCAATGCCGCATCTGGCGCAACCGCCGCACCGATGTTCATCCAGCCCAGGGCGATCATCTCCAGCGTACCGCCGATGATGATACCGGTTTTCATGTCACCGAGGATAAAACCGATCAGGGTACAGGCGACCAGCGGACGGTGAAATTGAAACTCGTCGAGAACGGAACCCATCCCGGCGATACAGGCAACGATAAATATCAGTACAATCTGAAGAGTGGTAATCTCCATTGCACTTCTCCTATGACCAAAGATCTCTGAGTAAAATAATTACTGGCTGTCGCCATTAATTGAGTTTGTTAATCAGGTCCATCATTTTTAACCGGCTGTCGGACGAGACTTTACGCACTTCCAATTCAATACCGCGCTCGTTTAATTTCTTAAACGCTTCGATATCTTTTTCGTCAACCGACACGGCATTGTTCACCTGAGTTTTGCCCTGACGGAACGCCATGCCACCGATATTCACCGATTTGATATCCACACCGCCTTCAACCAGGCGCCAAACGTCGGTCGGGTTGGTAAACAGCAGCATCACGCGATCGCCGGCGTATTTCGGGTTGTTCCACACGCGAATGGCTTTCGCTACGTCAACCACGTGTGCGGTGACGCCCGGCGGAGCAACCTGAGTCAGCAAGGTTTTGCGGACGTGGTCGGCGGCAACTTCGTCGCTGACCACGATAATGCGGCTGACGTCGGTTTCCTTGGTCCAGCGGGTCGCTACCTGGCCGTGGATCAAGCGGTCATCGATACGGGCCAGGCCGATTTTCATATGGTCATTGGGCCCCAGCGGCGCTTGTGGGGCTGCGGGTTTGGCGGCGGGAGAACTCTGCGGTGCCGCGGGCTTAACACTCTCTTCTGCCGGTTTTTTCAGCGCTTTCACGCCCTCACGGCCGGTTTCCAACGCCAGGGCGACCAATTCGTCGAAGCTGGGGTTGTCGTCTCGTGCCATGAACGTTTCCACCAGCATGGGAATGTTAACCCCGGTGACGACCTCATAGTTTTCTTTATCGACGGCGATGCGGCTGGCCGCATTGAACGGGCTGCCGCCCCAGGTATCCACCAGGAACAGGACGCCACCGCTGGTGTCGAGCCCGCTGATTTTCCCGTTGTATTTCTCGATTAACGTTTCGGCATTTTCACCGGGGACGAAATCTATAAAAGCGACGTTGTCCTGTTCGCCCAATAGCATCTCCGTCGTTTTCAGCAATTGTTCCGCTGCGGTCCCGTGTGTGCCGATGATAATAGCTATTGCCACTCGCTACCTCCTCATTGAACTTCGTGCACGGATTGTGTCGGTCTTTAGTTCATTTGCTTCCTGGCAGTCACTTCCGCGGTTCAGATACATTATGGTAGAAATCTGGAAACCCGCTCTTAACATTTCTCGCGCAGTTTCAAATGCCTGTGCGCGTTGTTCCACGTTAGCGCCATTTATTTTAGTGAGTGAAAAAATAAATTTTGTGACATTGCTCTGTTATTGAGCGCTCGGATAAGTCCTAACGGGGGTGTTTGCGGAATTAAACAACAGAGCTGTTACAAGAGAATGCAGAAGGTAAAAAAGCTTCTTTGCCGACCAAAAAATTCCTGCTAGAGTATTTCCTCTTTCATATTTAGGAGTGAAGGGCCTCAGCCCACCCTATGGACTGTCACCGAAGTTACTGTTTTTCAAGGTTCCACCCGCCACCCGCTGGCGTTGCAAAAATCACACGGCCGCTCGGTCATTCCCCGGTACTACAATCCCGTTATCTTGCTGTTGCTGTCTGCGCTTATTCTGCGTTGGCATTCTCACGCCTGAGCCTTGCTCGGCAATCCTGTCTTTTTTCCGGAGTCTGATATGGAATTTTTAATGGACCCCTCAATTTGGGCTGGGTTACTGACACTGATCGTGTTGGAAATTGTACTGGGCATCGACAACCTGGTGTTTATCGCCATTCTGGCCGATAAGCTGCCGCCGAAGCAGCGTGATAAAGCGCGTATCCTCGGATTGTCGCTGGCGCTGTTTATGCGTTTGGGCCTGCTGTCGGTGATTTCCTGGATGGTTACGCTGACCACGCCGCTGTTTAGCGTCGCGGACTTCAGCTTCTCCGGCCGCGATCTGATCCTGCTGTTCGGTGGTGTGTTCCTGTTGTTCAAGGCCACCATGGAGTTGCACGAACGGCTGGAAGGGCAGACGCATCAGGATGGCGCCAACCGCGGTTACGCCAAGTTCTGGGCGGTGGTGGTGCAAATTGTGATCCTTGACGCAGTGTTCTCGCTCGACGCGGTGATTACCGCCGTGGGGATGGTGAACGACCTGCCGGTGATGATGACCGCCGTGGTTATCGCTATGGTGGTGATGTTGGTGGCCTCCAAACCGCTGACTAACTTCGTGAATGCGCATCCGACTATCGTGGTGCTGTGTCTGAGCTTCCTGTTGATGATCGGCCTGAGCCTGATCGCCGAAGGCTTTGGCATGCATATTCCGAAAGGTTATCTGTACGCTGCGATTGGCTTCTCGATCCTGATTGAGCTGTTTAACCAAATCGCGCGCCGTAACTTTATCAAGCACCAGGCACATCGCCCGATGCGTGAACGTACCGCTGAGGCGATCATGCGCCTGATGGGCCAACAGCGGGCGCAGCAGACGGATGAAGCGGCACCGTTGCCGGTGAATGAAACCTTCGCGGAAGAAGAGCGCTATATGATCAGCGGCGTGTTGACGCTGGCTTCGCGTTCCCTGCGTAGCGTGATGACTCCGCGCACCGAAATTTCATGGGTGGATTGCGATCGTTCCCGCGAAGAGGTACGCGAACAGCTGTTGGATACCCCACACAGCCTGTTCCCGGTTTGCCGTGATTCTCTGGATGAAATTATCGGCGTGGTTCGCGCCAAGGATCTGCTGGTGGCGGTAGAACAGGGCGAAGATATCGCCGAGTTCGCTGCGCGCACGCCGCCGATCGTGGTGCCGGAAACCATGGACGTGATTAATCTGCTGGCAGTGCTGCGTCGTGCCAAAGGGCGACTGGTGGTAGTCACCAATGAGTTCGGCGTGGTGCAGGGGCTGGTGACGCCTTTGGACGTGCTGGAAGCCATTGCCGGTGAGTTCCCCGATGAGGACGAAACGCCGGATATCGTGGTGGAAGCCAACAGCTGGCTGGTAAAAGGCGGTGCCGATATGCACTCGCTGGAGCAGGCGTTGAACTGCGAAGATCTGGTCAGCCCGACGGCGGATTACGCCACCTTGGCGGGGTTCCTGCTGGCCCATTACGGCCAAATGCCGGTGGTGGGTGACGTGGTGGAGCTGAACCGGCTGCGGTTCGAAGTCATTGAGGTGTCAGAGTACCGCATTGAGCTGGTGCGCATCACCAAAGTGGAGCCTCACGACGAGGAACATCAGTAACACAAGCCGGAGGCATCACGCCTCCGGTTTTTTTTCCTGCCCTGCCTTTTGCTCCTCCCGCTGACTCCCCGTCCGTAACCGCGATTCGTACTGCTGTAGCCACAGTGGGAAAACATGGATCGGCATGGGCTTGGCAAAATAGAAGCCTTGCAGGGCATTCACGTCGTGCGATCGCAAATATTCAACCTGTTCGGCGGTTTCTACCCCTTCAGCCACCAGTTTCAGTTTCAGGCGCTGCGCCAAGGTAATAATGGTATCGGTGACCGTGGCGTTAATGGCATCGGTACCGATGGCGGCGGTAAACCCGCGATCGATCTTCAACACGTCCGGACTGAGTTTTTTCAGGTAGCTGAGCGAACTATGCCCAGTGCCAAAATCATCGATCGCCAGCATGATGCCCATTTCCTTCAGCGTTTTGATCTGCTCATACTGAATTTCCGACAGCGCGGTACGTTCGGTCAGCTCCAGCATCAGCGACGGCATCGGCTGGGCAGGCAGCCACAGACGGCGAATGTCATCGATGATGGTCACCGCGTTGAAATGCTCGGCGGCGACGTTGATGCTGATATAAAATGACGGTCGCGGCGGGAATAACTGCAGGTTTTCCACCACGGTGCTCATCAGGTAGCGGGTCAGGGGGATGATTAACCCATGCTGTTCCGCCAAGGGGATGAACACGTCCGGGGAGATCCAGCCCTGGCGTTTGTTTTTCCAGCGCAGCAGGGTTTCAACCCCAACGCAGCGACCGGTTTCTGCGTTGATGATCGGCTGACAGTAGACGCGGAATTCGCGATGGGAGATGGCGTGTCCTATATGGTATGACAGACTCATGCGGTTGGCGGTGAGCAGGTACACCACGTAGGCTGCCAGCAGGCTGATCAACAACGACAGCGGAATATGGCGCGGCAGCGCCGCCAGTGCCAGCATATTGGTCTGGGGCCCGTACAGCGAAATAGAAAAGGGGTATTGCGTCGACTTTGCGGTATAGCGCAGGTCGTTCGTCAGGCTGGCACTGCGCAGGATCTCGCGGCGGCCGTATTCCAGACTGTAGTCACCGACGTTCAGCACCACCCGTTGTGCATAGGGCTCCTGAGGCTCGAGCAGAAAGTTTGCCAGCAGTTCAATATTGAAGACGTGCAAGACGCCGTTACGGTGATTGTTGTCTTCTTCTGGCGTCCACATAATCAGGGTGGGGACACCTTTGGCGACCGAAAGCGAAGGGCGCAGCGCCAGCTTCGCGCCATCGTTTGCTATTGTGGGCAAAATAGCACTGAAAATATATTTGCGGGAACCAAACAGGCTGGAACAGTAAATAACGCCATCCTTGACCAGTAGCATTGCCCGAAGCGCCTGGTTTTGTGCGGCGCGAAAGCGCAGCGTTGGCATTACGGTTTCACAAGTGGAGGTCAGCAGGGGCATGGAGCGTTTGGCCTGTTGTTCAGCCGGGACAAGCAGATTGTTGATCTTGGTGACGGTGCGGTGGGCAAGCACCTGACGATTGTGCTCGATGCTGCCGATCTCCTGGTAATAACGGGTGTACAGCGACAGCAGCAGAATAGCCAACCCGACCGCCCCGGCCAGCAGCCAACGGTAATAGCGGTATTTGGTCACGGTAAGTTGGGTCATCAACATCGCTAAATCCTTGTTCGGTAAGCCAGCCCAGGATCACCGTCAGGCCAAACAGTCCCAAATGATACTCGGCTAATTCTAGCCTGTTGTTATACAAGAAGTGATGGTAACCCAGTAAATTATTTAAATTTGGCGAAACAGAGGGTGAAATTGCAGGTTAACCGCAGGATCAATGTGACGTTGCCGACAGTTTTTATGTGTGACATTGTCACATGACCGGCGTTAGCGGATTGATTATCAACGCATCGCACTAAGAAAAACCCCGCCGGAAAGGCGGGGTCAGACTGCTGACAGAGTTCTTTGCAGTTAAAAGTTCTGATCTGAGGACTAATAAAAACAAAGGATTAGGTCTTCAGGTTTACCCCAAACATCCGAAAACCACGCTTTTCGGGTGTTTGTCATCAGACTAACCCCGCCGGAAAGGCGGGGTTGGGATTAATCGCACTGTACTTTGATGGCCAGACCGCCACGAGAGGTTTCTCGGTATTTGGCGTTCATGTCTTTGCCGGTTTCGTACATGGTTTCGATCACCTTATCCAGTGACACGCGAGGTTCGCTGGTGCGTCGCAGGGCCATGCGCGCCGAGTTGATTGCCTTCACGGAGGCAATGGCGTTACGCTCGATGCAAGGCACCTGAACCTGGCCGGCAACCGGGTCACAGGTTAGCCCCAGGTTGTGTTCCATACCGATTTCTGCCGCGATGCAGACCTGTTCCGGGCTGCCGCCCAGCAGTTCAGCCAAACCGGCCGCCGCCATCGAACAGGCCACGCCCACTTCCCCCTGGCAGCCCACTTCGGCGCCGGAGATAGAAGCGTTCATTTTGTACAGCGCACCGATAGCACCCGCCGCCATAAAGTAACGGATGTAAATATCCGGGCTGACGGATTCGATAAAGTGGTCATAGTAAGCCAATACGGCCGGTACGATGCCGCAGGCGCCGTTGGTTGGCGCGGTGACCACACGACCACCCGCCGCATTCTCTTCGTTGACCGCCAGCGCGAACATATTGACCCAGTCAATAACGTTCATCGGATCGCTGGACAGCTTGTCGGAGGAGACCAACAGACGACGTAATGCGGAAGCACGACGCGGTACGCGCAGTGGACCAGGCAGTACGCCTTCGGTATTCAGGCCGCGGTCGATACAGGCGCGCATGGTCTGCCAGATGTTGCCGAAGTAGGTTTCGATATCCTGCTTGCTGTGCAGCGCCAGTTCGTTCTGCATCACCATGCCGGACAGCGACAGCCCGGTTTCACGGCAATGCTCAAGCATTTCACGCGCAAAATTGAACGAGTAAGGAACGCTCAATTCGTGCGCGTCGGTTTTGCCGAAATTCTCTTCATCGACGATAAAACCACCGCCGATAGAATAGTAAGTCTTGCTGTAAACTTGTTTATCCCCGGCGAAGGCGTGGATTTGCATGCCGTTCTCATGCAGCGGCAGGTTATCGCTGCGGAATACCATGCCGCCGTCACGCGGGAAATCTACCTCATGCAGGCCGCTGGCCAGCATCAGTCTTTGACGTTGTTCTACATCGCGAATAAAGCCCGGGATGCTATCGATATCAACGGTATCAGGCATATTGCCCGCCAGGCCGAGGATGATAGCGATATCGGTATGGTGACCTTTACCGGTCAATGAGAGTGAGCCGTAAACATCTACGGCAACACGCGTGATAGAAGGCATCAGGCCTTTATTTACCAGATCGTCGACAAACTGTTTGCCGGCTTTCATCGGTCCAACCGTATGAGAGCTGGACGGGCCGATGCCGATCTTAAACATGTCGAAAACGCTAATCACGCTAAAACTCCTTAGAGGCATATTGTTATGGCTGCATCGGTTAAAAACCGTGCAGGGAACAGCGATATTGTAAAAGGGCCGTACGGGTTCGGTTGCCTTTTTCGCATGAAATAAAATAATCCTTGGTGTCAGTCCTGTTTATGATTGCCGCAGGCGTTCGGCCAGTCGTAGAACCGCCGCTGCCTAAACTCGGTTAATGGCAATCGCGCCAGCTTCCGTTGCTGAACGCGGCCGGCTTAAACCCTGCTGAAATAGTGGTTTATTCCGGACGGCGGTATTTTACAGGTATTTCGTAAGGTTGAAGAGAGGGTTTACAGTTTTTTTAAAACTCTGATAGCCAGAACGGTAGTTGAAAAAGCAAACAAATGAAGTGATGCCGATCGCTTTACCCGTGCCGCTGGTGCAGGTAACCGTTTGGCTTGTGATCGGCGTCACGAAATTAGCGCTAAATGCTGACCTGTTGCGCCAGGCGGCGAATGATGGCGGCGGTCAATCCCCAGACAAATTGGCTCTGGTACCAGGACAAATAAATACGGTGCGAATGGCCGGCACGCTGAATATCCAGCGGGTAATAGCGTGAGAGCGTCAGCGCTTCGTGCAGAGGCATTTCGAAAACGTCGGCCACTTCGTCTTCATTGGCGCTAAATTGTACGTCGGGTGAGATCAGACCGACAACCGGGGTGACCTGGAAACCGGTGCTGCTGTCGAGCGGGGCCAGTTGGCCAAGAATGGTCACCGCCTGGGGGGGGATTGCCACTTCCTCCTGGGCTTCACGCAGGGCGGTAATAATCGCCGACCCGTCTTCGGCATCGGTTTTACCGCCGGGAAACGCCACCTGGCCCGGATGTTTTCGCAAGGAATCGGCGCGTCGGGTGAGCAGCAGCGTGGGCTCAGGTCGGCAGATAATGGGTATCAGTACCGCCGCCGGGCGGACGTTATGCGAAATCTGCGATGCCTGCGGCAGTTGCAGTTGGAAGCGGCTGATAAAAGCCGCCAGCGAGGTAGGGTAACTCGGTGGGTTCACGAAGCGATGACCTCCCCCAACTGCGGCAAAATGCGGCCGACTTTATCGAAGGTTTCCTGATATTCCGCCTGTTCCTGGCTGTCGGCCACGATACCGCCGCCGGCCGCGCAGTAAATGCGGCCCTTTTCGGTAAACAGCGTGCGGATGGTGATGTTGGTGTCCATGGTGCCGCAGGCGCTGATATAGCCGATACTGCCGCAGTAAGTATTGCGCCGCTGTGGTTCCAGCTCTTCGATAATTTCCATCGCCCGTACCTTGGGCGCACCGGTAATGGATCCACCCGGGAAGCAGGCGCGCAATAGCTCAGTCGCCGGCGTGTGTTCGGGCAGGATGGCGGTAATGGTACTGACCAGATGATGCACCGCCGGGAAAGGCTCTACCACGAACAACTCGGGAACTTTGACGCTGCCCGGCTCGGCGACACGGCCGATATCGTTGCGCAGCAGATCGACAATCATCAGGTTTTCGGCGCGATCTTTGGTGGAATTCGCCAACCGTTGCGCCTGTTGCGCATCTTGCTCGGCATCTGCCAGCCGCGGCAGGGTGCCTTTGATAGGGCGGGTCTGGATCTGCCGGTTCTCCAGCCACAAAAAACGCTCGGGCGAAACGCTCAGTACGGCGTTGTCCGGCAGACGTAAAAAAGCAGAGAAGGGGGCACGATTGCTGGCGTTCAGTTGCAGAAAGGCTTGCCATTCATCACCCTGATAATCTGCGGAAAATCGCTGCGCCAGATTGATTTGGTAGCAATCGCCGCTGCGCAAATAATGCTGGATGCGTTGGAATTTTTCGCCGTACTGCTGCCGCGTCATGTTGGCTTGCCAACGGCTGACCAAGGCAAAAGCTTGCCGGGGTTCAGGCTGCTGGCTGCATAGCCACAGCCAGCGCTGTTCAACGTCCTCATAGCTAAGTAACGTCAGCGTCTTCCTGTGGTGATCGGCAATCAGCGCCCAGTCATATATCCCCACCGCCATGTCCGGCAGCGCGATATCCACCTGCGCCAACTGCGGCAGTTTTTCCACCCTGCGGCCCAGATCGTAACCGAACAGCCCAAGGGCTCCTCCCTGGAACGGCAAGCCGGCATCTGCTGCCGGGTGCCAGTTTTGCCGTTCCAACTGCTGTTGCAGCAACTGGAAGGGATCTTCCTGTGATTGCTGCTCTTCCGCGCCGTTACAAATTTCTGTGATTTTCCCTCGGGTAGTCAGAGTCACTTTGGGGGCCGCGACCAAAATATCGAAACGGTTATGCGAATGTTCGGCAAAGCCGGAATGCAGCAGCATTGCCCAGGGGTGTTGAGCAAGAGGAGCAAACAGCTCCAGCAGGGTGGTGGGGGTGTAGGGTAAAGATTTTAGATTCGGTGCGGTTGCGCTCATGGGCCTCAATAAACCTGACTGACGGGGCGGCTGTTTATGATGGCTATTCTGCCATATTCGCCCGATGGGCGCATGTCCTGGCATAGGCAGACAAAGCACACATCACATAAACAATGAATCAACAAATTTGCAAATGAAGCATTTTTTGCGACTTCAACTATAATCCAATATGTTAAAAACTGCGTTATCAATTAATGGCTCGGATATATCTTATCCTTTTGAATCGATTTTTATAAAGTAAACTCCGTAATTGGTTTTATTGCGTTATTACTTTTGATTGAGATAACAAAAATATCAGGAGAACTTATGTCATCGCCTGATCATACCGGTATCTGAACGATAACTGCCTAAAAAAGAGCACGTTTCGAATAAAACTATAAACAGTAACAAGACGCATTTAGCCCATTTTTACCGCCGGGCCACTGCGTTCTAATTTAATTGCACCCTGATATTTTTAAAAAATAGAAATATTCATTCGTTACTTTTTGCGAAGAGCTGCCTATGCCCCTAATGCTGAGTGTCATCGTCCCGCTACATAACGTGGGTGAACTGTTTGAGCCGTTTTTGGCCTCGCTGTTAGCCCAACAGGAGCGGCGCCTGGAGGTGATCATCGTCAATGACGGTTCCACCGACGGTTCTGGTGATATCGCCCACCGCTATGCCCAACGGCATCCTCACATTACCGTTATTGACCAGCTCAATGCGGGCGTATCTTGTGCGCGCAATGCCGGGTTGGCTGTGGCACGCGGAAAATATGTGGCTTTTCCTGACGCCGATGATTTACTGGCGCCGGAAATGTATGCAACCCTGATTGAAATGGCTGAAGAAAATCAATTGGATGTCATGCAGTGCAACGGGGAACGTTATTTCACCGGGCAAGATGAACTGCAACCAATTATTCCGCAAAACCGCTTGGGCGACACCGGCGTTATTAGCGGAGTGAAATGGTTGGAACGTGCGCTGAAATCGAGAAAATTTATTCATGTGGTTTGGCTGGCGGTATATCGCCTCGATTTTATTAAACAGCATCGATTGTATTTTGAACCGGGTTTGCACCACCAGGATATTCCCTGGACCACCGAGGTGATGTTCAATGCACAGCGGGTGAAATATCTCAGCAAAGCGTTGTATCGCCAACGAGTGCACGATAAATCGATCAGCAACCGTCGCCGAACCGGTCAGGCCAACGTCGAATATCAACGCCATTATATGAAAATAGTGGAGATGCTGGTGGCGATGAACCAGCGCTATGCGCGGAAAATCAGTATCCGTCCGGCTTTTCACTGGCAGATCACCCGTGAAGCCCTGGGGATCTGTCACAGTATTCGCCGCGAACCCGAACTGGCGGCGCAGTGCCGGATCACCGATGAGTTCTATCAGCGCGGTATCGATCGGGCGATGTCCACCAATGCGCGCGGCCTCAAGCAGAATTGGCACGTCATGCTCTGGTTGCACCGCCTGAAACAGTGGCGACATGGCGATCATTGCTCACAACCGGCTGCTGAATAACAGGCGTTGGGATCCGCCGGTTTAAGGGGTATACTCGCCCTCCATTTTACCGGAGAGAAACACATGCTTGCAGGTATGCCGTCGTTAAGCCATCTAGAGCAGCAGGAAGCTGCGGATCGTATCCATCAGCTGATGGAACAAGGCATGAGCAGTGGTGAAGCCATCGCGCGCGTCGCGCAGGAAATCCGCGAAAAACATCAGGGTGACCAGGTCAGCGTGATGTTCGATGACGAAGATGACGATGAAGAGTATCAGGAACGCCCGGAAGACCAGGGTGATGACGACTCGGAAGAAGACGAAAACTATTGATGTTGCAGGGGCCGGCCAGCCGGCCCCAAAGCCTTAACCTTCAATGACCACCGCAGCGGCGGCCTGCTTGGCCGACTCTACCGCCAACTCGATATTTTCAGCTGTCGCCAGCGCGACACCCATCCGACGTTGACCTTCAATTGCCGGCTTGCCGAACAAACGTAGCTGATTGTGACCGATCAGTGCACGATCCAGCCCGCTGAAACGCAGGTCGCTGCTGGTCAGCTGTGGCAGGATCACCGCCGAGGCAGAAGGGTCGAACTGTCGGATCGCGCCAATCGGCAGACCGAGGAAGGCACGCACATGCAGTGCAAATTCAGACAGGTCTTGTGAAATCAGGGTCACCATGCCGGTATCGTGCGGGCGCGGTGAAACCTCGCTGAAAATCACCTCGTCGCCACAGACAAAAAGTTCGACGCCGAACAGGCCAAAACCACCCAGCGCCTTCACCACGTTTTCCGCAATTGCCTGCGCGCGGCTGAGCGCCAGTTCGCTCATCTGCTGCGGCTGCCAGGATTCGCGGTAATCCCCGTCTTCCTGACGATGTCCGATCGGTGCGCAGAAATGTACGCCATCGACGGCGCTGATGGTCAGCAGAGTGATTTCAAAATCGAACTTCACCAGGCCTTCAACAATCACCCGACCCCCACCGGCACGGCCACCCTGTTGGGCATAATCCCAGGCGGTTTTCAGCTGTTCCGGGCTGCGGATCAGGCTCTGGCCCTTGCCGGAAGAACTCATGACAGGTTTGATAATGCACGGGTAGCCGATTTCGTCGACGGCCTGACGGAAGGCATCTTCACCGTCGGCAAAACGGTAGCTGGAGGTCGGCAGACCGAGGGTTTCTGCCGCCAGGCGACGGATGCCTTCGCGGTTCATAGTCAGGCGAGTCGCTTCTGCGCACGGCACCACGCGGTGCCCTTGCTGCTCCAACTCAACCAGCATGCCGGTGGCGATAGCTTCGATCTCCGGCACGATGTAGTCAGGGCGTTCCTGTTCAATTACGGCTTTCAGCGCGTTGCCGTCCAGCATGTTAATAACGTGGCTGCGATGGGCCACGTGCATGGCTGGGGCGTTGGCGTAACGATCTACGGCAATCACTTCCAGCCCCAAACGCTGACATTCGATGGCAACTTCTTTACCCAGCTCGCCGGAGCCGAGCAGCATAACGCGGGTGGCGGAAGGGCGCAGGGCGGTTCCAATAGTTAACATAGTCTCGTACCTGGATCTGTGGAAAGTAACGCGGTCTGATTGTGGGCGAAGATTATATACGAAAACGTTTGCGTGTGCAGCCGGCGGCAAATGCGTTGTCGGTTTCTGGGTTAAAACCCTGGTTGGCGGCTTTTTTTATGCGTGAAATCCGTAATCCTGACTATCTCTGTTATCATCTGCGGTTGATTCGGTGCTGCCGTGAGCGCGCCGCCATTCCATTTGCCATATAAGAGTTATCGCCGTGAGCACAGTTTCTTTTTCTTCCCTGCCACTGCCAGCCGAACAGTTGGCCAACCTCAACGAACTGGGGTATGCCGAAATGACACCGGTGCAGGCTGCTGCACTGCCCGCCATCCTGAAAGGGCAGGACGTACGTGCCAAAGCAAAAACCGGCAGCGGTAAAACGGCGGCGTTCGGCATTGGCCTGCTGGACAAAATCAACGTTTCCCAAGTGGCGGCCCAGGCGCTGATCCTGTGCCCGACGCGTGAGCTGGCGGATCAGGTCAGTAAGGAATTGCGTCGTCTGGCGCGCTTCACCCAGAACATCAAAATTCTGACCCTGTGCGGGGGCCAGCCGATGGGCCCGCAGCTCGATTCGCTGGTGCATGCGCCGCATATCGTGGTGGGTACGCCGGGGCGTATTCAGGAACACCTGCGCAAGAAAACGCTGGTGTTGGATGAGCTGAAAGTGCTGGTGCTGGACGAAGCCGACCGCATGTTGGATATGGGCTTTGCCGACGATATCGACGATGTGATCAGCTACACGCCGCCGCAACGTCAGACGCTGCTGTTCTCCGCAACCTATCCGAGCGGGATCGAACGCATCAGCGCTCGCGTGCAACGCGATCCGCTGAATGTGGAAGTGGACGACGGTGAAGAGCAAACCACCATCGAACAACGTTTCTACGAAACGACCCGCGATCAACGCCCGGCGGTATTGGTGTCGGCGATCCGTCATTACCAACCTTCTTCTTGCGTGGTGTTCTGCAACACCAAACGCGATTGCCAGAGCGTGTATGAAGCGCTGGAAGCACGCGGCATTAATGTCCTGGCGCTGCATGGCGATCTGGAACAGCGCGATCGCGACCAGGTGCTGGTGCGTTTTGCCAACCGCAGCTGCCGTGTGTTGGTGGCGACTGACGTTGCTGCGCGCGGTCTGGATATTAAAGAGCTGGAGTTGGTGGTCAACTACGAGCTGGCGTTCGATCCGGAAGTGCACGTGCACCGTATCGGTCGTACCGGCCGTGCCGGTTTGAGCGGCCTGGCGATCAGCCTGTGTACGCCACAAGAAATGACGCGCGCGCATGCGATTGAAGAGTATCTGCAGATCAGAGTTAACTGGGCCCCGGTATCCGAGTTAAGCGGTGCAGGAAATACCACGCTGGAAGCCGAAATGGTCACCCTGTGCATCGACGGCGGGCGTAAAGCCAAAATCCGCCCCGGCGATATTCTCGGCGCACTGACCGGCGAGGCCGGGTTGACGGCGGCAGAAGTCGGTAAAATCGACATGTTCCCGGTGCATGCCTACGTGGCGATCCGCAAGGCCAGCGCGCGCAAGGCACTGCAGCAGCTGCAGCAAGGCAAAATCAAGGGTAAGAACTGCAAGGTGCGGTTGTTGAAATAAGTCGCGTCAGGGGTGCGCTTGCATCCCTGCGTAAAATCACCTTATACTGTATATAAATACAGTATTCTAACCTTTGAGGAATGCACACATGGCGGTTGAAGTTAAATATGTGGTGGTGAGAAACGGTGAGGAAAAGATGACTTTCGCGACCAAGAAAGAAGCCGACGCTTACGACAAAATGCTGGATCTGGCCGACAGCCTCGGTGAGTGGCTGCAGCAGGCTCCGCTTGAGCTGGATGACGAACAGCGAGAAGGCCTGAGCTTCTTCCTGGCGGAAAACAAAGACGCACTGGGGCAGATTTTGCGCGGTGCGACGCCGACTGAAACACCGAAGAAAGCGGCCAAAGTGAAAACGGAAAAACCTGCTGCTACCTCAAAAGAGGGATCTGCGTCAGAAAAGCAGGCAGCATAATGACTTATGTTGCGGTAATGTGATGAAAAAGGATCTAGAATGAGCCGTGAAATAACTTTCTTCACTCGCTTTGAGCAAGACATTTTGGCCGGGCGCAAGACCATCACCATCCGGGACGTCAGTGAGTCTCACTTTCAACCCGGTGAGGTTTTACGCGTTAGCCGCAATGAAGACGGCGTATTTTTCTGCCAGATTGAAGTGTTGTCGGTTACGCCGGTGCGCTTGGATGCGTTAACCGAGCAGCACGCCCAGCAAGAAAACATGTCGCTCAGCGAACTGAAGCAGGTGATCAAGGAAATCTATCCGGGGCTCGATGAGCTGTTTGTCATCACCTTCGTCAAACGCTGATCTTTTGCCAGACCAGTTGTGAGCCAAGGGCTGGCGCCCGCGGGTAGCGTAAATCACAACTGGAGGGAATATGAAAGCAACGGGACTGAGTTTGGCCGTAGCACTGTTGGCCACGGTAGGTTTTACCACCACGGTGCAGGCGCAGGAGCAACGTAGTGCAAAAGTGGCGCAGTGTGCAGGGTTGCAACCGGCAGACGTCGCCGCTCAGGTGAAACGCGATTATCTGCAGAACCGCATCACGCGCTGGGAATCGGATAAAAAACTGTTGGGGACGGCTACCCCGATAGCCTGGATCAGTCCGGAGGCGATTACCGGCAAGGATGCAGTCTGGCAAGTGCCGTTAACGGTACGCGGCACCAAGCTGGATAAAACCTACAATGTCACCCTCGACTGCAACGCCGGTAAAATCACCTACAGCGAACCGCAATAATCTCACCGTTTTACGGCGTATTAGCGTCTGAAAAACAACAAGCCCGCCTTAACAGCGGGCTTGTTGTTTTTTAGCGTCAGTATCAGTCCGTAAACGGAATAACCAGTTCACCTGGCTTCACTTCCAGCCCTTTAGCCAATTTCTTGGCCATGGCTTCCGTTTTACTGTTATCCGGGTTCAGCACATAGGCCGGTTTTTGGTCGAAATAGGATTTCAGCGACTGATTCAGGTAAGGGGTCAGGGCCTTCATCACCGTCTGCATTTTCTCCGGCTGCACGCTGTAGTCGGTCAACTCCATATCTTTGAGGAACACCGCGCCTTGCTCACGGTCATACACCGGCTGCGCCTTCAGCGTCAGCTTCAGGTCCGCAGTCTGCGGGCCGAGAATGGAGGTGATGTTCACTTTTGCATCGCCGGAAAGGGTAACCTTGCCCGGTTCGCTTCGCCCAATTTGGCTCTGTAGCTGAGTCAGCACGATATTGGCGTCCAACAGCCCCGGCACGCCGATCTGCTTCTGGTAATCGTTGTGCTTTTGCAGGTAATCATTCACTTCCTGCTCGCTGAGCGTGTACTGGGTCAGCTGATTGCAGCCGATTAATGCGCCGGCGAACAGCAGGGCGGCTGCGCCCATCAGGATCTTTTTCATTTGTGCCTCATAGCTACTGCCAACGAAAATGCTGCAGATAATTGATTTATCATTATAAACATTCGCTGACTGCGAAGGAAACCGTTGATGTCAGCAAACAGGGGGATAGTGCGCGTGAAATGCCTTGGTACCTATCGGATAACGCTGAAACTGTTCAGCGTCGCAGGCGCAACATCAGCAGCAAGACGCCGCCCAGGCAAGCGAGGGCTCCCAGCGCCGGAAACAGCGGAATGCCCCACAACCGCAGCGAGGAGTGCATCAGATAAGGGGCCAGGCCCAGTGCGAAGGCGGCGGTGACAATGGCAATGGCCAGGGTGAGGGCGGCCCGTTCCAGCGCCTTGCTCAACTGATCGATATTTTTGACGTTGATATCGGCGCTGATTTTCCCGCCTTTGAGGCGACGCATCAGCAGGCGTAAGGTTTGCGGCAGCTCTTCACTGGCATCCAGTGCCTCACCGCCCAACGCCAGCATGCGCCGACGCACCGCCTCTGGGGTATAACGCTGCAGCATCACCTGTTGCAGCATAGGTTTCAGGGTGGCGATGATATCGAAATGGGGATCCAGCCGATGCAGCACGCCGTCGGCCGTGATTAACGCCTTGAACAGCAACACCAGGTCCGGCGGCAGTGCCAACTGATGTTCACGCGCCATCATCAACAAATCGGTCAGCGCCTTGCCCAGCGTGAGAGTGGAGGAAGCCTGCTTATCGAGAAAGTTTTGCGCCGCCAGCTCCAGATCCAACAGATCCAAAGGATCGCTGTCCGACCAGGCGATCAAAGTGTTGACGATACCGGCGGATTCTCGCTCGGCGATGGCCTGCAGCAACAGCAGCAATTGATTACGTCGCCGTTCGGAAAGCTGGCCGACCATACCGAAATCGATAAAACCGACGCGATTATCCGCTAACGCCATTACGTTACCCGGATGAGGATCGGCATGATAAAGACGGTGCTCCAGCACCATTTTCATAAAGGCCTGTGCGCCATGTCTTGCGAGCAAGGGGCCATCTAATCCTGCCGCCGCCAGTTGCTGTGGATTTTCCGGTGCGATACCCGGCAGAAATTCCTGTACCAGCAGGCGTTGGGACGACCATTGCCAGTAAATCTTGGGGATGACCACATTGGGCTGCTGGGCAAACTGTTGGGCGACCCGTTCGCAGTTGTTGCCCTCGTGAGTCAGGTCCAGTTCATGAGTCAGCGCGGTTGCCAGGGCTCTGACCATCTGCCGCGGACGATAACGGGCCAGCGCCGGGCTCTGTTGCTCCACGGTTTCCGCCAGATAGGTCAGCAGGCGCAGGTCGGCCTGAATGGTTTTGGCCAGGCCGGGACGTAACACCTTGATCACCACCGCTTCGCCGCTGTGCAGGCGGGCGCGGTAGATCTGTGCCATCGAAGCCGCGGCCAGCGGCGTTTCGTCAAATTCGGCGAACAGACTGTGTGGGTCACCCTTCAAGTCTGCCCGGATCTGTGGCGCCAGTTGCTCCCACGAAAGGGTGCTTGCCTGGCTGTGCAGCCGGTCAAGTTCGTCGGTCCAGCTTGAGTCCAACAGATCTGAACGGGTCGCCAGGATCTGGCCGAATTTGACAAAGGTCGGCCCCAAGGCTTCCAGCGCCGCACGCAGACGCTGCGGCAACGTTTGGCCGTCTTGCTGCTCGCTGCCGCTATCACCACCGCTCAACAGGCTGCTCAGCCCCAGCAGACGAATCACATCCTGCAATCCATAACGGATCAGCACGGCGGAGATTTCTTTCAGCCTTGCCCGATCGCGGGCAGTGACCAGCACCATTTTCAACATTTGCGCGCTATATCCTTATCGCGGGGCTACTGTTCCATATCGAACAGCAGTGGGACGTCACTGCATTGCGCCATACGGTTGCGATAGGCTTCCACGTTTTCCGGCAGCGTCAGTCCGGCGACGATCGACAGCGATCGCAACAAGGGGAACAGATGGATATCGTCTTCCGACAGCGTGCCATTCACCGCGTCTGCTGAGACGACCAGACCGGAAAGTGTCTGCAGGTCGCCCTCCAGTTGGGCAATCAGGTCAGCGCTGTCGGCAAGGTGCTCGGAAAAATCCCCGATCGAGGCCTGCTTTTTGTCGCTAAAGTACTGGCGTGCACTGTCAGTGGCGAACTCTTCGAAGTCGGCATTGGCAAAGCGCGGCAGCAGTAGATTGATGCTGTAACCTCCGACCCGTTGCAGCCAGTCGGCGATCGCCGGGTTGGTATTGCCGGTCAGCAGCGGCTTACCGTCGAGGTTATCGACGTAATGCACGATATCCATGCTTTCCGGAAGATAGCTGCCGTCATCCTTTTGTAAAATCGGCGCCATTTTTTTGCCAATCATGCCGACAGGCGTCGCTTCATCGTCGTTGAGCAGGGTGACCAGGCGGACGGGCAGGTTTTTCAGGCCGAAAATCATGCGGGCTTTAACGCAGAATGGGCAATGATCGTAGATAAACAGTTTCATGCTTGCTCCGGTTGTCAGGTTTTAACAGCAATAGTTATCACAGCATACTGAGGCTGTCGCGAAAAGTTCTTGCTGGAAGGTGCGTAATTGTTGTTTGGCCCGTACAGACTGCGCGGGCCAAAGCAGGGATTATTTTTTTGTCGGAACGGAATTGATCACTTCTATCAAATGCATGCGTGCTTCTTCCAAATCGATTTTATCACGCTCATTGCTGGCGTTGACTATCTGCAGCTGTTTGATGATGTCGCTCTTTAAACCGGCATTGTCAGCGATGACGTGGGCCAGCGCTTTTTCTACCAATGTTGATCGCGCGTAGATCATGCGCAGGTTCAGTACCATGTGTTCCAACAGCTGCGGTAATTTGTCTTCATCACTCATCGCCAACTTCTCCCGTTTATGTTTTTACTATCAGGATAGCAGCTGTGGGTAATTCGGCTGATTTTCTGGCAACTTAGAGAAAAATCTCAGCCGCCGGGCAGCACTTCCGATGCGATGCTGCGCGGATTGAACTGCCAATAAAGGGCGAACAGGGTTATCAGCCCCACGATGCCCAGCAGTATCCAGGGCAGCTCCGGCATGCCTACCGCATGGCCGGTGTCGTACATCCAACCGCCGCCGGTGTAACCCAGGGCGCCGCCCAGTGCCAGACCAAGCCGGCTGAATCCCATATAACTGCCGCGTGCGCGTGGATCCGCCAGCGAAGCGCTGAGGGTTTCACGCGCCGGTTCGGCGATGATTGAGCCGAGATAGAAGCAGCAAATCAGGGTAAATACACCCTGAAGGCTGGTGGCCAGCCCGACCGGGATCAGGCTGAGGGTCATCAGCAACAGCCCGGCCATCAGGCGTTGCTCCAGGCGAAAACGTTTTTCGCTCCAGCGCGCCAGCGGGTAGAGCAACGATAATGACAGCGCGGCCTCAATGGCATACATCCATTTCACCGCCGCCGGTGAGCCTGCGATTTCATTGACGACGATCGGCAGCATCAACATCACCTGTACCGACAGCATGTAGTAACCGGTCAGGGTCAGTACGTAGGTCAGGAAACGGCGGTCGCGCAGCACGCGCATCATGCCTTCTTTCATGGGGGCGCGAACGGTAGAAATTCGGTATGCCGGCAGCAGCCAGGCGTTCCAACCCGCCGCCAACACGAAAATACCCGCGCCGACCCAGCAGACAAAGTGGAAATTATATTGCAGCAGCCAACTGCCGATCAGGGCGCCGATGACCGCACCGGCGCTGTCTTGCATCATCAGCAGCGAGTAAAAACGGCCGCGCTCGTGTGGGCGGGTAAGCTTAATCACCAATGCGGTACGTGGCGGGTCAAACAGCGTGCCGCCGAGGGCGGAAAGGGCACAGGAAAACCACAGTATCCAGGGTTGGTCGGCCATCGCCATGGTGGCGAAGCCTGCTGCGCGCATCAGCATGCCGGTGACAATCATCGGTTTGGCGCCGAATCGGTCGGCTATCGCGCCCCCGAAGATCCCCAGGCCTTGCTGGATTAACTGGCGTAACCCCAGCGCTGCGCCGACCACCACCGCCGCCCAGCCAAGCTGATCGACAAAGCGAATCGAAATAAGCGGGAATACCACAAAAAAGCCTAAAACCACCAACAGATTATCGAGTAATAGAAAATATTTACCCAAGCTCCGAGCTTGCGATACCAGAGACATGCTTCACCACGAGCAATTAAGAGGGAGAGGGGTGCGACCGCTCTAGTGTGTACCCAATCCCGTATTGCCGATAGGGGCAGGATAGATAATATTTTTTTATCGTCAATACGTTACCTGCACGGCAAAACGACACGAAAATAGTCGTAAAATGACTAATCGCTTATTTACTGAGCTGCCGGGATTTTACCTCTGGGGCAGGCTGCGGTTATATTAAATGAGGGTAAGTGCGGTTCTGCGCCGAGGGTTGAGAAATAATGACTCAGAATAGGTTCGTCGCCGGATTATTATCCACACGTGCGCCCAATAAATACTTCTTATCGAACCGTTCTGACCGCGGGGGAAATGATGTTTGGCTACCGCTCTGCATCACCAAAAGTACGCCTGACCACCGAACGGCTGGTTGTCCGTTTAGTTCATGAACGCGACGCCTACCGGCTGGCGGAATACTATGCCGATAACCGAAGCTTCCTTAAACCCTGGGAACCGGTACGGGATGAAAGCCACTGTTATCCTTCCGGCTGGCAGGCGCGGCTGGGAATGATCACCGAAATGCAAAAGCAGGGCAGCGCCTACTATTTTATCCTGCTCGATCCGGAAGAAAATGAGGTGCGCGGCGTGGCCAACTTCAGCAATGTGCTGCGTGGCTCATTCCATGCCTGTTTCCTTGGGTATTCGCTGGCCGAGAAATGGCAGGGTCAGGGGCTGATGTTTGAAGCGTTGCAGTCCGCCATCCGCTATATGCTGCGTCAGCAGCGTATGCACCGCATCATGGCTAACTATATGCCGCACAATCAGCGCAGCGGCGCGTTGTTGACCCGCCTGGGATTCGAACGTGAAGGCTATGCCAAGGACTATCTGCTGATCGACGGGCAGTGGCAGGATCACGTACTGACGGCTTTAACCAATAAAGAATGGCTACCGCCACGCTGAGGCAAAATAATGAAATACGAATTAAGCGCCAAAGAGGCCAGGGTGATTGGCTGCCTGCTGGAAAAGCAGGTGACCACCCCGGACCAGTACCCCCTTTCCCTCAATGCCATCGCCCTGGCCTGTAATCAGAAAACCAACCGCGAACCGGTGATGGAGCTAGCGGAAAACGAAGTTCAGCAGGTTCTCGATCTGCTGTTAAAGAAACACTTCCTGCGTACCTTGAGCGGTTTCGGCAATCGGGTGGTCAAATATGAACAGCGCTTTTGCAATTCAGAGTTTGGTCAGCTCAAGCTGAGCGCTGCTGAATTGGCGGTGATCGCCACTTTACTGCTGCGTGGCGCACAAACCCCTGGGGAATTGCGCACCCGAACCAACCGCATGCATGAATTTAATGATGTTACCGAAGTGGAGCAGGTGCTGGCGCAGCTGAGTGCGCGTGAGGATGGCCCCTTTGTGGTGCGGCTGGCGCGGGAGCCGGGCAAGCGTGAAAGTCGATTTATGCATTTGTTCAGCGGCCAGATTGACGAGGCTCCTGCGGAAGCATCGCCGGCCAATGACAGCGATTTGCACGAGCGCGTGAGTGCGCTGGAAAACGAAGTGGCGCAGCTTAAGCAGCAGGTGCAGGCGTTATTGGAGCGGGGATCGCATGAGTAAATTACGCGTTGGCGTGGTGGGGTTGGGCGGTATCGCGCAAAAGGCTTATCTGCCGATCCTCAGCCAGGCGGCAGACTGGACGTTAGTCGGCGGTTTCTCTCCGAATCAGCAAAAGGCACAGCCTATTTGCGACAGCTATCGCATGGCCTGTTTTTCAGGGCTCGACAGCCTGGCGCAGCAGTGTGACGCGGTGTTCGTTCACAGCAGCACCGCCAGCCATTTTCAGGTGATTGGCGAGCTGTTGCGATATGGCGTTCACGTTTATGTCGACAAACCGCTGGCGGAGACCGTGGAGCAGGGCGAACAGCTACTGGCCCTGGCTGAAAAACAGGGCAAGGCGCTGATGGTCGGGTATAACCGTCGCTTTGCACCGCTGTACCGTCAGTTGAAGCAGGACATGCAGCAACCGGCGTCGATTCGCATGGATAAGCACCGTGCCGACAGCGTCGGACCTAACGATGCGCGCTTTACCCTGTTGGACGATTATCTGCACGTGGTGGACACCGCTCTGTGGTTGGGTGGGAGTGCAGGGCAACGGCTCAGCGGCAGCCTGCGGATTAACGAGGCCGGTGAGTTGGTTTATGCCGAACATCATTTTGAATGCGGAGAAACGCTGGTGACCACCAGCATGCATCGTCGGGCAGGCAGCCAGCGTGAAAGCGTTCAGGCGGTGACGGACGGCGCGGTTTATCAGTTGAACGATATGCGTCAGTGGCTGCGGGAAGACTCGCAGGGCGTGCTGGAGCAACCGGCGCCAGGCTGGCAAACCACGCTGGCGCAGCGCGGTTTTGACGGCGCGATCCGCCATTTCCTGGCCTCCGTCAGTAACCAAACGCTGCCGGACACCGCCGGAGAGCAGGCAATCGTAGCCCAGCGGGTGATTGAATGCCTGTTGCGAGACGCCAATTTGTAACATAACTCCATGTAACATATGAGAGTAGCTATTCTGCGACTTAAGGGTAAACTTAGCCGATAGTTTTACTGACGCCTGCTGATGCAGGCGTCGACATTTACAGGGCACATCAGAAAAACCACATGAACCTACTAAAATCACTGGCAGCCGTCAGCTCTATGACGATGTTTTCACGGGTGTTGGGCTTTGCCCGTGACGCAATCGTGGCGCGGGTATTTGGTGCCGGTATGGCAACGGACGCCTTCTTCGTGGCGTTCAAACTGCCTAACCTGCTGCGGCGCATCTTTGCCGAAGGGGCCTTTTCGCAAGCCTTTGTCCCGATCCTGGCCGAATACAAAAGCCAGCAGGGAGAAGAGGCCACGCGCACCTTTATCGCTTACGTTTCCGGACTGCTGACGCTGGTGTTGGCCGTGGTGACGGTGTTGGGGATGCTGGCCGCCCCATGGGTGATTTACATTACCGCGCCGGGCTTTGTCGATTCACCGGACAAATTCGCGTTGACCTCGTCACTGCTGCGGGTGACCTTTCCGTATATTCTGCTGATCTCGCTGGCGTCATTGGTGGGGTCAATCCTCAATACCTGGAACCGTTTTTCGATCCCGGCGTTTGCGCCGACGTTGCTTAACGTCAGCATGATTGGTTTTGCGCTGTTTGCCGCACCTTACTTCAATCCGCCGGTGATGGCACTGGCCTGGGCAGTCGTCGTGGGTGGCGTGCTGCAGTTGGGTTATCAGCTCCCGCATCTGAAGAAGATCGGCATGCTGGTGCTGCCGCGTCTCAAGCTGGGCGACGCCGGCGTATGGCGAGTGATGCGTCAGATGGGGCCGGCGATTTTCGGCGTCTCGGTCAGCCAGATCTCACTGATCATCAATACCATTTTCGCTTCCTTCCTGGTCTCCGGTTCGGTGTCCTGGATGTATTATGCCGACCGCCTGATGGAGTTTCCCTCCGGCGTGCTGGGCGTGGCGCTGGGGACCATCCTGTTGCCATCGCTGGCGAAAAGTTTTTCCAGCGGTAACCACGATGAATATTCACGTTTGATGGACTGGGGTCTGCGCCTGTGTTTCCTGCTGGCGTTGCCGAGCGCCATCGCTCTGGGCATTTTGGCCAAACCGCTGACCGTCTCTTTGTTCCAATACGGCAAGTTCAGCGCTTTCGACGCTGCGATGACCCAGCGCGCGCTGGTGGCCTATTCGGTAGGGTTGATGGGGTTGATCGTCGTGAAGGTGTTGGCGCCAGGGTTCTATTCGCGTCAGGACATCAAAACACCGGTTAAGATTGCCATTATCACGCTGATTTTGACCCAGGTGATGAACCTGATGTTTATCGGCCCGTTAAAGCATGCCGGACTTTCGCTGTCGATTGGTCTGGGGGCCTGTCTTAACGCTTCGCTGTTGTATTGGCAGTTGCGCAAGCAGAAGATTTTCCACCCGCAGCCGGGTTGGGCGATGTTCCTGACCAAGCTGGTGATCGCGGTGATCGTGATGTCGGTGGTGCTGGTTGGCGTAATGTGGCTGATGCCGGCCTGGGATCAGGGCAATATGTTGGCACGTTTGCTGCGTTTGGCGCTGGTGGTGGTTACCGGTGTGGTGGCTTACTTTGGCGTATTGGCCGGGCTGGGCTTCCGTCCGCGCGACTTCGCCCGGCGAGTAGCCTAAACGGCTTTCTCCGCCGTCAGAGCATAAAAAAGGGTCGCCTCGGCGACCCTTTCTCGTTATCAGCCAGCGACTTACATACGTTCGACGGTTTCGATACCCAATGTATCCAGACCGATCTTCAGCGTTTTGGCGGTTAACAGTGCCAGTTTCAGGCGGCTCTGAC
Organism: Serratia liquefaciens; assembly: GCF_027594825.1. NCBI lineage: Bacteria > Pseudomonadati > Pseudomonadota > Gammaproteobacteria > Enterobacterales > Yersiniaceae > Serratia > Serratia liquefaciens. The sequence goes on along the minus strand of NZ_CP088930.1, from coordinate 693,235 downwards.
GCGCCCCTTCGCTGTCTGCATTCAGGATCTGGCAGTGCTCGTAGAAGCCGGAGAACAGGCCCGCAAGATCGTACAGGTAGCTACACATCACGTGCGGAGTACCTTCGCGCGCCACGGTGGTGATCACTTCTTCAAACTGCAGCAGGCGGGTCGCCAGCGCAATTTCGCGCTCTTCGGTCATCACCAGCGGCAGGGTCAGATTGCTTTCGTCGACACCGGCACGTTTGAATACGGAGGCCACGCGGGTATAAGCATACTGCATATAAGGCGCGGTATTGCCTTCAAACGCCAGCATGTTGTCCCAGTCGAAGATATAGTCGGTGGTACGGCTTTTTGACAGGTCGGCGTATTTAACTGCCCCGATGCCCACGGCGTTAGCCAGGTTCTGCATCTCTTCTGCCGGCATGTCCGGGTTTTTCTCGGCGATCAGTTTGCCTGCACGATCAACCGCTTCATCCAGCAGATCGGACAATTTCACCGTGCCGCCTGAGCGGGTTTTGAACGGCTTGCCGTCTTTACCCAGCATCATGCCGAACATGTGGTGCTCCAGCGAGAGGCTGTCCGGGATATAACCGGCTTTACGCACGATGGTCCAGGCCTGCATTAAATGCTGATGCTGACGGGAGTCGATGTAATAAAGCACGCGATCGGCACCCAGCGTTTCATAACGGTATTTTGCGCAGGCGATGTCGGTGGTGGTGTACAGGTAGCCGCCATCCTTTTTCTGGATGATGACGCCCATAGGGTCGCCGTCTTTATTCTTGTATTCGTCGAGGAACACCACGGTGGCGCCTTCGCTTTCCACCGCCAGCCCCTTGGCCTTGAGATCGGCCACGATACCCGGCAGCATCGCGTTGTACAGGCTTTCACCCATTACGTCGTCTTCGGTCAGGGTGACGTTCAGACGGTTATAGGTCAGCTGGTTTTGTGCCATGGTGATGTCGACCAGCTTGCGCCACATCTTCAGGCAGTATTGATCGCCGCCTTGCAGTTTTACCACGTAGGCACGGGCGCGTTCGGCGAACTCGGCGTCTTCATCATAGTGTTTCTTTGCTTCACGATAGAACTGTTCCAGATCGGACAGGCCCATATCGCTGGCGTTTTCGTTCTGCATTTTTTCCAGATAGGCAATCAGCATGCCGAACTGGGTGCCCCAGTCACCCACGTGGTTGGCGCGGATCACTTTATGCCCCAGGAACTCCTGAGTACGTGCCGCAGCGTCACCGATAATGGTGGAGCGCAGGTGGCCGACGTGCATTTCTTTCGCCACGTTGGGCGCAGAGTAGTCAATGACGATGGTTTGCGGTTTGACGGGCGCAATGCCCAGTTTTGGCGCGCCAAGCACCCAATCAGTTTGCTGCGCGACCCAGTCGCTGTTCAGGAAGATATTGATAAAGCCGGGACCGGCAATTTCCACTTTGCTGGCGACGTCGCCGAGATCAAGCAGTTGCACCACTTTTTCTGCCAACTGGCGTGGCGGCATGCCGAGTTTCTTGGCAACGGACATCACGCCATTGGCCTGATAGTCACCAAACTGCGCTTTTGCGGACTGACGGACCTGCGCTTCGCAATCGGCTGGCGCGCCTGCGGCAATCAGCGCCTGGCTGACTTTATCTGAAAGAAGAACCTGAATATTCACCGGGTTACCTTAATGACGAACGAGGGGCCGTATGCCATGCCCCTGCGGGATTCAAAGGTGGTTTTACTGGCCTTGCGTCAACACGCCGACCCACCACAAAACAGCCTGTAATTGTAACCGATCTGATGGGGTACGTCAGCAGTTGGCTCGGGGGAAGGTGAAAGTCGGCGTGATAAAGCATTGCGTTGTGTCTGGCCCACCAAGGGGCGAAGAGGATGGGTCACGAAGCGGATAATTCAGACGAGCAAAAATAATAGGCTGATGGAAAAATCAAATAGCAAACTTAGTGTTTTTTGTTTCTGCGACCAGCGTCCAGCGTATTATTACGGCGCGATTTGAAGTGACGGTATATCGCATAGGCGGCAATAATCACTAATAACAGGGATATTATTAAAAGGAACATAATGGATAGTCTCTGGGTCAATTTTCACTAAAGTAGCCCAATTGATATTTTCACGCAATTACCCACGGGGTGTTTAGGAGGATTCTCATGTCGGGTGTAAAATAAATCCATTTAAAACATATTGTTAATTTGTCTATTTTTAGTTGTCTTGTTTTTTTCATGTCTTTTTACTACGCTGGCGTTAACTATTTTTTAAGCATTTATGAACGACGGATTAGGTGAATTATCAGGCTTAATAAGTTAGTAATATTCTCAATCCACCAGTCATAAGAAAAAGCTATAAACTTATGCGTTAACTTTCATCTGAAATTGGATTCGGGTAGGTGTCAATTGGTGCGGTAATAGCGTCTTCGTTAATATTCATTTTGTACTTTTGGCGGGCTTAACGGGAGGGGATTTTACCCTTTTGCACTTTGCGGTTAAAAATTTCAGTTTCCCGGGCCGGTCGGGTGGATAGCAACGTCTCAGGCGTGTAAATTACTTCCCCTGAAAACCGCTTTTGTTGTTTCGAGGACCCTATGACTAGCTTCCCGGCCATTGCCGAACTTCACGATTTAGCGCTGGATCTGCCGCGTTTTGAACAGGCGCTGAGCCAGTTTGCCGAAAAACTGCATCTGGATCTGTCCCAGTTCACGGCAGACCATGTTTCGCTGCGTTGCCATCAAAACACTACCGCTGAACGCTGGCGACTGGGGTTACAGCAGTGTGGTTCATTGCTGTCGGAGGCGATGATCAATGGCCGTCCGATTTGCCTGTTTGATCTCCAGCAACCGCTCAAGGTGGGACCTTGGCTGATCGACTGCGTGGAGCTGCCTTATCCCGGTGACAAGCGCTACCCGCACGAAGGTTGGGAACACGTAGAGTTGGTGCTTAGCGGCGAACCGGCCACGCTTTATGCGCGTGCGTTGGCCCACTTGCCGGATGAAGCGCTGCTGGCGCCGGGCATCAAACTGAAACAAAGTTCACCAAAAGGGGAAGGCGAACGTTTACCGAACCCAACGCTGGCGATCACCGACGGCACCGTGACGATCAAATTCCATCCTTATTCCATCAGAGATGTTGTCGCCAGCGAACAGGGTTAATTGGGCTGCAGCGAGCGGGTGGCCAGCTGCATGCGGTCTAGCGCCTGGCTGAGCAGTTCGCGCCGACAACCAAAATTCAACCGGACAAAGCGCCGGTTGCCAAAATCCAGACCTGGGCTTAATCCTACGCCGGCCTGTTCAAAGAAGGCGTGCGGGTTATCGACCGGCAGCTGGCTGCAATCAATCCAGGCCAGATAGGTGGCTTCGACAGGCTGCAACGCCAGGCCGGGCATGGCATTAATACGTTCGGTCACCCAATCACGGTTGGCACGCAGATAGATCAACAACGCGTCCAGCCACTCTTGCCCATGTTGGTAAGCGGCCTGTGCGGCAACCAATGCGAGCACGTCCACCTCCGGCACAATGCCGCTGCGCGCCCGGATCAGCTTCTTGCGCAGCTCCGGGTTGGGAATAATCGCCATTGAGGCACCGAGACCGGCGATATTGAAGGTTTTCGACGGCGACATCAGCGTGACGCTGCGCTGGGCGGCATCCTCATTCAACGTGGCGAAGGGGATGTGTTCACAACCCGCTTCAAGCAGCAGATCGCAATGAATTTCATCCGAACAAACAACCAGATTATGGTTTTTGGCAAACTGATGCTGTTGCAACAGTTCCTGCCTGCGGTAGACGGTGCCGCCCGGGTTTTGCGGGTTGCACAACATCAATAATCTCTCTGTACCGCTGAGTTGCGCTTCGACAGCGCTGAAATCCAATAGCCAGCGCCGGTCCTGCAGCGTCAACGGCACCGGCAGCTGCGTGCGGCCGGCAAATTTCGCTGCTTTGCGAAACGGTGGATAGATAAGTGAGGGAGCCAGCGTGCCTTCTCCCTCGGCGGTAAAAGCCCGCACGCATAAATTCAGGCCGCAAACCAGGCCAGGAAGGAAAACCAACCATTCGGGATTGATACGCCAGCCGTAGCGCTCTAGCATACGGTGGGTAAAAACCTCAATCAGCTCAGGGGAGGGATGACCGTAGCCGAACACGGCATGCGCAACGCGCTGCTGTAAGGCATCGATAATCGCCGGCGGTGACGGGAAGTCGGTATCGGCGACCCAGAGTGGAATAATGTCGCGTCCACGATATTTATCCCACTTAACGCTGTCACTGTGACTGCGGTCTACCCACAGATCAAAATTGAATGCCATAGTTATTACCCTGAGCTGGCTTATGGTTACTATGAGCCTACGTGAGAAATTGAAAAATTAACAATGGCCGTCGCAAGTTAGCCGTTATCTGGGGGGGACAATGATTAAACTGGAAGTTTGCTGCTATAGCGTCGATTGTGCGCTGACGGCCGAGCGGGCAGGAGCCGATCGCATAGAACTGTGCGCCAGCCAAAGTGAGGGAGGTTTGACACCGAGCTACGGTTCTTTACGCCTGGCGCGCGACAGAGTCAGCGTGCCGGTGCATCCTATTGTTCGTCCGCGCGGCGGGGATTTTTGCTACGGCGCGGTGGATTTTGACGTGATTAAGCATGACATCGCCCAGATCCGCGATATGGGCTTTGCCGGTGTGGTGGTGGGCATGCTGGATGAAGAAGGGCATATCGATCTGCCGCGCATGCAAGAAGTGATGCGTTTGAGCGGTAATATGGCGGTGACGTTCCACCGCGCTTTCGACATGTGCCAAAATCCGCTGGTGGCGCTCGATCAACTGACCCAGTTGGGCGTGGCGAGAATACTCACCTCGGGCCAGCAGCAAAATGCGGAATTGGGGTTGCCCTTGCTACGCGACCTGATGCAGGCCAGCCAGGGGCCGGTCATTATGGCCGGTGCCGGCGTGCGGCTCAGCAACCTGCACAAGTTCGTCGATATCGGTATTCAGGAGCTACACAGCTCCTCCGGTCATGCGGTGCCTTCGACCATGCGCTATCGCAAAGCCGGTGTCACCATGTGTTCAGACAGTGAGTTTGACGAGTTCAGCCACTATTGCGTAGACGGCGACATGGTAGAGGCGATGAAAAACTCGCTGGCCCTGGTTGATCCTCTGGCGCAAAGCGCCTAAAGCGCATTGCTAACCCTCAAGCCCCGGTTTTCCAGCCGGGGCTTTTTTATTTCCAGAACCCCCACGGCCTTGTCCTGCCAGCGCTGGCACTGATGGCGTCCAATGACAGCACCATGGCAAGTGCAATAACCTCTGTCGTCAGCCAGCTAGCATGGCTGGATAAAATACAGGGATTTGTACGGTTATGGAGGAGTCATGAAGTGTTATTTGATTTTGTTGTTGATGGCCTGTCTTGCATTATCCGGCTGCGTCGCAGCTTATTACCGCTAAGGAGAGTGGCATGCGTTATCTGATGATTTTATCGCTGATTTGTTGTTTAAGCGCCTGTGCCTCTTTGTATTACAGGTGAATGACGATGAGAAGACTAACCGCTATTGCATTGCTGATGCTGACAGGCTGCGTGTCGGTGTATGGGCCGACAAAAACCGGCAATCAACCCGCCGAGGGCACGACAGGTGATGTATCCGTCCCCTCCGCAGCCGATGACGGCAGCCTGATCGGCAACAGAAAGCCGGATGAGCTGTTCACACGCACCCTGGCAATTTTAAGCGCGAAAGGGATAACTCCGACGTTGACCGACAGTCGCCTTGGCGTTATCGGGGCTGCCGGGAGCGAGGCCGAACTGGCGGGGCTTTATCTGGATTGTACCGACCAGGCGACCCCGTCGAATCTGACGGAGGAATACCGAATTCTGGTGCAGATTTACAGCGCCGGGGAGGGAAGTCACGTTAAGGTGCAGGTCAACGGCATTGCCGGGCTGACGACCGCGGATGGCAATGACAAAGTGAAACCTTTTGAATGCAAATCCAGCGGCATGCTGGAAAAGGACCTGCTGGAGGCCTGGCGAAAATAACGGATGTAACGTCATCACCACGATGGGGGCGAGGTGATGACGTTTTTCGCTTTAGGGCTTCTTGGCTACCAGTACGGCGCGCAAGGGCGCGGGGTAGCCTTCGACGGTTTTGCTCGAGTCTTGCGGATCGAGGAATTCGGCCAGTGATTCACTGGTCATCCAATCGGTGCGGCGTTGCTCTTCGGTACTGGTGACGCACATGTCGGCGATTTTAACGTCGACGAAGCCACACTTCTCCAACCAGCATTTCAATGCTTCGGCTGACGGAATAAAGTAAACGTTACGCATTTGCGCGTAACGATCGCCCGGCACCAGAACCTGATGGCGATCGCCTTCCACCACCAACGTTTCCAATACCAGCTCACCTTCGGAAACCAACTGGTTTTTCAACTGATACAAATGGTCCAACGGCGAACGGCGGTGGTACAGCACGCCCATCGAAAACACCGTATCGAACGCCGCCAGTTCAGGCAGTTGCTCAATGCCTAGCGGCAACAGGTGGGCGCGCTGATCGCCACCCAGCAGCTTGCGCACCGCTTCGAACTGGCACAGGAAAAGCTGCATCGGATCTATGCCTACCGCCAGATGCGCACCGGCGCCGACCATTCGCCACAGGTGATAACCGCTGCCGCAGCCGACGTCCAGAATGGTGCGGCCAGCCAGCGGTGAAATGTGCGGCAATACGCGATCCCATTTCCAGTCGGAATGCCATTCGGTATCGATATCAATACCGTACAGCGAGAACGGACCTTTGCGCCACGGCATCATGGTGCGCAGCATCTTTTCGATGCCTTCCAACTGGCCAGGCGACAGGCGGGGTTCCATCTCGGCGCGTACGCCGTGCAGCAAATCAAGGTGGGTCGGCGTCAGTTCCGGCAGATGTTCAACCGAGTTAAACCACTGCTTGAACTTGCCGTGCAGCGATTCGCGTTGCCAGGCGCTGAGCTGTGCCGGCAGGGTATCCAGCCAGTGGCTGAGGTTGCTTTTCGCGATGCGTTGATAAAAATCACCAAACTCAATCATGCTGCGGCTCCCGCTTTCAACGCGATCAGTGAACCGAAGTTAAAACACTGGAACCAGACTTCCGCATGCTCAAAACCGGCCTGTTTCAGGCGCGCCTTGTGGGCGTCCACGGAGTCGGTCAGCATGACGTTTTCCAGCATGCTGCGTTTTTGGCTGATTTCCAGCTCGCTGTACCCGTTGGCACGTTTGAAATCGTGATGCATGTTGAACAACAGCTCACCGACATCGCCATCTTCAAAGCTGAACTTTTCCGACAACACCAGCGCGCCGCCAGGGCGCAGGCCGCGGTAAACCTGTTCCAGCAGACGCAGGCGGTCGGCGGGTTCCAGGAATTGAAGGGTAAAGTTCAGGACCACCATCGAGGCGTTTTCGATGTTGATATCAAGGATATCGGCTTCAATAACTTCTACCGGGGTGTCGGCGCGGAAGGCATCAATATGACGGCGGCAGCGTTCTACCATGGCCGGAGAGTTGTCGACGGCGATGATGTTGCAACCCGCCACCTTGATATTCCGCCGCATCGACAGCGTGGCTGCGCCCAGTGAACATCCCAGATCGTAAACCTGGCTGTCGGGCTGCACGAAACGCTCGGCCAGCATGCCAATCATGGAAATGATATTGGAATAGCCGGGAACGGAGCGCTGGATCATGTCCGGGAACACTTCAGCGACGCGTTCGTCGAAGGTCCAGTCGCCCAATTTGGCGATCGGGGCAGAAAAAAGAGTATCGCGGTTTGGCATAGCGGAAAATCAGTTCAGAATTCGAAGGGGCATATTCTAACAGATAATGGCGAGAAAGCGCAGCGGAAGCAGGCGGCGTAGCCGCCTGAGGACGAACTGGGGATTAATGCAGGCTGAAAATAAGATCCCAGGGAAGATAGAAAATATTGGCCAGCACCATTAACACTAACGAAATGTAGGTGGCCGCCATGCCCGAACGACGCCAGCGCACCTCGCGGTTACGCAGACCGTAGTAATGCACCAAACGGCCGGCCATCAGCATCAGACCACAAATATGGATCATCCATATTTCAGCGCCGTTCATCTCCATGATCACCAACAGCACTGTGGCGATAGGAATGTATTCTACGGCATTGCCGTGAACGCGGATTGCAGTTTGCAGCTCATAGAAACCGCCGTCCCCGTAGGCGACACGGTATTGCATCCTTAACCTAACCACGTCATAAGAGAGTTTGATCAACAACAATGCGCCGAGCACTACATAAAGCGCGCTTACCATTTTTAACTCCATTCCCTAACCAAAACTGGCAGCCAGCATCATAGCCGCCATTGCAATCACTGTCGCGAGGAAAAATCTGATGTAATTGGTCAGATTAATCGGTCAAAACAGCGCATCCTGCTCAGGCCAGTCCGGGGGCAGGGGTAAATTCGGAATAGCCTGATGCAGTTGCTGCCAGATTTTCTGTGCCTGCTGGGGCGAGTCGCCGTTATCCGGCGTATGTATAAACAGATAAGGGCAGTGTTTTTGCTGCCAAAGGGGCAGTTTCTGCTGCCAGGCGTCGAACCAGCGCAGGTTATCTTGCAGCACATCGCCGCCGATGAAACGCACCAGCGGGTTGTTGGCGGTGACCAGAGCATGCACCGGCAGCTTGGGTTTTTTCTGCTGGGCATCGCGCACGGCGGCGCTGTTGGGAAGGGCGTGATGCACCGGCCGGCTGTCGAGGATAACCCGGTTGATACCCCGTTGATGTAACCCCTGATTCAGCAGCCGCTCTTCTTCACCCTTATCGAAAAACGCCGGATGTCGCACCTCTACGCCGTAGGTGAATTCTTTCGGCAAAGCGTCGAAAAACTGCCACATCGCCGGTAATTCCGCCGGGCCGAACGCCGCCGGTAATTGCAGCCACAGCTGGCCTATGCGCTGATGCACCGGGCCCAGGCAGTGGTAAAATGCCTGCAGGTCGGCGGCGCAGTTACGCAGCGCGGCCTGATGGCTGATGGTGGCGGGGAACTTGAAACAGAAGCGAAAATCATCGGTGGTCATATCGCGCCAGCGCTGGACTATTTCCAGTTTGGGCAACGCGTAGAAGGTGGTATTGCCTTCCACGCAGTTAAAATAGCGGCTGTAATCCGCCAGATCGCGCAGGCCGATACGATTCCAGGCCGGGTGTTGCCACTGTGGGAGTCCGATATACATCAAGCTTGCATCTTCCTTAATTAATTTTCCCTGCCAGTCAAAGGTGGGCGCAGCATACGGCGCCCCTACAAGTTAGCGTTACTGGTCGAGTGCGGCAACAATTTCGCAGGTGCTGCGAACACGCGCCAGCCGCGGGAAGATATTGTCGAAAGCAAACTGGTGCATTTCCGCATTTTGCGCACTGCACAAATCTTCGGCTATCACTAATTCGTAGCCGTGTTCCCAGGCGGCGCGAGCCGTGGATTCCACGCCAATATTGGTGGAGATACCGCCCAACACCACCGATTTAATGCCGCGGCGACGCAGTTGCAAGTCAAGATCGGTGCCGTAAAATGCACCCCATTGGCGTTTGGTCACCAGAATGTCGTGGTCGCTCACCGCCAGGGATTCCGGGAATTCCCACCAGTTGGCAGGCAATACGCCGGCAGGGGCGGGTGACGGCTTATCCACCGGCTGTTTCAGCGCTTCGGCGAAGGAGTCGGACCAGCCGACGCGTACCAGGATCACCGGTGCTCCCAGCGAACGGAAATGTGCCGCCAATTGCGCGCCATTGGCCACCACGCTTGCGGCGCTGTGTGGGCCACCGGCGAAGGGCAGGATGCCGTTTTGCAAATCGATTAACACCAGGGCGGTGGTTTGAGCATCAAGTTTCAACATGGAAGTATCTCGTGACAAGGTGGATGAAATACGCGCAGCTTAGATAGCGCGCTAAACAAGCATCGATTCAGGCTACGTGAAAAAAGCATCACCGGTTAATGGGAAATTTGTTAATCAATGTGTTACTTCGGTGAAAAACACGCCATTTAGTGCTGCAACAAAGCTGTGTTCGCACTTATCTGGCGCATGAATTTCCTTTATAATGATCGCCTTTTTTCAACTCACTTTACTCCAACGACCTATGCCGATTTATGAATATGCATGTGGTGCTTGCAGCCACCGGTTAGAGAAGTTGCAAAAATTTTCCGATGCGCCGCTGACGGATTGTCCGGCGTGTAGGCAGCCCGCGTTAACCAAGCTGATTTCTTCCACCGGTTTCCAGTTAAAGGGTACCGGTTGGTATGCAACCGACTTCAAACCGGGTAATAAGTAGAGTTCATCAGAAAACAGCCGCGTGGCAGGCGCCAAAAGCCCGCGCGGCATCGGCTTAAGCCAAAAGGATAGCGTATGCGTACTGAATATTGCGGGCAGTTGAATCTGTCCCACGTGGGCCAGGAAGTCACTCTGTGTGGTTGGGTCAACCGTCGTCGCGATCTGGGCGGCCTGATCTTTATTGATATGCGCGACCGCGAAGGCATCGTGCAGGTGTTCTTCGATCCGGACCAGAAGGCCGCGTTCGACAAGGCGTACGACCTGCGCAATGAATTCTGCATCCAGATCGTCGGCACCGTGCGTGCCCGTCCGGACAGCCAGATCAATAAAGATATGGCCACCGGCGAAGTGGAAGTGTTCGCCCATGCTCTGGAGATCATCAACCGCTCCGAGCCACTGCCGCTGGACTCCAACCAGGTCAACACCGAAGAAGCGCGCCTGAAATACCGCTACCTGGATCTGCGTCGCCCGGAAATGGCCGACCGCCTGAAAACCCGCGCCAAAATCACCAGCTTTGTTCGCCGCTTTATGGACAGCCACGGCTTCCTCGACATCGAAACCCCGATGCTGACCAAAGCCACGCCGGAAGGTGCCCGTGACTATCTGGTCCCGAGCCGCGTACATAAAGGCAAATTCTATGCCTTGCCGCAGTCGCCTCAGCTGTTCAAACAGCTGTTGATGATGTCCGGTTTTGATCGCTACTACCAAATCGTCAAATGCTTCCGCGACGAAGACCTGCGTGCCGACCGTCAGCCTGAATTTACCCAGATCGACGTGGAAACTTCCTTCATGACCGCCGATCAGGTGCGTGAAGTGATGGAGAAACTGGCGCGTGAGCTGTGGCTGGACGTGAAGGGCGTAGACCTGGGCGACTTCCCGGTGATGACCTTCGAAGAAGCCATGCGTCGCTATGGCTCGGACAAGCCGGATCTGCGTAACCCGTTGGAGCTGGTGGACGTTGCCGATCTGGTGAAGGACGTGGAATTCAAGGTGTTCTCCGGCCCGGCTAACGATGCCAAAGGCCGCGTTGCCGCGATCTGTGTCCCAGGCGGCGCGCAGCTGACCCGTAAGCTGATCGACGAGTACGGCGCTTTCGTTAACATCTACGGTGCCAAAGGCCTGGCCTGGCTGAAGGTCAATGACCGCGCCGCCGGCATGGAAGGCGTGCAAAGCCCGATTGCTAAATTCCTCAGCGCAGAAGTGCTGGAAGCGATTCTGGCGCGTACCAACGCGCAGAGCGGCGACATTCTGTTCTTCGGCGCCGACAGCTTCAAGATTGTGACCGATGCATTGGGCGCGCTGCGTCTGAAGCTGGGCCGCGATCTGGAACTGACCAAGCTGGACAGCTGGGCACCGCTGTGGGTCGTGGACTTCCCGATGTTCGAAGAAGACGGCGAAGGCGGTTTGTCAGCGATGCACCATCCGTTCACCGCGCCGCGCGACATGAGCCCGGAAGAGCTGGCCAGCACGCCAATTAACGCTATCGCCAATGCCTACGACATGGTGATTAACGGCTACGAAGTGGGTGGCGGTTCCGTGCGTATTCACCGTAGCGAAATGCAGCAGACGGTGTTCGGCATTCTGGGGATTAATGAACACGAACAGCGCGAGAAGTTTGGCTTCCTGCTGGACGCGTTGAAGTACGGCACACCGCCGCACGCCGGTTTGGCGTTTGGCCTGGATCGTCTGGTGATGCTGCTGACCGGCACCGACAACATTCGTGACGTTATCGCCTTCCCGAAAACCACCGCCGCGGCCTGCTTGATGACCGAAGCGCCAAGCTTCGCGAACCCTGCGTCGTTGCAGGAGCTGGCAATCAGCGTGGTAAAGAAAGCGACTGACGATTCAAATGTAGAGAACCAGTAATGAACTACAAGCGTCCCGAGTCTATTCTGGTAGTGATTTATGCCAAATCCAGTGGTCGGGTGCTGATGTTACAGCGGCGCGATGATACCGAATTCTGGCAGTCGGTGACCGGCAGCCTGGAGGAAGATGAGTCGCCGCCGCATGCCGCGCGGCGTGAGGTCATGGAAGAAGTCGGCATCGATATCGAAGCAGAGAAACTGCCGTTGTTCGATTGCCAGCGCTGTGTGGAGTTTGAACTCTTTGTCCATTTGCGACATCGCTATGCCCCGGGAACCACGCGCAATAAAGAGCACTGGTTCTGTCTGGCTTTGCCTGAAGAGCGCGATCCGGTAATCACCGAGCATCACGCCTACCAGTGGCTTGAGGCGGCGCAAGCCGTGAAGTTGACCAAGTCCTGGAGCAATCAGCAGGCGATTGAAGAGTTTGTGATTAATTCAGTCCAGTAATTTTTTTCGGAGATTTTTTATGGCAGGTCATAGTAAGTGGGCCAACACAAAGCACCGTAAAGCAGCGCAGGATTCCAAGCGCGGTAAAATTTTCACCAAAATTATTCGCGAGCTGGTGACCGCCGCGAAACTGGGCGGTGGCGATCCGGGGGCTAACCCGCGTCTGCGTGCGGCGATCGACAAGGCGCTGTCCAACAACATGACGCGCGACACCCTGAACCGTGCCATCGCGCGTGGCGTAGGCGGTGATGATGATTCCAACATGGAAACCATCATTTATGAAGGCTACGGCCCAGGCGGTACTGCCGTCATGATCGAGTGCCTGAGTGACAACCGTAACCGTACCGTGGCCGAAGTGCGTCATGCCTTCACCAAGTGTGGCGGTAACCTCGGTACCGACGGCTCCGTGGCTTACCTGTTCACCAAGAAGGGCGTGATCACTTACGCACCGGGCCTGGACGAAGACGTGGTGATGGAAGCGGCGCTGGAAGCCGGCGCTGAAGATATCGTCAGCTACGACGACGGTGTGATCGACGTCTTCACCGCCTGGGAAAACCTCGGCGAAGTGAAAGACGCGCTGACCGCAGCCGGTTTCACCGCCGACTCGGCAGAAGTTTCCATGATCCCATCGACCAAGGCCGATATGGATGAGGAAACCGCACCTAAGCTGTTGCGCCTGATCGACATGCTGGAAGACTGCGACGACGTGCAGGAGGTTTACCACAACGGTGAGATCTCCGACGAGGTTGCTGCGACGCTGTAATGGGGTTGAAGTACGGCGCTGCCTTGTGGCAGCGCCTGGCGAAGTTAATGCTTAACGCAAGGTGGGTGTAGGGATGACGATCATTCTCGGTATCGATCCCGGATCGCGCGTCACCGGTTACGGCCTGGTTCGTCAGCAGGGCCGCCAGTTGAGCTATATTGCCAGCGGTTGTATTCGCACAGTGGTGGACGACATGCCGACGCGCTTAAAGCTGATTTATGCCGGCGTCAGTGAAATCATTACCCAGTTTAAACCTGATTTTTTCGCCATTGAGCAGGTGTTTATGGCGAAAAACCCGGACTCGGCGCTCAAGCTTGGGCAGGCACGCGGCGTGGCGATTGTCGCTGCCGTGAACCAGGATTTGGAAGTGTTTGAGTATGCGGCACGCCAGGTAAAGCAAACGGTGGTCGGTACCGGCGCGGCGGAAAAGGCGCAGGTACAGCATATGGTGCGTTCGCTGCTTAAACTGTCGGCCAATCCCCAGGCCGATGCCGCCGATGCGCTGGCGATCGCCATTACCCACTGTCACCTCAGCCAAAACGTGCTGCGGATGAGCGAAGGGCGATTGAACCTGGCGCGTGGACGTTTAAAGTAGCGCTTAATCAGTTCTGAGGCTGGATATTCATCCAGCCTTTTTTATGTTATAAGCTTTAGCAGCACGGCATGGCAGAAGGTCATGCTCAGGAATTCAGCAGGAGGGTAAATGATAGGTCGTCTCAGAGGTTATATTCTGGAAAAGCAGCCGCCACTGGTGTTACTGGAGGCAAATGGCGTGGGCTATGAAGTGCATATGCCGATGACCTGCTTTTATGAACTGCCCGAACTGGGGCAAGAGGCTATCGTGTTTACCCAATTTGTGGTGCGCGAAGATGCCCAACTGCTGTATGGCTTCAACGATAAACAAGAGCGCGCGCTGTTTCGCGAGTTGATCAAAGTGAACGGCGTAGGCCCTAAGCTGGCGCTGGCCATTCTGTCCGGCATGTCGGCGCAGCAGTTTGTCAGTGCGGTTGAGCGCGAAGAGATCACTTCGCTGATAAAATTGCCGGGCGTAGGCAAGAAGACCGCAGAGCGCCTGGTGGTCGAAATGAAAGACCGCTTCAAAGGGCTTAATGGCGACCTGTTCAACAGCAGCAGTGAAATCACGCTTCCTGCCACAGCGGCGAAAGCTGCCGAACTGGATGCGGAAGCCGAAGCAGCCTCTGCGCTGGTGGCGCTGGGCTACAAACCGCAGGAAGCCAGTCGTATGGTCAGCAAAATCGCCAAGCCGGGTGCAGATTGCGAAACCCTGATCCGCGACGCGTTGCGTGCCGCGCTTTAAGCGCCGATAAGGGGTAGAGAATGATTGAAGCCGATCGCCTGATTTCTGCCGAGCCGATCAATGAAGAAGAAATTCTTGATCGCGCCATCCGGCCGAAGCTGCTGACGGAATACGTCGGTCAGCCGCATGTCCGCGAGCAGATGGAAATTTTTATTCAGGCCGCCAAGCAGCGTGGCGACGCACTGGACCATTTGCTGATCTTCGGCCCGCCCGGGTTGGGGAAAACCACGTTGGCCAACATCGTTGCCAATGAAATGGGCGTTAACCTGCGCACCACATCCGGACCGGTGCTGGAAAAGGCGGGCGATCTGGCGGCGATGCTTACCAATCTGGAACCGCATGACGTTCTCTTTATCGATGAAATCCACCGCCTGTCTCCGGTAGTGGAAGAAGTGCTGTATCCGGCGATGGAAGATTACCAACTGGATATCATGATCGGTGAAGGCCCGGCCGCACGCTCGATCAAACTCGATTTGCCGCCGTTCACGCTGGTGGGGGCAACCACTCGCGCCGGCTCTTTGACCTCGCCACTGCGCGATCGCTTCGGTATTGTTCAGCGTCTGGAGTTTTATCAGGTCGCCGACTTGCAGCATATCGTTTCACGCAGCGCTAACTGCCTGGGGCTGGATTTATCGGACGAGGGCGCGCATGAAGTGGCTCGCCGTGCACGCGGTACACCGCGTATTGCCAACCGGTTACTGCGCAGGGTGCGTGATTTTGCCGAGGTTCGCGCCAATGGCGTAATCAATGGCGAGGTGGCGATGCAGGCGCTGGACATGTTGAACGTTGACGCCGAAGGGTTCGACTACATGGACCGCAAACTGTTGCTGGCGATAATCGACAAGTTCACCGGAGGCCCTGTCGGCCTGGATAACCTGGCGGCAGCGATAGGCGAGGAAAGGGAAACTATCGAGGACGTTATCGAACCGTTCCTGATCCAGCAAGGTTTCATCCAGCGCACGCCGCGCGGGCGCATGGCCACCAATCATGCCTATAAGCACTTTGGCATGGTGCGCGAAGAGTAAATATTGCTCCGTAATCCATATTAAAAAGGGCCGCTAGTTGCGGCCCTTGTGCTATCTGCAAGAGGGAGGTCAGGCTTGCTGCTTCCTGGACAAGCTCAGGACGAACAGCACCGCCGCGCTCAGCACCACCGATGGGCCGGCCGGGGTATCGTAAAAGGCCGAGAAGGCCAATCCGCCGGTCACTGCCAGCACACCCACCAGCACCGCGTAGGCGGCCATTTGCTCAGGGGTCCTGGCGAAGCGTCGTGCGGTCGCGGCCGGAATAATCAGCAGAGAGGTAATGATCAGCGCGCCGACGAATTTCATCGCCAGGCCAATGGTCAGAGCGGTAACCAGCATCAATACGGTGCGCGCACGAACCAGATTGACTCCGTCGACGTGGGCCAGTTCTGGGCTGACGGTCATCGACAGCAGGTTGCGCCACTGCCACCACAGGATCAACAGGACAACACTGACCCCAATGGCAATCATCCAGATATCGGTGAGGGTGACCGACAGCAGATCGCCAAACAGATAGGCCATCAGATCGACCCGCACGTTGGACATCAGCGCCACCACCACCAAACCCAACGACAGCGCGCTGTGCGCCATAATGCCGAGCAGGGTATCAACGGAAAGTTGCGGACGACGCTCCAGCCAAACCAGCACCAGCGCCAGCACCAGCGTCACGGCAATCACCGCATAGAAAGGATTCACGTCCAGCAGCAGCCCGAAGGCCACCCCCAGCAAGGATGCGTGCGCCAGGGTATCGCCGAAATAGGACATCCGGCGCCAGACCACAAAAGAGCCCAATGGACCGGCGGCAGCGGCCAATAACACCCCGGCCAGCCAGCCGGGTAATAACAGTTCGATCATGCCTCACGGCCCCCGGTTTTCTTCAACACAATTCGTCCTTGCAGGTCGTGGCGGTGATTATGGTGGTGACGATAGACCGCCAATTGTTCCGCACCGCGGTTGCCGAACATGGCGATAAACTCAGGATGCATCGAGACCACTTCCGGTGCGCCGGAACAGCAGATGTGTTGGTTGAGGCACAGCACTTCATCGGTTTTCGCCATGACCAGGTGCAGGTCATGGGAAACCATCAGGACCGCGCAGCCCAGTTCTTTGCGCAGTTGGTCGATGAGATCGTACAGCGCCAGTTGGCCGTTGACGTCAACCCCTTGCGTTGGCTCATCCAGTACCAGCAGTTGCGGCTTGTTCAGCAGCGCCCGCGCGAGCAGTACGCGCTGATTCTCGCCGCCGGAGAGTTTTTGCATCGGTTGATCGAGCAGGTGCGCAGCCTGCACGCGTTTGAGCGCGGGCAGAATATCGGCTTTCCTGACGCCGGGTTTCAGGCGCATAAAGCGGCTGACGGTGAGCGGCAGAGTGGCGTCGAGGTGCAGTTTTTGAGGTACATAACCGATGCGCAGGCCCGGTTCGCGTTCAAACGTACCTTCCGTTGGCGCAACCAGCCCGAGAACCACGCGGACCAGCGTGGATTTGCCCGCGCCGTTTGGACCGAGCAGCGTCAGAATACGGCCCGGCTGCAGGCTGAGCGAAATATTCGACAGCACCTTGCGGTTACCAAAGGAGACGGAGATATTTTTTAGCGTTGTCAGTGTGGACATCTCATGATTACATTTTGCAGAACTAACCGAATGTTATAATATCACGCCTCGCTGATGAAAACGACGGGATTACTGATAATGGCACATAAAAATAAATGGCTGCAGCGCACGTTGCTGGCTACTGCACTGATGATGGCCGGACCGCTGAGCAGCGCCTCTGCGGCGGTTGTGACCTCCATTCGCCCACTGGGCTTTATTGCATCCGCCATCGCCGACGGCGTAACGCCGACCGAGGTGCTGTTGCCGGATGGCGCCTCGCCGCACGATTTCGCTTTGCGACCTTCCGATATCCAACGCCTGCGCGCCGCCGATCTGGTGGTGTGGGTAGGCCCGGATATGGAAGCTTTTCTGACCAAATCCCTCACGCCGGTATCGGCGAATCGTCAATTGGCCATCAGCGAACTGAGTGGAGTAAAACCGCTGTTGATGAAAGGAGAAGACGACGACCACGAGCATGAACACGACCATGATCATGCAACGGATGCGCATAATCATGCCGATCACGATGAGGGCGATGGACACCATCATGGCGAGTATAACATGCACGTTTGGCTGTCTCCGGAAGTGGCAAAAGTGACCGCGATCGCGATTCACGACAGGTTATTGGAACTTATGCCGCAGAATAAGGACAAATTAGACGCAAACCTGCGCCAGTTCGAGAATCTACTGACGCAAACTGACAAAAATGTTGGTAACATGCTCAAGCCTGTGCAAGGCAAAGGATATTTTGTTTTTCATGATGCTTACGGCTATTTTGAGAAACATTTCGGTTTGAGCCCGCTGGGCCATTTCACCGTGAATCCCGAAATCCAACCTGGAGCACAGCGCTTACACCAAATTCGAACACAGTTGGTTGAGCAGAAAGCAGTCTGCGTTTTTGCTGAGCCACAATTCAGGCCGGCCGTAATCAATGCCGTTGCCAAGGGGACCAAAGTGCGTTCTGGAACGCTGGACCCGTTGGGCACCGGTATCGCACTGGGGAAAGACAGCTACGGGAACTTCCTGACTCAGCTGTCGAACCAGTACGTGAGCTGCCTGAAGTAAAGATTATGAGGATAAAATCGAGTGCAGCAGATAGTCCGAACTATCGCTCTGGCGTATAACAATCTGCCACGGCCCCACCGCGTCATGCTGGGGTCGCTGACAGTGGTTACATTGGCCGTTGCCGTCTGGCGGCCTTTTGTTTATCACCCAGAACATAACCCCATCGTTAAAAGCATTGAGTTAGAATCCAGCCAATTACGATCCTTGCTGCCAGAAGCCAGCGAACCGATCGATCTCGACCAAGCCACCCCCGATGATGACATCCCACAGGATGAGCTGGACCAGAAGGTCGCCGGCGAGGATGGCGTGCATGAATATGTCGTTTCTACCGGTGATACGCTGGGCAGTATTCTGACCCAATACGGCATAGATATGTCGGATGTCACGCTGTTGGCATCGCAAAACCGCGATCTGCGTAACCTGAAAATCGGCCAACAGCTGTCATGGACGGTGAACGATGCCGGCGATCTGCAGCGTTTGACCTGGGAAGTTTCCCGGCGTGAAACCCGCACCTACGACCGCGTTGGTAACAACTTCAAAGAAACTCAGGAATCGCAGCAGGGCGAATGGCGCAACAACGTGATCAGCGGTCGGCTGAACGGCAGCTTCGTCAGCAGCGCCGGCGATGCCGGTCTGAGCCGTGCAGAAATCAATGCGGTGATCAAAGCGCTGCAGTGGCAGCTGGATTTCCGTAAACTGCGCAAGGGCGATCAGTTCTCGGTATTGATGTCTCGCGAACACTTTGACGGCAAGAGCGCACAAAGCCAGCTGTTGGGGGTGCGTATGCGCACCGGCGGCAAAGACTATTACGCCATCCGTGCCGAGGACGGTAAATTCTACGATCGTCAGGGTTCGGGCCTGGCGCGTGGCTTTATGCGTTTCCCTACCATGAAGCAGTTCCGCATCTCTTCAAACTTCAATCCGCGTCGGGTGAATCCGGTCACCGGGCGCATTGCACCGCACAAAGGCGTTGACTTCGCGATGCCGGTCGGTACTCCGGTGCTGGCCGTGGGCGACGGTGAAGTGTTGATCGCCAAACGCAGCGGTGCCGCGGGCAACTACGTGGCAATCCGCCATGGTCGCCAGTACACCACGCGTTATATGCACCTGAAAAAGCTGCTGGTTAAGCCTGGGCAGAAGGTGAAACGGGGTGACCGTATTGCGCTATCCGGCAACACCGGACGCTCTACCGGCCCGCACCTGCACTTCGAAATGTGGACCAACCAACAGGCGGTCAACCCGCTGACGGCGAAACTGCCGCGTTCAGAAGGGCTGAGCGGCAAAGATCGCAGCGATTATCTGGCGCAGGTGAAAGAAGTGGTGCCTCAGCTGCAGCTGGATTGATCCCTTTGCCCCGGCGCGTTACTGCGCCAGTGATTCCATCGGCCTGATTACGGGCCGATGTTGTTTTATATTGGTGCTTCGCCGTTGTGAATTGCAAAATCACCCTTTGCAATTATGATTAGCCGAACCGCTATGTTAAGAGCTTGTGCATGCAAAACGAGAAAAAATCGAACTCAGAGTTCATCCCGCAATTTCAGAAAGCCTTTTACCATCCGCGCTACTGGGGCGTTTGGCTGGGAACCGGGTTAATGGCCGGTATTTCACTGGTGCCTGCACGCCTGCGCGATCCGGTGCTCGGCGCCGTGGGCAAGTTGGCCGGCAAGGTGGCAAAAGGCGCTCGACGTCGTGCACGCATCAACCTGCTGTACTGCCTGCCTGAGCTGCCGGAAAACGAGCGTGAACATATCATCGACGAGATGTTTGCCACCGCGCCGCAATCGATGATCCTGATGGCGGAGCTGGCCTGTACCCAACCTGAGAAAGTGTTGAAGCGCGTTCGCTGGCACGGTGAAGAGGTGCTGGATAAAATCCGTGAAGAAGGGCGTAACGTGATTTTCCTGGTACCGCACGGGTGGGCGGTGGATGTTCCGGCGATGCTGATGGCCGCACGTGGTCAGCCGATGGCAGCGATGTTCCATAACCAAAGCAACCCGCTGGTCGATTATCTGTGGAACACCGTACGTCGCAAGTTTGGCGGTCGCATGCATGCGCGCAATGACGGTATCAAGCCGTTTATCAGTTCAGTACGCCAGGGGTATTGGGGCTATTATCTGCCGGATCAGGATCACGGAGCAGAGCACAGCGAATTCGTGGATTTCTTTGCGACTTATAAAGCTACGTTGCCTGCGGTCGGGCGTCTGATGAAGGTCTGTCGTGCGGCCATTGTGCCGTTGTTCCCGGTGTATGACGGTAAAACCAGCATGCTCGATATCTATATACGACCGCCGATGGACGACCTGGCTACGGCCGACGATCACACCATTGCCCGCCGGATGAATGAAGAAGTAGAGAATCTGGTCGGTCCCAACCCGGAACAGTACACCTGGATCCTCAAACTGCTGAAAACGCGCAAAGAAGGGGAAATCGAACCCTATTCACGCGACGATTTATACCGCTAAGCTCAGTTTTGGCGTCAGGCAAGGGGCAGTCATCTTCGGGTGGCTGCCCCTTGGTGTTTTAAGGGCCTTAAATATGCACCAGGCAGCCTTGGGCAATCAGCGGGTCCAGCACGGCAGGCATTTCGGCAAAGTTGTTCCAGCGCAGATCCAACCGCTGTAGCTGGGTCAATTCGGCCAGACTGTCGGGCAGGGCGCTTAGCTGGTTAGCGCGCAGATCCAACGTGGTCAGTGCTTTAAGCTGCCCAATGGAGGTCGGTAGCTGTTGCAAGCGGTTGGTTCTGAGGTTGAGGTGAGTCAGGTTGACCAGCCGCCCAAAAGTGGTGGGTAGCTGGCCGATAGCGTTATTTTCCACATCCAGCACCCTGAGCGCAGAGAGCTGGGCTATTTGCTCTGGCAGGGCAACCAGATGATTGTTCATCAGGTGCAGTTCCCGAAGAGCGCTCAACTGCCCGAACGTCTCAGGCAACGAGGCAATCTGGTTATTGTAAAGCCGCAGTTCCTGCAGCGCACCGAGTTGCATAATGGCCGCAGGCATTTCACTGAGCTGATTATCCGTCGCATTCAAATACCGCAGTTTATGTAACCGCCCCAGTTCGACGGGCAGATCGCGAAAGGCGTTATCGCTGAGGTATAAATAAGTCAGTTCCCGCAGCTCACCGATCCCGGCGGGCACCCGGTTGGCCTGGTTGTGACCACAGTCGAGCATGGCCAGCTGTTTCAACAGGCCTATTTCAGTGGGCAGTTCGCTGAGTTGGTTGCAAGAGATGTTCAACACCTGCAGATCGGCATGCTGCAAAATCTGCCGTGGGAATTGCCGAAGCCGATTGTCGTACAAACTGATTTTCAGCAGTGAGTTGCCTTGTAGACAGGCATCGTCCAGGTTTTCCAGCCCCTGACCGTCCAGATCCAGACTTTGTGCAGTGCGGTTTTGCTGTGGGTGTTGATGAAGCATCGAAGGCTCTCCGTTTGCCATGGCGGCGACAGGAGACGAGTTTAACAGGGGGAAAGGGCGGTGCGGGAAAAAATGCCGACCGCGTTAACGGCCGGCAGCAGGACAGATTACTCGACGCGCAGAATACGGCTGGTGTTGGTGGTGCCAACGGTTTCCATCACGTCACCCTGGGTGACGATCACCAGATCGCCCGAGACCAGGAAGCCTTTATCACGCAGACGATTTACCGCGTCATTAGCGGCGATGACGCCATCTTCGTGGCTGTCGAAGTACACAGGGGTAACGCCACGATACAACGCGGTCAGGTTCAGCGTGTGTTCATGGCGCGACATGGCGAAGATCGGCAGGCCGGAGCTGATGCGCGACATCATCAGCGCGGTGCGGCCAGATTCGGTCATGGCGATCAGCGCGGTAACCCCTTTCAGGTGGTTGGCCGCGTACATTGAAGACATGGCGATAGCCTCTTCAATGTTGTCGAACTGTACGTCCAGGCGGTGCTTGGAGACATTGATGCTTGGGATCTTCTCAGCACCGAGGCAAACGCGCGCCATGGCCGCCACGGTTTCTGCCGGGTATTGGCCAGCAGCGGTTTCGGCAGACAGCATCACGGCGTCGGTACCGTCCAGCACGGCGTTTGCCACGTCCATCACTTCGGCGCGGGTCGGCATTGGGTTGGTGATCATTGACTCCATCATCTGGGTCGCGGTGATCACGGCACGGTTCAGGGTGCGGGCGCGGCGGATCAGCTTTTTCTGGATGCCGACCAGCTCAGGATCGCCGATTTCGACGCCCAGATCGCCACGGGCAACCATCACTACGTCGGAGGCCAGAATGATATCATCCATGGCTTCGTCGCTGCAGACGGCTTCGGCACGCTCAACCTTGGACACGATCTTGGCGTGGCAGCCAGCATCGCGCGCCAGACGGCGGGCATAGTTCAGGTCTTCGCCGGTGCGCGGGAAGGAAACCGCCAGGTAATCGACGCCGATTTTGGCTGCGGTGACGATATCGGCCTTGTCTTTCTCGGTCAGGGCCTCTGCGGACAGGCCGCCACCCAGTTTGTTAATGCCCTTGTTGTTGGACAGCGGGCCGCCAACGGTCACTTCGGTAAAGACTTTCATGCCCTGAACTTCGAGCACCTTCAACTGTACGCGGCCGTCGTCCAGCAGCAGTACGTCGCCCGGCACCACGTCGGCAGGCAGGCCTTTATAGTCGATACCGACTTTTTCTTTATCGCCTTCGCCCTTGGACATGTTGGCATCGAGCAGGAATTTATCACCGATGTTAAGGAAGATTTTGCCTTCCTTAAAGGTGGAAACACGAATTTTCGGCCCTTGCAGGTCACCCAGAATAGCGACGTGACGTCCCAACTTGGCAGCGATTTCGCGCACTTTGTCGGCGCGAGCCTGATGATCTTCTGCCGTGCCGTGGGAAAAGTTAAGCCGAACTACGTTAGCGCCTGCGGCAATGATCTTTTCCAGATTATTGTCGCGGTCAGTAGCCGGACCCAGGGTGGTAACAATTTTGGTTCTTCTGAGCCGTCTGGACATGTATTACTCCGTTGACTGGTGAAGCAAATTATTGGTGTTGCGATAACGTCGGATAACGAAACCTGGAGTGAAATGTAATTTTACTACACTGATGTTTCACTTGGGTTACCCGCATGAGCGTTGTAACAGGGTACTGCCTCTAATGCCGCCGTTCAGATGATCTTGAACGACAGGTTTTTTCACATCGGTTACGAGTCGAAATTGTTGGGGATAACGACACCCTTATCAAAGCGCGATTCTTTCAACGCTTCCTTGACCCGCTTCAAGTTATCTCTGAATTTGGCCCCTCTGCGCAAGGTAAATCCGGTGGCGAGCACGTCTATGAGCGTTAATTGCGCAATTCGTGACACCATCGGCATATAAACGTCGGTATCTTCGGGAACATCAAGCAGCAACGCCAGGGTTGCCTCGTGCGCCAGAGGGGTATCGCGTGAGGTGATGGCGATAACCGTGGCGTCGTTTTCACGCGCCAGCTGCGCCATTTCCACCAGGTTTTTGGTGCGGCCAGTGTGGGAGATTAACACCACTACGTCTCCCTCGCTGGAATTCATGCAGCCCATACGTTGCATGACGATATCGTCGAAGTAGACCACCGGGATATTAAAGCGAAAAAATTTGTTCATCGCGTCGTGAGCGACGGCCGCAGAGGCACCCAAACCGAAGAAAGAGATTTTTTTTGCCTGGGTAAGCAGATCAACCGCACGATTGATTGCGGCAATATCCAAATTTGCCTTTACTGTATCCAGACTGGCCATTACCGATTCGAATATTTTACCGGTATAGGCATCGACGCTGTCATCTTCCTCCACGTTACGGTTTACGTACGGAGTGCCATTGGCCAGGCTTTGGGCAAGATGCAGTTTAAAATCGGGGAAGCCTTTGGTATCGAGACGGCGACAAAAACGGTTGACGGTGGGTTCGCTGACGTCTGCCATTCTGGCCAGCGTCGCGATACTGGAGTGGATGGCGGTCTGTGGGGAGGCCAGGATCACCTCAGCGACTTTCCGTTCAGATTTGCTCAGCAGCTCCAGATGACTCTGGATTTTTTCCAGCGTATTCATATAACGAGGGTCACTCATGGTTTATACCCGTCGCATTTCAAGCTACAGCGGGGGCGATCGCACTGGCTTTAACTTGAAATCCATAGGGTATGTCGATTTCAATTAAAGGAGAAATCAATGCCGGTTTAGTGGAAATATACTACGTGCTGGTAACCGTTGGCAGTGTCGACAGAGGGTATGCAGGCTTTTTTCATCAGAACATGACCTGTGTCTAACTTTCATAATGGTAAAAGAGCATCAAAAAAGACAGAAAATTACAGTTTTTGGCTCTGGCGGCCAGGTTTAGAGCCAATAGCACTTAACACTGCATTTTCTGGGGCTTTTTTTCTACTTTTGATCCGGGTTTACTGGCCGTAGTCAAAGAGAGTACATTAGTAATGTAAGAAAATTACAAATATCCTGCAACGAGGAGATGAACATGGCGGTAACCTCTACAGCCCAGGCGTGTGACCTGGTTATTTTCGGCGCGAAAGGCGATTTGGCGCGTCGTAAGCTGTTGCCTTCCCTGTACCAGTTAGAGAAAGCCGGTCATATCCATCCGGATACCCGCATCATCGGCGTCGGCCGTGCCGAGTGGGATAAAGAAGCCTATATCAAGGTGGTCAAGGAAGCGCTTGGCACCTTTATGAAAGAAAAACTGGATGACGAACTCTGGGCAACGCTGAGCGCGCGCCTGGATTTCTGCAACCTGGATGTGAACGACAGCAAGAACTTTACCAAATTGGGTAAAATGCTGGACCAGAAACATCGCACCACCATTAACTACTTTGCCATGCCGCCAAGCACCTTCGGCGCGATTTGCAAAGGCTTGGGTGAAGCCAAGTTGAACCACGAGCCGGCGCGCGTGGTGATGGAAAAACCGCTAGGCACCGATCTCGCTTCTTCACGCGTGATCAACGATCAGGTGGCGGAATACTTCAACGAGAGCCAGGTTTATCGTATCGACCATTATCTCGGTAAAGAGACGGTACTGAACCTGCTGGCGCTGCGTTTCGCCAACTCGTTGTTCGCCTCCAACTGGGATAACCGCACCATCGATTCCGTACAGATCACCGTAGCGGAAGAGGTGGGTATTGAAGGGCGCTGGGGCTACTTTGACCAGGCCGGTCAGATGCGCGACATGATCCAGAACCACCTGTTGCAAATCCTGACCATGATTGCCATGTCGCCACCGGCGGACCTGACTACTGACCGCATTCGCGACGAGAAAGTGAAGGTACTGCGTTCACTACGCCGCATAGATCAGACCAATGTACGTGAAACCACAGTGCGTGGTCAGTACACTGCCGGCTTCGTGCAGGGCAAAAAGGTACCGGGTTATCTGGAAGAAGAAGGGGCGAATAAAAGCAGCAACACTGAAACCTTCGTCTCAATCCGCGTTGATATCGACAACTGGCAGTGGGCCGGCGTGCCGTTCTACCTGCGTACCGGTAAGCGTCTGCCGACCAAATGTTCTGAAGTGGTCGTCTACTTCAAGAACCCGCCGTTGAACCTGTTCAGCGATTCTTACCAGCAGTTGCCGCAGAACAAACTGACCATTCGTCTGCAGCCGGATGAAGGCATCGAAATTCAGGTGTTGAACAAGGTGCCAGGTCTGGATCACAAGCACCGCCTGCAAACCACCAAGCTGGATCTGAGTTTCTCCGAAACCTTTAACCAGGAGCATGTGGCTGACGCCTATGAGCGTCTGTTGCTGGAAACCATGCGTGGCATTCAGGCGCTGTTCGTACGCCGTGATGAAGTGGAAGAAGCCTGGAAGTGGGTTGACTCCATTATGGACGCGTGGAAAGCGGATAACGAGGCACCGAAGCCGTACCAATCCGGCACCTGGGGCCCGGTCGCTTCAGTGGCGATGATCACCCGTGATGGCCGTTCCTGGAACGAGTTCGAGTAATCACCCTGCCGGCAGCTTATCTGCCGGCATTTTTTTGCCCGCAGTAGCGGGGCGCAACATCACTTGGGGTACGGCCGGACGCCCGCGCTTTAACGCGTGGGGCCCTGTGGCAGGGGCGTGCCATTGATAACCCGTAAGTAATGGAGAAATAACGATGAAAAACTGGAAAACCAGCGCAGAACAGATCCTGACCGCAGGCCCGGTGGTTCCGGTGATAGTGATCAACAAGCTGGAACATGCGGTGCCGCTGGCCAGGGCGCTGGTAGCCGGTGGCGTGCGCGTGCTGGAAGTCACATTGCGCACCGACTGCGCCACGGAGGCGATCCGCGCTATCGCGGCAGAGGTGCCGGAGGCAATTATCGGTGCAGGTACGGTGATTAATCCGCAGCAGCTGCAGGCAGTGACCGAGGCAGGCGCGCAATTCGCTATCAGCCCCGGCCTGACGGAAGCGCTGTTGAAGGCCGCAACCGCAGGGTCTATCCCGTTAATTCCAGGCATTAGCACCGTTTCAGAGCTGATGCTGGGTATGGATCACGGGCTGCGTGAGTTCAAATTCTTCCCGGCGGAAGCCAACGGTGGCGTGAAGGCATTGCAGGCGATCGGCGGCCCATTCCCGCAGGTGCGTTTCTGTCCGACCGGGGGAATCACGCCCAACAACTACCGTGATTACCTGGCTCTGAAAAGCGTGTTGTGTATCGGCGGCTCTTGGTTGGTACCGGCCGATGCGCTGGAAAATGGCGACTACGCTCGCATCACCGAACTGGCGCGTACCGCCGTCAGCGGCGCTGCGGTCTAACCCGCGCCGGGCCTGGGCCAGGCGAAAATTTGGCCGTGCCGATTTAAACCGAGGTTCAACAACATGTTGAACCTTTTTTTATTTTTAAATTACTTAACTTTCTTATTTTTAAACTTTTTTTTAATCGTTTTTGTGAAAACGGCGGTTTGCTTTCTTTTTTTGGCTATGGTACAACTATCGCAGTTGAAAATTTTACTTGATGAGGATATTGGGCAAATCGCACTCCGTGTAACAAGATAATGTGCGGCTGAGAATAGAGAATAATTATGATGACAACTAATGGAATTACCCTCAGAACCTCTACTTGCCAGCTTTTCCTGTCTGCCATCCTTGCCAGTGAGCATCACTGGTGCAGCGAGCTATAGCGTCTTTCTCCCTTAACCGGTGCTGGTGACAGGCTCAGTCCTCCGTCATTCCGCGTAGCCGGGCAAACTTCTTTATTACGTTTGGGTCAGTTTATCCCCAGGGATCTCTGCGTCGTCAGCGCCTCGTTGCGCCTGTCTGACGAGATAAATCGGGATAAATATGCCTTAGCGTGCGTTATTCGCCGTTTGGGAGAGAAATTATGATTTATTGGATCTTTTTAGGCTTGGCCATCGTGGCCGAAATTATCGGTACCCTGTCCATGAAATACGCCAGCGTCAGCGGCGGCATGACCGGTCATATTGTGATGTATGTGATGATCACTGCGTCGTACGTCATGCTGTCGTTGGCGATAAAACGCGTCGCTCTGGGCGTTGCTTATGCGTTGTGGGAAGGGATCGGTATCCTGTTTATTACCCTGTTCAGCGTGATGTGGTTCGACGAGCCAATCTCGGCTTTGAAGGTGCTGGGTCTGGTGACGTTGATCGCCGGTATCCTGCTGGTGAAGTCCGGTACCCGCAAACCACGAAAACAGGCCAGCCCGCGAGGTGACAACCATGCAACAGCTTGAGTTGTACCACATTGGGTTCTTGGGACTGGCGATTGTGTTGGAAATTGTCGCCAACATCTTCCTGAAGATGTCAGACGGTTTCCGTAAAATCTGGTTAGGCCTGCTGTCATTGCTGTCGGTGCTGGGGGCGTTCAGTGCTCTGGCGCAGGCGGTGAAGGGGATTGATCTGTCGGTGGCCTATGCGTTGTGGGGTGGTTTCGGTATCGCCGCAACGATTGCCGCAGGTTGGATCCTGTTCGGTCAGCGCCTGAATGCCAAAGGCTGGATTGGCCTGGTGCTGTTGCTGGCCGGCATGGTGATCATCAAACTGGCTTAATCAACGCAAGAGTACGAAAAATGAAACCGCAGGCGTCAGCGTCTGCGGTTTTTTGTTTTACAGCGCGGCAATGATTTTGATTTCAACCTTGTACTTCGGGTTCATCAATTTGGCCTGCACGGTGCAGCGCACCGGCGCGCTGCCGGCAACCACCCAAGCATCCCAGGCGGCGTTCATGGCAGCAAAATCGGCGCCGTCGGCCAGAAAGATAGTGGCGTCCAGCACCCGGCTCTTGTCGGAGCCCACGCGCGCCAGGATCACGTCAATCGCCGCCAGGGCATTTGCGGTCTGGGCGGTAGCGTCATCATCCAGGTTTTCCGGCACGCTGGTGTAATAAACGGTGTCGTTATGAACTACGGCTTCGGACCAACGTTGGTCCGGGTCAATGCGTTCGATATTCATGCAATTATCTCCATATCATCATCGCGTTAAGGGTAACACAGCCATCGGCAGAAATGTGCGACGATAAAGTCGGTGGTAGCCGCGCGGCAGGATAGGCATAATTAGCGCTGAATTACATCGGCAGAGAGATAGCGTGGCAGACGATTTCGCAACAGACGGCGCCCTGGCGCAGGCAATCAAGGGTTTCAAACCGCGTGAAGCACAGCGGCAGATGGCGGAAGCGGTCACCGAAGCCATTAACTTCAAGCAGGAACTGGTGGTCGAAGCGGGCACCGGGACCGGCAAAACCTATGCCTACCTGGTGCCGGCACTGCGGGCCGATCGCAAAGTGATTATTTCAACCGGGTCAAAAGCGTTACAGGATCAGCTTTATGCACGCGATTTGCCCACCGTGGCCAAGGCACTGAAGTACAAAGGCAAGATGGCGCTGCTGAAAGGGCGCTCCAATTACCTGTGCCTGGAACGTCTGGAGCAACAGTCGATGGCCGGCGGCGAACTGGCCGGGCAAACGCTGATCGATCTGGTCCATCTGCGCAAATGGTCGTCGATGACCAAAGAGGGCGATATCAGCAGTTGCAGCGACGTGGCGGAAGACAGCTTCGTTTGGCCGCTGGTGACCAGCACTAACGACAACTGCCTGGGCAGCGATTGCCCCTTGTATAAAGATTGCTTTGTGGTCAAGGCGCGTCGTCGCGCCATGGATGCCGATGTGGTGGTGGTGAACCACCATCTGTTCCTGGCCGATATGGTGGTGAAGGAGGGCGGCTTTGCCGAACTGATCCCTGAGGCCGATGTGATGATCTTCGATGAAGCGCATCAGATCCCGGATATCGCCAGCCAGTATTTCGGTAAGCAACTGACCAGCCGCCAACTGCTGGACCTGGCGAAAGACATTTCCATTGCCTACCGCACCGAAGTGCGCGATGCCGCACAGCTGCAAAAAAGCGCCGACCGTCTCAGCCAAAGCACGCAGGATTTTCGTTTGATGCTGGGGGAGCCGGGGTTTCGCGGCAACCTGCGCGAAGTGCTCAGTCAGCCCAATGTGCAGCGTGCTTTGCTGCTGCTCGATGACGCGCTGGAGCTGTGCTATGACGTGGTCAAGCTTTCCCTTGGCCGCTCGGCCCTGCTGGATGCCGCCTTTGAGCGTGCTACGCTGTACCGGGCCCGACTCAAGCGCTTGAAAGAGGTCAACGAACCCGGTTTCAGCTATTGGTATGAGTGCAACTCACGCCATTTTGTGTTGGCGCTGACCCCGCTGACGGTGGCCGATCGTTTCCGCGAGCTGCTGGATGAAAAACCGGGCAGCTGGATTTTTACCTCGGCAACCCTGTCGGTCAATGAGCAAATGGGGCACTTTACCGAGCGTCTGGGCCTGAACAAGGCCAAAACGCTGCTGCTGGCCAGCCCGTTCGACTACGCCAAACAAGCCTTGCTGTGCGTGCCGCGTTTTTTGCCCTCACCAAATCAACCCGGCGGCGCAAGACAATTGGCTCGCATGCTACGGCCGCTGATTGAAGCCAATAACGGCCGCTGCTTCTTCCTTTGTACTTCGCACCAGATGATGCGTGAGCTGGCGGAGGAGTTCCGCGCCACCATGACGTTGCCGGTGCTGCTGCAGGGAGAAACCAGCAAGGGCCAACTGTTGGCTCAGTTTGTCGAGGCCGGTAATGCGCTGTTGGTGGCGACCAGCAGTTTCTGGGAGGGCGTAGATGTCCGCGGCGATGCATTGTCTTGCGTGATTATCGACAAACTGCCGTTCACCTCGCCTGACGATCCGTTGCTGAAAGCCCGGATTGAAGACTGCCGATTGCGCGGCGGCGACCCATTCAACGATGTGCAACTGCCGGATGCGGTCATTACCCTGAAACAGGGAGTTGGACGCCTGATCCGCGATACCGACGATCGCGGAGTGCTGGTGATTTGCGACAATCGGCTGGTCATGCGCCCCTATGGCGAAGTATTTCTTAATAGCCTGCCGCCGACGCCGCGTACCCGCGATATCGCCCAGGCGATTGCCTTCCTGCAGGCGGAACGCTAGCCGATAGGCGTGACCCCGGGGCTGTGCTACAATGCGCGCCCTGTATGAAAAACCCTGTTTTTTTCCCGCCTGAGGTTGGCATGTCCACGCGAATTTTAGCGATCGATACAGCGACGGAAGCCTGTTCCGTTGCTATCTGGAATCAAGGCGAAATCCACGCCCTGTTTGAGCTGTGCCCACGTGAGCATACGCAACGTATTTTACCTATGGTGCAGCAGGTGCTGGCGGAATCCGGCGTCACCCTTGGCCAGCTCGATGCGCTGGCTTTTGGCCGTGGGCCGGGCAGCTTTACCGGCGTGCGTATCGGCATCGGCATTGCTCAGGGGCTGGCGCTGGGCGCCGACTTGCCCTTGCTGGGCGTCTCCACCCTGCAAACCATGGCGCAGGGCGCCTGGCGACTCACCGGGGCTGACCGCGTGCTGTCGGCGATAGATGCGCGTATGGGTGAAGTCTACTGGGGGCAGTTTGAACGTCAGCAGGACGGTAACTGGCTTGAAAGTGAAGGTGAAGCGGTACTGACCCCGGCGCAGGCGCTGGTGCGTGCGCAAGGTCTGCAAGGCCACTGGGCGCATGTCGGCACCGGCTGGCAAACCTACCCGGATTTGGTTGCCGGTTCTACGTTAACCCTGAGCGATGGGCAAATGTTGTTGCCGCAGGCAGAAGATATGCTGCCTTTGGCGCTGCATGCCTGGCAACAGGGGTTGGCGGTGGCGGTAGAAAATGCCGAGCCGACCTATTTGCGCAATGAGGTCACCTGGAAGAAATTACCGGGCCGCGAATAGGCGCCACCGATTTGTGCTGTGGCGGCCATCGGGAGAGGGATGATCTGCAACTTGCTCTGTGAATTGATGTCAAAGTTACAGCCATTTCAGGAGATTGCGATGATGTTAACCCGCACTGTTTGTAAAAAAATGTCGCTGCTGGCCATTGCCGGCAGCGTGCTGGCGTTGTCAGGGTGTGTCACCGTGCCTGACGCGATTAAAGGCAGCACGGCAACGCCGGTCCAGCAGTTGTCTTCGGTACAGAATGCGCCGAACCTGTTTGTCGGGGCTGAAGCTCGCTTTGGCGGTACGGTAGTGAACGTTGCCAATGAGCAGGGGCGCACGCTGTTGGAAATTGCCGCTGTGCCGCTCGATTCCGGCGCCCGGCCGATATTGGGTGAGCCGTCACGGGGGCGTCTGATAGCCTCGGTTAATGGCTTCCTGGAACCGGTTGATTTCAAGGGCCAGTTAGTAACGGTAGTAGGGCCAATCACCGGCGTGAAAGACGGCAAGATCGGCATGACCCCGTACAAGTTTGTTACCATGAATGCCACCGGCTACAAACGCTGGCATCTGGCTCAGCAGGTGATGATGCCACCGGCGCCAATGGGCCCTTGGGGCTGGCGTAGCGGTACCTGGGGCCCCGGTTGGGGCGTGGGGTACGGCTGGTATAATCCTGGCCCGGCACAGGTGCAAACTATCGTTACCGAATAATGCTCGTAGGATGTTAACAATTTTAATAGGGCGGCTCCGGCCGCCTTATTCTTTTGGCGCAGGGAAAGACCGCCAATTAGTGACGTACATCGCAACCTGAATATTGTTTAAAACTCAAACTGGTCTGCTGAGTTAAAATATTGTTATGGTTTGGCTGCATATTTGGGGGCTGCGATGATGATAATGAATAATGATTTCAGGAGTAATACCTTGGATAAGGTCTGGTTAAAACGTTACCCGGCGGATGTTCCGGCAGAGATCGACGCCGATCGTTATTCATCTTTGGTCGAAATGTTTGAAAATGCGGTTCAGCGCTACGCGGATCAACCGGCTTTCATTAACATGGGCGAGGTGATGACCTACCGCAAGCTGGAAGAACGTAGTCGGGCTTTCGCGGCTTACCTGCAAAATGAGCTGGGGCTGCAGAAAGGCGATCGCGTTGCTCTGATGATGCCGAATCTGTTGCAGTATCCCATCGCGCTGTTTGGCATTTTACGTGCGGGTATGGTGGTGGTGAACGTTAACCCGCTGTATACGCCGCGTGAACTGGAACATCAATTGAACGACAGTGGCGCAAGTGCCATTGTGATCGTGTCAAACTTTGCCCACACGCTGGAAAAAGTGGTGTTCAACACGCAGATAAAGCACGTGATCCTGACGCGCATGGGCGACCAGCTCTCCGCTGCCAAAGGCACGCTGGTTAATTTCGTGGTGAAATACATCAAACGGCTGGTACCGAAATACCATTTGCCGGCTGCCGTTTCTTTTCGCAGTGCGCTCCAGCGCGGGCGTCGCCAACAGTATGTTAAACCCGATATTATCAACACCGATCTGGCGTTCCTGCAATATACCGGCGGGACTACCGGCGTCGCCAAGGGCGCGATGCTGACGCACCGCAACATGCAGGCCAACCTGGAGCAGGCCAAAGCTGCCTATTTGCCGCTGTTTCGTGAAGGGCAGGAGTTGGTGGTCACGGCGCTGCCGCTGTATCACATTTTTGCGCTGACGGTGAACTGCCTGCTGTTTATCGATTTGGGTGGGCGCAATTTGCTGATCACCAACCCGCGTGATATTCCGGGGATGGTGAAAGAACTGGGTAAATATCCGTTCACCGCCATGAGCGGGGTGAACACCCTGTTCAATGCGCTATTGAACAACGAGGACTTCCACAAGCTGGATTTCTCCACGCTGCGTTTTTCCGTCGGCGGCGGCATGTCGGTACAGAAATCGGTGGCGGACAAGTGGGAGAAAACCACCGGTAAACATCTGCTGGAGGGATACGGCCTGACGGAATGCGCACCGCTGGTGGCAGGGAACCCTTACGATCTGAAACACTACAGCGGCAGTATCGGCTTGCCGGTGCCGTCGACGGACATTCGTCTGGTGGACGACAACGGTCAGGATGTGCCGATCGGCGAGCCGGGCGAACTGTGGGTCAAAGGCCCGCAAGTTATGTTAGGCTACTGGCAGCGGCCGGATGCCACCGATGAAGTGTTGAAAGAGGGCTGGCTCGCGACCGGGGATATCGTTACAGTGGACGAGATGGGTTTTGTCCGCGTCGTCGACCGTAAGAAAGACATGATCCTGGTTTCCGGGTTTAACGTATACCCGAACGAGATTGAAGACGTGGTCAGCCAGCATCCGAAAGTGTTGGAATGCGCGGCGATTGGCGTGCCGAATGAGGTCACCGGTGAAACGGTCAAAATTTGTGTGGTGAAGAAAGACGCTTCGCTGACCAAAGAAGAGTTGTTGACCCACTGCCGCCGGCAGTTGACCGGATATAAAGTGCCTAAAATTGTTGAGTTCCGTGACGAGTTGCCGAAGTCTAACGTCGGTAAAATTTTGCGGCGAGAACTGCGTGATGAGCAGAAAAAACCTGCGGCGGCCGACGCCGCCTAGGTTATCATCCACGCCCTGCAGATCAACAACGCCGGTGAATGCCGGCGTTGTTGTGTTTGAATCATGAAAGCGACCAAGAGAATGACGTTTTGAACTATCAGTTGATCACTACCGATGCCGGATTGCAGCAGGTCTGCGAGCAGGCGAAAAAGCATGCCCAGATAGCGCTGGACACCGAGTTTGTCAGAACGCGCACCTACTATCCGCAGTTAGGCCTGATTCAGTTATACGACGGTGAACAACTCTCCCTGATTGACCCCTTGCCAATCAAGCAATGGCAGCCGTTTATCGAGCTGCTGAGCAACACCCAGATTGTTAAGTTCCTGCATGCCGGCAGTGAGGACCTGGAAGTTTTCCTCAACGCCTTTAAAACCTTGCCGACGCCGATGGTAGACACCCAGATCCTGGCGGCTTTCACCGGTAGGCCGCTGTCTTGCGGGTTTGCGACCCTGGTGGCGGAGTATATGCAGGTGGAACTGGATAAAAGTGAAGCCCGTACCGACTGGTTGGCGCGTCCGTTGACGGAAAAGCAGTGCGTTTATGCGGCTGCGGACGTGTTCTATCTGCTGCCGATGGCCAAACGCCTGGTTCAGGAGACGGAAGAAGCCGGTTGGACCGCCGCAGCCAACAACGAGTGCCTGTTGTTGTGCCAGCGCCGTAGCGAGACGCTGGCGCCGGAATTGGCCTACCGTGAAATCACCAATGCCTGGCAACTGCGTCCGCGCCAGTTGGGCTGCTTGCAGAAACTGGCTGAATGGCGCCTGCGTCAGGCCCGTGAGCGCGATCTGGCGGTGAACTTTGTGGTGCGCGAGGAAAACCTCTGGCAGGTGGCGCGGCATATGCCGACATCGCTGGGGGAATTGGACTCGCTGGGTCTCAGTGGCCCGGAAATTCGTTATCACGGTAAAACGCTGTTGGCACTGGTGGCAGAGGCCAGCGAGCTCGATGAGGCTGCACTGCCTGCACCGTTGTCGAACCTGATCGATCAGCCGGGCTACAAGAAAGTGTTCAAGGATATCAAGGCGGCGATCGTCATCGTCAGTGAGCAAAGCGGGTTGAGCAGCGAATTACTGGCATCGCGCCGACAGATTAACCAACTGCTGAATTGGCATTGGAAATTGAAAGGCGCTGACAGCCTGCCAGAATTAATCAGCGGTTGGCGCGGTGATTTATTGGCGTCGCCGCTGCAGGCTATTTTGAAGGATTATTAATCGAGCGGTAAAACTTGGGGCAGGGTAAGGAAACGCTGCTCCGATTATTTATTAGAAATAATCATAGCAACACTTACCGACAGCATTTACTTTAAACAACGGTGACGCAAGATTAATTGAGATTAATCCCAAAGGGTAAAAACGATTATTAGGCGCTTTTTATCTCAATAACTGGTTATGCATACAGTTACCCCCTGCAAGAAAATATACAGGGGGTAATTAGTGCGTCACACTCATTTAGTTACTTCTTCCGATTCCGGTAATGTCACGTTGAGTTCAAGAACCGAAATATCATCCCCTTTCTGCTCAAACTGCACGTGCAGCATTTCAGGGTCGATTTGAATATATTTGCAAATTACCGCCAGAATATCGCGTTTCAAATCAGGCAGATACGGGGGCTCACTGTCCCCGCGACGACGCTCTGCGACGATAATCTGCAGCCGTTCCTTGGCTATATTGGCTGTCTGCTTTTTGCGGGACAGAAAGAAGTCTAGTAATGCCATGGTTTATCCCCCAAAAAGGCGTTTCAGGAAACCCTTCTTCTCTTCTTCAATGAAGCGGAAGGGGCGTTCTTCCCCTAACAAGCGGCTCACGGTATCGTCGTAGGCTTTGCCGGCATCCGACTCGGCGTCGAGGATCACCGGTTCACCCTGGTTGGATGCACGCAGTACGGATTGGTCTTCCGGGATTACGCCGACCAATGGAATGCGCAGAATTTCCAGCACGTCTTCCATGCTCAGCATGTCGCCACGGCTGACGCGACCTGGGTTGTAGCGGGTCAGCAGCAGGTGTTCCTTGATTGGCGATTCGCCTCTCTCGGCACGGCGAGATTTGGAAGACAAAATGCCCAGGATACGGTCAGAGTCACGTACCGAGGAGACTTCCGGGTTGGTGGTGATGATGGCTTCATCAGCAAAGTACAACGCCATCAGCGCGCCGGTTTCGATGCCTGCCGGAGAGTCACAAACCACAAAATCAAAATCCATTTCGCCCAGGTCGTTAAGGATCTTCTCAACGCCTTCGCGGGTCAGTGCGTCTTTGTCACGCGTTTGCGAAGCTGGCAGGATAAACAGATTTTCAGTGCGCTTGTCTTTGATCAACGCCTGATTCAGCGTGGCATCACCCTGAATAACGTTAACGAAATCGTAAACAACCCGGCGTTCGCAGCCCATGATCAGGTCAAGATTACGCAGGCCGATATCAAAATCGATCACTACGGTTTTCTTTCCTTTTTGGGCTAAACCGGTAGCGATGGCCGCGCTTGAAGTGGTCTTGCCAACGCCCCCTTTACCCGATGTAACAACAATAATGCGTGCCATGAAATGGATTCCTTGTCAAAAGGGCTTAATTTAAAGGTTGTATGGTTAAAGCGTTATCCAACAGGCTGAGTCGTACTGCCTGCCCGACATAGTCGGACGGGATTTGGTCGCTCAACCAGTACTGCCCTGCGATAGAGACTAGCTCAGCACCCAGGTGCGTGCAAAAAATCTGGCACTGTGTATCACCTGATGCACCGGCCAGCGCACGACCACGCATCATGCCGTAGACGTGAATGTTGCCGTCGGCAATTAATTCAGCGCCGGCGCTGACGCTGCTGGTCACTATCAGATCGCTGTTGCGGGCATAAATTTGTTGGCCGGAACGAACAGGGGCACTGATGATGCGCGTCTTGGCGGGGGCGTTGGGATCCACCACCGGGGCTGGCGCGGGCGCCGGTTCCGGGGCGGCCATCTTTTGGCCTTTGCCTTCGTTCAGTAACGGCAGCCCGGCACGGGTTATTGCGCGTTTCTGCCGCTCATCTCTGCAACCGCTGATACCCACAACGCGCAGACCTGCTGCCGTGACAGCCTGTTGAAGTTCTTTCCAGTTTGCGTCGCCGTTCAGCGTTGCAACGTTGATAACAACAGGGGCGTTTTTCAAAAAAGCGGGCGCTTGCTCTACTTTTTCCAGTAACGCCTGACGAATTACCTCGGGTTCCGAATTATGCAAATGAACAACCGATAGGGTAAAACTGCTGCCTTTTAGCTCAATTGGCGATTGTGACATCTATCCTGACTCAGTCTCAGCAACTTTAAATCCCCGGAATACCAATCGGGGTGCGATATTCCGAAGTACTATAAGCATGTTATAGTCAGAGTTATATCCAGGCAAGACGCTGCCCCAATTAAATAGAGTTAAAAACATGCTTTGTGTGATCTATAGAAGCCCTAAACGCGATCAAACTTATCTTTATGTCGAAAAAAAAGACGATTTCTCCCGAGTACCGGAAGATCTGATGAAAAGTTTCGGCACGCCGCAATTGGCAATGATGCTTTCCCTGGAAGGGC
Organism: Serratia liquefaciens; assembly: GCF_027594825.1. NCBI lineage: Bacteria > Pseudomonadati > Pseudomonadota > Gammaproteobacteria > Enterobacterales > Yersiniaceae > Serratia > Serratia liquefaciens. The sequence goes on along the minus strand of NZ_CP088930.1, from coordinate 655,593 downwards.
GGGAAAAGTTAGCCTCGGCGGATATTGAAAAAGTGAAAGAGGCCCTGAAAGAAGAAGGGTTTTATCTGCAGGTTCCACCGCCGTTGGAAAATTTATTAAATCAGCATTTGTCTGCTGACAAAAAATAACCTACGCAGGCGTACAGGGTGACGCTGGAGCGGCAGCCCTAAACAGAGAGATAAAGGAGCCGCGTGATGAGATTTTCAGCGATAACCGTGCTGTCGACTCTGTTGGCGCTGGGATACGGCGTCGATCAGCAGGCTAGGGCGCAGGTTGCCACACCGGCGTCGGCTACCGGTACTCCTGCAACGCAGAGCCGGCTTTCTGAAACGGGTCGGGATCCAGCACAGTTCCCGGCCTATGTTGAACAGCTAAAACGTCAGGCGCTGGCACAGGGTATTAACCCGGCCATTGTCAAAAGCGCCTTCGCCGGCGTGCATTTTGTCGATCGGGTGATCAAGGCGGACCGCAATCAGCCGGAAAAGAAAATCACGCTGGACGACTACCTCAAACGCGTATTGCCACCTGCCAAGATCGCGCAAGGCCGCGGACTGTATCGGCAGTATCACCCGCAGCTTTCGCGGCTCACCGCACGCTATGGCGTGCCGGGACGTTATGTTGTGGCACTGTGGGGCATGGAAAGTGCCTTCGGCAAAATCCAGGGGCGCGAAGATGTGATTTCTGCGCTCGCCACTTTGGCTTTTGAAGGGCGGCGTGAGGCGTTCTTCAGTCAACAGCTGATGGCAGCGCTGCAAATTCTCGAGCAGGGGCATGTCAGCCGCGAACAGTTGAAAGGCTCCTGGGCCGGTGCCATGGGACAATGCCAGTTTATGCCGACCTCGTTCCTTAATTATGCTGCGGACGGCGACGGTGACGGCCGCATTGATATCTGGAACAACGTTGACGATGTCTTTGCCTCTACGGCCCACTATCTGTCGAGCGAAGGCTGGCAGCGTGGTATTGGCTGGGGCAGAGAGGTCAGACTGCCTGCCGGGTTCAGCGCCGAGGCCCTGGGGCTGAAAGATAGCCAGGCGCACAGCGTCAATGAATGGCAAAAGCGTGGGGTGCGGCGTCCGGATGGTTCAGCGCTGCCGCATTCCAGCCTGCGCAGCTGGCTGATCACACCGGATGATATGCAAGGCCGTGCATTCCTGGTTTATGATAATTTTCGCACGATTATGCACTGGAATCGCTCTTACTATTTTGCGATCGGTGTGGGTATGATGGCTGACGGTATCGGGCAATAGGCAAAAGGCTACGGTGCCTCCACCAGCGCGTGGAATAACGGGCTTAGCATGCTAAGCCCCTACATGATTGTAGGGAGAGGCGGTATGTATCAACATAGAGATTGGCAGGGTTCATTACTTGATTTTCCGGTAAATAAAGTGGTCTGCGTTGGCAGCAACTACGCCGATCACATCAAGGAAATGGGCAGTGCAACCTCGGCAGAGCCGGTAGTGTTTATCAAGCCTGAAACGGCGCTGTGCGATATTCGCCAGCCGGTGGCGATCCCCAAAGAGTTTGGTTCGGTACATCATGAAGTGGAGCTGGCTGTGCTGATCGGCACGCCGCTAAAGCAGGCTAATGAAGATCGCGTGGCGCGTGCTATCGCCGGATACGGTGTTGCGCTTGATCTGACGCTGCGGGAACTGCAGGCGGGCTTCAAGAAGGCAGGACAACCCTGGGAAAAAGCCAAGGGATTCGACGGTTCTTGCCCGATTTCCGGCTTTATACCGGTGGCAGAGTTTGGCGATCCGCAAAATGCTGATCTGTCCCTGACGGTCAATGACCAGGTGCGACAACAAGGCAATACTCGCGACATGATCACGCAGATCCTGCCGCTGATCAGCTATATGAGCCGCTTCTTCACTTTGCGTGCAGGCGACATTATTCTTACCGGTACGCCGCAGGGCGTCGGTCCGATGAGCTCCGGCGATATGCTGAAAGTGACCCTTAACGGTAAATCATTGACGACACGCGTGATTTGAAATCCGGATAAAAAACAATAAAAAAGGCCCCTCAGGGCCTTTTCTCAGTGCAGTCAGATCAAAAAGCTTATTTACGGCCCAGCAAGAAACCGAAAACAATCCCCACGGCGGCGGCGATAGCTACGCCGGCAAGCGGGTTGGATTCAACCTGAGTTCGCACCGTATCGGCAGCATCTCTGGCCGCATAGCTGGCCTGAGAGGCATATTTACGGGCCGCGCCTTTGACTTGATGATCCGGTGAATCCGTCGCCTTACCAAAGGCTTCTTCGACGGCGCCGGCAGCTTCATTGACTTTATCTTCTGCTTTCCCAAACATACTTGGCTCCTTAGCTTCATTCAAAAGGCGAACATTAAACATAGCAGGGTTATGCGACTTTTGGCGGCAAAATGTGCTTTATAAGATGAATCTTACCCGTGAATAATGATGAACAGGGATACGGGAGAGGAGGAAAACGAAAGGATGATAGACCTGATTTTTGTACGTATAATTAGACGATAAACTTGGTGTGTTTTATCCCTTTCAGTATCAAGGGTAACGGCCTGATAATGCTGGCCGAAAATGTTGAATACCGTTGTTTTAAATAGCGTTTTTTTTAAGCGAACATATTGTTATCGCTATGATTATATTGTGTTTTCAGCCTTTCCATTTGGCTGGGATATCTATATAGTGCACCCTCAAAACCTGCAAGCAGGTTATCTATTCATTTACCTATACCGGACGCGAACATGTCACAAACCCCTTTTTGGCAACAAAAATCGCTGGCTGAAATGTCAGAACAAGAGTGGGAATCGCTGTGCGACGGTTGTGGGCAATGCTGTCTGAATAAGCTGATCGACGAAGATACCGACGAGATTTATTTCACCAACGTAGCCTGTAACCAGCTGAATATTAAGTCGTGCCAGTGCCGCAACTATGAGCGTCGCTTTGAGCTGGAAGAGGACTGCATCAAACTGACGCGTGAAAACCTCACGACCTTTGATTGGCTGCCGCCGACCTGCGCATACCGTTTGATCGGTGAGGGCAAGCCGTTGTTTGCCTGGCATCCGCTGGTCAGCGGTTCTAAAGCTGCGATGCACGGGGAGCGTATTACGGTACGACATATTGCGGTGCGGGAAAGTGAAGTGGTGGACTGGCAGGATCACATCCTGAACAAACCGAGCTGGGCGAGATAAGGAAAAAAGCCCCTGCAAAGATGAGGGGCAAGACACACAACAACACCAGGGAAATCGTTAAATATTAACTTGCGGATATTATAGGGATTCTCTGATAAAACTTCATCAAAATATCGATGCAATAATGCATCGCTATGATGAATTTTTTTGTATGAAGTGATTTAAGGGGGAATCATTGCCCCGTGCTTTTGTGAGATAAGGTCGAAAAAGTGCCGTACGGCTTTTGGAGATCGGGCTTTTTACTGTTCTAACTTAATGTTATGTAAATTACGCCCATAATCCTGCCCAGACGCTTCTTTTTAAACGTAAGGTTCGGTAGTTTGAGCGCTCTCACGCTAAGTTCCGAGAGTAAAATAATGAAAATGATACGCCTGTTTGCCATAGCTGGAGCGCTGATAGTGCTCGTTTATTACCTTACACATACCTAATCTCGCATTACCTCTGAAGATCATAAGCGATTCCATGAAAAACGGCGCCCTGAGGCGCCGTTTTTCATGCTGTCATGCTCAGCGACCAAACAGATCGCGGCGGCGTGGGCGGACAAATTGTGCGAGCAGCACAACGATAGCAATCAACAAATAAGCCGCGAAGATGCCAACCAGCCACTGCGGCATTTCCAGCGTCAAGAATTCCCATTGGCGTACCGAACAGTCACCTGATGCGTGGAACACCGCTGGCAGCCATTTATCCAGCGGCAGCCAGGACGGAAAGCTAACAAAGAAATCGCAGGTATTAAACGGCGAGGGATGCAGTTGGATCATGGTGTGTTTCCACGCCAGCTGCAGGCCTTCCCAGGCACTGTAAATCCACAGCGCAATAGCGGCATAACGCAGCGGCGTTTTCGGCGCAATGGCACCCAGCAGTGAGGCGCCCAGAATGCCAAACAGCGCGCAGCGTTCATAAATGCACATGACACAGGGTTGCAGCAGCATTACGTGCTGAAAGTAGAGTGCGACTAATTCCAGCGCCAGCGCAGTCAGGGCCATCAACAGCCAAGCACCGCGCCCCTGTGAGCAGCGGTTAAAGAATTGCAACATATATTTATTCTTCCATGCAGTAAGCAATTGAACTGGCAGTGTAAACCAATTCAACCCCGCTGCCAGCCACCTGAGCCGGATTCAGCACAAAAATAGTCGCTGACAGCGGAGCGGATTTACAGAGTTAGTGTGCAGCGGCTTCGATTGACGGCAGCGTCAGCCAATGCCACTGGGTCAGCAGGTCGGTCACGGGCGCCAGAGTAAACTGTACGCACAGCAGACCGACCAAGGTTAATACCACAGTATAGGGCAATGCCATCCATACCATTCGCCCATAGGATAAACGCACCAGGGGGGCCAATGCCGAGGTCAGCAAGAACAGGAAGGCGGCCTGACCATTCGGCGTGGCGACCGACGGTAAATTGGTCCCGGTGTTAATCGCGACCGCTAACATTTCGAACTGCTTCAGGGAAATGGCACCATTTTCAAACGCGGCGCGCGCTTCATTAATGTAAACCGTGCCGACGAACACATTGTCAGATACGGAGGACAGCAAGCCATTGAACAGATAAAACAGCGAAAGTTGGGAAGAGGGTTCCGCCTGCAGAACAAATTGAATCACCGGGGTAAACAGGTGTTGCTCAATGATCACCGCTACCACGGTGAAAAATACCGTCAGCAGGGCGGTGAAGGGCAAGGCTTCCTGGAAGGCTTTGCCGATGGCATGCTCATCGGTTACGCCACACAGGGAAGTGGCGAGGATAATCACCGACAGGCCAATCAGGCCAACCTCCGCCAGATGGAAGGCCAGGGCGACAATCAGCCAAACGCCGATAAGTGCCTGAACCACCAATTTGACCTGCTCTTGCTTACTGCGCCCGGCCGTCGCCTGGCGGTCAAACTCCGTCAGCACTTCGCGCACGCGCTCCGGCAGTTTTGCTCCGTAGCCGAAGACGCCGAACCGCTCAAGCAGCAGGCAGACCAGCAGACCACAGACCAACACCGGTAAGGTGACCGGCGCCATGCGCAGGAAGAAGTCGACAAAGCCCCAGTCGGCGCTTTTGGCGATAATCAGGTTTTGTGGTTCGCCCACCATGGTCATCACGCCGCCCAGAGCGGTACCGACGCCCGCGTGCATCAGCAGGCTGCGCAAAAAGGCGCGGAACTGCTCCAGCGTCTGTTTGTTATCGTCGCTTACCAGGTTGCTGTCGTCGTTGACGTCGGCATTGCCGCCGGAAGGGTTAGACACCACGTTGTGGTAAATCGAATAGAACCCGGTTGCGACGCTGATGACCACCGCAACCACCGTCAGCGCATCGAGGAAAGCGGACAAAAATGCCGCCGCAAAACAAAAGGCTAAAGACAGCAGTATTTTAGAGCGAATATTGAGCAGCAGCTTGGTGAAGACAAACAGCAGTAGCTGCTTCATAAAGTAGATACCGGCCACCATAAAGATCAGCAACAGCAGGACTTCCAGATTATGGGCAATCTCTTCGCCCACCCGATCGGGGCTGGTCATGCCGATCAACACCGCCTCAATGGCCAGCAGGCCGCCCGGCAGCAGGGGATAGCACTTCAGCGCCATCGCCAGCGTGAAGATAAATTCGATGACCAGCAGCCAACCCGCGATGAAGGGATCGACCAGGAAGAAAACCAGCGGATTGACCAACAAGAAGATGAGGATGGCCAGTTTGTACCAGTCAGGTGATTGCCCGAGGAAGTTTTTCACCAGGGCACTGCGTAAAGTCGTTTCCATTATGCGTTACACGTCCTGAAAATAAGTTGTCACATATTACCCTAACAATGCCGCAGGGGCAGAAGCAATACGGGCTTGCTTTACGCCGTGAAATTTCTCTGACGCGGTGTTTTTGCACGTTTTTTGCCACTTTATGCACACTTTCGTTTAATGTTTTTCGCTCACGCTATGTCATGCCAAGGCGATCTGGTATGATCAGCCGACTACTATTACTGATTATCGTCGCTACGGAACGTCAAACACATGGTCATAAAGGCGCAGAGTCCTGCCGGTTTCGCGGAAGAATACATTATCGAGAGTATCTGGAATAATCGCTTCCCTCCTGGCTCTATTTTGCCCGCGGAGCGTGAGCTTTCAGAACTGATTGGTGTTACGCGCACCACGTTACGCGAAGTTTTACAACGCCTGGCCCGTGATGGCTGGCTGACCATTCAGCATGGCAAACCGACCAAAGTAAATAATTTCTGGGAAACATCCGGCCTTAATATTCTTGAGACGGTGGCACGCCTCGATCACAAAAGTGTTCCACAGTTGATCGACAACCTGCTGTCGGTTCGTACCAATATTGCCGCGATCTTTATTCGCGCAGCGGTGCGTAATCATCCTGAGGCTGCTCAGGAAGTGTTGGCGAAAGCGACCCAGGTGGAAGATCAGGCGGACGCTTTCAACCTGTTGGACTACGAAATTTTCCGCGGTCTGGCATTCGCTTCCGGCAACCCGATCTACGGTCTGATCTTCAACGGCCTCAAAGGTCTGTATACCCGTGTCGGTCGTTACTACTTCTCAAATCCGGAGTCCCGCAAGCTGGCGCTGACTTTCTACAGCAAGCTGTCGATGCTGTGCCATGAGAAGTCGTACGATCAGGTGATGGATTGCGTGCGTAACTACGGTAAAGACAGCGGGGCCATCTGGCAGAGCATGCAAGGCACCATGCCGAGCGATCTGACCGAAGCCCGCCGTTAGTATCACATCTCGCATTACGTAAAAGGGGCGCCAGTGGCGCCCCTTTGTCATGGTCTGATCTTACAGCGGAGTCGGGCGCGGCGGACAACGTTCCAGCAGCTCGACGCTGCCATCCTCGTTGAGCTGCTCCAGAATAATGTCGAAGCCCCACAGGCGGTGCAGGTGTTTCATCACCTCGCGCCGACTCTTGTCCAGCGGCGCACGGTCTTGTGGAATATAACGCAACGTCAATGAGCGATCGCCACGCAAATCCACATTCCAGATCTGAATGTTCGGCTCGTGGTCGCTCAGGTTATATTGCGCCGACAGCTCCTGACGGATCGCCCGATAACCCGCCTCATTATGGATCGCCGCAATCTCCAGGTAGTTATTGCGATCGTCATCGAGCACGGTGAACAGCCGGAAGTCACGCATGATTTTCGGCGACAGGAACTGGCTGATAAAACTTTCGTCCTTAAAATCACGCATGGCAAAGTGCAGCGTTTCCAGCCAGTCTTTACCGGCAATATCCGGGAACCAGTAGCGGTCTTCTTCGGTCGGCGACTGGCAGATGCGCTTGATGTCCTGGAACATGGCAAAGCCCAGTGCGTAAGGGTTAATCCCGTTGTAATAAGGGCTATTGTAAGGCGGCTGATACACCACGTTGGTGTGGCTGTGCAAAAACTCCAGCATAAAGCGTTCGGTTACCCGGCCTTCATCGTAAAGATGGTTGAGGATGGTGTAGTGCCAGAATGTCGCCCAGCCTTCGTTCATCACCTGAGTTTGTTTCTGCGGATAAAAATACTGGCTCACTTTGCGCACGATGCGCAGCACCTCACGCTGCCAGGGTTCCAGCAGCGGTGCATTTTTCTCCATAAAGTAGAGGATGTTCTCCTGGGGCTCGCTTGGATAGCGACGCGCTTGTTCAGGCGCTTCTTCGCGTTCTACCCGCGGCAGAGTCTTCCACAGCGTATTGACCTGGCTCTGCAGGTACTCCTCGCGGCTCTTCTGGCGGGCTTTTTCTTCGACCAGGGAAATCTTCTGCGGGCGTTTATAGCGGTCCACACCGTAATTCATCAGCGCATGGCAGGAGTCGAGCAGCTTCTCCACTTCTTCAACGCCGTAGCGTTCTTCGCACTGGCTGATGTAGTGGCGGGCGAACAACAGATAATCGACGATCGAACTGGCGTCGGTCCAACTGCGGAACAGGTAATTATTTTTGAAAAACGAGTTGTGGCCGTAGCAGGCGTGCGCCATGACCAGCGCTTGCATGGTGATGGTGTTTTCTTCCATCAGATAGGCAATGCAAGGGTTGGAGTTGATGACGATTTCGTAGGCCAGCCCCTGCTGCCCGTGTTTGTAGCGCTGCTCGGTCTCAATGAATTTTTTACCGAATGACCAATGGGTATAGTTAATCGGCATGCCGACGCTCGAATAGGCGTCCATCATCTGTTCTGAGGTAATCACCTCTATCTGATGCGGGTAGGTATCGAGCTTGTAATGTTTGGCTACGCGATCGATGTGCTCCAGATACACCTGCAGCAGCTCGAACGTCCAGTCCGGTCCATCGCTCAGACGTTTATCTTCCTTGACCTTTTCATGTGTTGAAGTAGTCATCAGCGCACCCTCGTTATTACGGACCTTGCTCGAACGGCAGACCCTAGATCAATCGTAGCTCAATCTGGGCAGAGGTAATAATGATATAAAGCTTAAAAATTCAACGATCTGACGTCACTGTCCTGCCTCAGGAGACGACAGGGGCATTTTGCGGCGAGTTTTTTCTGCTGAAACGATTGTGGGTACGCATGAAATGTTATCTCGATGAAATGGCTTTTTATTGGTTTTTTATTCTGTTCTTGTGGGCCTGTTTCATTTTTATGTTCTGTTAAAACCTTGTTGCACGTCGTAGCTTTTCATGATGCTTTCAATGCTGTCAATGACAGCATAATGGGGGCCGTTTCGCTCTTAAATCTGCCTTTCACAACATCTTATCGCTATTTATAGGGAGCTATTGCAAAAGAACCGGCCATGAACGATAAATTAATTGTGAATGTTGTCACGTTTGATGATGAAGATGTTGGACGGATTTTTCCACTGAGTTAATTTCCTGTGAGCAGAAGATTATGCTTTGTGAAGCCTTGAGCTGGAGTCAGCGATGCGAGTGGTAATTTTAGGTAGTGGGGTGGTGGGCGTTGCCAGTGCCTGGTATTTGGCGAAGGCGGGGCATGAGGTGACGGTAATCGATCGTCAGCCTGGCCCGGCAATGGAAACCAGCGCGGCAAATGCAGGGCAGATCTCACCGGGCTATGCGGCGCCTTGGGCTGCGCCTGGCGTGCCGTTGAAGGCAATCAAATGGATGTTCCAGCGCCATGCGCCGCTGGCGGTTCGTTTGGACGGCAGCAGTTTCCAGCTGAGCTGGATGTGGCAGATGTTGAAAAACTGCAACACCGAACACTACATGACCAACAAAGGTCGCATGGTGCGGTTGGCGGAATACAGCCGCGATTGCATCAAAGCGTTGCGCCAGGAAACCGGCATTCAGTACGAAGGCCGTCAGGGCGGCACGCTGCAACTGTTTCGCACTCAGCAACAGTTTGAAAGCGCCTCCAAAGACATCGCGGTGCTGGAAGACGCGGGCGTGCCTTACAAACTGTTGGAAGCCAGTCAACTGGCCACCGTCGAACCTGCGCTGGCGCAGGTGGCGCATAAGTTGACCGGCGGTCTGCAACTGCCAAACGACGAAACCGGCGATTGCCAACTCTTTACTCAGCAGTTGGCCAAACTGGCCCAGCAAGCGGGCGTCACCTTCCTGTATAACCGCAGCGTCGACCGCCTGCTGGTGGAAGGGGACAAAATCAGCGGCGTGCAATGCGGCGGAGAAATCTTCAAGGCCGACAGTTACGTGGTGGCCTTTGGCTCTTACTCCACCGCGCTGCTGCGCGATCTGGTCTCGATCCCTGTTTATCCGTTGAAAGGCTACTCGCTGACCATTCCGATTACGGATGAGGCCGCGGCACCATTCTCGACCGTTTTGGATGAAACTTATAAAATCGCCATCACCCGTTTCGACCAGCGTATTCGCGTCGGTGGCATGGCGGAAATTGTCGGTTTTAATACTCAGCTCGAGCAAAAACGCCGCGAGACGCTGGAGATGGTGGTACGCGATCTTTACCCTAATGGTGGACGGGTGGAGGAAGCTACCTTCTGGACCGGTTTGCGTCCGATGACGCCGGACGGTACGCCGATTGTCGGCAAGACTTCGCTGAAAAACCTGTTTCTGAATACCGGGCATGGCACGCTGGGTTGGACAATGGCCTGTGGTTCCGGGCAATTGCTTTCCGATCTGATTTCCGGCATCACGCCGGCCATTCCTTCAGACGATCTGGCGGTGGCACGCTACAGTGCCGGATTTCGCAGCGCCTACACTGCGCCCTTGAACGATGTGCATCCCGCGCGTTAAAAAACCTTAACTATCATGTTGTCGTCACGGGCGTTGGCTCGTGACGGCATTCGCAGGCTCGTAGGAGTTCCCATGCCTCGCCCGATTACCGCCAGGTTGCACCTTGGCGCCTTTGAAAATAACCTGCAGGTGGTTCGTCGGTTTGCCCCCAGCGCCAAAGTCTGGTCAGTGGTCAAAGCCAATGCCTATGGCCACGGCATTAAACATGTTTGGCGCAGTTTGGCACAAACCGACGGCTTTGCGCTGTTGGATCTCGCCGAAGCAATTATGCTGCGCGAGTCCGGCTGGCAAGGGCCGATCTTGCTGTTGGAAGGCTTTTTCAAAGCGCAGGATTTAGCCCTGCTGGATCGCTATCGTTTAACGACGTCGGTGCACAGCGATTGGCAACTGGCGGCAATAGCCGAAGCCAAATTATCGGCACCGCTGGATGTTTACCTGAAAGTGAACAGCGGCATGAATCGTCTGGGATTTGCCCCGGACCGGTTGCACGCCGTTTGGTTGAAAGCTCAGCAGATAAGCAATATTGCCAGCCTGACGCTAATGAGCCATTTCGCCACCGCCGACGGCCCGCAGGGGGTAGTCGAACAGATGGAGACCATTGAAGAGGCTGCAGCAGGTATCACTTCGCCGCGCTGTCTGGCCAACTCCGCCGCCACTTTGTGGCATCCGGAAACCCACGGCAGTTGGGTGCGACCGGGTATTGTGCTTTACGGCGCCTCCCCAAACGGCCAATCGAGAGATATTGCCGACAGCGGACTGAAGCCGACGATGACGCTGAGCAGCGAAATCATTGGGATTCAAACGCTGAAAAAGAACGACCAGGTCGGTTATGGCTGGCGTTATCGCGCCGAGGGGGCACAACGCATCGGAGTGGTCGCCTGTGGCTATGCCGACGGTTATCCGCGCCATGCGCAGACCGGTACGCCGGTCTGGGTGGACGGCGTGCTGACGCGAACGCTGGGTACGGTGTCGATGGATATGCTGGTCGTCGATCTGACGCCCTGTCCGCACGCCGAAATCGGTGCAGAAGTGGAGTTGTGGGGGCGGCGCCTGCCGGTTGACGATGTCGCCGCCGCGGCAGGCACGCTGGGCTATGAATTGCTGACGGCGTTAGCCGCCAGAGTCCCGATAGTGACCGAGGCCTGAGCCTCAGGCAATTTTCTTCAGTTGCCCCTTGATTTGCTTGCTGCGCTGCCTTGCGTGCAGCGCCAGCAGGCAACCTACCAGCATCACCAGCGCCAGCGACAGCTTGGGTTGCAACGGCAGCGCCATCGCCAACAGACCCAGGCCTGCGCCACCGGCCATCTGCACGAAACCCACCAACGCAGAAGCGACACCGGCCTCGTTGGAGTAGGGCTCCAGCGCGTAACTGGTCGCCGGGCCCATCACGAAGGCCAAGCCCGCACAGGCGCTGGCGACGGGCAACATATAGGCCAGCCAATGGGTTTGCGCCGGGCCGGAGAGCCAGCTAACCCCGAGCAACAGGCCTACGCACCCGATACCCATCAGAATTCCCCCGGTGGCCAGGCATACCGGACGTCCCACTTTGTGAATGATGCGGTTGGCAAAAAAACTCACCAGCATGATCCAAAAGCCGTTGGCACCGAACACCAGCGAGAATTGCAATGGCGTCAGCCCGGCGGTGCCCATCAGCACATTGGGTGCCAGCGAGACGTAGGTCAACGCCATGCCCATCGCGCCGGAGTTCACCACGGCGAAGGACAGAAAACGGCGATCTTTGAGGATGCGAGCATATTGGCGTACCGGTAAACCTTTAACACGCACCGTGTCCGCCGGACGGGTTTCCGGCAGGCGCAGTGCGATCAACACCAATACGGCCAGGGCATAACACACCAGGAACCAGAACGGCGCACGCCAGCCAAAGGCTTCCGCCAGTAACCCACCCAGCAGCGGGGCCAGCGCGGGAATAATGTTAAGCGTGCCGTTGAGGAAGCCAAAGGCGCGAGCCGCGTCATCGCCGTTCATACGATCGCGCACGCCGCTAAATGCCACAACGGCGGTACAGCAGACCGCTACGCCCTGCAGCAAACGAGACGCGACGAACAGCGTCGGCGTCGTGGCCAGCGCCGCCATGGCCGCACCAATCATATAGATGACAATACCGGCCAGCGCCACGGGCTTGCGGCCATAGTTATCCACCAGCGGCCCGGCAATAATCTGCCCGAGACCCAGCACCAGAATGAACAGTGAAATGGTGGACTGGATCAGCGCTTCACTGCTGTTAAGGCCGACAGCGATGGCCGGAATTGTCGGCAGATAGAGATCGATACCCAGCGGGCCGAGCAGCACCAGGCTAAGAAGCAGAAACAGAAATTTTTGCATAACAAAAACAGCACATCCGAGTGACAAAGGGGGCTAGAGTAGTGACTCTGGCGATAAATGGAAAGGGGCAAAACACCCGCCTGCTTTCGGTACGTTTAGCTTGCTCGATTCACGACGCTGCGGCTTTGCGATAATAAAGTGCGGAAATGGTATCCGCCACGTAGCGCGCCTGATGTTTGGCATCGTCGAGTGCACGATGGGGCGTGCCCTCGAATGCCCGCTCTTTCTTGGGATTAAAGCCCAGCAATTCGGCCAGAGTGATCACCGTACGCACATCCTGCGTGTCCCAAAATTTCCACGGGCAGGGCATGTCCAGTTGCTGAAAGGCATGCTCAAGGATGGTGCAGTCAAACTCCTTACCGTTGCCCCAGACTTTAACCTGGTCAGTGCTGTTCATATGGATAAAGCGGCTCAGGTTGGTCAGCGTACGCTTGAGGCTTTCCGTACCGCCGAAAGCCAACTTGCGTGCTTCGTCCGACTGTTTTGCCCACCAGGCGACGGTGTCCAGGCTGATGGTTCTGCCAGGCTGATCTTTTTGGCTGCTGACGGCATTTTCAAATTCGGCACCGAGCTGGCCGGTTTGGGGATCGAAAAACACGGCGGCCACCACCAGGATCACCGCGCTCGGTTTTATGTCCAGCGTTTCTATGTCTAACATCAGATGGTGCATGGGGACTCCCGGCTGGTAGAGGTACAAATAATGTTACTACAAACCGGGTCAGGATGCGCCGTCAGCGTCGGCGATTGCCGGCGGTATTTGCCAGCGTTACCGCAAGCACCGCCAACAGCACCAGAGCGACCGCTGGCGCAAGAACGCCCCACGGCGCCCGTTCGATATAGGGCATGCCCTCGGCCAGTACCAGTCCCCACTCCGCACTGGGAGGCTGTGGCCCCAGGCCAAGGAACCCCAATGCCGCCAGCGCCAGAGCAATGCCCGGCAGGCGCAGCATGGCGTGACGCAGCAGGGGAACCCAAAGCGCCGGCAACAGATAGTACGTCAGCGTACGCCAGCGGCCGATCCCCAACACCGGCAACATGCGGATATAAGGCTGGGTGCGGGCCTCAGCCAACAACGAGGCGCAGTGAGCGGACAGCGGCGCCCAACTGACCAGCATTACCGCGCAGGCGGCACCGAAGGGGGAAGGCCCGGTGACTGCGGTGACCAACAGCCCCGCGACTATCGGCGGTGTAGCGTTGGCCAACTCAATGACCCCGCACATCAGGCGAGGCATCAACCCGAACACTATCCCCAAGAACAGCGAAGCGAAGCTGACAGCCAGCGCCAACAGGCTGGTATTCAGTGCACCGTAGGCGACACGTGCCAGAATGTCCCGGCCGGTGGCGTCCGCGCCAAAGGGCAGATCCAGACTGGGTGACTGCAGACGGATATGCAGTGACGAAAAGGGATCGCGGATGATCCCGCTCAGGACTAACAGGCACAGCGACAGGGCAGCGACGGCGGCGAAAATATAGCTCGCCCGGCTGCTTTGCTGTGGCGGCGTTGAATTGGGTAATGCGGCGGCTATTCGGCCCAACAGCAGGTAATGGGCTCCCTGCATCAGAAAACCGGTGCCGAAGGCCAGCAGCAACAAGATCAGGATGCCGCATTGCAAGGTGGGCAGATCCTGAGCGATGGCGGCCCCCAATGTTGCCCGGCCCAGTCCCGGAACGGCGAACACTTTCTCGACGGCGATCGCGCCGCCGGTCAGTCCGATCAGCACTAAACCAATCTGCGGCAGCAGCGCAGGCAGCGTGCGGCGCAGAACGGCCAGCAGGCAATGCCGCCGAGCGATACCGGCCAGGTTCCAGGTCAGCAACCAGCGTTCGGAGAAGGTTGCGGCCAGGCCGTCATTGAGCAACAGGGCCAGCAGGCCGCCGGCCGGTAAGCCCAGGGCCAATGCCGGTAGCACGGCATGCTGCAGGCTTTGCCAGCCGTAGGGAGGAAACCACTGCAGCCAGACGGCGCCAACGATCAACAGCAGCGCTGCCAGCAAAAATTCGGGCAGTGCGGTCAGGGATACCGCTAACACGCCTGCGGGACGGCGGTTCTCGCCATGCAGGCCGCGCCACAGGGTTGGCAGTGCCAGCAACATCGCGACCAGCATCGCTATCGCCAGTGCGTAGCCCATCAGCGTCAGAGAAACCCCTGTGGCCTGCAACATGCCTTCCAGCACCGGGCGACCGGATATCCACGAGTTGCCGGCATCCCCCCGCAGCACGCCGTGAAACCAGCGGCCAAGCAGCAGTAACGGCCCGTCCTCCAGGCCATACTGCTGACGAATGGCATTCAGGGCTTCCGGGGTTGCTTCTTGTTCACCCGAACGCGCCCGCAGCAAGCTGAGCGCCGGATCGCGCCCGGACAGCCAGGGCATCAGCCCAATCAGGACGATCATCCCCAGCAGCGAGAACAGGCGTGAGGCGAGTGGCAATAGCCGTTGCGCTTTTACCATCAAGGTTGCTCTGTGGCGATGAAGCTGCGAGGCGTCACCAGCAGACGTTCACGCGGATCGCGCTCTGCGCTCCTCATTACGGCAGCTTCCCCCTGGATCACGCGTTCATGCAGCAAGGGTATCGCCGCATGGGTCGCCAGAATGCGGCTTTCTGCCGCGATGATCGCCTGGCGTCGTTGTGGCCCGGCAGGGATGGCGGCGGCCTGAGTCAAGGCTTCGTCTACCTGCGGATCGCACAGTTGAGCAATGTTGAAAGAACCCCGGCAGGCGAAGTCACTGTACATGTAGGCCAGCGGATCGCCAGAGTCCAGCACCGTGGCTCGCGACAAGATAAAGGCGTCGAATTTACCCGCCAGCGCGTCGGCTTCAATGTGCGCGTATTCCCGCACTTCCTGCTTCACCACAAAACCGGCGG
Source organism: Serratia liquefaciens (assembly GCF_027594825.1). Classification (NCBI taxonomy): domain Bacteria; kingdom Pseudomonadati; phylum Pseudomonadota; class Gammaproteobacteria; order Enterobacterales; family Yersiniaceae; genus Serratia; species Serratia liquefaciens. Next base: position 640,089 of record NZ_CP088930.1, on the reverse strand, counting down.
CGCTGAGTTGCTGCGCCAGATACACCGCCACTTCGGGTAGCTCGGCACGATCGCTGAAAGTGGCCAGGGTGATGGTTTTGCCTTCAACAGTAGTTGTCGGCAGAGTCGGTTGCGGCTGGCGCAATGGTGCGGCCCAAGGCAGGGCGGGACCCAGCAGCCCGGAGGCAATATCGGCGCGGCCTTCGTAGACGTTGTCCACCAACGGACGACGTTTGATCGCCGCAGCGGCGGCGGCGCGAATGGCCGGATCGCGGAAAGCACCGACCCGGGTGTTCAGATACAGCGTATTGGTGCGTGGCATGGGCACTTCGTGGATCAATTCAGCCGCAATCAGCGGCAACTGCGAGACCGGCAGCGCCTCTACCAAATCGGCGTTGCCGGTGCGTAGCGCGGCAGCGCGGGCGGCGCTGTCCGGGACAAAGCTGACGTCGATCCCCGGGGCGGTCGCTTTCTCGCCCCAATAGCCGTCGAAACGGTTTAAGCGTGCGCTGCTGGTGCCGTTGACTTCCGTCAGTACAAAGGCGCCGGTTCCGGCCTGTAAGGGATTAACCACGCCGTTGGCGGCGTAGGCTCGTTCTGCGAGGATCGCCAATTGCGGGCTGGACAACCGCTGCGGGAGGAGCGGATCGGGCACGGCGGTAGAGATAACGACGGCATGCTCGCCTTCTGCAGCGATCGTTAATTCGACCCCGTCAAGAATGCGCGGTTTGGGTGTGGCCTTCATCGCCGCCGAAAGCGAACGCACCACGCTTTCCGGCGCCATAGCACTGCCGTCATGGAAGTTGACACCCGATCGCAATACGAAGCGCCAGCGGTGTTGGTCCAGCTGTTGCCATTCGGTTGCCAGCGCCGGCTTGGCATCGCCGTCGGCGTTCAGCACCACCAGTGTTTCGGCGGTGCTCCAGCGCGAAAGTTTAAACGCGTCATCGCTCAATGGCGTGAGCCCGGAGCGTGGGGGCTGCAGCATGGCCAGTCGGATGCGCCGTTCGTCGCCGGTGCTTTCTCTGGGGTCCGCAGGGTCAAAGCAGCCGACAAGCAGCAAACTGCCGGCGAGCAGGCAGCCGGTTGGGCCAATAAAGCGCGGGTTGAACATGCAAAACTCCTCAAAATTTTAGTGCTGAAAAAGTGGCGGTAACAGCGGAATGGCGTCGATCAAACGGCGGGTAGCGGAATGCCTCGGGGTGTGAAGCAGTTCGTGGGTGGGGCGGTCTTCCACGATGACGCCAGACGCCATCACCAGCGTGCGCTGACATAAGCTAGCGACCAGTGAAATATCGTGGGAGACAAGCAACATGCCCATATTTTGCTGGCGGGCAACCTGGTCGAGCAGGGCGATGATCTGCTGACGCAGCGGCAAGTCCAGGCCGCTGACCGGTTCATCGGCCAGTAAAAAACGGGGTTTCAGCGCAATAGCACGCGCCAGGGCTACCCGTTGCGCCTGCCCGCCGGAGAGTTGTCCGGCTCGCACATACAGCAGGCTTTCATCCAATTCGACCTGTTGCAAAGCCCGTTCGGCAGCGATACCAAAATCTTGACGTGGGCCGAGTTGGCGCAAGGGGGCGGTAATCAATTCCACTACCCTGTGGCGAGGATTCAGCGAAGCATGGGCGTCCTGCGGTACGTACTGCACTAACCGCCGATACCAGCGCAATCTATGAACCGGGGCGGGACGGATTTCCTCGCCCTGGCACAGGATATGACCGGCGTCCGCCGCTTCGAGCGCCAGCAACAGCTTAAGCAGCGTTGATTTCCCGGCCCCGGAGCAGCCCACTAATCCAACCCGTTCTGCGGAGTACAGATTCAGATCGGTAGGTTGTAGCCCACCGGCCCCTGATGAATATTGTCGGCAAACCTGCTGCAGGCTGATAAAGGGCATTTCCCCGCTCACGGGCAGATTGTTCATGTCGTTACCCTGCCAGGCTCAGTGATGGGGGCCGGTTAAATGCCGGGCGTTGAGCACTGGCCACCAGCCGTTGGGTGTAGGGATGCGCGGGGGACTGTAACAACCGTGCGAAGGAACCCTGCTCGACTATTTCCCCGTTAACCAGCACGATGGCACGTTGGCACAGGCTGGCGGCAACGGCGAGATCGTGAGTAATAAACAGTAACGCTGGCGCACTGGGGCGTTCGGTGTAGCTTTTCAGGATATTAATCAGCTGATGCTGGCTGACCATGTCCAGAGCGGTGGTGGGTTCATCTGCGATCAGCAGGCTTTTCTCCCCGAGCAAGGCCAGTGCTGCGCATATTCGCTGACATTGGCCCCCGGACAGTTGATTGGGGTAACGCGGCATGACGTTGTCCGGCGACATTCCCAACGCTGTCAGCAACTCCGCAGCGCAGTGCTGGGCCTGGCGTTTCGTCAGGGCATTTTGGCTGCGTAGCGCCAGGATCAGTTGCTGACCCACGCTGGTCAGGGGATTGAGGCTGGTAAAAGGATCCTGAAAAATGGCGGCCAATTCAGTGTTTTTACGCCGTTGCAAACGCAGGCCATTCACTTCTCGCCCTTGCAGTCGAATCGAACCGCTAACCGTTACTCCGACCGGCAGCGTTCCCAGAATGGCGGCGGCGGTCAGTGATTTTCCGGAACCCGATGCGCCCAGCAGGCATAAACGTTCACCTGCATGCAAAGTGAAGCTCAGATCGTGGATCTTGACCTCTGCGTTCAGTGAGAGCGTCAGGTGTTCTACGGTAAGTAACGGCGGGGTTTGGCTTTCCATTAATGCATCTGTGCTGGGTTTATTTGATATGTGATAACATAACATTTCAGCCTCTGAAATGACCAGCGGATTAATGAAATACTTTGAAATAGTCTAGGAAGGGATAATCAAGGTATGATAGTCAGGGTTTTGTTGTCAGGTTGGTCCTATCGGTGAGAACGCTTATTTTCATTTTATGCATGGCCGGTTATCTGCTGGTGCTGAGCTACCTTGGCGTTTTTGTCACTGATAAAATATGTGAGAAATCCAATAACTACACCAAGGTCTGCCGTCTGGTTGATATCTCGGAACCCCACATCCCCCGTTAGATACCGGCTGTCAGCCTAAATAGTCGGTGGTAATTAACGGCGTCAGTAACGCTGACAAACAGGCTAACATAGCCCACTGTCTCCACCCCAGGTTAGCCAGCCAATCTTGACGCAGTGGCGGTGTTGCAAGCTGGCCGACAGAGACCGTACCCGCCAGCAGCAGCGTCAGCAGAACGAACACCAGCCCGCGGCTGCCGAGGGTAAACTCGATGTGCAGCAGGTTGGCGTAATACAAGCGCATCAGAATATAGTAAGCCAGCATGGCCCAGGCGAAACAGGTGCGTTTTTTCAGCACGTGGTAAAGCATAAACGCGATGAACAGGCTGTGGCACGCTGAGATCAGCGGTGCTTCAATCGGGTGTCTGACACAGCCGTTATATACCGCCAGATAGATATTAAAGATCAGCAGCGCATAAACGGTATATATATACCAACCGAAGATGATTTTAAGTTTTTTGCGGTTTGGCGGGATAGGGCGATCGTCCGGTATCATTGGAGCCTCCTGAGCTGACTAGCGTTATAACACCCAAAAACTAAATGGAATTTAAACGCCAGACAGGCTTTATTTTACCTTAAAGTGGGAACTATTCGGGGTCTGTCCGGTCTGTTCAAAACGTCATGCCCAAGCTTGTTGTGGCTGAATTATAATGGTAATTCATTGATATGAAAGAGTATAAAAACGAGCGCTTCGCGCTGTACTTGCTGATAGCTACGCTGGGATTTTATTTTTTCCTGCCGCCGCTGTTGGTCGCTTTATTTTGCCAATGGTTTAACCTAAATCCCTTCTTTATTATTCGCGTTTGGCACATTAATCCCTTTTCTGCCGCTCGGGGAATTCCACTTTACCAGACTTTTATATACATATTAACGCTGTGGGTTGTGGCGAATGTTCTGCTTGGTGGCATTTTGCTGGTGGCGGGACGCTTGCATACCTGGTTCATTAAACGATCTCGTTGAACCTTAATCGAGACGTAACGTCAGAAAGTTGTAGGTAGAAATTCATTCCTAAAGGATAATGATAGTCGTTATCATTATTGATTGCCAGTTGAGAGGTGAAGGGTTGTCTCCTTATGCGCTCCGCTCGTCTGGCCTGACAGGGTTCACATGACATCCCGTTTTCTTGCCAGCCTGGAGCTGGCTTTTTTTTTATCTTTTTTTTCAGATGTATAAACGCTTTCTGGTTCAGGTGCTATCGATCTGAACAGGATGCTTTGTTTGCTTATTAAAATTTGCCTGATACTTGAAATTCTCTATCGATAAAGATAATAATTATCATTAATATTTCACTTTGTTTACATTCAACACACCGATTGAACCTTTGAGCAAGTTGTCAGCCAGCGCTGCTGACAGGGGAGCCTTTGGGTGTCATTTAATGATTTTTACTGGGGATTACAGGTATGCCGATGATTTTTCCTGTCAAACGGTCACGGGTTTTATGCGCGTTCGCAATGTTCCTGCCACTGGCGTCTCTTGCTGAGGATACCCTGGTCGTTACCGCTAAACCTGCCGATACGGCGGAGGCAGCAACCCATGGCTATCAGGCCACGACCAGCCAGGGGGCGACCAAAACCGATAAGCCGTTGATTCTGACTGCACAGTCCGTTTCGGTGGTGACGCGCCAACAAATGACGGATCAGAATACCCAAACGGTTAACGATGCCCTGAAATATGCCCCCGGTGTTTTCACCAACTTTTCCGGTGGTGCCACGCGCTATGACACCATTGCGTTACGTGGTTTTCACGGTGGCGACGTTAATAACACTTTCCTTGATGGTTTGCGGTTATTGAGTGACGGCGGCACCTATAATGCCCTGCAGGTTGATCCCTGGTTCCTGGAACGCATCGACGTTATCAAAGGGCCTTCATCGGTCATGTACGGGCAAAGCATTCCGGGCGGCTTGGTCGCTTTGACCTCCAAGCGACCCCAGTTTGCCACGGAAGGGCACGTTAACCTGATGGCAGGCAATAACAGCACCCAGGGGGGCGCTTTCGATGTGACCGGCCCGCTGTCGGAACAGTGGGCTTATCGATTGACCGGGATGACGCGCAGCAGCGAAACCATGTACGACCATCAGCGTGAGGAAAGATATGCCATTTCACCTTCATTGCTGTGGCAGCCGGATGAAAATACCTCGCTGCTGCTGAAAGCTTACCTGCAAAAAGATCCGTCCGGCGGTTATCACAGTGCGGTACCGGCAGATGGCAGCCTCTATTCCAGCACCGGTGACAAGCTGGGGCGTGGCTTCTTTGATGGTGAAAGCAGCCGCAATGTGTTCAAACGTTGGGAGCAGATTTACAGCTACGCTTTTTCGCACAGTTTTAACGATGTTTGGTCATTCCGCCAGAATGCCAGTTACACCCATTCCAATGTTGAATTACAGCAGGTGTACCAGATTGGCTGGAATGACGATCACAGCCTGTTGAATCGCTATTACAGCGGTTCAGCCACCTCGCTGGATGCATTCGCCGTCGATAACCAGCTGGAAGCCGATTTTGCTACCGGGCCGTTGGATCACAAGGTGATGCTGGGTCTGGATTACCAGCGCCTGCGTAATAATCTTTGGGATGAATCTGCGGCAGCTTCGCAGCTTAATCCTTATACCGGGGTGTCCGGCGGCGACGCATTAACCAACCTGACACATACCGATTCCCGACGTCACTATGAGCAAACCGGGGTTTATCTGCAGGATGAAATCAGCCTACAGAATTGGTACCTGAATCTCTCCGGGCGTTTCGACCGTATCGAGTCTAAAAATACGGTGCTTAACACCGGCGCTAGCGATGCTCGTACCGACGACAATTTTAGCGGCCGCGCTTCGCTGTTGTATCGCTTCGATAATGGTTTCTCGCCTTATGCCAGCTACAGCACGGCGGTTACCCCGGAGGCGCTGCCCGATCAAAGCGGGCATATGCTCAAACCGAGCACCAGCGAGCAGTATGAGGTGGGCCTGAAGTACCAGCCACCAGGCAGTGCCTCAATATACAGCGTGGCGCTGTATGACCTGACGCAGAAAGATGTGGCTAACCGAGTGGTGCAACAAAGCTATTACCTGCCGGCCGGCAAGGTGCATTCTCAGGGGATTGAACTGGAGGCCCGCAGCAAGGTAACTGAACATTTCGATCTGATCGCCGGCTATACCTACAATAAAGTGAAATTCAAAGATGCCATTGATGGCAACGACGGCAATACACCGTATCTCGCACCGGAGCAAATGGCTTCACTGTGGGGCAAATACGCCACCGCTTACGGCGTGGATCTTGGTGCCGGCGTACGTTATATCGGCAAGCAGTGGGCCGATAATGAGAATACGTTGCGAATTCCTTCCGTGACGCTGTTGGATGCCTCGGTGCGGATGAATCTGGACAGGGTGAATCCGTCGTTGAAAGGCGCCTATGTGCAACTGAATGTGAATAATCTGACCGACCGGAAATATGTCGCGGCCTGCTATGGGACCGGCTATTGCTACTGGGGCGCGGAACGCTCCGTGGTGGCGACCGTGGGATACGATTTCTGATTCAGGAGGCGGTGATATCACCCCGTCAGCGTGTGACGGGGTTGGTTTCTGCAGCGTCAGAACAAGGAGAACATCAACACTACCGGTAGGCTCAGGGGCCAGGTCAAACCAATCGTTAAGGCACTGAGAAAACGAATCTTTATGGTGTCCCGGCTGACCAGATAGGTGAAAATCATAGAAACTACCAAGCCAATTAAATAAAAGTATTGTGTTGCAACCCACAGCGACGACATGAAACCTTACCCAGTTGTAGTGTTAAGTTACAAATTTTAAGGGCTTGACCCTACATAATCAATGCTTATTAATTGTTTATTCAATGTTGGCAGGTATCAGCACAATTACTGTGGCTATAGGCATTTCTCATGCCATGTTGAACAGAGTTTTGCAGGACGCCATTTGAAAATGTTAAGCAGATATAATATGTTGATGCCTTGTAGAACAAAATGAGGCGCTATTATGAGTTTTTGGAGAATCGTATTTACCATCATCCTGCCCCCGCTGGGCGTACTGCTGGATAAAGGTATAGGCGGCGCGTTTATCCTCAATATTATCCTCACCTTGTTTGGCTACTTCCCGGGCCTGATCCACGCATTCTGGATCCAGACGAAACAGTAGTCGCCCGGTTTCCTCACCGGAACGGCTGCAGCACAGCTTTGATAACCCTGGCATCGATGCATGCCGGGGTTTTTTATTATCGCAGGGCGTTAATGAATATTGAGGCTATAGACGAATAACCACGAAAAAAGCATCGCCAGCAGGCTTACGATAAAAAGAATGGAGATCATTTCCTTCACGTAAAAATTCCCTATTGATATTGGTGAAAATACTTCTCTTTGTTTTTTCATGGGATTTTAGATCGTTATAGGTATAAATCCTAGTTTTAATCTCGTTGTAAGGCCGCTTGGTGAGTCTACGGCGACTGAAATTTGGAAAATGACCCAAGCCGAAAGGGCTAACCAGAACAGGTCCGATCTCGGATTAACTATTCGTAGCTATTGCTGGAAACTCTTGTTCTGAACTATATACAAGAGGGTATTTCAAGGCGTTTGGGCTTGAGGCAATGGCGCTGAAAACACAGTAGTGCGGATGTCCAAGCCTGGCGTAGCGCCTCCATGTTAAAGAAGGAATCAGTAATGAAGGCAAAACCTACCGTAGTCCTGGTCCATGGATTCTGGGGCGGTGCAGCGCACTGGAGCAAAGTCATTACCGAATTATCGCACAAGGGATATCGCTCGATTCAAGCTGTAGAAATGCCGCTGACGTCGCTGGCAGACGATGCTGAACGCACCCGTAAGATGGTGGCGCAGCAGCAGGGGCCGGTGCTGTTGGTCGGCCACTCTTATGGTGGCGCGGTGCTCAGTGAAATGGGCAATCAGCCCAACGTGGTGGGTTTGGTTTACATCGCCGCCTTCGCACCGGACGCCGGCGAAAGTCCCGGTGGCATCACCCAGCAACATCCGCCAATAGCGGCAGCGAACCTGGCGCCGGACAGCGACGGTTATTTATGGATTAAGACAGACAAGTTCCACGAAAGCTTCTGCCAGGATCTGCCTGCTGATGAGGCATTGGTGATGGCGGTAACGCAAAAGGCACCGTTGGCCAGCACCTTCGGCAATGCGATCACTGAGCCGGCGTGGAAACACAAACCCTCCTGGTACCAAATCTCCAGCAATGACCGGATGATAGCGCCCGAAAACCAGCAGCGAATGTCTGCGCGTTTAAAGGCGAAAAAGGTGATTACGCTGGATGCCAGCCACGCTTCTCTTGCTTCGCACCCGAAAGAAATAGCCGCATTGATTGATGAGGCGGCAAACGCCTCTTAAACCAGCTGATTGCGCCCCGTATGCAACAACGGGGCTTTTTTATTCCAGTTTACTTACGCGCGACGTTAAATATTTTTCCTCTGGTGCATCCAAAAGTATCTCCTCTTACGTATATCCGAATGTGAGGCAAAACTTCACTTCTTTTATCTTTGAGGAAATGATCATGAAAAAGCTCATCTACACCGCATTATATGCATCAATCCTGTTCAGCGGCGCATCAGCGGCCGCCATGATGTCCGATCAGGTCATGGTAGGCGGGGCCGCCATGTATCCGAGCAAAAATATCATTGAGAACGCCCTTAATTCCAAAGACCATTCAACGCTGGTGGCGGCGGTCAAGGCCGCTGGGCTGGTGGATACTCTACAAGGGAAAGGTCCCTTCACCGTGTTCGCGCCAACCAACGCCGCTTTCGCAAAATTACCCGCCGGCACCGTCGATAATCTGCTTAAGCCTGAAAATAAGGCCGTGTTGACCAGCGTACTGACTTACCACGTAGTCGCTGGCAGATACGACATGAAACAGCTGGAAAAGAAAATCCACGAGGGGAACGGTTCGGCGGAACTGAAAACGGTGAATGGGCAATCTCTGTGGATCATGAATAATGGGCCACATAATATCCAGCTCAAAGATGGAAAAGGCAACGTCGCTAATATCAGTACTTATGATGTGTACCAGAAGAATGGTGTGATTGATGTTATTGATACTGTCCTGATGCCTAAATAAATTGTGGCTATACTTGGTGCGGTTGGTCTGAACAACCGCACCTTCATCAGGATAAGACATGACGACATCGGCATCGGAACAGGAACGAGATAAGGCGTTGATGAAGGCCATAAGTCGTGGCGATCGTCAGGCTTTTGAGCAGCTCTATCGTCAGACGTCACCACGCTTATTTGCGGTAGCCTTGTGCATGCTCAGGCGGCAATCCTGGGCGGAAGAAGTGCTGCATGAGAGCTTTATCAGTGCCTGGAGTAAGGCCGCCAGTTACGATCCCTCGCTCAGCTCTCCTCTAACCTGGCTCACCCATATTGTGCGTAACCGCGCCATTGACTGGTTGCGCAGCACGGGTGGCAAGCTCGCAGCGCAAGAGGACGAGTTTGTTGAAACGGACAGCACAAGTTCTGCTGAACCTGGCGAAGCGTTGCAACGTACCCAGGAAGGAAAAAAGCTGGCCTCGTGTTTAGATCACTTGCCGGCCGATCAACGGCAAAGCATTGTACTGGCCTATTATCAGGGGATGTCGCACGGTGAGGTGTCTGATTATCTCCAGCAACCGCTTGGCACCATCAAAAGTTGGATTCGCCGAGCGCTCGAACACCTAAAAGAGTGCGTGGGATTATGAAAGACAGGGGGGAGTACGACTCAGCTTTGGCCGCGGAATATGCGCTGGGAACCCTGCGGGGACCGGCGAGATTCAGGCTGGAACAGCGGATCCGCCGAGAGCCTGCGTTGGCGGAACAAGTTGCCCAGTGGCAGAGATTATTGGCCCCTTTGGATGATGCTCTGGCGCCGATAGCTCCTCCTGGCAGGGTGTGGAAAAAAATACAGCTTAACCTGCCGCCAGGGGCGCGTCAGCCTCGCTGGCGTTGGGACTCTTTGGTCTGGGCATTGGCGGCCTGCTTATTCGCAGTGGTACTGATCCCACGTATTATTGAGCAGCCTCAGGGGTTCACCCCTACGGCGGTGCTTAACGGTAGCCCAAACAGCAGTGGACAATGGATAGTGAGCCTGGATAGGGAGGCGCGGAATCTGCAACTGACGCCGGTTAACCTCAAACCTGTAGCGGCGGTAAACAGCCTGCAGTTATGGGCTATCCCCAGCGGAGAAAAACCGCTATCGCTGGGGCTGGTTACAGCACAACACCTCACCAGAGTCTCGTTGGGGAACCTAAAATGGGCAGCGGATATGACTATCGCTATCAGTCTGGAACCTGCAGGTGGTTCACCAACCGGACAGCCTACGGGGCCCGTCCTCTACAGTGGCCAATTGGCATCGCGTTAAAAGCCGATAACTGTGCTCTCTAACGGTTTGCTGTGTTCAGCCGCGTGCATGGCCAGGTAGGCCTTAAGGTTGTCATCGCTAACCCCCAACAGGTTCAGGATCTCCGCCATAAAACTCACCGGTGCGCTGCCGGGCGCGGTTACAACGCGCTGGTCGGCTACGGCGTAGGGCACATCCTGATAATATTCAGCTCCGCCATAGTTTAGTTGCGATAAGTTCTCAGCCGAATTGGAGGTGTGACGAAGATGATCAAGTATGCCCGCCTGTGCCAAAACGCGGGTTCCATCGCAAATGCCGGCGACGATGATATTTTTGCTGTGAGCCTCCGCTACCATGCCAGAGATATCCGGGGCCTGATCGGTTCGCCATACCGTGCCTCCGCATAGGATCAACAGATCTACCTCGCTCAATTGGATAGCTTCGATCGCCATATTGGGGGTCACGTGCATGCCGCCGGAGGAAATGACAGGGACGCCATTGGGGGAGGCAAAACGAGTCTCGAAACCATAATAGCCACGGCAAGTGGAGTTGATCAGGGCAGTTTCCCAATCAGAGAAATTATCGGTAAGAATGGTCACAATACGCGTCACTGGCGGCGATTTCCTTGTGTGGCTGATAAAGGGCAGGAAGGTTTCGTCCTGCGTGCATGACGAGTGTAATGGCAGCCACTGTCAGTTTCTGGCAGCAGGGATATGGGGGCCTCATTATGTTGAGCGGCTCTGTGCGGCATAAAAAAATCCCGCACAGCGGCGGGATTAAGGGATGATAGCGACAAACTGGATGTTGTTCTGGTTATGTGATGGTGTGTGTCTCCAGATGGCGACAGTAACGCACCTGAATTTCAGCGACAAGCAGAAAATCCGTAATGGTGCAGGTATCAGAATATCCTCAGAAAAGTATGATGCGCGCGTGCGATGGAAAACCGGCAAGGACGTTGAAAAGAATGAGGCGGAGTGGTGCTGTTAACCACTTCCTTGTGGAGGGGCGTCCTAACGTCGTTTCCGCTTGGCGTTGAAAGTACTTACTCTTCTTTGTCGTAAATACATGACAAAGGAAAATACGACAACTGCGATCAAAACGACGATGATTGCAAAGGGAAGTAATTCCATGGCATTCACCTGAGATGGCAATTTGGCCATTCATTAAATAGGAATATTCCTAATTGGCGCAATGGGTAAAAACGTAATTAGGAATTACCTCAGCGAATGATGCTCGTTAACCACAAAAATAGCGGGGAGCCGAAATTGATTTTTCGCCTGGCAACAGTAACGGATGCTAACCTATTGATTGACCTTGATACCTTGGCATCACAGGATCCGTGTCGCTATGCTCAGATAGGCGAGTGGTGCGAGGCTGGCGTCTGTCACGTCGCTGAAATCGAGGGCGTGGTCGCGGCTTACGGCGTATTACACTATCACTTTTACGACAGTGGATTTATAGAAATTCTTATGGTTGGCAGCTTGATGAGACGTAAAAAGGTGGGGTTAAAATTTATCGAATATTTTAAAAAGATCTGTATGCGTCCGAAACTTTTCACCTCAACCAATCGCTCGAATTTACCGATGATAAAGCTACTGTCGAAGACCGGATTTATTGAGAGTGGTCGTATTGATAACCTTGATGAGCAGGATCCGGAAGTGGTTTTCTTTTTCCCGGTGAAAGGAACGCTCTGACCGTTGGGGGAGGTCGGCAGTTTTTCACGCTGAAATGCGCAGGGAGAATGCGAATTGAGCGACTGGGCAAGTTACGCGCTATATTGAGTTTTTCTATTGATAATGATTTCTATTACGACATAAATTAGACTGGGTCGGAACTTTCGCCAACAGGATGTTGCTATGTTAAAGCCTTTGACTTTGTTAATTATACTGACTCTCAGTGCCTGTGTTTCACCCGATACTGCGCAAGGCCCAAAACCCAAGCTCTTGTCACAGGTCAACCCCCTGTATCCTGTCTATGCCGTTGACCATACTATTGAAGGCTACGTAAAAATTCAGTTTGATGTCGGTGCCGATGGGAAGGTGAGTGAATTAAGGATCCTCGATGCCAAACCTCGTGGACTGTTTGAAGATAAGGCTATCATTGCGATGGCCCAGTGGCGCTATGAGAAAAACAAGCCCTATAAGAATATGGATGTCACCATCAGATTCAAAATGAACAAATTGTAGTTTCGTCAGGCCCCAGGTTTCGATTATTCAATTTTACGTGGGTACGGTTCATCATAAACAAACTCACGTTGATTTTCATACCCGATGCCGAACGAGAGCGGCGCTACGGGATAAGTCAGAACGGGGAGATAACCGGCTAACGACGTTAGCCGGCTGATTTAAAAGATTTTATTTGATGTTAAACTGTCTGCTTGTGGAAAAGCTCGCGGAATACCGGGTAAATATCGTCCGGTTCGCGGATATGCTGCATGGCAAAGTTTTCGAATTTTGCCTGCAGGTCCTCGTATTCGCGCCACAGTGTCTGGTGGGCACGGCGGGTGATTTCAATGTAGCTGTAGTAGCGAACCATCGGCAGCAGCTTTTTCGCCAGCAGTTCGTGACACAGCGGCGAGTCATCGGCCCAGTTGTCACCGTCCGACGCTTGCGCGGCGTAGATGTTCCATTGCGCCGGATCGTAACGTTCCTCAACCACTTCATTCATCAGTTTCAGCGCGCTGGACACTATGGTGCCGCCAGTCTCCTGCGAGTAGAAGAACTCCTGCTCATCCACTTCCTTCGCCTGGGTATGGTGGCGAATATACACCACCTCGACGTTTTTATAGGTTCGGCTCAGGAACAGATAGAGCAGAATATAGAAACGCTTGGCCATGTCCTTGGTGGCCTGGTCCATGGAGCCGGAAACGTCCATCAGGCAGAACATCACCGCCTGGCTGGAGGGCTCCGGTCGGCGCTCATAGTTCTTATAGCGTAAATCAAAGGTGTCGATAAACGGCACGCTTTCGATTTTCTTTCTCAGTTCGGCTATTTCCTTGCGCAGCCGTTCTTCTTCCAGCAACTGCACAGGTTCGGTGTTTTCCATCTGGGTGAGTTCGTCTTCCAACTCATGCAAAGCGCGACGTTTTCCTGCGGTCATGGCAGTGCGGCGCGCCAGCGAGTTTTGCAACGAACGCACCACGCTGATATTGGCCGGTACGCCGTTGGCGGTGTAACCGGCCCGATGGGTTTTGTACTCGGTAAGCTGCTTATACTGATTCTTTTTCAGGTTCGGCAGCGCCAGATCTTCAAACAGCAGGTCGAGGTATTCGTCCTTGGATATCTGGAAAACAAACTCGTCTTCGCCTTCACCATCCTGGCTGGCATTTCCCTGACCGCTGCCACCGCCGCCGCCGCCCTGAGGGCGTTCGACGCGGTCATTTTGCACAAAGTGGTCATTACCCGGATGAACGCGGTGGCGTGTGCCACCGCGACCCTGATGAAACATAGGTTCGTTGATGTCGCCAGCGGGGATCGAGACGGACTCCCCACTGTCTACGTCGGTGACCGAACGCTTGTTGATGGCTTCGGCAATCGACTGTTTGATTTGCGACTTGTAGCGGCGCAAGAAGCGCTGACGGTTAACCGTGCTCTTGTTTTTGCCGTTAAGCCGTCGGTCAATGAAATAGGCCATACTTCCCCCAAACGACGTTGCCAACTTTCTACGCCATCTCCATGACGCTAATTCTCATTAGACGTTACGAAGACTTTCTGACCCGCAGATACCATTCACACAGCAGACGAACCTGTTTGCGGGTGTAGCCTTTCTCCATCATGCGATCGACGAAGTCGTCGTGTTTTTTCTGCTCGTCCGTTGAGGTTTTTGCGTTAAAGGAAATCACCGGCAGTAACTCTTCGGTGTTCGAGAACATTTTCTTCTCGATCACGGTACGCAGCTTCTCATAGCTGGTCCAGTTAGGGTTACGGCCACTATTGTTAGCACGGGCGCGCAGCACGAAGTTGACTATTTCGTTGCGGAAATCTTTCGGGTTACTGATGCCGGCCGGTTTCTCGATTTTCTCCAGCTCGGCGTTCAGCGACTCGCGATCGAACAGCTGACCGGTATCCGGATCACGGTACTCTTGATCCTGGATCCAGAAATCTGCATAGGTCACGTAGCGGTCAAAAATGTTTTGACCGTATTCCGAATAAGATTCTAGGTAGGCCGTCTGGATCTCTTTGCCGATAAACTCGGCGTATTTCGGGATCAGGTAGCCTTTCAGGTGCTCCAGGTATTTCTCTGCCAGATCTTGCGGGAATTGCTCACGTTCGATCTGCTGTTCCAGCACGTAGAACAGGTGAACCGGGTTAGCGGCGACCTCAGCGTGATCAAAGTTGAACACCCGCGACAGAATTTTAAATGCGAAACGGGTGGACAGGCCGTTCATGCCTTCATCGACCCCGGCGTAGTCGCGGTATTCCTGGTACGACTTGGCTTTAGGATCGGTATCCTTCAGGCTTTCGCCGTCATAGACGCGCATCTTCGAGTAGATGCTTGAGTTTTCCGGCTCTTTCATGCGTGAGAGTACGGTAAAGCGCGCTAAGGTTTCAAGCGTGCCAGGGGCGCACGGCGCATGGGTCAGTTCGCTGTGATCCAGGAGTTTGTCGTAGATTTTGATCTCTTCCGAAACTCGCAGGCAGTAAGGCACCTTGACGATGTAAACGCGGTCGAGGAAGGCCTCGTTGTTTTTGTTGTTACGGAAGGTCACCCATTCGGATTCGTTGGAGTGCGCCAGAATAATGCCGCTGAACGGCAGGGCGGAGATCCCTTCGGTACCGTTGTAGTTACCTTCCTGGGTAGCGGTCAGCAGAGGATGCAGCACCTTGATCGGCGCTTTGAACATCTCCACGAACTCCATAATCCCCTGGTTGGCACGGCACAGGGCGCCGGAATAGCCATAGGCATCCGGATCGTTTTGCGCGTGGTTTTCCAGTTTGCGAATATCGACCTTGCCGACCAGCGCGGAGATATCCTGGTTGTTCTCGTCACCCGGTTCCGTTTTGGCGATGGCTATCTGTTCCAGGATGGAAGGGCGCACCTTGACCACTTTGAATTTGGTGATGTCGCCGCCAAATTCATGCAGGCGTTTTGCCGCCCACGGGGACATGATGGTGCCGAGGTAACGATTCGGAATGTTATATTCTTTTTCAAGAATAGTGGCATCTTCCTGCGGATTGAACAGGCACAGCGGGTGGTCGTTTACCGGGCTGCGTTCGCCGTTGGCGCTCAGGGTATAAATGGGCACGCGTTGCATCAGCGCTTTCAGGCGTTCTGCCAGCGATGATTTACCGCCGCCGACGGGGCCCAGCAGATAAAGGATTTGTTTCTTCTCTTCGAGGCCCTGAGCGGCATGTTTCAGGTAAGAGACTATCTGTTCGATAGCTTCTTCCATACCGTAGAACTCTTCGAATGCCGGATAGCGTGCGATCACGCGGTTTGAGAACAGGCGAGACATACGCGACTCAAGCGCGGTATCCACCATAACTGGTTCACCGATAGCCATGAGTAGACGTTCTGCCGCATTGGCATATGCACTGCGATCTTGCCGGCAGATGGTAAGAAATTCCTGCAGTGTGAACTCTTCGTCCTTGGCAGCTTCGTAGCGCTGGCGATAGTGGTCAAATATGTTCATGGCGATGCCCGTCCTTTCGTTATTAGCACAGGTTAAAGGGAGCTGATGATTGTGTTTTGGCCCCCGAAAGAAGAAGTTATCCTTGAGTACAGCAACCCGTATGCCAACTTGGTGCGCTTATTATCGCGAGTTGCGCTGTATTGCCACTGGGCTCAGGATTCATTCACCTTCTGATTTAAGCTTAGTTTGCATACCAGAAAATTTCCTGCGTGGTAAAAAGCTTTTTTTAAGTCATATCAATGACTCAGTTATGACAGGGATAGCCAAATGCCTTGTCTGGCGCGGCCTGCGGTAAAAAACGTCACTGTTCCGCCATGATTAATTCATATTTCTATTCTAAGTTATTCGATCTTGGTTGTTTTCTATTGTAAAGATTAGGCGCGTAACGACAATTTCACATAAACTAAGCCGGCTATTAACTCTGTTATTTATGGAAAAAGAACCAGTGAAGATTTTTCAACTCAAAACGCTAGCAATTATCGCTTCCGCAATGGTTTGTGCGCAAAGTGCTCAGGCTGGAACCTGGTCACTCGGTGCTTCCGCGCTGGTTAGCCCGGATCCGTATCGTGGCTATCAGGACCGCGTATATCCGGTACCCGTCATCAACTATGAAGGGGATGACTTCTACTTCCGTACCCTGACCGCCGGCTATTATCTGTGGAAAGATCAGGAAAACCAACTGAGTCTGATGGGTTACTACTCACCGTTGGGCTACCGTCCGGGTGACAGCGACGACGACCGCATGAAGAAGTTGAACAAGCGCCGTGGCACGCTGATGGCCGGTCTGGCTTATACGCATAACGCCGAGTGGGGCAGCCTGCGCACCACCTTTACCGGCGATACGCTCAATTACAGCAACGGTATGATCGGTGACGTTGCCTACCTGTACAAATTTGATCTGGATGACTTCACCCTGGTCCCTGGCGTAGGTGTGATGTGGAGCAGCAAAAACCAGAATAAATACTACTTCGGCGTGAACGATAACGAATCTCGCCGCAGCGGTCTGGACAGCTACACACCAAGCGACAGCTGGGCACCTTACGCTGAGCTGAGCGCCAACTACAAGATCAACAAAGACTGGAATGCCTTCTTTGTAGGTCGTTATATCAAACTGTCTGATGAAGTGAAAGACAGCCCGATGGTGGATAAATCTTACACCGGGTTGTTGATGACGGGTGTGAGCTACAGCTTCTAAAAGCGAATGCACGAAAATAGTGCAATGCAGGCATCATAAAGGGGCGCTAGCGCCCCTTTTGCACGTCTATAGTGCGATAACGCAGGGCGGCAGTTTCCACCGCCCCTGGTGCGATCATGCGTTCTTGCGGGTGCGGAAGGTCACTGCCAGCCGTGCCGGTTGTTCCCCTGCAGCGATCAGCGGTTTGCTGACGCGGCCGGTTTCTACGCAAACCATGGTTTTATAGCCGTCGTTAGGCATGTCCGCCATGCTGCAAGAAAGCTCTACGCCAGGGTTCCAGGCAATTACATCACTCATATGGTGGTGATGAACCTCAATGGTGCGTTGAAGCGCTGCGTCTTTGATCAGGCTAAAGGCCTCCGGCTGGGTATAGACCCGATCGGTTTGGCCGACGAAAGTCACGTCACCCGTCTGTTTGGCTTCGGTGCCCCCAGCGACTTTATCGATATAAGGCACGCCGAGCCCGGCGACCTTAACCTGTTCAATGTCCCCGATCTGGAAGTAGCTATGCAGCGCCGCAGTGGCCTGATAATCACCGTGGGACTCCAGCTCTATTTCGCACTCCTCGCCTAGCTTGAAGCGGGCAATCAGCGTAAAGGCGTGTGGCCACAGGCTACGGGTTTGCTCATTGTCTTTCAGCGTGAAGGTCAGAATGACGCCGTTATCATCTTCATCATGCGCCGTCAGGCTCCAGGGCTGATTACGGGCGAAACCGTGCGACGGTTTTGCCACCGGACCAAACCAGGGCCAGCAAATAGGGACGCCGCCGCGGATAGCATTGCCTTTTTTAAACGGCGTGTTGTTGCTCAGCCAAATGACCGGCTTTTCACCGCTGGGTTGCCAGGCCAGCAGATGTGCGCCCTGCAGTGTGATAGCCGCGCGTACTTTCGGGTGGGAAACCACCACCACAGGCAGTTCTTCGAGCTGACGTTGGCTGATATAAGGAGAAATTTGCTGAGTAACGGGTAGGGTGAAAATTTTTTCGTTCATCGGTTGGCCTTTTGTTCGCCGTAGAAACAAAAAAAGGGCGACAAAAATGTCGCCCTCATCATCAGCTTGGCATCAATCCATTATTTGGAGATGTGAGCGATCAGATCCAGAACCTTGTTGGAGTAACCAGTTTCGTTATCGTACCAAGAAACCAGTTTCACGAAGGTGTCGCTCAGTGCGATACCGGCTTTGGCATCGAATACGGAGGTCAGAGTTTCGCCGTTGAAATCGGTAGAAACCACTTCGTCTTCGGTGTAGCCCAGCACGCCTTTCAGCTCGCCTTCAGATGCCGCTTTGATAGCCGCACAGATTTCTTTGTAAGAAGCTGGTTTTGCCAGACGGGCAGTCAGGTCAACCACAGACACGTTCGGAGTAGGAACGCGGAACGCCATACCGGTCAGTTTGCCGTTCAGTTCTGGGATAACTTTACCTACTGCTTTAGCAGCACCGGTAGAAGAAGGGATGATGTTCTGAGATGCGCCGCGGCCGCCGCGCCAGTCTTTGTGAGACGGGCCATCAACGGTTTTCTGAGTTGCGGTAGTAGCATGCACGGTGGTCATCAGCGCTTCAACGATGCCGAACTTGTCGTTGATAACTTTAGCCAGTGGTGCCAGGCAGTTGGTGGTACAAGAAGCGTTAGAAACGATTTCCTGACCAGCGTAAGATTTGTGGTTCACACCCATAACGAACATTGGGGTGTCGTCTTTGGATGGGCCAGTCAGAACAACTTTCTTAGCGCCTGCAGCGATGTGTTTACGTGCAGTTTCGTCAGTCAGGAACAGGCCAGTTGCTTCAGCAACGACGTCAACGTTGACTTCGTTCCACTTCAGGTTAGCCGGATCTCTTTCTGAGGTACAACGGATGGTTTTGCCGTTAACAACCAGGTGGCCGTCTTTAACTTCTACAGTGCCGTTGAAGCGGCCGTGAGTAGAGTCATATTTCAGCATGTAAGCCATGTACTCTGCGTCTAACAGGTCGTTGATTGCAACGATTTCGATGTCAGAACGTTCTTGAGCAGCACGAAAAACAATGCGACCGATACGGCCAAAACCGTTGATACCTACTTTGATAGTCATATATTCCACCAGCTATTTGTTAGTGAATAAAAGGTTGCCTGTAAAATTACAAAAACCTTACCAAGCGTCAAGCGGAATCGTGTCAATACTTGCTGCAAATCAAACCTCGCAGCCTGGTTTGAGCGCTTATTGCACGTTCCGTTTGCGTTCGGCCTCATCCGTAATATGGGGTCAAACCGCCAAGTATAAAGTCAGTCCATATAAGATATGTGATCGGTATCACATATTGCCGCGACGTGACCTTTATGGGCTACAGTTTAGGCCAAAAAGCGCTGCAGTGTTGTTAATTTTTTGTTATTATTACTCATTGTTTTCGTTGACATTATCCACATTCAGAGAATCGCACAAATGGCTAAAGAGACAACCCCTGACCATCCGGCCACGGAACTGAATGAAATCCAACGTTATGTGACTCAGGAACGTGGTACCGAGGCGCCGTATTCCGGCAAATTGCTGCACAACAAACGCGAGGGCGTGTACCATTGCCTGTGCTGCAACCACCCGCTGTTCTACTCCGACAGCAAGTATGACTCCGGGTGCGGCTGGCCGAGCTTCTATCAGCCGGTATCCGACGATGCTATTCGTTATCTTGATGATAATTCACATAATATGCATCGCGTTGAGATCCGCTGTGGCCACTGCGACGCGCATTTGGGCCACGTCTTCCCCGACGGTCCGCAGCCGACCGGCGAGCGTTTTTGCGTTAACTCGGCGTCGCTCAGTTTTACCGACGGTGAGAACGGTGAGAAAACCGCAGGCTAAACCCGGCGTTGAGTTAGAAAAAACGATTCAGCTAATTATTCTTGCACGAGTGAGGAAAGGCCTTGATGGATGTGAAAGACCTGATTGCCGCCATGACGCCGGAAATCTATCAACGGCTGGTATTGGCCGTTGAGCTGGGCAAATGGCCGGACGGCGTAGCGCTGACCCCGGAACAGAAAGAAAACAGCCTGCAGGCGGTCATGTTATGGCAGTCGTTGCACAATGCCGATCCGCAACATATGAGCATCGGCACCGACGGCCAGATTGTGATGAAGAGCAAGCAAGAGCTGAAACAGCAGTTTATGGCTGAACCTCTTGCCAAGCTGAAACCGCAGTAAATCGAATAACGGGGCGATACTGACATCGCCCCGTGGGTTTAGCCTTTCCCGCCGTTGATCCCCAGCGATTCCGCCAGTTGATGCGCGAGTCGGTTATTGTCGTCTGCGCCATATTCCCAGAACATCGCACCCCCCAATCCCTTGTTCTTGATGTAATCAGCCTTCAGCTCAACCGAGCGCGGGTTCTCGTACGAAATGGCGAATAAGGGCTTGCCCTCGGCGGATTTCATCGTCAGATACGGAACCTGGGCATCGCTGTCCCAATGGGCGCTGAAGCGCCGCTGTGGATCGTTTAACAGCTTGCTGACGATATCGTTATATTTGAAATAGCTGTCCTTGGTCAGATCCAACCCCAGTGATTTGAAGACGGCGGTTTCGCGGGCGGTGAAATAGGGCTGGGTGACAGGGTTTTTCGCCGCGTCGGCTTTGTCCCAGTCGATGCCGGGCTCAGTGGCGCGTTTGGGGACCCGACCATAAAAACCGATGCCCAGATTTAGCTGCGCCGGTTTTAATCCGGCGGCCAAATAATTATCCACGACAAAATTGGCACTGTAACGATCGGCCGCCGCGACGGTCGGCCATTGTTTGGAATCATACAGATTGGAGTTGAAATATTGCGTGCCGTACGCCATGTCGTAGGTCATCAGATTGATATAATCGAGGTAGGGCGCAATACCTTTGACGTCCACCCATTCCTGCGGACTTTTGACGTTGGCGCCTACGGCGATGGTCAGCAATTTATTTTTATTCAGGGCGCTATGCAGTTCTTTCAGCAGCACGGTGAAGTTGGCCCGATCCGCCGGTTGGCTTTCGACCAGCCCCCAGGCACCGTTAACCGGATACTCCCAGTCGAGATCGATGCCGTCCAGTTGGTACTGCTTGATGACGTCCAGCACCGAACGGATAAATACGCTCCGGCTCTCTGGCGTTGCCGCCGCACCAGAAAAACCGCGAGCCCCCCAACCGCCGACGGACAGCAGCACTTTCAACTCAGGATTCTGTCTACGCAACACCGGCAGCAGCTTCAGATCGGCCATCACCTTGGGTGACAGATAAATCTGGTGCAGGCGAGCCGGGTCTTTTAGCGCCGGATTGGATTCCTCTTTCTCATCGTTGTAGATCAGGCCGAAGGAGTAATTGAGGTGAGTGATTTGCGTGACGTCCAGCTTGTTGATATCGCCGCCTGGACCGGCGGTAACGTCACCCCCGCCGTTGAAATAGCCGACGGAGAGGTAAGAGGCGGCGTGTGCCATGCCGGCACCAGCCATACCAAACTGCACCGCGACCAGCAAAGGCAGCAGTTTACGGGTGAAAACCATGTTATCTCCTTTGGTCGGCAAGGCCGACCCGAAACCGCCTCAGGCGGTAACATAAAGCCGGGCTCAATGGGCCCCGGATGCGTATAACTGATTGATGCCAAGGCATCAGCGGTCATAACAGCAAATGTGCTGCACGCGAACAAGATGTCATCACAGGAGAATGGTCGGAATGTGAGCGATGTCGAGATTTGTCGGTGGGGGAATGGGTGGGTGCCATCAGCACCCGACGCATTATCGTTCGATGAATTGTGACAGGGTAACGAGCTCTGCACCAGCCTGCTGCATGGCCTGAAGGGCTTCCTGACTGTCGCCAGGTTGCAAATTAACGCCGCGACAGCCGTCGGTAATTACCGAAGTCTGATACCCCAGCGCGAGCGCATCCAGGACGCTGAACTTGACGCAGTAGTCGGTTGCCAGCCCCATCACGGCCAAATGGCTCACGTCATGAGCTTTCAACCAGCGGTCCAACTCGGTACGCGAGCGATGTCCGTTGTCGAAGAAGGCGCTGTAGCTGTCGATATCCGTATTTTGACCTTTGCGGAATACGGCGACGATATCCCGTTGGTTTAATTGCGGATGAAGCTCGGCACCTGGGCTTTCCTGAACGCAGTGCACCGGCCACCACACCTGCGGCAACCCCTCCAGTTCACCCAGCGTACCCACCTGTGCATTGGCGTTTACCGCAAAGCTACGGTGATTGGCAGGATGCCAGTCCTGGCTAGCGACCACGGGCTCGCCCCGCGCGTTGCAGGCCTCTATTGCCCGATTGGCTACGGCGATCACGGCGTCGCCGTCTGTTACCGCCAATGCGCCGTTGGGGCAAAAATCGTTTTGCAAATCGATTAGCAGCAGGGCTGTTTTCATCGCGACTCCGTCGTAAAGGGGGGGTTAACCGCTGATGCTCAGTTCGCCGCGCAGATCTTGCTGCATCTGGCTGCGGATTTGCGCCGGCGTCAGCGGTTGGCTCAGCAGATAATGCAGCTTGGTCAAGGCGGCCTCGACCGTCATGTCAAAACCGCTGATGACCCCGGCATGGGCCAGCGCGTTGCCGGTGGCGTAGCCTTCCATATTCACCCGGCCGGATATGCACTGGGTCAGGTTCACAACCACAATGCCGCGTTCGGAAGCGTCGCGCAATTCATCAACCAGCTCCGCTTTTTGCGGTGCGTTGCCCACGCCGTAAGAACGCAGGATCAAGGCTTTCACCGGTTGCAGCAAAAAGTTGCGCACCACCGCGCCGGAAATCCCTGGGTAAATCGTCACCACACCGATCGGCTGGGGAGTGATGTCATGCACTTTCAGCTCACCGTTGCAGACCGGGCTATCGATACCGTTCTGGCGACGGATGTGGATCCCGGCTTCCAGCAGCGGTGGCAGGTTAGGCGAGGCAAAGGCGTCGAAACCGTCAGCGTGCGCCTTGGTGGTGCGGTTGCCGCGGAACAGTTTGTTGTTGAAGAACAGGCTGACTTCATTCACCGGATGGTTGGCGGCCAGGTACAGCGCGTTGAGCAGGTTGGTTTGACCGTCGGAACGCAGTTCAGCCAGTGGGATTTGCGAACCGGTGACGATCACCGGCTTGGCCAGGTTTTCCAGCATGAACGACAGCGCCGAAGCGGTGAAGGCCATGGTGTCGGTACCGTGCAGGATCACGAAACCATCATAGAGGTGGTAATTCTGTTTGATGTCGTCGGCGATATGCTGCCAGTCTTCCGGCGTCATGTCGGAGGAGTCGATCAGCGGCGCATATTCATGAATGGTGAAGTCCGGCATCTCCGGCCGGTGAAACTCAGGCATCAAGGCCAGTTGGCGCTGCAGGTGACCGGACACCGGAATGTAGCCGTGATCAGAGCGTTGCATGCCGATGGTACCGCCGGTGTAAGCGACGTAAATCGATTTCTTTTGCATGGTCATTGTTTTAACAGAAATATGATGGGCTGAATTATAGGGGGATAAGCGCAGAAAAAAAGCCCGGCGGGTGCCGGGCTGAGGATTAATTTGTTAGCGGACTTCTCCGCAGGTCAAACAGATGGCATAGCGGTTTTGCGGATCGTTCAGGTTATTGAACAAACCCGGCTGTTCTTTCACCGCCATGGCGACTGAGGCCAGCGGCGCAGGCAGCATTGACTGAATGGCTGCCGGCAGCATGGCGTGAATAGACACGCCAAACTGGCTTAGCACCATGTCGGTCAGGCTTGGCGAATCGACAAACCAGTTAAGCTGCCATTGTTTCAACTGCGCCAGTTCGGCCGCTTTTTTCACCGCGTCGTCAAAATCGCCCAGCTGATCGACCAGACCGTTGGTTTTGGCATCGCTGCCCAACCACACGTGCCCCTGAGCAATTTGATCAACCTGCTGCGGCGTCATTTTGCGGGCTTTGGCGACCAGATCGATAAAGTTTTGATAACCTTTCTCGATGTTCAGCTGCATCATCTGCGAGAACTCTGGCGGCAGCGCCTTGGTTACCGCCAGATCCGCCAGCGGCGAGGTGGCCACACCGTCGGTATGCACGCCAATGCTGTCCAGCGTCTGTTCGTAGGTGTTGATCACCCCGAAGATGCCGATAGAACCGGTGAGGGTGCTCGGGCTGGCGATGATGTAGTCCGCCGGCGTAGAGACCCAATAGCCGCCCGATGCCGCCATACCGCCCATGGAAACCACCACTGGTTTTCCGGCGGCGCGTACTGCGGCCAGTTCGGAACGGATCACTTCAGAAGCGCTGACGCTGCCCCCAGGGCTGTTAACCCGGAAGATAACCGCTTTGATCGCCGGATCCAGTCTTGCCTGACGCAGTTCCGCGGCGGTGGTGTCACCCCCAACGGTGCCTGGCGTCTGCGGGCCATCCATGATCGCGCCGTTGGCGAAGATCACGGCAATTTTGCCTCCCTGATCCGGCGCCGCTTTCGGCTGATAGTCATAGATGCTGGTGGCGTTGAAATCGTTCGCCTGCTTGTCCCAACCGAAAGTCTTGATCAGTTGGTTCTCGATCACGGTGCGTGAAGCCAGCTCATCCACCAGCTTATTGTCCAGCGCATATTTTGCGGTATCGCCACCGGCGGCCTGCAAGCCAGTGAGTACGCCCGCCGCGCCCGGGAACAGTTGCTGCGCAGTGATCTGACGGTTGGCGGCTACGGTATCCAGGTAGTTCTGCCACAGCCCGCCAATCCAGCGGCTGTCGGCCTCACGGGCGGCCGGTGACATATCGTCACGGATCAGCGGTTCTACCGCAGATTTATAGGTGCCCACCCGGAAGATATTGGTGGTGACCTTGAGTTTCTCCAACAGGGATTTGTAGTAAAGATTGTTGGTGGCGAAACCGTGCAGATCGACGGCGCCCTGCGGTGACAGATAAACCTTGTTGGCGTAGCTGGCCAGATAGTATTGCGTCTGGTTATAGCTGTCGCCAATGGCGAAAATCGGTTTCCCGCTGTCGCGGAATTCCCGCAGCGCCTTGCCCATGTATTGCAGCGAAGGCTGATCGGCGCCGGCAAAATCATTTAACTGCAATACCATGCCGGTAATGTTTTTGTCGTCCTTGGCTTTGCGGATGCTGTCAACCACGTCAAACAGGGAGTTTTCCTGCAGACGGTTACTGGACGCACCCAGCAGTTCACGACCCCATTGGCGCACTTTGTTGTTCATCGAGGGTTGGTCAACGACCACGCCGCTCAGGTCCACCAGTAACGCGCCGCGAGTAGCAACGGCAGGGGTGGTTGCGCTCTGGAATGAAAGATAAATACCGACCCCAACCAGGATCAGCAACACCAGGAACAGATTAAGGATCAGTTCCCTGATAAAGTTCAGCAGACGCCATGTCCACCTGAAAACGCCGGCAATGATTTGCCACAATGTGCGCATGTGCTCTCCAGCAAGAGTCGAGAATGTTCCGCTATCCTAATGAGCGGCCGAGGAAATGTCAGCTTTAAATCGTGTGTCACAGAGGGTATTACCGACGCTGTCACTCGCCGTTTAGCTATGTTAACGTGATCGTAATGAAAATTGTTATCAGGAGTTTACGATGGATGCACTGGATCTTTTATTGAATCGCCGTTCGGCCTCACGCCTCGCCGAGCCTGCGCCCGCCAATGAGGCTCGTCAAAATATCATCAACGCGGGCCTGCGGGCACCTGACCACGGCGCATTGCAGCCATGGCGTTTTATAATGATTGAAAACCAGGGCCTGGAGCGCTTCAGCCAATTGTTACAAGCTGCTGCAAAGCAGGACGATATGGACGAAGCGGCCATTGAAAAGGCGACAAAAGCCCCGTTCCGCGCACCACTGATCATCACCGTGGTGGCGCATTGCACCGAAGAAACCAAGGTGCCGCGCTGGGAGCAGGTGGTTTCTGCCGGTTGTGCGGTGCAGGCGATGCAGATGGCCGCGCTGGCGCAAGGTTTCAACGGCATCTGGCGTACCGGTGCTTGGACCGAACATCCTCTGGTTCGCGAAGCCTTTGGCTGCCGCGAGCAGGACGAAATTGTGGGTTTCCTGTATTTGGGTACTCCTCAGTTGAAAGCCGCCACCAAAGTTGTCGCCCCTGACAGCACGCCTTTCGTCAGCTATTTCTAAACGCAGGCGCAGGTTGCGGCAAAAATGAGTTAAATCCCGCCATTCTGTGTTGTTTCTGAGCAGGCTGTTCGCTTATCGACAGCCTGCTCTTACCATTCCCCTCGGCAAGCGCTACCCTATGATATCTTGAATGCCGTTAACCGAAGGGAGTGGTATATGACATCGCCAGCGATCCGTTTAACCCAGTACAGCCATGGCGCAGGCTGCGGTTGTAAAATCTCACCGAAAGTTCTCGAAACTATTCTGCACAGCGAGCGGGAGAAGTTTGTCGATCCGCGTTTGCTGGTGGGCAATGAAACCCGTGACGATGCTGCGGTGTATGACATCGGCAACGGCGTTGGCATTATCAGCACTACCGATTTCTTTATGCCTATCGTCGATAACCCGTTCGACTTCGGCCGCATCGCGGCAACCAATGCGATCAGCGACGTCTATGCCATGGGCGGGAAACCGATCATGGCGATTGCCATTCTGGGTTGGCCGATAGCCAAGCTGCCGCCGGAAGTGGCGCAACAGGTGATAGACGGTGGGCGCTACGCCTGTCAACAGGCGGGGATCGCGTTGGCCGGCGGCCATTCTATCGATGCTCCTGAACCTATTTTTGGCCTGGCGGTTACCGGTATCGTCAATACCTACCGGGTGAAGAAGAACAGCGCGGCCCAGGCCGGAGCCCGCCTGTTCCTGACCAAGCCCCTGGGCATCGGCGTGCTGACCACCGCCGAGAAAAAAAGTCAATTACGCCCTGAGCATGAAGGCCTGGCGACCGAAGTTATGTGCCAACTGAATAAACCGGGCGCGGATTTTGCCGATGTGGAAGGCGTAACGGCGATGACCGACGTGACCGGTTTCGGCCTGCTGGGCCACCTGAGTGAGGTTTGCCAGGGGTCGGGGTTGCAGGCGACGGTTTGGTTTGAGCAGGTGCCAAAATTGCCGGACATCGAGCGCTATATTGCCGAAGGCTGCGTGCCGGGCGGTACCGGGCGCAACTTCGAAAGTTACGGCCATCTGGTCGGTGAAATGACCAGCCTGCAGCGGCAATTGCTGTGCGATCCGCAGACCTCTGGTGGCTTGCTGCTGGCGGTATTACCGGAAGCGGAACAGCAGGTTCAGGCAATTGCCGAACGTCACGGCATTCAGTTTCAGGCTATTGGTGAACTGCATACGGCCGTTGCGGGCAAGCCGCTGATCGAGGTTGTGTAGTGTCTGTTACGTTGGCTCGGGCGGATACCCAAGACTATCGGCGCATTTTTTTGCAGGATATCCCGCTGATTGATGTGCGTGCGCCGGTTGAGTTTCAGCAGGGCGCTTTCGCCAATGCGGTAAACCTGCCGTTGATGAACGACGATGAACGGCAGGCGGTGGGCACCTGTTACAAACAGCAGGGGCAGCAGGCAGCGATTGCTCTGGGCCACAGCCTGGTTAACGGCCGATTGCGCGAGGAGCGCACGGCGGCGTGGCTGGCGCAATGCGCGCAATGGCCGGAAGGTTACCTCTACTGTTTTCGCGGAGGCTTGCGTTCGCAACTGGTGCAGCAATGGCTGCATGAGGCTGGAGTGGACTATCCGCGCATTGTAGGCGGCTACAAGGCGCTGCGGCAGTTCTTGCTGACCACGTTGGAACAAAGCGCCGAACTGCCGATGGTGCTGATCGGCGGCAATACCGGCAGCGGCAAAACGGTGTTGGTCAATGAGCTGGCCGAAGGTATCGATCTGGAAGGCGCGGCGCGGCATCGCGGTTCATCTTTTGGCCGAACGCTGGTGGCACAAAGCGGACAGATTGATTTTGAGAATCGTCTGGCTGTGTTATTGCTGAAAAAACAGCATGGTGGCTGCCGCCGTTGGGTGCTGGAGGACGAAGGGCGCATTATCGGCAGCAACAATCTGCCGCTGCCCATTTTCACCCGCATGCAGCAGGCGCCGGTGGCCGTTATCGACGATCCTTTCGAGGTGCGTCTGGCACGGTTGCAGCATGAATATATCGATCGCATGCGTCTGGCGTTTGAGCAGGCTTTGGGGGCGGAGCTGGGCTGGCAGAAATACGACGAGTATTTGCACCACGGCCTGTTTGCCATTCGCCGTCGCTTGGGCCTGGAGCGTTTTCAGCAGCTGACGCAGAGCCTGGAATGGGCGTTACAGCGTCAATATGCCGGCGGTAATAGTGACGCGCATCAGGAGTGGCTGGTGCCGTTGTTGCAGCACTACTATGATCCGATGTATCACTATCAATTGGAAAAAAAATCCCAGCGGATTGTGTTCCGCGGGAATTATGCTGAAGTAAGAGAATTCCTGATGACGTACAGCCAGAATAACGGTGAATAATGCGACTGTTTATTGCCGAAAAACCGAGTTTGGCGCGCGCCATTGTCGACGTACTCCCTAAACCGCACCGCCGCGGTGACGGATTTATCGCCTGTGGTAACAATGATGTGGTGACCTGGTGCGTGGGACACTTATTGGAACAGGCGCAACCGGATGCCTATGACAGTCGCTATGCGCGATGGTCGCTGGCGGACTTGCCGATCATCCCTGAAAAGTGGCAGTTGCAGCCCCGCCCGTCGGTAAGCAAACAGCTTAATGCGATCAAAAAACTGCTGCATGAGGCCGATGAGGTGGTGCACGCAGGTGACCCGGATCGCGAAGGGCAACTGCTGGTGGACGAGGTGCTCGACTATCTGGCGTTGACGCCGGAAAAACGTCAAAGCGTACGCCGCTGCCTGATCAACGATCTCAACCCGCAGGCGGTGGAACGCGCCATTGAACGGTTACGTGATAACCGCGATTTTATTCCTCTGTGTGTTTCCGCCCTGGCACGTTCCCGCGCTGACTGGCTGTATGGCATCAACATGACCCGCGCCTACACCATTTTGGGGCGCAATGCCGGTTATGACGGCGTGTTGTCCGTCGGGCGGGTACAAACGCCGGTATTGGGGCTGGTAGTGCGACGGGACGAAGATATCGAAAACTTTGTGTCGAAAGACTTCTTCGAAGTGAAAGCGCACATCGTGACGCCGAAAGAGGAGCGATTCGTCGCCCTGTGGCAACCCAGCGACTCCTGCGAACCCTATCAGGATGAGGAAGGGCGTCTGCTGCACCGGCCTTTGGCGGAGCACGTGCTCAAGCGCATCGAGGGCCAACCAGCGCTGGTCACCTCCTATAATGATAAACGGGAATCAGATACCGCTCCGCTGCCGTTTTCATTGTCGACTTTGCAGATCGAAGCTTCCAAACGCTTTAACCTGAGTGCGCAGCAGGTGCTCGATGTCTGTCAGCGCCTGTACGAAACCCATAAGTTAATCACTTATCCGCGTTCTGATTGCCGCTATCTACCGGAAGAGCATTTCGCCGGGCGCCATTCGGTGTTGAACGCCATCAGTGTTCATCAACCGGATCTTTACCCGCAGCCGGTGATCGACAGCGATCGTCGTAACCGTTGCTGGGATGACAAGAAGGTGGATGCTCACCACGCAATTATTCCCACCGCACGTGCCAGCAAGGTCAGCCTCAGTCAGGACGAACTGAACGTTTATGGGCTGGTTGCCCGACAGTACCTGATGCAGTTTTGCCCGGACGCCATGTTCCGCAAATGCGTCATTGAGCTGGATATCGCCGGAGGCAAGTTTATCGCCAAGGCACGCTTCCTGGCTGAAGCCGGGTGGCGCACACTCTTGGGCAGCAAAGAGCGCGATGAAGAAAACGAAGGCGCACCGTTACCGGTGGTGGCGAAGGATGACGAACTGTTGTGCGAACGCGGTGAAGTGGTTGAGCGTCAGACGCAGCCGCCGCGCCCATTCACCGATGCCAGCCTGCTTTCCGCCATGACAGGTATTGCACGTTTTGTTCAGGATAAAGCGCTAAAGAAAATCCTGCGAGCGACCGATGGTTTAGGGACCGAGGCCACGCGCGCAGGCATTATTGAGTTACTGTTCAAGCGGGCGTTTTTGTATAAGAAAGGGCGTTATATTCATTCCAGTGAAACCGGTCGGGCGTTGATCCATTCGCTGCCGGATATTGCTGCCCGTCCGGATATGACGGCGAACTGGGAGGCTACGCTGACGCAAATCAGTGAGAAATCCTGTCGCTATCAGGACTTTATGCAACCTCTGGTGGGGACTTTGCAGGAGCTGATTTATCAGGCCAAGCAGAGCCGGGCGAGTATGGCGTTTCGCGGGTTGCCGCCGCCACCTTCCTCCGGGGCAAAAAAACGCAAGAAGAGCGCCGGCAAGGCGCGGGAGAAGAGCGAATGAATTACGCCTTACTGATGCTGACCACTGGCGCACTGTTATTTTCGTCTGCGGTCATGGCCAACCGTGGCGATGTGGACGTGGTGGTGCCGGTATCGCCGGAAATTTGGGGCGCGGCGAAAAGCGCGGCGGCTCAACCTGCCGTGCAACCTTGCAGCCGCTGCTGCATTTATCAGGATCAAAACTATTCTGAAGGGGCGGTACTGAAGGTGGAAGGGGAAGTGCTGCAGTGCGTGCGCGACCCCAACGTGGTGGGAACTAATCCGTTGATCTGGATCCGCCTGAAGAAGTGACGCGGTAACGTCAGCGGCTCAGGCTTCTGACGCTAAACTGGCAATATACGCGGCCAGCAGCGGTACGTCGGCCGGAGCCAGCGGATAGTCAAACGCCTGCTCCGGCGTTACCCAAACAAAGTCGGCATGGCAGCGGTTCTGCAATTCGCCACTGAATGCCTCGACACGCCAGGCATGTAACCTAATCACCCGCTCAGTTTGCTGCCACGGATTACTGGCGACGTAATCGCCGACGCTGGCCACTATTCCCAACTCTTCATCCAGTTCACGCGCCAGGGCTTGAGGCTGACTTTCGCCGGGTTCCACTTTTCCGCCGGGAAATTCCCACAGGCCGGCCTGATCGCTGTCGGCATCGCGTTGTGCCAGTAAAATTTTGCCATTCTTTTCGATGATGGCGGCGACGACATCGATAATTTTCATCTTTACCACAGAGAGAAACCCCGGCAGGGCCGGGGTTGGATTAATTACAGCGAGAATTCCGCCCAGACCGGTGCGTGATCCGATGGCTTCTCCATCCCGCGGATCTCATAATCGATGCCGGTCGCGATACAACGCGCGGCCAGTGGCGTGCTGGCTAACAGCAGATCGATACGCAGGCCGCGGTTTTCATCAAAGCCACGCGAACGGTAGTCGAACCATGAGAACTGATCGTTGCGCTCTGGATTGGCGTGGCGATAGGTATCCACCAGGCCCCAGTTCATCAGGCGATCCATCCATTCACGTTCTTCCGGCAGGAAAGAGCATTTACCGGTGCGCAACCAGCGCTTGCGGCTCTCTTCACCGATACCGATATCGTAATCGCTTGGACTGATATTGACGTCACCCATCACCAACACCGGTGAGTCTACTGACATCTGCTGCTCAAGGTAGTTTTGCAGATCCTGATAGAAGCGCGTTTTGGCAGGGAATTTGATCGGATGGTCACGGCTTTCACCCTGTGGGAAGTAGCCGTTGATTACCGTCAGGGTGCCTTGCGGCGTAGCCAGGTCGGCCATGATGATGCGGCGCTGGGCGTCTTCTTCATCGGTAGGGAAACCCCGGCGAACGGCCAGCGGCTTTTCTTTGGTCAGCAGCGCTACGCCGTAATGGCCTTTTTGCCCGTGATAGAACACGTGATAGCCGTACTGGCTCACGTCTTCCAGCGGAAACATATCATCGTGAACTTTTGTTTCTTGCAGACCGATCACGTCGGGTTGGTGCTGCTCGATAATTGCGGCCAGTTGGTGCGGACGCGCGCGCAGTCCATTGATATTAAAAGAGACAAACTTCATGAGCGGTGCCGTTTATACGAGAAAAATGTGTTGAGATAGTAGCAGAGTTTGGCCGGAAATGTAACGTGGGCCAGCGGCAATGACCGCCGCTGGCAAGCCGGGTTATTTCGCCCAGCGGTCGTAATTTTTGGGCTGATAGTCGTCGAATTGTTGCAGCAAGGTTTGTGCGGATTCGCTGATGTGCATGGTGCCGAGATAATCATGACGCATAAAGCCTTGATCGGCCACGTGCTGCAGGAAATTGTTTAGCGGGCGGTAGAAACCGTTCACGTCGAGCAGGCCTACCGGTTTGCTGTGATAGCCAATCTGACCCCAGGTCCAGATTTCAAACAGCTCTTCCAGAGTTCCTATGCCGCCCGGCAGGGCGATAAAACCGTCAGCTAGGGCCGCCATACGCGCCTTGCGGGTGTGCATGTCAGGGACCACCTCCAGCTCGGTCAGGCCACGGTGCGCAGTTTCTGCTTCAACCAATCGTTCAGGAATGATACCCACCGCTTCGCCACCGGCGGCAAGTACGGCATCTGCCACAATGCCCATCAACCCTTTTTTCCCGCCGCCGTAGATCAAGCGTCGGCCTTGGGCGGCAAGTGTCTGGCCCAGTTGCCGTGCATTCTCGGCATAGGCAGGGTTAACGCCTTCGCTGGCGCCGCAAAAAACGCAGATATTGTTACGCATGCACTTTTTTCCTTACTGCATTAAAGAAGCCAGTGGTATAGCGAATTGTTGGTCGGAGTTCAAGTTGAGGACGTGCAGAAAGATTAAGGAAATTGATAAATGAGATATCGGAGTGCTAAGGATTGATTTGATGCTAGGGAATAGACAAGGATGGTGGTGGGGGAAGGATTACTCGTCGCTGCGCGACTCACCCTGCGGGCCGCGCTAAAGCGCGTTGTCTCACTGTGTGAGACTCGAACCTAGTCGAAGCTTCTCATCCCTCCCGCTAAGGAGTGATATTGGGACTTTCAGGTTTGGTTTGTTTCTGAGGGATATACAAGGATGGTGGTGGGGGAAGGATTCGAACCTTCGAAGTCTGTGACGGCAGATTTACAGTCTGCTCCCTTTGGCCGCTCGGGAACCCCACCATGGTATTCATGGTTTTATACATTGTAGTTCCGGTTTTATCCGGAAGAAACCTGGCCGGCTTCTTTACTGCGTCTTCACTCTTTACAGAGAGAAGATGGTGGTGGGGGAAGGATTATTCGTCTCTTCGTTCCTCACCCTGCGGGCCGCGCTAAAGCGCGTTGTCTCACTGCGTGAGACTCGAACCTTGGCGAAGCTTCTCATCTTCCCCCTCAGTGTTTTAAGTGACTTCAGCTTTCGCTGTGCACTCATCAACAGAGAGAAGATGGTGGTGGGGGAAGGATTCGAACCTTCGAAGTCTGTGACGGCAGATTTACAGTCTGCTCCCTTTGGCCGCTCGGGAACCCCACCACTGGCCTTGCTTGCGAAACGTCTGTCTCGGTAAGCGGGGCGCATCATATCAAATGAAGCGGGCGTGTAAAGTATTGAAATGCAGAAAATGAATCGTTTGCCGATTTTTTGCCCGTGGCGGTGCATCCCTGAACGAAAGGCACCGCTTTATTGAGCAATTACAGAATAACCGTCCGGTTGCCGTACACAAATACTCGTTGCGCCAACACGTGGTAGAGCGCACGGCTGAGGGCATTTTTCTCAACGTCACGTCCGGCACGCATCATATCTTCGGCAGAATAGGTGTGATCGACGTGGATCACGTCCTGCATGATGATCGGGCCTTCATCCAGATTATCGTTAACATAGTGGGCCGTGGCACCGATGATTTTCACACCGCGCTCGTAAGCCTGATGATAAGGTCTTGCGCCGATAAAGGCCGGCAGGAAGGAATGGTGGATATTGATCACCTGGTTCGGATAGTGCTGTACAAACGCCGGCGTCAGCACACGCATATATTTGGCCAGTACCACGTAGTCCGGCTGATATTGGTCGATCTGGGCCATCATTTTCTGATCGTGCTGATCGCGAGTCAGACCTTCATGGCTGACCAGATGGAACGGAATATCAAAGCGCTCTACCAGCGTTTGCAGCGTATCGTGGTTACCGATAACCGCCGCAATCTCCACGTCCAGGCCGCCGTAGGCGCTTTTCATCAGCAGATCGCCCAGGCAATGTGCTTCTTTGGTCACCAGCACGACAATGCGGCGGCGGCCGGAATTATGCAGTTCACGCACCGAGCCTGCCGGCAGCGCGCTGTCGAGATCAGCCAGCAACGTGGTGTCGTTGAAAATGCCTTCCAACTCGGTACGCATAAAGAAACGACCGGTGCGGTGATCGACGAACTCGTTGTTCTGAACAATGTTGAGCTCATGCTTGTAGCAAATATTGGTGATCTTGGCGATTAGGCCTTTGGCATCCGGGCAAATGGTGCGCAAAACTTTTCTTTGTACATTTTGGTGTGGCATGGGGATGAGGATCCTGTCTGATACGGTATGTCCTGTCTGCGCAGGCGAGAATTTTATTGCTTTCGTTTTCAGGCCATCGCCTGAAATCTCTTGGGCACGGTGACTGCCGGCTTAACGCCCGCAGCACTTTTTATATTTTTTTCCTGAGCCGCATGGGCAAATGGCATTTCTGCCAGGCTGAGGTTTGGTTCCGTCAATATAATACCAGCGTTGGCCAAGCTGAAGGAAGCGCGAGCGTTCGTGCATTGCCCTTTGCTCGCCGGTGCCGCCATCGATAAAACGGGCAATGAATTCGACAAAACCTTCATTGGCCTCATGGCCCGGTTTTTCTTCTACCACCGTCAGGCCGAGCCATTCGGTGTCTTTGAAACTGTCGACGATCCCGTTTCGCCATTCCGCCGCGTGGCAGTCGGGGTGCCAGGTAGCAATCAGATAATCCACGTTGTGTTTTACGTAAGCGCTAAAGCGCGAGCGCATTAACTGTCCGGGGGTTGATGGCGTTTGGCTGCCGTTGATGTAGGGCTCGCAGCATGCGCTATACTCCACTCCGCCGCCGCAGGGGCATAATTCGGACAAGGTGACTCCTAAAATGGCCGGAACCTGAGGAACGGGCCGATGCCGAAAGAAATTTAGCGCATATGTTACCTAACATTATTCGATCGTGACAATCTACGCTGACAGCGTCATTGATACAATTCACCGGGCAAAGGGCGGAAAGTATGCGAAAAATAAAGATTGGATTGGCATTGGGCGCGGGTTCGGCGAAAGGGTGGGCGCATATCGGCGTGATCAACGCGCTAAAGAAATTGGGCGTTGAAGTCGATATAGTAGCGGGTTGCTCGGTGGGCGCCCTGGTGGGGGCCGCTTTTGCCAGCCACCGTTTGCCTGCCATGGAAACCTGGGTACGTTCGTTCAGCTATTGGGACGTGATCCGGTTGATGGACTTGTCCTGGCAGCGGGGCGGATTGCTACGCGGCGAACGGGTTTTCAACGCGGTGGGGCAATTGCTGAAGATCGATGATATCGCCGAGTGCTCACTCAAATTCGGCGCCGTGGCAACCAATCTCAGTACCGGACGCGAGCTGTGGTTGACGGAGGGCGATATTCATCAGGCGGTTCGTGCGTCGTGCAGCATGCCGGGCCTGTTGGCACCTGTCTGGTTTGATGGCTATTGGCTGGTGGATGGCGCAGTGGTGAATCCTGTGCCGATTTCATTGACCAGGGCATTGGGAGCCGACATCGTCATCGCCGTCGATTTGCAGCATGATGCTCATTTAATGCAGCAGGACTTATTCTCGGTGCGCAATCACGATGTGGAGGCGCCGCAAGATCTTCCTGCCCGCAACTGGCGGGGGCGCTTAAGGGAACGCAT
The DNA here is from genome assembly GCF_027594825.1 of Serratia liquefaciens. Classification (NCBI taxonomy): domain Bacteria; kingdom Pseudomonadati; phylum Pseudomonadota; class Gammaproteobacteria; order Enterobacterales; family Yersiniaceae; genus Serratia; species Serratia liquefaciens. The sequence continues at coordinate 604,252 of NZ_CP088930.1, read as the reverse complement.
CAGCAAAATGACCACCAGAAAGCCCAACTTCACGCCTACGGCGATGGAGATCATGGGGACGTCGATCCAGGTTCTGGAAAATCGCCTGAAACGCAACCGCATGGCCGGCGATCCGCCTGATGTGTTGATTCAACCTTATTGTCCTCAGATTTCGACGCTGGATTTCCATCGCGCCGATGAGGCGATAGCCGCCGGAAAACTGGCGGTGGAAAAACAGATCGACATGCTATTGCCGTTGATAAAAAACAAATAATCGCCGGTTCTCGGGAGAATACCCCACCGTTGGAAAAATTTCCGGCAAGCATAAATGGCCTTTTTGAGCCACTATTACACTATGGAAAGGGAAGAGGCACGGCTGATGGCATTACCATTGACTGACAAGCGCATTTTGGTGGTCGAGGACGAACTGGTTTTTCGTTCGGTGCTTGTTGGCTATCTGAAATCGTTGGGAGCAGAAACCAGTGAGGCGCCCAATGGTTTGCTGGCCTTGAGCCTGGTGGATGACGTTCACCCGGATTTAATCCTGTGTGATCTGGCAATGCCGGAAATGGACGGGATAGAGTTTGTCGAGCATCTGCGCCTGCAGGGCGTGCAAATTCCGGTGTTGGTGATATCGGCGACCGATAAAATGGCCGATATCGCCAAAATGCTGCGGTTAGGCGTGCAGGACGTGCTGTTAAAGCCGGTGACCGATCTTAATCGTCTGCGAGAGGCGGTGCTGGGTTGCCTGTATCCCAATATGTTCACTTCCCCAGCGATTGAAGAAGTCGAGCTGTTACAGGACTGGGACGCGCTGAGTAAAAACCCTTCCGAAGCGGTGAAGCTGCTCAAGCAGTTACAACCCCCGGTGCAGCAGACCGTTGCCCATTGCCGGATTAATTATCGGCAATTGACCACCGGAGAAAACCCCGGGCTAGTGCTGGATATTGCGGCGCTGTCGGATAAAGATCTGGCTTTCTATTGTCTGGATGTGACGCGTGCAGGGGATAATGGCGTATTGGCGGCGTTACTGTTGCGAGCTTTATTTAATGGATTATTGCAGGATCATTTAGCGAATCAGCGTCAAAGGCTGCCGCAAATGAGCGCATTGTTAAAACAAGTTAATCAATTATTACGTCAGGGCCGGTTGGAAGGGCAATTCCCACTGCTGGTGGGTTATTACCACGCCGAATATAAGAACCTGATCCTGGTCTCCGCTGGCCTGCATGCCAATGTAAATACCGGCGACAATCAAATTCAATTGAGCAACGGCGTGCCGCTTGGCACGCTGGGTGCGACGTACATGAATCAAATCAGTCAACACTGCGCTGCCTGGCAGTGCCAGGTCTGGGGCTCAGGTGGGCGACTGCGGTTGATGCTCAGTGCCGAATAATCCCAACGACCGAAATAGTATTTGAAATCCAGATATTTGACGTGATTATTTTTACCTCAGTTAACCCCTTGGGTAATTGTCCTAAATTCTTTCTATTTGTGCTGCGGTTAATGCCAGACAGTCATAAGCTGGTATACTCCGAAGGTTTTTATATGGCGAAAAGCTCATAAAGTGAGCGCTATTAAGAGAGGAAATAATGCCTGCTGTAAATCGTAAAGTCAGAAAGGCTGTGATCCCGGTTGCAGGCTTGGGAACACGGATGTTACCGGCGACAAAAGCCATTCCAAAAGAAATGCTGCCGCTGGTCGACAAACCCCTGATCCAATACGTGGTTAATGAATGTATTGCTGCAGGGATTAACGAGATTGTGCTGGTTACCCATTCCTCCAAGAATTCGATCGAAAACCATTTCGATACCAGCTTTGAATTGGAAGCGATGCTGGAAAAGCGCGTTAAGCGTCAGTTGCTGGACGAAGTTCAGTCCATCTGTCCAAAGGGCGTGACCGTGATGCAGGTGCGTCAGGGCGTCGCCAAAGGGCTGGGGCACGCCATTATGTGTGCCTATCCGCTGGTGGGTGACGAGCCGGTGGCCGTGATTTTACCTGACGTGATCCTTGATGAGTACAGCGCCGATCTTAAAAAAGACAACTTGCACGAAATGCTGCAACGGTTTGAACAAACCGGCATCAGCCAGATCATGGTTGAACCCGTACCGCACAAAGATGTCGGTAATTACGGCGTAGCCGACTGCAAAGGCTATGAACTGCAGCCGGGTGAAAGTGCACCGATGGTCAGCGTCGTCGAAAAGCCATCGCCGGACGAAGCACCTTCCGATCTGGCGATTGTAGGGCGCTACGTGCTTTCTGCCGACATTTGGCCGCTGCTGTCGAAAACGCCTCCAGGCGCCGGCAATGAAATCCAGCTCACTGACAGCATTGAAATGCTGATGCAGCAAGAAACGGTTGAAGCCTATCACCTGAAAGGGATCAGCCATGACTGCGGCAATAAGCTGGGTTACATGCAGGCGTTTGTCGAATACGGCATGCGGCATCCTGCACTTGGCAAAGATTTTACGCAGTGGTTGAATCAGTTACTGGCCGCTGATAAAGAATAATTTATTTATCTTTCGTCTTAATTTGAAAAACTAGGATTTTCCCATGAAAGTAACAGTTTTTGGTATTGGCTATGTTGGCCTGGTGCAGGCTGCGGTGTTGGCTGAAGTCGGCCACGACGTTATGTGTATTGATATAGACGAACGTAAAGTCGAAAACCTGAAGAAAGGGAATATCCCTATTTTTGAGCCTGGCTTAACGCCGTTGGTTCAGCAGAACTATGAAGCCGGCCGCCTGCATTTTACCACCGATGCTAAAGCTGGGGTGGCGCATGGTACCATTCAGTTTATCGCGGTGGGGACGCCGCCGGATGAAGACGGTTCTGCCGACCTGAAATATGTGACTGCCGTTGCGCGTACCATCGCGGAACACATGACCGAACACAAAGTGGTGATCGACAAATCTACCGTGCCGGTCGGTACTGCAGATAAAGTCCGCCAGGTGATGGAAGAAACCCTGCAAAAACGTGGCAGCAAAGTGCCTTTCGATGTGGTTTCCAATCCGGAATTTTTGAAGGAAGGGGCGGCGGTAGCAGACTGCATGCGTCCTGAGCGCATCGTTATCGGTACCGATAACAAAGATGTGATCGAACCAATCCGTGAACTGTACGAACCGTTTAACCGCAATCACGATCGCATGATCATGATGGATATTCGCAGTGCCGAGTTGACCAAATATGCCGCCAACTGCATGCTGGCGACCAAAATCAGCTTTATGAACGAAATGTCTAACCTGGCCGAAATGCTGGGGGCAGATATTGAGAAAGTGCGCCAGGGTATCGGTTCAGATTCCCGTATCGGTTATCACTTTATCTATCCAGGCTGCGGTTACGGCGGCTCCTGCTTCCCGAAAGACGTTCAGGCGCTGATCCGTACTGCGGAACATATTGGTTACCAGCCAAAACTGTTGCAGGCCGTAGAGCAGGTCAACTATCAGCAGAAGTATAAGCTGACCAAATTTATCAAACATCATTTCGGTGAAGACCTGAAAGGCAAAACCTTTGCGTTATGGGGCTTGGCATTCAAACCGAACACCGACGATATGCGCGAAGCCTCCAGCCGTGTGTTGATGGAGCAGTTGTGGGAAGCGGGCGCTATCGTTCAGGCTTACGATCCTGAAGCAATGAATGAAGTGCAACGTATCTACGGCCAACGTGATGACCTGAAGCTGGTAGGGACCAAAGAAGCGGCGTTGCATGGCGCTGATGCTTTGGTTATCTGTACCGAGTGGCAGAACTTCCGTGCGCCGGATTTCGATGTGATTAAGGGTGCGCTGAAGCAGCCAGTGATCTTTGATGGCCGCAACCTGTTTGATCCAGAGCGTCTGGAAAGCCGAGGCTTTACTTATTATGCGATTGGTCGCGGTGCGTCCATTCAGCCGGTTATTTAAGGGTTGACTATGAAATTCCTGGTTACAGGCGCGGCAGGCTTTATTGGTTATCATACTGCTGAGCGTTTGTTGGCCGCAGGTCATCAGGTTGTCGGTATCGACAACCTGAATGATTATTATGATGTGGGTCTGAAAATGGCCCGTCTTGATCTGCTGGCGGATAAGCCTGCCTTCCGGTTTATTAAGCTGGATTTGGCCGATCGAGAAGGGATGGCGCAGCTGTTCGCCGAGCACCAGTTTCAGCGGGTAATCCATCTGGGTGCGCAGGCCGGGGTGCGTTATTCGCTGGAAAATCCTCTGGCGTATGCGGACTCGAATCTTATTGGGCATTTAAACGTGCTGGAAGGCTGCCGACACAATAAAGTCGAGCATCTGTTATATGCTTCTTCCAGCTCGGTATATGGTCTGAATCGAAAGCTGCCATTTGCGACTGAAGATTCGGTCGACCACCCGATATCATTGTATGCGGCAACCAAGAAAGCCAATGAGTTGATGTCGCACAGCTACTCTCACCTATATGGTCTCCCAACCACCGGCCTGCGTTTCTTTACCGTCTATGGCCCGTGGGGGCGTCCAGATATGGCGCTGTTCAAATTCACCAAGGCCATATTGGCGGGTGACAGTATTGATGTATATAACCACGGCGAGATGCACCGTGACTTTACCTACATCGACGATATTGCCGAGGCTATTGTCCGCTTGCAGGCGGTTATTCCTCAGCCAAATGCTGACTGGACGGTAGAGCAGGGATCGCCGGCGACCAGTTCTGCCCCATACCATGTCTATAATATCGGCAACAGCAGCCCGGTGAAGCTGATGAAATATATCAGTGCGCTGGAACAGGCGTTGGGGATCGAAGCGCGTAAAAATATGCTGCCTATGCAACCTGGCGACGTGTTAGATACCAGTGCCGATACCGCAGAGCTCTATCGCGTGATTGGATTCAAGCCGGAAACCAGCGTTGAAGAAGGCGTGAAACGCTTTGTTGAATGGTATAAATCATTTTATAAAGCTCAGTAATTGAGCAGTGCGTTAATGCAATAAGGGGCTCAGGCCCCTTTTTTATGCTTTGGAAAACCGTAGGGACTCAGCCGTTAGATAGCGGATTAACGAAGCCGCCCATTAGGATAATTACGCAAAGCCGAACGAAGGTTCTAAGCAGCGTGAAAATAAGCATAACAAAAAGGCTCCCTTGGGAGCCTTTTTAACATGTAACTGGAATGCTATTACAGCAGGAAATCGTCCAGAGATTTACCTTGCTCTTCGATAGCTTTCTTAATCACTGCTGGAGTACGGCCCTGGCCAGTCCAGGTTTTCAGTTCACCGTTTTCATCTTTATATTGGTATTTAGCCGGACGTGCTGCACGTTTAGCTTTACCAGCGGCTTTAGTTGCAGCCATAGTTTGCAGCAGTTCATTTGGATCAATACCGTCAGCAATCAGCATTTCACGATATTGCTGCAGTTTACGGGTGCGTTCTTCAACTTCTGCTTGAGCCTGGCTGTCTTCTTCGCGACGTTCGTTCACAACAACTTCCAGTTTTTCAAGCATCTCTTCCAGCGTTTCCAGGCTGCATTCTCTTGCCTGAGCGCGGAGAGTACGGATGTTGTTCAAAATCTTTAATGCTTCGCTCATTGTCCTAGTCTCAAATTATATTGGTGGGGGGCGTCTGGATAATAATAGAGTGCTCTTTTCTTTTCTGCAATAGCCAAATTGAAAGGAACGCTCAAATTTACCTTTTAAAAGACCTAATCAGAACTCTCGGGCTAATATAGGCAGGGGAGATAAGTATTACAACCTCCATTTTTAAGTCAAATTTTCTACAGCCACGGTATGTTTGCTGCGCCACAAAGGCATTCATGACTAAGTTATAATTGTGTTTTATATCAATATTACTCTGAATTCTGTGGGTTAAATCACGTGTTTTAGTCTGCCAACACTGTAAACAATAGGGGTATATGAGTAAAGATATCGTCAAGAACTGTACCCTGGGCTGTTTTATGTCATTAAATACTCAGGCGCAACGCCCGGTGGGGTTAATAGATTTAATCTTACGCACCGGCCTCTGTTGCAGGGGCGTGTCACAGCATTGGCATAACCATTAATGCCGGGCGCTAATCATTAGTAGTAATTAAATGTGATGACAGGCAGAAACCATCCTGTAAATAGATGTTAAAGCCCTATGTGAGCAGAACGGAATGTTTCATTTGAAAGTCTGGTATTCGTCTGGGCAGGATATTGATTAATCCGGTGGTGTAAGCCGGTTGTCGCCTTATGGTACACTTGGCTGCTGAATCAACCGCTGAATATTTCTTATACCATTGGAGTAGCGGGCCCATGGCTCAACTTTATTTTTATTACTCTGCTATGAATGCAGGGAAATCTACCGCGCTGTTGCAATCTTCATATAATTATCAAGAACGTGGTATGCGTACACTGGTGTTTACCGCTGAAATAGATCACCGTTTTGGCGTGGGTAAGGTGAGCTCGCGGATCGGCCTGTCTTCCCAGGCACAGCTGTATAATAATGACTCGATGCTCTTTGCGATGATTGCGCAGGAACATCAGCAGCAGCCTGTACACTGCGTTCTGCTGGATGAAAGTCAGTTCCTGACGAAACAGCAGGTCGAGCAATTGTGCGATGTTGTCGATCAGCTGGATATTCCGGTGCTGTGTTACGGCTTGCGTACCGACTTCCTGGGTGAACTGTTTATTGGCAGTCAATATTTGCTGGCCTGGGCAGACAAATTGGTGGAGTTGAAAACCATTTGCCACTGCGGGCGTAAGGCGAATATGGTGCTGCGACTCGATGAGAGCGGGAAGGCGATGCATGCCGGTGAACAGGTGGTGATTGGTGGTAACGAAAGCTACGTCTCCGTCTGCCGCAAACATTACAAGGAAGCGATAGAGGCATTGGAGTAGCCTCCAGCGCGCAACAGAGAGCCTTGTAGCGCGTTTTGTCGCTATTGCTCAAGGCGGATTGATGAATGGACTCTGCCGCATAAAAAAACCGCCTTTCGGCGGTTTTTTGTTGGCTCAATTCAATGAACCGTTATTTTTTGGTCTTCTTTACCGTCTTGGCGGCAACCGGTGCGACCAAAACCTCTTCGTCAACCGCTTCGCTGAATTTACGGCCGTAGAAGGTATCCAGCATGATTTGCTTGAGTTCAGCAATCAGCGGATAACGTGGGTTAGCACCGGTACACTGGTCGTCAAAGGCGTCTTCAGACAGCTTGTCTACTTTCGCCAGGAAATCGGCTTCCAGCACGCCGGCTTCGCGGATTGAAGCAGGGATGCCCAGTTCGGCCTTGATCTCGTCCAACCAGGTCAGCAACTTCTCGATTTTCTGTGCGGTACGGTCGCCCGGTGCGCTCAGGCCGAGGTGGTCAGCGATTTCAGCGTAGCGGCGACGTGCTTGTGGGCGGTCGTACTGGCTGAAAGCCGTTTGTTTGGTCGGGTTGTCGTTCGCGTTATAACGAATGACGTTGGAGATCAGCATGGCGTTGGCCAAACCGTGTGGGATATGGAACTCGGAGCCCAGTTTGTGGGCCATTGAGTGGCAAACCCCCAGGAAGGCGTTGGCGAACGCGATACCGGCGATGGTTGCGGCATTGTGCACGCGCTCACGGGCTACCGGGTTCTTGGCGCCTTCTTTATAGCTTGCTGGCAGATACTCTTTCAGCAGTTTCAACGCTTGCAGCGCCTGACCGTCGGAGTATTCGTTCGCCAGGACTGAAACATAAGCTTCCAGCGCGTGAGTTACCGCATCCAGGCCACCGAAGGCGCACAGGGATTTCGGCATGTTCATGACCAGGTTGGCGTCAACGATCGCCATGTCAGGAGTCAATGCGTAATCTGCCAGTGGGTATTTCTGACCGGTCACGTCGTCGGTCACTACCGCAAATGGCGTAACTTCTGAACCGGTGCCTGAAGTGGTGGTGACGGCAATCATTTTTGCCTTCACTCCCATTTTCGGGAACTTGTAGATACGTTTACGGATATCCATAAAGCGCAGCGCCAGGTCTTCGAAGTGGGTTTCCGGATGTTCGTACAGGACCCACATGATCTTCGCAGCATCCATCGGTGAACCGCCGCCCAGTGCGATGATCACGTCTGGCTTGAAGGAGTTCATCTGTTCAGCGCCTTTACGAACGATGGACAGCGTTGGATCCGCTTCAACCTCGAAGAACACTTCGGTTTCAATGCCGTGTGACTTCAGAACGGAAGTGATCTGGTCTGCATAGCCGTTGTTGAACAGGTAGCGGTCGGTCACAATGAAGGCGCGTTTTGCCCCGTCGGTCGCTACTTCTTCCAGCGCGATTGGCAGTGAGCCACGGCGGAAGTAGATTGATTTCGGAAGTTTATGCCACAACATGTTTTCTGCTCGCTTCGCTACAGTTTTCTTGTTGATCAGGTGTTTTGGACCGACGTTTTCAGAGATGGAGTTACCGCCCCAGGAACCGCAGCCCAGCGTCAGAGACGGAGCGAGTTTGAAGTTGTACAGGTCGCCGATACCACCCTGAGAAGCAGGGGTGTTGATCAGGATACGCGCGGTTTTCATCTTGTCGCCGAAGAAGGCTACGCGTTCCGGCTGATTATCCTGGTCGGTGTACAGGCAAGAGGTGTGACCGATACCGCCCATGGCGACCAGTTTTTCCGCTTTGCTGACCGCGTCTTCAAAGTCTTTGGCGCGATACATGGCCAGCGTTGGCGACAGCTTTTCGTGAGCGAAAGGTTCTGACTCATCGACCAGCTTCACTTCACCGATCAGCACCTTGGTGCTTGCCGGAACTTTGATGCCTGCCATTTCAGCGATTTTCGGTGCAGACTGACCGACGATAGCCGCATTCAGACCGCCGTTTTTCAGGATGATGTCCTGCACGGCTTTCAGTTCTTTACCCTGCAGCATGTAGCCGCCATGGGAAGCGAAACGTTCGCGCACCGCATCATAGATGGAGTCAACCACGATGACGGATTGCTCAGAGGCGCAAATCACACCGCTGTCGAAGGTTTTAGACATCAGAATAGAGGCCACGACGCGTTTGATATCCGCCGTTTCGTCAACCACCACCGGGGTATTACCTGCACCCACGCCGATGGCCGGTTTGCCGGAGCTGTAGGCCGCTTTAACCATGCCTGGGCCACCGGTGGCCAGGATCAGGTTGATGTCAGGGTGGTGCATCAGCTGGTTGGACAGTTCAACGGTAGGCTGATCGATCCAGCCGACGATGTCTTTTGGTGCACCGGCGGCAATCGCTGCCTGCAGCACGATATCTGCCGCTTTGTTGGTGGCGTTTTTCGCACGAGGGTGCGGAGAGAAGATAATGCCGTTACGGGTTTTCAGGCTGATTAACGCTTTGAAAATCGCCGTGGAAGTTGGGTTGGTGGTGGGTACGATACCGCAAATCAGGCCGATAGGTTCGGCGATGGTGATGGTACCGAAAGTATCGTCTTCAGACAGGATACCGCAGGTTTTTTCATCTTTATAGGCGTTGTAGATAAACTCGGATGCGAAGTGGTTCTTGATCACTTTATCTTCAACGATACCCATACCGGATTCTTCAACGGCCATTTTAGCCAGAGGAATACGGGCATCGGCAGCGGCGAGGGCAGCAGCGCGGAAAATTTTATCAACTTGCTCTTGAGTGAAGTTGGCATATTCGCGCTGGGCTTTTTTGACACGTGCAACTAGCTCGTTCAGTTCAGCGACATTTGTTACAGCCATAATGCTCTCCTGATAATGTTAAACTCTTTCAGTAAATCAGCCGTGCGAGCAACTAGTATAGACAGATCGGTGGAAAATGCTGTTTTAAAAACAAAGGTTTCCCATCTTTTTGTGCTGCATGTTGCTGATTTGCTTAAAGAGCTTTACCCGATGCTTCAGCAGGAGAAGACAGCGGGCCGAACAGAGATGCCACTTTTTCCTTAACCTGTTCTACTCCCTGACTACGACTAAGAGCTTAACTACTCTTGGGTAGTGATTATGTGATTTAAATCAAAAAAATCGCATGCTGACACCATTCAGCCAAGGTTTTTGAGAATCATTCTTGATAACTGCGATGCCTGGCACTTTTTCTAACATAAAAAATCATAAACCGTACATTGCATTAACAGTGGTGAGTTATTTTATTATTTACCACATTAATAGATAAAAATCCCGGTCATGACCAATGGATTACCCGTGGCAATTCCATTACATTAGCGCGCGTAGGCAGTGTCACTTTTAAAGCTATTAAAGCGGAGTCATTTGTGGGCCAATCTCTGTTGGATTTTTCCGGCTACATTAAATTTTTTGTCGGCCTGTTTGCGCTGGTGAACCCGGTAGGCATTTTGCCAGTATTTATCAGCATGACCAGCTATCAGGCGGCGGCGGGGCGCAATAAAACTAACCTGACCGCCAACCTGTCGGTGGCCATAATCCTCTGGACCTCGCTGTTTTTGGGGGAGGGGATTTTGCGCATGTTCGGCATCTCCATTGACTCGTTCCGCATTGCCGGCGGCATCCTGGTGGTCACCATTGCGATGTCGATGATCAGCGGCAAACTGGGGGAAGACAAACAGAACAAACAGGAAAAATCGGAGAGCGCAATCCGTGAAAGCATCGGCGTAGTGCCCCTGGCATTGCCACTGATGGCCGGACCGGGTGCCATCAGTTCCACCATTGTCTGGAGTTCCCGCTATCATAGCTGGCAAAACCTGTTGGGTTTTACCCTGGCGATCGCGCTCTTTGCCTTTTGTTGCTGGCTATTGTTCCGCGCCGCGCCTTTATTGGTTCGTTTATTGGGGCAAACCGGCATTAACGTCATCACCCGAATCATGGGGTTGTTGCTGATGGCTTTAGGTATCGAATTTATCGTTACCGGCATTAAGGCCATATTCCCGGGTCTGTTGTAATCCGGCGACCGAGTCGTGAATAGGGCGATTCACGACTCAAATTAATTTTAAAAATTAAAATCAATTATTGGTTCGCATTAATATAGTGCGCAATATGAATGAATTTTATTCACTTGCACCAGTATGTGGCATAAATCTCAATTTGTTGCTCAATAAAACGCTAAGCGTTGTTTTTACCCCTTATCTTCCCCAGTTATTGCCCTTTTTCCCCCTCCTAACATCAAATTCGCTGTTAATTTAATCACATCATTCTGTAGGGCTTGTCTCGCTTTCATCCAGGTGTTATTAGTGATTAACCGCACATAAGCAGGTGTTTGTTCTTTGAACGGCCGCTTTGTTAACTGAATGTTTCTTTGTCTGCTGTGTCAGCTTGCAGTGCGCCGCCAGGGCAAGGCTTGTTTTATTTTACCTGATTAAAATCAGTGTTTTATATCGTGTAACTGTCACCCTCGTCCGAGGGGTACAGATCGGGCTTGATGCAATAAAAGAGAATTGCTTAACATTTCTGTAAAAATTATTGGCTATGGAATTTGCCTTCTGCTAATTTCCGAGCAACTTTCTACGCGCAATTAACGCGGCTGCGTCGTCAAAGTGGGAATGATTTTTGCTGGTGTCTGTTTATTTAGAATTCTTATAAATACTTCACGAATATCGATAAGCAATGCTTGTTGGTGAAAAGGAGCCTCGACCATGCAGCAAACCCGAAAGCGCACTCCATTAGCTATGTTCATTGCCGGCTTGCTGAGTATCAGCGCCGTATATTCTGCTCAGGCGGCCGACGTTCCGGCCGGAGTGCAATTGGCTCAACAGCAGAGCATTGTAATTAACAACGGCACGGAAGTGGCTTCGTTGGATCCGCATAAGGTCGAAGGGATACCGGAAAGTAATATTATTCTTAACCTGTTGGAAGGGCTGGTCAGCACCGATGCCAATGGGCATGTGGTACCGGCGACGGCAGCCCAATGGGAAAACCAGGATTTCAAAACCTGGACTTTTCACCTGCGCCCGGACGCGGTATGGAGTGATGGCTCCCCGGTGACCGCACAGGACTTCGTTTATAGCTGGCAGCGCCTGGCCGATCCGAAAACCGGCTCGCCTTACGCCAGCTATCTGCAGTACGCCAAAATTGAAAATATCGACGATATCCTGACCGGCAAGAAAGGGCCGCAAAGCCTGGGCATTAAAGCCATCGATGATAAAACGCTGCAGGTCACGCTGAGCGAACCGGTACCTTACTTCATCAGCATGCTGAGCCACACCTCGCTGAAACCGGTAAAACGTTCGGTGATCGAGAAGTTTGGCGACAAATGGACGTTGCCAGCAAACTATGTTGGCAACGGGGCCTATCGCTTGAAGGATTGGGTAGTGAATGAGCGCATTGTGCTTGAACGCAGCGCGAGCTATTGGAACAACAAGAAAACGGTGATCGATAAGGCGACGTTCTTGCCGATCGCCTCCGAGGTCAGCGACGTTAACCGCTTCCGCAGCGGTGAAATTGATATCACCAACAGCGCCATCCCGCCGAACCTGTTCGCGAAGATGAAGAAAGAGATCCCTGAGCAACTGCACGTTAACCCTTATCTGTGCACCTTTTATTACGAGATTAACAACCAGCGTGCGCCCTTTACCGATCCGCGGGTTCGCGCTGCCGTGAAACTGACGCTGGACCGTGACATTATCGCCAACAAAATCATGGGCCAGGGGCAGATCCCGGCGTTCAGTTTCACCCCAACCTTTACCGAAGGCGCCAAATTCACTGCGCCGGCATGGGCGAGTTGGAGCCAGGAACAGCGCAATGCCGAGGCCAGGAAGCTGCTGGAGCAAGCCGGTTTCAGCGCCAGCAAACCGCTTAAGTTCACGCTGCTGTACAACACCTCCGATCAAAATAAGCAGCAGGCCATTGCCGCCGCTTCGATGTGGAAGAAAAACCTCGGTGCTGAGGTGACGCTACGCAACCAGGAGTGGAAAACCTCGCTTGAAAGTCGCCATCAGGGGCAGTACGACGTGGCGCGCGCTACCTGGTGCGGTGACTATAACGAGCCGAGCGCATTCCTCAATCTGGTGCTTTCCAACAGCAGCATCAACACCATTTTCTACAAGAGCCCGGCGTTTGACGCCCTGATGGCCGGCACGCTAAAAGCGCCGGACGAGGCTGCACGCGCCGCCCTTTATCAGCAGGCAGAAGCTCAGTTGGATAAAGATTCGGCGTTGATTCCGGTGTATTACCGCGTCAGCGCTCGCCTTATCAGACCGTCGGTGGGCGGCTTTACCGGTAAGGATCCGCTGGACTACACCGATGTGAAAAATCTGTACATCATCAAGCAGTAACGAGGGGTATTACGCCACGCCATCAGCGGTGGAGTAATACAGGGAAGGCCGCCTGCCGTATTCGTTCAGCGGCAGCCGGTATAACAAGGTCCGCTCACGGGCAACGCAGGCTCCACGATGAGCCTGTGATAATAAAAACTGGAGTATACACATGACCAACATCACGAAAAAAACCATCCTTGCGGCCGGCATCATTGCCGCGCTGGGTATCACAGCAACCGGAAGTGCTTTTGCGGCTGTCGTGCCGGCGGGCGTGCAACTGGCGGACAAACAAGAGATCGTTAAGAACAACGGTTCGGAAGTGCAATCGCTCGACCCGCATAAAATCGAAGGCGTACCTGAAAACAACGTAACGCGCGATCTGATGGAAGGCCTGGCCAACAACAGCCCGGATGGTTCCATTGTCCCTGGCGTCGCGGAAAGCTGGGATAACAAAGATTTTAAAGTCTGGACCTTCCATCTGCGTAAAGACGCAAAATGGTCGAACGGCAAGCCGGTCACGGCGCAAGATTTCGTGTATAGCTGGCAGCGCGTGGTTGATCCGAAAACCGCATCACCTTATGCCAGCTATCTGCAATATGCCCACGTAGAAAACGTGGATGACGTCATCGCCGGGAAGAAAGATAAATCTACCCTGGGCGTGAAAGCCATTGATGACCATACCTTCCAGGTGACCCTGACCGAGCCGGTGCCTTACCTGGTTGAAATGACCCCGCACTATGCGATGAAGCCGGTATATAAAGAAGCCGTCGAGAAGTTTGGCGAAAAGTGGACCTTGCCGGCCAACTACGTCAGCAACGGTGCTTACAAACTGAAAGATTGGGTGGTTAACGAACGCATCGTACTGGAACGTAACCCGGAATATTGGGATAACGCGAAAACCATCATTAACAAAGTGACCTTCCTGCCAATTTCTTCGGAAGTGACCGACGTTAACCGCTACCGCACCGGCGAAATCGACATGACCTATAACAACATGCCGATCGAACTGTTCCAGAAGTTGAAAAAAGAGATCCCGAAAGAGGTTCACGTAGATCCTTATCTGTGTACCTACTACTACGAAATCAACAACCAGAAAGCGCCATTTACCGATGCACGCGTACGTGAAGCACTGAAACTGGGTCTGGACCGCGACATCATCACCAACAAAGTAAAAAACCAGGGCGATCTGCCGGCTTACAGCTTCACACCGCCATACACCGACGGCGCCAAACTGACCCCACCTGAGTGGTTCAGCTGGACGCAAGAAAAACGTAATGAAGTGGCGAAAAAACTGCTGGCCGATGCAGGCTATGGCCCAGGCAAACCGCTGACTTTCTCACTGCTGTACAACACTTCAGATCTGCATAAGAAGCTGGCAATCGCCGCGGCCTCCATCTGGAAGAAAAACCTGGGTGTGGATGTCAAGCTGGTGAACCAGGAGTGGAAAACCTTCCTGGATACCCGTCATCAGGGGACCTACGACGTTGCGCGTGCCGGCTGGTGTGCGGACTACAACGAACCTAGCTCGTTCCTGAACATGATGCTGTCTGACAGCAGCAGTAACACCCCGCACTATAAGAGCGCCGAGTTCGACAAGCTGATGGCCAACGTGCTGACGGCGAAAACCAAAGAAGAACGTGCCGAGCTGTATCAGAAGGCCGAAGTTCAGCTGGATAAAGATTCTGCCATCGTTCCGGTTTATTACTACGTGAATGCCCGTCTGGTGAAACCTTATGTTGGGGGTTACACCGGTAAAGACCCGCTTGATAACGTGTACGATAAAAACCTGTACATCATCAAGCATTGATACGGTAAGTGCCGGCGGTGTTAACCGCCGGCCTATGTTGTGAATAATAAGCCGTTATCAGGCTGCAACACAGGGTTAGGGCAATGCTTAAATTTATATTTCGTCGCTTATTGGAAGCGATCCCGACGCTATTTATTCTGATCACCATCTCATTCTTTATGATGCGCCTGGCGCCCGGCAGCCCATTTACCGGCGAACGCGCGTTGCCGCCGGAAGTGATGGCCAACATCGAAGCCAAATACCATTTGAACGATCCTATCTGGAAACAGTACGGCCATTATCTGGCCCAGCTGTCGCAGGGCGATTTTGGTCCTTCATTCAAATACAAAGATTATTCGGTCAACGATCTGGTGGCTGCTTCATTCCCGGTCTCTGCCAAGCTGGGTCTGGCCGCATTTTTGCTGGCGGTGATCCTGGGTGTTAGCGCTGGTGTGGTGGCTGCACTGAATCAAAATACCAAATGGGACTACACGGTGATGGGCTTTGCCATGACCGGGGTGGTGATCCCCAGTTTCGTGGTGGCGCCGTTACTGGTGTTGATCTTCGCCATCACGCTGAAATGGCTGCCGGGTGGGGGTTGGAACGGCGGGGCACCGAAATTTATCATCCTGCCAATGGTGGCGCTGTCGTTGGCCTATATCGCCAGTATCGCCCGTATCACGCGTGGCTCGATGATTGAAGTGCTGCATTCCAACTTTATCCGTACCGCGCGCGCCAAAGGTTTGCCTATGCGCCGCATTATATTGCGCCATGCGTTGAAGCCTGCGTTATTGCCCGTGCTTTCCTATATGGGCCCGGCGTTTGTCGGCATCATCACGGGGTCTATGGTTATCGAAACCATTTACGGCCTGCCGGGTATCGGCCAGCTGTTTGTTAACGGCGCGCTTAACCGCGACTACTCTTTGGTATTGAGTCTGACCATTCTGGTTGGCGCTCTGACTATCCTGTTTAACGCGATCGTGGACGTGCTGTATGCCGTTATCGATCCAAAAATTCGTTATTAAGCTGGAGCACGCAAATGATGTTGACGAAAAAGAACAGCGAGGCTCTGGAGCACTTCAGCGAGAAGCTCGAAGTGGAAGGACGCAGCCTGTGGCAGGATGCCCGTCGCCGCTTTGTGCACAACCGGGCGGCGCTCAGCAGCCTGTTCGTATTGGCTTTGATTACCCTGTTTGTGATTGTGGCGCCCTGGCTGTCGCAGTTTGCCTATGACGATACCGATTGGGCGATGATGTCGGCCGCGCCAAGTCTCGAATCGGCACACTACTTCGGTACGGACTCATCGGGCCGCGATCTGCTGGTGCGCGTAGCGATTGGCGGGCGTATCTCGCTGATGGTCGGCGTGTCGGCTGCGCTGGTGGCGGTGATTGTCGGTACCCTGTACGGTGCAATGTCCGGTTACCTGGGCGGTAAAATCGACTCGGTGATGATGCGTCTGCTGGAGATCCTCAACTCCTTCCCGTTCATGTTCTTCGTGATCCTGCTGGTGACCTTCTTCGGGCAGAATATCCTGCTGATCTTTGTCGCTATCGGCATGGTGTCGTGGCTGGATATGGCGCGTATCGTGCGTGGTCAAACCCTGAGCCTGAAGCGTAAAGAATTTATCGAAGCGGCGTTGGTGTGCGGGGTTTCGAGCCGCAACATCGTGCTGCGCCATATCGTGCCGAACGTGCTGGGTGTGGTGGTGGTTTACGCCTCATTGCTGGTGCCGAGCATGATCCTGTTCGAATCTTTCCTCAGCTTCCTGGGGCTGGGGACGCAAGAGCCGTTAAGCAGTTGGGGGGCATTGCTGAGCGATGGCGCCAACTCGATGGAAGTTTCACCGTGGTTGCTGCTGTTCCCGGCGGGTTTCCTGGTTGTCACTCTGTTTTGTTTCAACTTTATCGGCGATGGCCTGCGTGACGCCCTCGACCCGAAAGATCGTTAAGGAGTGCAATCATGAGCACCATTGAAAATCCGCAGTTGCAAACCGCCGGCACCGTGAAGCCGTCGCTGTTGCTGGATGTAAAAGATCTGCGCGTGACCTTCGGCACTCCGGATGGTGATGTGACGGCAGTGAACGATCTGAATTTTGATCTGCGCGCCGGTGAAACGCTGGGTATCGTAGGCGAATCCGGCTCCGGCAAATCCCAGACCGCCTTCGCGTTGATGGGACTGCTGGCCAGCAATGGTCGCATTGGCGGTTCGGCCAAATTTAACGGCCGTGAGATCCTCAACCTGCCGGAAAAACAGCTCAACAAGCTGCGGGCGGAAGAAATTTCGATGATCTTCCAGGACCCGATGACCTCGCTCAATCCTTATATGCGCGTTGGCGAGCAGCTGATGGAAGTGCTGATGCTGCATAAAAACATGAGCAAAAGCGAAGCCTTCGAAGAGTCGGTTCGCATGCTCGATGCGGTCAAAATGCCGGAAGCACGCAAGCGCATGCGCATGTACCCGCATGAGTTTTCCGGCGGGATGCGCCAGCGCGTAATGATCGCCATGGCACTGCTGTGCCGGCCCAAGCTGCTGATTGCCGATGAACCTACCACCGCATTGGATGTGACGGTACAGGCGCAGATCATGACGCTGTTGAACGAACTGAAACGTGAGTTCAATACCGCGATCATCATGATCACCCACGACCTGGGCGTTGTGGCCGGTATCTGTAATAAGGTGTTGGTGATGTATGCCGGGCGTACCATGGAGTACGGCAGCGCGCGGGATGTGTTCTATCACCCGAGCCATCCTTATTCCATTGGTTTGCTGAATGCGGTACCGCGTCTGGATGCCGAAGGCGAGGCGCTGATGACCATTCCCGGCAACCCGCCGAACCTGCTGCGCCTGCCGAAAGGCTGTCCGTTCCAACCGCGTTGTGCGTACGCGATGGCGCAATGCTCGAGCGCTCCGCCATTGGAGCAGTTTGGTGAAGGGCGCCTGCGCGCCTGCTTTAAACCAGTGGAGGCGTTGGTATGACAGCGGTAACCGACAAGAAAGTGTTGCTCGAAGTGGCCGATTTGAAAGTGCACTTCGACATTCATGATGACAAACAGTGGTTCTGGCAGCCGCCGAAAACGCTCAAAGCCGTTGACGGTGTGACGCTGCGCCTGTTCGAAGGGGAAACCCTGGGCGTGGTCGGCGAGTCCGGCTGTGGAAAATCGACGTTTGCCCGTGCCATTATCGGCCTGGTGAAAGCCACCAGTGGACGCGTGGCCTGGTTGGGTAAAGATTTGCTTGGCATGAGCGACGTCGACTGGCGCAAAACCCGCAGCGACATCCAGATGATCTTCCAGGATCCGCTGGCCTCGCTGAACCCGCGTATGACCATCGGTGAAATCATCGCGGAACCGCTGCGCACCTATTACCCAAAAATGCCGCGTCAGGAAGTGAAAGACAAGGTAAAGGCGATGATGCTGAAGGTTGGCCTGCTGCCTAACCTGATCAACCGCTATCCGCATGAGTTCTCTGGCGGTCAGTGTCAGCGTATTGGGATTGCACGCGCCTTGATCCTCGAACCCAAGTTGGTGATCTGTGATGAACCGGTCTCGGCGCTGGACGTGTCGATTCAGGCGCAGGTGGTGAACCTGCTGCAGCAACTGCAGCGTGAAATGGGCCTGTCGCTGATCTTTATCGCCCACGATCTGGCGGTGGTCAAACACATCTCCGACCGTGTGTTGGTGATGTATCTGGGCCATGCGGTGGAGCTGGGGACTTATGATGAGGTGTACCACAATCCGCAACATCCTTACACCAAGGCGTTGATGTCGGCGGTGCCGATCCCGGACCCGGACAAGGAGAAGGAAAAGCAGATCCAGTTACTGGAAGGGGAACTGCCTTCGCCGATCAATCCGCCTTCTGGCTGCGTGTTCCGCACCCGCTGCCCGATCGCCGGGCCGGAATGTGCCAAGACGCGTCCGCTGCTGGAAGGCAGCTTCCGCCATGCCGTGTCCTGTCTGAAGGTCGATCCGCTGTAAACGGTCATTTCATTCCATTTTGTTGCCTGAAGGGTTCATGTTTGCATGAACCCTTTTTTTATGGCATTCCCGCCACAACGCAAAACCAACAAAAGCCACAAATTACTCCCCCGGCTAAAAAAGGAAACTCAGCGTGTTTATTTAAAAATAATAAATCAAATTCAATGGGTAATTCTATTTTTACATGATTTTTACTGTGGCCTTTGTGATTCTGGTTTGTGGTTTTAATGTTGTAATGGTGTGGTTTGTGTGGTTTTATTATCACATGTTTGGTGGTGAGAAAACGCGTATGACACAGCTAAATGAAAATGTTGATGTGGTAGTTATCGGGGGCGGCGTAGTGGGATGCGCCGTTTTCCGACGTTTCACCCTGATGGGCGCGAAAACGCTATTGCTGGAGCGAGGCGGCGATATCTTGTCCGGTGCTAGCAAAGCCAACAGCGCGATCCTCCATACCGGTTTTGATGCGCCGACGGGAAGCCTGGAACTGCAATGCATGCAGGCGGGTTACGACGAGTATCTGGCAATCCGGGAAAAGATGAACCTCCCGCTGTTGCAAACCACGGCCATCGTGGTGGCCTGGAACGAAGAACAGCTCGCGGCGCTGCCTGGCATCGTGAAACAGGCCCATGAAAATGGGGTGACGGACGTGGTGCAGATTTCGGCCGCCGAAGTTTATCTGCGTGAGCCAAAACTGGCGGATGGCGCGCTGGGTGGAGTATGGGTTCCGGGCGAATATGTCATCGATCCCTGGAGCGCACCACTCGCTTACGTTACGCAGGCGGTGATGCACGGTGGGGCATACCGTTTTAACTGCGAAGTGACCAAGGCGACGCGCGACGAGCAAGGTTGGCTATTGCAGACCGACCAGGGCAGCGTGCGCACTCGGCTGGTGATCAACTGTGCGGGTAACCATGGCGACCTGGTTGATGGCCTGTGGCGCAAACCGGATTATGAAATCCGCCCAAGGAAAGGGCAGTTTCTGGTCTATGACAAAGCCGCTGCGGCAGATATCAATGCCATTATCCTGCCGGTTCCGACGCCCACCACCAAAGGCGTGCTGCTGTGTCGAACCATTTTCGGCAATATGATCCTGGGTCCGACGGCTGAAGAGCAAACCGATCGCAACCGGGCCGATGTCGATGAGTCGGTGCTTAAAGGGCTGATTGAAAAAGGCAGTCGGATGTTGCCGACATTGACGCAATACAGCGTGACCGCCACCTACGCCGGGCTACGGCCGGCAACGGAAAAGAAAGAGTATCGAATTTATCACTACCCGCAGGAAAATTGGATCAGCGTAGGAGGGATCCGCTCCACCGGGCTGACCGCTGCGTTGGGGATTGCCGCCCATGTAGAAACGCTTTATCGCGACCATTTCAACCCGCTATTTACGCATCAACCGCCCGCTGAATTCCAGTGGCCGGTGATGCCGATGCTGTCTGATTATCAGCCGCGCGATTATACCTGTTCGGGCAATGGCGGCATCGTGTGTCATTGTGAATTAGTCACACGGCGCGAGCTGGAGGCGGCATTCCACTCGGCGGTTCCGCCTGAGTGTATCGGTGGTTTGCGTCGCCGCACCCGCGTCATGATGGGACGCTGCAACGGCTTTTTCTGCAGTAATCAGGTGGCCGAAATCGTGGGCGATCGTTTGGACAACACTCTGGTTGTTGGGAGGGTGGAATGAGTCAGTCATATGACGTGATTATTATTGGTGCCGGGCCGGCCGGTTTGGCCGCCGCCCGCGCTTTATGGGATGAAGGCGTAAACCGCGTTCTGCTGTTGGAAAGGGAAAAGCAGGCGGGCGGCGTACCGCGCCATTGCCGTCATCCGACGTTCGGCCTGCAGACTTTTCACCGGCCGATGAAAGGGCACCTCTGGGCCGAACGCATCCTGAGCCTGGTGGAAAACCATTGTGAAATCAGAACCGGCACCACGGTGGTAAATATCAAGCCCGGCGGTGAGGTGATCATCTCTGGCGATCGGGGCCTTGAAACCTTGCATGCCAAACGTGTGATTATTGCCACGGGCGTGCGCGAAACGCCGCGCCACGCCAGGCTGGTCAGTGGCGTCAGGCCTCAGGGGGTTTTGACTGCTGGTGCGTTACAGCAGTTTATCTATCTGAAAAAACTCAAGCCGGGCATTAAGCCGGTGATCATCGGGTCTGAGTTGGTCAGTTTTTCCACGATCTGGACGCTGCGCAATGCGGGCATCAAGGCGCTGGCTATGATCGATGAAAACACCCGGCCAACGGCGTTCCGCGTGGCCGCGCTATATGCCCGTCTTATGGGGGTTAAACTCCATCTGGGTGCGCATGTCACTCAAATCAATGGCGGCGAGCGGGTGGAAAGCATCGAATTTACCGCCGCAGACGGCAGCTCACAACGGCTGGCCTGCGACAGCATCATCTTTACCGGACGCTTTACCGGCGAGTACACGCTGATCCGTAACAGCCATTTGGCCTATGAGCCTGAGACTGGCCGCCCATGGTTCGATCAGCATGGTCGCTGTTCCGATCCGGACTATTATGTCGCAGGCAATATGACCCACCCAGCCGATATGGGGGATCAGTGTTACCAGGAAGGGTTGCGCGTAGGCCAGAAGGTTGCGCAATCTCTGCAACAGGATGACGCGCCGCGATTCAATGTTGCCATTCAACTGGATGAAGTATTCCGTCTTGCTGCGCCAAATCGGGTTTCCGTCTCAGCGCAGGCTGCGGGTTGCGTCACGCTCAACGTCCGTGTTAACCGTTACCATAAAGGCGAGATTATCGTGCGCGATGGCGAAAAGGAGCTTTATCGCGGAACACACCGCTGTTTGCCTGAACGCCGTATTCTTCTGAAAAATATCGATATCTCTGGCGTGACCCCGGACAGTCAACTGACCGTGATTGCCCGATAGCGCTATTCCCCATCCAGCCAAGTGAAAAGCCTGCATATGCAGGCTTAGTTTATTCTGGTACCTCAGCGAGCTATTTGAATTCGTGTTCAACCTCGGACCACAGGCTTACGCGTTGATTGCGCGACTGATAAAACTCAATCTCTCGTTTAATGCCTGCGCTTTTATCCCAACCGGGAAGATCCAAAATAATCAACTCTTCCATCATGGCTAAAAACAGTGCGTCTACCGGCGCCCACATTTTGCCAATCGCTGTTTTATCGGTGTTTTGCAGCTGCAAATTAATCGGGTGCGACATCGTGACCTGGCTGAAAACCGCATGGCCTGCCTCGATGATGTTGGCGGCAACCCTGTTGCAGGCGAGAAAACGCTCTTGTACTACGTTTTCATCGCTATGGCTGTAGGGGCAGGCAAGGAATATCTTACGCATGGAAAACCTCATAGGCTTAAAAGAAAGCCGTGCCTGGTGGCCAGGCACGGCGGGGGATAATCAGGGAATTAAACTGTCAGAGGAACGCTTGGCCTGGCGCTTTGCGCCGCCGCCTCTTCGAGCTCGTCGCGTTGCTCCATCCGTTGCGCCTCCGGTACGGAAATAAAGATTGCGATGGTTACGGCAATGGCGCCGGCAAGGAATTTGCCGACCATAATCGGCAGGACCAGGGTGGGCTGGAAGTTGGCGGTAAAGGCCAAGTGGTCGCCTAAGGTCGCCTGGGCGCAGATACCAAAGGCCACGCACAGCACTTTGTCACGGGCGCGCATATCTTTGAACAGGTGATAAACGGCAATGATGTTGGCCAGCACCATGACCATGCCGATGGCCCCGGCATCCGTGAGCCGAAGCTGTCGACCGATAAACTTCATCGGGCGCTGGCAATATTTTTGGAACAGGTAGCAAATCGGGAAGGTCCCCGCCAGCATGATGCCGATATAGCCGGCAATCTCAATCGCCCGATACAGTTCTTTTTCGTCGGCGAAAAGCGGATCGAACACCCAGCCGCCAAAGACTTTGCTAAAGACCCCGGTGAAGTGCTCAATGATGCAGGCAGCCAGCACCATTTTGATAAAGGCATCCATAATCTTACCGAAGAACAGGAAGCATTTTACCATCCAGAGCGTGCGGTATTTCAGCCCTAATGCCAGCAGGATACAAAAGACGAACAGCGGGGAAAGCAGTTGCAAGGCATTGAAAAAGTCGATGCTTAAATAATGGTTGGCGGGGGACGCCGTAGAGATGATATCCCGTACCGGAATATTATTAAGCGTGATGATCATCAATGATATCAGCACGCCAAACGGGATGCTGATTAAGCCCGCCATGGCACCCAGCGCCAGATATTTGTGGTCTTTTTGTTGCAGCATGACCAGGCCGACCGGAATTAAATAAACGATGCTGGCCCCGGAGGTGTAGCCAATCAGCATGGCCGTGATCCATTGGTCGCGGTTGGCGGCAATGGCGTCCGCCAACTGATAGCCGCCCATATCAACGGCGATAATCGACAGGGCGGCAATGGACGCATCCGATCCCATAGATTGGAACAGGGGGCCAACGGTGTAGGTAATGACGTAGGACAGAATGGGGATTGCCGCCATAATGCCGGCCTGGGCCAGAAAGACCGGGCCAATGGAATGAATGCCATTGACGAACTCTTTGCCTAAGCCGCTTTCGGGTTTGACCACCGATGCCATGGCACCAAGCAGGGTTCCGGCCATAATGATATAGATAATGATGTTGCCAATCTCGGACATAATTGCCTCCACTTTCTTATTATTTATTCGCCGCGCAGGTTGCGGGAACGGGAAATAATGTCCTTATATTTTGCAAAATAAGGTGACAGATCGCGTTCCGCAGGCTCGGTGGTTGTTTGTTGTGTTCTGATGTTCATGGGGTGGGTATTGCCTAACCCCTTGCGGGCCAATAAGGCGACGCCCTGGGCGGTAATTTCCCGGTTGGCAGGGGTAACGATGCGCTTTTGGATCAGGCTGGCAAGGAACTGCTTAAAGTAGAGGTTCGCCGACAAGCCGCCGTCCACGGAGATGGTGTCGCCGATCGGGCGAACTTTGTCCATGGCGAAGATCACCTCGGCCGAGCGCATGGCGATCCCTTCAAGAATGGACTGCAGCATGTCTTTGCGTTCGGTTTCCAGCGACAGCCCGGCCCATAACCCGGCGGCCGAGCGATCCCAATAGGGGCAGCCCAAGCCGGAAAGTGCCGGGATAAAAGCCAACCCGCGAGCGATAGCCGGTTCTTCAGGGAAATCGGAGAACTCCTCGATATCGCTGTACAAGCCAATCTTTTTGGCCCAGTTAATGGCCGATGCCGCGTTATAGACGCCGCCATCCAGGCCATAGAGCGGGGGCTCGCCCGGTAATTTCCAGCACAGCGTCGGCAGCAGCCCCGAGCCCTGTGAGTCAGGAACCTTGGTGCCGGTAATCGATTGCAAAAATGCGCCGGTGCCGAAGGTGATTTTCATCTGGCCAGGTTGCAGACAACCATGTCCATAGGTGCCGGCAAACTGATCGACGATACAGGCCGTCAGTGGCGTGGTATTACCGGCACAGTTTACGTCGCCAAAGTGACCGGTATTGTCGCGAATTTCAGGCAAGGCATCGATCGGGACGCCAAAAAGTCGACACAGTTCCTCGTCCCATTGCAGAGTATGAATATTGAACAGCGAGGTCCTTGAGGCCGAGTTGTAATCCGTGGCGTGGGTACCGCACAGGTGGAACATGAAAAAACTGTCCATGGTGCCGAGCCGCAGGTGGCCTCGACGGGAGAGTTCACGGGCGCCAGGCACATTGCGCATGATCCAGCCCAGTTTGCTCCCGGAGAAATAGGTATCCAGCGGCAGGCCGGTTTTTGCCCGAACGGTTTCTTCCATACCTTCATTGCGCAACTGACGAATGACGGATCCTGTACGCTGATCCTGCCAAATAATGGCGTTATAGAGCGGCAGGCCGCTCTGGGCATCCCAGGCGACGACGCTCTCGCCCTGATGCGCCAGACCGATGGCATCCACCACCCCACACTGGCTAAGACAGGTGCGAATATTGCGCAGGATCTCCATGGGATCGTGTTCAACCCAACCAGGATTGGGCGTTAATTGTTTGTGCGCGATGGCGGCGGGGGAAAAATGTTTTCCATCCTCGCCGAACACCACGACGCGTGTTCCTGTTGTTCCTTGGTCAATGGCTGCATAGCGTTGATTCAGCATAAAGCCCTCAGGTCTATTTTGTGGTTTAGATGTTGTCATTGTGCCCGTTTATATTATTTAGTATCATTACTACACATTAAATCAACATCAAACTCACAATTTTCGATTTAATTGTGACCAATGTCTTGGTTTTAACTTCTGACAGTGTGGTTATGCTGTGGTTGTTGTGGTTTTTGCCCTGTGAAAAGTGAAATAGGCGGTTGCTTCACGTGAGGAGTTGGTAAACAATTGTCTACCAAGCAATTAAAACGTCATCTAAACCCACACTTTTTATAATGCTAAAGACAACATAATGGATCAGAAGATGGATTACTCAAACGCATTAGAACGAAGGAACATCATTCTCGAGAAGTTGAAAAATAGTGGGCAGGTGTTCGTCAATGAGTTGGCTGATGACTTTAATGTCTCGCAGGAAACCATCCGCAGAGACCTGAATAAGCTTGAAGAGCTGAAACACATCAAGAAAATCCATGGCGGGGCGGTCATTGCTCAATATGGGTTTGAGCTGGAGTTTAATCAGCGGGCCAGACTGGCCGAGGATGACAAAAAGGCCATTGCCATTAAAGCGGCCGAATTGATCAAGCCAGGGGACTCGCTTTTTATCGACTTCGGGACCACGACGCTGGAATTTGCCAAGCAGATTGCCGGGATTAACCAGCTTACCGTCATCACCAATTCTCCGGTGATCGCCAACCTGTTCCATGATAATTCAACGATTAACCTGATCCTGATTGGCGGGCAGTTCGGCCTGTCGAAAATGGAGTGCATTGGCCCGGTGGCATTGCAGGGGATCAGCGCTTTCTATGCGGATTATGCGGTCATCGGCGCCGGGGCAGTGAGCCCAAAGGCAGGGGTGATGGATCAGGATTTGAACGAGGCCGCCATTGCCCGTCAGATGATCAAAAACAGCAACAAAACCATTGTCCTTGCCGATGGACACAAGTTGAATAACCATGCGACAGGGCTGGTGGCAGAGTTAAAAGATATCTCGTGGCTGGTGACCAGCGATCCGGAGAAGAAACTGAAGAACCTGGTTTTCCCGGCAAATCTCCAGGTGATTGTGGCCTGAGGGGCTAAGCAACCCTGCCGGTCGCGATGACCGACAGGGTTATATGGGTATCAAAAGGTTACTCTTTCCACAGGATATGGCAAAGCTTGTGGTCTTTCTCGCGGCAGAGCAGTACGCGGGCAAAAACGTCATTGATCGGCTCGCCATCGCTGTCAGCCAGGCCAATCACTACCTCGGCAAAGAAATCCGGGTTCAGGTCAAAATCCACATGTTCCGACCAGTCTTCCGCAGGGTCATACAGTTCTGCGCCACCGCGCTCCTCAAACTGCAGATTGAACAGCAGAATATCCGCCGGATCCAGATTGTCGCCGGCCAGTTCCAGAAAGATGTCGTAAGCCTGTTCCAGCGTTTCGTCTTCAGTAAGGCGGTTATTCAAATCCATAATTAAATCCCGATCACAAATGATTTGGCGTTATTAAACCATGCCCGCTGCGGCATTTATAGCAGCGGGCTGAAAAAGTAGAACAGGCGCTCGACAATCCGATGCCAGAATGGCCGTTTCTGCCACTCCTGGGCGTTCAGCAACTGCGAACGGGCAATGTAATCATCCTGCACACAGGCCAGATCGCTGCCGAAACCGTCATCGTCGATCACCAGCGTGATTTCGAAGTTCAGCCACAGGCTGCGCATGTCCAGGTTCACCGTACCCACCAGGCTGAGCTGACCGTCGACCAACACGCTTTTGGTATGCAGCAGACCGCCTTCGAACTGATAGATCCGCACGCCAGCTTCCAGCAGTTCGGAGAAGAATGAGCGGCTGGCCCAGCGTACCATCGTCGAGTCGTTGTCGCGTGGGACAATAATGCTGACTTCCACCCCGCGCAGGGCGGCGGTGCAGATAGCATGCAGCAGGTCGTCGCTTGGCACAAAGTAAGGCGTGGTCATGATCAGCTGTTCGCGCGCAGAGTAAACGGCCGTCAGCAGCGCCTGGTGGATCATCTCTTCAGGGAAGCCGGGGCCGGAAGCGATAACCTGGATGGTGTGGCCGCTTTCCTGTTCGAACGGCATGATATTGACGTCCGGCGGCGGCGGCAGAATACGTTTACCGGTTTCAATCTCCCAATCGCAGGCATAAACGATCCCCATGGTACTGGCGACCGGGCCTTCCATGCGCGCCATCAAATCGATCCATTGGCCGACGCCGGCATCCTGTTTGAAATAGCGCGGGTCTACCATGTTCATGCTGCCGGTGTAGGCAATATAGTTGTCGATCAGCACCACCTTGCGGTGCTGGCGCAAATCCATTCGACGCAGGAACACGCGGAACAGGTTGACCTTAAGCGCCTCCACGACTTCGATACCGGCATTGCGCATCATGCCGGGATAGGGGCTGCGGAAAAACTGCAGGCTGCCGGCAGAATCCAGTAACAGTCGGCAGTGTACGCCGCGGCGCGCAGCGGCCATCAGCGACTCGGCGACCTGATCCACCAGCCCGCCGGGCTGCCAGATATAAAACACCATCTCTATATTATGACGAGCCAGCTCAATATCGCGGATCAGCGCTTTCAGCGTCGAGTCGGTGGTGGTGAGCAGCTGGAGTTGGTTACCTTTGACCCCATCAATACCCTGACGGCGATCGCACAGTTGGAACAGGGGTCTGGCGACCTCACTGTACTCCGTGGCGAAGATCCGCTGGCTCTCTTTCAATTCGCTCAGCCAGCGTGCGGTAGAGGGCCACATGGCCTTGGCGCGTTCGGCGCGGCGCTTGCCCAGGTGCAATTCGCCAAAAGATAAATAAGCCACAATACCGAACAGCGGCAGAATGTAGATAACCAGCAGCCAGGCCATCGCAGAAGGTACGGCTCGGCGTTTCATCAGAATACGCAGGGTCACACCGGCGATAAGCAGCCAGTAACCAAACACCATGAGCCAACTGATTACGGTATAAAATGTTGTCATAAAGGCGAAAAATCCCGTTCGCAAACCACCAACGATGAGTGTACGCACAGAATGGTAAAGGGGAAACCTTTTCTCCGCGCTTATGTTGCAAAAATATGATTGTCTTAAGGGACTTGCTGTAAACAAAAAGAGCATTTTAAGCTGCCAGTCGCGCCACCGAAACAGAGTGAAATACGGCAAGTTGTGGCTTGGATCGCACGGCGAAAGGGCTATAATGCCCGCCGTTGGCTTTTGACGAATGAGTAACGAAACGATGAGACGCAGTAGAAACGAAGTGGGCCGCTGGCGGATGTTGCGGCAGAGCCAGCGCCGCAGGCATCGCTGGTTGGAACGCCAGTCATGCAGCAATCGGCATATCATTCGGGTGCGGCGTCGCCTGGACGATCAGCACCGACGTTCGTTGCTGTTTGTGGTGTCGTACGAGTGGTAAAACGAAAACAGTCCCTGAGGGGACTGTCAGATTATTGACAAAGGGGGAGAAAAGCGTGGTTTTTCCCCCTTTGTGTTATCAGCCGAAAATCAATAAATTGATTTTCCTGATTTATTTTCAAAATCTTTAGCGGCTGCCGCCAAACATTATATGTTTGTCAACGGCCTAACAGTCCCTGAGGGGACTGTTTTGTTAGCACAGGTTGGGATTATTTTCCCAGGTAGGCGTTAAGCATCCACACCTGTTTTTCCTGCTCTTTGATGTAATCGCTCATCAATGAAGCTGTCCCTTCATCACCGGCATCGGCGGCCAGCGTCAGCAGTTCACGCTGCTGTTGCAGCAGCACCGAATAGCCGTGCAATAAACCGCTTAGCGTGCCTTTATCGTCGGTGACGTTGGTGTCTTCCTTGATGTCGGAAGTTTTCAGGTAATCGCTGAAGGCATGGCGAGGCTGCGAACCCAGGGTCAAAATACGCTCCGCCAGTTCATCGACCTTGGTCAGCAGATCGTTATAAGTTTCTTCAAATTTGACGTGCAGCTCAAAGAAGTGCGGACCGGAGATGTTCCAGTGGTAGCCGCGTACGTTCATATACAGCACCTGATAATTCGCCAGCAGCGCATTCAGGGCTTCCGAGAGTTTTGCCGATTGTTTGCTGTCCAGGCCGATATGGTTTTTCGCTGCTTTCTTCGTCGTTGCCATAATAATCTTCTCCTGATTATTTGATTCGATGATTTACACAATATCCATAACAAACACAGTAACCGGATTTATCGCAGGGTTAAAGACGATCAAAAGCATCAATGCCATCGTCAAAACCAATATCGATAAATCCGCGAAGCAAATTGCCAAATCAGTTTAAGCAGAATGCGTTAACAACAACAGCAGCTTTCGACCATTACTTGCGCAATGCCATTTTTGCCACGCCGGCGCCCAGTGCCATCAATACAGCGGCCGCAATCAACACGACGATAAACGCGCGGTCGAATGCCAGCCGCGCCAGTTGTTTAAGCTGCTCTGCCTGATCGGCAGCCAGATTGGCGGCCAGCCGCAGGGCTTCGTCGATACTGTCGTAGGCGATATCACTCACCGGCAGGCTCGCCGGCAGTTCCAGACTGTGGCTATAAATGGCGGTCATCAACCCGCCGAGCAGTGTGATACCCAGAACGCCGCCCAACTCATAGGACACATCCTCGATCGACGCGGCCATACCGGATTTTTCTTCCGGGGCATTTAGCATGATGGCGGTGGAGGCTGCCGTAATCACGCCCCCCAAACCAAAACCGGCGATGAACAGGCAAATCAGCTGCAGCACCAGGCTGCTCTGGTAAAGCAGGGCCAGGCCGGCGATGCCTAGGCCGGTCAGGATAAAGCCGCCGAGGATCATGCTGCGCTCGCCGTAGCGCGGCAGCAGCAAACCGGCCATGGGGCCAGCCAGCGCTGAGGCCAGCGGAATGGGCAGAATAAACAGTGCGGCCTGCAACGGACTAAGTTCGAGTACCAGTTGCAGCCGCTGAGTCAGCACCAGTTCCACTCCGACCAACGCGATCATCGACACCAGCGCCACCCCGACGCCGCCGGCGAACAGCCGATTTTTAAACAATGTGAAGTCTATCATCGGGCTGCGGGACTGCCGTTGGCGGCGAACAAACCGCCAAAGCGAGAAAATGCCGACAGCAGCGGCAATGGCCATTGCGCTAAAGGAGGGGGACGCCTTGCTTAACTCCTTCAATGCATAAATGCAGCCCACCAGACCGGCCATGATTTGCACTGAGCCGATGATGTCGTAAGGCGACTTATTTTCACCGCCACAGTGGGGGATCAACCGCCAAGCTAAGGGGAGCACCACCATCACCACGGGAACGTTGATCAAAAACACCGAGCCCCACCAGAAATACTCCAGCAGCACGCCGCCAACCACCGGCCCAATGGCAGCTCCGCCAGAGGCCACTGCCGCCCAGATACCAATCGCCAGCGCGCGCTCACGCTCATCAGTAAAGACATGACGGACAATGGACAGGGTAGCCGGCATCATCATCGCGGCACCTACCGCAAGGAAGACGCGGGCGGCGATCAGCCATTCGGCCGAGGGAGAAAAGGCCGCACAAAGAGAGGCGACGGCAAATACCGGCAACCCGGCAATAAACAACCGCTTGTGGCCGAGGCGATCGCTCAACATGCCGGCACCGGGCAGCAAACCGGCGACCACCAGTGGGTAGGCATTGATGATCCATAATTTTTGCGAGGCGCTGGCATCCAGCGCCAGGGTCAGCCGTGGCAAGGCGGTGTAAAGTACCGTCATGTCGATAATAATCAAAAATAGCGCGCTGGAAATCATTGCCAGGATCAACCAGCGGTTGTTTACGTGCATAATATTATTCCAAAAAAACAAGCGACGCGGGTGCGTGGCTTTCAGGTTACCGCTCGGGATTGCCGGGTGGTATACTGGCGTAATATATATCCATACGTATGTATTGAAAAGAGGGTTTCTCAATGGGACGTCAACGCAGCATCGATCGTGACAAGGTTCTGGACGTGGCCGAAGAGATTGTCGCCACGCAGGGCGCCGCCGGGCTGACCATTGACTCCGTCGCCAGGGCCATGGGGATTTCCAAAGGTGGGGTGCAGTATTGTTTTGGCAGCAAAGACGCGCTGATTGATGCGATGTTCGATCGCTGGGGGAAGGCCTATGAACGAGTCTTCGACGAGATTGCCGGCGAAAATCCCTCGGCCAGCACGACTGTTAAGGCGCATCTACAGGCAACCAGGAGCTCCGATCAGGCCTCCAGCGCCAAGGCGGCGGGGCTGATGGCAACCTTGATCCAAACGCCGGAGCATCTGGACAGCACGCGTGAATGGTACCGTAGTCGGATCGCCGGACTGGATTTAGCCACTGAGGAAGGCAAGCGCGCGCGGCTGGCATTTTTGGCCACCGAAGGGGCATTTATGCTGCGTTACTTTGGCTTGATGGAGATTGACCCGGCGGAGTGGGATGCCATGTTTGCGGATATGCAGGCATTGATATTGCAAAACGCCGAGAGTCGCTGAACCTTTTTAGTGGATCAGGATTAACGCGGCCTGAGTTACCGCCGCGTTAATACGTCACTTAAGTTTTCAGGCGTTATTTGTAGGCCACGGCATTGATGGTTTCGAAGGAGGTTTTCCCTTCGCGGCCGATAATGACATAGTATTTCCCGCCTTTTTCATCCACCGCTTTGGACAGTCTTGCGTGATCGATACCGACGGTATCATCACCGTCTTGCGAAATGGTGACTGGGCCAATTTCGGTATGCTTTGCCGCTTCTTCCTTGGTGATTTCAATGGCGGCCATGGAAGAGAAGGAGGTGAATGCCAGTACTGCCAGCAGATATTTGGTTGCTTTCATCGCTGTTCCTTTTACACAGAGCAAGAGGGAAAAGTCCAAGTATTGACTACGGCTAAAGTGTAGGTCAGAGAAGTGAAGTTTCCACGCGGGGGCTAAAAATAAGCGGTTCAGGCTTTGCCTATTGCACCGATAGATGGCGAATTCAGCGGCGAAGGGAGTATGTTTATCGAACAAGATATCCCTCGAAGAACCCTTTAGCCAGCCACTCCGTGCTGGCTTTTTTTTGTCTGCGATTTAACGGGT
Organism: Serratia liquefaciens; assembly: GCF_027594825.1. Taxonomy (NCBI): domain Bacteria; kingdom Pseudomonadati; phylum Pseudomonadota; class Gammaproteobacteria; order Enterobacterales; family Yersiniaceae; genus Serratia; species Serratia liquefaciens. Next base: position 572,282 of record NZ_CP088930.1, on the reverse strand, counting down.
GGATGCTAAATGGCTAAAATCAAACTTCCCTATTGGTGTCGCTCGCTCTGCCAGTGTTAACAACCCACCGCGGCGAAAAAGCAGCGGGTTGTCATTAAAGTTAGAACACTTGTTTGAAGGGTTTTACCGTCACATCGGCATAAACTCCAGCTGCGACGTAGGGATCTTGTTCCGCCCAGGCTTGTGCGTCCGCCAGCGAGGCGAACTCTGCAATAACGGTGGAGCCGCTGAAACCGGCGCTGCCCGGATCGTTGCTGTCGATGGCGGGGTTGGGGCCGGCAACCACCAAACGGCCTTCATCACGAAGAGTCTGCAGGCGCGCCAGGTGCGCAGGGCGTACCGACAGGCGGTTTTCCAGTGAGTTGGGGACGTCTTGCGCGTAGATCAGATACAGCATGTTTCACCTTTAAAATCATTGCTATAGAACGGTAAATTTAAAGTAACGCAAAAGACGAAACAAGGGAATGCCCGCCCGCTGGAATTTAGCCACGGCTGGCGCTTATGCCTTGAAGCCGCTAGTGTTTATTCGTATAGTGCGGCCGCGTGATTCATTGGACAAGGTTTGTGAGGTAGAGAAATGACGGAACTGGTTAGAGAGAAACTCAACTTGCCTGAGGGCAAAAGCAAACTGCTGCTGCACTCCTGCTGTGCTCCCTGTTCCGGTGAGGTGATGGAAGCCATTCAGGCCTCCGGTATCGAGTACGCCATTTTCTTCTATAACCCGAACATCCATCCGCAAAAGGAATATCTGCTGCGCAAAGACGAGAACATCCGTTTTGCCGAGCAGCACGGCGTCCCCATTATTGACGCCGATTACGATACCGATAACTGGTTTGCCCGCGCCAAAGGGATGGAGCATGAACCCGAGCGCGGCATCCGTTGCACCATGTGCTTCGACATGCGTTTCGAACGTACCGCGCTGTATGCGCACGAAAATGGTTATGACACCATCTCCAGTTCGCTGGGCATCTCGCGCTGGAAGAACATGCAGCAAATCACCGACTGTGGCGTGCGTGCGGCAGAAAAATATCCGGATCTCGAGTATTGGGATTACAACTGGCGTAAAAAAGGCGGCGCGTCGCGAATGATCGACATCAGCAAGCGTGAGCGCTTCTACCAGCAGGAGTATTGTGGGTGCGTTTATTCACTTCGTGACACCAACCTGCACCGCAAAGCTCAGGGCCGACCGCTGATCAAACTGGGCGTGCTGTATTACGGCGATGAAGAATAACGCCACATTGATGAAGAATAACCCGCTACGGCGGGTTTTTTGGTTTTGGCGGCGGTAAATCAGGTTAATGAAGCGTGTAAAAGCCTCAGTGAAAAGGCAAATGAAAGGTTAATATCCCCATGAGTTTGCAGGTTTTAGCGATGAATAACGACGATTAGAGCGATAGTTTGCCATTCGTTATTGAATATGATTGCTATTTGCATTTAAACTTGGCGAACCAGAGGAAACAGAATCATTATGCCGCTAAAAAAGATGTTCCTTAATCGCCGTTTGTCCGTGCCGATTGTCCTGTCCGTTGGCTTACATAGCGCCCTGGTGGCGGGTCTGCTCTATGCTTCTGTCAAAGAAGTCATGGAGTTGCCGAAACCTGAAGATGCGCCAATCAGCGTCATGATGGTCAATACCGCCGCGATGGCGGAGCCGCCACCTCCGGCGCCGGCCGAGCCGGAGCCAGAACCGCAGGTGGAGCCTGAACCCGAGCCGGAACCGGAACCGATCCCGGAGCCGCCACCGAAGGCAATACTGAAACCTGAGCCGGTAAAACCTAAGCCGAAGCCAAAACCTAAGCCTAAGGTCGAAAAAACGGTCAAGCGTGAACCGCAAAAAACTGAGCCGCGTGAGCCTTCGCCGTTTGAAAATAAAGAGCCGGCCAAGCCCATCGACAAAGCGCCAGTGAAGCAGGGGCCGGCAGCGCCGGTTCAAGGGAATTCGCGTGATGTGGGGCCGAGACCAATCAGTCGCGCCGATCCGATTTATCCGCCACGCGCCAGAGCATTGCAGATTGAAGGCAATGTACGAGTGCAGTTCGATATCGACAGCGACGGCCGTGTGAGTAACGTGCGCATCCTGTCTGCGGAACCCCGCAATATGTTTGAGCGTGAGGTGAAACAGGCATTACGTAAGTGGCGTTATGAAGCCAAAGAAGCGAAAGATCGTACCGTGAATATTCGCTTTAAAATTAACGGCACCACGGAAATGGACTGACCGGCAGGTTAGGGTTAATTAAAGACAAGGGTCGCTTCGGCGGCCCTTTTTGCTGTCTGAAATTCAGTATGCGTACCTTCCTTCGGCAATACGCCTTATTAACACTAAAAGGTGTAACGATAAACCTTAATGAGTTCTGCTATATAAAACCTGGCTCACTGCCTTTGAGAGTCAAACTCACATCCTATCCTCACATTCTGAGCAAAAGCCGATCGTTATCTCACTTCACGCAACATTAACGCTCATTTAACTTAATTGTGAACCCGATCACTTCAACTTGTCGTCACATAAAACAAAATAAAATGGTGTAACGTTAAACCTTTTCGGGGAAAACCATGAGTTCTTACCAAGCCACCTTACTGTCTGTCTCATTTATGACCTATATGGTGATGGCCGGTCTCCTCACTCAGATAGGCATTGTCATTAAACCGATGTCTGTCTATCTGGGTATGGGCATCACGGACGCCGCAGCGATGTTTTCTTACCTGACCGGCGGCACTCTTTTGGGAACGTTCATTTCGATGGCGGTGTATTCCCGATTTGAGATCCGCCACATCCTGCGCATCACCTACGCCATTTTTCTGATTGTGCTGGCCGCGTTGGTGTTTCTGGATGTCAGAAATCCGTTTGTCGTCTCAGGCTATCTTTTTATTCTGGGCACCTGCTGCGGCACCGGCTTGTCGGGCGGCGCGGTGCTGATATCCAAGGTTTTCAACGAAAACAAACGCGCTTCTGCCTTTATCGCCACTGATTGTGCTTTTAGCGCCTCCGGTTTTATCTTTCCCTCGATGGCGACGATGATCGTCGCCGCCAATATGCAATGGACCACCGCCTACGGATTGGCGGGCGTGATTGCCGCGCTGGTGTTTATCAGCACCTTTGTTTTGCGCTATCCCAAAGAGGACCTGGCCGAAAGCCGCGATGGTGATGCTAACGCCAATAATCGTGGTTTTAACTTCCGAGAGATCATGACTCCCAGAGTGGTTTTAATGGGGTTCGCGCTCTGTGTCTATCTGTTCGCCCAGAGCACTTTCCTGACCTGGTCGCCCAGCTATCTGCAGCAGGCGTTTGGTTTGTCAGCGGCGCAGTCCGGTGCGGCCGTAGGCAACTATTGGGGGCCATCCGTGTTTGGTTTGATCACCGCGGCCGTCCTGGTGAACAGGATCCCGGCGCGGAAAATGCTGGTGGCAGTCTCTCTCATCGCCATTGTGCTGACCTTTTACTTAAGCATGACCCCCAGTCCGAAAGTGTTCCTGACCCTCACCCTCGGCTTCGGTTTCCTGACCTCGTGCGTTTATAAATTAGGCATTTCCGTTGGCTCGCAACAGGTTAAGAATTCCCCGGCGGTGCTGGTCACCTTCTTACTGACGTGCGGGACGGTCGGCAGCACGGTTTCACCGGCCTTGTCTGCCGCCATAGTCGAAAGGTTCGGCGTGGCCAGTGCGATGTTGATGACGGCGCTGGGCTTTACCACCGTGTGTATGGCCATCGTTGCCTGTCTGCTGCTTGAGAAGATTGAAAACACCAAATCCACAAAGGAAATATATTCATGAAGAAAAAAGTCATTTTTGATACGGACCCCGGTATTGATGACAGCATGGCGATACTGCTGGCGCATGCCAGCGAGCAGATAGAACTGGTGGGGATCACCACGGTTTTTGGCAATGCCACTATCGAGAATGCCACAAGAAATGCGTTGTATATCAAGCAGAAATTTGGTCTGACAGCGGATGTCGCCATGGGCGCAGATACCCCGCTGGTTGTCGCGGCAGGTGAGCCAACCACCTTTGTGCATGGGCACAATGGTTTGGGCGATATCGATATCCCCGCAGGGGATTATCAGGGCATCGATAAGCGAGCGGCCCATGATTATATTATCGACACCCTAAAAGCCCATCCTGGCGAAATCACGCTTATCGCCGTAGGCAGGCTGACCAATCTGGCCCTGGCGGTTGAAAAGGACCCCAGCATTGCCGGTCTGGTCAAAGAGGTGATTATCATGGGCGGGGCATTTGGTCATAACGGCCATAGCGGCAATGTGACCCCCTTTGCGGAAGCCAATATCATCGGCGACCCGCATGCGGCCGACAAAGTGATGACCACTAACTGGCCGGTGACTGTCGTTGGGCTGGACGTTACTCAGCAAACGGTAATGACCAGCGAATATATTGATCGACTACGCTTGGATTCAACACGCTACGGTGAGTTCATTTATCGCATAACGCGTTTTTATGCTGATTTTCACCAACGGGAAGTGGGTATGGAAGGGTTTTATGTGCACGACTCTTCGGCCATTGCCTATGCGATTGCCCCTGAGCTGTTCGACGTCAAAGTCGGCGCGATACGGGTCATTACCGAAGGGCCCGCCATCGGACATACCCTGCTTAAAGAGGGGGTGAAACGTTATCCGATTGATGAGTGGAGTGGGAAACCGAAGCAACGTGTTTGCGTTCAGGTTAATCACCAGGGGGTGCTTGACCTTTATATGGCGACGATGGTGGAGAGAGGGGCCCTTTAGTTTCTGTAATCTACTTGCCGAAATCGACGGGCTCACTGACCGATCCCCGGACAGCCAGGCTGGGCGTTATGGATATGATGGCTTTACTCCCTGGGGTGGACATTTTCATGGTCAGCCCTTCCAGGGCCTGGGAAGCAATGTCGTCCAACGGAATGCGAACCGTCGTGAGTGACGGGAAAGACAACAGGGACATTTCTATATCATCATAGCCCATGACTGAAAGCTCTCTGGGGATCTTCAGGCCCAGCTCGTTCGCCGCATTTTGTACGCCAATGGCCATTAAATCGTTGTGACATATAATGGCCGTTGGTAGCGCCGCGGAGGAAAAAAGCTGATACATGGCCTCAACGCCGCTCTGATAGGTGTAGTTTCCTTCGATATAGTCGACAGAATCTTCAGGCAGGTTAAATTCCCCCAGAGCTTTTTTCAGACCGGCGATACGGTTTGTCGTGGTCTTTAACGCTTTGGGGCCGGTAACACAGGCAATTTTTTTGTGGCCTTTGGACAGCAAGAACCTTCCGGCTATGTAGCCGCCAGTCTCATTATGTAAATTGAACTCTGTCCCTCCGCACAAACTCATCACATCACCGATATCGAAAGCGATAGCCACCACCGGCACCGCATGGATCTGTTTGATTACGGTATCAATCTTGTCACGTTTCAACGAGATGAGGATGATGCCGTCCACGCGGCCAGACATTAAATTAATGTAGGTGTGCAAATCCTCTTTATCGGCATGGCGGAAGCAGGAGATAACGGTAAAGTCCTGCTTGAAGCATTCATTTTCCAGCTTGAAGAACAGCTCGGAGAAAAAGGGGTTTTGGTCGACGATCGAAATGATGCCAATGCTTTTTAAACTGGCGGCGTTTTTCTTGAGTGAGGCGGCCAAGGCATTGTGTCGGTAGCCGGTAGCCTGAATGGCTTCCAGAATGTTCTGCCGGGTATCATCTTTTAGCTTTTTTTTATTATTAATAAAATTAGATACGGTCGTTACAGAGACACCGGCATGGAGTGCAACGTCTTTAAGGGTAGCCATTCTCTACTTATAACCTCAATTTTATGCCACAAGATGAATTGATAGGCGGAGCACTGACCAAGATACCGATAGGCCGACTCGGGTGTCCCTCGTCGTGAGGGTACCCGGTTGATTATACACAAGCAAAATCAAGATACAGGCCTTTAACCGCCAAAAGGCGTTATTGAAACTTGATGATTAACCTGCGGCAATAAAAAAGCCCGATGGGGGCATCGGGCTAATTGAAAACGAATTTTGTCGCTACGGCTTATTCGTCGAAACCTACACGGAAATTCATTTTGCCGTCGGGCAGGGCTCGTGAATTGCCTTCGTCGTCCACCGCGACATAGGTAAATACTGCCTCGGTTGCGCGGTAACGCTGGCCTATCGGGGCGGAGGACACTTTCTTGACCCACACTTCGATATTGATGGTGATAGAGCTGCGGCCGGTACGGATACAGTGCGCATAGCAACATACCACATCACCCACGGCGACAGGTTTCAGGAAGGTCATACCATCGACGCGTACTGTTACTACGCGCCCCTCGGCAATTTCTTTTGCCTGAATAGCGCCGCCGATATCCATCTGCGACATCAGCCAGCCGCCAAAAATATCACCGTTGGCATTGGTATCTGCCGGCATCGCCAGCGTGCGCAGCACCATTTCGCCACTGGGTAAAGGTCGTTGTTGAGTCATAGCTGTCTGCTTATCAAAGAAGGGATTTCACTATACTGCCCGTAGCAAGCACTACGGGCATTAACAATTTTGTAACTATTTTTTCTGTTCTTCCGGCATGTGCCGATAAATATAAACGCCGCTGAGCAAGGTAAATACCAGCGTCAGCGCCGTCAGGCCGAACACTTTGAAGTTGACCCAAACGCTTTGAGGCAGCCAGAAAGCGACGTAGATGTTCGCCAGGCCGCAGACCAGGAAGAACACTGCCCAGGCCAGATTAAGGTTGTTCCAGACTTTATCCGGCAGTGTCAGCTCTTTTCCCAGCATCCGCTGCACCAACGGCTTCTTGAGTACCAGTTGACTGATCAGCAGTGCCAGCGCGAACAGCGTGTAGATGATCGTTACTTTCCATTTGATAAACAAATCGTTATGGAACACCAACGTCAGGGTGCCGAACACCAGCACCATCAGGAAGGTGATCAGCGTCATCTTCTCGATTTTGCGGTATTTGAACCAGGTGAACACCAGCGCCAGGGCGGTGGCGACAATCAGTGCGCCAGAAGCCACGTAAATATCGTAGAGCTTATAAAATGCAAAAAAGACAATTAGCGGGAGGAAATCAAGAAACTGCTTCATAAATCAATCCATCATCTGTTCATCGGCCGACTATACCGGATTTGGCGGGTTCTGTGTACCGCTGGGAAGCGCTGATTATCGGCGTTTGGCCAGCGGATTTCCGCCGTGAAAGCAGGAATTTGCATAAACTTACGATTGAGGTCGCGAGTTCGCGGCGGGTGGATTGCCAGCGCGGCATTGGCATCGCATGATATGCCCAATAATAGCCGGATAATTTATAACGGAAAACAGGTTATGCAGTGGAAATCTCTCCAGGCGCTAACGCCCGGTTTGACGCATTTATTAGGGTATCAACGCAGTTGGCTTAAACCGGACATTCGTGCCGGCCTTTCCGTTGCCGCCGTAGCATTGCCGGTGGCAATTGCCTATGCCGAATTGGCCGGGGTTAGCCCGGTAGTGGGGCTTTACTCCTGTATTTTGCCGATGGTTGCCTATGCCTTTTTCGGTTCTTCACGCCAGCTGATTGTCGGGCCGGATGCCGCAACCTGCGCGGTCATTGCCGCGGTGGTGACGCCGCTGGCGGCGGGCAATATGGAGCGCCACTGGCAGCTTACCATCATGATGACGGCGATGATGGGCGCCTGGTGTCTGTTGGCCAGTCGTTTCAAACTGGGGGCGCTTGCCGACTTGCTCTCCCGGCCGATACTCAGTGGGCTGCTCAACGGTGTGGCAATTACCATCATGGTCGATCAGATTGGCAAAGTGCTCGGCTTTGGCGTGCATCCGGCACAGTTGATTGAGCGAATCTATGCTTTACCTAGCAATCTGATGCACAGCGATGTCTTGACCATGGCGGTTTCACTGCTGACCCTGGTTACGTTGCTCGGGTTCAAAAAGTGGCGGCCTAACTGGCCGGCGCCGCTGTTTGCCATCGTTTTGGCGACCTTTGTTACCTGGGCGGGTGGGCTGCAGCAGCACGGCGTAGTGACGGTAGGCGGTTTTAGCGGCGTATTGCCGATAGTGCAGTGGCCGGATTTCCAGCCGGGTTTGCTGCGCGATATGGTGATCCCGGCGCTTAACCTGGCGGTCGTGAGCTTCGTCAGCATGATGCTGACCGCCCGCAGCTTTGCCGCCAAGAACGGTTATGAGGTGAATGCAGACGCGGAATTCCGGGCACTGGGACTGGTGAATATTGTTTCGGCGTTATCGCAGGGGTTTGCCATCAGCGGGGCGGATTCGCGCACGGCTGTCAATGACGCCAACGGTGGCAAGAGTCAGCTGGTTTCGATCATCGCGGCAGGGGTGATTGCCTTCGTATTGCTGTTCCTGATGGCTCCGTTGCAATTTATTCCGGTGGCAGGGCTGGGGGTGGTACTGATGTACGCCGCCTGGTCGCTGTTGGATATTCGCGGCATCTGGATCATGCGGCGTCGCAATGCGCAGGCCTTCAGGTTGGCGATGTTTACCTTCCTTTGTGTACTGCTGGTGGGGGTGATCAGCGGCATTGGTCTGGCGGTGTTACTGGGGCTAATGCAGTTCTTGCGCACGGTATTCCGCCCGACGGAGCAGCTGTTGGGCGTCAATGACGAAGGCATGATCCACTCGATGGGCAACAATAACGGCATCAAGGCGGTACCTGGCGTGATGATGTACCGTTTCAACTCGCCGCTGACCTATTTCAACGTGGCGTATTTCAAACGGCGGATCCTGAACCTGGTCGATGGCACGCCGTTTCAGCCGCGTTGGGTGGTGGTGGACGCCGTTGCCAGCTTTACCCACGCCGACATCAGCGTATTGGCGGCAATCGATGAACTGAAGCGTGACTTGTTACAGCGTAACGTTAAGCTGGTGTTGGCGGGAAGACGAACCGAACTGACGCGCTGGTTCCGCATCAACCGGGTGGGGCGCGATCGGGAGTTAATACTGGTACCGGATTTGTACCTGGCGCTGAAGCTGATCCAAAGCAAGGAGCAGGCGGAGCCGCCCACCATCCCATAAACCAAAAGGCACGCCGAAGCGTGCCTTTTTTGCAGCCTATCGCAAGATTAGCTGCGCAGCAGCATATACAGGCGGAACAGGTAAATCAGCAACAGGGCGGAAACCAGGTTGCTCAGCGCCGTCAGCACCACGCTGGCGACGTTCGGGGTCAGCACCGACAGGTGGCTCACCATAAACAGCACCAGCAGCTTGGCCGCCAGCCACAGCATCATTGCCGGAACAATCACGCGCGCATTGGCGAAAGCCAGTTTGCAGCTCAGTTTGATCGAAGCGAATACGCCTTTCTTGTCGGCGGTGGTGATCACCGGTGCCAGCGAGAAGGCGATCGCCATAATCACACCCGGCACGACAAACAGCGTCAGGCCCAGCTGGATCAGCAGCGTGCAAATAAACAGCAGCAGCAGCAAACGCGGAAGTTCCGGTGCGGAAGCCCCGATAGCGCGCAGGGCGCTCAGGCGTTGCCCCTGAGAAACCAGGCGAACCAGCGTCAACATCCCGCCGACCAGCAGCACGTTACCCACTAACGCGGAGAAAGTGGCGGCGGCTGATACCTTCAATAACACCATCTGCTGCTCAGGCGTCATTTGTTGAATGATTTCCTGGATCCCCATACCGGCGGATGCAGCAAAGTCACCTTCCGTTGCGCTCAGGATCTTCAACTGCTCGATGTCAGGGCTGAAAACCTGATTGAGCAGCACAGAGATGAACGCGGTCAACAGCGCCAGTATCAGGATACTGGCCAGTTGGTTACGGAAAAAATTAAAACTGTCACGGTACAACGTGTTGGCCGTGATGGGCATGCAGACTCCTTGGCATCGAGAAACAGAGATAAATCAAAATCAGTGGGCGATTGTACCCTGTTCCACGTCGCTGTGGCACCCCGCGAATTGCACTACGGCTATTTCTTCGTCGATCCTCTCGTTCGGCAAAGGCAGCGGTAGAGGAACCGGCAATGGCGGCAGGCCATAACGTTCGCGAGCGCGGTCACACGCTTCATTACGCAGGCCATTCTCTCCCGACTGATCGAACTCACGGCAGGGGCTGGGGCGATTAAGATAAATAGAACAGGAAACCGCTTTGCCGATTTCACCGTCGAGTGCGGTGCAGCGTGGGGACTTGCTGTTGGTCCCCTGCATACAGCGCAGGAAGGGGGTTAACGGCTCGGTAAGGGATAAAGGAACCACGCCGCCGCCATCATCCGCTTCGGCCCAATAGAATGACACTCGAAAATAGCCGCAGCATGCGCCGCAGCTGACACAGGGATTTTGAATTTCGCTCATCTTGATTGCCCGCCGACTCCTTACGACACCAACCAAAACCAACACGGAAGATGAAATTACGCAGCGGCGTTTTTTTTAGCAACTGGAATTTAAACATGTAAATAATTTGCAACAAAAAGCGTTTTTTGATTCAGATCAATTCTCGATTTATTAGCCTCTTAGGTAACCTTGTTTTTAGTAGGAATTAAAATTTTTACACATAAGATGTGATCTCGATGGGATCATAAATACCCGTAAGTAGGTATATTCCCCCTGGATGATAACCACACAAATGGAATGGACAATGAAAAAGACAACTCTGGTGGTATTGGCGGCGATGATGGCCCCTATGTTGGCAAGTGCGCATCAGGCAGGTGATTTTCTTTTCCGTGCAGGTTCTGCGACCGTACGACCAAATGCCGGATCGGATGATGTCCTCGGGCAGGGCTCATTCAGCGCCAATAATAATACCCAGCTTGGCCTGACCTTCGGCTATATGGTCACGGACAATATTGGTGTCGAACTGCTGGCTGCTACGCCGTTCCGCCATAAAGTAGGCCTGAACGGTTCTGCGGTGAACGGTGATATCGCTACGGTGCACGACTTACCGCCGAGCCTGATGGCGCAGTATTACTTTGGCGACAAGCAGGACAAACTGCGTCCGTATCTGGGCGTGGGGGTTAACTACACCACCTTCTTCGATGAAAAATTCAACGACAACGGCAAAGATGCCGGGTTGAGCAACCTGAGTTTGAAAGACTCCTGGGGCGTAGCCGCGCAGGCGGGGCTGGATTACAACCTGGATGAGCACTGGATGCTGAACATGTCAGTCTGGTGGATGAACATCGAAACCAAAACGCGCTTTGACGATGCGGCCGGTAATCACCACAGTATCGACACTCGCTTGGATCCATGGGTGTTCATGTTCGGGGCTGGTTATCGTTTCTGATAGCTGTGGAACAGGGAGGCGCATATAGCGCCTCCGTTTTTTTACTTGATCTGCATGACGTTCTCGACGGATTTCACACCCGCTACGCCACGAGTTACCTGCACTGCACGGTTGGCATCGGCGCTCGAGGTAACAAAGCCGCTCAATTGCACACGACCTTTAAAGGTCTCGACGCTGATTTCGGTAGATTTGATGGTTTTATCCGCCAGCAGCGCTGACTTAACCTTGGTCGTCACTACCGTGTCATCAATATAACCGCCAGTCCCTTCAGATTTCGCTGTTGGCGCGCAGGCACTCACTGCGAATGCCACAACGGCAGCCATGCATAAGACCGAAAGGGTTTTAAATAGCTTCATAAATTACTCTCCATGCAATGTTATTGTTGAAACTACATTCGGGTTTTCACCTGAAGACGTAGCGCACCCCTAAAAAAGAAATGCCCGACGCGCAACGCTAAGTGTGAGTCAAAAATGGGGTTTGTTCAAACTTTAGAAGTAAAAAAATTGCACAACTTTGAGGGGAAACAAGATGTTACCGGCGGACGCATGCGCTGCGCCCGCCGTGGGTGTTTTACGCTCGGGTAGCCGCTTTCATTTCACGAGTAAAACTCGCCAGTTTCGCCAGCATTTCTGTCGGATTGGCTTGATTCTGCTCGATAATTTTTACGATAGCCGAACCGGATATCGCGCCGGCCGCGCCGGCCTGCAACGCATCGCGTACCTGCGCCGGCTCGGAAATGCCAAACCCTTGCAGCGGCGGTGCCGCATGGTATTCACGCAATTTGCTGACCAGATGGTGGAGCGGTAACTGGGCGCGGCTCTCGGTACCTGTTACGCCTGCACGTGATAACAGGTAGGTGTAACCCCGGCCGTGTGAGGCAATCTCACGCAGTAAATCGTCGTCTGCATTTGGCGGGCAGATAAAGATAGGGGCGATACCATGGCGCGTTGCCGCTGCGCGGAAGGGAGCGGACTCTTCGTAGGGCACGTCGGCAATCAGCACCGAATCAACACCGACTTCGGCGCAGCGTTGGTAAAAGGCATCGATGCCTTTATGGAACACCAGATTGGCGTACATCAGCAGGCCGATAGGAATAGTCGGGTGTTTCTGGCGAATTGCCGCCAGCATTTCGAAGCACTGGGTTGGCGTCACGCCTGAAGCGAAGGCGCGCAGCGCAGCACTTTGAATGGTCGGGCCGTCGGCCAGCGGATCGGAAAACGGAATGCCCAGTTCCAGCGCGTCGGCACCGGCTTCCACCAGGGTATCGACGATCTGCAGTGAAAGCGCCGGGTTCGGATCGCCGAGGGTAACGAACGGGACGAACGCGCCTTCTTTCTTATCTGCCAGGCGGTTGAACAGTTGTTGGTAACGTTCCATCAGATTTCTCCCCGTGCTTTCAGAATGTCGTGAACGGTAAATATGTCTTTGTCGCCGCGGCCGGACAGGTTAACCACCAGAATCTGTTCTTTTTGCGGCGTTTCACGGATCATTTTCAGCGCGTGCGCCAGAGCATGGGAAGACTCCAGCGCCGGGATAATTCCTTCGCTACGCGATAGCGCTTTGAACGCGTCCAGCGCTTCGTCATCGGTAATGGACACGTATTCAGCCCGGCCGATGCTGCTCAGATAGGCGTGCTGTGGCCCTACAGAGGGGAAATCCAGCCCGGCGGAAATCGAGTAGGATTCTTCGATCTGGCCTTCTGACGTCTGCATCATCGGCGCTTTCATGCCGAAATAGATGCCCACGTGGCCGTGCTTGAGTGGTGCGCCGTGCTGACCGGTTTCAATACCCAGACCGGCAGGCTCGACGCCGATCAGGCCGACGCTGGTGTCATCGATAAAGTCGGCAAACATGCCGATGGCGTTGGAGCCACCGCCAACGCAGGCCAGAACCGCGTCCGGCAGACGGCCTTCGCGTTCCATCATCTGTGCTTTGGTTTCTTCGCCAATCATGCGCTGGAATTCACGCACGATAGTGGGGTAAGGGTGCGGACCCGCAGCGGTACCCAGCATGTAGTGGGCGATTTCGTAGCTGCCAGACCAGTCGCGCAGCGCTTCGTTACAGGCATCTTTCAGCGTGGAGGAGCCGCTGTGAACCGGGATCACTTCCGCTCCCATCAGGCGCATGCGGAAGACGTTGGGTGACTGGCGCTCGATATCTTTGGCGCCCATATAAATGCGGCACTTCAGGCCGAGCAGGGCACAGGCCAGCGCGGAAGCAACGCCGTGCTGACCGGCACCGGTCTCGGCGATGATTTCGGTTTTTCCCATGCGCTTGGCCAACAGCGCCTGACCCAATACCTGGTTAGTTTTGTGCGCGCCACCGTGCAGCAGATCTTCACGTTTCAGATACAGCTTGGTTTTGGTACCGGCAGTGAGGTTTTTGCACAGCGTCAGGGCGGTTGGACGACCGGCGTAGTTTTTCAACAGGTCGATAAATTCAGCCTGGAATTCCGGGTCGCGCTGGGCGCTGACAAAGGCTTCTTCCAGTTGTTTTAAGGCCGGCATCAGAATCTGCGGCACATATTGGCCACCAAATTCGCCGAAGTAGGGGTTAAGCAGCGTCATTATAGTTCCCGTTATTATCCGTTAATCATATTTAGTAAGCGCGCAGGGTCTGGAACACCGCCGCCAGGCGGGCAGGATCCTTAATGCCGGGCTGGCTCTCAACGCCGGAATTAAAGTCCAGACCGGCGCAGCCGAGTTTGGCTGCGTCAACACAGTTGTCTGCGCCGAGGCCACCGGCCAGCATCACGTTTTCCAGGTTTTCGCCGTGCAATACCGACCAGTCGAAACGCTGGCCGGTGCCGCCCGCGCCGTTATCCAGCAGATAACGGTCAACGTGCTGCAAATCGCGCTGCGGTAAATGGTCTTTTACGCTCAATGCTTTCCAAATCTGGCACTCGGCAGGCAGTTCGGCGCGCAGGGCGCTGATATAGGCCTGATCTTCCGACCCGTGCAGTTGCACCGCTTTCAGCCCCAGACGTTCGACGGTCTTAACCAGGGTCTCTACCTGCGCGTCGCAGAATACGCCGACATATTTCAGCGGGGCACCATAGATAACCTCACGGGCGCGGTTAATATCGACATAGCGCGGTGAACGCCCGACGAAAATCAGCCCGCCATACACCGCACCGGCCTGATAGGCCGCGCTGGCATCCTGCGGACGGGTCAGCCCGCAGACTTTGTTGTCGCCCAGGATCACCCGGCGTACGGCGGCGCGGAGATCGGTTTCCGACATTAATGCGCTGCCAATCAGGAACCCGTTGGCAAAATGGCTCAGTTCGCGGATCTGAGCGTAATTGTTGATGCCGGACTCGCTGATCACCGTCACCCCGTGTGGGACGCGAGGCGCCAACTGGCGGGTGCGATCCAGATCGATACTCAGGTCGCGCAGATCGCGGTTATTGATACCGACCACGCGCGCTTCCAAAGCAATGGCCCGTTGCAGCTCTTCTTCGCTGATCACTTCGGTCAGCACGCCCATGTTCAGGCTATGCGCTACCGCAGCCAGTTGACGGTACTGATCGTCGTTAAGCACCGACAGCATCAGCAGAATGGCGTCGGCCTGATAGAAGCGAGCCAGGTAGATCTGGTACGGGTCGATAATGAAGTCTTTGCACAGCACCGGCTGCGTCACCGTTTTGCTGACCAGAGGCAGGAAGTCAAAGCTGCCCTGGAAATATTTTTCATCGGTCAGTACCGAGATCGCCGAGGCGAAATCTTTGTAGACCGAAGCAATCTCCACGGGATCGAACTTCTCGCGGATCAACCCTTTGGAAGGGGATGCCTTTTTACATTCAAGAATAAACGCCGTTCTGGCACCCTGCAGCGCGTGATAAAAGCCACGTTCGCTGGGGACGATTTCATTTTGAAAACTGGCCAGTGGCTGTTGTTGCTGTCGTGCTGCGACCCATTGCGCTTTATCACGAACAATCTTGTTGAGCACGGTTTCCTGCATCATTTATCCTCTTGCTGCCAGTGCGGTTACGCGCTCGTAAGCTTTCCCGCTGTGAATCATGTCCAGTGCCTGCTGCGCGTTTTGGCGCAGGTCTTCATGCCCGAATAACTTCAGCAGCAGCGCCACGTTAGCGGCCACCGCGGCGGCGTGCGCCGGGTCACCTTTACCTTGTAACAACCTTGCCAGAATGTCACGGTTTTCTTCCGGCGAACCGCCCAGCAGGGCCTCCAGCGGGTAGCGTTGCAGCCCGAAGGATTCTGGCGTCAGCTGATAGCTTTCAATTTCACCGTTGTTCAGCTCTGCCACGTGGGTCGCGGTATGGATCGCCACTTCATCCATGCCACCGCCGTGCACCACAGCGGCCCGTTGGTAACCCAGCACGCGCAGGGTTTCGGCAATCGGCAGCACCAATTCCGGGCTGTAAACGCCGATCAGCGCCAGTGGCGGACGCGCCGGGTTAATCAGCGGGCCCAATACGTTGAATACCGTACGGGTTTTCAACTGTTGGCGTACCGGCATCGCATGGCGGAAACCGGTGTGATACTGCGGCGCGAACAGAAAGCATACGCCCAGGTCATCCAGCGCTTGGCGCGCCTGTTCCGCCGGTAAATCCAGACGAATGCCGAACGCCGCCAGCAGATCGGATGATCCTGACCGGCTGGAAACGCTGCGGTTGCCGTGTTTTGCCACTTTGGCGCCGCACGCCGCCGCCACAAAGGCGCTGGCGGTGGAAATGTTAATGCTGTTGGTGCCGTCACCGCCGGTGCCGACGATATCGGCAAACGGGTAGTCCGGGCGTGGGAACGGCAGGGCATCGGCCAGCAGCGCTTTAGCAGCGCCGGCGATCTCTTCCGGACGTTCGCCGCGAATTTTCATGCTGATCAGCGCCGCGGCCAGTTGGCTTGGCTCCAGCTCACCGCGAACAATGGCGCTGAACAACTGCTGGCTTTCCTGCTGGTTCATCGACTCTGAGCGGTACAGTTTTTCAAGAATAGTTTGCATCGTCGTTTCCTCTCGTTATTTCGCCAGCGCCCAGGCCAGAGTTTGCTCAAGCAAACGCGCGCCGTGAGTGGTCAGGATAGATTCCGGATGGAACTGGAAACCGCATACGCGATGCTTGTCATGACGGACTGCCATCACCATATCGCCGAAGTGGGCGTTAACAGTGAGTTCGGCCGGGATATTGCTGCCGACCAGTGAATGATAACGGGCCACCGGCAGGGGGTTCACCATACCGGCAAACATCCCTTCGCCATCGTGGCTGATGGCCGATGCCTTGCCGTGCAGGATTTCTCCAGCCTGGCCGACGTGCCCGCCATAGGCTTCGACGATTGCCTGATGGCCCAGACAGATGCCGATAATCGGTAACTGGCCGCGCAGGCGCTGCAACAGCTCCGGCATACAACCGGCTTCTGCCGGTGTGCCCGGGCCTGGAGACAGCATCAGCACCGGCTGGGTCAGCTGCTGCAGGCGCTCGATAATCACCTCGGCAGAAATTTGGTTGCGATAAATCACCACCTGGTGGCCGCTGGCGCGCAGCTGATCGACCAGGTTGTAGGTAAAGGAATCAACGTTATCGAGCAGTAAGATATCGGCCATCAGAACACCTCCTTGGCCTGGTGCGCACTGGCAATGGCGCGCAGCACGGCACGTGCCTTATTACGGGTTTCATCGGCTTCCGCCTGGGGTACAGAATCCAGCACTACGCCGGCGCCGGCTTGCACGGTGGCAATGCCGTCTTCAACATACGCGGAACGGATGACAATACAGGTATCCAAATCGCCGGTGGCGGTGAAGTAACCCACGGCGCCGCCGTAGCTGCCGCGTCGGGTACCTTCGGACGCGGCAATCAACTGCATGGCGCGCACTTTAGGTGCCCCGCTCAGGGTGCCCATGTTCATGCAGGCCTGATAGGCGTGCAGTACGTCAAGGTCAGCGCGCAAGGTGCCGATCACTCGGGAAACCAGGTGCATCACGAAAGAGTAGCGGTCCACTTTGGTCAGATCGGCCACGTAGCGGCTGCCGGCCTGGCAAATACGCGCCAGATCGTTGCGCGCCAGATCGACCAGCATCAGGTGCTCGGCCAGCTCTTTATGGTCAGTACGCATTTCCAGCTCGATACGGCTGTCCAGATCCAGGTCCAGCGAACCGTCGGCACGGCGACCGCGTGGGCGGGTACCGGCAATCGGGTAGATTTCAATCTGGCGGTTGTTGGCGTCGTATTTCAACGCACTTTCCGGCGATGCGCCGAACAGGGTGAACTCGTCATCCTGCATAAAGAACATATAGGGGCTTGGGTTGTTGTCCTTCAGCGTCTGATACGCGGCCAGCGGGGCCGGGCAGGGCAGAGAGAAACGACGTGATGGCACCACCTGGAAAATTTCACCCTGACGAATGGCCTGCTGCAGCTCGCTGACCACGGCACCGTATTCTTCATCCGTCTGGTTGCAGCTCAGCTGCATGTTTTCCAGCTTCTGGTGCGGAATGGGCTGCGGGGTCTGTTTCAATTGAACCTGCAGCTGTTCCAGGCGCAGCTGTAAGCGCTGCTCCTCGGCCGGGTCGGCTGTGAACACGCTGGCCTGCAGACGGGCAACGCCGCGTTGGTGATCCAGCACTAGCAGGGTTTCCGCCAGATAGAAGCAGAAGTCCGGGCAGCGCTGATCCTGACGCAACGCCGGCAGATCTTCGAAGCCGGCGACCAAATCGTAGGCAAACAGGCCGCCGAGCATAACGGCTTCACGTTCGTCGGCGGGCGAGTCCACCAACGTCAGCAGGGTGCGCAGTGCGTCAAATACCGATAGCGAACGCAGGCGAGCATCTTCATCCTGGATAGCGTCAATCGGCGGGAAAGTCAGTTCCCGGCCGTTAGGGCGCACCTGAATCTGTACTTCGGGCGGCAGCGCCTCATCCAGCAGCGGCAGCATTGCCGCACCGTTGGCGGTCAGTGCCTGCAGGGTAACGATGCGACCGAGCGCGGTGATGCGCAGGGCACTGTCGATCACCAGCAGGCTTTGCAGGTTTTGCTTGCTGTTGATTTCAGCGGACTCCAACAGCAAGGTCGCCGGGCGAGCGCCGCACAGCTGGTGGAAAATGGTGGTCGGATCGCCCCGGTAACTGGCCTCCGCCTTCAGTAACTTAAGTTGTGGTTTGATGTTCATCATGGGTATTCCAGTTAAAATTTGTCCATAAAAAAGCCCGCGTTACCAGCGGGCTTAGGGAATCTGCAGTGTCAGATGACAGGTATGCGTGATTACACCGCCCGCGAAAGGGAGGTACGCCACCAACGAAGAAGAGAAGTTTGCTTATTCATTTCTGTGCTCTCTTGTTTATCATCCAACCAGGGTATCGCCCTGAACTTGTGTACTAGTTAACTGGTTCGCGAGAATAAAGTCAACCCTCTTTTCACACAATGTTTTAGCCGCAAGCGTGAATA
Organism: Serratia liquefaciens; assembly: GCF_027594825.1. NCBI lineage: Bacteria > Pseudomonadati > Pseudomonadota > Gammaproteobacteria > Enterobacterales > Yersiniaceae > Serratia > Serratia liquefaciens. The sequence goes on along the minus strand of NZ_CP088930.1, from coordinate 553,683 downwards.
ATTTTCATCAACAGAAAAGGCCGTTGACCAGAATAGATTTCCGTCCGGCGGGCGAACGCGCGTATGATAGAAGGCCAAACCCTTGACGGATATTTCTTTTGACAGACAGCAGCCCACAGCCCTCCGCCTTTACCCTGTACGACCTCCACAGCCATACCACCGCCTCTGACGGCTATTTGACGCCGGCGCAGTTGGTGCAGCGGGCCGTCGAGATGCGGGTAGGCGTATTGGCGATTACCGACCACGACACCACCGAAGGTTTAGCCGCCGCAGCCGCAACCATTGCCGAGCTGTCGTTACCGCTGCAGTTGGTGAACGGGGTGGAAATCTCCACGCTGTGGGAAAATCATGAGATTCATATCGTGGGTCTGGGGATTGAAACTGCACATCCGGCGATGGTGCAATTGTTGGCCGAGCAGACTGAGCGCCGCAACCTGCGCGCACAGGAAATTGGCGTACGGTTGGCTAAAGCACGTATTGAAGGTGCGTTTGAAGGGGCGCAAAAGTTGGCGGACGGTGGGGCAGTCACACGCGGTCATTTTGCCCGTTACCTGGTGCAGATTGGCATCGCCGATAATATGGCTCAGGTGTTCAAGAAATACCTGGCCAAAGGCAAAACCGGCTACGTTCCGCCACAGTGGTGTACAATAAAACAAGCCATTGATGTGATTCATCAATCCGGCGGCCAGGCGGTGATAGCTCACCCGGGCCGTTACGATCTGACGGCCAAATGGCTGAAACGGTTGTTGGCGCACTTTGCCGAACAGGGGGGAGATGCCATGGAGGTTGCCCAGTGTCAGCAGGCACCGCATGAGCGCTCGCAGCTGGCAAAGTATGCGCAAGAGTATCAATTATTGGCGTCGCAGGGCTCGGATTTTCATCAGCCCTGCTCGTGGATCGAACTGGGCCGCAAACTGTGGTTACCCGGCGGCGTTGAACCCGTGTGGCGTGACTGGCCGCAACCGCAGCAGGGTAAGGTCGGTTGATTTAACGTGGGCGATGCCGCCCGCGTGCATCATTTTTAGGAGCAAGTCATGAGTCAGCTTTTTTATATCCATCCAGATAACCCGCAACCGCGCCTGATCAACCAAGCGGTGGATGTGCTGCGTAAAGGTGGCGTGATCGTCTATCCTACCGATTCCGGCTACGCGTTGGGCTGCAAGCTGGAAGACAAGACGGCCATGGAACGCATCTGCCGGATCCGTCAATTGGACAGCAATCATAATTTTACCTTGATGTGCCGCGATTTGTCCGAGCTGTCTACTTACGCCTATGTCGACAATACCGCGTTTCGACTGATCAAAAACAACACCCCCGGCAACTACACGTTCATTTTGAAAGCGACCAAAGAAGTCCCGCGTCGCCTGATGAACGACAAGCGTAAAACCATCGGTCTGCGCGTGCCGTCTAATCCGATTGCGTTGGCGCTGCTGGAAGTGCTGAATGAGCCGATGATGTCGACCACGTTGATGCTGCCAGGCAATGATTTTGCCGAATCTGATCCGGAAGAGATCAACGATCATCTGGGCAAACAGGTGGATCTGGTGATCCACGGCGGTTTCCTGGGCCAGCAACCGACCACGGTGATTGACCTGACCGAATCCGCGCCGGAAGTGGTGCGTGAAGGGGCGGGCGACGCAACGCCTTTCCGTTGATGCATCATTGCGCTGCCGCTTTTGCTCATTTTCTGAAAAGTGGCGGCAACGGCGTCATTTACCGGTAAAGCCGCTATTCTACAATATCAAAAACTGATAACAGGCAGGATGCGTAGCAATGATTAAGCGGATTTCTCTTTTGGCGGCCATATTGTTTTCCTCTGCGGCCAGCGCGGGGTTTTATTCCGGCAGCGCCTTGCTGTCGGAAACCAGCGGCTATGTGAAAAATAAAAACGGCGCGGCTACCGTCGCCGAAGCGCTCGATGGCGGGATGTTTATGGGCTATGTGGCCGGCGTATTCGATACCTTCTCAATGCAGGGCAACCGCAGCATTTGTCCGGATGCCGGGATGAGCGTTGGGATGGCCGCGGACGCGGTGATGCAGTATTTAAATGAACACCCGGAACAGCTGCACTATTCCGCGCCCTCGGTGATTATGCTGGCGTTAACCGCCGCTTATCCCTGTGAACGGCATTAATAGTGTTTATTTAGTGCGAATTTTTTCATTCGGTGCGAAGCCTCTTATTTAGCACTCTTTCCAATAGATGAAGCTGACGAAGGCTGTCATTTTACTGCTAATGCACAAATCCCCTTACCGTGAGGGATATGACGTTTAGGAGATAAAATGACAGCGTTTTGCCATGGCTTGCTTTCCCTCGATTATCATGATTCCGGTTCAGGCCCGCTGACGTTGGTCCTGCTGCCCGGTTGGTGTGAACCAAAAACCGTATTTGCCCCCTTTACCGCACTGGCGGCGGAAAAGTATCGGGTGATCAGCCTCGACTGGCGGGGGCACGCCCTGTCCGATCGCGATGCCGGACTCTCCCTTGACGCTCAGGATCTGCTGGCAGATCTCCAGCAATTGCTGCTTGAACTGCAAGTGGATCGGTTTGTGACGCTGTCGGTAGCGCATGCCAGCTGGATAGCGGTGGCATTGGCCGAGCGCATGCCGCAGCAAATACAGGGAATGGTGTTTCTCGATTGGATCATGACGCAGCCTGAAGCAGCATTTTTCGACTCGGTAAAACAAATGCAGCGGCCGGAACACTGGCTGGCGGCGCGTGATAACTTGTTCACTTTCTGGCAGGGCGGTATTGAACACCCTCAGGTCAAACAGCATTTGACCGTTGAAATGGCGCAGGAGGACTATCGCGTTTGGCAGGCTGCCGGCGTGGCGATTGAGCAAGCTTATCGGCAATACGGTTCGCCGCTAAACCGGCTGGGGGAATTAACCTCTCCGCCTGCTTGCCGACATATTTACTCATTGGATCGCGACGAAGACTATTTGCGACAACAGCAGAGCTTTGCCGATAGCCACCCGTTTTTCTCGGTCGTCCGTCTGGAACATGCCCGCACTCACCTTGGGATCCTCGAGCAGCCAGCGGCCGTATTCCAGGCGGTAACCGATTTCCTCGGTGATTAATCCGTTTTCCGAGTGCGTGATAAAGCGGGTTCTTGCCCGCTTTTCATCGATTCCTGACGCCATCGATAGCTTTCGATAATCGACCAGACCACAAAGTGGGTTTCAACCCTATTGAAAGCCTGTATAATGCGCGGTTCGATCTAAGTAAACGTATTGTTACCGTTGTGGTGCCTGGCGCCGCGGCGGTCATCCCCCCGACGCCTGTGAAGGCGACACTAGAGGTTGCTCAATGAGCGAAAAGTTACAGAAAGTTTTAGCGCGTGCCGGTCATGGCTCGCGCCGTGAAATCGAAACCATTATTGAAGCCGGGCGCGTCAGCGTCGACGGTAAAGTTGCCAAACTGGGTGACCGCGTTGAAGTGACGCCTTCAATGAAAATCCGTCTGGATGGTCACGTCGTTTCGGTTAAAGAATCTGAAGAAGCGGTTTGCCGCGTGCTGGCGTATTACAAGCCGGAAGGCGAGCTTTGCACCCGCAGCGATCCTGAAGGCCGTCCGACGGTCTTCGATCGCTTGCCTAAGCTGCGTGGTTCCCGCTGGGTAGCGGTAGGGCGCCTGGACGTCAACACCTCAGGCCTGCTGCTGTTCACCACCGACGGTGAACTGGCTAACCGCCTGATGCACCCAAGTCGTGAAGTCGAGCGTGAATATGCCGTGCGCGTATTTGGCCAGATTGACGACGAAAAAGTGAAGCAACTGAGCAAAGGCGTTCAACTGGAAGATGGCCCGGCCGCTTTCCGCACCATCACTTTCCAGGGTGGCGAAGGCATAAACCAGTGGTACAACGTGACCCTGACCGAAGGGCGTAACCGCGAGGTGCGTCGTCTTTGGGAAGCCGTTGGCGTTCAGGTTAGCCGCCTGATCCGTGTGCGTTACGGCGATATCGATCTGCCTAAAGGCATTCCTCGTGGCGGTTGGACCGAGCTTGAACTGCCGGCGATTAACTACCTGCGCGAACTGGTTGAGTTGAAGCCGGAAACCGTCAGCAAGATGCCGATTGAACGTGAACGCCGCCGTGTGAAGGCCAACCAGATCCGTCGCGCCGTTAAGCGTCACACCCAGGTTGCCGGCAGCGGTCGCCGCAGTGCCGCGGGCAGCAAGCCGGGCAAACCGAGCAAACGCAGCTGATTATCACGCCGCAGCCCATTCAGGCTGCGGCGTTTTTCTTTCCGTTACCAGTCAATTCCCTGCTGTGCCTTGATACCCGCGTCAAACGCGTGCTTCACCGGCTGCATTTCCGTCACCGTATCCGCCAGCTCCAACAAATCGCGATGGCAGCCGCGCCCGGTGATAATCACCGTCTGGTGCGCAGGGCGTTGTCGTAGCGCTTCCAGTAGCTCCTCCAGTTCAAGGTAGCCGTAGCTGACCATGTAAGTCAGTTCGTCCAGCAGCACCAGATCCAGGTTGTTGTCTGACAGCATACGCTTGCCGTGTTGCCATACGGCCTGACAGGCGGCGGTATCGCTGGCCTTATCCTGCGTTTCCCAGGTAAAACCGGTCGCCATCACCTGAAATTCGACACAGTGCTGCTGCAGCAGGTTTTTCTCACCGTTCGGCCATTCACCCTTGATGAACTGAATAACGCCGGCCTTCATCCCGTGACCAACGGCGCGGGTCACGGTGCCAAACGCCGCAGTGGTTTTTCCCTTGCCGTTGCCGGTGAATACCAGCAGCAATCCCCGTGCTTCCTGAGCAGCAGCGATACGCGCGTCAACCTGTTCTTTCAAGCGTTGTTGACGTTGTTGGTGGCGATCTTCAGCCATGATAAAACCCCCCTTTATTCGGCCGCGCCGGGTTTACGGTTCGGCTGAGCGTCGAAACTCATGCCGGTTTTGCGACGGCTGTCATCCCCCATCAAATAGAGGTAAAGCGGCATAATGTCCGCCGGAGTTTTCAACTTGCTTTTGTCTTCGTCTGGAAACGCAGATGCGCGCATTTGGGTGCGAGTTCCGCCCGGATTGATGCAGTTTACCCGCAGATTGCGATTTTTATATTCATCGGCCAGCACCTGCATCATGCCTTCAGTGGCGAATTTTGACACGGCATAAGCCCCCCAGTTGGCGCGTCCCTTACGGCCGACGCTGGAGCTGGTAAAGACCAACGATCCGGCAGGGGATTTCAACAGCAGAGGCAGCAACGTCTGGGTGAGCATAAAGGTTGCATTGACGTTCACCTGCATCACTTCGTTCCACATTGTCATCGACAGTTCTGCCATCGGAGCGATGTCACCCAGCAGGCCGGCGTTGTGAAGCACGCCATCGAGACGCGGGACATGCGTAGCTAGCTCGTCTGCCGCCTGTTGGCACTGTTCCTGCGTGCAGTGCAGCAAATCCAGCGTGATGGTGTAAGCGGGGGCGTTGCTGAGTTTGGCGATCTCGGCCTGAACCGCCTTAAGTTTACTTTCGGTGCGACCCAACAGTACTAATTGCGCGCCAAATTTGGCATAGGTGAGTGCCGCTTCGCGGCCGATGCCGTCACCGGCGCCGGTAACCAGAATAATACGTTGTTGCAACAGATCCTGCTTGGGTTGGTAATGCACAATAATTCCTCGCGCCTTGGTGGCTTGTCTCCCGCTTGCATCGGGGAGGGGGTGGATTGAGGGGCCATGACAGGAGCAAAGGCTCGACCGCATGCAGGCCCCACAGCGAATTTGGATCATCATCCTGATGAATAATCCGTGTTATATGCCTTAAATGGATCGTATTTTCAATGATTAGGCGGCATAAACGGCATTCTTTTGTAACAAAAATGGCAGGAGGCCGGCTTGGTTAAGCCAAAACCCGCCCACATAGTAAAGAGGCTGCACAAGGAATTTTTATTTAGTCGCGACAGCCACCGCTTCGGTTGGCTAGAATGAATGAGATAGTACTAACAACCTGTTAATAAAGGCGGAATCTGTGGAGTTTATATCTGTTTACGGCCTGTTTCTGGCCAAAGTCGCGACGGTTGTGATTGCCATCGCCGCGCTGGCGTTGCTGGCGGTCAGCCTTGGGCAACGCAAAGCCCGACACAAAGGGGAACTGCAGCTTACCGACCTCGGAGAACAATACCGGGACATGCAGCGCGATATGCGTTTGGCGCGGATGGGCGAAGCGGAACAAAAGGCCTGGAGCAAGCAGTTTAAAAAGCAGACCAAAGCCGACGATAAACTGAAGAAACAGCGCGCAAAAGCCGGCGCGGTGGAAGCCACTAAACCTTGTCTGTACGTGCTGGACTTCAAAGGCAGCATGGATGCCCATGAAGTGACTTCACTGCGTGAGGAAGTCTCCGCGGTGCTGGCGGTGGCGACGCCACAGGACGAAGTTCTGCTGCGCTTGGAAAGCCCGGGCGGGGTCGTTCATGGCTACGGGCTGGCCTCATCGCAGTTGGCCCGTTTGCGCGCCGGCGGCATTCGCCTGACGGTAGCGGTAGACAAGGTAGCCGCCAGCGGCGGTTATATGATGGCCTGCGTGGCGGATCGCATCGTTGCCGCTCCCTTTGCCATCATTGGTTCCATCGGCGTTGTGGCGCAAATTCCGAACTTCCACCGCTTGCTGAAAAAGAACGATATTGACGTGGAATTGCACACCGCCGGCGAGTTCAAACGCACGCTGACGCTGTTTGGCGAAAACACCGAGCAGGGGCGCGAGAAGTTCCGTGAAGATCTGAACGAAACCCACCAACTGTTTAAAGAATTTGTGCATCAGCAGCGTCCATCGCTGGATATCGACAGCGTGGCAACCGGTGAACACTGGTTCGGCACCCAGGCGAAAGAAAAAGGGCTGGTTGATGCGATTGGCACCAGTGACGATCTGCTGATTGCTGAAATGGAAAATCACGAGGTGGTGGGGGTGCGTTATGCGCGTCGTAAACGCCTGATGGACCGTTTTACCGGCAGCGCAGCAGAAAGTGTCGATCGTCTGCTGTTACGCTGGTGGCAGCGCGGCGAAAAGCCACTGCTTTAATCGCAACGAGTAAACCGCTGGGGGGCCGAAGTCCCCCTTTTTTTATGCTTAATCGACCAAATGGTATTTTTCAGAAAACACGTGAGCCAAATGTTTAAACATATTAAATACTGCGGTAGTTTTTGCCGTTGGCAATCCATCGGGATCCAAAAAGAATTCTCCGCGGAAAACTAAAACGCTGCCTTTTTGTTCAACTTCGGTGGCAACCATGCCATGCAGATAATCATCGTGCTGGCGAATAAGATTATTTGCTTCGAGCAGCAAGCTTTCACGATCAATGGGTGAGGTATTAGTGCGCATTTATTACACTCCAATCATAAATTCTGCACTTATTCTAACGCCAGTTCGCATTTATCCGCAAACAGACTAAGGTTTATTTGCCGTCTGGACGGCTAGCGGTATCTGCCGATTGGCGAAATCTGCCTTTCCGTGCTAATTAGGTTGCGTGACGCTTTTTATCAGGTACAGTGTGGGATTTTGCGGCGTCAGGTGGAAGGTTTTGTTTACGCCATTAATGAGTCTCACACAGCCATACTTCTGGGGCATGGGTGAATAGCAGGCAGGATCAACAACTTGCGTTCAGGTTGAGCAGTTAGGCAGCCAATAGATAAAAACATGTTGATCTCTTGCCAGACTGCCGCAATATAAAAAAGAGATATGAATCGCTGCGGCACGGCGAGATAAAAGACTTCTTTTTAGAAGAAATAAAATTAGGTAAAGGTAAATATGGGTAAAGCTCTCGTAATAGTTGAGTCCCCGGCAAAAGCCAAAACTATTAATAAATACTTAGGTAATGACTACGTGGTGAAGTCCAGCGTCGGTCATATCCGTGATTTGCCGACCAGTGGCTCAGCCAGCAAAAAGAGCGCTGACTCAACCGAAAACAAAGCCAAGAAGAAAGTTAAAAAAGATGAGAAGACGGCGCTGGTAAATCGGATGGGCGTCGATCCTTACCATGGCTGGGAAGCGCAATACGAAATCCTGCCGGGTAAAGAAAAAGTTGTCGCCGAGTTAAAGTCGTTAGCGGAAAACGCTGACCACATCTATCTCGCAACCGACCTTGACCGCGAAGGGGAAGCCATTGCCTGGCACCTGCGGGAAGTGATCGGGGGTGACGACAAACGCTTTAGTCGCGTGGTGTTTAACGAAATTACCAAGAACGCGATCCAAAATGCGTTCAAACAGCCGGGCGAACTGAACATCGACCGTGTTAACGCACAGCAGGCGCGTCGCTTTATGGACCGCGTGGTGGGCTACATGGTTTCGCCGCTGCTGTGGAAGAAAATTGCCCGTGGCCTGTCGGCAGGACGCGTGCAGTCCGTTGCGGTACGGCTGGTGGTAGAGCGTGAACGCGATATCAAAGCCTTCGTGCCGGAAGAGTATTGGGAGTTGCACGCCGATTTGTTAGCCAAGGGTGATACCTCGCTGCAAATGGAAGTGACGCATGTCCACGATAAACCTTTCAAGCCGGTTAATCGCGAGCAGACTCACGCCGCGCTGAAACTGCTGGAAAAAGCCCGCTATACGGTGCTGGATCGCGAAGACAAACCGACCAGCAGCAAGCCGGGTGCGCCATACATTACCTCCACGTTGCAGCAGGCGGCCAGTACCCGTCTGAGCTTTGGCGTGAAGAAAACCATGATGATGGCCCAGCGCCTGTATGAAGCCGGTCATATCACCTATATGCGTACCGACTCAACCAATCTGAGCCAGGACGCGCTCAACATGGTGCGGGGTTACATCGGCGACAACTTCGGCGACAAGTACCTGCCGAAAGCGCCGAACCAGTACAGCAGCAAAGAAAACTCGCAGGAAGCGCATGAGGCTATCCGTCCGTCGGATGTGAACGTGCTGGCCGAGCAGTTGAAAGACATGGAAGCGGATGCGCAAAAGCTGTATCAGCTGATTTGGCGTCAGTTTGTCGCCTGTCAGATGACGCCGGCGCAGTACGACTCCACCACGCTGTCGGTCAAGGCCGGTGATTACCAGTTGCGCGCCAAGGGCCGCACGCTGCGCTTCGATGGCTGGACTAAAGTGATGCCGGCGCTGCGTAAGGGCGATGAAGACCGCACCTTGCCGTATGTTGAAGTGGGCAGCGAGCTGGAATTGCAAAAGCTGATCCCAAGCCAGCACTTTACCAAGCCGCCTGCACGTTACAGTGAAGCTTCGTTGGTTAAAGAGTTGGAAAAACGCGGTATTGGCCGTCCATCCACCTATGCTTCGATTATTTCAACCATTCAGGATCGTGGTTATGTGCGGGTTGAAAGCCGCCGTTTCTACGCCGAAAAAATGGGCGAGATCGTTACCGACCGTCTGGAAGAAAACTTCCGCGAGCTGATGAATTATGATTTCACCGCCCGCATGGAAGATGGCCTGGACCAGGTAGCGAACAATCACGCCGAGTGGAAAGCGGTGCTGGATGAATTCTTTGCCGAATTCAGCGAGCAGTTGGAAACGGCGGAAAAAGATCCTGAAGAAGGCGGTATGCGCCCGAATCAGATGGTGATGACCAGCATCGACTGCCCGACCTGCGGTCGCAAGATGGGCATTCGCACTGCCAGTACTGGCGTATTCCTGGGCTGTTCCGGTTATGCATTGACGCCGAAGGAACGCTGCAAAACCACCATTAACCTGGTGCCGGAAACGGAAGTGCTTAACGTTCTCGAAGGCGATGATGCGGAAACCAACGCATTGCGCGCCCGCCGTCGTTGCCAGAAATGCGGCACGGCGATGGACAGCTACCTGATCGACAACCAGCGCAAGCTGCACGTGTGCGGTAATAACCCTGCGTGTGACGGCTATGAGATCGAAGAGGGCGAGTTCCGCCTGAAAGGTTATGACGGCCCGGTGGTTGAGTGCGATAAATGTGGTTCCGAAATGCACCTGAAAATGGGGCGCTTCGGCAAGTACATGGGATGCACCAACGAGAACTGCAAAAACACCCGCAAGATCCTGCGTAACGGTGATGTTGCACCGCCGAAGGAAGATCCGGTTCCATTGCCGGAACTGCCGTGCGAAAAGTCGGACGCTTACTTTGTTCTGCGTGACGGCGCAGCCGGTGTGTTCCTGGCGGCCAATACTTTCCCTAAATCGCGCGAAACCCGTGCGCCATTGGTGGAAGAACTGGCCCGGTTCAAGGATCGCCTGCCTGAAAAACTGCGTTACCTGGCAGATGCGCCGGTAGCGGATGCGGAAGGCAACAAAACCATGGTGCGTTTCAGCCGTAAAACCAAACAGCAGTATGTCTCTTCGGAAAAAGACGGCAAAGCCACCGGCTGGTCCGCTTTCTACATCGATGGCAAGTGGGTTGAAGGCAAAAAGTAAATTTGCAGCCTGAATGCAACATGAAAAAACCAGCCCCTGTGGCTGGTTTTTTATTGGCTAAAGCCGGTGAACAGATCTATTCTTTGCTGTTTTTTCCATCCTGGCGCTGGGGTTTCACGTTGATCGCAATGCAAAATAATCGTTACCATAGTGTGACGCGGATCTATACTTGAAGCTGTAGCGTGATATAGTGGTTATATAAAAAGTTTTTTTATGATTAAAGCTTATTAGCAACGGCGGTTTCTTCAGCCTCTGAGTGAAACACTGTGTTCATGGCTTATTCGTTTTCAGCATACCGGGGCGACACCGATATACCTGGCTGCGGCTCAACGCAGTGTTTAACCTAGGATGGTATAAGATATGAAATTGCAGCAGCTTCGTTACATCGTGGAAGTGGTTAACCACAACCTGAATGTCTCCTCGACGGCAGAAGGGCTTTACACCTCGCAGCCCGGCATCAGCAAGCAGGTGCGGATGCTGGAAGATGAGCTGGGTATCCAGATTTTCGCCCGCAGTGGCAAACACCTGACTCAGGTCACGCCGGCAGGATTGGAAATCATCCGTATTGCGCGTGAAGTTTTGTCCAAAGTGGATGCGATCAAAGCCGTCGCCGGCGAGCATACCTACCCGGACAAAGGCTCGTTGTACGTGGCGACCACCCACACCCAGGCGCGTTATGCGCTGCCTAACGTCATCAAAGGCTTTATTGAGCGCTATCCACGAGTCTCTTTGCACATGCATCAGGGGTCGCCGACGCAAATCGCGGAAGCCGTCTCCAAAGGCACGGCAGATTTCGCCATTGCCACTGAAGCGCTGCACCTCTACGACGATTTAATCATGCTGCCGTGTTACCACTGGAATCGCGCGGTAGTGGTGAAGCCCGATCATCCTTTAGCCGGTAAAAGCCACATTACCATCGAAGAACTGGCGGCTTACCCGATCGTGACCTACACCTTCGGCTTCACCGGCCGCTCTGAGTTGGATACGGCGTTCAACCGTGCCGGTCTGACGCCGCGCATCGTATTTACGGCTACCGATGCCGACGTGATTAAAACTTACGTGCGTCTGGGCCTTGGGGTGGGTGTGATCGCCAGCATGGCGGTAGACCCGATACAAGATCCGGATCTGGTGACGGTGGATGCCCGCGATATCTTCACCTACAGCACCACCAAAATCGGCTTCCGTCGCAGTACCTTCCTGCGTAGCTATATGTACGATTTTATCCAGCGCTTTGCGCCACACCTGACGCGTGACGTGGTCGACAACGCGGTTGCACTGCGTTCCAACGAAGAAATCGAAGCGATGTTCAAGGACATCAAGCTGCCTGAAAAGTAAGCCGTTAATCTAACGACCAACAAACGATTTATGCAGCAGGAGAGGCGTTTTTTCTCTCCTGCTGCCCCCTCTACTGACTTCCACCATTCACGCTTTAGTTCCTCTATTTACCGCCTTTTGCCAGTTTACGCTGTACTGACAGCAGGGTACGCCGTCGGATCCACCCGCTGGCGGGGCGGATCATGGCCCAATAGCCGGCAAGCCGCGCTTTTACCTGCGATGTCGGGCACCAGATAAAGGTTTCGGTGCGCAGCATAGCGAGCCCCGAAGCCTCCGGAATAACTTTAAAACGCAACACCAGCTTGGCGGCTTTCTGGTCGTTGAATTGGTGAAAATCCTCTGCAGTTGCCAATTTATTGACGCCCAACATAGGCCGCCAAAAACGCCCGGCCAGCCCCAGTGAGACTTCATGACTGTCCTGATGGAGCAAGGTAAAGGTATCGAAGCCAAAGGCAGCGGGGGACGTGGCGAGTTCGGTGCCTGACAACCATTGGCGCAGATGGCCCGGCAACTGGCGAAGCATCAGCAGCCTGCGAATGATCGGGTCTTCCGCCATATCCAGGGAAAGCACCGCCTGAATAAGGGCTTCGGGTGCAGCATCGATAGCGGCTGACTGATGCCTTTCGTAAAAACTGAACGCGGGAAGATAAAGTGAAGCATCTTGCCAGCTTCGACACTCTCGTTCACTGACAAACCCCAAAAATGCCACGGCGCTCTCCTTAAACTTAGATTTTGCCCCCATTACCCTCGAAAAGTGTAGACCGGGACACGGGAGTATCGCGATTGCATCTCGGCCGGCAAACAGTTTGCATTTTGTGCCATGCACCGGCGAGCCTTAAACCTGCTGAATATTAAGCGTTTTTAAGTGCTGGTACGAGCGTCATATTGAGTTGGAAATGCCGGGCATGAGATTTCCCTGATGTGGCTGTCGTTCAATGTGTTCCATAATTACCATTCTGTTTGTTTGGATACAGGGATGTTGGTGTGAACGATAAGGACATTAGACGTAAAGCTTGGCAAGCCGTGTTTATCTTTAGTGGTTTGTTCTGGCTATTGGTGGGTACATTGGTCTGCTGGCTGGTCTAAGCCCCTGGCCTCAATGAATCCCCTTGTAGAGACCTTCATTTTTGACCTTTGCCGGACTCACCGTGTTTGCCAGGACGGGAGGGTAATTCCTTCCTTTGGCCTGGCTTTCTCCACATATCCGACCAGTTTAGCGTCATTTTCGGGCTAATCCACTGCCCGAACAAGCACTTACCTCCGTTGATTGTTCTTGCCTATCGTTATGATCAAAACGTGTTGTTATCAAAACGTTACGTCATCTTTGTGTTATCTTTAAATAAGACCTCAGTGATTACCCTGTTTTAGACATAATAAGAAATGGAGGAGCTATGTCGTCCGATCTTCGTGAAACGAGTATGGATAAGCTGGTGGCGCTCAATACTGAGTACGGCTATTACAGCCTGCCATTGGCGGCAAAACAGTTGGGCAATATCGACCGACTGCCCAAATCAATGAAAGTGCTGTTGGAAAACCTGCTGCGCCATGTGGATGGCGACACCGTGCAGGTTGACGATCTGAAAGCCATTGTTGGCTGGTTGCAGACCGGGCATGCAGACCGCGAGATTGCCTACCGGCCCGCCCGCGTACTGATGCAGGATTTTACCGGTGTGCCTGCGGTGGTGGACTTGGCCGCAATGCGTGAAGCGGTCCAGCGGTTGGGCGGGAATGTTGATCAGGTCAACCCGCTGTCACCGGTCGATTTGGTGATTGACCACTCGGTCACCGTTGATGAATTTGGCGATGACGAAGCCTTTGAAGAAAACGTGCGCATCGAGATGGAGCGCAACCACGAGCGCTACACCTTCCTGCGCTGGGGGCAAAAAGCCTTTAACCGCTTCCGCGTGGTGCCGCCGGGCACCGGTATCTGTCACCAGGTCAATCTGGAATATCTCGGCCAAACCGTGTGGCATACGGACGAGAGCGGGCAGCGTATCGCTTACCCGGATACCCTGGTCGGTACCGATTCTCACACCACCATGATCAACGGCCTGGGCATTCTAGGCTGGGGCGTAGGCGGTATTGAAGCCGAAGCGGCGATGCTGGGCCAACCGGTGTCTATGCTGATCCCTGACGTGGTGGGCTTTAAACTGACCGGCAAGCTGAGCGAAGGCATCACCGCCACCGACCTGGTGCTGACCGTGACCCAGATGCTGCGTAAACACGGCGTAGTGGGCAAATTCGTCGAGTTTTACGGTGATGGCCTGGCCGATCTGCCGTTGGCCGACCGGGCAACCATTGCCAATATGTCGCCGGAATTTGGCGCGACTTGCGGTTTCTTCCCGGTAGACGAAGTGACGCTGGGTTACATGAAGCTCAGTGGCCGCAGCGACGAGCAAATCGCATTGGTTGAGGCCTATGCCAAAGCGCAGGGCATGTGGCGTAACCCGGGCGATGAACCGGTCTTTACCAGCACGCTGGCGTTGGATATGTCGACGGTGGTCGCCAGCCTGGCGGGGCCGAAGCGCCCTCAGGATCGCGTGGCGCTGCCGGACGTACCTAAGGCGTTCAACGCCGCGACTGAGCTCGAGATCGGCAATCAGCAGCGCAAAGCTGAATTCAAAACTTTTACCCTGAACCAACAGCAGCATGAGCTGCATAATGGCGCGGTAGTCATCGCGGCCATAACCTCTTGCACCAATACCTCGAACCCCAGCGTGATGATGGCGGCAGGCCTGCTGGCGAAGAATGCGGTAAACAAAGGCTTGCGAACCAAGCCTTGGGTGAAAACCTCGTTGGCACCGGGCTCCAAAGTGGTGACTGACTATTTCGACAGCGCCAAACTGACCTCTTATCTTGAGGAACTCGGTTTTAACCTGGTCGGCTACGGCTGTACCACCTGTATCGGTAACTCCGGGCCATTACCTGAGCCGATCGAACAGGCGATTAAAGAGGGCGATCTGACCGTGGGTGCGGTGCTTTCCGGCAACCGCAACTTCGAAGGCCGTATCCATCCGCTGGTAAAAACCAACTGGCTGGCTTCCCCGCCGCTGGTGGTGGCTTACGCGCTGGCCGGCAGCATGAAAATTGACCTGACCAAAGACCCGCTGGGCGAAGGCCGTGACGGGCAGCCTGTCTATCTGAAGGATATCTGGCCGAGCAGCAAAGATATTGCCCAAGCGGTGGAGGAAGTTCGCACCGAGATGTTCCACAAGGAATATGGCGCGGTCTTCGACGGTGACGCAAACTGGCAATCGATTCAGGTTGCCGGCTCGGCCACCTATCAATGGCAGGGAGATTCTACCTATATCCGTCATCCGCCATTCTTCAGCACCATGAAAGTGAAGCCGGATCCGGTACAGGATATCAAGGATGCGCGCATTCTGGCGATCCTGGCCGACTCGGTGACCACCGACCATATCTCACCGGCGGGGAATATCAAACGTGACAGCCCGGCGGGGCGCTATCTGAGCGATCATGGCGTTGCGGCGCAAGACTTCAACTCCTACGGCTCTCGTCGTGGTAACCATGAAGTGATGATGCGTGGCACCTTTGCCAATATCCGTATCCGCAATGAAATGGTTCCCGGAGTCGAGGGGGGCTATACCCGCCATATTCCGTCGCAGAATCAGCTGTCGATCTATGACGCTGCCATGCAGTATCAGCAGGAACGCGTACCTTTGGCGGTGATTGCCGGTAAGGAATACGGTTCAGGCTCCAGCCGTGACTGGGCGGCAAAAGGGCCGCGGCTGCTGGGTGTCCGGGTGGTGATTGCCGAGTCCTTTGAGCGTATTCACCGTTCTAACCTGATTGGTATGGGCATTCTGCCGCTGGAATTCCCGGCAGGCGTGACGCGTAAGACTCTGGGGCTGAGCGGTGACGAGCAGATCAGCGTCAGCGGGCTGCAAACGCTGCGGCCGGGGCAGACGGTGCCGGTACATATCACCTATGCCGACGGGCGCAAGGAAGTTGTGAATACCCGTTGTCGTATCGATACCGGCAACGAACTGACCTACTATGAAAACGACGGCATCCTGCACTACGTGATCAGGAAAATGCTGTAATAAAAAGGGCGCCTTAACGGGCGCCCTCAGACAACTGACAAAGCCCGTTATTAGGGAGAGCGTGCCGATGGGGTCGTAGCGGCTTGCCCGCCGGAGCGCCCCTCGGTGCGCTAGGCCCGAGTATCTCAGGTTTACAGACCACTTTATCATCAAACTTAGGGTGCCTTTTTCGGGCACCCTGATTTGTCTCGCAGGAAAATTACTTCTGGTCCAGCAAATGGCCCATTTTAGCCGCCTTGGTGGCCAGGTAACGTTCGTTCTTCGGATTACGACCGACAATCAACGGCACGCGTTCGGTGATGTTGATGCCGGCTTCCGTCAGGATCTCAACCTTTTTCGGGTTGTTGGTCAGTAAGCGCACTGCATCCACGCCCAACAGCTTGAACATGTCGGCGCACAGGGTGAAGTCGCGCTCATCGGCGGCAAACCCCAACTGATGATTGGCTTCTACCGTATCAGCGCCTTTGTCCTGCAGGGCATAAGCACGGATTTTATTAAGCAAACCGATATTGCGACCTTCCTGGCGGTGGTAGAGCAGAATACCGCGGCCTTCTTCTGCGATATGCTCCAGCGCCGCTTCCAATTGAAAACCGCAGTCGCAGCGCAGGCTGAATAATGCATCACCGGTCAGACACTCAGAATGTACGCGTGAGAGTACCGGCGTCGCGCCAGAGATATCACCGAACACCAGGGCCAAATGGTCGTGTCCGGTAGCCAGTTCTTCGAATCCTACCATCAGGAAATCGCCCCAAGGTGTTGGCAATTTGGCCTCTGCCACCCGTTTAAGCTGCATGTTGCTCTCCACAAATACATCCGATTCAATCATGGTTGCGCATCCTACTTCCGGTACGGTGAACTGACCAGTATTAAAATGCATAACCACGATCGGCATTTCGTTAATTATCGGCTATTTTGCCATAACTTCTTGCCCTGCGGTGCTCAGCAAACCAGCATCCGGTGTTTTCAGCCAACTATTATTGCGATAGGTTTTTTATCTGTTTAATTTTTAGAGTGTTATCGATATTACAAGATTGTTACACTGCAAATTGGCTTAAGCAAAGGGCGATGGGAATGTTTGAGATAGCAAAACGTACGGCCGCAGGGGCAATAGTTCTGTTACTGATGCCTTTGGTGGTGTGGCTTTCCGGCTGGCAATGGCAACCGGGGGGCGACGGACGACTTCTGAAAGGCCTGTACTGGCTGACCGAAACGGTCACTTCCCCTTGGGGCATTATCACCAATATCATTCTTTGCGCCTGGTTCCTGTGGTGTCTGCGTTTTCGCATCAAGCCGGCGATTGGCCTGCTGGTGCTGCTCAGCGCGTCGATATTGATTGGCCAGGGTGTGAAGTCCTTTATCAAGGACCGGGTACAAGAGCCACGGCCTTTCGTGCTGTGGCTGGAGTCAACCCATCAGATTGATGAAAAATACTTCTACTCGCTCAAGCGCAAAGAGCGGGGGGCGTTGGTCAAAGAGCAATTGCAGGACCAGGCGCTGGTCCCAGTATGGTTGCGCGAACATTGGCAGTTCGAGACCGGCTTTGCGTTTCCTTCAGGCCATACCATGTTTGCCGCCAGTTGGGCGCTGTTGGCGGTAGGGTTGCTGTGGCCACGGCGGCACTACAAGACCGTGGCGGTCTTAATGGTTTGGGCGGCGGGCGTGATGGGGAGTCGTTTGCTGCTGGGGATGCATTGGCCGCGTGATCTGGTGGTGGCGACCTTGATCAGCTGGCTGCTGGTGACACTGGCCTGTTGGCTGGTGCAACGTTGGTTTGGGCCTTTGACACCGCCTCCGCAGGAGCAACAGGAAATTGCGGAAAGAACCCTGACGCATAAGCATTAGGTGACCGCGTCACTTTAAACGGCGTCTGGATGGCGCCGTATTAACCGCTTACATAAGACCTTCATTGCAATTCGCATTAATGCCCCCATATCTTGATTAATCTATTATTTTGAGACGCTCTCTCATAAATTTGTCCGGGAGTGCCGTTTACTGTCGAATATGCCAGCATATATATGGTTTTATCGTGCCTCAGGGTTTCCCTGCTACGACGGGAAATGCTAACTTATTAGTTAGGGACGCCACGTATTGGCATAGTTCATCCGATTAACTCGGCATCGCGGGAAAGAATGTGAAATATTTGCTGATTTTTTTGTTGGTTCTGGTGATCTTCGTGATTTCTGTCACGTTGGGCGCGCATAACGATCAGGTGGTGAGTTTTAATTATCTGGTTGCGCAGGGCGACTATCGCGTATCGACCCTGTTGGCGGCGTTGTTTGGCGCCGGTTTTGTTCTCGGTTGGGTCATTTGCGGCCTGTTTTATCTGCGTACCCGCATTGCGCTGGGGCGTGCCGAACGCAAAATCAAAAGGCTGGAACTGCAGCTTGAACAACCTGCTGAGCCGGCAGCTCAGTCCGTTGTCAGCAAGGAATAATCTTCTATGTTAGAGCTGCTGTTTCTGTTGCTGCCCGTGGCTGCCGCGTACGGATGGTACATGGGGCGCAGAAGTGCTCAACAGGATAAACAACAGGAAGCCAACCGTCTGTCGCGCGAGTACGTGGCCGGGGTTAACTTCCTGCTCTCCAACCAGCAGGATAAAGCGGTCGATCTGTTCCTTGATATGTTGAAAGAGGACAGCAACACCGTTGAAGCCCACCTGACGCTGGGTAACCTGTTCCGTTCGCGTGGCGAAGTCGACCGCGCTATCCGCATCCATCAGGCGCTGATGGAAAGCGCTTCCCTGACCTTCGAACAACGTTTGCTGGCCGTGCAACAGCTTGGCCGCGACTATATGGCCGCCGGCATGTACGATCGTGCCGAAGACATGTTTGGCCAACTGGTTGGCGAAGAGGATTTCCGCCTTTCTGCGCTACAGCAACTGTTGGCGATCCATCAGGCCACCAGCGACTGGCTTAAGGCCATCGACGTGGCGGAAAAACTGGTCAAATTAGGCAAAGACAAACAGCGCGTCGAGATCGCACATTTTTATTGCGAATTGGCCTTGCAGGCGATGGGCAGCGACGATCTCGATAAGGCGATGGGGTTGCTGAAACGCGCGGCTTCGGCCGACAGTCAGTGTGCCCGGGTGTCGATCATGGTGGGGCGTATTTATATGGCCCAGGGGGAGTACGCCAAGGCGGTTGAGTCGCTCCAACGCGTGCTGAACCAGGATAAAGAACTGGTCAGCGAAACTCTGCCGATGCTGCAAGAGTGTTACCAGCACCTGGAGCAGCAGCAGGGTTGGGCAGACTTCCTCAAGCGTTGCGTGGAAGAAAATACCGGCGCTACTGCGGAACTGATGCTGGCGGAAATTATCGAACAGCATGAAGGGCGCGACGTGGTGCAGGTTTATATCAACCGCCAGCTACAGCGCCACCCGACCATGCGAGTATTTTACCGCCTGATGGATTACCACCTGGCGGATGCAGAGGACGGCCGTGCGAAAGAGAGTCTGTTACTGCTGCGCGATATGGTCGGTGAGCAAATTCGGACCAAACCGCGTTATCGCTGTCATAAATGCGGCTTTACCGCTCATTCTCTGTATTGGCATTGCCCGTCATGCCGGGCCTGGTCATCGGTTAAACCGATTCGCGGGCTGGATGGGCAATAACGCGCAATAAAAAACGGGGCCTGATTAGCCCCGTTTTTTGTGGTGACAGCACCGACTTATTTTTTCTTGCCGGCCTTCACGTTACCTTTCAACAGCTGACGCAGCTTCTTCAACTCTTTCTGGTTCAGCGGCTGCTCAACTTCTTCTTCAATCCCCTGATTATCGATTTCGCCATGATGCAACTCCGCCGATTTTTTGGCGGGCTTTTCTGCTTTGGTCGGTAGCTCAAAGCTGGTTTCCAGGCGCTGGCAAACCTCAGCACTCAGAGAAAGCTGGTTATCGGCAGCAATGGCACGAATTTTTTCTTTGAGTTCCAGAGGGATTTTAATGGTTAATGTAGATATCTCGCTCATTTTGAAGCCTTTCTGCGGGAAGATTGCTTTCAAGCTAAGCCACTCTGGCAGGAGAGTCCAGTGTGTAATAAAAATTTAATATTTATGTAACATTGTGTCGGGGGAATTGTGAGCGATTTGGCGGGGAAATAAAGTAAAGCCCGGCGTGCCGGGCCCTATACCTGATAGCTTATTTGTAGATAACTGCGGTACCACTAAGCATGTTGTTGCCGCCGGCAGAAATGATGCGGTAGCTGCTGGCGCCTTGAGCATCGGCTTTTGCGGCCAGTTTGGCTTCCAGGCCACTCAGGGTAGTTGCGTGACCGGCGGAAACGACGCCTGAAGCGGTCAGGCCGCTGGCCTGTTGCTGATCCACCGGTTCAGCGGCGAAGGTAGCGAAAGAGGTCATGGCGATAACGGCTGCTGCTGCAAAATATTTGATGTTTTTCATGATGAACTCCAGTCTATTTGTTTAGGTTGGAAGGCGTTTGCTTCCGATGTGTTGAATAATAAAGCATCCGCTGGGATTTAAAATCTGATAATGCTGAGCATGTTGTTCAAATTATTTGATGTATAATTTACGCATCTTTACGGCGGTTTACGCAGGCTGGGTTAAGGACGGTCAGGGGTTATTGACGCTTGATGACGTTCGAGGGGATAACATTACTTAAGCGCAGAGCGCGCTGCGGCTGGGATTTCTGTCGGCTGGCATGTAGAATGCGGCGGTCAGTTTGGCGGGTTATTACCTATTTATGTCCATTTTACAGAAGGTAGAAGAAATGAAGTCTGAAAATAACATCAATAACAATGACTTAAAATCATCTCCGATCATCGTTGCGCTCGATTATGCAGATATTGACGCGGCGCTGGCATTTGCCGATCGTGTTGATCCGCAGGATTGCCGGTTAAAAGTGGGCAAGGAAATGTTCACCCTGTTCGGACCTCAGCTGGTGCACGATTTGCACGCACGCGGTTTCGACGTGTTCCTGGATTTGAAATTCCATGATATTCCAAATACTACCGCCCGTGCCGTTGCCGCGGCGGCCGAGCTGGGCGTATGGATGGTTAACGTGCATGCCAGCGGTGGTGCGCGCATGATGACCGCAGCGAAAGAGGCATTGCTGCCTTATGGCGCCCAGGCCCCGCTGCTGATCGCCGTCACCGTGCTGACCAGCATGGAAGCAGAAGATCTGCGTGGTATCGGTATCGACCTTTCTCCGGCCGAGCAGGCGGAGCGGCTGGCGCGTCTGACCCGCGATTGTGGGCTGGACGGCGTTGTCTGTTCAGCGCACGAAGCTGAGCGTCTCAAAGCGGCCTGTGGCCAACAATTCCAACTGGTGACGCCGGGAATCCGCCCTGAAGGCAGCGCCGCCGGCGATCAGCGCCGTATTATGACGCCAGTACAGGCGCAAGCGGCAGGCGTTGACTATATGGTGATTGGGCGCCCGATCACCCAATCCGCCGATCCTGCTGCTACGCTAAGTGCGATCCGCGCTTCTCTGGCTTAAGGAGACGACAATGAGCAACGATAACAGCCGGCTGGTATATTCCACCGATAGTGGGCGTATCAAGCAGGAAGAGGTCCAACCGCCACGTGAAAAGGGTGACGGTATCGTGCGTATTCAGCGCCAGACCAGCGGGCGCAAAGGAAAGGGTGTTTGCCTGATCACCGGCATTGATCTGGATGATGCCGCATTGGACAAGCTGGCGGCAGAGCTCAAGAAAAAATGCGGCTGCGGCGGCTCGGTCAAAGAGGGTGTGATCGAGATCCAAGGCGATAAGCGGGATTTGCTTAAGCAGCTGTTGGAAGGCAAAGGGATGAAGGTCAAGCTGGCAGGCGGCTAATCGCCTGAGCGAATGGCCATGCCGCGGTGCAATACTGCGGCATGGCTGGGATACTGCTGCCGGGCGTTAACCCGTTGATGGCAACCCGCCATCGATGAAAGGTAAAACAGACCTGAAATAATCTTTATTATGCTTAATACGTCAAAGCGATATCGCTTTTGCCAGCCTGTCGGCAGAGGTATCTGAAAGCTGGCCGATCAGGTTATTTACCTACCTGATGACCAATGATGCCCCCCACTGCGGCCCCACCGAGCGTACCCAGTGCGCTACCATCGGTCAGCACCGCGCCGCCTACGGCCCCCGCACCGGCACCAATGGCGGTGTTACGGTCACGCTTGGACATGTTCGAACATGCGCTGAGTGAAAACGCCAGAGTAAGCGCCAGAGCGGCGGTAGCAAAACGTTTATTGATAATCATCATAATGACTTCTCCTTAGCATTGGCTATCTGGGAGTGCCCATTAAGTATAGGCATGAACCCGAATTTCGGCCTGCTAGTGGCTCCCAGTAAGTATCGCTATAAAAAATGGCATTTTTTGTTAAAGGCAGAATAATTGAAACGCCTAAAGCGCTCTCTCCGCCAATATTCACTATAAGCTTCTGCTGAACGATAAACAGGTAAATAGTCTTAAAGTCCATTGCGCGCTATTTAATGCCCAGCGCGCAAATTGCCGTTTCCAGCAGAAGACTACGCGGTCTTTAGCGATTTACGCCATACCGCCCCCGAGCACGCCTGCCGACAATATTCCCAACAGGGTAACCGGGAAAGAAACATGCTTAACGATCTCAAGCAGCAGGTATTGGAGGCTAATCTGGCGCTGCCACGCCATCATCTGGTGACCTTCACCTGGGGGAATGTCAGCGCCGTCGATCGTCGCGAGGGATTGATGGTGATCAAACCCTCGGGGGTGGAATACGCAGCGATGACCCGTGACGATATGGTGGTGCTGGAATTGGAAAGCGGCAAGGTGGTGGAGGGCGCCAAAAAGCCTTCTTCAGACAGCGATACCCACCGCGTGCTGTACCTGGAATTTGGCAATGCCGGCGGTATAGTACACACCCATTCGCGGCATGCCACCATTTGGGCGCAGGCCGGGTTGGATATTCCTGCCTGGGGCACTACCCACGCCGACTATTTCTACGGCGACATTCCCTGTACCCGACGGATGCAGGATGAGGAAATTAATGGCCGCTATGAATGGGAGACCGGCAGAGTGATTGTCGAAACCTTTGGCCAGCGCCGGTTGGATCCGGCTGCGGTGCCGGGCGTATTGGTGCATTCTCATGGCCCCTTTACCTGGGGTGAAAACGCAGAAACCGCGGTACACAATGCGGTGGTGTTGGAAGAAATTGCCTATATGGGGATTTTCTCGCGCCAGCTGTCGCCGGGCCTGGCGAATATGCAGCAAACCCTGCTGGACAAACATTACCTGCGCAAGCACGGTAAAAACGCCTACTACGGCCAGTGAGCGTCAGGAGGTCCGCCTGTCGGCGGCTCTCCGTTGCTCCGTCTGGCGCCTAGTCGTTGACCATATCCAACTGTATTCCCTGGCGCTTCAACAGGTGTTGATACTCCAGCGACAGCCGCGAATCGGTAATTACCCGCTGGACTTTACCTTGCTGGGTCAGCGGATTGGGTTGAATCTGACCAAACTTTGACGAGTCGGTCAGGACAATATTTTCTACGCCCTTCGCCAGCAC
Organism: Serratia liquefaciens; assembly: GCF_027594825.1. Classification (NCBI taxonomy): domain Bacteria; kingdom Pseudomonadati; phylum Pseudomonadota; class Gammaproteobacteria; order Enterobacterales; family Yersiniaceae; genus Serratia; species Serratia liquefaciens. The sequence goes on along the minus strand of NZ_CP088930.1, from coordinate 530,453 downwards.
GGCATTTACCACGTCGGCACGCATCATATCGCGACCGGTGAAGCCGGTATCCGCATGATAGCCATCGACGCCGATAAACGCCTTACTGAAATGCACTTGCTGAATGCATTGGCGGGTTAACGGCCCGACCACGGTCTCGCTCTTTTTCTGGTACATGCCGCCCAGCACGATCACTTCGCAATCCGTCTCTTTCAGCAGATTGGCGATATAGTGGCTGACGGTGATCAGCGTAATGCGTTTGCGCTCGGCGATATAACGCGCCAGCAGCGCGTTGGCACTGCCGCTTTCGATAAAAATGGTCTCATCGTCGTTAACCAGCGAGGCGGCATACTGCGCCAGCTTTTGCTTAAGGGTGAAGTTGGACATCATGCGCGCATCGACGTCGTCGCTTTCTAATGCCAGCGCGGAACCGTGTACCCGTTTCAGGTAGCTGCGTTTCTCCAGCAGGTTCAAATCCTGGCGGATCGTCACCTCTGAAACGCCGGTGGCCGCAGCCAAATCGCTGACGCTGATACGTCGGCGATCGTTGACCAATTGAAGTATTGTCTGTTGTCTTGAATTCATATCAACCTGATGTGCGGCCACCAAGGTGCGGCCGCTAATATTTATTGTTTAAATAGTATGTTCTGTTCGCGCAATAATATCATCCTGCGCGTCAGGGGATAATGCGGTAAAGAAAGCGGAATATCCAGCAACGCGGACCACTAAATCACGATATTGGTCAGGATGTTGCTTCGCTTTCAGCAGCGTTTCCCGCGACACGATGTTGTATTGCACATGCCAGCCTTGATAGGTCTCAAAGAAGGTGCGCAACATCAGCATCAGTTTTTCACGGTCACGCGGATCCTCCAGCGTCGCCGGATTCAGCTTCTGATTAAGCAACACGCCGCCGAGAATCGATGCGGTGGGCAGCTTGGAAAGCGAATTGAACACGGCGGTCGGTCCCAGATGGTCGGTACCGGAGGCCGGGCTGGCACCTTCCGCCAACGGCGTATGCGCCTTACGGCCGTCTGGCGTGGCCAGGGTAGCCGCGCCAAAGGGCACATTAGCCGAAATTGACGACGTCCCGGCGTAGTAGGTGCCGCCGATCGGACCGCGACCAAAGCGGGTGTTGTGGTACTGCTTCAGTTCGTCAATATAGGTCTGATAGGCGCGTACCAGCAGTTGATCGACCTCATCTACGTCGTTACCGTATTTGGGGGCAGCGTTGAGCAGACGCTGGCGTAACTGTTCGCCGCTTAATCCATCGAAGTCATTTTCCAGCGCTGCCGCCAATTGCTGTTGGCCAATGATCCCTTGCTCGAAGACCAGCTTGCGTACCGCCGCCAGGCTGTTACCCAGGTTGGCAATGCCGACCTGCAGGCCTGATACCCAATCGTATTTTGCACCACCTTGCTTGATGCTTTTGCCGCGCTCAATACAATCGTCGACCAGCGCCGAGCAGAGGATATCCGGGGCATTTTCCTCCAGTACGGTATCGACCACGCACTCAATTTCAATCGATTTGCGAGTGTAATAGCGGATCTGGTTGTCCCAGGCACCCAGCACCTGCTCAAAGCCGGCGAAGTTTCCCTTCGAGAGCGCCTCTGTTTGTGGCAGGAAAACTTTGCCGGAGGTAGCGTCACGCCCTTGTTCCAGTGCCGCCAGCATGACGCGAGCGAAGTTGATAAAGCTCATGCCGGTGCAGCGGTAACCCCATTTTCCGCCCACGGCAGTTTCGATACAGCCGATCGCCGCGTAGTCATAGGCATCCTGCGGCTCCACGCCCAGTCTGATAAACTCGGGGATAACGATTTCATCGTTGTTGAAGGCTGGCATGCCGAACCCACAGCGGATCACCTGTACGCAGGCGTCGAGGAAGTCGCTGCTCATCCCGGCGTGGTAACGCACGCTGAGATTGGGCTGGGTGGAGCGTAAGCGCCCGCAGGACTCCAGAATGGCATAGGACAAGGGGTTAACCGCGTCGCAGGGTTTGCCGTTGATCAGTTGCTGTCCGCCAATAGTGACGTTCTGATACAGCGGACTGCCTGCCGAGGCTTTAGAGTGCGAACCGGAACGGATCTTGTTGATTTCCAACAGCTTCAGCCAGCAACTGTGCAGCATTTCAATAGCACGCTCACGCGGCAGCCTTTGTTCCAGCTCCACATCTCGGCGGTACCAGGGGTAAAGATATTGATCGAGACGGCCGAAGGAAACCGAATGGCCGTTGGATTCAATCTGCAGCGTCAGCTGAATGAAGTAGCACAGCTGTAGCGCCTGCCAAAAGGTCTGCGGCGGCCGATGGGCAATCAGCTCACAGTTTTCCGCGATGGCCAGCAGCTCTTCACGCCGCCACAAACGGCTTTCCGTCTGCGCCATGTCGCGCGCCAACAACGCAAAGCGCAAGATATGCGCGCTCAGCGCTTCCAGAGTCAGATCGATGGCCTTCAGGAATTGCTCCTGATGCAACTCTTCCCAGTCGGTAAGCCGGATACGGCTGCGACGTTCATCGACCTTCTCGCGCAGCCCGTCGAGGCCTTGTTCCAAAAGTAACGGGAAATTCACCGCAAGGTGGGCATCTCCAGAGGTCATATTGCCTTCGGCTTTGATAATACCGGTAGCCAGCAGGGTCTGTTGTTCGTCGGTAAACATACCGTAGCAACGATCCTGCACCGTCTGGCCGCGCCACCAGGGGCATAGCCGATGCAAAATGGCCTTGTTTTCTTCGCTGACGGAGAAACCGGCGCCTGGCCGGTCGGCCAGTTGATCAATCTCGTCTTCGATCCAACTGACGGTATATTCGGGGAAAATCGGCGCAGCGCGTAATTCGCTGGCCTGGTTGCCGATAATCAACTCGTCGTTGTCAATTCGCAAAGTACGCTTAGCCAAATGGTTAGCCAGTGCCAGTGCCCGACGAACCGGCAAGGGTTTGTCCTGATGCTGCTGATAGGCTTCGGTGTAGTGCTGGGCGCGTTCGGTGCAAACCGGCGGTTTAACGATGTGGATCAGCGCGTTTTTGTGCGCCTGGGTGCGTTCGGACAGGGTGGTCAGATCCAGCGTAGTCATAGGTGTTATCCTCGCAAAATGGCAGTCAGCCCCTTGGCCTCGGCGTACTGTTCGGCATAGGCCAACAGGTCGGGGGCATCTAGTGGGGTGCGGGCCGCGTGATAAGGCTCGCCGAGCAGGTTATATTTGTTGATACCTAACGTGTGGTACGGCAAGAAATGAATCTCTGTAACGCCGGCCTCATCGGCGGCGAAATCGACAATCGCGCGGATTGAGCTGCGATCGGCGTTAAAGTCGGGGATCAGCGGAACACGAACGGTCGTTCGGGTGCCGTGGGTGGCCAGGCGGCGGAAGTTTTCCATCACCCGTTTGGCGGACCCGCCGGTCCACTGCTTGAAACGCTTTTCATCAACGTGTTTCAGATCCGCCAGCATCAGATCGAGCCAGGGCAGCGAAGGCGCTATGTGCGACCAGGGCGTATGCAGGCAAGATTCCACCGCGGTATGAATGCCAGCCTCACGGCCGCGCTTCAGCAGTTCCGCCGCCACGGCAGGCTGCATGAAAGGTTCACCGCCGGAGAGTGTCAGGCCGCCCCCGGTGCGCAGATAAAAAGGCCGGTCGCGCAGCACCTCGGTCATGATCGCGTCGATATTTACCGCGCTGCCGCACAGGCTGAGTGCGCCGGTTGGGCAACGGGCGGCTAATGCGGCATACTCTTGGTGGCTGAGTAACTCGCGCTGGATTATCAGGTTGTCGCCTGTCCGTTGAATCGCTTGTGGATGGCCTTCGGCGCACAGCGTACAACCGCTGAGGCATAAACGCGGATCGAACAGCAAGTCCGCTTTTCGCGAGCGGCTTTCCGGGTTCTGGCACCAGAGACAGCCCAGCGAGCAGCCCTTCAGGAACACTACGCTGCGGATGCCCGGCCCGTCGTGGGTGGAATAGCGCTGCAGATTGAAGATCACGAGTCACCTGTCATTCGGTTGCTTTTCTTTTGTCATTAAAGTTGTTTCGAATGAAAGTTGATTTGATTTCGATCAAATATAAATGCGTTGCATGTTCCTACTATGATGAGAGTTTGAATTCGCCCACAAAAGATTCAGGAGTCCGTAATGGAGCTTTATCTCGATACCGCCGATGTGAACGCAGTAAAACGCCTGGCGCGCATCCTGCCACTGCACGGTGTAACCACTAATCCGAGCATTGTTGCCAAAGAGGGGAAACCGATTTGGGAAGTGTTACCGGCGCTGCGCGACGCGCTGGGGGGCACGGGCAAACTCTTTGCTCAGGTGATGGCCAACGACGCCGAGCGCATGGTGGCGGAAGCGGTGTTGCTTCATCAGCGAGTGCCTGGGCTGGTGGTTAAGGTACCGGCGACCGCAGAAGGCCTGGCAGCGATTAAAAAACTGAAATCGATGTCTATCCCCACGCTGGGGACGGCGGTTTATGGTGCGGGTCAGGGACTGCTGGCTGCGCTGGCGGGGGCTGAGTATGTGGCCCCTTACGTGAACCGCCTGGACGCGCAGGGCGGTGACGGCATTGAGATGGTTCACGAGCTGCAGCAATTGCTGACGCTGCACGCGCCAGGGGCCCGGGTGCTGGCGGCCAGTTTCAAAACGCCGCGTCAGGCGCTGGAATGCTTGCTGGCGGGTTGTCAGGCCATCACTCTGCCGGTCGACGTGGCTGAGCAGTTCCTGGCGGCACCGGCGGTTCAGGCCGCGGTAGAGAAATTCGAACAAGATTGGCAAGGGGCGTTCGGTACTAATCTGCTGAACTGACCTGCGCATAAACAATGAAAAGGGCGCCGCAGCGCCCTGATCATAACATCTTGAATTTAGGCATTTTCACGCAGGACGATCGGCGACTCCTGCGCCGTAGGCTGGCTGGCATTCAGCGCACGACGGATCACAAAGAAGGCGGAGACCAGCATGGTTACCGCTACCAGCATAAAGAATGCGCACAGTGCGGCGTTAATCTGGTTACTGAAAACGATGGTCTCCATATCTTTCAGCGTCTTGGCCGGCGCGATCAGCGTCCCTTGTTCTATACCGGCAGAGAATTTCTTCGCCTGCGCCAGGAAGCCGATGCTCGGTTTCTCGTGGAATATTTTCTGCCAGCCGGCGGTCATCGAGGTAATAAACAACCAGACGGTCGGCAAGATGGTCACCCAGGCATAGCGCTGTTTTTTCATTTTGAACAGCACCACGGTGCCGAGGATCAATGCCATTGAGGCCAGCATCTGGTTGCCGATACCGAACAGCGGCCACAGCGTATTGATGCCGCCGAGCGGATCGACCACCCCCTGATAGACAAAGAAGCCCCAGCCGGCGACGGCCACGGTGGTTCCCGCCAGATTACCGAACCACGAACGGTTGTTAGCTAACCTTGGGATCGCCACACCGACCAGATCCTGCACCATAAAGCGACAGGCGCGGGTCCCGGCATCGACGGCGGTCAGAATAAACAGTGCCTCGAAAAGAATGGCGAAGTGGTACCAGAAGGCCATCATTGCGCGGCTGTTAAACACCTCGGTAATGATGTGTGCCATGCCCACGGCAAAGGTCGGGGCACCGCCGGCGCGCGACAGGATGGAATGCTCCCCGACGTCTTTGGCAATCATCGTCAGGGTTTCCGGGGTGATCATAAAGCCCCAGCTGTTAATCACCTGAGAGGCATTTTCCACCGTGGTGCCGATTAGCGCCGCCGGCGAGTTCATGGCGAAGTAAACGCCTGGGTCGATCACCGACGCGCAGATCAACGCCATGATAGCCACGAAGGACTCCATCAGCATGGCACCGTAACCGATAAAGCGAATATGGCTCTCGCGCTCCACCAGTTTCGGCGTGGTACCGCTGGAGACCAGCGCATGGAAACCTGAAATCGAACCACAGGCGATGGTGATGAACAGGAACGGGAACAACGAGCCGGCGAACACCGGGCCACTGCCGTCGATAAAGCGCGATACCGCCGGCATTTTCATTTCCGGCATCGCGAAGACGATACCTACAGCCAAACCGATAATGACGCCAATCTTCATAAAGGTGGACAGATAGTCACGCGGCGCCAACAGCAACCATACCGGCAACACTGAGGCGACGAAGCCGTAAATCACCAACACCCAGGTCAGCGTGGTGCCGTGCAGCGTGAAGAAGGGGCCCCAGTAGGGGTCTTGCGCCACGTTACCGCCGTAGATGATCGCCAGCAGCATCAGCGCAAAACCGACCACCGAGATTTCAGCGATTTTACCCGGCCGGATAAAGCGCATGTAGATACCCATAAACAGCGCTATCGGGATGGTGGCGGCGATAGTAAACAGGCCCCAGGGGCTGTCGGCCAGGGCTTTGACCACCACCAGCGCCAGCGCTGACAGAATGATGATCATCACGCCAAGCGCGCCCAGCATGGTGATCACTCCGGCGAAGGCCCCCAGTTCCTGTTTGGCCATTTCCCCCAGCGAACGACCGTCGCGGCGGGTAGAAATGAACAGGATCAGGAAGTCCTGTACGGCACCGGCCAGCATCACCCCGACCAGGATCCAGATAGTACCGGGCAGAAAGCCCATCTGTGCCGCCAGAATCGGGCCAACCAGCGGTCCGGCCCCGGCGATGGCGGCAAAGTGGTGGCCAAACAGCACCCATTTGTTGGTGGGAACGTAGTCCAACCCATCGTTGCGACGTTCCGCCGGGGTCATGCGGCGGTCGTCGAGTTCAAAGACTTTTTTGGCGATAAACAGGCTGTAGAAGCGATAAGCGGTGCTGTAACAGGCGACTGCTGCCACCACCAGCCAGACCGCATTGACGTGTTCACCGCGGCTTAGCGCCAGCATGGCGAAGGCGAATGCACCGACCAACGCCACCACCAGCCAGATGATCCCGGACTTGACGTTTTTCATGTTCAACAACTCCTTGGTGTGCAGAAATAAAGAAAGAAGTGTTCTTAGGGAGAATGGCTACAAATTAAAAGTAGGAGTTTTGCCGACGAAGAGAAGCAGGTCGGATGAGAAATGTGAAGCCGGTTGAGTAATAGCGTAAAAACAAGGTGATGAGGATGCTGCTGTTTGGCGTGGCGGCGAAAGTGGAAATGAAAAAGGCGATGCTGTTCTATCGCCCGGTGTCGGTTAACGCGTGGGTATTAAAGCCCCCAATAGCTGAGGGCAAGCACTATCCCGTTCATGGTGCTGTGCAGCGCAATGGGCATTAACAGCCCGTTCGACTTGATCCTGGCGGCAACCAGCGTCAATGAAACGAAAAACAGAATGATCATGACGCGCACATCGGCATATTGCGTGTGCAACAGGGCAAACAGAACAGACGTTGCTACCGCGGCCCAGATTTTTCGATTGGCGAACCAGGCTTGAAAAGCGCCAAAGAGGCAGCCCCTAAAAACGATTTCTTCGTAGACCGGAGCGAGAAAGATTAGCGCAAACTGTGTCAGGTAAAAGGCTTTCCCCTGTAGCGAAACCTGTTCGACGATCCAATTCTCGGTTTGAGTGATGCCGAGCCAATAGGGGACGACAAGTTGCAACGCCAGAATCACCAGCAACAAACCGCAAAAGGTGGGCAGGCGAAAACTTCCCATGCCGCAGGAGGGACGGTTTTTGAAAAACTTCAGGTACAGCGGAACAATCACCGCAAATTCAATCAGCAGCAGTAGCGGCACCAACCAGCCTTCGGCCTCCAGTTGTTCTTTGTTGGGGAACAGCAAAGGCAAAGTCGTGAGTGCTACCATCAATAAAAAGGTGGAAAAGAAACCTCGGCTTCCCCGGTGGCGGGCGACTTCTTCTTCCCAGTCGGTCATTTTATAATCCCTTATATTTAAAGTATAAATCGCCATCACCCAGTCGATTTCGTGGGTGGCGTGATCCTATGGTGAGCCACGTTCATTTTCAAGCGACGAAAAAAAACACCGGAGGGAGACCCGTCCGGTGTTTGTCTGGCATAACGTTTATGCGGCGGGTTAAGCCGCCGGTCTGGCGATCACGCTGCGGGTTTCCATACGCACTTCGGCGATGGTGACCTGCAGGGTGTCCCCCTGGCGATAAACGACTTCGCCTTTGATCTGCACGGTGCCGGTATCCTGGCTGCAAACCATTTCATCACGCACCGCGTGAATGAAGGGCGCCGGGATAAAGGCCACTGCGCCGTTGTCCAGCAGACGAACGCGCAGGCCGCCGCGGGTCACGTCGATGATTTCCGCGTTGAAGCGTTCATCGGTGCCGGCTTTGTCCTTGAGGTAGCGTGCATATAACCAATCGCCAACGTCACGTTCCGCCATCCGGTTCAGACGACGACGCTCGGCCAGTTGGATCGTCACCTCGTCCAGCGGTTTCTCGGCGGACTGCTCGGTGATAATGGCTTTCAGCAAGCGGTGGTTGACCATATCGCCGTATTTACGGATCGGCGAGGTCCAGGTGGCGTAAGCCTCCAGGCCCAGACCGAAGTGCGGCCCCGGCGTGGTGCTGATCTCGGCGTAAGTCTGAGAACGGCGAATACGGCTGTCGAGGAACTGGGTCGGTTGCGAATCCAGATGACGACGCAGTTCGCAGAAACCTTCCAGCGTCAGCAGCTTCTCGGCTTCGGCTTCAACGCCGTTGGCTTGCAGCACGGTTACGGCCTGCTCAACCAGCAGCGGATCGAAACCGGTGTGCACGTTGTAAATGCCAAAGCCCAGACGATCGCGCAGCACAATCGCGGCACAGACGTTGGAAGCAATCATGCACTCTTCGACGATGCGGTTGGCGGTGCGGCGCTGTTCGGTGATGATCTCCAGCACTTCGCCTTTTTCACCCAGCACAAAGCGATAGTCAGGGCGATCTTTGAACACCAGAGCATGCTGGTGGCGCCAGGCGTTACGTGCATCGCACACGCGCTTGAGCAAGGTAATTTGCTGTGCGATTTCATCGCTCGGTGGCTGCCAACCGGCAATCCCTTCCAGCCAGTCGGAGACTTCGTCATAAACCAGCTTGGCTTTTGATTCGATCTCGGCGCCGAAGAAGCGAATATCGTCACCCAATGCGCCGTCTGCACCGATGGTCACGCGGCAAGCCAGCACCGGACGGCGTTGGTTCGGGCGCAGTGAGCACAGGTTGTCCGACAGGTCGCGCGGCAACATAGGAATGTTGAAGCCTGGCAGGTAGTTGGTAAAGGCGCGCTTGCGGGCGATTTCATCCAGCGGGCTGCCTTGCGCGACGTAGGCGGTAGGATCGGCAATGGCGATGGTCAATTGCAGCGAGCCGTCGCCGTTGTCCTGCACAAACAGCGCATCGTCCATGTCTTCGGTGCTGGCGCTGTCGATGGTGACAAAATTCAGAGCGGTCAGATCTTCACGCGGCACGGAAGCATCCGGCTCTTCAATCGCGATCATCTCCGGCGCTTCTTTTTCCAGGCTGTGACGGGCCAGCGTGACCCACCACGGCGCCAGGTGATCTTCGCCGTCGGTAATAAATTGGGTCAGGTCGGCGTTGAAGCCACGATCGCCTTTCAGCGGGTGGCGGCACATTTCCGCTACTGCCCAGTCACCGGCCTGGAAGTTATGTTTCAGTTCACGTACCGGACGGCAGGGGATTGCGTCTTTCAGCAACGGATGATCGGGCACGATGGACAGGCGGTCATCACGCTTCTGCACACGGCCGACAAAGCGCGACAGGAAGGGCTCGATCAGGGTTTCCGGCTCGGCGATTTCGCGTTCTTTTTCGGTATGCAGAGTTGCAGTCACTCGGTCACCGTGCATGACTTTCTTCATGTACGGAGGCGGAATGAAATAGCTTTTTTGACCGTCGACCTCAAGAAAGCCAAAGCCTTTCTCAGTTCCTTTTACTACGCCTTCAACGCGCGGGGTCTGAGAGTGAAGTTGCTGTTTAAGCTGCGCCAGCAGCGGGTTATCTTGAAACATATCGTCCAGTGAATGGGTTGTGAGTGGCAAGATTTGCGGCTGACAGTTTTACGCGAATCACCCGCTGCGGGCAAGCCTAACGTCACGGTTTTCCCGCGTTGGGGCGCGATTTTATGGAATATTGGGCGTGCAAAAGGCGGGAAGAAAACCCCGGCTTGAAACGCCGGGGAGAAGCGGAGGGGCAATCAGTCCCGCAGCGGCGTGGGCTGCAGAATTTCAATCCAGTAGTCGTCGGGATCTTTGATAAAGGCCACGTAATTCATACGACCTTCATGCAAACGTTTCTGGAAGTTAACGCCAAGGCGCTCAAAACGCTCACAGGCCGCGTGTACGTCAGGCACTGTCACACAGAGGTGTCCAAAGCCACGCGGCTCGCTGTTGCCGTTGTGGTAATGGAAATCGGCCTGCTGTTCGCTACCGTGGTTATGCGTCAGCTCCAGGATCCCAGGCTGGCTGAGTACCCAGCGTTTACGGGCCTCGTCATCCTGTGGGATCTGGTCGCGCGGGCTGCGGGTCAGGTAGCAAATGGTAAATGCGGCTTCATTGAAGGTTTCCAGATACACCGGGGTGAAGCCCAGCACGCGGGTATAAAAGTCCAGCGCTTGGGTTAAGTCCTTCACGCGGATCATGGTGTGGTTGAACACATAGCCGTCGGTGACGGTTTCCGGCTGCGCGGTCACGCCCGGCAGGGTCAGTAAATCATTCAGTGGCATAGGGATCCCTCTTAGGTTGTCGATACGACTCTAGGGTAAATTAATGCTAATCTAAAGTGATTGTTTTTAACCAAAACACTAACTAAAAGTGAATCTGTCATGAAGCTGGGTCAGCTTAGATTTTTCTGCGCCGTGGTGGAGTATAAAACCATTGCCGCCGCCGCGCGGGAGTTGCACTGCGTCCCCTCCAACGTCACCTTGCGCATCAAAGAGTTGGAAGACTCTCTCGGCGGCGAGTTATTTTTTCGCGATAAAAACCGGTTGTACGTTACGCCGAAAGGTCGACTGTTTTATCGACAGGCCGTCGACATCCTGGCGCTGGCAGACCGCAGCCAACAACTGTTCGCCGATCGGCAACCACAAGGCCTGCTGAATCTGGGGGCGCTGGATTTTTCTCTGATCAGTCACCTGCCGTCACGCATCGCTCACTTGCGCCGCAGCCAGCCCCAGATGCAGGTCAACGTGCTGAGCCGAGACTCGCTGGTGCTGGAACGGATGCTGATTGACAGCGAGCTCGATCTGGCGTTGACCGACGGGCCGATAGAGCACCCGCTGCTGGCGAGCTGCGCGGCGTTTGATGAGCGCCTGGTGCTGCTGATGCCGGCCTCGGTGCCGCAGTTGGACGCCGCAACCCTGGCACAGTTGGAGTTTTATACTTTCAGTCGCGAGTGCTCTTTCCGCCTGAAAATCGATCGCTGGTTAGCCTCACGGCAGTTGAAGCCGCGGATGACGCTGGAGATGGAGTCGTACACGGCGATGGCAGCCTGCGTAAAAGCGGGCTGTGGCGTTGCCTGTGTTCCGGGGTCTTTGCTGCCGATGATCCTGCCCGAGCAGGCGTTAAAAGTGGTGGAAATGGGGGCGGAAGGGGTAAGCAACCTGTACTTCGTGTGGCGCCGCCATCAGCTCTCTGACGAGTTGCAGACGGCGCTCGATCTGTTAATGCACCCGGCGTGAACCGAGTGCATCCATTCAGGCAATACGCAGCGTCGGTTGCGTGACGCAACGGCGGATCTCCACCGGTATCGACTTCGACGTTGGCGTGCCGGTGCCGTCACCAAAGCTGGCCAGCGGCACCAACGGGTTAGTCTCTGGGTAGTAAGCCGCCAGATTTCCGCGTGGAATATCGTAGCTCACCAGTTTGAAGCCACTGACCTTGCGTGTAATGCCGTCATTCCACAGCGTTTCGATCTCTACCAGCTCACCGTCTTGCATGCCCAGCGCCGCCAGATCCTCAGGGTGTATAAACAGCACTTCACGTTGGCCGTAGACGCCGCGATAACGATCATCCAGTCCGTAGATAGTGGTGTTGTACTGATCGTGAGAACGCAGGGTCTGCAGCGTGAAGGGCGCTTGTCGGCCATCTAACTGCGGGAACAGGCTGGTTGGCAGAGGCGCTGCGCTAAACTCGGCCTTGCCGCTTGGGGTGGCAAAACGCAGTTCTGCGGCGGCGTTACCCAGGTAGAAACCACCGGGCTGGTCGCAGCGCCGGTTGAAATCCTCGAAACCGGGAATGGTGGCGGCGATGTGGTCGCGGATCAACGAATAATCGTCTGCCAGCTCCAGCCAGTCGAGCTGCTGGTTGCCCAACACCGCATCGGCGATGCCACATACGATGGCGGTTTCAGAACGCTGGGTCTCCGCCAGTGGTTTACCGACGCCTTCCGACGCATGCACCATGCTGAAAGAGTCTTCCACCGTAATGTACTGTGGCCCGCTGGCCTGCATATCCTGTTCGGTACGGCCCAGGGTCGGCAGGATCAGCGCGTCTTTGCCGGTGACCAGATGACTGCGGTTGAGCTTGGTGCTGATATGCACCGTCAGATCGCAACAGCGCAAGGCGCGGGCAGTGCGTTCGGTGTCCGGCGCCGCCGCGGCCAGATTGCCGCCCAAAGCCAGCAAGACCTTAACCTCACCGCGCAGCATCGCTTCAATGGCCTCTACGGTGTTATGGCCCGGCTCGCGTCGCGGCGAGAAGTTAAAGTGCTGCTCCAGGCTGTCGAGCAGTGCCTTGGGGGACTTCTCGTCAATGCCCATAGTGCGGTTGCCTTGCACGTTACTGTGGCCGCGTACCGGACACAGGCCGGCACCCGATTTACCCAACTGACCGAACAGCAGCTGCAGGTTGGTGATCTCACGTACCGTTGGCACCGAATGCTTATGCTGAGTAACGCCCATCGCCCAGGTGCAGATCACGCGTTCGGCACCCTGATAAATAGCCGCCGCCTGACGCAATTGTTCCTCGCTGAGGCCGGACTGCTGGGTGATTTGTTGCCAGGTCGTAGCATCGACCTGCGCCAGATAAGCCTCGACGCCGACGCTGTGCTGACTGATGAATGCCTGATCGAACAGGCCGGATTCACCGGCCGCCAGGCGCTCACGATGACTTTCCAGCAGGGCTTTCACCATGCCGCGCACTGCCGCCATATCCCCGCCGAGGTTGGGCTGGTAATAGGATGAACTGATCGGCGACGACTTGGGCGTCAGCATTTGAATCGGGCTTTGTGGATCGGCAAAACGCTCCAGGCCACGTTCGCGCAGGGTGTTAAAACTGACGATGCGTGCACCGCGGCTAGCGGCGTTTTTCAGGCTATGCAGCATGCGCGGGTGGTTGGTGCCGGGATTCTGGCCAAAAACGAAGATGGCGTCGGCTTTTTCAAAGTCGTCCATGCGAATGGTGCCTTTACCTACGCCGATACTTTGTTTCAGGCCCACGCCGCTGGCTTCGTGGCACATGTTGGAGCAGTCAGGGAAATTGCTGGTGCCGAGCATACGACCAAACAATTGATACAGATAAGAAGCTTCATTGCTGGCGCGGCCCGAAGTATACAACTCGATCTGGTTCGGGTTATCCATCTGGTTAACGTGCTGGGCGATTAACGCCAGCGCGTCCGGCCAACTGATCGGCTGGTAGTGGTCGGTTTCGGCGTTATAGCGCATGGGGTGGGTGAGGCGGCCCTGGTATTCCAGGAAATAATCACTTTGCTGCAGCAGGGTGCTCACGCTGTGAGCCGCGAAAAACTCCGGCTCAACCGCATTGCGCGTGGCTTCCCAACTGACCGCCTTGGCGCCGTTTTCGCAGAAACTGAAGGTGCTGTGGTTGTCGTCACCCCAGGCACAACCTGGGCAGTCAAAGCCGCGAGCTTTGTTCACGCGCATCAGGTTACGCAGGTTTTTCAGCGTTTGTTTGCTGTCGAGCACATAGCGAGTGGTGGCTTCGAGTGAGCCCCAGCCGCCCGCCGCGCCGGTATACGGCTTTATTGACGGTTTAAATTTCATATTGATCTTCGCAGGTGGTTGTAGCTAAAAAGTGAACGCTTTTTTAAGCGCTTTCAGTGTTTATGTCACAAGTTTAGGTTGGGGCGGTGTGAGCGTCTAATCGAATGGGACAATGGCGGCATAGAGCAGGTTTATCGCGTAGCGGCACCGAGCAAACAAATCGTTGCATTATGACACCTGCTGAAAAAGAGTATCGTTTCCGCTTTCCCGGCAATTAATGCAGTCTATATCACGGATTATATTGGCATTTTATTTAGCCCGCAGGGCCTGAGGAACAGTGATTGAAGCGTTCAGTATGGGTGATGGTCGCCGGCATGTTAGTGCCGCTGGCAGTACAGGCAGCAGATGTCCCGTTCAGTATTCCGCAAAATACACCGCCGGCGATAGACGCCGCCTCTTACGTATTGATGGATTACACCACCGGTCAGGTGCTGGCACAGGAGAACGCAGATCAGCGACGCAATCCGGCCAGCCTGACCAAACTGATGACCGGATTGGTGATTGATCACGCGCTCGATCAACACAAGATTGGCCTGGATGACGTAGTGACAGTCGGCAAGGACGCCTGGGCGCAGGGCAACCCGGTGTTTAAGGGATCATCATTGATGTTCTTGAAACCAGGTGACAGGGTCACTGTTCGCGATCTCAGCCGCGGTATCATCATTGATTCCGGCAACGATGCCTGTGTGGCAATGGCGGACTACATGGCGGGCAGCCAGGCTGCATTCGTCAAACTGATGAATGAAAAGAGCGCCCAGCTTGGCCTGCAGAATACCCATTTTGAAACCGTGCATGGGTTGGATGCGCCGGGGCAATTCACTACGGCAGGCGATTTGGCGGTGATTTCACGCGCTATCATCATGAGCGAACCGGCGGAGTATCACATGTACAGCGAAAAATCGCTGACCTGGAACGGTATCACCCAGCAAAACCGCAATGGGTTGCTGTGGGATAAGAACCTGCACGTCGACGGGTTGAAAACCGGCCATACCGCCTCGGCCGGTTTTAACATTATTGCTTCTGCCACCGAAGGGGACCGACGGCTGATTGCGGTGGTGATGGGCGGTAAAAGTTCGAAAGGGCGTGAAGAGCAGGCGCGCAAATTGCTGACCTGGGGTCTGCGTGATTTCGCTACCGTCCATCTGTTCAGCGCCGGGCAAAATCTGGGGCAGGAAAAAGTGTGGTATGGCGACCGTCATGAGGTCGCGGTGGGCAGTGCAAAAGAGGAATATCTCAGCCTGCCGAAAAGCGAAGCCGACAAACTGAAGGCGCAATATGTGGTCAGCGCTTCGCGCCTTGACGCCCCGTTGACCCAAGGGCAGACGATTGGCGAAATCCGTATCAGCGATAACGGCAAGCTGCTCAAAACCTTGCCGCTGGTGGCATTGCAACCGGTTCAGCAAGGTGGCGTGTTTTCGCGGTTAATGGACTTTATAAAACTGAAGATTTGATCCCTCAGGGCGTGGCCTGCTGCGCCCGAAATCCCACAGCGATGGTATACTCAGGTCAGTCATGACTTATTGAGCCGTTTTATGGATATTAAGCAACTGATCTACCTGTGTAATCTCGAGCGCGAGCGCCACTTCGGCCGTGCGGCAGAGGCCAGCTTTGTCAGTCAGCCAACATTGTCTATGCGGCTGAAAAATTTGGAAAAAGAGCTGGGCGTTTCCTTAATCAACCGCGGCAACAACTTCGAAGGTTTTACTGCCGAAGGTGAGCGGGTGCTGTCGTGGGCGCGTGAGATCGTGTCGGTTTATCAGGGGCTGAAGCTGGAGGTCGAGTCGCTTAAACACGGGCTTAACGGCACGTTACGCATCGGCGCGGTACCGCAATGCAGCATTTCGCTGGCGCAAATGCTAAAGGACGTCAGTGAACGTTACCCGCAGTTGGATTACCGGGTGGCGGTACTGAGCGCCGATCAGTTGCTGGAGGCGTTGACGGCACATACCGTAGATATCGGCATCGGCTTCTTTGAGCTTTCCACGCTGCAAGAGCTGCATTTTCAGTCTCAGCCCTTGGCGGACGCCGGAGTCGAGCTAGTTTTCCACCCGAAGCATTTTCCTGAGTTGGTGGGAGATACCCCTCTGACGCTGGAGGATGTGGCCGCGCTGCCGTTGTGCCTGGCTGAGCCGACGCGTTACTTCCGCCGCTATCTCGATCAAAACTTCCGTGAAGCCGGACTGGCGCTGCACGTTCGAATGGAAACCACCTCAATATTCCAACTGTTGCAGGGCATTTTCGTCGGCCTGGGCTGTGGGCTTTTCCCGCATGGCAACCTGTTACCGGCAATGATGCCGGAGCTGCAACACCGACCGATAGCGATAGCGGCGATGTCACGTCATGCTGCGGTCGTGGTCGCCGAGCCGGGACGCGCATCGCCGTTGGCGCAGCATTTCTTTGATGCCGCGCGAGGTTGGTTGCTGCGCTAGCGGTTACGCCAGGTTTTCACTGAGAAGTTGCGTGTCGCCGAGCGTTTGACGCAGGCGGTTCTCCCAGGCATACAGCGCGCCGGTAAGGATCACATCCAGCGCCTGCGCCTGATTCAACCCACTGTTAAACAGCGGCTGCACGCTACGCGGCGTGAACTTTTCAGGCGTGCGGGTCAGGTCGGTTGCTACGCGGATCACAGCCTGGTAAACCGGATCAGTGGTCTTCTCCAGCGCCTGTTCAATGTTATTGAACAGGGCGCCGACCAGTTCTTCCTGTTGAATATCCTGTGCGACGGTCGCGGCGCAGTAGCGGCTGCCGTTAATGCGGGAAACTGCCAGCGTCGCCAGCGCTTTCAGCCGCGCCGACAGGCCATAACCATCGGCGTTGATGCTGTTGAACACGCCGTTGCGTTCACGCAGCGCCGGTGCATCGTGGGCCAGCAACAGATAATAGGATTCGCTGCGAGCGTCGGGATGGCTTTGATCCAGCACGTCGAGCTGTTCGGCATGGGCCTCTTCCAGCTCCACCCAGGGAAGCCGCGCTTGCCACGCCAGTTCCTGCTCGGTGAACGCAATGCCTTCGGCGTCGGCTATGTTCGGGAAACCGGGCACCACTCCCGTTGGCCGCCCGGCCAGGGCCGCCACACCGGCGACCACGCGTGCCTGGTAGCTAACAAAACCGATAATCTGCGAGAAGGTCACGATATCCGCCGGGCTCAACCCGACGTCGCTGAGCTGCTGCAACGCTTTACTGCAAATCAACGTCGGTTGACTGGCGAGCTGGCGGGCATACTGGGTGATTTGAGCGAGGCGGATATTACTTTCACGTGAGGCGTCGGGGCTGTACAGGGGGGCGAGGCGAGCGGCGTAGTGGCTACAAAGCGACTGAACACCGGTCACCTGTGCCACGGTTAACGCAGTGCTGAGGCGGTCATAAGGTGACAATGTCACTAATCGTGACAGTTCGACCCGATCCGGAAACAGCACGTGATAGCTGGCCAGGGAGGCGTTAAACACCCCGGCGCGTGCAGTCAGCGCGGTGTTCAGCGCTTCGTCGGCAAAAGCGCCCAGCCCCAGCAAAAATCGATCGCGGATGCCGGCCGCCTGCGGCTCCAACGGCTGATCGCCGCGCACGCTGCTTTGGGTTTCGTGATACCACTGGGCATTATGTTGTCGACGTAGTAGTTCCATAGGGGATGATCCTTAATCATGAGCAACAGCCACCGGTGCAACAGGCAGCGGCGGCAAGGCAAAATGGCAACATGCCCGCGGAGGGGCACGGAATGACAGGATCAACCTTGGCCATCACAACACAGCGCGTGACCATAAACAGAGAAACCTGCGGCTAAAGCGAGTAGAAACTGCGAGAGTCGGCGATGGCGAGGGCTGTTCATCAGTGCGATATCCTGTCGTTTAATAAGCTCAACGTAGGGGATATCCTCACCGATTCGATTGGCGAGATAAAATAATGTTAAGGACTAATCAATAACTGAATGGAATAAAATATAATGATATATAGCAAGATTGTAATTTGTATTTGCGGTTTTTGGCTAAGCGCTCACTAAACCAGGGCGATAAAAAACCCGCTTTAAAGCGGGTTAGTTTGATGATTTGACGATCAGAACCTGCCGCCGTCGCGTCGCCAGGCGTCTGCGGTAAGTGCTTCGCCAAAGTGGCTGGCAATCAGGCGTTTGGTCAGCTCATGCAGCGGTGAAGCCAAGACTTCAGCCGTACTGCCACGTTCGACGATTTCCCCTTCGTGCATCACCATCACCTGATCGCTGATGTGTTTCATCATACCCAGGTGCTGAGTCACATAAATATAGGAAATGCCGTGTTTCTCCTGCAGTTCCAGCATCAGGTTGATGATTTGCGAACGCATCGACATGTCCAGCGAGGCCAACGCCTCATCGGCTACGATCACTTTGGGCTGCAAGATTAATGCCCGAGCTAAAGCCACCCGCTGTTTCTGGCCGGACGCCAGCATGTGCGGGTAATAATTGGCGTGATCCGGCAGCATCCCCACCTGACGCAGGGTTCGGTTGATTTGTTGTTCACGTTCAGGGGCGGCCATTTCGGTATTGAGCCGCAGCGGGGCGTCCAACAGCTGGCCGATACGTTGACGAGGATTGAGCGAGGTGCTCGGATCCTGAAATATCATGCGGATGCGCTGGCTGCGGTAGCGATAATCGCCATAGTTAAGCCGATGGTCGTCAATCAGCAGTTCTCCGGCCGAGGGCTCGACCATGCCGGACAGCATCTTGGCCAGGGTGGACTTGCCAGAGCCGTTTTCACCGATGATCGCCAGCGTTTGCCGTTCACGCAGGGTAAAGCTGACCGATTTGACCGCTTCCACATGCTGGCGGCGAAACAGCCCGGTGCGGTAACGGTAGGTTTTGCTCAGGTTGCGCACTTCCAACAGCGTTTCCATGTTATTGCTCCTCCATGTTCAGCGGGAAGTGGCAGGCGAACAGGTGGTTTTTCACCGGACGCAGGCGAGGTGTCTCAATGCATTTCTTCTGCGCATAGGGGCAGCGCGGCCCCAAGCGGCAGCCTATCGGCAAATGCTCCAGCGACGGAATGGCTCCCGGCAGGGTATTGAGACGGCTTTTATGCGGCAATGCGCGACCAAAGTCCGGCATCGCGCGGATCAGCGCCTGAGTATAAGGATGGTGCGGGGCGGCCAGCAGGTCTTCGCACTGGGCGCTTTCTACCGTTTGCCCGCAGTACAACACATTGACCCGATCGGCCCATTTGCTCATCATTTGCAGATCGTGGCTGATCAGCAAAATGGTGGTGTTGTTATTTTGGTTCAAACGCGCCAGCAGACGGAAAATCTGCGCCTGAGTGGTCGGTTCCATGGCGTTGGTCGGCTCATCGGCGATCAGCAGGCGCGGCTGATTGGCCAGGGCGATGGCGATCATCACTTTCTGACACTCACCGTCGGTCAGCTCATAAGGAAAGCTGCCCATGATGTCTTTGTGGTCCTTGATACCTACGCGGTGCAGCAGCTCTATGGCACGGCGTTTGCGCCAGTTAAAGCGCTGCCACCAGCGGCCTTTGTAGGTCCAGCCCGGGATGGCCTGCACCAGCTGACGGCCGATGCTTTCGGAAGGATCCAGACAGGATTGTGGCTCCTGGAAAATCATCGACACGTTATGCCCGACCAGCTTGCGCCGTTCACGCGGTGTTAGCTGCAACAGGTCGATATCATCGAAACGGAAACGGTCGGCGGTGACGCGCCAGTTGTCTTTGGTGACGCCACAGATCGCTTTGGCGATCAGGCTCTTACCGGAGCCGGACTCGCCCACCAGGCCGCGGACTTCTCCCTCGCTCAGCGTCATGCTGACGCGATCGACCGCTTTTACCGGGCCTTCGGCGGTCATAAATTCAATCGTCAGGTTGCGGATATCAAGTAATGGCATTATTCCACCCCCGTATTGATTGCGCGGCGCATACCGTCTCCCAACAGGTTAACCAGCAACACGCTGACCAGGATTGCCGCGCCGGGCAGCATCACCGTCCAGGGGGCGACGTACACCAGCTCCAGTGAATCGCCGAGCATGGCGCCCCATTCAGGGGACGGCAACTGTGCGCCAAGATCGAGGAAGCCGAGGGCGGCAATGTCCAGGATCGCCATCGACAGCGCACGGGTAAACTCGGTCACCAGCACCGCCACAATGTTGGGCATCACGGCGTACCAGAGTATTTGCAAGGTTGAAGCGCCATCGAGGCGCACTGCCACCACATATTCTTTTTCCAACTCGTCATGCACTGCGCTGTAAATAGTACGCACCATGCGAGGCAACAGCGCCAGCCAGACGGCCAGCATGGCGTGCTCGAGTTTTGGCCCAAGGAACGCCACCACCACGATCGCCAGCAGCAGCGAAGGGATGGAGAGCAGGGTGTCGAGAATGTGATTGAGCACCGCCGAGCGCAGGCCGCGGGTTACCCCGGCAAACACCCCGAGGATCACCCCGACCAGGGCGGCGGCAACCGTCACCAGCAGTGCGGAGCCGAAGGTGGCGGCGGTGCCGGTCAGCAGGCGGCTGAGAATGTCGCGGCCGAGATCGTCGGTGCCGAGGAAGAAGGAAACGTTGCCGTAACGTGACCAGGAAGGCGGCAACAGTTGATAACCCAGGAACTGTTGATCAAGCGCATAAGGGGCCAACAGGCTGCCGAACACGGAAAGCAGCAGCAGCGCTATCACGCCGTAGAAGCCGATCATCGCCAGCGCATCGCCGTAAAAAATCCGCCAGGTATAAAGCAGCGGGCTCGGCATTTTCTTTTCGCGGTATACGTTATCTAAGGGCATACCATTCCTTATGTTTCAGTGGGTTGGTAGCAGCACCTAAAATATCGGCCAGGACGTTAATGGTGATCACCAGCGTGCCGACCACCATAACGCCGGCGGAGATCGCCGCATAATCCTGCTGGCGAATGGCATTGATCATCCAACGCCCCAGGCCCGGCCAACTGAACACCACTTCGGTGATCATCGCCAGCGTCAGCATGGTGGAAAACTGCAACCCCAGCTTGGGCACGATAGGCGGCAGCGCATTGTGCAGTACGTGGCGGCGGATAATGGTGAAACGGGACAAGCCGCGGGTTGCGGCGGCTTTGATGTAGTTCTGATTAAGCACGTCGTCGGTGCTGATACGCATCAAACGTACCACCTCGGTGGTGGGCGCTACCGCCAGTGCGGCAATCGGCAAAATCATATGGCGCAGCGCGCTGCCGATCATTTCCGTGCGGTAGGGCGAATCGGACAGCCAGGCGTCAATCAGGGCGAAGCCGGTAATGGGCTTGACCTGATACAACAAATCGAAACGTCCGGAGACCGGCAGCCAGCCAAGGTGCAGCGAGAAAAACAGCATCAGCAGCAGCGCCAGCCAGAAAACCGGCATCGAAAAACCCAACAGCGCAAAGGTACTGATGGCGGTGTCCTGCCATTTGCCACGCATCACGCCGGCGATAATGCCCAGAGGAATGCCGATAAACAGCGCCAGGGTGAAGGCGAGCAGGCACAGCTCCATGGTTGCAGGAAACACTTCGCGCAGCTGTTCGCTGATCGCCTGACCGTTAATGCTGGAGACGCCAAAGTCCCAGTGCAGCAGGCTGACAAAGTAAAATTGATAGGCATCCAGCAGGGCGGCGCCGTTCAGCGGTGCCCGCGGGGTAAAATAGCTGAGGCTAAAGCTGACCAGCGTCAGGAAGAACAAGGTGATCAGCAGCAGCAAGAAACGACGTAAGGTAAAGATAATCACTTTTTCGGCCCCTCCGCGGATTCACGGTACACCCCGGCAAAGGACGCATTGCCGAACGGGCTCAGTACCAGTCCTTTAATGTCGTAACGGTAGGCCTGCAGGCGCAATGAAGACGCCAGCGGCAACACCGGCAGCTGCTGCTCGAGAATTTTCTGCGCCTTCTGATAGTTTTCGATGCGCTGCGCCAGCTGCTGTGACAGCAGGGCATTTTGCAGCACTTCGTCAAACGCCGGGTCACACCAGTGAGCATAGTTGGTTTGCGAGCGGATTGCCGCGCAGCTCAGCAGCGGCCGGAAGAAGCTGTCCGGGTCGTTACTGTCGGTGGCCCAGCCGGTGAGGGTCAGATCGTGGTTCATCTCCATCAGCCGTGCCTCCTGGAAACGGCCTTCAACCGGCACTATGGTGACGGTAATGCCCACCTGGGCCAGGTCGGCCTGGATCAGCTCGGCAGTTTTCAACGGGCTGGGGTTGTAGGATTGCGAGGCGGTCGGTACCCACAGGCGCAGGTTCAGCGACTCTATACCCGCCTGCTTGAGCATTTCGCGCGATTTGGCCGGGTTGAATTCGGTAACGTGCGCTTCGTTATCGTAGGCCCACGAGGCGCGTGGCAAGATGGAGGCGGCGGTTTCCGCGGTGCCATAGTAAATCGACTGCATCAGACGCTGGTTGTTGATCGCCAGCGAAATCGCCTGACGAACGTTTAAATCGTTAAGCGGCGGCTTACGGGTGTTAAAGGCCAGATAGGCAATATTCATCCCCGGTCGCAGCGTCAGGCGCAGACGCGGGTCATCGCGCAGAATCGAAAGCTGACTGGCGGCAGGATAGGCCAGCACGTCGCACTCGCCGGTCAGCAGTTTCGATAGCCGTCCGGTACCGCCGGCGCCTAGATCGATCACCACTTGCGGCATGCGCGGTTTACCTTTCCAGTAAACATCGTTGCGCGCCAGGCGGATATATTGTCCTGAGCGGTATTCATTGAGCATGAAGGGCCCGGTGCCGACCGGTTCGCGGTCTATCATCTCCTGACGGCCTTCTCGCGTCAGGTCATCCGCGTATTCCGCCGAAAGCACTGGCGCATAGTGGGTCGCGATATGCCACAAGAAGGAGGCATCCGGCGCCTGCAGGCGGATCTCCACCGTGTACTCATCCAGCTTCTTCACGCTTTGTACCGAGTCGCCAAATTGCAAACTGTCGAAATACGGGTACTCGCCGCCGTTGACGTCATGGTAAGGGTGCTTCTGGTTAAACACGCGCTCGAAGCTGAAGACCACGTCGTCGGCGTTCAGCATACGGGTCGGTTTGAACCAGTCGGTGGTCTGGAACGGCACGTCTTTGCGCAGGTGAAAACGGTAAGTCGCGCCGTTATCCAGTACTTCCCAGCTTTGCGCCAATT
Source organism: Serratia liquefaciens (assembly GCF_027594825.1). Taxonomy (NCBI): domain Bacteria; kingdom Pseudomonadati; phylum Pseudomonadota; class Gammaproteobacteria; order Enterobacterales; family Yersiniaceae; genus Serratia; species Serratia liquefaciens. The sequence continues at coordinate 507,499 of NZ_CP088930.1, read as the reverse complement.
CGGGAATCAGCCGGTAGGTGTAGGGATCGACGTCCAGCAAACGGTCATAAAGCTGTGCGGCCAGGGTATCGACCGTCAGGCCGCTGCTGGCCATCTGCGGGTTGAAGGTGTTCAGTATGCCGCTGACGCAATAGACAAAGCCGCTTTGGCGGATGTCCGGCAACGGCGATGCCGCAGTGGGCGCAGGGGGTGTGGAGGCCAGAGCGCTGCCGGCCAGGCAGCTCAATGACAATATCCAAAGGGGTAAACCACGCATAGAGGCTTCATGGGTTAATAAGCAATAGCCTTAGTGTATCGCACTCTGGCGAACAGCCCAATCCATTGAGCAAAATGGCTGAGTTTTCTGCTACTTGATTGAACAATTCGGCGACGCAGGCAAAAAAGTTACAATTGATATGTTATAACATAACAAAATCATGATACCGTTCCCTGGCAATGTACTGATAATAGCAAGGGGATGTATGAACAAGGTTGCACTTCCACCACGCCAGTCGCTGCCGGACGCGCAGGCCTGGCAGGGCGCAATGAGTGATGTCGGGCTCGATTGGGTCGGGATGCAAGGGATAGCGCTGCCGCTGGAGTTGGCTGGAAAGCCGTTGATGGCAAAGGTCAATGCCGGGATCAATTTACGCGCCAGCAGCCAAGGTGCGCGGGGTATACACATGTCGCGGCTGTATCTGGCGCTGGATGAGTTAACCCAGGGCGAACTGACGCCGCAACGCATTGCCGACCAACTGCACGCTTTTTTGGCATCGCAACCGGAGAACAGTGACCGCGCCAGCCTGCACATCAGCGGTGAGCTGTTGTTGTCGCGTCCGGCGCTGCTTTCGCCACACCGGGGATGGAAAGCCTACCCGCTGGAAATTAATGCCTCGCTGAGCAGCGCACTTACCCTGACGCTGACGGTCGGCGTGCCCTATTCGTCCACTTGTCCGAGTTCGGCGGCGCTCAGTCGCCAACTGGCGCAGCAGCAGTTTCAATTTGATTTCGAACATTCGGCGCAAAAGGTCGACCAGCAGCAGGTCATCGACTGGCTGGGTGAGCACGGTATGCCGGCGACGCCGCACAGTCAGCGTAGCTGGGCCTGGGTGACGGTAACGCTCAATGAGCGCGAAACGGCATTGCCGGTGGTCAACCTGATAGATCGCATCGAACACGCGCTGGGCACGCCGTTGCAGACGTTGGTGAAACGCAGTGACGAGCAGGCGTTTGCCCTGGCTAACGGCCAGAACCTGATGTTCTGCGAGGATGCCGCTCGCCGTCTGTACCAAATGCTGCGCAGCCAGTGCAGCCACCGCGCCTTTTCGCTGCGGGTCGAACATCATGAAAGCCTGCATGCCCACAATGCCGTGGCGGAGTTGAGCTGGCGGGAGGATCAGGATGCTGCGTAAAAACCCCAGTGGACACCTGCCGCAGGTCTCACCGAAGGCCTATATCGATCCTACCGCGATAATCTGCGGCCGGGTGATTATCGAGGACTTTGTCTACGTTGGGCCGTACGCGGTGATCCGTGCGGACGAACTCAATGCGGCCGGAGACATGGAACCGATCGTGATCGGCTCTCATTCCAATATTCAGGACGGCGTGGTGATCCACTCGAAAAGCGGCGCGGCGGTCACCATCGGCCGCTTCAGTTCCATCGCCCATCGCGCCATTGTCCATGGCCCGTGCCGCATCGAAGACCGGGTGTTTATCGGTTTCAACAGCGTGTTGTTCAACTGTCACATCGGTTCTGGCTGCGTGGTGCGCTACAACGCGGTGGTGGATGGCGTGACGTTGCCGCAGAACCTGTATATCCCGTCAACCGAGCGCGTCGGCGCCGACAGCGATCTGTCGCTTTACCGGCAGGTAGATCGCGGCGCATTGCAATTTTCTGAAGAAGTGGCCGCCACCAACGTTGAACTGGTGCGCGGTTACCAGGCATTACGCAATGAGTTTTGAGTGAGGAATCCCATGAATCCATTACCCGTAACCGTGCTTTCCGGCTTTCTCGGCGCCGGTAAAACAACGGTGTTAAACCATATTCTGAACAACCGCCAGGGCATGCGCGTGGCGGTTATTGTCAACGACATGAGCGAAGTCAACATTGACGCCGCCTTGGTCGAGAACGAAGTCCAGCTCGATCGCCAACAGGAAAAGCTGGTGGAAATGAGCAATGGCTGCATTTGCTGCACGCTGCGCGAAGACCTGCTGATTTCGGTACGAGAATTGGCTCAGGCAGGGCGCTTCGATTACCTGCTGATCGAATCCAGCGGCATTTCCGAACCTTTACCGGTAGCGGAAACCTTTACCTTTGAGGATGAACAGGGAGAAAGCCTGTCGCAGTTTGCGCGCCTGGATACCTTGGTCACCGTGGTAGACGGGGTTAATTTTATCCAGCAGTACCAGCAGGCACAGACGCTGCAGGAGGCCGGTCAGAGCCTGGGCGAGGACGATCTGCGCAGCGTAGCGGACCTGTTGATCGAACAGATTGAGTTCTGCGACGTGATGCTGGTGAGCAAAACCGACCTGCTGACGCCAGAACAGCAGGGCGAAGTGATGGCGCTGCTGGCCAGTTTAAACCCGGATGCCCGTATTTTGCCCATATCGCCAGGTAAATTGCCGCTGGAAGCGGTATTGAACACCCAAAGCTTCAGCTTCGACAAGGCGCAACAGGCACCGGGCTGGTTGAAGGAGCTGCGGGGCGAGCACTTGCCAGAAACGGAAAACTACGGGATCGGCAGCTTTGTTTATCAGGCCCGCCGTCCTTTTGCGCCGGACAAATTTTACCGGGTGATCAACGGTGACTGGGGCGGTGGCAAGCTCCTACGTTCCAAAGGGTTTTTCTGGCTGGCGACGCGTCCCCGTCAGGCCGGGCAGTGGAGCCAGGCGGGAGGGATTGCCCATTATGGACTGGCAGGTACCTTCTGGCGTGCCATAGCGCAAGACAGGTGGCCGGAAGACGAAGAGACGAGGGCGCATATTATGGAAAAATGGGTGGAGCCTTTCGGTGACATGCGTCAGGAGTTGGTGTTCATCGGCCAGCATCTGCAGCAGGCCAAAATAACGCGTTTGCTGGACGCCTGCCTGCTAAACGATGAGGAAATGGCCGCCGGGGTAGATTATTGGCACGAGATGGCCGATCCCTTCCCTGAGTGGTAATTGCACAATGACAGTGTGGTAATGAGAAAAATTCTCAACAAAGTGCTTTACAGATGATACTGATAACTATTATCATCGCTTGGCAGTTCACGGAAGGCCACTCCCTGTGGTTCTGCTGTGAAAGGCACGACATTGCTCACATTGCTTCCAGTGTTTTTTAAGCCAGCTCGGGTGCTGGCTTTTTTTTTGCCCGCTATTCGTCGTCCGCCTCGCCATTTTGCATTAACGCATGTTTTTTCAGCATGCCGCGAAGCTGGTGATAGGTCAGGCCGAGCAACTCCGCCGCTTTACGTTGGTTAAATCTTCCCTGTTGCAGTGCCGCCTCGATCAGAGACTTTTCCTGCGCCAATTGCCAGGCTTTTAAATCCAGCGGCAGCAGCGGCAGGCCATCATGCGCTTCAACCTCTACAGGCAATGACGCACTTTCCCGCTGGGCGAACGGGTTGATGACGATATTATCCAGCGCCTCGGCGCTGGTACCGTGGCGGTAAACCGAACGCTCCACCACGTTTTTCAATTCGCGCACGTTGCCTGGCCAGTGATAGCCGAGCAGGGTATCTCTGGCACGCTCGGTAAAGCCGGGGAACAGCGGCAACGACAGTTCACGACACATTTGGATCGCAAAGTGTTCTGCCAGCAACATGATGTCTTGCTGGCGCCGGCGCAGCGGCGGCAACTGCACGACGTCGAACGCCAGGCGGTCCAGCAGGTCGGCGCGGAATTTTCCTGCCGCCGCCAGCGCGGGCAAATCGTCGTTGGTGGCACACACCAATCGCACATCGACCTGCAGCGGTTGGCTGCCGCCGACACGCTCCAGATGACCGTATTCAATCACCCGCAGCAGTTTTTCCTGTACCAGCATCGGCGCGGTCGCCAGTTCATCGAGAAACAAGGTGCCGCCGTCGGCGCGTTCAAAGCGGCCCAGGTGGCGCTTCTGCGCACCGGTAAAAGCCCCGGCTTCATGGCCGAACAGTTCCGAATCCAGCAGGTTCTCATTCAGGGCCGCGCAGTTAAGCGAGATAAAAGGCCCTTGCCAACGGTTGGAGAGGTAATGTAAACGGTGGGCGATCAACTCCTTACCGGTTCCACGCTCACCGATCACCAACACCGGCTTGTTCAATTTTGCCAGTTGCGAGACTTGCTCCAAGACTTCGACAAAGGCGTTTGCTTCGCCCAGCAGATTTTCTAACTGTTCGCTCATGATGAAATTCGCCAATGTTTGGTGAAAATAATCACTCTACAGGATGCGCTCAGAGAGTCAAAAATAAATAATCCTTATGATTCAATGAAATAAAAGTTGGCACGGGTTTTGATTAAGTCTTTGGGCAATCTGTATGATTTACCGCGGCGCTTCAGACGCCATCAGAACCAAGAGGAAGTGAATTATGGGTATTTTTTCTCGTTTTGCCGACATCGTGAACGCCAACATCAATACTCTGCTGGATAAGGCAGAAGATCCGCAAAAACTGGTGCGGTTGATGATCCAAGAGATGGAAGACACGCTGGTCGAAGTCCGCTCTACCTCGGCGCGTGCGCTGGCGGAGAAAAAGCAGCTGTTGCGCCGTATCGAGCAGGGTGAAAACCAACTGAGCGACTGGCAGGACAAAGCCGAACTGGCGCTGCGTAAAGATAAAGAAGATCTGGCCCGTGCGGCGCTGATCGAAAAACAGAAAGTGGCCGACCTGATCTCTACGCTGACTCATGAAGTCTCGACCGTAGAAGAAACCCTGGCCCGCATGAAAAGCGAAATCGGTGAGCTGGAAAACAAACTGACCGAAACCCGTGCACGTCAGCAGGCGCTGACGCTGCGTCATCAGGCGGCGTCGTCTTCCCGCGAAGTGCGTCGTCAGCTCGACAGCGGCAAACTGGATGAGGCAATGGCGCGTTTCGAGCAGTTCGAACGTCGCATCGACCATATGGAAGCCGAAGCGGAAAGCGTCAGCATCGGTAAAAAGAAGTCTCTGGATCAAGAATTTGCCGAGTTGAAAGCCGACGACGCCATCAGCGAGCAGTTGGCGGCGCTGAAAGCGAAAATGAATCGTTCCGAGTAAGGCAATAGCGGCCACGGTAAGGTGGCCGCCCACCAACGACGCATTAAGATTAAGAAGGAAAAGAAATGAGTGCTCTATTACTTGCCATTCCGTTGACAATCTTTGTGTTGTTTGTCGCACCGATTTGGCTTTGGCTGCATTACAGCAATCGGCAACAAAGCGGCATTCAACTGAGCCATCAGGAAATGCAGCGTCTGGCACAGCTGGCCGAAGATGCCAAGCGTATGCGTGAACGCATTCAGGCGCTGGAAGAGATCCTCGATGCAGAACACCCGAACTGGAGACAGTCTTGATGAACAACACTCTGGGCAGTAAAAAGCTTTATCGCGTACCTGAAGAAGGGATGGTGAAGGGCGTCTGCGCCGGTCTGGCCCATTATTTCGACGTGCCGGTACGCCTGATCCGGGTGATCGTGGTGTTATCGATGTTCTTCGGGCTGTTTTTCTTCACCCTGATTGCTTATTTCGCGCTGGTGTTCGTGTTGGATGAAGCGCCGGCCAGCCGTTTTGACGGCGAACAGCAAAAAACACCGCGTCAGTTGCTCGACCAACTTGAATATCAACTGGGCAGCGGCGAACAACAGCTGCGACAGGTTGAGCGTTACGTCACGTCGGACACTTTCGGCGTACAGAGCCGTTTCCGCAAGCTGTAACCCGCCCCGCATGCTATGGCCTGCGCCGTGCGCAGGTCAGGCATTGTACCCGTCATCATCCTTTATTGACCCGAACCGTGCCGGAGGGCATTGATAATGAACAAAACCTATGCCGCAAGCGCCGCTAAATCCGGTGGATTTAAACGAGGAGCAGGTGCAATGTTGAAGACAGTGTCTAAAGTCATCATCATAGTGTTACTGAATTACGGCCCGGCAGGGGCGGCCAGCTGGCTGCTGCGGACCGTGGGTCGCAAACCGATTCGCTTTGTCCTGGCGCTGGTGCTGGAACCTTTGTTCCGCAAAGGCCTGAACAAGGTATTTGGGCGTTATGCCAAGGAGAACAATGAAACGACTGCAAAATGAGTTAACGTCGCTGGTCAACCGCGGTATGGATCGCCATCTGCGCCTGGCGGTGACCGGCCTGAGCCGTAGCGGCAAAACCGCCTTTATCACCGCTTTCGTCAACCAATTGCTGCATGTTCACAGCGGCGCGCGGATGCCGCTGTTCTCACCGGTGCGTGAAGAGCGTCTGCTGGGCGTGAAGCGCATTCCGCAGCGCGATCTGGGCATTCAACGTTTTACCTATGATGAAGGGTTGGCACAGCTGTATGGCACACCGCCGAGCTGGCCGACCCCGACGCGTGGCGTCAGCGAAATTCGCCTGGCGCTGCGTTACCGTTCCAATGATTCGCTGCTGCGCCATTTCAAAGACACCTCGACCCTGTACCTGGAAATCGTCGATTACCCTGGCGAGTGGTTGCTGGATTTGCCGATGCTGGAACAGGACTATCTGGCCTGGTCACGGCAAATGGCCGGCCTGCTGCAGGGCGATCGCGCCGAGTGGGCCAAGCCCTGGCTCGAGCTTTGCAAAAGCTGCGATCCGCTGGCTCCGGCTGATGAAAACAAACTGGCGGCTATCGCTCAGGCCTACACCGACTATCTCCTGCGTTGCAAAAGCGAAGGGCTGCACTTTATTCAGCCTGGCCGCTTTGTCCTGCCGGGAGATATGGCCGGTGCGCCGGCGTTGCAGTTTTTCCCGTGGCCAAATGTGGACGCTCAGGGTGAATCAAAGCTGGCGCAGGCGGATAAGCACAGCAACATCGGTATGCTGCGCGCGCGTTTCAATTATTACTGTCAGTCGATCGTCAAAAACTTTTATAAAGAGCATTTTGTCCGTTTCGATCGTCAGATTGTACTGGTGGATTGCTTGCAGCCGCTCAATAGCGGCCCGCAGGCGTTTAACGATATGCGCCTGGCGCTGACCCAGTTGATGCAGAGTTTCCACTATGGCAAGCGCACGCTGTTTCGCCGCTTGTTTTCGCCGACCATCGACAAGCTGATGTTCGCCGCCACCAAAGCCGACCACATCACTGCCGATCAGCACGCCAATCTGGTGTCGCTGCTGCAGCAGTTGGTGCAGGAAGCGTGGCAGAACGCCGCGTTTGAAGGCATCAGCATGGACTGCGTTGGGCTGGCCTCGGTACAGGCTACCGAGAGCGGTATCGTTGACCATCAGGGGCAGCGCATCCCGGCGTTAAAAGGCAATCGTCTGAACGACGGCGCGCCGCTGACGGTTTTCCCCGGCGAAGTGCCGGCACGCTTGCCTGGGCCGGCGTTTTGGCAAAACCAGGGTTTCCATTTCGATGAATTTCGCCCACGTGCCATGAGCGTGGACAGCCCGTTACCACATATTCGCCTGGACGCGGTGATGGAGTTTTTACTGGGAGATAAATTGCGATGAGCGAGCCGATAAAACCGCGTATCGATTTTGAACAACCGCTGCAACCGCCGCAGGAGCCCGTACTGCGTGCCAACGTGGCTTTTGATGAACAGCAGGCGGAAAGTTTTTTCCCGGCTGCGCCGGAGCTGCAGCAGGAAGACGAAGAGGGGCGCGCCGAAGGCATCATCAATGCGGCCCTGAAACCCAAGCGCAGCCTGTGGCGCAAAATGGTCACTGCCGGGCTGGCGCTGTTTGGCGTCAGCGTGGTGGCGCAGGGCGTACAGTGGCTACACACCGCCTGGGTGCAGCAGGATTGGATTGCTCTGGGTGGTGGCGTAGCGGGCGGCCTGATCGTCTTTGCCGGGGTGGGCTCGGTGGTGACCGAATGGCGGCGATTGTATCGCCTGCGCCAGCGCGCGGAAGAGCGCGATGTGGCTCGGGAATTACTGCATAGCCACGGTTTGGGCAAAGGGCGTGAGTTCTGCGAGAAGTTGGCGCGCCAGGCCGGTCTGGATCAAGGGCATCCGGCGTTGCAGCGCTGGCAGGCCTCGCTGCATGAAACCCAAAACGACCGTGAAGTGGTGGCGCTGTACGCCAAGCTGGTACAGCCGGTGCTGGACAACCAGGCTCGGCGTGAAATCAGCCGTTCGGCGGCGGAATCCACGTTAATGATCGCCGTCAGTCCGCTGGCGCTGGTGGATATGGCTTTTATCGCCTGGCGCAATATTCGCCTTATCAACCGCATCGCGGCGCTGTATGGCATCGAGCTGGGCTACTTTAGTCGTCTGCGGTTATTCCGCCTGGTCCTGTTGAACATTGCTTTTGCCGGTGCGTCCGAACTGGTGCGCGAAGTGGGGATGGACTGGATGTCGCAAGATCTGGCGGCTCGCTTGTCTGCCCGTGCAGCACAGGGGATCGGCGCCGGTTTGCTGACCGCGCGGCTCGGCATCAAGGCGATGGAACTGTGCCGTCCGCTGCCTTGGCTGGAAGGTGAGAAACCCAAGCTGGGTGATTTCCGTAGCCAACTGGTCAGCCAACTAAAAGAAACCATGAAGAAAGGCGACAGCAAAGCCAAATAATCTCCTCACGGCGTCCATTTGGGCGCCGTGCTTCCTTTCTGCCTCTGTCGCGCCACGCAAAAGCCAAGACGTAACCTTCACTTGACGAAAGACGATCCCCCTGCAAATACATTATATTTATCTGCAAATTTATTGGCGGTTGTGATAACTCTCTGCCGATCAGCTAAAATGACGCCGATGGTGTTATTCACTTGCGTTTAAAAACATCAACAACAGCGATAAATCAGAGTTCTGTCAACTTTTGCTGACAGATTGCTTCTACCGTTCGGGGTGAGAGAGTATCATCATTGCCAGTCATCCCCGCACCTGCAGAGATAAGGCCAATACTGATGCGTTTGGAAGTTTTTTGCGAAGACCGAATCGGTCTGACTCGAGAGTTACTCGATCTTTTGGTATTGCGCAGCATAGATTTACGTGGCATCGAAATCGATCCCATCGGCCGCATTTACCTCAATTTTTCCCAGCTGGATTTTGACACCTTCCGTGCCTTGATGGCAGAGATCCGTCGCATTGCCGGCGTGACCGACGTACGCACCGTGAATTTCATGCCGTCCGAGCGCGAGCACCGCGCCCTGCGTGCGTTGCTGGAGTCGATGCCGGAACCGGTCTTCTCGATTGATATGAAGGGCAAGGTCGAGCTGGCTAACCCGGCGGCTCAGGCGTTGTTCGGTTTCAGCGAAGACAAAATCCGCAACCAGACCGCCACTGCGCTGATCGGTGGTTATAACTTCAGCCGCTGGCTGGAAAGCGAGCAGGCGACACCGCAATCTGAGCGGGTGGTGATCCGCAGTCAGGATTTCCTGATGGATATCACCCCGATCTATCTGGAAGACGAAAATCAACAGAAAGACACCGTCGGCGCGGTCGTGATGCTGAAATCCACGGCGCGCATGGGCCGTCAGCTACAGAATCTGTCGGTGAACGACGATACCGAATTTGATCATATCGTCGCTGCCAGCCCGAAAATGCGCCAGGTGCTGGAGCAAGCGCGCAAGCTGGCGATGCTGGATGCGCCACTGTTGATTGTCGGGGATACCGGTACCGGTAAAGACATCCTGGCCCGGGCCTGTCACCTGCGAAGCCCGCGCGGCAAACAGCCGTTCCTGGCGCTAAACTGTGCCGCCTTGCCGGATGACGTCGCGGAAAGCGAGCTGTTCGGCCATGCGCCGGGCGCTTATCCCAATGCACTGGAAGGCAAGAAGGGCTTCTTCGAGCAGGCACACGGCGGTTCGGTGTTGCTCGATGAAATCGGTGAAATGTCACCGCGCATGCAAACCAAACTGTTGCGCTTTATTAACGACGGTACTTTCCGCCGGGTTGGCGAAGAACACGAAGTGCATGTCGATGTGCGTGTGATCTGCGCGACGCAGAAAAACCTGACCGAACTGGTGCAACGCGGTGAGTTCCGTGAGGACTTGTATTATCGCCTTAACGTACTGACCATTACCCTTCCGCCGTTGCGTGAACGTCCGCAGGACATCATGCCGCTGACTGAACTGTTCGTGGCGCGCTTTGCCGATGAGCAGGGCGTGGCGCGGCCGAAATTGTCCAACGATCTGGGCAGCTTCCTCAGCAAATACGGCTGGCCGGGCAACGTGCGGCAGTTGAAGAACGCCATTTATCGCGCGCTGACGCAAACGGAAGGTTTCGAACTTCGTCCGCAAGATATCGTCCTGCCGGAATTTGAAGTTGAAATGTCACTAGGCGATGAAGTGTTGGATGGCTCGCTTGACGACATCAGCAAGCGCTTTGAACGCTCGGTGCTGACGCGGCTGTACCGCACTTACCCAAGCACGCGAAAGCTGGCGAAACGCCTGGGGGTTTCACATACCGCGATCGCCAACAAGCTGCGCGAGTATGGGCTCAGCAGCCGCAAGCCGGCTGGGGAAAGCGAAGAGTAAAAAGAACGGGCGCCTTAGGCGCCCGTTTTTAACCATAACTAACAAAGCCCGTCATTCGCGAGCCTTATGACATTATTTCAATGCAGCCAGCGCCGCGTCATAGTCTGGTTCGTTGGTGATTTCATTGACCAGCTCGCTGTACAACACGTTATCCTGGCCATCCAGCACCACCACCGCACGTGCAGTCAGACCGGCCAGTGGGCCTTCTGCGATTTCAACGCCGTAGGCTTGTTTGAATTCTGCACCGCGCAGAGTGGACAGGGTCACCACGTTGCTCAGGCCTTCCGCGCCACAGAAACGTGACTGTGCGAAAGGCAGGTCAGATGAAATGCACAACACTACGGTGTTATCCAGGCCGCTGGCCAACTGGTTGAATTTACGCACTGAAGTCGCACAAACGCCGGTATCGATGCTTGGGAAAATGTTCAGAACTTTGCGTTGACCCGCGAAGCTGCTCAGCGCCACATCTGACAGGTCTTTGGCAACCAGAGAGAAGGCTTTGGCTTGTTCGCCGGACTGTGGCAGATGGCCTGCAACGCTAACCGGGTTGCCTTGAAAATGTACTGTCTGAGTCATTAGCTTGATTCCTTTTACAGGTGTTTATACAAAGGGCATGAGCCTAATGAAAGCGGCTTTGCGCCGCGTTTAACATTAGGTTCACACCCTGGCATCAGTTTATGTCAACAATTGCGGGTTGGATATATAAAGTTTGCTAAATAGTTGTATATATTAGGTTGTGTCCAGAATTTATTCTTCTGGCCGCCCTCGTTTATGCGCAATTTTCGCCTCAGGAGCCGTTATGAGAAGCATGCGTTTTTACCCAGAAGCCTGGCCGCTGCATACTGCCTTTGTGATAGCTCGCGGTAGCCGGACCGAAGCCAAAGTCGTGGTGGTCGAAATTGAACAGCAAGGCGTGCGTGCCAGCGGCGAATGTACGCCCTATGCGCGTTACGGCGAAAGTGAAGCCTCGGTAATGGCACAGCTGGCAGAGGTGGCAACGGCTGTGGAACAGGGCGTGACGCGGGAGCAACTGCAGCAGTTAATGCCGGCAGGCGCTGCGCGCAATGCAGTGGATTCAGCGCTTTGGGATCTGGAATGTCGCCTGAACGGTCAGAGCCTGTGGCAGCGTAGCGAAGTCGCGGAACCGGAGCGCATTGTGATGGCGCAAACCGTCAGCATCGGCTCGCCGGAGGCGATGGCCTTCGCCGCGCGTGAGCTTGAGCAGCAGGGGGCCCGCCTGTTGAAAATCAAGCTGGATAACCACCTGATCAGTGAACGACTGGTGGCGATCCGTGCGGCAGTGCCGACGGCAACCTTGATCGTCGACGCCAATGAGTCCTGGCAGGCGGAGGGGCTGGCGGCACGTTGTCAACTGTTGGCAGATCTGGACGTGGCAATGCTGGAGCAACCGCTGCCGGCGAAGGACGACAGCGCGCTGGAAAACTTTATCCACCCGTTACCGATTTGCGCCGATGAGAGCTGCCACACGCGTAGCGATCTGCCGCGGTTGGCCGGCCGTTATCAAATGGTCAATATCAAGCTGGACAAGACCGGCGGTCTGACGGAAGGGTTGGCGTTGGCGGCATTGGCGCGGGAACAAGGGTTCGCCATCATGCTCGGCTGTATGCTCTGCACTTCTCGGGCGATCGGCGCGGCGTTACCCTTGGCTCCTGGGGCGCGATTCGTCGATTTGGACGGTCCAACCTGGCTGGCGAAGGACGTTGAGCCGGGTTTGAGTTTCGAGTGTGGGGCGATCAATCTCGCCCCGTAACCGACTCAGTCAGGATAGGTCAGTAATTCCACCATGGCGTCGAGATAGCTTTCGCTGGCGGCATCGGCAGAGATGGGCGGGAATTCCGCGGTAATGCAGGGCAGCGACAAATCGGCACACCAGCTGCCGAACGAGCCTGGGGTCTCGTAACCGACGCTGGTGACCAGCGGCAGGGCAAATTTGTGCGAAAGCCAGACGCCGAGCCGGGAGCTGGCAGGATCTTCGATGCAGGCCAAAGGCTCGTGGAAGGAGACTACCCAGCGCGGTTTCAGCCGATGGATCAGGTGGCACAGCGCCTGGGTTTCCGGCTCGGAACCCGGACGACCACCGGTCGAAAGCTTAACGTCCCGAGCTTCCGCCGCGCTGTTCCAGCGATAAACCGTATCGCCGGAGCGCCAGTTGGCCGCCGGGAAATTGCGGTTCAGATCGACACCGTTGGCATTGGCGCGCAGCCCGAGTTGGCAACCATCCGGGTTGACGGCCAGCACCACATGATGACGCAACTGATTGGGGGCGATGCTGCGCAGCGCACAGGACAGCGTGACAATAGCGGCACCTTCGTCACCGTGCGTACCGGCGATGATCAGCCCGGTATCCGGGCTACTGATGGCCGCAGGGAAATAGAGCAGCGGTGCGCCCAGCAGCGAACTGCCGTAATTCTCTCCTGCAACGGCCAATTGGCCACGTTCACTGCGCGGTCGATGCTGGATCATGATGCGTTCCCTGATTTAAAGGTCGAGAGTGATTATCATTTTATTCAGTGTATTACGCTTTGACCGCACTTTCCCAGAGCTATTGTTCGGCCATTGCCTGATATGTGAACTGTGCGTTAACGCAGGTAACAATAAAACCCCGCCGGTCAATTCGCTGTTGTTATACTATCGGCAAAGCTAACCCAATAACCAAACAGGGGATTTAACATGCCAGTAGCCAGAATTATTGCCAGCTATAGCGAAAATGAAAAAGACACCATCACGCTGCTGTGCGGCGTGGACGAGGAAAACCAAATCCGCCAGGGTGAGTGGTTCGGCGTGGTGAAGAACGACGATGGGCGCGGCGATGAGTCCAACTATCCGTTTACGCTGCACGTCGACTATCAAAAAAACAGCTTCTATCTGGACTATGGCTATGACGATGCCGAGTCGCGCCAGATGCAAAAGACCGATATCCATGCCAAACCGCTGGCGGAGAAAGGCTTCTTCACCATCTTTGATGAAGAAGAGGGCGAGGAGTTCAGCTACCGTATCAACAGCATTCATCTGTACGAATAACCCTCTTCGAGTAAAAAATGCCCGTGCCGACCTCGTCGCACGGGCATTTTTTATTGCCTGGCCCCCAGTTTTTACATCTTGTCCGCCTGGAACTCTAGGTGAGACTAATCTTGTGCTATAAGATAAAAAATTCAGATGGTTAACGGGGATGAATCAGAATGACGAGAAAAAAAATTCAACAGGGTTTTCGTTTGGCGCTGTGTGCAGTGGCGATCGGTGCAGGGTTGAGCAGCGCGATGGCGGCGCAGGTTCCCCCGGGTACCACTCTGGCGGAAAAGCAGGAAATTGTTCGCCATATCAAAGATGAGCCTGCCTCGCTCGATCCCATCAAGGCGGTCGGGTTGCCGGAAGCGCAATTGGCGCGCGATCTGTTTGAAGGCCTGGTTAATCAGGATGCGAACGGCAAAGTGATCCCCGGTGTTGCTACCCGTTGGCAAACCACGGATAACCAAACCTATATTTTCACACTGCGTAAAGACGCACGCTGGTCGAATGGTGACCCTGTCACGGCAAAAGACTTTGTCTATAGCTGGCAACGCCTGGTCGAGCCGAAAAATTTGTCTCCCTTTGCCTGGTTTGCCCAACTAGCGGGGATCGAGAACGCCGATGAGATCATCACCGGCAAATTGCCTGCGGACAAGCTGGGCGTAACGGCGCTGGACGATTACACCTTTAAAGTGCAATTGAACAAACCGGTCCCTTATTTTGTCAGCCTGACGGCCAACTTCAGCCTGTTCCCGGTGAACAAGGCGGTGGTGGAGAAATATGGCAATGACTGGACCAAGGTGGGTAACCTGGTGGGTAATGGCGCGTTTAAACTGCAGGAACGGGTGGTCAACGAGAAGCTGGTATTGACGCCAAACGAACACTATTGGGATCACGCGCATACCGTTTTAACCAAAGTGACCTTTGTACCGATCAACCAGGAGTCTAACGCCACCAAGCGCTATTTGGCCGGCGACATCGACATCACCGAATCCTTTCCTAAAAACATGTACCAAAAACTGCTGAAGGATATTCCGGATCAGGTTTATACCCCCGATCAGCTGGGGACTTATTATTACGCTTTCAACACCCAGCGGGCGCCGACCAGTGATGTACGGGTGCGCAAGGCGCTGTCTTATGCGATCGATCGCAAAATTATCGCCGAAAAAGTGTTGGGTACCGGCGAGAAACCGGCTTACCACTTTACGCCGGACGTCACCGCAGGCTTCAAACCGGAAGTGAGCCTGTTGCAACAGCAGCCGCAGGCCGAACTGGATGCTCAGGCCAAGGCGCTGATCCAGGCCGCCGGCTATGGCCCGAACAACCCGTTGAAGCTGACGCTGTTGTATAACACTTCGGAAAGCCACCAGAAAATTGCCATTGCCGTGGCCTCAATGTGGAAGAAAACGCTCGGGATCGACGTCAAGTTGCAGAACCAAGAGTGGAAGACCTACATCGACAGCCGCAACACCGGTAATTTCGACGTGGTGCGCGCTTCCTGGGTGGGCGATTACAACGAAGCCTCGACCTTCCTGTCGCTATTGAGCTCCACCCACAGCGGCAATATCGCCAAATTCAAGAGCGAAAATTACGATAAGCTGTTGGCGCAGGCCAGCCGTGAAACCAGTGCCGCGGCCTTGACGGCGGATTACAACAAACTGGAGCAGATCATCACGGAACAGGCACCGATCGCGCCGATTTACCAGTATACCAATGGCCGCCTGATCAAGCCTTGGGTAAAAGGTTACCCGATCACCAATCCGGAAGACGTGGCCTACAGCCAGACGATGTATATTATCAAGCATTAATAACTGCAATTAACCAGGCTCCGTTAATTCGGGGCCTGGTTATGAATATTTGTCGAATAATAGAATTAATCTCAATGGCTTTTTTCAGCCAGAGCGATGCCGTCCGTCAAAATAACCGCAACGGTATTTCTATTCGGCAATGAATTGTGGGTAAAACCGGTCGTTATTTATGCTTTATAAGCTGT
This sequence comes from Serratia liquefaciens, assembly GCF_027594825.1. Lineage (NCBI taxonomy): Bacteria > Pseudomonadati > Pseudomonadota > Gammaproteobacteria > Enterobacterales > Yersiniaceae > Serratia > Serratia liquefaciens. The sequence continues at coordinate 491,935 of NZ_CP088930.1, read as the reverse complement.
CCCGCATGGCATCAACCAGAATGCGGCCGCTCATGTCCGTTTGGGTAATGCGATAGCTGGTCGGGTAAGAGCGCCGGGTGCTGAGGTGATCATGTACCGACACCTTACCAACCTGCGCACCGCTGGCATTCTTTACGATAAACTCGCTGATTTCTTCCTGGCCCTGATTTTGAAAATTAACGCTGCGGATTTTCTCCAGCGTATCGCTGTCGTTTAATTTTAAATGGTCGCGTAACATAACTACCTCCTCGTAGTGAGGGAAGTATATGCCTCTCAAATTTGCGCTGGAACAGCTTTCTGTTAATTTTTTATTGTCATTATGAATTAAAATTGATGTGAATATGTTAAGTCATAATAATGGCGCGATAGCCAGCGCTTTATTTCACGATATCCGCATTGTTCAGCCCCATTTTATTTCATATCCGTGATTATTAGTCTGCATTTTTGTTAAATAATACCTGACGCCCAACGGGGGAGGGAAATACGCAGGACACGTCATGTGCACAATCGGGAACGATCGCTAAATCACGTTTGGCATGCGGGGTAATAAAACGTCGATCGTAAGCCGTATAGGCGATAGCGCGTTGTAGCCGATAGGGGCCCTGAGCCTGCGCTGCGCAAGATTTGTCGAGTATTTTATAAAAACTGCCGGCCGCGTCGCCGGTATCTTTTTCGCCGGCCATGTAGGTAATGTCTGCGCTGGCATAGCGTTCGCGCATCGACTCAGACTTTTGGGCGAGGAAAGGCGGGATCTGCTCAATGCCGTATTTCCAGCGATTGACGTTTGGGCAGGCGTCGCTGTTAACCTCAACCCAATCAAAGGTGCAGCCCCTGGTAGAATCACAGTCGCGCCAGTCAACAGGGCGACCTTTAATTACCGGCTGTGGCCGACGGCGATCAAAATAGAGCCAGCTACCGGGATCGGATATCACATAGCGCAGCCTTATGCCGGGCGGCGGATTGGCGAAACCGACATAGTGCTGCACAAACTGTGCGCCGGCGGAAAACCCCGCAACGGTGACCCAACGTATCCGTGGCCATTTAACTTTCAGTTCGGCAACCAGGCGATCAAGCGCGGCAAACGAGCTGGTTTTCCCCTGGTTGTCCAAACCGCCTTCGATCCAGGAACTGCAACTCCACAGCGCGTCCCCGGCCTGGGCCTGCGGAACGCCGGGGGAGTGACAGCGTCCAGCCTGGGCATTGCTGACCGGGAACAGCGGGGCGACCAACAGCGCCTGGCCGGTTTTGCCTGCAAGTTGAGCCGCTTTTACCGCGGCGGCCAAGGTTTTCCCCGCATCTCTGGGATACCCGTGCAGGACGATTAAGGCGCTATCCGGCGCGACATCCTGGGGTTGCGCGACAAAGTAGGGCAAATCACCAGCCGCAGGCCCCAGCTTGACCCGGTAGGTATTGGCGAAACCGTTGAGAGAATGCTTTGCGGCAAGCAGCGGATAAAAAGGGGTCAGCCCCAGCGCCAAAACAGAGGCTAATACGAAGGTTCGAGTCGGCATCATCGGGCACCAGGTTGTTCATTCTTCCTCCATGTTAGCCTATAAGCGCAGTACAGAGCAGCATTCGCACGCCTTCATCTTTGATCCGCCTACCATTAACGCTAGACTCTGGAATAACTGAAAAGCAAAGAGGATGAGGAATGGAAGTCATTGAGGGGCGCGAGTTACAGGTTCCTGACGCAGTCTATGCCTACCAGCTTGATGGCAAGGGCGGTGTAACGTCGATTGATTACGATGATAAAGTCACCTGCGACGAGCCTTGCTGGCTGCATCTCGATTATGCGCACCCGGCCAGTGCCGAGTGGCTGGCCACGACGTCGCTGTTGCCGGATGCGGTAAGAGAGGCCTTATCCGGGGAGAGTTCCCGGCCGCGCGTCAGCAAGGTGGGCGACGGCACCATGATCACGCTGCGCAGCATCAACTTTAACGCCAACTCGCGGCCGGATCAGTTGGTCACCATCCGCGTTTACATGACCGATAAACTCATCGTCTCTACCCGCCATCGCAAAGTGTATTCCATTGATCAGGTGGTGAACGATCTGCAAAGCGGTAGCGGGCCGACCAACAGCGGCAACTGGCTGGTGGAGATATCGGACGCGCTGACCGACCACGCCAGCGAGTTTATCGAAGATCTGCACGATAAAATCATCGATCTGGAAGATTCGTTACTGGAGCAGCAGGTCCCCGAACGGGGGCAGTTGGCGCTGATCCGCAAACAGTTGATTGTGCTGCGTCGTTATATGGCGCCGCAACGCGACGTGTTCTCGCGTTTAGCCAGCGATCGTTTGCCCTGGATGAATGACGACGATCGTCGCCGCATGCAGGATATTGCCGATCGGCTGGGGCGCGGGCTGGACGACCTGGACGGCAGCATTGCGCGTACCGCAATCCTTTCTGACGAAATCACCACCGTGATGGCCGATGCCATGAACCGCCGCACCTACACCATGTCGTTATTGGCGATGGTATTTTTACCCACGACCTTTTTGACCGGGTTGTTCGGCGTCAACCTGGGCGGGATCCCTGGGGGCGGCAATCCATTCGGCTTTGCGGCTTTTTGCCTGATGCTGGCCGGTCTGGTGTTTGGCGTGGGCTGGTGGCTGAAGAGACGCCGTTGGTTGTAGCCAAAAAGAGGTAAAACCCCGGTTAACATTGAGCGATATCAACTTTTGCCGGGGGGAAATGAGGCATGATCTATCTCGCAGGTGAATGCAACGTCAAGCGATGGGCGTTGCGCTCCATAATTGTCTTACTTTCTTATATTTAGAATTACTGCATAGCACATTGATTCATACAATGCCGGTTTAATCACCGGCATTTTTTTGTCCGCAATTTGCCCCTCAGGCCGCGCTTTCATCCCAGAAACTGGCCTCGATCTTGTGCCCGTCCAGGTCACGCACAAAGCAGCCGTAATAGGCTTCGCCATAGTGCGGTCTTGAACCGGGAGCGCCCTCATCCTTCGCCCCGGCCAGCAGCGCCTGCCGGTAAAAATCATCAACCTGCTGCTTGCTGGTGGCGAAAAAACCCACATGAATCCCGTTGCCGGTGGTGGCCGGTTTGCCGTCGATCGGCAGCTGCAGCCAAAACTCCGGATAATCGCGGCCATAGCCAATGGCCCCTGGGTGTTCCAAAACTCGGCGGCAACCTAAGGCGGCGAGGGTGCGATCGTAAAAATTAGCTGCGGCGTGAAAATTATTGCTGCCGAGAGAAACGTGAGACAAGCAGGGCGTGATGTTCATCGGTAATCTCCAGGTGACTGTATAAAAACACAGTATAGGATAAAAACCGCACTGTCTGGTGAATTCTGCTGGAAATGCGAGCGGGATCGCCAACTGAGGGGGATAAAGAGCCGCCCGCAGTGTGCGGGCGGAACAGCGGCTTATTTGATCTCGAGCACGTCTAAACGTGCCGGGGCAGGTTCATCCGCCTCTTCCGGCTGCCAACCCACCGGCTGCATCGGAATGTCTTCACGATCGAAAGCCAGATCGCCGCCGTCAACGACTTCGCTACCGTGGTGAATGCCTTTGAAATCAAACAGATTATAGTCGCTCAGGTGCGAAGGCACCACGTTTTGCATTGCGCTGAACATGGTTTCCAGGCGGCCCGGATAACGCTTATCCCAGTCGCGCAGCATGTCGCCAATCACCTGACGCTGCAGGTTAGGCTGCGAACCGCACAGGTTGCACGGGATAATCGGGAATGCTTTCGCCACCGAGAAACGCTCAATGTCTTTTTCACGGCAGTACGCCAGCGGACGGATCACCACGTGCTTTCCGTCGTCGCTCATCAGTTTAGGTGGCATGCCTTTCAGTTTGCCGCCGTAGAACATATTGAGGAACAGGGTTTGCAGAATGTCATCACGGTGGTGGCCCAGGGCAATCTTGGTGGCACCCAGCTCGGTGGCGGTGCGGTAAAGAATACCGCGGCGCAGGCGTGAACACAGAGAACAGGTGGTTTTGCCCTCGGGGATCTTGTCCTTGACGATGCTGTAGGTGTTCTCCTCAACGATCTTGTATTCCACCCCTAAACTTTCCAGATAGGCCGGCAGGATATGCTCCGGGAAGCCAGGCTGTTTCTGATCGAGGTTAACGGCAATCAGTGAGAAATTGACCGGTGCGCTCTGCTGCAGGTTGCGCAGAATTTCCAGCATGGTGTAGCTGTCTTTACCGCCGGACAGGCAGACCATGATGCGGTCGCCTTCTTCAATCATGTTGAAGTCGGCAATCGCTTCGCCCACGTTGCGGCGCAGACGCTTGTGCAATTTGTTGAGGTTGTATTGCTCTTTAGGATTAATTTGTTGATTTTCTTGCATTATATTTTCCGTGAAACATAAAAAGGGGCAAAACGCAGGCAAAGTACATTAAAGAGACAGCCTGTCATTTAGCATGTTCACCTGCTCCCCGTTCATTTCTTCGATCCACTTGCCGTATATCTTATAGATCATTTACGCGTTGTGGTGTCCCATCTGAGCGACGATGAAAGACGGGTTAGCGCCCGCCGTTAAAAACCAACAAGCGAAAGTATGTCGCGTATGGTACGGATTACGCCGCCGAATGCCAGCGAGTTTTGCAGCAGTGTCCCAACGAAACCTATTGATGATAAGAACGGTCGGCCTGGTCGGCGAGCAAAAACACCCAATGGCGATGCTGCTTTTCTGCTTCCCTTATTCGCGATGATAGAACGTGGTTTCGGGCTTAGAGGGCAGCGACGATAATCGCCGTTGGCCGCGCCGCGTTCTCAACGCGGGAGCAAGTAGGGCGACCGTATGTTCCACCGATAAGGTTTTTTGACATTCCCAATGTTCCCAACCGGGAGCGAGGGCGGCATTTTCGCGCCTACTGCTATCGGTTTCGCGGCTGGCTGGAGATCTCTTGCATCAACGGGTTGGGATATCAGGATCTCACGACTATCCACCACTTTGCACTACGTATTAAAATAAAGCCCTCGTGGTAGAGGGCAGATAGGATTAATTATTATTTTCTCCTAATTTAACTATGGCCGTATTATCGGAAATGAACAGGGAGTAGTCCTTGTTAGAAGATACGGGCTTAACGCCATTGTTAATCATGGCGGAAAGCTTATTCATGTTATTCTGCTCATCACCATAACCATGCAGCGTTTGTGGGAACCCTTTGTTAATGAGCTGGAAAGAAGCCAGGAACTCTGAGGCTGGGCTGAGGAAATAGCCTATCAATGGCTTGTTTTCCGTCAATAGTTTTGCTCTCTCATCAATGTTGACTTGACCGAGCGTTCCGACGGTTTCGATATTTTTATAGCTTGCCAGATCGCGCCCGATCATGTTGAAAACAAAATCCTCATATTCGCGCTGTGACTTGATGGCACTGCTTAACTGAGCGCTAAAAGCAAGCACCGTTATTACTGGGATGAGAGAGAGGTATTTTAATTTAGGTGCAAAATACACGATAGGAATGGCAACCAAAACCAGGAGCACAGAAAATGAAACCAATGTTCTGGGAAAAATCGGGGCATCCTGAAGTAATAAGGTTGGTCCCATTAGTGATACCAAGAATACAAATATTGAAAGTAATCCGTAAAAAATAAATGGCAATATTGTATATTTATAATGGCGGTTTGAAACTAACATGAAGATCAAACCGATCACGGATGGAACCAAAAAGTAAATATATACAGGCCCATAGAAATATGAAAGGAACAAAGCTTTTAACGCGTGAGCTGTCGTTGCCAGGTGCTCTAGTCCCTCGGCACTTGGTGAAATTATCTCTGAGCGTGAATTATTTCCTGAAGCAAAAAACAACATGTAGATTACGTAGAACGTAATAAATAAAACTGCTTTATTTAATATTAACTTTATTGTGTCGATGGTTTTGAAATGGTTATTGACGGCAAGAATCATAATGTCTACAGCAAGTAATCCAATAAAAATATTTGCACATGGCTGATATAAGGTCAAAGATAATACGCCAGTGAGCAGTTTTACTGAAATTTCTCTGACAAGGTTGCTACCCTTATGCGTGTAAGCCATAACCGCAAGGAAAAAAGCTATAGACATACCTAAGGAGTCGTACCTGTAGGCGATATTTTGTAACATGAAAGGATTAAAAATCAAAAGGGCCGCAACTAATGTGCAAGAAGGAACGTTTAATTTTGACAAATATTTGCTAAGTAATAGAGATGCCCCACCTAGAAATAAACCTGATGCAATCATGGTATAGGGGAATAAATCAAGATTATAGTGGCCGCTGGCAGATAAAATCTTCATCAGAATATCGGCGACAGGGCGACCCAAACCTCGCCAACCATACTGACCGGTGATGGCTCTATCAAGATCATCCCGGTAGAAAACACCGGCTTGAATCAAAGGGTAAATAAATAGCAGAGCCAAGCCTGAGTACAGGGCCAATGTTTTTTTGTCATTCTTGCAGATCATGTAAAATTCCGTCTCACTTTTTCACTATATAACGTGGTCTACATTTTGTTTCAATGTAGATCCTGCCGATATATTCACCCAGGACACCAATGCCAATAAGTTGTACGCCACCAAGAAAGAGAATGGATACGATGATAGAGGGATAGCCTGCTACAGGGTTTCCCCAAATGATTTTATCTAAAATCATCCATGTACCATATAAGAAGGAGAGGGACGCAACGAAAAAACCAAGGTAAGCCCATATTCTGAGCGGAAATGTTGAAAAACTGGTGATTCCCTCAATGGCCAGATTCCAAAGCTTCCAGCCATTGAATTTGCTTGTGCCGGCGACACGTTCGGCTCTACTGTATTCTACAACATCCACTTTACCTCCGACCCAACTTAAAATCCCTTTCATAAATAAATTGCGTTCTGGAAGTTGTTTTATGTTGTCTACCACCTCGCGAGACATCAGCCTAAAATCACCGACATTTTCCTCTATCGCAGGCTTGCTGATTTTATTATGGATTCTATAAAACCACTCCGCGCTTTTACGCTTCATTCTGCCATCGCAGGTCCTGTCAATGCGCTTGGCTAAAACTACCTCAGCCCCATTTTTCCACCGTTGAATCAACCGTGGAATGACCTCTATGGGATCTTGCAAGTCAACGTCTATCGGAATGATGACATCTCCGGTGGATGACTCCAGTCCGGCGAACAGGGCAGGCTCTTTACCAAAGTTTCTGGTGAAGTTTATAGGCTTAACATGGCTATCTGCCAAAGACAATGCAGAGATAATGCTTTCTGTTTTATCTGAGCTCCCGTCATTGACGAAAATTATCTCAATATCATAATCCGCAAATGGCTTATATTCGCGCACGGACTTATAGAAAACAGGGATTGCTTCCTCTTCATTAAATACGGGAACTACCAAGGAAACTCTCATTAATCATCCTTGAATACAAAAAATTTAGAGTAAATGAAACCGCAAATCAGACTTACCGCCGAGAAAGTCACTAGTGTAACAATGGGTTTTACATCCATTTTGTCTGCCAGCCAGCCGACCAAGAATGCCATGCCACCCATAAACAACACATACACCACGTAGCGGATTGCGGTCGCTTCTGATTTGAACGTCCACCTGGCGTTTACAAAGAACGAAAGGGTTACTGCGATGCAGAAGGCAACAAGGTTAGAGAGTGATTGCGAGGCACCGCCAAGTAGCATGAGCGCAAAAACGGCCCAGTGAGCACCGGTGTTCATCACACCGACTGATGCATAACGTAAAAAGGTATTCAATGCGCAAAATTCTTAAAATTTGATTTGCTGTATTTTGCCATCGCGTCATGGCGATGGCAAAGCTTTCTAGATCATGGACATGACAGCATTGGGTATTGATGACTAATGCGCGGCTTTTTTCAGATGCCATTTTTGCGCGTTTACGGGGCAGTACGGCCACCCAACACCCTACCGCCCGTTTTTGTGCGTCAATCGGTGGGCTTGTTTTCTGACAGCCAGGTTTTTACGTCCTTTACCTCAATCTGATGACGGGCATTGTAAGTCTCGGTTTTTGGCCATGCCACGCCCTCCGCTCTGGCGAACGCCAGCCGGTAAGCGGCGCAAAGATCGTCCGGTGACTTTATTGCCGCTGCCTCAAGAGAGTCCTTGTCGCTTATTTCAAGTGAAAAGGGGGTTTTATCATGTTGGCTAAGCAATTCGGTCAGTTGCCGATAGGTGACGGTGTCACCTGCGAGATAAACCACCTCATTTTCAATCACGGGGGAATGGAAAAAAATCATCGCCGTCAGCCTGCCGATATCCTCCGCGGTGGTGAGGGTGAGTGCATAGTTTGCGTCGCCCAAGGCATTCACTTTATGTCCTGGAAAATCGACCACGCCAAAACTTTGTTCAAACAGAAAGCTGGTGAACATGCCAGTCGAGACAATCACCCACTTAGTCATCTGTTGACCGCGTAACAGCTGTCGTACGGCCAATTGTTCATCCCAGACGAGCTGGCCACTGCCCATGCCAATACGGTCATAGTCGACGCCAAACTGCCAGGGGAAATAGCGTGCGGTACCTGCCAGCAAGACTGCACGCGTTATTTTGAGTTGTGTTCCCGGCCCGCCGACAAAGCCGCTACAGTTGACGACGGCATCGTAAGGGGCAAAAATTTGCCCCAGAGCCTCCGTCGTCAGGCTATTGAAATCTCCGGCAAGCGTCCCGACTCCCCAGTCCGTCAGTTTTTTCAGCCGGTTCGTTGGCGCCGGTTTGGCATTGCCGACCAGAGATGAGGCGCGTAATAAAACGGTCAGACGGATATCCGGGTTCGCTTTGCGCTGTTTAATGAAACCCTCGATCACCGCCATTCCCAACTCACCGGCGCCCAGGATCAGAATGTTGCGGCATTGACTCATCACGTTATTGTGCATACTTTTCCCCTTTGGTTGTCCTTAATCCTGAACGCTCAGAACAGGGATAACAATCAGGCACACTGTTGATACCGGGATGCGCAATGACCTTAGATGAAGAACAAGTAAAGACATTCTCGGCCATTTGCGAGGCGCTCAGTGACGAATCGGACACGCTAAAAAGAGAGATTCTGACGCATACCGGTAATCGCTGGTCGCTGGGGGCGATCTATATCCTGGGAACGCAGGGCACGCTCAGGCATGCCGAACTGGCTAAAGCTCTGCCCGGCGTCACGCAGCGAATGCTGACCAGAACCTTGCGTCAACTCGAGCGAGATGGCCTTATCGAGCGCTATGATCATCAGCTGAAAAAGCCCCATCCTCGTGTGGATTACAGCTTGACCGAGTTGGGAAAAGGGATGCTGCTTAACATGCTGCCGCTATGGTACTGGATTATTGAAAACCAAGCCGGTTTTCAGCATTCGCGCCAGGCTTATGCTAACGGAGAAAAAACCCGCTAACGGGGATGTTCGCTAGCGGGTTGGAGCATTGATTGATTTTACGCCTCATGTACTGAGGTGTGGACGCTTAGCGGATAGCCAGCTTCGCGCAGTGCCGTGAGGGCATCCGGGCGACTCTTTAGTTTTGCTGTGTAGCTTGGCTCCTGTTGTTTTCCAGCTTGGCCGGATGGGATTCGCCCCCCATCGGTGCCTGGAAACGCTTGAGACGGAGTGCGTTGCCGAGCACGAAGACGCTGGAGAGTGCCATCGCCGCAGCGGCGAAGATCGGTGAAAGCAAGGTGCCGTTTATCGGGTAAAGCATGCCCGCTGCAACCGGGATCAGCACCGCGTTGTAGGCAAAGGCCCAGAACAGGTTTTGCTTGATGTTGCGGATCGTTGCCTGGCTGAGCGCGATGGCATTTGCCACGCCACGCAGGTCCCCGGACATCAACACCACGTCAGCCGCCTCGATCGCCACATCGGTGCCCGTGCCTATTGCCAGTCCAACATCGGCTTCGGCCAGCGCCGGGGCGTCGTTGATACCGTCCCCCACGAAAGCGACCCGCGCACCCTGGCTACGGAACTGCTTCAGCGCCGCCACCTTACCGTCGGGCAATACCTCAGCCGCGACTTCATCGATGTCAAGCTGCCGGGCGATTGCCGACGCCGTTGCTGCGTTATCGCCGGTGATCATCGCGACTTTAAGCCCTAACGCATGCAGGGCCTTGATTGCCTCAGGCGTGGTGTCCTTAATCGGGTCGGCAACGGCGATCACCGCGGCCAAACGGCCGTCTATCGCGGCATAAAGCGGGCTCTTGCCTTGCTCACCGAGACGCTGCGCGGTTGGCAGGAAACTGGTCACGTCTAGGCCGAGCTGTGTCATAAAGCGGTCGGCCCCGACGGAGACGGTTCGGCCGCTGACCTTGGCCGAGACGCCGAAACCAGGCGTGGCATCGAAGGCTTCAATCGCGGCGATCTCGATGTCGCGCTGTTTTGCGGCGGCGACGATGGCTTCGGCGATGGGGTGCTCGGAGCGAGTTTCCACGGCGGCAACCAACGCCAGAACCTCGTCATAGTCGAAGCCCTCGGCGGGCACCAGATCGGTCAGCTCTGGGCGTCCTTTGGTCAGCGTACCGGTTTTGTCCAGCGCGATAACGCTGACATCTCGCAGTGCCTGCAAGGCTTCCCCTTTACGGAACAGCACCCCAAGCTCGGCGGCGCGACCGGTGCCGACCATTATCGAGGTCGGTGTCGCCAGCCCCATGGCGCACGGGCAGGCGATAATAAGCACGGCGACCGCATTCACCAGCGCGAAGGTCAGCGCCGGCGTTGGCCCGAACAGCAGCCAGATCAGGAAGGTCAGCGCCGCCGCCGCCATCACCGCCGGGACGAACCACAAAGTCACTTTATCGACCAGTGCCTGGATCGGCAGTTTCGACCCCTGGGCTTCCTCGACCAAGCGGATAATCTGCGCGAGTACCGTATTGGCCCCGACTTTGGTGACGCGAAAGCTGAATGCCCCGGTTTTGTTGATGGTACCGCCGACCACTTCGGCACCTATACCTTTCGACACTGGCACCGGTTCGCCGGTGATCATGCTTTCATCCACATAAGAGGCCCCCTCGACGACCTGGCCGTCCACCGGGATCTTCTCGCCAGGACGAACGAACACGACGTCACCGGTGGTCACCTGATCGAGCGGGATTTCCAGGGTTTCGCCGTTACGCTCGACGCGCGCCGTTTTGGCCTGCAGCCCAACCAACCGTTTTATCGCCTGAGAGGTTCGCCCCTTGGCGCGAGCCTCCAGCGTGCGTCCCAGCAGGATCAAGGTAACGATCACCGCGGCCGCTTCGAAATAGATGTTGGCGGTACCTTGCGGCAGCACTTCGGGAATGAAAGTGGCTACCACCGAATAACCATAAGCCGCCGCGGTACCGACGGAAACCAGCGAGTTCATGTCAGGGGCGCCACGCAGCAAAGCCGGAACGCCCTTGCGGAAGAAGCGCAGACCTGGCCCAAACAGCACCAGCGTGGTGAGCGCGAACTGCAGATAACCATTTCGCTGTTCACCCAGAACCCCCAATACCCAATGGTGCATTGCAGGGATCAGATGCGAACCCATCTCAAGGACGAAGACTGGCAAGGTGAGCAGGGCGGCAATCAGTAAAGAGCGACGCAGCCCACGCGCTTCGCTTTCGCGTCGTTCATTGTCCCGATCGTCCGCACTGGCCGTTGCTGCGGACAAACGGCGGGCCTTATAACCGGCTTGTTCTACGGCGGTTTCAAGCATGGCCGTGGTGACGATCCCGGTGCTATGACGCACCCGGGCACGTTCGGTCGCCAGGTTGACATTCGCTTCGATCACGCCCGGAATTTGCCTGAGCGCTTTCTCAACCCGACCGACACAGGATGCGCAAGTCATCTCTTCGATGCCGAGTTCGGTGGTCTCTTCACGAACGGCATAACCGGCGCTTTCGATGGCGCGAACGGCCGCCTGTGGATCGGCCTGGCTGCTGAAGGTGATATCGGCGCGTTCGGTGGCCAGATTGACCGCGGCCGTCTGGACGCCGGGAACCGCTTTAAGCGCACGTTCGACGCGCCCAACGCAGGAAGCACAGGTCATGCCTTCGACCGGCAGGCTAAGATGTGTGGCAGACGAAGTTGAATTGGAACCTTGTTGCACAGAGACGGAAGTCATTGAACTACCCCTTTGCTGTTTCGGATATCGAAAAGCTTAAAGCTTCCCACTGTGGGAAGGTCAAGGCCTGTGAGGGATTTGTTTTACGAGACTTGGGTACGGCATTTTTCTGGTATGGCGCGAAGAAAACAATGCAGCGACAAAAAGAAGGGAAAGCGGGGCGCGAACCGGTCACGCCCCATGGGGTTTACTCGGCGGAGGAGGTTTCCCCCTTGCCGGCCAGCAGGCTGAGGAAGTCGTACTTCTCCTTCAGCTCTTTCTCTGCGGCCTGATACAGCGCGCTGGCGACTTCCGGCTGCTGTGAGTTCAGGCGGCGGAAGCGCTGTTCTTTCAGCAACGTATCGGTCAGATTGCTGTTTGGTGGCCGGGAATCCAGCGCCAGCGCCGGTTTACCCTCATCGGCACGGCGTGGATCGAAGCGGTACAGCGGCCAGAATCCGGTCGCGGTCAACTGCTTCATCTGGTCGTGACTGAGTGCCAGATCGTAACCGTGTTCTTCACAGGGGCTATAGGCAATGATCAGTGACGGGCCCGGATAGGCTTCGGCTTCCTGAATGGCTTTCACCGTCTGATTAAGCTGCGCGCCCAGCGAGATTTGCGCCACGTAAACGTGGCCGTACATCATCATGCTGACGCCCAGATCCTTACGTGCCTTGCGCTTGCCGTGTTCGCCGAACTTGGTCACCGCGCCCAGCGGAGTGGCCTTCGACTGCTGGCCGCCGGTGTTGGAGTAACACTGAGTGTCCAACACCAGCACGTTGACGTTTTCGGTCAGACTGAGAACGTGATCCAACCCGCCGAACCCGATATCGTAAGCCCAACCGTCGCCACCAATCAGCCAGATGGATTTATCCACCAGGTAATCGGCATCGGTCGCTAACTGACGTGCGTCGTGGCCTTCAATCTGCGCCAGCAGGCCGCGCAGTTCCTTAATCTGCTGGCGACGCGGCTCCGGTGCGATGTCGGTCATCTGCAGAGCTTTGACCAACTGGGCCGGTAGCTGCGGCGCCAGGGTGTTCAGCAAACGCAGTACGCGGCTGCGGTGCTGATCGACCGTCAAGCGGAAGCCCAGACCGAACTCCGCATTGTCCTCGAACAGCGAGTTGGCCCAGGCTGGACCGCGGCCTTCGGCATTGGTGGTATACGGCGTAGTCGGCAGATTGCCGCCGTAAATGGACGAACAGCCGGTGGCGTTGGCAATCAGCAACCGATCGCCATAAAGCTGGGTCAGCAGCTTGATGTACGGCGTTTCGCCACAGCCGGAACAGGCGCCGGAGTATTCGAACAGCGGCGAAATCAACTGCGAGGTACGGATGTCGATCCGTTCGATCTGCGAGGGATCAATTTCCGGCAACTGCAGGAAGAAGTCGTAATGTGCTTTTTCTTCGGTCAGGTGCTCAAGGCGCGATGCCATGTTAATCGCCTTGATGTCTGGGTTCTGGCGATCTTTTGCCGGGCAGACTTCAACGCATAAATTACAGCCGGTACAGTCTTCCGGCGCGACTTGCAGCACGTATTTCTGACCGCGCATGTCGCGCGCTTTCACATCCAGTGATTGCAGCGAGACAGGGGCCTGTTCCATGGCCTGCGGCTGAACCACTTTGGCGCGGATGGCGGAGTGCGGGCAGGCGGCAACGCAATGGTTGCACTGGGTGCACAGATCCGGCTGCCAAATGGGGATGTCCTCGGCGATATTGCGTTTTTCCCACTGGGTGGTGCCTACCGGCCAGGTACCGTCCGGCGGGAAGGCTGACACCGGCAACGCATCCCCCAGTCCTGCCAGCATCGCGGCGGTGACGGTTTTGACAAAGTCAGGCGCGGCATCCGAGACAATCGGCGGTCGCATTGGGCTGCTTTCGTTAACCGGCTGCAGGGGGATTTCAATCAGCGCGTCAAGCGTGGCGGCCAGCGCCTGCCAGTTGCGCTCAACAATATCCTGGCCTTTGTTGCTGTAGCTGCGTTCGATAGCATCCCGCAATTGCTGGAGTGCCACGTCGCCCGGCAAAATTTGGGTCAGATGGAAAAACGCCATCTGCATCACGGTGTTGATACGCGCACCGAGTCGGCATTCACGCGCCAGTTTCGCCGCGTTGATGATATAAAAACGCGCCTGACGTTGCTGCAATACGGCTTGCACTTCCTGCGGCAGCCGCGACCAGGCCTCTTCGGCACCATAGGGGGTATTGAGCAGGAAAATGCCGCCGGGTTTCAGGCGTTCCGCCATCTGGTAAGTATCGATAAACTGCAGCTGGTGGCAGCCGACAAAGTCGGCGCGACTGACCAGATAGGCCGAGTTGATGGGCTGTTCGCTGACGCGCAGGTGGGATACCGTCAGGCCTCCGGCCTTTTTCGAGTCATAAACGAAATAGCCCTGGGCATACATTGACGTACTGTTGCCGATGATTTTGATGTTGTTCTTGGTGGCGGAAACGGAGCCGTCACTGCCAAGACCGTAGAACAACGCCTCCAGCGACGCGCGCTGCGGTAGGGTTTCTTCACTGAGCGGCAGGGAAAGACCGGTCACATCGTCGAAAATACCGACGGTAAAGCGCGGACGCGGGCGATCCAGAGCCAGTTCGTTAAACACGGCCAACGCGCAGTCAGGGCCAAACTCTTTCGAGGAGAGCCCATAACGGCCGCCGATCACCATCGGCATATGGGCGCGTTCACCCCGGCTGAACGCTTCAGCCAATGCGGTCATCACGTCCAGATACAGCGGCTCCGCCAGTGCTCCGGGCTCTTTGGTGCGGTCCAGTACGGCGATTTTTTTCGCGCTTTCCGGCAACACGCTGAGCAGGTGGTGCGCAGAAAACGGCCGAAACAGCCGCACTTTCAGCACGCCGACTTTTTCACCACGGGTCAGCAGGGCGTCGATTGCTTCTTCGCAGGTGCCGATGGCGGACCCCATCAGGATCACCACGCGTTCGGCCTGTGGATGGCCGTAGTATTCGAAAGGCTGATACGCACGGCCGGTGATCTGGGCAAACTTGTCCATCGCGTCGATCACATGCTGGCAGGTCGCGTTGTACCAGGGATTGGTGGCTTCGCGCGATTGGAAATAGGTGTCCGGGTTGGCGGAGGTGCCCCGCACCACGGGATGATCCGGCGACAATGCGCGGCTGCGGTGCGCATCAATCGCGTCCTGAGGCAGCATCTGGCGCAGGGTATCGTCGCTCAGTGGCACGATTTTGTTGATTTCATGCGACGTGCGGAAACCATCAAAAAAGTGAATAAACGGCAGTCGGCTGTTGAGACTGGCCGTTTGGGAAATCAGCGCAAAATCCTGCGCCTCCTGCACGTTACTGGCGCAGAGCATGGCGCAGCCGGTTTGGCGTACGGCCATCACGTCGGAATGGTCGCCAAAAATCGACAGCGCATGGGTAGCGATGGTGCGCGCAGCGACATGCAGCACAAACGGCGTCAGTTCTCCGGCCAGTTTGTACAACGTCGGGATCATCAGCAGCAGGCCCTGCGATGAGGTAAACGAGGTCGACAGCGCACCGGTTTGCAATGCGCCGTGTACCGTGGCGATCGCACCGCCTTCCGACTGCATTTCCACCACTCGCGGCACGTCGCCCCAGATATTCTGACGGCCGTCGCCGGACCAGGCATCCGCCTGTTCCGCCATGGTCGAACTGGGGGTGATTGGGTAGATGGCAATCACTTCGCTGGCGCGATAGGCGACGGAAGCGACTGCATTATTACCATCTGTAGTAATCATCAACTTTACCTTTCATTGCTCAAAAAGCTGCGAAAGTCACCTCTCGCAGTAATTAACAAAGTCTAGCAGAGGGATATATTGGCCCTTTATCGCGTTTGTGTGGCGGATGATAAATCGACAAAAAACGCGACGAGGGGATATTTCACGACTTTTAATGGCCTTGAAGAAAAATTGTCATCGTTGTTTAACGACAATTTATTTCCGGCGCGTCATACTGGTGAACAGGTGAACTTACAGAAGAAAAAACGATGAGCGGATTTATGTATTTGACCATGGCGATAGTCGCGGAAGTGATCGCCACCACCATGCTGAAAGCCTCTGAGGGTTTCACTCGCTTGTGGCCGTCGCTGGTGGTGGTGGTCGGCTATGGCGTGGCTTTCTGGGGGCTGTCGATGGTGGTGAAAACCATGCCGCTGGGCATTGTTTACGCCATCTGGTCGGGCATGGGCATTGTTCTGGTGTCAATTGCCGCGGTATTTGTTTATCAACAAAAGCTGGATTGGCCAGCCGTACTGGGGATGGGCTTAATTATTGCCGGCGTATTGGTGATTAATTTACTGTCGAAAACCGCAGCGCACTGATCCTTATTTAAACCGAATCAATCGCCAGCGCGACATTCAGTGGTGCTGGCGAAAAAGCTTATTAATAAATAACAGAAAATAATAGATTACCCTCAGATTAAGATCTTCCCTTCAATGGCCAGAAATGCGCCATTTTGACACCGTCTTTTCGTGCCTTTCGGCATGCCTCAAATCGTCAGTCTCTCCTAAAATGTCGCTTTGCCCCTGCAGTGGCTGCCTCTTGCTCAGGTCGCGCAAGGGATACTCGATGTTTGCTCAGCGGGGAGAGCGGAAAAATCCAGTAACCATAATAATTTCGTCGCTGTTCAAATAAACGGCAAATAATTGCAGGAATATATTTTCATTATTAATATATCAGGCTAGATTAAACAGGTTTGCATCAAAGATAACCTAACGTGTCCGCAATAAAGTGATGCGAGTTATCGGCAATGGCGATTTTACACAGCGTAGTTTCGGGTTCAGGAGTGGATTAATGACAATATTAAAAGGGTTGCTGGCCGGCACCGTACTGCTTTTGGCCGCCTGCAGCAGCAATAACGAAGAACCAGTCCAGCAGGCTAACAGCGCAAGAATCAATAACTTACAGACCAGTGCGAACTGTGCCATCGTTGGCGGCGTCACTACCGTGACCCACAATTTAAACGGCGAGGCGATCAGAATGTGCCAGATGCCCAATGGCAAACAGTGCGAAGAATCGACGCTGGGCCGGGGAGCCTGCGCGAGCGCCGGCTAACGGAGAACAACACCAGGCCGCCGGGCAGCCTGGTGCACAGGGATCACTGCACCCAATCGCGCAGTATATATACCAGGGTATGGTCGTCGCCGCTCAGCGTTAATTGCTGAGCGCTGAGGGTAACTTTTACCCCTTTGCCCAGCACGTCGCCAATCACCCGATCCCACTGATTGAGTTGCGGGTCGGCGCACAGCATACGTGTTGAGGCCAGACCTTTTACCGTCAGCACGCCGTCCTGCAATTGGCCACTGCCGAAGAAACGGTTACACATGGCACCGGAAACGTGCAGGGTCTCACCGAACTCTATATTGGGTCCGTTGCCACGGCCCGGTTTTACCGCTACGCCGTCGACGCTTTGCAAAATAAAGTTATGATGCAACAGGTCGCTTTCCGTCACCGTCTTCCCGTTTTGACTCATTTCACACCCGGCTAACAGCAGCGGTATTAACGCCGCCAACATGAACTTTTTCATCGGCCCTCCTTGGGACAAATCAGGCATTGAGCTGATTAGGGCAGGACTCACCGCGATCCAGTTGGTTGACGTTCTGCAACGTGGTTTCCGAGATGCTGGTCAGTGCCTCTTCGGTCAGGAAGGCCTGATGACCGGTGAATAGCACGTTGTGGCAGGCGGACAGGCGACGGAAGATATCGTCCTGAATCACGTCATTGGATTTATCTTCGAAGAACAGGTCGCGTTCATTCTCATACACGTCCATCCCCAGGGCGCCGATTTTTTGTTGTTTCAGGGCATCAATCGCTGCCGATGAATCAATCAAACCGCCACGGCTGGTGTTGATGATCATTACGCCGTCTTTCATCGCCGCAAAAGCGTCGGTGTTCAACAGGTGGTGGTTTTCCGGCGTCAGCGGGCAGTGCAGGGTAATAACGTCAGACTGCGCGTACAGCGTTTTCAGATCGACATATTCTGCGCCCAGCTCCAATGCTTGTTCGCTTGGGTACGGGTCATAGGCCAGAATCTTCATGCCGAAGCCTTTCAGGATGCGCATGGTGGCTACGCCGATCTTACCGGTGCCAATCACCCCGGCGGTGCGGTTATGCATATTGAAACCGATCAAACCCTCAAGCGAGAAATTGGCGTCGCGGGTGCGTTGATAGGCTCGGTGAATACGACGATTGAGGCACATCATCATGCCCACGGCATGTTCAGCGACCGCTTCCGGCGAGTAGGCCGGTACGCGTACTACCTTGATGCCCAGTTCTTTAGCGGCGTCCAAATCGACATTATTGAAGCCGGCGCAACG
Organism: Serratia liquefaciens; assembly: GCF_027594825.1. Lineage (NCBI taxonomy): Bacteria > Pseudomonadati > Pseudomonadota > Gammaproteobacteria > Enterobacterales > Yersiniaceae > Serratia > Serratia liquefaciens. The sequence goes on along the minus strand of NZ_CP088930.1, from coordinate 473,630 downwards.
CAGCGCCAAAATTTCGACCCCCAACGCCGCCAGTTCTTCGAGCACTTCACGGCTGCCGTCGTCGTTGACGAAGATGCAGATGGCTTTGCAGCCGGCGGCGTTTTTGGCAGTTTTTTTACTGAGCAGGAAGTCGAAGAACTCCAGCTCGTAACCAAACTGCTGATTCACCAGTTCGAGATATTTACGGTCATACTGTTTGGTGCTGTATATCGCCAATTTCATCGTGGTTTCTCCCGCGTGATTTTGTGATCAATTTAACAGTTTTTAGTAAATTCTACAATTGGTTAGCCTGTTTGACTCGCGTTGAACGGCGGCAGTTGGCGTTTATTGATTAAGGGTAGTTGGCAACGTTACAACAGGTTGAATATTCGGCACGGAGTTGCTGAAAAGTGAAGTGCGTAAGAAGAGAGATAGGTTGGGTTCCAGGCAAAAAAATCCCCACGGGGGTGTGGGGAATGGCTTCTCTAGTATAGTTAGCTAGCAGCTGACTTTTGTTAGAATGCTTGCAAGACTATTAATTATCAAAGGTAACGACAATAACAAAAGTCCGAAACAGTTCGCATTCATGTGATGAATATGTAACTAAAATTTACAGTATCCCTATCAACGGCTGCAAATGCGCCGAAACGGGGCATCTTCGTCGGCGTTGGCTTCACCCTATGTCAAATTCATGCCATCATTATTGCCAATTCAGGCATAGACTTACTTAAAACGGCCTCTGGCCAGGGTAAGCAGCCTAACTCAGGAATGAAGCAATCATTTAATGACTAAGCGATTGAAAGTATTCATAGGGATTGTGGTCAGTACCGTGATCTTGCTGCTGGTGCTGTGGCAAACTCTGCCGCGCTGGTTGCCGCGTGTGCTCTCTCATTGGCTGCCACAGGGGAGTCAGTTGGTTTTGCAAGGCAAGCCACAATGGCGAGAAGGGGCATTGCGCTTGGACGGCGCGCGTTTTCTGGCGCAGGATTGTTTGCTTGCCGACGTCGGACCGACCCGATTGGCCTATCGGCAAGGGCGCTGGCAGTTGATCAGCGACAAGCTGAATATCGATACCGCCTGCTTATCAAAATTGCCCGCCGGTGACGCCAACAGTGCGCCACTGGCGCTGGATCAATTACAAAAACAATTGCCGCTGCTGGACGTTAACATCAAAGACTTTTCTCTGGTGCCTTGGCAGTACTATGCTGGTGAATTACAAATACATGCCTCCGCGGAAGGTCAGCGTCTGCAATATCAGGGGCCGAATATTCACCTCGAAGCCCAGTTGGATCCACAGCAGCAATTAACGCTGAACAGCCTGACGCTCACTGCGCCCAACAGTCCGCAGCCACTGCATCTGAGCGGCAAGATAGCCATTCCGCTCGATCTGGACAGCATCCCGGCACAAGGGGCGTTGCAGGGTGAAATACAGACCGGTTACCTGGAAAAACCCTTATTGTTGGATATGTGCTGGCAACAACAGCAAGGGGTGCTGACGCTGACGGAAAAGGGCGAAGATAAACCGCTGGCGACGCTGCCCTGGGAAATCAACCCGCAGCAGGTCAGCATCAGCCAGGGCGAATGGCGTTGGCCTTATAGCCAGCAACCGCTGAACGGAGGGCTGAGTATTGCGCTCCACGACTGGAGCAAAGGCTTTGATGAGACGCAAATCAGCGCCCGGTTGAATGTCATCACCGACGGCCACAATGGTAAAGGTAACGCGGTACTGACGCTGGGGCCGGGTAAGGTCGGGCTGACCGACAGCGATCTGCGTTTCCAACTGACCGGCCAGGCCAATCTGGCTGATTTTTCTATGACCGCCTCCCTTCCCGGTATCGTCAGCGGCACCATTCTTAACCCGACGCTGGTTCTGCAATCAGGTTCACTGCTGCGCCTGTGGGGCAATGTCTCACCGGAAATGAAGCTCGAAGAAGCGCGTTTGCCGTTGGCCGGGGTGAAGGTCACCGCCGCAGGCATTACCGGTCGGTTGCAGGCCATAATCAACGCCAGCGACAGCTACTGGGGCCGTTTTAAGCTGCATCTGGATGGCAAAGCGCAAGATTTTTGGCCGGATCACGGCAACTGGCAATGGCGCTACTGGGGCAAGGGGCAACTGCCGCCACTGCAGGCCGCCTGGGACGTAGCGGGCAGCGGCAGCTGGCAGGACAGCACGCTGATCCTCGATCGCCTCTCCACCGGGTTTGATCAATTAAAATACAGCATGGTGACGGTGGATGCGCCACGTCTCAGCCTCAGCCAGCCGTTGCGTTGGCAACGGGACGAGAAAACCCCGGCGTTCAATGGCGAACTGCAACTGGTTTCGGGCAAGGTCAGCTTTACCAACGGTGGTTACCTGCCGGCACCGGTGTTGGCGCTTCAGATGAAGGGCACAACGCCGGATAATTTCCAACTGCAGGGCAAGTTGCAGGCGGAACAGATAGGGCCGATAGCGTTACGTGGCCGTTGGGACGGCGAGCGCTTGCGCGGAGAGGGCTGGTGGCCGAAACAGTCGTTGAAAGTGTTCCAACCGCTGATCTCGCCGGATCTCAATATCAAACTGCGTGACGGTGAATTCTATGCGCAATCGGCGTTCTCTGCCGCCAGGGTGCAAGGCTTCGAGGCCGGTGGTCACTGGGTGGTGAAAAATGGCGGCATGTGGCTGAAAGACGGTGAGATGAGCGGCCTGGATTTTGTCCTGTCTTACCGCCTGAAAAATCATGTGTGGCAGCTTGGCGCCAGGCAGCCAGTGACGCTGCGCATCAAGTCTTTTCGCAACCTGTTTGAAATGCAGAATATCACCGCCGATCTTCAGGGTGCCTATCCCTACAGCGAACCGGCGCCGTTGACGCTGAGCAACGTGGGTATGGACGCTTTGAACGGGCACATCAGCCTGTCCGCGCTGCGCATGCCGCAGCATGACGCCGCCGTATTGAAGCTGGATAAGGTGGATCTCAGCGCCTTGTTTACCGCGCTGAAGCCAAAACAGTTTGCCATGTCAGGGCGGGTCGACGGCGAATTGCCGTTGTTCCTGAATCATCCTAAATGGCTGGTCCGCAACGGTTGGATTGCCAACGCCGGCATGTTGACGCTGCGCCTGGACAAGGACATGGCCGATGCCATCGGCAGTAATAATATGGCGACCGGCGCCGCGATAGATTGGCTGCGCTATATGGAAATTAACCGCTCCAAGGCCAGAGTCGATCTCGACAACCTCGGTGAACTGACGCTGAAGGCGCGAATTGACGGGGTTAATCCGCAAAAAAGCGCTAAACGAGAGGTTATCCTGAACTATAGCCATCAGGAAAACGTGTTTCAGCTTTGGCGCAGCCTGCGCTTTGGCGACAATTTACAGGAGTGGCTGGAACAGGCCCTCACCAAACCTGGGGAACAACCATGAAAATCATCAGCGGGCCATTGCTGGCCGCCGTGCTCGGCACCTCAATGCTGAGCGGCTGCGTGCCACGCATCGAGGTCGCCACGCCTAAAGATCCGATCACCATCAATATGAACGTCAAGATCGAACATGAAATTCACATCAAAGTGGATAAAGACGTCGAGAATCTGCTGAAAGACAAAAGCGGTCTGTTCTAGGAGCCAACATGAAAAAACGTTATTTAGGCTTGATTGGCGCCGCCTGGCTGTTCAGCAGCATGGCAATGGCGCTGACGCTGGATGAGGCCAAGCAACAGGGGCGCGTCGGTGAAACGCTCAACGGCTATATTGCGCCGGTGAAGCAGGACGCCGAAACGCTGTCGCTGGTGAAAAATATCAATGCCGGGCGCACCGAGAAATACCAACAGGTGGCGGATAGCAATCATATCGCCATCGACGATGTGGCTCGCATGGCCGGGCAAAAACTGGTCGCGCGTGCCCCTGCGGGGGAATACGTACGTGGCATCAATGGCCAATGGTTGAAGAAATAAAAAAAGCGCGCCCTGGGGCGCGCAATAGCGATATAACATTGGATTTTTATGAGGGTAGAGCGGGTTTGACAGGATTTGGCTTGTTCTGTTGAAGTTTTGCAGGGGCATCACACCCCTGCACCGGCATCAGGCGGCAACAACCTGTGCCAGCGTGGCTTTGGCATCGGCCTGCGCTTTGGTGGCAACGTCCGGGCCGTAGGCGATACCTTCAGCGAACACGAACTCGACGTCGGTGATACCGATAAAGCCCAGGAACAGACGCAGGTAAGGTTCAACCAGGTCAGTCGGGGTGCCTTTATGGATGCCGCCGCGGCTGGTCAGAATGATGGCACGCTTACCTTTCACCAGGCCTTCCGGACCGTTTTCGGTGTAGCGGAAGGTGACGCCGGCACGGGCAATCAGGTCGAAATAGTTCTTCAACTGGGTTGGAATGTTGAAGTTGTACATCGGGGCCGCCATAACGATGGTGTCATTGGCTTGCAGTTCGGCGATCAGCTCGTCGGACAACGCCAGAGCTTCGGTTTGACGCGGGGTCAGCGGAGTGTCGGAAGGACGCAGGGCGCCAACCAGTTCACCGTCCAATACCGGGATTGGCTGTGCAGCCAGGTCACGCACGGTGATGGTGTCGTTGCCATGAGCCTTTGCCCACTGCTCAACGAAGAAATCTGCCAGTTGGTTAGACTGCGAGTAGCCCGCCAGGATGCTTGATTTAAGAACCAATACTTTGCTCATCGGTAATTCCTTACGTTATGACAGTGACATCAGGACAACGCGTCCTTTGCATGCAGTACACTCTATTCACATTTTTTCAGCAGTGATAGCGCAATATTTCGAGACCTTTGTTCGATTTTATTGAATAAGCTGCCGCGACATAAGCGGCGGGATTATGGGGAAAAAGGGGCTTATGTTATTCTGCGCACTTAAAGCTGAAAACTCGCTAACCCATTACCAAACCGTTGCTAAAGCTTGATGCAGCAGCGATGAAACAAGGAATACCGAACGTGAAATCTCCGCTCGCGGCATTGTCTGCCCAACTGGGCGAGCTGATGCTCCGTGACCAACAACGTCTGCAACGTCGGCTGCAGGGCGCACGAAAAATCAAAAATCCCGATGCTCAGTTGGCGGTCGCCGCCGAGCTGGAAAGTGACATAACGGCAGCGTTGCAAAAAGTGCAGTCGCGCGCCGCGTCCTGTCCGAAAGTCACCTATCCGGAAAACCTGCCGGTCAGTCAGAAAAAACAGGATATTTTGCAGGCCATTCGCGACCACCAGGTGGTGATTGTCGCCGGTGAAACCGGCTCGGGGAAAACCACCCAGTTGCCGAAGATCTGCCTGGAGCTGGGGCGTGGGGTAAAAGGGCTGATCGGCCATACCCAACCTCGACGCCTGGCGGCGCGTACCGTAGCCAACCGCATTGCCGACGAGTTGGAAACGCCGCTGGGCGGCAGCGTGGGTTATAAGGTGCGCTTCAACGATCAGGTCGGGGAAAATACCCTGGTCAAGCTGATGACCGACGGGATCCTGCTGGCGGAAATCCAGCAGGACCGGCTGCTGATGCAGTATGACACGCTGATTATCGATGAGGCGCATGAACGCAGCCTGAACATTGACTTTATCCTGGGTTACCTGCGAGAACTGCTGCCAAAGCGCCCGGATCTCAAAGTCATCATCACCTCGGCGACTATCGATCCGCAGCGTTTTTCGCGCCATTTCAATAACGCGCCGATTATCGAAGTCTCCGGCCGTACTTATCCGGTCGAGGTGCGTTATCGCCCGGTAGTGGACGACGCCGACGACACCGACCGCGATCAGCTGCAGGCGATTTTCGATGCGGTGGATGAGCTGGGGCGCGAAGGTCCGGGGGATATCCTGATCTTTATGAGCGGTGAGCGCGAAATTCGCGATACCGCCGACGCGCTGAACCGCCTTAATTTGCCGCATACCGAGGTCCTGCCGCTGTATGCCCGGTTGTCGAACAGCGAACAGAACCGGGTGTTCCAGTCGCATCACGGGCGGCGCATCGTGCTGGCGACCAACGTGGCGGAGACCTCACTGACCGTACCCGGCATCAAGTACGTGATTGATCCCGGTACCGCGCGTATCAGCCGTTACAGTTTCCGTACCAAGGTGCAACGCCTGCCGATCGAGCCGGTGTCACAGGCCTCCGCCAACCAGCGTAAGGGCCGCTGCGGGCGCGTTTCCGACGGTATTTGCATTCGGTTGTATTCGGAACAGGACTTCCTGTCGCGTCCGGAGTTTACCGATCCGGAGATCCTGCGCACCAACCTGGCGTCGGTTATTTTGCAGATGACTTCGCTCGGGTTAGGGGATATCGCCGCTTTCCCGTTCGTAGAGGCGCCGGACAAGCGCAATATTCTCGATGGCGTGCGCCTGCTCGAAGAGCTGGGCGCGATTAAAACGGCGGAAAATGGCCACTACCAGCTCACGCCTCAGGGGCGTCAATTGGCGCAGTTGCCGATCGACCCGCGGTTAGCGCGCATGGTGTTGGAAGCACAGAAAAGCGGCAGCGTGCGTGAAGTGATGATCATCACCGCTGCGCTGTCGATACAGGATCCGCGCGAACGGCCAATGGACAAGCAGCAGGCCTCGGACGAGAAACACCGACGCTTTGCCGACAAAGATTCGGATTTCCTGGCTTACGTCAACCTGTGGGACTGGCTGAAAGAGCAGCAGAAAGAGCACTCCTCCAGTCAGTTCCGTCGGCTGTGCCGCAATGATTTCCTTAATTATTTGCGGGTGCGTGAATGGCAGGATATTTACACCCAGCTGCGTCAGGTGGTGAAAGAGCTGGGGCTGCCGGTCAACAGCGAGCCTTCCGATTACCGCAGCGTACACACCGCGTTATTGACCGGTTTGCTGTCGCATATCGGCCAGAAAGATGCTGATAAGCAAGAGTACACGGGCGCCCGCAACGCAAGATTCTCTATTTTCCCAGGTTCAGGTCTGTTCAAGAAGCCGCCGAAATGGACCATGGTGGCCGAACTGGTGGAAACAAGCCGCCTGTGGGGACGTATTGCCGCACGTATCGAACCGGAGTGGATTGAGCCGTTGGCCCAGCACCTGGTGAAGCACAGCTACAGCGAACCCCATTGGTCCAAATCCCAGGGGGCGGTGATGGCCACCGAAAAAGTGACGCTGTTCGGGTTGCCCATCGTCGCTGCGCGACAGGTTAATTACAGCACTATCGACCCGCTGCTGTGCCGGGAACTGTTTATCCGCCATGCGCTGGTGGAAGGCGACTGGCAGACGCGCCATGCGTTTTTCAGTGCCAACCTGAAGCTGCGTGCGGAAGTGGAAGAACTCGAGCATAAGTCGCGCCGCCGTGACATTTTGGTCGATGACGAAACCCTGTTCAGTTTCTACGATCAGCGCATCCCGAGCGAGGTGATCTCCGGGCGTCATTTTGACCACTGGTGGAAAAACGCCGCTAAACAGAACGCGGACCTGCTCAGCTTTGAAAAAGAGATGCTGATCAAGGACGGTGCCAATAAGGTCAGCGCGCTGGACTATCCGAATACCTGGCATCAGGGCAACCTCAAGCTGCGCCTGACCTACCAGTTTGAGCCAGGTACCGACGCCGACGGCGTGACGGTGCATATTCCTCTGCCGATCCTTAATCAGGTTGAGGATCGGGGTTTTGAGTGGCAAATTCCGGGCATTCGCCGTGAGTTGGTGATCGCCCTGATCAAGTCGCTGCCCAAACCGGTTCGTCGCAACTTTGTACCGGCGCCGAACTATGCCGAGGCTTTTCTGGGGCGGGTCACTGCGCTGGAATTGCCGCTGCTGGATGCGCTGGAGCGCGAGCTGCGTCGCATGACTGGCGTGACGGTGTCACGAGATGACTGGCAGTGGGAACAGGTGCCCGATCACCTTAAAATGACTTTCCGGGTGGTGGGGGAAAAACACAAAACCCTGCTGGAAGGTAAAAACCTGACCGCGCTGAAGCTGCAACTGAAAGACAAGGTGCAGGAAACCCTGTCCGCGGTGGCGGACGATGGGCTGGAGCAAAGCAATCTGCATATCTGGAGCTTCGGCAAATTGCCGGAGTTTTATGAGCAGAAACGCGGTGGCTATTCGATGAAGGCGTATCCGGCGCTGGTGGATGAAAAAGACAGCGTGGCGATCCGTTTGTTCGACAGCGAGCAGGAACAGCAACAGGCGATGTGGCAGGGAACGCGCCGCCTGCTGTTGCTGAACATTCCATCGCCCATCAAGTATCTGCATGAAAAACTGCCTAACAAAGCCAAGCTGGGGTTGTACTTTAACCCTTATGGCAGAGTGCTGGACTTGATCGACGACTGCATCTCGTGCGGCATCGATAAGCTGATTGCCGAGTACGGCGGACCGGTGTGGCAGGAAGAGGATTTTGCCCGCCTGCAGGAAAGGGTGCGCGCCGAGCTAAACGAAACGGTGGTAGGCGTAGCCAAACAGGTCGAACAGATCCTGACGGCGGTGTTCAACATCAATAAACGGCTGAAAGGCCGGGTGGACATCTCCCTGGCGCTGGCGCTGTCGGATATCAAAACCCAGCTCGGCGGCCTGGTTTATCGCGGTTTTGTCACCAACAACGGCTGGAAGCGCCTGTCGGATACGTTGCGCTATCTGCAGGCGATTGAGCGCCGTCTGGAGAAGCTGGCGACCGACCCGCATCGTGACCGTGCGCAGATGCTGCGGGTGGAGCAGGTGCAACAGGCCTGGCAACAGTGGCTGAACAAACTGCCGCCGAAGCGACAGCAGGATGAAGAGGTGAAAGAGGTGCGTTGGATGATCGAAGAACTGCGCGTCAGCCTGTTCGCTCAACAACTTGGCACGCCTTACCCCATCTCGGACAAGCGCATCTTGCAGACTATCGAGCAGCTTTCGGGCTAGGCAACGCGAACAGGCCGCCTGCGCAGACCAGACACAGCAGGCTGCACGCCAGCAGCGTTGCGGGCAGATTTTGCCCGACGGCGGCCACAGAAAGCCCGGCGCCAATCAGCAGGTAGTAGAGCAGGCCAAAAATCGCGCCGGCGGTGCCCAGTCGCTGCCGGTAGCGGTTCAGGGCCTGACTCAATACGTTGGGGATCGCCAGGCCGAAGGCCAGGGTGATCAGCATGCAGGGCAGCAACATTATTATGCTGTGCTGCCAGTAACCTAATGCCAGCGCCGCACCGCACGCCAGTAGGCTACCCAGCAGGATTTGACGCTCTGCGCCGATATTCCTGGCCAACAGGTGGCGATTCACTAACGCGCCAAGCAGGCTGCCCAGCGCCAGGGCAACGCCAGAGTAGCCAAACTGTCGGCTGCTCAGTCCCAGCCGTTCGAACAGGAACGGCGCCAGGCTGAAGTAGCTGAACACCATGATATTAAAACCTGCCACCAATAAGGCGCTACACCAGATATGCCGGTCGCGCAGGATAATCCAGCCACTGCTTGCCATAGAGGCTGGTATTGCGCAGCCCGGCGGCTGCGTTTCCGGCAGAGCGTACCAGCACCAAATCAGCAGGGCCAATGCCAGCATCCCCTGGCCAATGAATATCGCCATACTGCCGCCCCAACTGACTAATATTCCCCCCGCCAACATCCCCAGCACCGGACTGATCGACAGGGCAATGCCGAGGGTGGCGAACACTTTCCCCAGAGCATGCCCTTGATACACGTCGCGCAGCATGGTTTGCGTGACGATAGAGCCGACCGCAGCACCGAAGGCTATGGTGGCGCGAGCGGCCAACAGCAGCGTGAAATGCGAGCTCAGTAACGCCACAACCGCGCCGCCCAGATACAGTGCCAGCCCTGCCAACATGGTCACTCTGCGACCAAGCCGATCGCACATTACCCCCCAGAAAGCGACGCCGAAGGCAAAAGCGAAGAAATAGATCGACAGCGTCTGGCTGGCCTGGGCGGCACTGACGTTGAAATCGGCGCGGATCGCGGTGAGCGCTGGGCTATAGAGGGTTTCTAGCACCTGTGGCGTCATTATGCTGGCGACCATCAATGGCAGAGGAAGGCGCGACATGGGAATTGACCTTTAACAATGAATAATCGCGCCAGTATAGGGAAAGCCAAAGTGTTCAATTACAATCATCAGGACAAAAAATAACAAAAAAAGGACAACTCATGGCCTTGATAGCCCAACAGGATGTTTTCGAACCGGATAGCTGGCCTGCACCGGTGCTGGGGATTGCCGCCGAGCTGGCCAATCATGACTCTAAAGAGCACCGGCATCGGCGTGCGCAGTTGCTCTATTCGTCGCGTGGGTGCATGACGGTGACACTCAGCGATCGTTGGCTGATTTTACCGCCAACGCGCTGTTTGTGGATCCCTGGCGGGATCAGGCATCGGGTACAGCTGCATGGCCAGGTGGCCTATCGCTCACTCTATCTGGAGCCTGAATTGGCGCCCGTCAAGCTGCAAGAGTGCGCGGTATTGGCGGTTAATCCCTTGCTGGCAGCGGTGATTGAACGTATCGCTTATTGGCCGTTTAATCAGGCTATCGAGTGTCGGGCAGCGCGCGATCTGGTGCCGGTGCTGATCAACGAACTGAATGCGGCACGGCTAGAGAGTACCGGCCTGCTACTGCCCAGGGATGTTCGTTTGGCTCGCTGGTTGGAGAACCTTGACAGGCGGGACGAACTGCCGGGGTTGAGCGTACTGGCACAGGAATTGAACTTGCATGCCAAAACGCTGACGCGCATTTTTCAGCGCGAGAGCGGGTTGAGCTATCAGCAGTGGAGCCAACAATGGCGGCTGATGCGGGCGATTGAACTGCTGGCGGAAATGCCCAGGGTCAGCACCGTGGCACAGCGTTTGGGTTTTTCCAGCGACAGCGCTTTTATCGCGTTCTTCCGACAGTTCACCGGCACCACGCCCAAGGGCTTTATGGCAGGAAACGTCGTAAGCGAAACCGGCGCAGCAGCCCACGCCGGCTCATAACCGCTTATTTCCCGGAGGCCAGTGCGTCCAGCGCATCGCGGATACCGGTCACCGCCAATGCGCGGTTATCGGCACGGTAGCGATCTTTGGCTGCCGGTGCGGAGCTTTGAATGGCGATGAGCTTCCAGCCGGCGGAGGTTTTCAGCAATAACGGCGAGCCGCTGTCGCCGGGCAGGGTATCGCATTGATGCGACAGCACGCCTTGTTGCGCCCAACCCGTCACTTTACAGTTTTGATGGCTGTAGAGATCGTCGAGGTGATCTCCTGGATACCCGGCCTGGGTAATCAGCCGTTTGGCCTGTTTCAGCGCCTGAGTCAGAGCCTTGCTGTCGCCTTGCCACAGCGGCAGCGGCTTAATCGGCAGAGGCTTTTTATCTTTCAGGCGGATCAGGGCAAAGTCATACGCCGCGGCTGCGGGCGGTACGATCCAGCCGTCGCCGTCGGCCTTGAGCTTTTTGCCCAGCTTGCGGTCAACCAGCGTCTCGATATTATCGGTCTGGTATTGCCAACTTTTGTTGCCGGCCACAAAACGCAGTGCGATCGCCTTGTCCAATTGGCCCGGTGGTGCCAACACGCAGTGACCGGCGGTGAGAGCCAGATGAGGAGAGATCAGCGTGGCGGTGCACAAATTACCGCTGGCGGTTTCTACCTGGCCAATCGCCTGCCACGGCCAGCCGTCGGTTTCGGTGACCTTGATACGTTCATCTTTGCCAAAAAACAGGCGTGTTTGCTCAGCGAGCGAGGCATCGGAAGGGCTGTCGGCCCTTGCTGAGAGGGAGAGTGCGAGCGGGAATGAGCACAGCAACAGCAAAAGGGTTATGCGCATAGGTTTCTTGCCTGGAAATGACGGGTCATCCATAAACACACTGAATGGTAACTATAGACTGATTTAGTCGCAGTGTGGATGGGCAGTGATTGATTTTTCAATAATTTCTTATCCCGAGGGGCTGAGCGGCTACAGATAAAAAAAGGCGGCAATGAGCCCGCAAAGGATCAGGCTGGCCAAAATGATTTCAAATAGGTAGCGACGCAGCATGATGAGAACCCCCGATGAAAAAACACCCGGCGAACCGGGTGTTGGACAACTCAAGCCTGGACTGGTGAGGGGAGCCTCACTTCAGATTGCGGTTATGCCGCTGGCGTGCTGGTGGCTTTTTTATGGCTGGCTTTTTTGTGGTGTTTCTTGGCGGCCTGGGCCTTCTGAGCCGGGGCTTTTTTGCCGGTGGCTTTGTGGTGCTTTTTCGCCGCCTGCGCTTTTTGTACTGGCGCCTTCTTCGCGTGGTGTTTTTTCACGTGAGTGGTTTTAGCCGGTGCTGCAGTGGTGGTGGTGGCCGTCGCCGCCGGGGCTGCCGTTGTGGTGGCAGCGTCAGCAGCGAAGGCAACAGAAGACAGACCCATTGCAGCGGCAACAACCAGAGCTAATACTTTTTTCATTGTAGATTCCTCAAATGACTCATCATGTATCGAGCCCACTGCGGGGCCGGTGTAAAGATAGTAGGCAAACGCCAGAATGCTTTCCGTGAGTGATTGGTTTCGGCGTGTAACCTAATGTACGAACCCGCAGAAAAGGGAGATGTAAGCGCCGGCGAGCGGTAAGCGTGTTGTATAGAGGGGGTGCCCAATAGGCACTGAATCTGGCGTTTTAGTTACAACATACATATAAGGGGTTGCCGACCCGCTCTCTGCGGCTAAGGAGCCGTAGGGGGGAGAGTGCGCTATGGAATCATGCTGGCGGAACAGGGGGAAAATGCCCAGGCACGGGACATCGTGCCTGGGGGAAGGATTACAGGTAGCGGTTTTCCAAATGCTTGCGGAAATACGCCGGGTTAAGCGTTTCGCCGGTCGCGTTAGCGATCAGCGTATCGGTAGGGAAGCGGCTGCCGTGACGCCAGATATTCTGCTTCAGCCAGTGGAACAGCGGATTCAGGTTACCTTCGGCAATGTCGCTGCTCAACGATGGCATTGCTTCACGTGCGCTGTGGAACAGCTGCGCGGCATACATGGCGCCCAGAGTGTAAGTCGGGAAGTAACCGAAGGCACCGTCAGTCCAGTGAATGTCCTGCATGCAGCCGTTACGGTAATTGCCGACGGTATCCAGGCCGAGGTAACCCTTCATTTTCTCATTCCACAGGGCCGGAATGTCTTCCACCTCGATCTCGCCCTCGACCAGGGCTTTCTCGATCTCATAACGCAGGATCACGTGCGCCGGGTAGCTCACTTCGTCAGCATCTACGCGGATCAGGCCGGGTTTTACACGCTGATTCAGACGGATAAAGTTAGCTTCTTCCAGCGCCGGCTGCTCGCCGAATTGGTGAGTCACCAACGGGCGCAGGATCTTCAGGAAGTCGCTGCCGCGCGCCAACTGCATTTCAAACAGCAGGCTTTGAGATTCGTGGATGGCCGTTGAGCGCGCCTGAGCTACAGGTTGGCCCAGCCAGTCACGCGGCAGGTTTTGCTCGTAGCGGGCATGACCGGTCTCATGCACGATACCGAGCAGAGCGGTCAGGAATTCCTTGTCGTTATAACGCGTGGTGATACGGACATCTTCAGGCACGCCACCGCAGAACGGGTGCGCGCTGACATCCACGCGTCCGCCATCGAAATTAAAGCCGAGCAGTTTCATTACGCTTAAACTCAGTTGACGCTGGGTCTCCACATTGAACGGCCCCTGTGGGATCAGGCAAGGTTCCTGAGCCTGTTTGGTCACCACTTTCTGCAGCAGGTCAGGCAACCAGGTTTTCAGATCGCCAAAAATACGGTCGATATCGCTGCTGCGCATGCCCGGTTCATACAGATTCAGCAGAGCATCGTAGCGGCTGGTGCCTGCCGCTTCGGCACGGATCTGCGCTTCCTGTCGGCTGAGCTTGACCACTTCACGCAGGTTATCCGCGAAGCCTTCCCAGTCGTTGGCAGGACGCTGAGCGCGCCAGGCATGTTCACAACGCGCACCGGCCAGCGACTTGGCTTCGACCAGCGACTCCGGCACCAGCACTGCATTGTCATATTGGCGGCGCATTTCCAGCAGGTTGGCGCGATCCATGTCATCCAGGGTTTCCTGCTGTGCAAGTTCAAACAGACGGCCTGTTTTTTCTGCCGTCAAAATTTGGTGTTGCAGTACGCTCAGTTCAGCCAGCGCTTCCGAACGTGCCTTGCTGCCGCCCGGCGGCATCATGGTTTGCATGTCCCAGCCGGCAATGGCGGAAAGGTGACCGAAGCGCGACAGGCGGGTGAACAGGGCGCGCAGCTCGTCGTATGAGGATGGGGTATGTGCAGATGTCATCGTTTAGCTCCATATTATTGTCATCCGGCTTACTCTTACGCGTGTTTATGCCGCGCGTAAACTGGGTTACACCGGGTCTGCTTTTAAATCGAAAGTGGGCTTTATTGGCCAGCAAAAACGGAAGCTGGCACCGCCGAGCGAACTGGCGTCTACGTAAACCTGGCCCTGGTAGGCTACGGCAATGGAATGCACAATGGCCAGGCCCAGGCCGCAACCGCCGGTGGCCCGATCGCGGCTCGGATCGAGGCGGACAAAGGGTTCGAATACCCGTTCACGCTCTTCCGGAGGAATGCCCGGGCCATCGTCTTCTACCTGTAAGCAGGCCTGGTCGCCGTCAAACCACAGGCCGATACGCAGGCGCTGTTCTGAGTAACGCAATGCGTTGTTTACCAGGTTATCCAGCACCCGCTCCATCAGCCGCAAGTCGACGCCGCCAAAATCGCCGACGTGGGGGATATCCAGTTGAATTTCTCTTTCCGGGTGGATCAGGCGCAGGTCATCCGCCTTGTCTTCCAGCCATTTGGGCAAGTCGAGCGGCTCGATATTGAGCGCCACCTGGGGACGATCCAACCGTGCGTAGGTAAGCAGTTCATCGATAAGCGACTCCAACTGGCCGATGTCGCGATTTAATGCCTGCTGCTCGCTGTCGGACAGATTATCGCTCATCGCCAGCCGATAACGCAGCCGTACCAGCGGCGTGCGCAGCTCGTGGGCGATGCCATCGATGAGCTGCTTCTTGCTGGCGATCAGCGTATTGACGTTATCCGCCATCTGGTTAAAGGCTACCCCTAGCCGGTTCAGGCTGGAGGTGGGATCGAAATGGGTACGTTCATCCAGGTGTCCGGCACCCAGGCGCTGTGCTGCATTCTCCAGCTTCAGTAAATCCTGCCAGTGTGGACGCATCCACAAAAACACCGGCAGCGCCAGCGACATGCCGATAAACACCAGCAGCGCCAAATCCAGCAGCCGCATTTGATGCAGATAGAACAGGTAAGGGATCGGACCCACCACCAACACATAGTGGCTGCGGGGAATGCGCTGCATAAAGGTGTATTGATCGTCGAGCGCAATAATTTCGCCAAGGCGCAGGCGCTTTTTCAGGTCTTCACTCAGATCCTGTTTGCCGAGCGGTTCAATGTGCAGCTTAAACGACAGGTTCAAATCCAGCGTGGCGATGGTTTTGTTCCAGTCTTTCAGCGGAATTTCCCGCAGTTCGCTGCGCATCAGGTACAGCGAGCTTTTCATCAGGTCATCCATCGACTGACGACCGGCACGCTCAGCGGTGACTTTGTACACCAGGCCAACCAGCATCGCCATCACCAGGAAGCAAACGAAAAGCAGCAGGAAGAACTGCACAAAGAGCTTTCTCATTGCTGCACGAACTCCCAGGCGTTCGGGGCGAACAGGTAACCTTTATTGCGCACGGTTTTGACGCGAAAAGGCTCCAGTGCATTGTCGTACAGCTTGCGGCGCAGGCGTGAAATCGCGACGTCGATACTGCGGTCAAGGCCGTCATAACTCACGCCGCGCAGGTTTTGCAGCAGGGCTTCGCGATCCATGATTTGACCGGCATGGGTGGCCAGTTCCCACAGCAGATCGAAATCCGAGGTGGAAAGGGTGATGATCTCTTCGCCCAGCGTGACCTGGCGGTTAACCGGGTCGATGCACAACAAGCCAAAATGCAAGGCGTTGTGCTGGGTGATCGGCTGGGTTGATTCTTCCTTTGGCTGATGGCCGTGCTGACGCAGGTGCAGGCGCAGTCGCGCCAACAATACCGCCGGCGGCGTGGTCTTCAGGATGTAATCGTTGGCGCCCATTTCCAGCGAAAGGATATGGTTCATGTCGCTGTCCAGCGAGGTCAGCAGCACGATCGGGCCAGGGAAGGTCGGACGCAGATCGCGGCATAACGTCATACCGTCCTTGCCGGGCAACATAATGTCGAGCAGCACCAGATCCGGTTGCTCCAGCTCGATGCGAGCCTGTGCGCTGTCGCCACGCGGCTCGATCAGCACTTCAATATCGTGCTTGCCCAGATAGGCGGCAATCAGTTTGCCGACTTCCGGATCGTCTTCAACAAAAACAATTTTATGCATATTCAGCGGTTTTATCAGAATAACGAAATTCAGCATAGCGCGGGGCTCCGCGATACGCCATGCAGATCATGCGTTAGCGCAGCGGCCTTCCGCCATCTACGCCATGGGTGCGGCCGGTGACGTAGCGGCTCTCCAGCAAGTAGTTCACCAGATTGACCACTTCACTCTCGCCGGGGGCGATTTTCATCAGCGATTTTGCCAGTGCCTGCTGACGATAATGCTCGTCGTCGCCCGGGTTGAAAATGATCAGCGCCGGCGCGATGGCGTTGACCTTGACCTCCGGTGCCAACTTGCGGGCAAAAGAGCGGGTCATATTGTCCAGGGCAGCTTTACTGGCGGCATAGGCGATGTGTTTGTCGCTGCCTTTCTCCACCACATAATCAGTCAGGTGAATGATATCGGCACCAGCCTGGCCCTGGCCCAGCAGGCAGGGCTCCAGCAGTTGGTTCAGCAGGTAGGGTGTATAAACGTGAATTTGCAGCATCGCCGCCATCACCTGTTCCGGTGGCACCTCTGCGGATTCGGCCTGCCAGGCGCTGGCGTTGTGGATCACCGCACGAAGTTTCGGGGCTGTTTGCCTTACCTGTTCGGCGAAACGGTAAATGCCGTCATGGGTTGCAAAATCCCCCTGTATGCAGGTGGCTCCCAGTTTTTTCAGTTCGCTCAGCGCCGGATAGCTGCTGCGATAGGCAATGATCACCGGGATATCGCGTTGCAAGAATGACCTGGCCAGGGCCAGCCCAATCCGACGTGCGCCGCCGGTGATCAGGACCGGTGCAGAGTTGTGAGGTTCCATTGATTAAAGCTCCTGGACAGACTGGCAAACAATAGGGGAATTATGCCATTATACGGCGGAAATTCGTTAAAGCTTCGCATCGATTATCCATTTCAGGATGTCATACACCGGCAATGAGAGGAAGGGATGAACAGTAGTCACCTTGCACCCGTCGCCCGCAGTGAGAAAATCTGTTTCGATTACATGGATTTTCTGTCCGCATCGTGCAAGAAGCACTGGCGCTTTGTTGATGCAATCTATGGCGTGATGCCATTTTTTGGCATGGTATTGAAATCGCAGGCTTCCGCTTCACAAACGCGGAAAGAGCAGTTGAAGGCGTTGGCGCTGCAGGTGGTTTCCACCCAGGTCAGCGACGAAACCAACATCGTGCGCCTGATCGATCTGGCGCAGCAGCAGGGGCTGGCGGTGTTCGACATCAAACTGCCGTACGCGCTGGATGCGCAACAGTTGGCGGCCATCCAGCAAGAGTGCGTCGAGGGAGTGATTATCTCTCAGGTGGGGGAACGCATGAGCATCAGCCTGGGCCTGTCCCAAACTAACTGACCGGGTGGTGTCACCCGGCCGTTTTTCACTACTGCAGCATAAACCAGCCGGCCGGCACTGTGGCCACCAGCAACAGAAAAATACTGCCTTTCTCCAGCTGATTCAGCAATTTGACATCACCATGTCCGCGCCTTGCATAGATAAACACCAACAGCCCAGGCGCATACAGCAGCACCGACATCAGCAGATGCATCAAGCCTGACGCATAGAGCAGCCAAATGCCATACAGGCAGGCGCCCGTTGCGGCAAACATCAGCCGCTTGTCCTGACGACGGATCGCTACCTTAAACAGGAAGGCGCCGACCAGGAAATAGGGCACCAGGATCATTTCCGAAGCGATAGTCAGCAACGAGTTGTAGTTGCTGCCGGTCAGCCAGATCAGCACCAGCGCGAACTGTACCGCGAGGTTGGTCAGCCACAGCGAAGCCGAAGGCGCGTGGTTCTTGTTCTGTTTGCAGAATATTTTAGGAAAGGCGCCGTGTTGCGCCGCCAGCAGCGGCACCTCGGCAGCCATGATCGTCCAGCTCAGGTAAGCGCCGCATACCGAGACGATCAGGCCGGCGGCGATAATCACATTACCCCATGGGCCAATAAGATCGACCATCAGCACCGCCATTGATGGATTGCGCATCTCGGCCAATTCGCTGCGCGGTACCACCCCCAATGAGAGCAGCGTCACCAGCAGATAGACTGCCAATGCAGATACCACGGCCAGCATGGTGGCGCGGCCCACATCTTTTTTATGGCGTGCCCGCGCCGAAACCACCACTGCGCCTTCAACGCCAATGAACACCCACAGGGTGATCAGCATGGTATTTTTAACCTGCTCCCACACCGGTTGGCCAAGCGCGACGCCGTGGAAGTCCAGCGTGAAGACGTCCATCTTGAATGCAACCGCCGCCAATACGGCAAACATCCCCAGCGGCAACAGCTTGGCCAGAGTGGCGACCAAATTGATGCTGGCCGCGGTTTGCACGCCGCGTAGCACCAGCGCATGCACAATCCACAGCAGCAGCGACTCAGCCAGCAGCGCCTGCCAGGTATTGCCGTCACCTAAAATGACCTCGCCGCCGCGATCGGTGAACAGACTCAGTGCGGCAAATACGATCACCAGGTAAGAAACATTGGCGATAACGGCGCACAGCCAATAGCCCCAGGCGGAGCAGAAGCCGACCAGTTCGCCGAAGCCTTCTTTCGCGTAGGTGAAAATACCGCCGTCCAGATCGGGCCGCAGGCGGGTGAGCAACAGCATGGCAAAAGCCAGAAACAGGATGCCGACACCGGTAATCGCCCACCCCAGCAGCAGGGCGGCCGGGCTGGCGACCTGAGCCATGTTTTGCGGCAGGCTGAAAACCCCAGCGCCCAGCATTGAGCTGAGCACCAATGCGGTTAACGCGGTAAGACCTAGTTTCTTTTCCAATGACGGATCCTGAACGCAGAATAAACAACTGGGAGCGAACTGCCAGACAGTAACAACGTAATGATAATTACTGAACAAATAGACAATAGCCCTAAAAATTCGCGCAAATTCTACGGATGGATCTCTGCGGATGCAATGATTGAATATGCGATTTTTGCAAAAAATTATTCAACTGGCAGGCGGCAAGCGAGGCAAAAAAAACGGGCAGCTCAATGGCTGCCCGATGGTAAACCGCAAAGTGAAACTTATTTGAACAGGTCAGCGCTGACGGTCAGGTTGCCGCCGCTCTTGTTCTGCCACTGGCGGGTTACGTGGTAGTACTTGGCGCCTTTCTCAGCCGCGCGTTTCGCCACTTCGGTAGAAACGTCGGTCATGCTGTTGAAGTGGCCGGTAAAGGTCACTGAGTCAAACGGCACCATCTGCGCGGCGGTCACGTTGTTCACTTCCTGAATCTTGGTGCCGTTAGGCAAGGTGACAGTATAACGTTTACCGGTAGAAGACTGGGTTTCGAAGAAACGGCCTACGTCACGGCTTGGCGAACCAGAAGAGGCTACACCCGGAATTTCCACATTGGCGGCGGCGGCACCACCGGCAGCCAAGGCGGCCTTGCCGGCTTCAGAGTCGGCCGGGATGGCATCCGGATTCTGAACGGTACGTTTAGGCGCATCGGCTTTGTAGATATAGGCGGTAATGAACTGGTTGCCGCCCTGGTTGGCATCAACCTGACGCACGATAAAGAAGGACGCTGCACCTTTCTTTTTCGCTTCTTTGGTGATGGCGTCGTTGATGTCAGGCTGGCTGCGGTAGAAGCCGCTGACGCTTACCGTATCGTAAGGCTCCAGCAGGAAGGCTTGTTCTTTCGGCAGTTCAGTAACGCCGTTAATCACGCGGTATTTCGGTTCTTTGCTCACTTCCGGCGCATCTTTGTGGTAAAGATCGGCGGTGACGCGCCAGTTGCCGCCGTTGTTGCTATTGTTGCTGTCCTGGATGTAGAAGGCGTCGGCACCCAGTTTGTCTGCACGGCGGGAAATGGCATCAGCAGCTTCATTGATGGCATTAAAGCGGCCGGTAATCGTGATGCGATCAAACGGCTTCAACGCCGCTGCTTTTTCAGGAGTTAACTCTTGCGCCGCATGAGCGGACAGCGCAGTGAGTGATAACAAGGCTGACGCGATGATCGTGTTCTTCAGCTTCATAAAAAATCCTTTCGCCTAGCGCATTAACGTTTATAACGTGCTGAACTGTTTAGGTGTAATTCAGCCGCCGATTATTACATGTAATCTCGAGCAGTGTCTCAGCATTTTATGTCATCTCATGAGACAAATTCCCTGAAGAATGATGTCCGTCATTCTGCGCAGTATCGCCATAAGTTTCAATAATAAAGCCTTTGATGTCATAAGTGTTAATTATTCACAATTTTATAACTTTTATGCGCGACAGCCGCGTCGTGCCAGATATCCGCGCACCGGATGCTATTGCAATCTGGCCGCTAAAGCGGCATTCCAACAGGCTTTTTAACTTTAAATTGCGATTTGTCATGTCGTTAGCCGGGTTTTTATGTAAAAACAGACCTGAATGCGTAAGCAATTATGGATCATCGATCATATTTTCAGTAGGTTATAGAGGGTGCCTTAATTCGATGCCGACAAGCGTAAGCAAAGGCCTGTCAGCCGGCGCCATCGCTATGGGCAGGACGATAATAAACATCATCAAAGACAGGTGAGAAGGGAACATTATGCGTATTGGTGTACCAAGAGAACGGTTGGCCAATGAAGCCCGGGTCGCAGCAACGCCGAAAACGGTGGAACAATTGCTGAAGCTGGGCTTTACCGTCGCGATTGAAAGCGGGGCGGGCAAACTGGCAAGTTTTGACGATGGCGCGTATCAAGCCGCTGGGGCTGAGATCGCCGACACTGCCGAAGTGTGGCAGTCGGATCTGATTTTGAAGGTTAACGCGCCGCTTGAGGACGAGATCGCGTTAATGCGTGAGGGCAGCACCCTGGTCAGCTTTATCTGGCCGGCGCAAAACCCCGAACTGATTGCGAAGCTGGCCGAACGCAACGTCACCGCGATGGCGATGGACTCGGTGCCGCGTATCTCACGCGCACAGTCTATGGACGCACTGAGTTCTATGGCGAATATCGCGGGCTACCGGGCAATTGTTGAAGCCGCGCATGAGTTTGGCCGCTTCTTTACCGGCCAGATCACCGCCGCCGGCAAGGTTCCACCGGCCAAGGTGATGATCATCGGTGCCGGCGTAGCGGGTTTGGCGGCCATCGGTGCCGCCGGCAGCCTGGGGGCCATTGTTCGCGCCTTCGACACTCGCCCTGAAGTCAAAGAGCAGGTGCAGAGCATGGGGGCGGAATTCCTCGAGTTGGATTTCGAGGAAGAAGCGGGCAGCGGCGATGGCTACGCCAAAGTGATGTCCGAAGCCTTTATCAAAGCAGAGATGGCGCTGTTTGCCGCGCAGGCGGCAGAGGTTGACATTATCGTCACCACGGCGCTGATCCCGGGCAAGCCGGCACCGAAGCTGATCACCAAAGAAATGGTGGCTTCGATGAAACCGGGCAGCGTGATCGTCGATCTGGCCGCACAAAACGGGGGTAACTGCGAACTGACCGTGGCCGACCGCGTGACCGTTACCGATAACGGCGTGAAAATCATTGGCTATACCGATCTGCCGAGCCGTTTGCCGACTCAATCCTCGCAGCTTTACGGTACCAACCTGGTTAACCTGCTGAAGCTGCTGTCGAAAGAGAAAAATGGCGAAATTGACGTCGACTTCGAAGACACCGTGATCCGCGGTGTGACCGTGGTGCGCAGCGGTGAAGTCACCTGGCCGGCACCGCCAATCCAGGTTTCTGCCCAGCCAAAACAGGCGCAGGCGGCGGCCCCGCTCGCCAAGCCGGAGGCAAAACCGGTATCACCTTGGCTGAAGTATGGCCTGATGGCATTGGCGATTATTCTGTTTGGCTGGTTGGCAGACGCCGCGCCGAAAGAGTTCCTGTCTCACTTTACCGTGTTTGCGCTGGCCTGCGTGGTAGGTTACTACGTGGTGTGGAACGTCAGCCATGCATTGCATACCCCGTTGATGTCGGTCACCAATGCGATCTCAGGGATTATCGTGGTCGGTGCGTTATTGCAGATTGGCCACGGCGGTTGGGTGAGTTTCCTCTCCTTTATCGCCGTGCTGATCGCCAGCATCAACATTTTTGGTGGATTCACCGTCACTCAGCGCATGCTGAAGATGTTCCGCAAGAACTAAGGGGTAGCACATGTCTGGAGGATTAGTTACAGCTGCATACATTGTTGCCGCTATTTTATTTATCTGCAGCCTGGCGGGGTTATCGCGCCATGAAACGTCCAAGCGGGGCAACCTGTTTGGTATCGCAGGGATGGCGATTGCGCTGATCGCCACCATTCTGGGACCGGATTCCGGCAACGTAGGCTGGATCATCATCGCGATGATTATCGGTGGTTCCATTGGGGTCTATCTGGCGAAAAAGGTCGAAATGACCGAAATGCCAGAGCTGGTGGCGGTACTGCACAGCTTTGTCGGCCTGGCGGCGGTACTGGTGGGCTTGAACAGCTATCTGGATCACGGCGCGCCGATGGAACCGGTGATGGAAAACATCCATCTGACCGAAGTGTTCCTCGGTATCTTTATCGGTGCGGTGACCTTCACAGGTTCGATTGTCGCCTTCGGTAAACTGCGTGGCATCATTTCATCCAAACCTTTGGCCTTGCCTAACCGTCACAAAATGAACCTGGCGGCGCTGGTCATCTCCTTCCTGTTGCTGGTGGTGTTTGTTCGCGCCGACAGCGTGGGTTGGCAGGCCGTGGCGCTGGTGCTGATGACCGCTATCGCTCTGGCGTTTGGTTGGCATCTGGTGGCTTCCATCGGCGGCGCAGATATGCCGGTGGTGGTGTCGATGCTCAACTCCTATTCGGGCTGGGCAGCGGCCGCGGCGGGCTTCATGCTTAGCAACGATCTGCTGATCGTGACCGGGGCACTGGTGGGTTCTTCGGGGGCCATCCTGTCTTACATCATGTGTAAGGCGATGAACCGTTCGTTTATCAGCGTGATTGCCGGCGGTTTCGGTACCGACGGTTCTTCGACCGGTAATGCGGAAGAAATGGGTGAGTATCGCGAAACGACCGCGGAAGAGGTTGCCGAACAGTTGAAGAACTCCACTTCGGTCATCATCACCCCAGGCTATGGCATGGCGGTCGCCCAGGCGCAGTATCCGGTGGCGGAAATCACCGAGAAACTGCGTGCGCGCGGCATCAAAGTACGTTTCGGTATTCACCCGGTTGCCGGGCGGTTGCCGGGCCACATGAACGTACTGCTGGCGGAAGCCAAGGTGCCTTACGACGTGGTGTTGGAAATGGATGAAATCAACGAAGATTTCCCGGATACCGATACCGTGCTGGTGATTGGCGCCAACGATACGGTGAACCCGGCCGCGCTGGAAGATCCGCGCAGCCCGATCGCCGGCATGCCGGTACTGGAAGTGTGGAAGGCGCAGAATGTCATTGCCTTCAAACGTTCTATGAACACCGGTTACGCCGGCGTGCAGAATCCGCTGTTCTTTAAAGACAACACCCAGATGCTGTTTGGCGATGCCAAAGAGAGTGTGGAAGCGATCTTGCGAGCGCTGCAGGCGTAACGTACCAGCAATGAAAAACGGGCCTTCCGGCCCGTTTTTTTATGCGTCAGACATCAATCTTCATCGTCGTGCTCATCATCTTCGTCAACTTCGATCGGGCAATTGAAGTTTTCTGGCTTAATCACCAGCAGGTCACATTTCAGATGGTCGATCACATGTTCGGCGGTATTGCCGATAAACGCCGCCGAGATACCGGTGCGGCCCAGCGTGCCCAACACCACGACGCCCGCCTGCAAATGTTCCGCCAGATCGGGGATCACCTCCTCCGGCAGGCCTTTTTCGACGTGGGTAAACTCTTCGTTAATGCCGAATTTCTGTCTTAGCGCCTTCATGGCAATCAGATGCTGTCCGCGGATGGCATCGTTGTAGACGCTGGGATCAAAATCAGGCAGTTCAATGGCGATATTGATAGGGGTGACGGGGTAAGCGCCGACCAGATGCACTTCCGTTTGGTTGACATTGTGCGCCAACTCGACGGTCTCCTGCACCAGTTTGATATTCAAGGGGTCGTGGTAGGGTTCTTCACTAGCCAGGTTAACCGCAACCACCGCTTTACTGCCTTCAGGCCAGGGCTGATCTTTGACCATCCACACCGGGCACGGGCACTTGCGTAACAGATGCCAATCAGTTGGGGTGAAAATGACGGATTCAAGACGGTCGTGTTGGTGCGCCATTTTTAGCAGCAGATCGTGTTTGCCGGCGATCACTTCCTGAATAATCGCCTCATAAGGACGGTTATGCCAGACCACTTTGATTTCGATGGGCACGCCTTCGTCGAGATAAAAACGACATTGCTCGGTGATCCAGGCGGCGCGCTGGCTGATAACACCTTGCCGCATTGCCGTTCTTTCGTCCGGGGAGAGCAGGGTCGTCATCTCGTAAGAGAAGTCATAAATAGGCAGGAAGGCCTTAATGCGCCCGCCATTGCGTTTTATCAGGTATACCGCCCGGCGCAGCGCCGGCTGGTCGTCCTGATTGGGGTCAATAGCCACCAGAAGATTCTGATACTTCGCCATAGGGCCTCCTTACAGCTGAAAATCAACAGTCTGTCAATTTACAGAGTAACCCAACATTGAAAAACAGAACAGCGGCAGAGGTGTGCTGGGTCAATAATTCTGTCGAATGATTAACCCAGCATAGGGATCAGGCGTTTACGGTGACGTTAATGCGTGGTGTACCGGCCAGTACGGACAAGGCGTCGACATTTTCGATGGTGATGTATTTGCCTTTAACGCTGAGAATTTCGCTTTTCTGGAAGCGGCCCAGCAGGCGACTGATGGTTTCAACCGTCAGGCCGAGGTAGTTACCGATATCGCCGCGGGTCATGGTCAGGCGGAACTCGCGCGGTGAGAAACCCCGCTCCGCAAAGCGGCGCGACAGGTTATAGACGAATGCCGCCAGACGCTCTTCGGCATTTTTCTTCGACAACAGCAGGATCATGTCCTGGTCGCCTTTAATCTCGCCGCTCATCAGACGCATGATCTGTTGACGCAGATTAGGCATTTTACCGGAGAGGTCATCCAGCGTTTCGAATGGGATTTCGCATACCATGGAGGTTTCCAGCGCCTGAGCGAAGCTCGGGTGCTTCAGACCGCCGATAGCATCAAAACCGACCAGATCGCCCGCCAGGTGGAAGCCGGTGATTTGCTCGTCGCCCTGTTCGGTGATGGTATAACTCTTGATGGTCCCGGAGCGGATAGCGTACAGCGATTTCAGTTCATCGCCGGCCTTGAACAGGGTCTGGCCCTTCTGGATAGGCTTTTTCCTTTCGATAATGTTGTCGAGCTGGTCCAACTCGTGCGCATTAAGAGTAAAAGGAATACACAGCTGGCTGATACTGCAATCCTGACAATGGATCGCACAACCACCAGACTGGATACGACGAATCACGCGTTTTTCCGGGATCATAGATTACGCTCATTCAATAATTGATATGCGTCAATTTTAACATCTTTTCCGGCAGGTGATAAGGGTGGCATTAATAAGAACGGGGGAATTCTGTGCGAATATTAAGCGATCTCACAGCCGTTTATTCTGTAGTTACCTGAAATATTTCGATTTATTTGCTAGTTACGCTCGGCAACGGTTGTCACGGTTGGCGCTCTGCATCGGCAAGAAATGAGGGGTAGCGCAGCGTATTTTTCAGTAAGCAGCATTTAACCCTGTCTTTTGAGCGCCTTTTGGCAGGGGGAGGCCAATATTTGTTCGCGCTGCCGGCGAAAACCGATCGTGCTCATGCCAATTTTTGCCGCACAGAACTTTTGGCTGACATGACCTGTTAGCCACCGGAATAGCCCATAGTGATCTGCGCTACTCCGGTGGGTTGAATTAAAGCAGGTCGCTCTGCAAGTAGCCTTCGTGTTTCAACAGCCACTGTTTGCGCTGAACGCCACCGGCATAGCCGGTCAACGCGCCCTGTGAGCCAATCACCCGGTGGCAGGGCACTACGATGCTAATGGGGTTGGAACCGTTGGCCATTCCCACCGCGCGTGAAGCCGTCGGGCGACCGATACGCTTAGCCAGTTCACCGTAGGTGATGATCTCGCCGCACGGGATCTGGCGCAGTTGCTGCCAGACGCTGCGCTGGAACTCAGTGCCGGCCGTCATGACCGGCAGATCGTTGATCACATCCAGTTCACCGGAAAAATAGCGCTGCATGGCATCGGTCAGGCCACCGGGATTGCGTTTGTCTACCAGTTGGAAACGATCGGCTCGGTAATGGGTATTCAGCAGCTTCATCAGGCGGACTTCATGTTCAGTCCAGTCGATAGCGCGCAAGCGGTCCTGCTCATCGGCAATCAGTACCAGTTCACCCACCGGCGTCGCCATACGATCAATAAAAAAAGTCTGCATTTTGATCACTCCTCTCGTTTGATGGGCAGATTATTGCACGAAACTTGGCGTGGCGATGGCGGATTCCGGACATGAAGATGGGCAACTCTGGGTTGCCCATCTGAAAGCGCGGTTTGAATAAGACTGACTTATGCTGCAATCTATAAAATAAATTTATAAAATATAAAGGTTGTTTTAGTCAGATCACCACAGGAACGTTAAAGAAACCCCCAGGGTTACTTATAGCTTATCGTGATGTTCTTGAGACGGTCGTTATTATTGACGATCTCAGTGGTCACGTTGGAAACTAATTCTGGCGGCATGTTGTTTAATGTGGTGGTAATTTGACCGCTTTTGTTTGCTGATTTTATACCGAAGCAATTCGAAATGATCCCTTCATTTAAATGCTTGATACTGCATGCCGGTGCCGTGATTTCACCAACAAAGCGAATGGTGCCAGAAGCCACAGGGTGGCTGGGGTTTTGTGCTGCTTGCAAAGTGGCTGGAAGAACGGCCAAGAGGACTAACGCCATAAGTGATTTTTTCATTATTAATTCCTTTTTAAAATGAAGTTAAAAATAAGTACTTCCAGTTGAATCAGCATTAATCAGAGGCGTTGCATGGTGCCGAAGTTGGAATGCAATGCATATCCAGTAAAAAAAGTTTTATATACTATTCTTAATTTTTCGTGCCAATGGATTTGATAATAGTGAGGGGGGTGAAGCAAAACCATGATTTAGATCATAGTGAAGTCGGCTTAATGATTTGGGAGGAGGTGTGGCGGTTTTACTGTGAACTGTATCACGATGGAAAACGGGCGCTGACCGCAGTTGAGACTGAAACTGCGGTCAGGATTGGTGATTTATGCTGCGTTACAGCATGCCGCTGCTGCCGCAGATGCGGATTTTCTCAGCCACAACTTCTTTCATCGCCAGCTTGCCGGGCACGATGTATTTTCGCGGATCGTTGGCATCGGGATGTTGGGAGAAGTAGCTTTTCACTGCGTCGGCAAAGGCGATTTTCAGTTCCGTAGCCACGTTGACTTTGCACACCCCCAGCGAAATGGCGCGTTTCACCATGGCTTCAGGAATACCGGATGCGCCGTGCAGCACCAGTGGAATATCGACCTGCTCGCGGATCAACGCCAGGCGGTCGAAGTCCAGCTTGGGTTCGCCGTGGTACAGCCCATGAGCCGATCCGATGGCCACCGCCAGCGAATCGATGCCGGTAGCGGTGACAAACTCGCGTGCGGCGGCCGGATCGGTGAAGAAGCTGTCGGTGGAGTCGACAATCAGATCATCCTCCTGGCCCCCGAGACGGCCCAGCTCTGCCTCAACGCTGGCGCCGTAGCGGTGACACAAGGCGACGGCCTCAGCCACTTTGGCGATGTTCTGTTCGAACGGCAGATGTGAGCCGTCGATCATCACCGAACGAATGCCGCTTTTGACCTTGTATTCGATATCGTCCATCTCTTCGTGATGGTCCAGATGCAGCGCCAACGGCAGATCGTAACGGTGTGCGGCCGCCTGACAGATACCGATCAAATAGTCGGTGCCGGCATAGCTGAAGGTGCCTGGCGTGCCCGCCATGATCACCGGCGAGCGCAATTCGGCGGCGGTCTCCGCCACCACCTGCACGGTTTCCAGATTATGCACGTTGAACGCCGGCACGGCATAACCCTGGCGCTGCGCTTTTTGCAGCATTTCGCGGTTGGATATCAGGTACATAGAGATTCCTTACGCCACAGAAGACGGATAACGGTAAATGGTGACGCCTTTAACCACCCGGTTCACTTCACCGGTCGGGCATGGGTTGTCCGGCGTCATGCCAAGCGCCAGCGAGCTTTCAAAGGCCAGCATTTGGGTGAATAACAGATAAGGGAACAGCAGCCAGACGTCGTCTTCGGCATGGTGCAGGTTCAGCATCATGTCCGATACCGGCTGCGCACTGCCGGTTAAGCCGACCATCTGCATCGCCAGACCATCGCGATGCAACTCGTTCCACAAATCGCGATCGTACTGGCGGGCGTAGTCACCGCTGGAGAACATCAGCAGCACCAACGTTTGGTCATCGACCATAAATTTGGGCCCATGGCGCAGGCCAAGCGGCGAGTCGTAGCGGGTGACAATCTGCCCGGCAGTCAGTTCCAGCATCTTCAGCGAAGCCTCTTCCGCCAGTCCGGTGAAACAACTGCCGCCCAGCGTGATGTAGCGTCGAAAACCGCTGGCAGCGAGCGCTTTTACCTGCGGTTGCAGCGTTTCACGCAGTTCGCGGCAGCGCGCCACCATGGTCGCGAGTGGCCGTTGGGCCTCGGCAAGGGAGTGCGGCCCGAGCAACAGCGCGGCGGACAACATCATGCAGCTGAAACTGGAAGTCATGGCGAAGCTTTGATCGTTGGAGCCTTGCGGCATCACCAACGAGCAGACGTTATCGCGCTGATGGGCATAGTGCGCCAATTGGCTGTCCGGGTTGCAGACCAGCATCAGGTGGTAACTTTCCGGCAGCAGTTGGTCGGCCAGCTCCACGGTGGCTACGCTTTCCGGGCTGTTGCCGGAACGGGCAAAGGACACCAGCAGCGTTGGGCGCGTCAGATCCAGATATTGGTGTGGGTTGGCGACGATATCGGTGGTGCCATAGGCCACCACGTCACGACCGGTTTTTTCTCGCAGCCAGGGCGCTAACGCACGGCCGGCGAAGGCCGAGCTGCCAGCACCGCAAAGCACAATCTGTAGGCGAGGATTGGCCAGCAACGGAGCAAGGAAAGGCTGCCACAAGGCCTGCTGCTCCTGCAGCTGTCGATGCAGCGCCTGCCATAAGTCCGGCTGTTGCCAGATCTCACGTGCGGTATGCAGCGCATGTCGTTGTTCCAGCCAGCCCGCATCGTAAGCAAAATAACCGTTCATGTTGAAAACTCCTTAAAAAGCCTCGGTTAACGGTCGGCGATAATCACGTCGACACCTAAATGGTTCAGCGCATGCAGGTAGTTTTCCGGGATGCGGCTGTCGGTGACCAAACGCTGGATTTGGCCAATTTCACGGATCATGCAAAAGCTGGTGCGACCGAATTTGCTGGCATCGGCGACGGCGATCACTTCGCGTGCTACGTCGCACATCGCCCGGTTGAGCTGCGCTTCACCGGGATCTGGCGTGGTGATACCGCTGAGCAGGTCAAAACCGTCGACGCCGAGAAACAGCTTGTCGAAACGAAACTGCCGCATATGCTGCTCCGCCGCCGGGCCATACAGTGACCAGGATTTGCGTCGCACGCTGCCGCCCACCACCATCAGATCAACCTGTTCGTTGTTGGCCAGTTCGAACGCGATGTTCAGCGCATTGGTCATCACCACCAGGTCTTTCTTGCCGGCCAGTTGCTGTGCCATCTGGCTGGTGGTGGAGCCGGAGTCGAGAATGATGGCATCGCCGTCGTTGACCAATTCCGCCGCGGCGCAGGCAATGGCGTATTTCACGTCGCGATTGATACGGCCCTTGTCTTGCAACGGGCGGTCGAAGGCAAACTGTTTATTGAGCATTGCGCCGCCATAAGCGCGCACCGCACAGCCGCTTTTTTCCAGCTGACGCAGATCGCTGCGGATGGTGACGCTGGAAACAGAAAACTGGGCGCTGAGTTGCTCGACGCGCACCGAACCTTCGCGACAAAGCTGGTCGATAATTAATTCCCGTCGTTTTACGGTATTGATCATTAACGCGAGACTCCCGATTTAGCTGTAGTCATACCCCGCCGCGGCGCAATGCGTCGCAGCTAATCTGACAGGAGTGCTTTCAGTTGTTCGTGGCAAATTACAGCAAACGAAACAATGAAATGCAACCGATAAATTCATAAAAAACTATATGTATCAACTGGTTATATTTATTTTTCCTTTCGATTGGTCATCAACCGAAAGCAGCCGGAAAATAAAGTGAAAAGCGGTAATCCGTTATTTATCAGGCGGCAACTCACCGCCTGGGGTAATTTGTCGAAAGCAGGATGAAAGCCACGACATTCATTTATTCCCGTCTGGCGTTTCACTGTTTTTTATTGCCAGCTTTGGCGTAATAATGCGGCCCCCCGTACGCCACTGCTGTCACCGTGCACTGGCGGATAGACTGCTGCCGGTTCGGCGCCCGGCAACAGCCAGGCGCTCATGGCCGGCGGTAGCAGGGCGTACAGCTCCCCGACGTTCGACAATCCGCCGCCGAGCACGAAGGCGTCGACATCGAGCAGCAATTGCAGCCCTGCCAGGGCGCTGGCCAGAATATCGACGTACATTGCTATCAGCCGCTGCGCCAGCGGATCTCCGTGCCGGTAATGGGCGATCAGCGCCGGTACGCTGTCGGCGCGGTGGCCGAAATGGCGGCTTAGCGCCAGCAGACCGCTGCCGGAAACGTAGCGTTCAAAACAGCCGGTCAGGCCGCAGTTGCAGGTAAACAACGGTAAATCGTAACGTTGCGCCAACTGGGCAGAGATCGGCGTATGGCCCCATTCGCCGGCCAGCCCGTTGCGACCTTTGTGCAATTGCTTGTTCATCACCAGCCCGCCGCCGGCACCGGTGCCGATGATGGCGCCGAAGACCAGCGCCAGATGCTCGGTTTGCGGGGTACTGGCCTCGGAAAGGGCAAAGCAGCGACAGTCGTTTTCAATTTCAACCGGCCGCGCCAGTTCATGGGCCAAATCGTCCGCCAGGCAGTGTCCGGTGAGGCAGGGGACGTTAACCGCCAGCTGCTTGCGGCTGCGGGGATCGGTCACGCCCGGCAAGCCGATGCCGATGCTGCCCTGGGTGTGCAGCTCGCGATCGGCATGGTCGACCAATTGCTGGATGCAGGACAAAAACGCGCGGTAATCGCCGGTAGGCGTGCTGACCCGTTGGCACAGCACCTGCCGCAATTGACGATCGTAGGCCGCCATTTCAATCTTGGTGCCGCCGATGTCGAAACCGTAACGCATCTGTGATATTTCCACGTTTCAGGCTCCACTCAGGGTAATTACCGCAGATTCGCGGCGCGCGCGTTCCGCAGCGAAGACCATCAGATGACTTTCCAGCGTTTCAGCCGGTCCGGACAGCACCTGTGAAGGATCGTTAGTGCGGATCGCCTCAATGAAATGCTGCATCAGGTAGTAGTCGCCGCCGCCGTGGCCGGACATGGCGTGCAGATCGTCGGCCTCTTCGACGTCGTACACTTTTTCACTGTCGTCAACGAATGAAGTGATACGGATATAACGACCGTCGCCCTCGAGACAGCCGTGGCTGCCGAAAATACGGGTTTTGCGATCTTCCAGCCGGGTGAAGGCGGTCATGGTGAAGGAGGCGGTGCGGCCACCGGCAAACTGCATATTGACCACCTGGTGATCGACCACGTTATTGTCGCAGCGGTAGACGCAGCGGCCATACTGACCGTCACGCAGCGCCGCCCGCAGGTGCGATTGGCTCACCTCCGGCGTCAGCACCCGCATGAAACCCGGCGTGGCCTTGTGATCCTCGCCAAGGTAAATACGTTTGGCGGAGTAGGGACAACTGGCTTCCACGGAGCAGTCCAGGCAGTTGTCTGCCGCACCGGCCGGCTGGTTCTCCTGGCGAAAATGGCGCAAACCGCCGAACGAGCTGACCTGTTCGCAGGGCAGTTCCATGATGTAACGGATCCAGTCGATGTCATGACAGGACTTCTGTAGCAGCATAAAGGCGGCCTCATTGTCGTTGCGCCAGTTGCCGCGAACAAAGGAGTGGGCCTGATGCCAGTAGCCCACCGGTTCCAGATGCTGCAGGCTGACGATGTCGCCAATCACGTTATCGCGCAGCAGTTGCTTGAGCTTTTGGGTGTAGCGCGTATAGCGCAGCACGTGGCCGACCGAGAAAATCAGCTTCTGGCGCACCACCTCTTCCACGATGGTACGACACTCGGCGGCCACCGGCGAAAGCGGTTTTTCCAGCAGCATGGCATAACCCTGTTTGGCAAAAGCCAGCGCCGGTTCCAGGTGCAGGGTGTCCTGGGTGCAGATCAACACCGCATCGGCCAGTTTTCCAGCGTCGGCGGCCTGTCGCCAGTCGGTGAACACCTTATCCGCCGAAATACCGTGCTGTTCGACGAACTGCTGTCGATAAACATCACGCGGTTCGGCTACCGCCACCACCTGCATTAAATCCGGATGCGCCAACGCGTAGCGCGAGTAAATTTCACCGCGCGCCCCGGCGCCAATCACCAGAACCTGAACCGGACGACCGGCAAAACCATTTTGTTTAGCTGACGACATTGCTCGTTCTCCGATCTTGTTATTTGAGGTTTTGGCCGCTGATTTCATCAAACAGGTGAGCACGGGTCAGATCGAAAGCCAGGTGGATCTGTTCTCCCAGACGTGGCTCCCAGTCTGGTTGCGACGCCATACGCAGCACAAAGCGCAGTTCAGCCAGTTCGCAGTGCAGCAACTCTTCGTTGCCCATGCGTTCGATGGTGACAATCTTCGCCGGGAAGCAGTTGCTGCTGCCGGGCGCGCACAACCGCAGTGACTCTGGCCGAATGCCCAGACACACGCGCGAGTGCGGATAATTTTCCAACTGTTGTTGCAGTGCCGGCGGCAGTTCGAGCGGATATTCATTGCCGATGCGCAGCCCAATGCCCTGCGCGCTACGCGTCACTGCCATGTCGTGCAAGTTCATCGACGGGCTGCCGATAAACTCGGCGACGAAGCGGTTAGCGGGCTGGTGGTACAGGTTGATGGGTTTATCCACCTGCATAATGGCGCCACGGTTCATCACGCAGATGCGGTCGCCCATGGTCATCGCCTCCACCTGATCGTGGGTGACGTACACCATGGTGGCGGCGGCACCTTCCTGTTTCAGTTGGTTATGCAGCTCGATCAGTTGGACGCGCATCGAGACGCGCAGCTTGGCGTCCAGATTGGAAAGCGGTTCGTCGAACAGAAACACCTTGGGTTTACGCACGATGGCGCGGCCGACCGCCACGCGCTGGCACTGCCCACCGGACAGCTGACCCGGTTTGCGCTGCAGCAGGTTGGTGATCTCCAGCTTTTCTGCGGCATCACGCACCCGACGGTCAATTTCGGCTTTGCTTTCCTTGCCGATCAGGCCGAACGCCATGTTCTTGTAGACCGTCATGTGCGGGTAAAGCGCATAGTTCTGGAACACCATGGCGATGCCGCGATCTTTTGGCATGGTGTCGTTGACGCAGCGATCGTGGATCAGGATCTGGCCTTCGCTGACGCTCTCCAGCCCGGCTATCATGCGCAGCAGGGTAGATTTGGCGCAGCCGGACGGCCCGACGAAGACCATAAACTCGCCGTCTTTAATGTCCAGATCGACCCCGTGCAGCGCATTGAAACCGTTGGGGTATACCTTCTTCACATTGTTTAACTGAATACCGGCCATGTTATTTACCTTGTGTTCGCGGTTAGCCTTTTACCCCAGCGCTGGCGATGCCCTGGATGAAGTAACGTTGGAAAAGAATGAACAGCATCAGCATGGGGATCACTGCCATCAGCGCCCCGGCCATCAGTAGCGGGTACTCCAC
The DNA here is from genome assembly GCF_027594825.1 of Serratia liquefaciens. NCBI lineage: Bacteria > Pseudomonadati > Pseudomonadota > Gammaproteobacteria > Enterobacterales > Yersiniaceae > Serratia > Serratia liquefaciens. The sequence goes on along the minus strand of NZ_CP088930.1, from coordinate 439,645 downwards.
CCCGGCGCGGCTAGACAGCGACGCCAGCCCGACCGGCAACGTCAGCTTCTCGGTGGTGGTGTTGACGATCAGCGGCCACATCAGGTTGTTCCAGCTCCACAGGCCGTTGATGATGATGCAGGCGATAATGCCAGGCCGGATCAGCGGCAGCATGATGCGCCAGAAGATGGCGAAGTAGCTGTAACCGTCAATCAGCGCCGCTTCCTCCATCTCCTTCGGTACCGCGAGGAAGAACTGGCGCAGCAGGAAAGTGGCATAAATGCTGAAGATGCCCGGTAGCACCAGCCCGGTGATGCTGTTCACCAGCCCCAACTTTTGCACCACCAGAAATTGCGGGATCAAAAAGGCTTGCCCGGGCACCATCAGGATGGAAATACACACCAGAAACACCGCATCTCGGCCGCGAAAATGCAGGCGCGAAAAACCGTAGGCGGCCATGGTGGCGATCACCATTTGCAGGGTGACGGTGAAAAAGGTGGCCAACAGCGAGTTCAGATAAAAATCGGCGAAGGGGATTTCGCGCATGATCTTACCGTAGGCCTGCAGGCTGGGGTGGGCCGGCAGCAGCGTCAGCGGGATCTGGATACTCTCGGCCTGAGTTTTCAGCGAAGTGACCAGCATCCAGATAAACGGCACGACCGAAGCCAACGCCGCCAACACCATAAACAGATACACCAGCGTTCTTTTACTTATGCTCATCGTCGCGGCTCCTCAGCTCACTTTCAGGCGTTTGCCAATCATCATTTGAATCAGGGTGATCAGCAGGGTGACGGCGAACAGCACCACGGTGATGGCGGAGGCGTAACCTTTCTCCTGCAGGTAAAAGGCGTATTTGTAGAACAGGTTGGTGACGGTCATCACGTCGCTTTCCACCAGCGCGCGGTCGAACATCAAAAACACCACGTCAAAGATTTGCAGGATCTCGATAAAACTCATTACCGAAACGAAGAACAGCGTCGGGACCATCATCGGCAGGGTGATACAGAAGAAGCGACGCAGGGTGCTGATGCCATCGATATCGGCGGCCTCATACAGCTGGCGTGGAATGCTCTGCAAACCGGCCAGTAAAATGATGATTTTCAGCGCCAGCGACGACCAGATAATGATGATGGAAACGCTGATGCGCACCACGTCCGGATCGGATAGCCAGGCCACCGGTGAAATACCCAGTTGCCCAATCGCCTGGTTAATCAGGCCGAAGTCCTTGTTGAACAGCCATTGCCACACCATCGCCACCGCGGCGGGCATGGTGACCGCCGGCAGGAACAGCAGGGTGCGCAACAGCGCCTTGCCGCGGATGTTTTGGTTGAGGCCAATGGCCAGCAGCAGCGACAGGCTTAGGCTGACCGGTACACACACCACCACATAGAACAGGGTGTTGCCGGCGGCGGTGTAGAAATCGTCGTCTTCAAACAGATTGACGTAGTTATCGACGCTGAGGGTGCTCCAGCGCATAAACTGATTGAGGTCGGTAAAGCTGTAAAAGATGTTCTGCAAAAAAGGGATGAAGTAAAACACCGTCAACCCAATCAACAGCGGTAAAATCATCACCCAACCCCAAAAACGCTCGGCGCGCTCCAGGCGGCTGAGCGCTGGACGTGGGATGCTTTTTTGTTGTTTTAGGGCACCGTAGGTATCTGCCAGCGACATGTTGCCATTCCTCAGCTGTAACGGCTTTGCGGGGTTCCGCTGCCGGCGCGCCTTCGGGCAGGCGCCGCCGGCACGGGGCGATTACTGCTCCATGATGCGTTCGATCTTCTTGACCGACTTATCCATCTCAGGTTTGGCATCCGCGCCCATAAAGATTTTCTTCAGACTGGCTATCCACATGTTCTGCCATTTTGGCGTATTGGTCCCGGCGGTTGGGTAGGCCTCAGTCACGTTAAGGGTGTCGATATAAGGCGTGACATCGACCTTCTTGATCTCCGCCGCCCAGGCTTTCGCCGCCACTTTATTGGCCGGGATCACCACTTTCGCCAACTCGGTTTGCGAAGCTTCGGTGCTCATAAACTCGATGTATTTCCAGGCTTCTTGCTTATGGGCGCTGTTGGCGGACATGGCGAACGCCAGGCTGTGCGCCACGCCGGATTGACGTTCGATTTTCGGCATCATTACCACGCCGATATGGTCGTTAATCAACGGATTGTTGGCGAAGGGGGCCGCCAACCACGAGCCGGCATACACCATGGCCGCACGGTTGGACTGGAAGATGTTCTCGGTTTTGACTTCGCTCATCTGCTGGGCGCTGGGCATCAGCCCGTCTTTCATCATTGACTGCAGCTGCTGATAGACCCAGATGGACTTGTCGTTGGCGATGTCGGTCGGCTGGCCGTCTTTCGGTACGATGTGGTTGCCGTTCTGGAACAGCAGGTTCATGTAGCTGTCCTGGCCGTCGATGCTAAGGTCCATCACCAACGGGAAGGCGCCGCCTTTCAGGCCGGTTTTCAAGGCGGCAGCTTTGGTTTTCAGATCGTCCCAGTTCCAGTCGCTGGTGGGGTAGCTGACACCGGCCTGATCGAACAGCTTTTTGTTGTACCACACCGCAATGGAGTCCACGTCGCGCGGGATAGCCATCTGTTGGCCGTCATACTGATAGGCTTTTACCGAACTGGCGACCACGTCATTTAATTTGACGCCGCTGCCGCTAATATAAGGTGTTAAAGGTTGCATAATGCCGTTTTTGGCATATTGAACAAAATAAGGCATATTTATCCAGAATATATCTGGCGCTACGCCACCGGCTGCGGCGGAATCCAATTTAACGAAGTATTGTGCCGACGGCGTTAATTCTATGGATATTTTGATATTGGGGTTTTCTTTTTCAAAGCGCTTGGCGATTTCCTGCTCGGCCGGTAATTGATTTCTGTCCCACACGGCATAACGCAAAGTTATTTGATCGGCGGCATATAACATGGTCGGCAATAATAATGCCGTCGCAATGGCAGAGTGCGCCAGAAGACGGCCGGTATTTTTTATCGGTGACATTGCTTTCCCCTCGGTGGACGACGAATAAATATTTTCGTAACGTGAATTCTTTCTATCCCTTAACTTTCAATGTGTCAATACACCCCGTTCTGCCCAAAAATGGGGCGCGAATGTTTCGATGTTGTTAAGATCGAAAGGGTTGGCGGGTAAACCGAAAGCGTTACTTGTTCACAATTCGTTAACCTTTTGCGGCGGTTTTAGCCCTGCCATACGGCAATGACTGGCCTTTGGGGTCATAGGAATAAGTGATAACCCTTGCACCATAATGGGGATTAAAAATATTTTTATTGTGCATGCCTGGGTATCTTTCATTTTTGTGATGCAAATAAACAAAAAAATTGCATCGGCAAGCTTTGTCTCGTCTAAAACGCCGTTTTTCGAATGACCACTATTGTTTGAATCGATAAAAGGGTTTAGCCTGAAAATCACTCATCGGTATTTCCCCATTAGAGCGAGATTACTGCTATGCGCCTTTCATTGACCTTTACTCACAGTCTGGAAAAGATATTCCACAGCCGTAATGCACCACAGATTGATCAAATAAATAAGTTGAGTGGCCTGAGCAATGAAATGCTTTCCTGGCAGGGAGTCTATTGCCTTCATCGGGCAGATAACGAAACTCGACGTGAATTAAGCTACCGTCTTGAGGGATCCCTGGCGGAGTATATCAGCGTGCGTCAGGTGCAATCGGTACCCAGCCACTTTCCCTGTTATGCCCAGACCGATAAGAACTATCTGCGTACCGAACCGGGGTTATTTCCCGATCCGCTGATACCGCTGGCCGAGCAGCGTTTCTTTGTCGCCAACAATTATTACGGCTGCCTTTGGCTGACCTTTACGCCGCCGTCTACGCCGGTGGCAGGCGGGGACTACCCGCTTAAACTGACCTTGTTTGATGTTATCAGCGGCGAAGCCCTGGCCAGCGCCGTGCTGACGCTGCATATCGTTCCGGCCGAACTGCCGCCGCAAACCCTGTTGCATACCGAGTGGGTACATACCGATTGTCTGGCGGATTATTACCGCGTTCCCGTGTTCAGCCCCGAATACTGGCAGGCGGTGCGCAACCTTGTCCGCTGCGCGGTCAACAGCGGCGTAAACATGCTGCTGACGCCGATTTTCACGCCTCCGCTGGATACCGCCGTCGGCGGTGAACGCACCACGGTTCAGTTGATTGGCGTACAGCGTTCCGCGCAGGGTTATCGGTTTGATTTCCAGCGGCTGGCCCAGTGGGTGGATATGGCGCAGGAAGAGGGCATTGAACACTTTGAGATTGCCCCGTTATTCACCCAGTGGGGCGCGGCGCACGCGCCAAAAATTTTGGTGGAGATCGACGGCGAACTTTGCCCGCTGTTCGGCTGGCACACCGACGCCCACGCGCAGGAGTATCAACAGTTTTTGCAGGCGCTGTTGCCGGCGTTGACCGCCTGGTTGCGCGAGCGGCAGTTGCAACAGCAGGTCTGGTTCCATATCTCGGATGAGCCGACGCTGGAGAACATTGCCGTTTATCAGCGAGCCGTTGCCGCCTTGCGCCCGCTGCTGGCCGGGTTCCGCACTTTTGACGCGCTGTCAGACTACGCTTTTTACCAGCAAGGACTGGTGGAAACGCCGGTGGCCGCTACCGATCATATAGACGCTTTTCTTGAGCATCAGGTTCCGGGCTTGTGGGCCTATTACTGCTGCGTGCAAAAGACCGAGGTAGCCAACCGTTTCTTTGCTCAGCCTTCGGCGCGTAATCGTATTCTGGGCATCCAGCTTTACCTGTACAACATCAGCGGTTTTCTGCACTGGGGGTTCAACTTCTATAACAGCGGCCATTCGCGAGAAAAACTTAACCCCTATGCGGTGACCGATTGCCGAAATGCGTTTCCTTCCGGCGACGCCTTTGTGGTTTACCCCGGCGAAAACCTGACGCCGGTGGAGTCGCTGCGGTTACGGGTGCTGCATCAGGGGTTGCAGGACATGCGGGCGCTGCAGCTGTTGGAAAGCCTGACGGACCGCAACAGGGTAGAGGCGTTGATTGAACAGGAATTGGGGATGCGTATCACTTTTAAACGTTATCCGCATCAGGCAGCACCGCTGCTGCGGCTGCGTGAAGCGGTGAATCAGCGGATCGAAGCGCTGATTTAATGGGCATAAAATGCGGCGAGGGGGGCGACAGGCAGAGTGTCGCCACCAAGTTTTCAATAATTTGCTATACCTGATAGGTCGAGGGATTTCATTTTTTTGTCATGTTACTGACATGTTAGGGTCATAGCGCTGGCTTAATTTTGCAGCGACTAAGCCAGGAGATAACGCGATGTTTAGCTTGGACTCTCTGTTGCATGATGCATTTCCACACCGCAATACCCCTGCCTGGCAGCGTAGCCTGCTGAGAACTTTACTCTTCGAAAAAGAATTCAAACAGTTTGCCGCCGACTATCCCCATCTGAAAGGCTTGGATCTGATCGAGCAGGTGGTGGACTACTTCAACCTCAGTTGTGAACTGGTGGATGGCGACCTGGAAAACATTCCGAGCCAGGGGCCGGTGGTGCTGGTGGCTAATCACCCGATAGGGTCACTTGACGGCCTGGTGCTGCTGCGTGCGGTCGCGGCGGTGCGGCCGGATGTCAAAGTGGTGGCCAGCCAACTGCTGACCTATATCGAACCGCTGCGCAGCCTGTTCGTGCCGGTGGACAACGTCGGCTACAAGACCAGCCGCAAGCAAATTGAAGGCATGCAGGCGCAATTGGACAAGCAAGGGGCGTTGATTTTGTTCCCCGCCGGCGAAGTGTCGCGCATGAGCCCGAAAGGCATTCGCGACGGGCACTGGCATACCGGTTTCTTGCGTCTGGCGGCCAAGGCGCGCGCCCCGATTGTGCCGATCCACATCAGCGCCCGTAACAGCAATTTGTTCTACTTCACCTCCCTGGTTTATCGCCCACTGTCCACGCTATTGCTGGTGCGCGAAATGTTCCAGCAACAGGGCGGGCGCATCAAAATCCGCGTGGGTGGGCGTATTCCCTTTGCCAACTGGCACGACGGCCATACCAGCGCGAAAGATCTGGCGGAACGTTTCCGCCGACATGTTTATCGCCTGGGGCAGGGTAAAGAAGGACTATTTGCCAGCGAATCCCCGATCGCCTTGGCGGAAGACCGGCTGGAGCTGAAGAAAGCGCTGGCAAACTGCGAGCGGCTGGGGGTGACCCCGGACGGCAAAATCATCTTCCTGTATCGCCGTCAGGATGAAGCGCGTACGCCTATCTTGCGTGAGCTGGGACGCCTGCGCGAAATCGCTTTCCGTGCGGTGGGGGAAGGTTCCGGTCGCCGCCGCGATCTGGACAGCTATGACGACGACTATTACCACCTGGTGCTGTGGGATGCGGATGAGTTGGAGATCGTCGGCGCTTACCGCTTTATTCCTACCGCCGAGCAGCTGGAACGCAAGGGTCTGGAAGGCATTTACAGCAACAGCCTGTTCCATTATGACCGCGATATGGCGCCGATCCTGGCGCAGGGCATTGAGCTGGGCCGCAGTTTCATTCAGCCGGCCTACTGGGGCAAGCGGGGCTTGGACTACCTGTGGCTGGGCATTGGCGCCTACCTGGCGAAGTACCCGCAGTACCGCTATTTGTTTGGCCCGGTGTCCATTTCAGGTGGAATGCCGGTAACGGCGCGCGATCTGCTGATCGCCTTCTACCGGCTGTATTTCTCGCCGGACAGTGCGCTGGCGCAGTCTCGGCAGCCGTACCCTGCCTCGTTACCTCAGGTGCTGGCGCAGTTTGCCGGCGATAACTATCAGGAAGATCTGGTGCGGCTAAAAAGCCTGCTGAGCAATATCGGCTGTTCCATCCCCACGCTGTATAAACAATATACCGAACTGTGTGAACCGGGCGGGGTGCAGTTCATTGATTTTGGCACCGATCCGGCCTTCAATAACTGTATTGATGGGCTGGTGCTGGTCGATCTTACGCGGCTTAAACCGGCGCGTTTCCAACGTTACATCGCAGTGCATCAGCCGCAGGAGGCGTGCATAGAGTAATTGGCAAGGCGCTCATGCGTTTTTGATCTAATCCGAAGCTTGGCGCCGGCGGGGGAAAATAGCCTAAGATAAGGCTTTGTTCCTCCGCCGGAGTTTTTCATGCCACAGCCGTTCGCCCCGTTTTTGTTGTCCGCCGAAGATCCCGCCGCCGTCGCGATTGAAACGCCAAAAGGCCTCGCGCCCTTCTTATTGCTTTGCGATCACGCCGGACAGGCGATACCGCAGCAATTGGGCGATCTGGGGCTGCCGCCCGGCGAAATAGACCGTCATATCGGATGGGACATCGGCGCACTGAACGTTTCACGTCACCTTAGTCGCCAGTTGGACGCTTCGCTGATTCATCAGCGTTACTCGCGTTTGGTCATTGACTGTAATCGGACTCCCGGCATTCCCAGCTCCATACCTGGGCTGTCGGAGCTAACGCCGATCCCCGGCAACGTGGGCATTGCGGCCGAACAGGCACTGGCGCGCGAGCATGAGATTTTTCTGCCTTACCATCAGGCGATAACCGACAGTCTGGATGCGCGCCAGCGTAGCGGATTGCCGACGGCGATCGTTGCCATGCACAGCTTTACGCCGGTGTTTAAAGGCAATGCGCGCCCATGGCAGGTAGGGCTGTTGTTCAACCGTCAACCGGAGTTCGCGCTGTTGCTGGCAGAGTTGCTGCGTGAAGAAGGGGATTTGCAGGTGGGCGTCAATGAGCCCTACGCCATGACCGACGCGACGGACTACACCCTGCCGGTGCATGCTGAGCGCCGGCAATTGCCCTATGTCGGTATCGAGATCCGCCAGGATCTGCTTGCCGATCAACAAGGTCAACAGGCCTGGGCAGAACGCTTCGCCAGACTGTTACCGCAAGCCTGGCATCGCTGGCAAATTTGACTTTAGGAATATTCCCAGTGATGATAACTGTAAGGAAAGTGTCAACGTCATTGGGAAGTGCCAGGAGCGTCAAGTGGAGCAGAATGATAACGGATTGTTTATCAAGCAGGAGCGCTTTGAAGTACTGGCGATTCTGCGTGAGATTTGTAAACAACGCACGCCGCTACGGGTCGTAAATGAGAAACAGCAGTTTCAGAGTTTGTTATTGAGCGTCGGGCCGGACAACATCGTGTTTAGCGGCGATGAGGCGGATACGGCGGTTGATGGCGAATGCACCATCGTGATTGAAAGCCATGACGCGAAGATCGAGTTCTCCGTAGGTCGGGCCGAGTTCAGCCATCAGCAGGGCGTCAACGTTTGTTCAACCCAATTGCCGAAGCAGCTGGTTTACATCCAGCGCCGTCGCCAGTTTCGCGTGACGACACCTCACTGGCGCCAGTTTTTGTGCAGTGGTGAATACGCCGATGGCAGTGAATATCAGCTGAGGATCCACGATCTGTCAGCCGGTGGTGTAGGGCTACGCGTTGATGGCCCGTTACCGCCAAACCTGCAGCCCGGGTTCCAGTTCAAAAAAGCGTTGTTGGATCTTGGCAGCTACGGCAGTTTCAAGGTCAATATGGAGCTGGTGGTGATCAACGACGATCATGAGCTGGATGACGACGACAACATGGTGCATTTTTCACGCCTGTCGTGCCGCTTTATGAAACTGGGTTTGGCGATGGAAAGAAAAATTCAGAGTGCGGTGTTTGCGTTTGAATTGGACTTCAACAAAAAGAAAAAACGCTAAGTAAGACGCGAGGGGCAGCTGGCTGCCCCGTCACTCCCGGCCTATTTCAAGGCACGCAGGCTGCCAATTTCCTCCAGGCCGAAATGCTCCGCTTCCGCCAGAACAGCACAAACTTCACCTCCGGCGGTCACGATCGCCTCATCGAGACTTTTCCCGTGCAGCAGATGGCTGACCAGCAACGCGGCAAACATATCCCCGGTGCCTTTGACCTTTGATTGAATTCTGGGGTGGGTATAGCTTTGCACTTCGTCGTGTTTGACCAGCAGTAACCCCAGTTGATCGTCGTTTTCCGCCACGCCCGGTGCGCTGGTCACCAACACCCACTCGGTAGTGTCATTGAGCAACGCCTGTGCGGCCTGCCGCGTCTGTTCCTGGGTGGTCAGAGGGTGACCGCAAAGCTGTTCCAGTTCGAAGCCGTTGGGGGTCAGGCCATTGGCCAATTGCAGGAAGGGGGAGCGATAGCAATCGACAATGCGTTTATCCACATACACCCCTTCGCCGTAATCGCCCATCACCGGATCGATATAAATTTTTATCTGCGGATTGATCGTGCGCACATGCTGCAACCAGGCATCCAGAATATGGCACTGGTCGACATTGCCCAGATAACCGACAATCACCGCGCGGGTGCGATTCATCACGCCGCGGGCAAGCAAATCCGCCAGAAAACCGCCGAACCACTCGGCGGAGATCACGCCGCCGCTGGGTGCGCCGTAATAAGGGGGGCAACCGAACAGCACGCTGGGCACCTGCAGCACTTCCAGCCCTTTTTTCAACAGCGTGCGATAGGCTATCCCGTTGCCGACGCTGCCATACACCACCTGAGATTGAATGCTGATGACATCAATCTGCGGCGGCTGTAATTGAGAAATTTGTTGCATCTATCACTTCCTGGGTTCGATTTTATCCAACCAGCGCGCAAATACCTGGCGGGCGCATTGTTCCAATTCTGTGCCGTAACGCGCAGCCTGTTGACGCAAAAGCTGCGGCACGATGCCGGCCAGTTCAAGTTCACAGGCATGGCCTACCAGCCAGCGCTCAAGATCGCGGTGATCGGCTTCCAGATGGAACTGTAGCCCAAGGGCGAAATCCTGATACTCAAATGCCTGATTGGGGCAGATATCGGTACCCGCCAGGCGGGTCGCGCCTTCGGGGATCATAAACATATCGCCGTGCCAGTGAAGCACCGGCGTGGAAGCCAGTGGCGCCAGCACCGAGTCTTCATTGTCCGTCAAGGTTAAGGGGGCGTAACCGATCTCTTTAACACCGAGCGAAACGACTTCGGCACCCAACGCCTGGGCAATCACCTGCGCGCCGAGACAGACACCGATCGTAGGCCGTTTTTGCTGTAAACGCTGGGTAACCAGTGCTAACTCATCGTTGAGAAACGCATAGTTTTGCTGGCCGGCAAAGTGCTGAGCGGCGCTGATCGGCCCGCCCAGCACCACCAGCAGGTCGGTATCCTCATTAACGATGGTGCGGATGTCGTCACGGCCTGCGTCGAAATAATCAATCTGATAGCCACGCAATGACAGCAGTGAGCCCAGAATGCCAAGGTTTTCAAAATTCACATGTCTTATCGCGACAACTTTTTTCATTGTTGTGGTGCCTCCTGGCTATGGGGGTAAGGTTCCAGTTCCAGCGTATCGCCCAGGATGGTGATACCGCCAAGGCCGCTTTGATAAACTATCCGACGCTCTTTGACTTGACTGATACTCAACTGGTAGCCCTGATCGGCAGGGAACAGCGCCTGAGCCTGCTGCAACTGTTCGGCGGCCCAGGGCGTGAACATCTGCAACCGGCCAAAGGCTTTTCCGCCCTGTTTAATATCCAGTACGTAATGTTTTTCCATTTTTACCCCTTAACTTTTCCGTTCGAAACAGGTAATCTATTTTGAACTAATACAAAAAGGTTTTATGTATGAGCTCATTGTATGCAAAAGGCGGCAGCGCTGTCCAGATTGCTGAACAGATCAGCACGCAGATAAAGCAGGGGGATCTGCAGCCGGGTGACCTGCTGCCGCCGGTGCGTCAATTGGCCGGCGAGTTGGGGGTCAACCCCAATACCGTCGCCAGCGCCTATGCCAAACTGCGTGATGCCGGTTTGGTGGCTACCCGCGGGCGTGCCGGTACTCAGGTACTAGAGCAACCTTTAATGACGGTGCGTAATGTTCGGCAAGTGCCGGAGGGCATGAGGGATTTGGCGAGTGGTAATCTGGATGCTGCACTGCTGCCGGCCTTGTCGCTGGGTGCCGAAGACGTTTTCCCACAGCAGACCGGTTATGACGTTAGCGGGGATTTACCGGCGCTGTGCCGGCTTGCCGGCGACTGGTTAAGCCAACAAGGGGCAGAGTTGGGTGAACCGGCGGTGTTTTCCGGCGCGCTGGACGCTATCGAGAAGGCTTTGCGTATTCATGCGGCGCCGGGCGCCTCGGTGTGGGTGGAAGATCCCTGCTGGCCACCGTTACTGACGCTGTTGCGGCATCTGCGGCTGAAGCCTTTGCCGTTACCGGTTGATGAACAAGGGTGCCGCTTGCCGGAAAAAGAGGCCGCACCGCTGGGGGCCGCGGTGATCATGACGCCTCGGGCACAGAACCCGACCGGCATGTCATTAAGCGCGGGCCGGGCCGCAAGTTGGCGGGAATTCCTGTCGCAAAACCCCGGCTGTCTGGCGATCGTCGATGACTTCTGGGGACCACTGTCGCAGCGGCCGTTGCATTTGCCCTTTGCCGCAGACAATGGCCTGTATGTGTTATCGCTGAGCAAGTTCCTCAGCCCGGATCTGCGAATTGCGCTGGCCTGCGGCAAGCCGCAACTGCTGCAGACCATGCGGGCGGATCAATACATTCGCGAACGCTGGGTCAGCCATATCCTGCAGCAGATTGCCGTTAAACTGTGGACGCAGGCCCGGCAAGAGGGGTTGTTTGCACGGGCGCAGCAAACTTATCAGCAGCGGCGTGACGATTTGTCCGAACGGCTGCACGCATTGACCGGCGTGCCGGTGTCGCCGGGAGAGGGAGTGCATATCTGGTTGCCGGTGCGTTCAGAAGCCGCCGCCAGCCAAATGATGGCGCAGCGCGGCTGGCTGGTGCAGAGCGGCGAACCCTTCCGCCTGAAAAGCGGTCCGGCGATCCGCATCAGTCTGGCTAACCTTGAGCCGGCGCAGATGGAAACGCTGGCTCAGGATCTGGCCGTCGCCATCGGTGCCGGCACCGTGGTTAACTGAATCAAACAGCCTCACCCGCTAACGCCAGCAATTGCAGAGAGGCAAGGCGGGCGGCAGGCTGGCTGATGGGGGTATCAATCACAAACTCCTCTACGCCGTACTGCTGGTGCAACTGATCCAACTGTTGGCGCACCTGCCGGGCGGTACCCAGCAGAATGTGGCTTTCGCGCGGTTCGATACGGTAATCGGTAGCGCCGGCCTGTTGCACAAAGCTTTCCGCCTGCTCCAGGCTGCCGACGGTCACGCTTTGCCCGCCGGTCACGTGGACACGGTACTGCTGGATCCCGGCTGCCAGATCTTTAGCCTGGCTTTCGCTGTCGGCGACGATCGCCGCCACCGCCAACAGGGCTTTGCGGCCACCGCTTTGCTCACTGTAATGGGCCAGCGCTCGACGGATATCCTCCGGGTTACCATTGAGATGGGCGGCAAACACAAAGGCCCAGCCGTGTTCGGCGGCCAGTTGGGCGCTTTCGTTGCTGGCGCCCAGCAGAAAGCGTTGCGCCGGTTGCACCGGCTGTGGCGTGGCGCTCAGGCCAGGCTGCGCATCATCATTCAGAAAGGCATTGAGCTGCGCGAGCTGTTGAGGGAAGTCAGGTTTATTCTGTTGATCGTGCGCGGCCTGCAGCGCCTGAGTCGAGAGCGGTAGCCCGCCTGGCGCTTTTCCCACGCCCAAATCAACCCGGCCCGGTGCCAGCGTGGCCAGCAGATTGAAGTTTTCCGCCACCTTATAAGCGCTGTAATGTTGCAGCATGACGCCGCCGGAGCCGATACGGATCCGCGAGGTTTGTCCGAGCAAATAGGCAATCAGCACTTCCGGGGAAGGGCAAGCCAGCTGCGGGGTATTGTGATGCTCCGCCAGCCAAAAACGGCGGTACCCCCAGACCTCCGCCTGCTGTGCCAGATGCAGCGTGCGCTTGAGCGCCTCGGCGGCGCTTTCTCCTTCGGCAATCGGACTTTTTTCCAACACGCTCAGGGCATAAGCCATTTTCCTGTTCCTTTCTCATCGATGATTGATGACAAATACCATGCAGGATGCCGCCGGCGTAATATTGATTGGAGATAGGATATTCCATTGATAAAAAACGGATTTAGATATGCACCGGGTGGTAAAGGGGCGCGTGGTTGACGCGCCCGATTCACATCAGGATTCCAGCCAGGCCTTCAGGCGAATAGCGTCGCTGTAGTGGCCGTAGCGCTGCTTTGAACCAAGGAGGATCATCACCACCGGCTGCCCCTTGATCAGGGTTCGCATCACCAGACAGTGACCGGCTTCGTTGGTGAAACCGGTCTTTTGCAGCTGAATTTTCCAGGCGGGATTGTTGATCAGCCCATTGGAACTGCGATAAACCAGTTGGCCGCGACCAGGCCGGACGATTTGTTGCCTGTCGGTGCTGAAACGGCGAATGGTCTGATAACGGTAGGCGTGATTAACCATTTTCAGCAGATCATTGGCGCTGGCAACGTTGCGCGGCGTCAGGCCGGTCGGATCGTAAAAACGGGCGTGTTTCATGCCGAGGATGCGGGCTTTCTGATTCATTTTCGCCACAAAGGCTTTTCGTCCGCCGGGATAGCTGCGGCTCAACGCGGCCGCCGCACGATTTTCCGATGACATCAGGGCGATGTGCAGCATATCGCGACGGCTGAGAATGGAGCCCAGGGTCAGGCGCGAATGGGTCTTCTTGAGCAGATCGCGGTCGGCAGGAATGACTTTTATCGGGTTGCCCAGCGGGCGTTTGCTGTCCAATACCACCATGGCGGTCATCAATTTGCTCAGCGAAGCTATCGGCAACACGCGGTTGGCTTGTTTGTGATACAGCGTTTTGCCGGTACGCTGATTGACCACCAACACCGAAGCAGAATGAAGCGCCAGTGGCGCAGCGGCCTGTGCAGAAGGGGGAACCAACAACAGCGTGAGAATCAAACTGACGCCGAAACCTGAGGTGGAAAAGCGAAAAAGGGAATTCAATAAATGCATGGCAACCGTGACTACGTCCCTGACTGATGAAAAAATATCAGCAAGAGTCTGCACAGCAAATGTGGAGAAAATAAGGTGACCCTTGCGGATCTGAAAACCCGGCGGTGGCGTTCTGGCGTGAGGGTAAGGCAGGGAGGCGGCGATGCGCCTCCCTGGCAGGGCATCAATACACTTCTGGCACGACCATGTTATCCGGGACCGGACTGCGGCTGTAGTCCGGGCTGCGTTTGCGTGGCGGCAGGGTGATCACGTTGCCTTCGGCCTCTTCGTAAGGCAGCTGCTTAAGCAGATGGCTGATACAGTTCAGCCGGGCCTTTTTCTTGTCGACACCCTGAACCACCCACCATGGCGCCTCAGGAATGTTAGTGCGCGCTAACATGACCTCTTTGGCCTCGGTGTAATCCTCCCAGCGACGGCGGCTCTCCAAATCCATCGGGCTGAGCTTCCACTGCTTGAGCGGATCGTGGATGCGACTGAGGAAACGCAGTTCCTGCTCATCGTCGGTGATCGAGAACCAATACTTGACGATTTGAATGCCGCTGCGCGTCAGCATCTTCTCGAACTCCGGCACGCTGCGGAAAAACTCTTCGTATTCCTCGTCGTTGCAAAAGCCCATCACTTTTTCCACTCCGGCACGGTTGTACCAGCTGCGATCGAACAACACCATCTCGCCGGCGGCCGGCAGGTGGGCGATATAGCGCTGGAAGTACCACTGGGTGCGTTCGCGGTCGTTGGGGGCCGGCAGCGCGGCCACACGGCAGGTACGCGGGTTCAGACGCTGGGTGATGCGTTTGATCACGCCGCCCTTGCCGGCGGCATCGCGGCCTTCAAAGATGATCACCAGACGGTGGCCGGTACGCATCACCCAGTCCTGCAGTTTGACCAGCTCACCCTGTAGCCGCAGCAACTCGCGAAAGTACTGTTTGCGCCAGGCTTTTTTCTGGTCGCTGTCCACTTCGGTGTCGTCAAAGCGCAGGTCGTCCAGTTCCATTTCCAGCTCTTCGTCATAGCTGTCGTAGAATTCCTGCAGCAGGCGCTGGTTGAAGGTGTCGTCGTGATTAAATTCATGCATAGCCATAGTTGATTCTCCGTGTTAGCCCGGTTTTAAAAATGGGTGAAGATCCAGTAGAGCCCGGCGGAAAGCAGCACCGAGGCCGGCAGCGTCAGCACCCAGGCCATCAGCAGATTGCGCAGGGTGGACATTTGCAGGCCGGAGCGGTTGGCCGCCATGGTCCCGGCAATGCCGGATGAAAGAACGTGGGTGGTGGAAACCGGCAGGCCGAAGGCGTCCGCCGCCCCGATAGTGGTCATCGCCACCAGCTCGGCGCTGGCGCCCTGAGCATAGGTGAGATGGCTTTTACCGATCTTCTCGCCCACGGTGACCACGATGCGCCGCCAACCGACCATGGTGCCCAGCCCAAGCGCTATTGCCACCACCACCTTGACCCAGAACGGAATAAAGCGGGTGGCGCTGTCCAATTCACCTTTCAGCGCGTCCAGATTGCGTTGCGAGTCAGCGGGGATCTGAAGTTGTTTTTCCGTCTTCAGGTGCTTAATGACCTCCGACGTCAGGTACATATCATTTCGGGTGTTGGATACTGCCTGCGCAGGGATTTTGTCGACCGAACCGTACTGGCGAATTTGATCGCCGATGGCGCCGGTCAGTTGGGCCAGGGCAGGCACCACTTCCGGCGTCAGCTCGCTGGTGCGAACATAGCCGGTGAGAACTTCACGCGCGGGAACCTGACTAACCGCTGGGAACTGTTGCAGCAGCTGGTTTTTTGTCACTTCCGCCAATGCCGCTACGCGGGGTATTTGCTCCGGCGGCATCGAACGGTTCAACGCATAGGCAATGGGCATGGTACCGACCAGGATCAGCATGATCAGGCCCATGCCTTTTTGCCCGTCGTTGGATCCGTGAGCAAAGGAAACACCGGTACAGGTCAGGATCAGCAGGCTGCGGATCCACAGCGGCGGCGGCGAGTCATTTTTGGGGGCGGTATACAACTGGCGGTTTTTGACAAAGACCTTCAGCGCCAGCAGCAGCAAGGCGGCAAACACGAAGCCGATCACCGGTGAAAGCAGCAGGGCATAACCCACTTTAATGGCCTGACCCCAGTCGACGCCGCTGGTGCCGGTGCGCCCGTGGATCAGGGCGTTAGCCACCCCAACGCCGATGATCGAGCCTATCAAGGTATGCGATGACGACGCAGGCAGCCCCAGCCACCAGGTGCCGAGGTTCCAGATAATCGCCGAGAACAGCAGGGCGTAGACCATGGCGAACCCGTTGCCGGTACCGGCCTGCAAGATCAGTTCAACCGGCAGCAGCGAAATGATGCCGAAAGCGACCACGCCGCTGGAGAGCAACACGCCGAGAAAATTAAAGAACCCCGACCAGACCACCGCCACCATCGGCGACAGTGAATGGGTATAAATCACGGTGGCTACCGCATTGGCGGTATCGTGGAAACCATTAACGAATTCAAAGCCGAGCGCGATCAATAACGCCAATCCCAATAAAAGAAACGGAACGTAACTGGTATAAACCGCACCGGCATCGCTGACGTCGTTAAATAGATTTACTCCGGCAAAAGCTATCCCCAGCACTAATAATAAAATAAAAAAAAGAACAGTGAGTCGACTGTTCTTTTGGTAGATTTTTGGCAGGCTTGACGCAGATGGCGCACCCGCTTGAACGGCGCTGTTATCGCTCATAAAGGACCTTCCCGATAGACTTCATTAGATTACTGACGGTGCTGTACGGTGTTGCCATCAAAGTATTGGGAAATAATGTGACTTTTTTATGACGCTAATATTAATCATCGGGAACAGTGAAAATAATTAACGTTGGCATTTAAAGGTTGATATAAAGACTGAGATTGGTTAACTCATGCGTGCGGTTATTCGGGACAAAGATTTATGGCTCAAACGGTTGCGGAAAAATTACACAAACTTGATTTTGACGATGAGGTCACCGGGCTGATTTACGGCCACGTTTTTCGTACGGCAGAGCCGCCGCAGCGGGTCTCTTCGCAACAGGCCTGCCAGGCTTATCAGACGCTGTCGCCGGGGGAGGGATTTATCTGGCTGCATCTCAACCTGAACCATGCCGCGGCGGAAAAATGGCTGAAAAACCACTTTGCGATTTCCGACTTTTTCTTCGACGAGATCCGCCACGGATCTCATACCACGCGCATAGAACGTCAGGGAGAGGATTTGTTCGCGGTGCTTAACGACGTGATCTTCCACCCGAAAGAGAACAGCCCTGAGATTGCGACGCTGTGGCTGTATTGCCGCAGTGGCCTGGTGGTCACGGTTCGGCACAAACCGCTGCGTTTGATTGAGCGGCTGCTGGGCCGGCTGGGGCCGCTGCAGTTGGCGTCTTCTACCGAATTGCTGGCGCATTTGCTGGAGGAGCAGGAAGAGGTGCTGGAGCAGGTGGTGCGGCAGGCCAACCAGTATGTCGATACCATCGAAGATCGCCTGCTGAGCAACCATGTGAAACGCAACCGTACCGAACTGGGGAGGATGCGCCGCATGCTGCTGCGTTTTCAGCGTCTGCTGGCACCGGAGCCCGCGGCGCTGTTTCGTTTGCTGAATCGGCCGCCGACCTGGCTGAGCCGGGACGTGGTACAGGATCTGCGTCAGTTCACCGAAGAGTTCACGGTGGTGCTAAACGATCTCGCCAGCTTGACCGAACGCATTCGCTTGTTGCAGGAAGAGATAGGCGCCAAGCAGATGGAACAGAACAACCGCACGCTTTACACCCTGACGGTGATCACCGTGTTGGCACTGCCAATCAATATCGTCGCCGGCTTCTTTGGCATGAACGTGGGAGGGATCCCGCTGGCCAGCAATCACCACGGCTTTGTTTTGCTGGTGTTGCTGGTCGGCGGCTTTACGCTGGTCACCGGCTATCTGGCGTTCAGACGGCGGGACGAGAGGTGATTAAAGTCTGGCTCGGTATTCTTCTTCCAGCCTGGTGTGGGTGCTCCAGAACGGCTGTGGTTGGCGATTGTGCAGGCGATCGACCAGGATATCCAGATGGGTGTGCCACCCCCCGGCCACGCTGAGCATTTCATCACGGTTGGCCAGGCGACGGTGGGTAACCGTCAGCAGCACGGCTTTACCCTGTTCGGTCAGTTCGAAGGTCACCTCGGAGGGGCGGCTTTGCCCCTGTTCTGCCCAGGTAAAACTCAGCAACCGCGGTGGGAAAAGGCAGGTGATATGGCCGACGTTGCTGACGCTGCAGCTCAGGTGCTTATATTTGGCCGGCGTTTGCTCGTGTTCGCCGGTCAGATCGGAATTGCGAAAAACCAGCTCCACCTGGGCTCCGTTTTCCAGCTTCATCTCGCCGGCGGCCAGCCAGGTGGCACGTTTGTCGGATTCCGTCAGATAGGCCCAGACCCGGTCGATCGGGCCGGGCAGCAGCCGCTGAATGCGCAGCGTGCCGGTTTCAATAATCATGCCGTAGTCGTTCATCATTCACTCCTCGGGAGGATTCGGTTCCGGCTGCAGCAGCGCTGTTTCCAGCGCGTCCAGCCGCTCAGTCCAGAAATGCTCGTAGGTTTGCAACCATTGCATGGCCTGCGCCATGGGCTCGGGTTCAAGCCGGCAGATATGGTTTCTTCCTTGCACGGTGCGCTGCACCAGCCCAGCAAGCTCCAGTGCTTTAATGTGCTTGGAGGCGCCGGCAAACGACATCTGCAACGGCGCGGCCAGTTCACCAATGCTGTGCTCGCCACCGGCCAGCGACCGCAGTATCGCGCGGCGTGTCGGGTCGGAAAGCGCATGGAAAATGGCGTCCAGCTGTGAGGAAGATAATTTAACCATATGGTTGAATATAGAACAGGCGGGCTAATATTCAACCAATTTGTTGAATATTTTTTCTGGCCCCGGCGGGTTAACCGGAGCCAGGGTTCAGGCGTGGGTTTGCGCCAATATCGCGTTGAGCAGCACGTTGGCCCCGGCGGTTGACCACTCCGGGGAGATGTTCTCCAATTCGTTGTGGCTGATGCCCTCCACGCAGGGAATGAATATCATCGCCGTCGGTGCTACGCGGCTCAGGTAGCAGGCGTCATGACCGGCACCGGAAATCATATCCCGGTGCGAATAACCCAGCGTGCAGGCGGCCTGTCGCACACTGTCGATGCAACCAGAATCAAAGCGTATCGGTTGATATTGGAAAATGCGCTCGGCGCGGGCCTTCAGCTCATCGACACCCACTTCGGTCACCGCGGCCAGCAAACGTTGTTCCATCTGCGCCAATACCGCCTCTTGCGGGTGACGGAATTCGACGCTGAAGAACACCTTGCCCGGCACCACGTTGCGGGAATTGGGCGTGATCTGCGCCATACCCACCGTGGCGCGAGCGTCCGGCATAAAGGCTTTACCGATCTCATTGACCGCCTTGACCATGTCGGCAAAGCCGAGCAGGGCGTCGCGCCGACGATCCATCGGCGTCGTGCCTGCATGGGCGCTAAATCCGGTGATCTCCAGCTCATACCAGCGTTGCCCTTGCGCAGCGGTCACTACGCCAATCTCAATGTTTTCCGCTTCGAGGATCGGGCCTTGCTCGATGTGCAGCTCAAAGGCGGCGTGAATCGGCATGTTGCCCACCGGATGCTCGCCGGCGTAGCCGATTTGCTGCAAGGCTTCGCCGATGCTGGTGCCATGAGCATCCTGGCGCGACAGGCCGTACTCCAGCTCGAACACGCCGGCAAATACCCCAGAGGAGATCATTGCCGGCGCAAAGCGTGCGCCTTCTTCATTCGTCCAGTTGATGACTTCCACCGCACGCTCGGTGGCGATTTGCCGATCGTTGAGGGTCCGAATCACCTCCAGCCCGGCCAGCACGCCGTAAATACCGTCGAAACGGCCGCCGTTGGGCTGGGAATCAACGTGTGAGCCGGTGACCACCGGGGCCAGATCGGGGCGAGTGCCTTCGCGGCGCAGGAACATATTGCCCATGCGGTCGATGCGTACGCTGCAACCGGCCGCCAAAGCCCAATCGCGTAACCGATCGCGTGCCTGGCGGTCTTCTTCACTCAGAGCCAGCCGTGTCACGCCGTCTTTTGGAATAGCGCCGAACTGAGCCATGTCGAGCAGGCTTTGCCACAGGCGATCTCCGTTCACTCGATGCGTCACTTTTCCTCTCCCTGCGCCTTGGCGGCATAGCGAAAATCACAGCAGGACGCGCCGGACATGATGGTCTGGGTGCGCTGCAGTTCTACCTCTGGCGCATAGCCGACGATAAACTGACTGTCGCGCGCGCAGGACAACAGATGGCCGATCTCACCCAAGCCCATTTGATGGTACATCTCGGCATAGCGGCAGCGGGTGACGTCATAGTCAAAATGTTGCTCGTCCTGGTATATCACCTTCACCTGCAGCGCATCGTCTTTTTCCCACAGGTACTGCAAGGCGGCGAAACTTTGCAAATCCGCGCCATTGGGCTCCTGCGCGGCGAAGTTTTTGCCGGCCTCGATGGCGGCATTTTCGATAGCCTCGCCAATGACCGCCTGTGCGCGCTCTTTGCCGATCTCGCGCACCAGGATCTGGTAGATCGGTTTGATGATTTCCGCTTCTATGCGGCGGCGGGCCAGAATACCCAACTCGTTTTTTGCATCGCTCATCGCCTTGCTCCTCATTGCTTGCGGGTTTTTATTGTTTTTTTGCGCCGCCCAGTACGGTCTGCGGCTGCCATTTGCCGTCAACCACCCGGTACAGGGTGAAGCTCGGCTGTTGCAGGTTGCCCTGTGAATCGAATGCAATGGTGCCGGTGACGCCCTGATAATGAATGGCGCGCAGCTTCGGCAGATAATCGGCCGGATCGGCGGAACCCGCCTGCTCAATGGCGGCAATCAATACCCGGGTGGCGTCGTAGGCAAACGGCGCATGCAGTTCGATATGGGTTTGGTAGCGGTCGCGGTAGGCCTGCTCAAAGGCTTTGCCACCGGGCATTTGCTCCAGCGGCAGACCGGGCTCCAGCGCCACTACGCCTTCACCTTCTTTCTGTGCCAGCGTCAGGAAGGTCTGGCTGACAAAACCGCCGGCGCCCATCAACGGGGTGTTCATGCCCAACTGTTTGATACGGCGTGCCAGCGGCGCTGCCTGCGAGTCGACGCCGCCGAAGAAGATCAAATCGGCGTTCTTGCTGCGTACGGTGGTCAGGACCGCGCTGAAATCGACGGTCTTGTCGTCGACATATTCACGCGCCACCGGTTGGATACCCTGAGCTGCCAGCGATTTGATAAATTCATCCGCCAGTCCTTGTCCGAACGCGGTACGGTCGTCAATCACCGCAATGCGCTTGGCTTTTAGCTGTGTGACGGCGTAGATCCCGGCGTAATTACCGCCATCGTCGTCATGGCCCATGACGCGGAAGCTGGTATCAAACCCCTGTTGAGTATAGCCATGGCCGGTGGCGACCGGCGCGACCTGGGCAATACCGGCGTCGTGGTAAATGCGTGCGGCCGGGATACTGGTGCCGGTGTTCCAATGGCCGACCACACCGGCCACGCCTTCGTCGACCAGGCGCTGCGCCACCGCGACGGCGGTGCGCGGATCGGATTGATCGTCCTCGGATAACAATTTAAAGGTGACGGCTTTGCCTTTGAGCGTGGGTTTCTGCGCGTTGGCATCGGCGATCGCCAGCTTAGCGCCGTTTTCCAAATCTTTCCCG
Source organism: Serratia liquefaciens (assembly GCF_027594825.1). Lineage (NCBI taxonomy): Bacteria > Pseudomonadati > Pseudomonadota > Gammaproteobacteria > Enterobacterales > Yersiniaceae > Serratia > Serratia liquefaciens. The sequence continues at coordinate 418,089 of NZ_CP088930.1, read as the reverse complement.
ATACGGGCGGAAGGGCCAGTTAACGGGCCGGCCAGACCGATCAGAATGGTTTCATCGGCCAGCGCCGACGAGGCGGCACTCAGGCTGACCAGAACGGCGGTGGCTAACGCCAGCGGCTTGAAGCGAGTGATTTTGTTCATGTAAAACTCCCGGTGTGGTTAAAAGTAAAAACGGTTATTCGCCCAGATAGGCTTGTTTGATTTTTTCATCATCCAGCAGGTCGGCAGAGCGGCCGCAATGGCTGAGGTTACCGCTGTCCAACACATAGGCGCGATCGGTCGACGCCAGCGCCAGCCTGGCGTTTTGTTCCACCAACAGCAGGGTGACACCGTCACGTGAAAGGCTTTTGATGACTTCAAATATGGTCTCAACCACGATAGGGGCCAGTCCCATAGAAGGTTCATCCAACACCAGCAGGCGCGGACGACTGAGTAGAGCACGGCCGATCGCCACCATCTGTTGTTCTCCCCCAGAGAGTAATCCGGCCTGTTGGCTCAGCCGTTCACGCAAGCGAGGGAAAAGCGTGAAAACTCGCTCCAGATCCTGGCGTAACGCCGGTTGGTCACGGCGCGTATAGGCACCAAGCTGCAGGTTCTCCTGCACCGTCATGCGGGCGAAAATCCCGCGGCCCTCCGGCACCATCACCAATCCTTGTTGCAGCAAACGATGGGGTGGCATGCCGCGAATGGACCGGCCGTCGAACAGGATGTCGCCCTCGAAGGGTTGCAGGCCTGTCAGCGCACGCAGGCTGGAGGTCTTGCCCGCGCCGTTGGCGCCGATTAACGTCACCTGTTCGCCGCTGTTCACCGTAAAATCGATGCCTTTCACCGCATGAATTCCGCCGTAAGACACTTTTAAATTTTTAACGCTGAGTAAGGGCTCAGACATGGGCAGCGCCTCCCAGATAAGCGCGGATCACCGCCGGCTCACGCCTTACCTGTGCCGGTTCGCCTTCGGCGATGACTTTGCCGTAGTCGAGCACCGTCATGCGGTCGCAAAGGCCCATCACCAGCTTGACGTCATGCTCGATCAATAACAGGGTTTTGCCACTGTCACGAATGCGCAGCAGCAGATCGCGCAGCGCCACTTTCTCGCCGGCGTTCATCCCGGCCGCGGGTTCATCCAAAGCCAGCAATTTAGGCTCGGTAGCCAATGCCCGGGCTATTTCCAGCCGACGCTGGTGGCCATAGGAAAGATCGCCGGCGCGATAATGCGCGAACTGACTGATGCCGACGTACTCCAGCAGCGCGTGGGATTTTTCCCGCGTGGCCTGCTCTTCCTGGCGGGCGCGCCGATGACGTGAAATTGCCGCCCACAGGCCGTTGTGGGTGCGCAGGTGACAGCCGACCATCACGTTTTCCAGCACGGTCATTTCATTGAACAGGCGCAGGTTCTGGAAGGTACGCGCGATGCCTGCCTGCGCCACCTTATCGATAGCCTGTGGCTTGTAACGCTGTTCTTGCAGGCGGAACTCGCCGCTGTCGGCGCGATACAGGCCGGTAATCAGGTTGAAGCAGGTGGTTTTGCCGGCGCCGTTGGGGCCAATCAGGCCGTAAATCTCACCCTGGCGAATGCTGATGCTGACATCGTCCACCGCGGTTAATCCGCCAAAGCGTTTACTGACGTGACTGAGCGTGAGAAGCGGCGTCATAAAGTGGCCCCCTGTGGATGACGTGCGGGCCACAGGCCTGCCGGGCGATACAGCATCACCAGAATCAACGCCAGCCCGTAGAACAGCTGGCGGATGATTTCCGGATCGATCCACACCTGGCCGAACAGGGCCTGTTGCAGCGGCCCCATGGTGCTGCGCAGCAGTTCAGGCAAGGCGGCCAGCAACAGGGCACCGAGGATCACCCCGGGGATATGGCCCATGCCGCCCAACACCACCATCGCCAGCACCGCGATGGACTCTTGCAGCGTAAAGGACTCCGGTGAGACGAACCCTTGAAATGCCGCAAATAAAGCACCGGCGATGCCGCCGAAGGTGGCGCCTATGGCGAAAGCCAACAGCTTGAAATTACGCGTATTGATTCCCATCGCCCGTGCCGCGTCTTCATCTTCGCGGATAGCGGTCCAGGCCCGACCCACCCGTGAATGTTGCAGGCGGAGACAGATAAACAGGATCAGCAGCAGCAGGGCGGCGAACAGGTAGTAATAGAGATACAGTGACGAAAAGCGGAAACCGAACCACTGTTGCATCCCCGAAAACTTCAGGCCAAACAGCGAGACCGGATCGATGCCGGAGATCCCTTTGGGCCCGTTGGTGATGTTGAGCGGCCGGTCCAGATTACGCATCAGAATGCGGACGATCTCGCCAAAGCCCAAGGTGACAATCGCCAAATAGTCTCCACGCAGTCGCAGCGTCGGTGCGCCCAGCAGAATGCCGCACAGCGCTGCCAATAAAGCCGCCAGCGGGATCAGCAGCAGGATCGACAAATGCAGCCCATCGGGGAACCACTGCAGCAATATTGGAAACTGCTCGGTCAGGTGTGGTGACGACAATAACGCGGTCAGATAGGCACCTACCGCGTAAAAGGCGATAAACCCCATGTCCAGCAGGCCGGTGAGGCCGACCACGATGTTCAGCCCCAATGCCAGCATCAGGTAGAGCAAGGCAAAATCGATCACCCGCACCCAGTAGTTACCGCCTGCGGCACCGGCCACCCAGGGGGCCAGCAGCAGGCCGAGCATAAACAGCGCCACGCCGAGTCTGGCACGGCCAGGGGCATCGGTTTGCTGTAGGTGAGTCAAAATAGTCATCTTGTCTCCTCAGGCGCGGGTGGCGACGCGTTCGCCCAGCAGCCCGGATGGGCGAAATACCAACACGGCGATCAATATCAGGAAGGCGAAAACGTCCTGATAGTTACTGCCGAAGGTGCCCCCGGTCAGTTCGCCGAGATAGCCGGTGCCCAACGACTCGAACAACCCCAGCAACAGACCGCCGAGCATGGCGCCGCGCAGGTTGCCGATGCCGCCTAACACCGCCGCGGTAAAGGCTTTGATACCCGGCAGAAAGCCCATGGAGAAACCGGCATTGCCGTAGTTGCTGGCCATCATGATGCCCGCCACTGCCGCCAAAGCGCCGCCGAGGGCGAATGTCAGAACGATGATGCGGTTGGGGTCTATGCCCATCAGGCCGGCAACCTGCGGGTTTTCTGCCGTGGCGCGCATGGCACGCCCAAAGCGAGAGTGCTCGACCAATAGCAGCAGCCCGGCCATCACCAGCAGCGCGATTGCCAGCGTGGCAATACCGGTACCGGTGATCACCGCCGGCGCGTGGTTGGCGTTGCCTGGGGTGAGGGCGATAGGATCCATTGGCAGCAGTTGCGGGAACATCAACGGGTTGCGCGACCAGATCAGCATGGCCAGCGTTTGCAGCAGCAGAGAAACGCCAATTCCGCTGATCAGCGGTGCCAGGCGCGGAGCATTGCGCAGACGACGATACGCCAGGCGCTCAATACTCATAGATACCAGCGCGCAGACGGCCATGGCGATCAGCGCCGCCAGTAACAGCACGACATAGGGTGACAGCGCAGGAAAATGGTGCTGCAACAGGTTAATGGCGGACAGGGCGCTCAGCGCTCCGACCATCAGCACATCGCCGTGGGCAAAATTGATGATGCGCAGAATGCCGTACACCATGGTGTAACCCAGGGCAATCAAGGCATAAATGCTGCCGAGCATCAGTCCGTTGACGGTCTGCTGTACCAGCGTATCCATAGGGAGGAGTCCCGAAAAATAATGATTCAGGAAGCTCACAGTAGAGAATTAAATAAAATTGTAAAATACGGAAATATAATTTCTTATACAGAAAATGTGTGTTTTTAATTTATTGATTTATTTGTATATTAATTTTCAACTGCCGCCGATCTTTCAGCAAAATAGTCAACATATGAAAAAAACAGAACAATACAATGTGCCGTTGCCAAACGATCCACCGCTGCGCGCCGTACGGACCTTTGAAGCTATCGCCCGTCTGGGGAGCATCAGCGCCGCCGCGAAAGAGTTGGAAATATCGCCATCGGCGGTGAGCCATCAGCTCAAAACGCTTGAGGCCTTTCTGCAAATGCCGCTGACCGAGCGTCAGGGGCGCCGGTTGATATTGCGCAGCGAAGGGCGGGACTATTACCGTTCGATCCGCTCGGCATTTAATGTGCTGCGTCAGGCAACGGAGCAGGTGCGTGAGCAGTCGGCTTCCCGGCAGGTGACCATCAGCCTGATCCCGCTGTTTGGCATGGGGTGGTTCATTCCGCGCTTGCGCGGCTTTCTGCGCGAGAATCCCGAAATCGACATCAACGTGGTGTATGCCAATCACCGCAATTACCTCAGCGACGCCGCAGATATCTCGATTCGCTTTGGTTCGGGGCAATGGAGTGGCTATCGCAGCGAAAAACTGATGTCCGGCAAAATGGTGCCGGTGTGCAGCCGTGGGTTTATCCAACTGCACGGGCTGTTGGACATGCCAGAGCAGCTTGCACCCTTGCCGCTGTTGCACGACGAAGAGCGTGCAACCTGGATGCAGTGGTTTCAATTGGCCGGCGTCAAGCGGCCGCTGCGCAGTACCGGCCCGATGTTCGAGGACGGCCTGTTAACGCTGGCGGCGGTACAGGCGGGCCTGGGCTGCGCGCTGATGCGTGAACCGCTGATCGAACCCTATCTCAACAGCGGCGAACTGGTTAAATTGTTCGATCTGGCGATTGACGACGGTCGCGATTACTACCTGTGTGTACGCCAGGACAACGAACTGTCGCCCGAGGGGCTAAATTTGCAGCACTGGCTGCTGAAAGAGGCGGGAAACTGAAGGTTATCTCACTGACAGGTGCACGCTAGCCGCCTGAACTGACTATCCTGAATAAACCGCAATGGTGAATACTGGAGACGTCAATGAGCGCAGGGAATGAACCGGAACAGACGCCGAAAATGAGCCTGCCGCTGCTGGCCGGTGGCGCACTGGGCGTAGTGTTTGGTGATATCGGCACCAGCCCGTTATACACCCTGAAAACCGTGCTCTATCTCTCGGGGGATGCGCCGTCCGCGCCGGTGATCCTGGGCCTGCTGTCGCTGATTTTTTGGACGCTGGTGATCGTCACCTCGCTGAAGTACGCCATGTTTGCCATGCGCATCGATAACCGGGGCGAAGGCGGCATTATGGCGTTGATGTCGTTGTTGGTCAGCAAGAAAAAGGCCCGGCCGATGGTGCTGTTTGCCGGTCTGTTCGGTGCGGCGTTGATTTACGGCGACGGGGCGATTACCCCGGCGATTTCGGTGCTGTCGGCGTTGGAAGGGCTGAACATCGTGCTGCCCGAGTCGAAACCCTATATTTTGCCGGCGGCGGTGCTGATCCTGGTGAGCTTGTTTGCCATTCAGCCGTTGGGTACGGCACGCATCGGCAAAGTCTTCGGACCGATCATGGCACTGTGGTTTTTCTCCATCGCCGTACTGGGCATCTGGGGCATTGTGCAGCATCCGGCGGTGCTGATGGCATTAAATCCGCTGTACGGCATCCACTTTCTGTTTTCCAATGGGTTGACCAGCTTTTTGGTGCTGGGCGGCGTGTTTCTATGCGTCACCGGCGCGGAGGCGCTGTACGCCGACATGGGCCATTTCGGCAAAAAACCGATTTGGCTGGCCTGGTTTGGTATCGTCTTCCCCAGCCTGTTACTGAACTATGCCGGGCAGGCCGCGCTGATCCTCTCCGGTGCCGACGTCACCCAGAATATCTTTTTCCGCCTGTGCCCGCCGATGCTGCAAATCCCCCTGGTGATCCTGGCGACCCTGGCCACCATTATCGCCAGTCAGGCGATCATCAGCGGCGCCTTTTCCATGACCCGTCAGGCAATCCAACTGGGTTGGTTGCCACGTTTGCGGGTGAAGCAAACCACCGAGGAGAGCTACGGGCAAATCTATATCGGTGCCATCAACTGGTTGCTGATGGCGGTGACGGTATTTCTTACGGTGTTTTTCAAGTCTTCCGACAATCTGGCCGCGGCTTACGGCATTGCGGTGTCTCTCACCATGATCATGACCACCGGGCTGCTGTTTGTGGCCATGCGCGAGGTATGGCGCTGGGGAACCCTCGCCAGTTTGCTGGTTGCCGGCGGCTTCTTTATCGTCGATCTCAGCTTCCTGTTGGCTAACCTCAGCAAAGTCATGCAGGGCGGGTATGTCCCTTTACTGATGGCCACGCTGGTTTATGGGGTGATGTTAATCTGGCATCGCGGAGTGTTGGCAGCCTCTCGGACGCTAGGGGAAAAGAGCCTGCCGCTGGCGGATTTTCTGGCGCACCTGGAAGAACGTAACATCCCAAGGGTGCCGGGCACCGCCATTTTTCTGACCCGAACGTTAACCGGCACGCCACCGGTAATGAAATGGCACGTTAAACGCAACGGTTCGCTGCACGCCAATGTGCTGGCGCTGCATATCATGATAGTTAACGAACCGCGGGTAACGAATGCCGAACGGTTGGTGATGCGACAGCAGTCGCCGGGTTTCTGGTGCGCGGTAGCCAGCTATGGCTTTATGGAAAGGCCCAATATTCCCCGCTTGCTGCAGCATGTGGAGGCGCAGAAAACCGGACTCAACTTTGACGACGCCACCTACTATCTGGGGCATGAAAGCGTGGTGCGCCGTGAAGCCAGCGACAGATTGCCAGCCTGGCAGCGCAACATTTTTGCGCTGATGGTGCGCAACGGTATGCATGTGACGGATTACTATTATCTGCCCAGCGATCAGGTGGTGGAGATCAGCCGCCGGGTGCCGGTTTGAGCCCCCTGGCTATAGGTTAAAAGCAAAGGTTATTTAGCCGTTGGCGCGCCAGGAGGTAAATTGCCGTGGCAGCGAAGGGAGCTGCTTGCTGGAGAAGGGTTTATGTCATTATTCGATCTTACTGCGCTGGCCGCCGATCTGCCGCAGGCGTGGCGCTCCAGCGTACTTGGAAAGGTGGGGGCGGCCAATATCAAAGTGCTGCGGATGGATCAGCGTGCGATTGCCGATGAGGTGCACGACTACCATGAGGGACTGCTGGTGATCGCCGGGCAGTTGCGGCTGGAAGTACAGGGAGAGACCATTACGGTCAATGCCGGGCAACTGTATCAGGCCGCCGCCGGTGTGCCGCATCGGGTGCTGGCGGGCAGCCAGGGCACCCTGGTGATTTTTGATTTGCCGGAGTGATCAATCCAGCGTGGCGAGCGCAACCTTGACCGCCGCTTCCAACCTTGCCCGGCTAACGCCATCGCGCGCCTGAACCGACAAGCCGTGCAAGAAGGCGGCAAAAAAGTCGCCAAGGGCGTTAGCGTCGGTATTGGGCGGCAGTTCACCACTGGCAACGGCCGCGTGCAGCCGATCAACAATGCCTTGGGTGCGAAGCAGACGATGTTCCGCCAGCCAGGCTTTGATCCCGCTGTTTTCGTCGCTGACGCTGGCAGCGGAGGAAACCACCATACACCCTTGCGGCAGGTCTGCGCGGCTGTAGAGCGCCACAGCGTCATCCAGCATGCGTTTTATCGCCGAGCGCACGCTGCTTTCTTCACTAAAGGCACGGTCGGCAAACCCGCCTTCGAGGCTTTCGTAGTGGGCAATGGCTTCGCGAAACAGCAACTCTTTCGAGCCGAACGCCTTATAAATACGGGCGGAAGCGATGCCCAGTTCGGTCACCAAATCCGACATCGAGGTGCCTTCGTACCCCTGACGCCAAAACAAGTCTCGTGCTTTCAGTAACGCCTGGTCACGATCGAATTCGCGTGGTCTGCCTGCCATGACTCGGTTCCTGTCCTCAGTTGTTCAGTAAAACAGGATCGCTTAAATCCACTGTAATACCAACGATTTTTTAAAATTCGCTTGCCGGGAGATTCATTTGAGCCTATTGTTTGTCAATCGACAAATAATAGGAGTTTATGATGAAAACCCTGAAAGGTCCAAGCCTGCATCTCGCCCAGTTCAGTGACGACACTGCCCCTTTTAACAGCCTGCCGGCGATCGCCCAATGGGCGGCGAAAACCGGTTTTAAAGCCCTGCAGATCCCCGCCTGGGACAGCCGTCTGTTTGATCTGGCCACCGCGGCAGAAAGCCAGACCTATTGCGACGAACTGATCGGCATGCTGGCAGAACAGGGGCTGGTGGTCAGCGAACTGACGACGCATATTTTCGGTCAGTTGATGGCGGTGCACCCGGCTTATGACGCACTGTGCGACAGCTTTGCGCCACCGGAGCTGCACGGTAATTCGCAGGCGCGCAGCGAGTGGGCGCACCAGCAACTGCTGCTGGCGGCCAAAGCCTCAGCGCGGCTGGGCCTGACCGAAATGGGCACCTTTTCCGGTTCGCTGGCCTGGCCTTATCTGTTCCCGTTCCCGCAGCGCCCGGCGGGTCTGATCGAAACGGCGTTCGATGAGTTGGCCAAACGCTGGCTGCCGGTGCTCAACGCCTGCGATGAACAGGGGGTGAACCTGTGTTATGAAATCCACCCCAGCGAAGATCTGCACGACGGTGTGACCTTTGAAATGTTCCATCAGCGTGTTGGCGGACACCCACGCTGCCAAATCCTGTTCGATCCGAGCCACTTCGTGCTGCAGCAGCTGAACTACCTGGATTACATTGATATTTATAAGGATTTCATTCGCATGTTCCACGTCAAGGACGCCGAATTCAATCCCACCGGGCGACAGGGCATTTACGGCGGTTATCAGTCATGGACCGAGCGCGCCGGACGTTTCCGCTCATTGGGCGACGGCCAGGTGGATTTCAAGGGCATCTTCTCCCGGCTGACGCAGCACGGTTACGACGGTTGGGCGACGCTGGAGTGGGAGTGTTGCCTGAAGCATCCACAGGATGGGGCCCGCGAAGGTGCCGCCTTTATTCGTGATCACATCATCAATGTTACCGACAAGGTGTTTGATGACTTCGCCGGCGCGCCGGTTGATCAACAGCAAATCAACACTTTGCTCGGCCTGCGCTGAGCCACGCAATTCCACGACGGAGAACAACAATGACACTGCAAAATAACGGGTCCATGACCAATGGACCTGAGCCGGAACACGTCTATGCGCGGGTAAAGGGTAACCGCATCCACTGCGTCACGCTGGGCGAAGGGCAGCCGGTATTGCTGATCCCAGGCTGGCCGCAGACCTGGTTTACCTGGCGTCATGTCATGCAAGCGCTTGCGGCCGCCGGTTTTAAAGCGATAGCGGTAGACCCGCCGGGCATCGGCGATTCGGACAAGCCGATCGGTGGGTATGACACCGGCAGCGTTGCCGAGACGCTGCACCAGACCATGCTGCAACTGGGGCATGACCGTTATCAACTGATTGGCCATGACATCGGCATGTGGGTTGGCTATGCGATGGCGAGCGACTTCCCGCAGGCGGTGACGGGGCTGGTGCTGACGGAGGCGGTGATCCCCGGCCTGGCACCGGCGCCACCGATTTTTGTCGCGGCAGATCAAAATATTTTCCTGTGGCACTTCATGTTCAACCAACTGGCGGATCTGCCGGAGACGTTGACGCAGGGCCGCGAGAGGGAATATCTCAGCTATATCTTTAACCGCTGGTCCTATCGCCGGGATCGGGTGGCGGCGGAAACCTATATTGCCGCCTATTCAGCACCGGGAAGCCTGCGGGCCGGTTTTGACTACTACCGCGCCATTCCGGAAACCATCCGCCAAAACCAGCGGCGGGCGGAGACTCGGCTGACCATGCCGGTGATGACCATTGGTGCAGAACACGCCACCGGCGACGCGCCCTTCGTCACGCTGCGCGACAACGCGGTGGATCTGCGAGGAGAAACCGTGGCCGGCTGTGGCCATTTCATTACCGAAGAGTGCCACGAGGAATTTATCGCGTTGGTGATCCCCTTCCTGTCAGGGAGCCAGAACCATGCCGCTTGATCCCCTGATTGCTCGTTTTCTGGCAGAGGCTGCGCAGGCACCGGTGCCTGCATCGCTCGGTGAGATGCGAGAGGCCGCCCAGGCCGGGTTGTTGGCGCTGCAGGGCGAAGCCGAAGCCAGCGGTGGCGTCCGTGATGGTTGGGTGACCGCTGACGACGGGCAGGCTATCGCCATTCGTGCCTATACGCCGGTGGGGGCGACACCGGATGAGCCTTTGCCTGCGATGCTGTATGCCCACGGCGGCGGCTGGTGTCTGGGATCGCTGGCGCTGTACGACCGGCCTTGTCAGGCGTTGGCCAATGCCACCGGGCGATTGATCCTGTCGGTTGACTACCGGTTGGCGCCTGAGTATCCCTATCCACGGCCGCTCGAGGACGTGTATCAGGCCCTGTGCGGCGTGGTGGAAAGGGCCGATGAGTGGGGCGTTGACGTTGCCCGCATGGCGGTAGGCGGCGACAGCGCAGGCGGTAACCTGGCCGCGGCGGTGGCGTTATTGGCCCGTGACCGTAAGGGGCCGCAGATTGAGCATCAGCTGTTGCTGTATCCAGCATTGAGTCGTGCGATGGATACCGCAAGCTATGAGGAGTATGCGCAAGGGTATTATTTGACGCGGGAAGTGATGGAGTTTTGCTGGGACACCTATCTGGGCAAAGCGGACGAGTCGCAGGATCCTTACGCAGAGCCACTGCATGCCCAAAGGTTGCAGCGATTACCCCCGGCGACCATTCTTAGTTGCGAATACGATCCGTTGCGCGACGAGGCCGAGCTTTATGCCCAGCGGTTGCAGGATGCGGGTGTAGAGGCGCGTTGCGAGCGGCTGCCGGGCATGGTGCATGCCTGCATTCATATGCTGGGCTTGACCCCGGCGGCGCGCTTGTTGTTCGACAAGCTAGGCTGATAAAAAATGCCCCGAATGGATGATTCGGGGCATTTTTGCCGGCCTGAATGACTTAACGGCCGGCGACGGTGACGAAGCGGGTTTCCAGATAGGATTCGATCGCTTCGCTGCCACCTTCGGTACCGTGGCCGGAGTCTTTAACCCCACCAAACGGCGTTTCAGGCAGGCCAAAACCTATGTGGTTGATGCTGAGCATGCCACTCTCCACATCGCGCCCCAGCGCCGTCACCGTGGCGATGCTGCGGCTATAGGCGTAAGCCGCCAGACCGTACGGCAGGCGGTTAGCCTCGGCAATGGCTTCGTCATAGGTGGCGAACGGACGCAGCAGGGCTACCGGGCCAAAAGGTTCTTCAGACATCGCGCGCGCACTCAGCGGCACGTCACGCAATACCGTCGGTTCAAAGAAATTACCGACACCCGCCACGCGGTGACCGCCGGTTGTGGCTTTAGCGCCCTGGGCAATCGCATCTTTCACAAAGGCATCAATAGCCTCTACGCTGCGTTGCAGTACCATTGGGCCCATGGTGACGCCTTCCTGCAAACCGTTGCCCAGCTTGATGTCACGCACCGCCGCGGTGAACTTCTCGACAAAGGCTTCATAAACGCCTTGCTGGATCAGGAAACGCGTCGGGGCAATGCAGACCTGACCGGCGTTGCGGAACTTGGCCAACGCCAGCTCTTTGGCGGCCGCGTCGAGATCGGCATCGTCAAAAATCAGCACCGGCGCGTGGCCACCCAGCTCCATAGTGGCTTTCTTCATGTGCTGGCCGGCCAGTGCCGCCAAATGTTTACCCACGCGGGTGGAGCCGGTAAACGAGATTTTACGAATGGTCGGATGCGGGATCAGGTACTCGGAGATCTCCGCCGGAGTCCCGTATACCAGCGCGATAACGCCCGCCGGCACGCCTGCGTCGGCAAAGGCTCTGATCAGCTCCGCCGGTGAGGCCGGAGTCTCTTCCGGGCCTTTGACGATGATCGAACAGCCTGCTGCCAGCGCGGCGGACAGTTTGCGAACAATCTGATTAATCGGGAAGTTCCACGGCGTAAAGGCGGCAACGGGCCCCACCGGCAGTTTCAGGGTTTGCTGCTGAACATCGCGGCTGCGGGACGGGATAATCTGGCCGTAAGTGCGGCTGGCTTCGCCGGCAAACCAGTCGATCACGTCCGCCGAATTAAGGATTTCAACCTTGGCCTGCGCCACCGGTTTGCCTTGTTCCTGACTCATGATGGCGGCGATCTTCTCGGCGCGTTCACGCAACAATGCTGCGGCCTTGCGCATCAGGTTTGCACGCTGATAGGCGGAGGTGTCGCGCCAGACTTTAAAACCGCGTTCGGTTGCGTCCAGTGCCAGATCGAGATCGGCTGCGGCGGCATGCGCCACGCTGCCAATCACCTCATCGGTCGCGGGGTTGGTGACCGGCGTGGTTTTGCCGGCGACTGCGTTACGCCATTGTCCGTCGATATAGAGTTGAGTATCTGGATACATTGTTGCCTCTTACTTTCAAGGGGTTAAAAACGGGTTTCCCGTTCTGCGGCGGGATAATCAAGACGCCGGTGCTGGCTGGCAGATGCCTGACGCTGAGTAAAATACCCTACGCTGAATGAGCATCAGCGTCCAGAAAACCGCGTTGCGCACTACTCAAAACCTGCGGCGTTGTCTATCCTATCGGCATCGGCACAATTGAAGCAGGGCGGTACGGTGCAGGGTGTTCCACAACAGTTTCCCTTTGAGAAAGACAGCGCGCAGTTTCGGCATCTACCGCAGATGCCGGGCGTTGAGCTTTATCACGCGCATATTGAGCGCTACGTTTTTGAGCCGCACACCCACGATGCTTTCGCCATTGGTACCGTCGATTCGGGGGCTGAGCGCTTTCGCTATCGCGGAGCACAACATTTGGCGGCGCCGGGTTCGCTGATATTGATGAACCCGGACGAGTTGCACACCGGCGAGTCGGAAACCGCCGGCGGCTGGAATTATCGGATGCTTTATCTTGAACCGCACACGCTGGAACGGCTGTCCGGTGAGCAGGGGTTTTGGTTCACCGATGCCATACGCCAGGATCCGTTAGCTGCACGGCAGTTGTCCGCCACGCTGGCCGCACTGTGGCAGGCTCGTGATCCGCTGACCATCGACGATCTTCTGATGCAGGTCATCAGCATTTTCCGTCCGCATATCCAGGCTGCACGCCCGTTGAAAGCAGAAGCGGCGCACCGTTTTGATATCGTCAAAAGCTATCTGCACGATAATTTTGCTTCCGTCATTACGCTCGATCAGTTGGCGGCGCTGGTTTCTCTCAGTCCCTATCATTTTCTGCGTAAATTCAAAGCCCAATACCATGTATCCCCTCAACAAATGCTGATGGCGATCCGCCTGTCACAGGCCAAACAGATGCTCGGGCGCGGCATGCCTGCGGCACAGGTGGCCGCCGCAGCGGGGTTGACCGATCAGGCGCATTTGACGCGCGCTTTTGCCAATCGTTACGGTGTCACACCAGTGCGCTACCAGAAACAGGTCACCAACCGCTAAAACAGCAACCTGCTACAATATTTTCCCGCCCGAGCTCGTTAGGCTGACTCCAAGTATTTAATCACGGGTTCGCATTGCTGTACCCGGTTGTTGATGGAGTCATTATGTTTGTCGGCGTGTTATTTGCCTTGTCTGCCGGGCTGATGTGGGGGCTGATTTTTGTCGGCCCGGTGTTAATCCCTGAATACCCGGCGGCGTTGCAGTCGACCGGGCGCTATCTGGCCTTTGGGCTGATTGCCTTGCCGTTGGCCTGGTTTGATCGTCATCGTCTGAAAAAGTTACATCGTCACGATTGGCTGGAGGCGTTAAAGCTGACGGCGATTGGCAACCTGCTGTATTACCTGTGCCTGGCGAGTGCCATTCAACGTACTGGCGCGCCGGTCTCTACCATGATTATCGGTACGCTGCCGGTGGTTATCTCGGTGACCGCCAACCTGTTTTACAGCCGACACGATGGGCGGCTTTCCTGGCGCAAACTGACGCCGGCGCTGGTGCTGATTGCCTGCGGTCTGGCGTTGGTCAACGTTGCCGAACTGCAGGGCAATACGGCCCCGATCGACGTCTGGCGTTATACCAGCGGCTTGGGCCTGGCGCTGCTGGCGGTGGCGTGCTGGACCTGGTTCCCGTTGCGCAATTCCCGCTGGCTGCGCGAGAACCCGAACCACAGGCCCGCGACCTGGGCGACCGCGCAGGGCCTGGCGACGCTGCCGCTGGCGCTGCTCGGCTATTTGGTGGTTTGCGGTCATTTGGCCCTTACCCGGCCCGAGTTTGCGTTGCCTTTCGGACCCAGGCCGGAGGTGTTCGTGCCCTTGATGATGACTATCGGCATTCTGTGTTCGTGGATTGGCGCTCTGTGTTGGAATGAGGCGAGTCAGCGTCTGCCGACGGTGTTGGTCGGGCCGCTGATCGTCTTCGAAATTCTGGCCGGCTTGGCTTACACCTTTATGCTGCGCCAGGCCTGGCCACCGTTGCTGACGCTGGGCGGTATCGCCTGCCTGATAGTGGGGGTGGTGTCGGCGATGCGGATCAAGCCGCAGTCGGTGGTGGTCAGCGTTGGGGCCAAGGAGTAACGCCTGCCGCTGAATGCGGCAGGCGCTACGCTTACTTTTTACTGTGGTGGATGATCTCTTCGGCTACGTTACGCGGCGCTTCGGCGTAGTGGCTGAACTCCATGGTGTAGGTGGCGCGCCCCTGCGACATTGAACGTAAGGTGGTGGAATAGCCAAACATCTCGGACAGCGGCACCTTGGCGTGAATTTCCTTGCCGCCGCCGCCCGGGATATCTTCCATCCCTTGAACCAATCCGCGCCGTGACGACAGATCGCCCATTACGCTGCCGGCGTAATCTTCCGGCGTTTCTACCTCTACCGACATGATGGGTTCGAGAATCACCGGATCCGCCTGACGGCAGGCCTCTTTAAAACCAAAGATGGCCGCCATGCGGAAGGCCTGCTCCGAAGAGTCGACGTCGTGATAAGAGCCGAAGGTCAGGTGTACTTTGACATCCACCACCTGATAGCCGGCCAGCACGCCGTTATTCAACGCTTCCAGCACGCCTTTTCTCACCGCCGGGATAAATTCACCCGGGATCACGCCGCCTTTGATTTCATCGAAGAATTCAAAACCCTTGCCCGGCTCATTAGGTTCCACCGTCAATACCACGTGGCCGTACTGGCCTTTACCACCGGACTGGCGCACGAATTTGCCTTCCACGTCGGTCACGCGCTTGCGGATGGTTTCGCGGTAGGAAACCTGCGGTTTGCCGGTGGTGGTCGCCACGCCGAACTCGCGACGCATGCGATCGACGATAATTTCCAAATGCAGTTCGCCCATACCGTAAATAATGGTCTGGCCCGACTCTTCATCGGTGCGCACGCGGAATGACGGGTCCTCTGAAGAAAGGCGTTGCAGCGCGATGCCCATTCTCTCCTGATCGGCTTTGGTTTTAGGCTCAATCGCCTGAGCGATAACCGGTTCCGGGAAGACCATTTTTTCCAGCGTGATAATGGCGTTGGGATCGCACAGGGTGTCGCCGGTGGTGACGTCTTTTAATCCGACGCAGGCGGCTATATCACCGGCGTGCAGTTCTTCGACATCCTTACGATCGTTGGCGTGCATTTGCACGATGCGGCCAATGCGCTCCTTCTTGCCTTTCACCGGGTTGTAAACGCTGCTGCCTTTGGCCAGCACGCCGGAATACACCCGTACAAAGGTCAGTTGGCCAACGAAGGGATCGGTCATCAGCTTGAACGCCAGCGCAGAGAACTTCTCATCGTCAGACGCCCGGCGGATCACGATATTGTCACGCTCGTCATGGCCTTCCATCGGTGGAACGTCAAGCGGCGAGGGCATCAGCTCAATCACCGCGTCCAGCATACGCTGCACCCCTTTGTTGCGGAATGCGGAACCGCACAGCATCGGCTGAATTTCACCGGCTACGGTGCGCAGGCGCAGGCCGCGAACGATCTCTTCTTCGCTGAGGGGCTCCTGATTGAGGTACTTGTCCATCAGCTCTTCCGAACCTTCGGCGGCAGCTTCGACCATTTTATCCCGCCATTCCTGTGCCGATTCGCGCAGGTCCGTCGGGATCTCTTCAAAGCTGAAACTCATCCCCTGGGTCGCTTCGTCCCACAGGATGGCTTTCATGCTCACCAAATCCACCACGCCGGTGAAGTGGTCTTCGGCCCCAATAGGAATGACGATCGGTACCGGATTGGCCTTAAGGCGCTCGATCATCATTTTGCGCACGCGGAAAAAGTCAGCGCCCACGCGGTCCATTTTGTTGACGAACGCCAGCCGCGGCACCTTGTATTTATTGGCCTGGCGCCAGACGGTTTCCGACTGCGGCTGCACGCCACCCACCGAGTCGTAGACCATGACCGCACCGTCAAGCACGCGCATGGAGCGCTCAACCTCAATGGTAAAGTCTACGTGCCCGGGGGTGTCTATAATATTGATGCGGTGCTGCGGATAATTATGCTGCATGCCGTTCCAGAAACAGGTCGTCGCCGCCGAAGTAATGGTAATGCCGCGTTCCTGCTCCTGCGCCATCCAGTCCATGGTGGCGGCGCCGTCGTGCACTTCGCCCAGCTTGTGACTGACCCCGGTGTAAAACAGAATCCGCTCGGTGGTGGTGGTTTTGCCGGCATCGATGTGCGCCGAAATGCCGATATTGCGGTAGCGCTCGAGGGGGGTAGTACGTGCCATAATTAACCTTTCTTAGCCGCGTTAAAAGAAGGGCGGCTTTAACCAGCATGAAAAATTATGATAATCCTCTGTGGGTTATCTCCGGACGGGTGAATGCTTGCACCGGTCACAAATTAATCGTAGTTGATGAAAGGGTTTTTACTCAACGATGGCTGCGATAGGTTTTTTCGTTCAGAGCGACGGGAAGCTAATGGCTAATAGAGTTTTATTTTGACCTGCTGCTGCTCCAACAGAGTACTGACATAGCCGTAGGCGGAGTAGAAAGCCAGAAACGACAGAATGAGCACGCAAAGCGTCACCTTAAAGTTCACATCGCCGTCCCTCGAAAGCTTAAAAAAGCAGTAGATAAAGGCCAGAATAAACATAAAGGTGAAGATAAGGGCCGATGCGGCATACAAAATAAGCATAATCTGTCGTCTTACGGTGGTAGGGAGTTGAGTGAGGCGTCAGAGTACTACAAGGCGACGACAAAGTTCATAGATGTAATACCGGCGCCTGTTCTGCAGGCACCGGTTTGACTGAGTGGCAGGCATTACCCGGCAAAAATATGTGCCTGACCGATGATATTCAGATTGACGAGGGTGCCGGCCCGCAGGCCTTCTCGGCTGACAGTTTTAATTTCGATCGTCGTGCCACTGTCGGCCATACGCAGGTTCAAGGTGGAGACAAAACCGGCGAAATCTATATGGGTCACCACGGCCTGGCCTGGATGTTGGGAATTGGACTGGCTGATTTGAACTTGCTCCGGGCGCAGCATAATCCGGGCTGGCCCCCGGCGGGCAGGATCGTCGACGGCAATCCGCCCCAGTGCGCACTGGGCCCAACCCTGTTCAAGCTCGGCGGAAAGCACCAGCGTCTCACCTAAAAAGGTGGCAGTAGGCTCGTCCACCGGGCGTAGATAAAGATCCTGCGGTGGCCCAACCTGTGCCAGACGCCCATTGCGCATCACCGCCACCTGGTCGGCAAATGACAGGGCTTCGGTCTGATCGTGGGTCACCAAAATAGACGCCACTTTGGCTTCGGCCAACAGTTCCGCCACTGCTTTTCGGGTCGCGGCACGCAAGCCGGTATCCAGAGCGGAAAAGGGCTCATCCAGCAACATCAATTTAGGCTGCTGGGAGAGCGCCCGGGCTAACGCCACGCGTTGCTGTTGACCGCCAGAAAGCTCATGTGGCCACAGTGCGCCCAGACGGCGATCCAGCGCCACCATGTCCATCAGCGCATCTATACGCAGCTGCTTGTCACTCTTGCTGCCTTTCAGGCCAAAACCTATGTTGCCCGCTACGGTAAAGTGCGGAAACAGCGCGCCATCTTGCGGCACAAAACCAATGCCACGCAGGTGCGCCGGTACCCAGCCGCTGCCATTGTCCATCGAGTGGCCTTGCAGTATCACCTGACCGCTGTCCGGTATTTCGAAACCGGCAATGATGCGCAACAGGGTGGTTTTCCCCGAGCCGGAAGGGCCGACGATCGCGGTGCGGCTGCCTGGTGCAACCTGCAAATCAATATGCTCCAGCACTTTGACTGCGTTATAGGACTTGCCGATGCCTTGTAGTTCAAGCGTGCTCATAATCCCGCCGTGCGTTTGGATTGAGAATAAAGAAGCCAGGTCAGTGGCAGGGACAACGCCACCATAATCAGCGCGTAGGGGGCCGCCGCTACATAGTCGATCTCGCTGGTCAGTGCCCAAAAAGCGGTGGCCAGCGTACGTGTGCCATTAGGCGCCAGCAGCAGCGTGGCGGTCAGCTCATTGGAGATGGCCAGAAATACCAGTGCCGCACCGGCGGCTGCGCCGGGAGCCGCCAGTCGCAGCGTGGTACTCCAAAGAGCCTGGGCAGGGGAACGGCCGAGGCTGCGGGCCACATTTTCCAGTTCAACCGGCGCTTGGGCAATTCCGGCGCGCAGGTTGATCAATGCCCGGGGCATAAACATCAGCAGATAGGCCAACAGCAGGGTAATTTCGGTTTGATAAATCGGGCGGAAGCTGTGAATGGTGACCGTCACCAGCGCCAACGCCACCACAATTCCGGGCAGCGAACTGGTGACATAATTGCAACCCTCCAGAACCCGATACAGTCGTGCGGGGTAGCGTACCGAAAGCCAGGCCATTGGAATGGCGCACAAGGTGATCAACAGGGCTCCGCCGGCCGCCAGCGACAGCGTTTGCAACAGGGCCGGCAGCAGTTCGGCATTGCGCCAGACCTCAACCCCACCCAAAGTCAGCCAGCGGGCCAGGGTGATAAAGGGCACGCCCAGCGCCAGCGCGGTGAGTGCCAGGGGCAGCAGCAGGCCGAACAGGGTAGCGACAGGCCCAAGGCGGTAAGCATTCTGGCTGCGGGCGCTACCGGAACCGACGCGGGCATAGCGTGCCCGGCCCCGGCTGCCGGCTTCCAGCAGCAACAGCACCAGGCAGCAAAGCACCAGTACCCCGGCCAGCATATTGGCCGCCGGGCCGTTAAACGTAGACTGGAACTGATCGAAAATGGCGGTGGTGAAGGTGTCGAAGCGGATCATTGCGTACAGACCGTACTCCGCCAGCAAATGCAGGGCGATCAGCAGCGAGCCCCCCCAGATTGCCAGTTTTAGCTGCGGCAATACCACGCGGAAAAATACCGCCAACGGGCGGGTACCCAGAGAAGTGGCGACGTCTTCAATACCGGGATCCAGTCGGCGCAATACGGCCGCGGCCGGCAGATAAATAAACGGAAAATAGGCGATGACCGAAATAAAGACCCCAGCCCCCAACCCATGCATCGAAGGCACCAGGCTGATCCAGGCGTAACTTTGCACGAAGGCAGGAACCGCCAGCGGCGCGGTCGCCAACAGCGACCAAAAACGACGACCCGGCAAAGTGGTACGTTCAGTCAACCAGGCCAGCGTTACTCCCAGCAGGGCGCAAATCGGCAGCGTGAAGAGAACCAGCAGCAGGGTATTTAGCAGCAGTTCGGCCACCCGGGGGCGAAATACCAGAGCTTTCACCGTGGGCCAACCGGTTTCAAACGCCACGCTAATGACAAACCCCAACGGTAGCAGTGCCAGCAGGGAGAGTAAAATGGCGACCGCCACGATAAACAGTCCCGGGCGCTGATGGCGTCGGGCTGAAGCATAACGTGGCGCTGCACCGGCAGCGTTGAAACCTATATTCGACATAGGGTTAAAAGCTCTCTGTACGGGTAAGACAGGCTTACAGCAGACCGGCTTCGGTCATCAGTTCGACGACCTTTTTGCCGTTCAGCGCGGAGGCATCAACTTTAGGCGCATCCAGCTCTTTCAGCGGCACCAGTTTCGGGTTGGAGGCAGCGTTGACGCCTACGGCATATTCGAAGGCATTGTTGGTACGCAGGATCTCCTGGCCGTTTTTACCGGTGATCCACTTCACGAACGCCTGAGCTTGCTGCTGGTGTTTGCTTGAGACCAGCACGCCACCGCCGGAGATGCTGACAAAGGCACCCGGATCCTGATGTTTGAAGTAGTGGAGCTTGATATTTTTACTGTTCTCGCCGGTCTTGGCACCGTCGACAAAGGGATAGTAGTGGTAGATGACGCCGCTGTCGATTTGCCCGGCATTCACCGCTTTCATGACGGTGCTGTTGCCTTTGTAAGCGGTGAAGTTGGTTTTCATCGCTTTCAGCCATTCCAGCGTGGTTTTCTCGCCCTTCAACGCCAGCAAGGCGCTGACGATGGCCTGGAAATCTGCGCCTGAAGGCGAGGCTGCCCAGCGGCCTTTCCATTCCGGCTTGGCCAGATCCAGCAGCGATTTCGGCAATTGCGCTTCGGTCAACTTCGCCGGGTTGTAGACGAATACCGTTGAGCGGGCCGCGATGCCAATCCAACGACCATGCTGTGGACGGTACTGCGGTTCAACCTGGGCCAAGGTGGCAGCGTCCAAGGGGGCAAACAGTTTGGCGTTATCCACTAACACCATCGCCGGGGAGTTTTCCGTCAGAAATACGTCGGCGGGGGATGCACTCCCTTCTTGCACCAGTTGATTACCCAACTCACTGTCGCCGCCGTTACGCAGGGTCACTTTAATGCCGGTGTCTTTGGTAAAACCGTCCACCCAGGATTTCACCAGGTTTTCATGTTGGGCGTTATAAATAACGATACCTTCATCCTGGGATGCCGCATTGGCGGAAAACGCCAGCATCATGGACGACGCCAGCAGGGCAATGGGGCCGAGAGAAGTGAAACGCAGCTTCATACAGTCATCCTTTTTATTGAGAGAGTGCAGAGAAGAAAAGCGAATGAATAAGGCCTGGCGAATGCCGGGCAGCCCTGATTGTATATAAGAACATTAATAATGATAGTGAAAACGATTCGTATTAATTTATTTTTATATTTTGTTCACTAATTATCTTGTCTTAAGGAAAAATTAAGCTTGAGTATTATTGATGGTTTTTATTCGCTAATTCATCAGTATTTATAATGCGTTAACGGATTGGCAGTGAAATGAAACAAATAACCCCGCTGTTTGGCCGATCTTCTTTGCTGACGATGCAGGCGCCCTAAGAACCACGAGTGACGCTGTTTAACGCATTCATCCATCGGCATGAAGTGCCGGTCGGATAGCCGTTGACATTGTTTCAGATCAGGTGAAAAACAGACTCATCGGATAGTGAGTAGAGGTTTGATAATGAAAGAAATTCATGTTGTTTCACCCCCGTCATTTTGGTTATGAGTCATAGCGTTTAATGATTTAATTTATTCAACTGCTTCGATGAATATAGGCGTCGACAAAACACTATTAAGGGATAACGACGTGACATATTCATTCAAGCTTAAGGGATTGGCTGGTCTAATCATCTTGTCTTTACAGGCTGGCGCGGCGGTGCAGGCTGCCGAGGTGCCTGCCGGGGTTCAGCTGGCCGCTAAACAGGAGCTGGTGCGGGCCAATGGTTATGAGCCAGCCACGCTGGATCCGAACCTGGCGGAAAGCAACGTGGAGTTTTATATCTTCAATGACCTGTTTGAAGGGCTGCTGCGGGTGGGTAAAAATGGCGAGGTGATCCCTGCATTGGCCACGAAGTGGGAAAATCAGGGCACCGTCTGGACCTTCCATTTGCGTCCGGAAGCAAAATGGTCAAATGGCGATCCGGTGACCGCCGATGACTTCGTCTTTAGCTGGCGTCGCTTGACCGATCCCAAAACCGCTTCACCTTACGGCAGCTATCTGGCGTCGGCCTATGTATTGAATGCGGCGGAAATTAACGCCGACAGCAAACCGCCGACCGAGCTGGGCGTGAAAGCGCTGGATGCCCATACCCTGCAGGTGACGCTGGCCGAGCCTAACTCTTATCTGCTTAAACAACTGGTGCATTTCCCGGTGCTGCCGGTAAATCGGAAAGTGGTGGAGCAATACGGCAAAAACTGGACTCAACCGCAAAACTTCGTGGGTAACGGCGCTTTCAAACTGGCGCAGTGGGTGGTGAATGAAAAAGTGGTGGTGGAGCGCAATACCCAGTATTGGGATAACGCCCATACGGTGCTCAATAAGGTGACATTCCTGCCGCTGCAAGGGTTCCCTGAAGTGGCACGTTTCCGCGCCGGTGAGATAGAGTTGGGTTACAGCGCGCCGCCAGAATTATATCAACAGCTGAAAAAAAGCCTGGGCGATGAGCAATTGGTGACTTATCCGCTGTTGTCGACCAGCTACTTTGCCTTTAATAACCGGCAGCCACCCTTTAACGACGTGCGGGTGCGTCAGGCGCTGAATCTGGCGCTGGATAAACAGGTCATTGCCGGCAAGGTCTTGGGCTATGGGCAACAGCCGGCCTGGACCTTTACCCCAACCGGCGCCGGCGGCTTCAGTTTGCAGCCCGGCGTTGCGGCGGGGTGGTCGCAAGAACAACGCATTGCCCAAGCGAAAAAACTGTTGGCGGAAGCCGGTTTTAACGCGCAGCACCCACTGCGTTTCACCCTGTTGTACAGCAACGATGCCACCATCAAGAAAATTGTGATCGCCGGCAGTGCGATGTGGAAAAAGAATCTGGGGGCAGAGGTCACTTTGCAAAATCAGGAGCGCAAGGTGGTGTTGGACAACATCAACAATGGACAATACAGCGTGGCCTTCAGCCGCTGGTTGGCGGATTACAACGATCCTTCCACTTTCTTGAACGTTTTCCGCTCTACCAGCAGCGAGAACTCGGCCAAATATGCCAATGAGCATTACGATCGGCTGCTGCACCAGGCCACCGCGGCGCAAAGCCCGGAGCAGGTGCAGCAGCACTTCCAACAGGCAGAAGATGTGCTGACGGTGGATACGCCAGTGGCACCGGTTTACTACGAGGCTAACGCCACGCTGGTCAAACCCTATGTGAAAGGCATCGACTTTACCCGCCAGGGGCCGTTGTACGACAAAAACGTGTATATCCTCGCGCATTGACGATAAATAATGTGGGTTAGGATTGTTCCGGCCCACGTTTTATTATTTTTCACCGAAAATGTTTTTTCTAAATGTTTCATCAACGGCAAGTCAGATTTTTGCCCATCGATTAAAAACCCTGCCTATACTGCCCCCCGTAGTTTATATGCAGTATCTCGTTTGGCGAGGCTCCTATACAAACACAGGTTACTGATCTGACGACATCGAGAGATGCCCAAGGTTAAGACAGGCTTTATCGGATTAAGGTTCAGCCCAAAGTAACTTCTGATTAACACATCAGATACGTTGTATAGTGCTAAAACCTGGACGCGGAGATAGGCTTTCTGCACTCCCTCTGTGGTTAACGCCCCTATGCGATTCGCTGTTGAAGTTTAAACAGAAATAGGGACTAACATAATGAAGTCACATCAAAATTACCTCTCCCCGGCGCTGGCCCATGCTGAAACTCAAGACGAGTCTTTGGTTGCAAGCTATATGAACGCCGATTTTATTACCGTTCCCGGCAATATGACGGTCAGTAAAGCCAAGGAATATTTTCTTTCTCAGTTAAAAACGGATGAAATTCCCGCACAGCTGTTTGTCACTGCTGACGACTATCATCTGCGTGGCACGCTGTCGGTAAAAAAATTATTGCAGTGTGAAGAAGAGGATAAACCCGTTGGCGTGATGATCAATCACAGCTATTTCCAGGTCTCTCCCGATGACGATCGTAATGATGTCGCCCATTTATTGGGCAAGGGCGGGCTGGACGTAGTGCCGGTGGTGGTGAATAAAACGCTGGTGGGCGTGCTGGGGGAAAAAGAAATTGCCCGGCTGATTGAAGATGAAAATACCGAAGATGCGCAGCGCCAGGGCGCCAGCCTGCCGCTGGACAAGCCTTACCTGGAGACCAGCCCCTGGGCTTTATGGCGTAAGCGTTCGGTATGGTTACTGATGCTGTTTGTCGCGGAGGCCTATACCGGCAATGTGTTGAAGGCATTTGAAGATCAGTTGGAAGCGGCGATCGCGCTGGCGTTCTTCATTCCGTTGCTGATCGGTACCGGCGGTAACAGCGGCACCCAAATCACCTCTACACTGGTTCGCGCCATGGCGCTGGGAGAGGTCAGCCTGCGTAACCTCGGCGCGGTGATCCGCAAAGAGGTGTCCACCTCGCTGCTGATAGCCGTGACCATCGGCGTCGCCGCCTGGGTGCGCGCCTGGATCATGGGCGTAGGTATGGACGTGACCCTGGTGGTCAGCCTGTCGTTGGTGGCGATTACCGTCTGGAGCGCCATTGTTTCATCCATTATCCCGATGCTGCTCAAGCGCTTGGGCATTGACCCGGCGGTGGTGTCGGCGCCGTTTATCGCCACCTTTATTGACGGTACCGGCCTGATTATTTACTTCAAAATTGCCCAGCACGTGTTGGGAATATAAAAGGCTTTCCGCTCCGTGCCGCTGCCGGGGCGGAAATTAACTCACATTATACAGGAGGTCCGTAAATATTCATGAGCACTAACCTAATCCGCTTTTTAATTAAAGAGGCTTTTATCGATAACAATTAACCGAGGAAGAAATAATGGGAAACATGACATTTTTTGTAGGATTCCTGTGCATCATCAGTTCATTGGGCCTGTTAGCCGCCTATATGAGCTCCAAATGGGATGATTAATGAACGCTGAAGACTCGCCTGGAGGCATCCTCCCTGAAGTGATTTATTTACGACGGGGAGGATGCGATTAAACTCTGACCGCTTAATGCGGCTTGATGGAGTATAACGATAATGATTATTTCTATTCTTGGCCTTCTCTACGCCATTTTGATGATTGCTGTGGGTGTGAATGAGATTTATTTTTATTCAACCGGAAAATCAGAATTTCTGTCTAGTTTAATGCTGACATTCTCGGGTAGTATGCTGCTGGTTGCTTTTGCCTGGCAATACTCGACTAAAATAAAGAAATGAATGCCCCTTTGAATGTGAGCCGTAATATGCAAAATGAAAAACAATCCGTTGCCAGAAATTCCATGATAGCCAGCGGGCTATTGGCGACCGGGAAATTTATTGCCGGTATTTTTACCGGCAGTATTGGTCTTATTTCTGAAGGGATCCACTCTTTCACCGATTTTATCGCCACCAGCATTACCTGGCTGGCGGTGCGCATCAGCGACAAACCTGCTGATGACGACCATCATTTTGGCCACGGCAAGGTCGAAAACCTGGCGGCGCTGTTTGAAGTGCTGTTGCTGCTGGGCGCCGCGGGCTGGATTGTTTACGAGGCTGGCAAAAGCTTGCTCGGGGAGGCGCATGAAATCGTCGCTGCCCCGGTGGTGATTGCGGTGCTGTTGATCTCTATTGGGGTCGATTTTTTCCGCGTCAGGGCGTTGAACCGTGTGGCAAAGGCTACCGACAGCGCGGCGCTGGAGGCCGATGCGCTACATTTCTTTTCCGATATGCTGGCTTCCGCCGTGGTGCTGTTGGGCATGGTGTTCGTTATGTTGGGCTTCAACCGCGCAGATGCCATCGCGGCGTTGATCGTCGCCTGCTTTATCGTCATCGCGGCGCTGAAATTGGGTAAACGTTCATTCGATTCGCTGATGGATACTGCGCCTGCCGGCACCAAGGAAGAGATCGGCGCTTTGCTCGATACCTTCCCGGCCATTCTGGCTACCGAGAATATTCGCATCCGTAACGCCGGTGCCATGCTGTTCATTGAGGTCACCGTCGCCGTGTGCCGCACGTTGCCGCTGGAACGCATCAACGCGCTGAAAAAGTCTATTGCTGAACGTCTGGAACAGCAGTACGCCAATGCCGAGGCTACGGTGATTGCCAACCCGCAAACCCGCAGCGACGAAGACATGGCGACGCGCATTCGGGTGATCGCCGCCAACCACGGGGCGGTGGTGCAAAATTTGGCGCTGCAGCAATTGCCTGAACGCATGTCGATCAGCCTGGATCTGGCGGTGCCGGCCAGTGCCAGCGTGGCGCAAGCGCACGATATCGCCAGTGAGATTGAAACCTTGCTGCGAGAGGCGATTGGCGAGAAGACTGAAATCGAAACCCATCTGGAGCCCCAGACGCACCACTGGATTGCCAGCGAAGATGTTGCGCCGGACGAATTGACCCACATTCGCCAGATCTTGCAGGCAGCGGTCGAAAACGGTGAGATGGTGCAGGACGTACACAACATTCGTGCGCGCAAAACCGCGGATGGCATTATCGTCAATTTTCATTGTCGGGTTTCTCCGGCGGCCTCCATTGTGTCGGCTCACGCGGCGGTGGACAGCATCGAACGCCAGCTACGCGCACTGTATCCCACGGTTACGCGGGCAGTAGGGCATGTAGAACCTATCAAGCCCGGCGTCTAAGTTCACAGGGTGGCCCGTCGTGCGGCCACCCGATCCCAACTTCTTTCATGCAATACGGATAAAACCGGATGGATTCGTTCGCTTGTTTCCTTAGTTTATTTACTTTACTGTAAAGTAAATAAACTAAGGCGAGTCGCGAGGATCCCAATGAAAATCGACCCAAAGCCAGCGGGCCATCAGTGCATATCGATGTGCCATATCCCCTTCATTCAGACAGGAGGGTAAGCGATGCTGGCGCATTTCTTTGTATTTCGACCGGTATTCGCCGCCGTGTTGGCTATTTGCATTATGGCGGCGGGTGTTTTGGCATTGCTGACGCTGCCGGTGGAGCAGTATCCGGATATTGCTCCGCCCGGCGTTACCGTTACCGCCAACTATCCTGGGGCCGCGGCCAAAACGGTAGAGGACAGCGTGACTCAGGTGATCGAACAGCAAATCAAGGGGATCGATGGCCTGCTGTACTTCTCCTCGACCAGCAGTTCTGCCGGGCAGGCGCGCATCAGCCTGAGTTTCGACCAGCAGACCGATCCGGATATCGCCCAGGTTCAGGTACAAAATGCGGTTAATCAGGCTAACTCGCGGCTGCCGCAGGAAGTACAACAGCAGGGCATTACCGTCACCAAGTCTCAGGGAGACAGCCTGATGGTGGTGGCGCTGTACGATACCAGTGGGCGTATGGACAACGTTGATATCAACGATTTTCTGGTGAGTTCACTGCAGGATCCGCTGAGCAGGGTCGACGGCGTGGGCGAAACGACGGTATTCGGCGCGCAATATGCGATGCGCATTTGGCTGGATCCTTTACGTTTGACCAGTTACGGTCTGATGCCGTCCGACGTTCAGGCGGCGGTAGAGGCGCAAAATGCCCAGGTGACCAGCGGCGAGCTGGGGTCTCTGCCGACAGAGCCCGGCCAGGCCATGAATGCGACCGTCACCGCGCAGTCGAGGCTGCAAACGCCCGAGCAGTTCAGCAACATCATTTTACGGACCAACACCGACGGTTCCGCCGTATATTTACGGGATGTCGCTCGGGTGGAAATTGGTGCAGAGAATTATCAGAACCAAACCCGGCTGAATGGTTACCCGGCGGCCGGGATTTCCATTCAGTTGGCCTCGGGCGCAAACGCGCTGGCGGTGGCGGAAAGTGTGCGGGCTGAGGTTGAACGCATGAGCCCCCAGTTTCCCGCCGGATTAAAAGTGGCTTACCCACGCGACAGCACGCCCTTTGTCACGGTGTCCATTGAGGGCGTGGTGCAGACGCTGATCGAGGCCATTATCCTGGTGGTGGTGGTGATGTATCTGTTCTTGCAGAACTGGCGAGCCACGCTGATCCCGGCGATCACCGTACCGGTGGTGCTGTTGGGAACCTTCGGCATTTTGGCGCTGCTGGGCTACAGCATCAATACCCTGACGTTATTTGCCATGGTGTTAGCTATCGGTCTGTTGGTGGATGACGCGATAGTGGTGGTCGAAAACGTGGAAAGGGTCATGGAGGAGGAAGGATTGCCCCCTAAGGAGGCAACGCTGCGCTCGATGGGTGAGATCAACAGCGCGCTGATTGGCATCGCTCTGGTGCTGTCCGCGGTGTTTATTCCGATGGCGTTTTTGGGCGGGTCGACCGGCATTATTTATCGTCAGTTTTCCATCACTATCGTTTCATCCATGGTGCTGTCCGTACTGGTGGCATTGACGCTGACGCCGGCATTATGCGCCGGTTTGCTTCGCCCAAGCGGTCACGGCAAACGGGGATGGTTTTTCACCCGCTTTAACCGCACGGTTGATCGCAGTCAGCAGGGTTACAGCCGTTGGCTGACGCATATTCTGGCGCGCAAAGGGTTTTATAGCCTGGTCGCGCTGCTGATTACCGGCCTGATGGCATGGCAATATATCCGCATGCCAACGGGTTTTTTACCGGTAG
The DNA here is from genome assembly GCF_027594825.1 of Serratia liquefaciens. Taxonomy (NCBI): domain Bacteria; kingdom Pseudomonadati; phylum Pseudomonadota; class Gammaproteobacteria; order Enterobacterales; family Yersiniaceae; genus Serratia; species Serratia liquefaciens. The sequence continues at coordinate 389,935 of NZ_CP088930.1, read as the reverse complement.
AGGATCAGGGGTCAGTCATGGTGCAGTTCTCCATGCCGCCCGGCACCCCAATGGCGAAAACCCAGGAAGCCGCCGACGCCATTGCTGACTACTTTATGACCGAAGAAAAAGAAAACCTGAGCGTGATCTTTATGGTGGTCGGACGCAACAATGCCGGCAGCGGGCAGAATGTCGGTATGGCATTTGCGGAGTTAAAAAATTGGGATTTGCGCGACGGCAGTGAAAATACGGCGCAGGCGATCATTGCTCGCGCCAATCAGCACTTTAAAGGCAGCCGTGATGTGCAAGTCAACGTACTGTCACCGCCGGCGGTACGTGGCCTGGGGCAGTCCAGCGGTTTTGAGCTCTGGCTGCAGGATCAAAGCAATGCCGGTCACGATGCATTGCAGTTGGCGCAGCAGCAGGTGATTGCCGCGGCGAACGATGACCCATTATTGACGGCGGTGCGGGTAAACGGTCTGGAAGACAAAGCGCAGCTTCAGGTGGATATCGATCAGCAGAAGGCCAGTGCGCAAGGGCTACAGCAGTCGGACATTAACGACACGCTGTCTGCTGCCTGGGGCGGGGCTTACATTAATGATTTTATCGACCGCGGCCGGGTGAAGCGCGTTTACATGCAGGGGGATTCCTCCTCGCGCTCGGCACCTGATGACATCAATCAGTGGTTCGTTCGCGGCAGCAGCGGCAGCATGGCTTCATTTGCGAGCTTCGCTACCACACGCTGGCTTTCCGGGCCGCAAATGCTGCAACGCTTTAACGGACTTTCGGCGACGCAGCTGCAAGGGGCGGCGGTGCTGGGCGAAAGTTCTGGCACGGCGATGACCCAGATGCAAAACATTATCCAGGACGTTGCCGGTTTTGGTCTTGAGTGGAGCGGGTTGTCCTACCAGGAGCAGGTGGCCGCGGGGCAAACGTTGTGGGTGTATCTGGCCTCCGTGATGTTTATTTTTCTGTGCCTGGCGGCACTGTATGAAAGCTGGTCAATCCCCCTCGCGGTGATGCTGATTATTCCTTTGGGCATTGTGGGTGCGGTGGTCGCTACACGGCTGGCCGGTTACGAAAACGACATTTATTTCCAGGTCGGTATGCTGACCACGATCGGCCTCTCCGCCAAAAACGCCATCCTGATTATTGAATTTGCCGAGTCGCAGATGAAGTCTGGGCAAGCCCTGTTGGCGGCGACTTTGGAGGGGGCGCGTCTGCGTTTGCGGCCGATTGTGATGACGTCGCTGGCCTTCGTCGCCGGGGTGATCCCGCTGGCACTTTCGGTGGGGGCCGGAGCCTCCAGCCGGCGTGAGATAGGGATTGCGGTGATCGGCGGCATGATTTCTGGCACACTGTTGGCCTTGTTATTTGTACCGCTGTTTTTTGTGCTGGTGAAACAAGGGCTGGCACGATTAAAAAGCAAAAAATAATCCTTTCGACATGATCTTTGCGTGGCAGGAGTGAATTCACCATGAATAACCGGCAACCGGGGCGTCCGATGAAGGCCAAACCGCGTATTTTGGCCACTGCCAGCGAGCTGTTTCTGACTCAGGGATTGGACATTTCGCTGGATATGATTGCCACCGAGGCCGGAACCACCAGGCAAACGCTGTACAACCATTTCCCGGGAAAAGATGCGCTGGTACTGGAGACCTTCAGCTACATGAAGGAGATGATGCAGCCACCGCTGAATGCCATTATGGCCGGAGATACGCAGGATCTTCCGCTGGTGCTGGGGCGTTTCGCTGCGGTGGTGCAGGATCATTTTTACCAAAAGAAAAACATTCATTTCCAGCGGCTGTTGATCCAACTGTTGCAGCAACGGCCGGAATTGTACGCCACGCTGCAACAGCGCGAGTCCGGGCGGGTGCTACAGGGACTGGTCGCCTTATTGCAGCGTGCGCAGCAACGGGGCCAACTGACGCTGGGCAATGTCGAATTGCAGGCGCAGGCTTTCTTGGGTGCAGTGATGGGGTATGGGCTTCCTGCTGCGCTGTTGTCTGACGAACTGCCGGACAAAGCCGAGTTGCAACAGCTGGCCGACGTCGCGGTGGCTCTTTTTCTGCGTGGTTGGGGCTATCACAATGAAGTGCCAACAGAGAATGACAGTGCCCGGTGAGGCCTCTGATTCAGGCAGATTAAAAGGCCGCCCGCAGGCGGCCCGTAAATTAAAAGGCCGCCCGCAGGCGGCCCGTAAAGGTTAGTCCAAATTTAACTGTGCGGTAAGGCTCGCGATTTCACTTCGCCATTGCTGCTGCAGCTGTACTTTTTGATGCTTGGGTTTACGCGCCAGATCTTCTTGCAGTTTGCTTTCCAGTTCAAACAGCGCGGCCAACAGCCGCTCCTCGTCCGCATGCTGCAATTCACAACTGGCAGGCTGCTCGGGCGAGGTGGTCATTGGCGTGGCCTCCGGCGCTTGTGCCAATCGGTCGTAGACCGGCTCCAGATCCTGCCACTCTTCCAGCCGTTGCTGGTCAATCAACCAGAAGCGGTTACAGCTATTTTCGATCAGCATTCGGTCGTGGGTGACCAGCATCACTGCGCCTTCAAACTGACGCAGGGTCTCGGCCAGCTCCTCTTTGCCTTCCATATCCAGGTGGTTGGTCGGCTCGTCGAGCAATAACAGAGAGTAGTTGGCCAGCGTCAGCCCGACAAACAGCAGGCGCGAACGCTCGCCGCCGCTGAGGGTGCTGATGCGTTGCTGATGGCGCAGGTAAGGGAATCCGGCACCGATCAGCGCCATTTTCCGCTGTTCCTCGGTCAGCGGCGCGAAATGCGACAGCGCCTCGCTCAGCGTGTCGTCGTCACGCAGTTGCTGCAGGCTCTGATCGTAATAGCCGATGCGGACTCGCGGGTGGAACACGGCTTCTCGATGGCTTGCATCCTGATACTCACGCCACAGATGATGTAGCAGCGAAGATTTGCCACAGCCGTTACGCCCGACGATGGCGATGCGATCCCCGCTTTTGACCCGCAACGATGCCAGCCTGAACAGAACCGGAGCCTCCGCCGCCGGGCGCACGTCCAGCTGCGGCAAGGCCAGCAGGCGATCGGCATCCAGCGCCTCGCCCTTTAACCTGAGCCGCCATTGGCTGCCTGCGCTCAGCGTGGTTTGCTCTTCTTTCAGCCGATCAACGCGTTTTTCCATTTGTTTGGCCTTGCGAGCCAGGTCTTCGTTATCGTAAACCCGGCCCCACACGGCCAGCCGCTGGGCGCTTTTCGCCACACGGTCGATCTCTTTCTGTTCCGCCTGACGGCGATGCGCATCCGCCTCATCCTGTTCCTCCAGCGCCTGGCGTGCGGCGGTACAGGGCAGGCGGAAAAACTGCAGGGTCTTATCGCGCAGGATCCAGGTGCAGTTGGTGACCTGATCCAACAGGTGACGATCGTGGGATACCAGCACGAAGCTGCCGGACCAGTTTTGCAGAAATCGCTCCAGCCACAGCAGCGTGGGCAAGTCCAGGTGATTGCTCGGCTCATCAAGCAACAGCAGGTCAGGTTGGCGAATCAACGCGCGCGCTAACAGCAAGCGCGTATGCTGACCGCCGCTCAGCGTGCCCGCGGTCAGCGTCCATGACTCAGGCGCAAAGCCCAGGCTGCTTAGCAGCACCTCGCCTTGCCAGCTTTCACTGACACGTTGATTTTCGGGTAACCGCGCCAATACCGCATCCAGCAGGCTGCAGTCATGCAGCGCTTCGGGCAGGTGTTGTTCTACCCGCGCCATCAGACACTGGTGGGCAGGGGTTACGCTACCGGCGCTGGCGGGCAGATCGCCACTGAGGATTTTAAGCAGGGTGCTTTTACCGCAGCCGTTGTGGCCGATTAAACCAATGCGATCGCCTTTCTTCAGGCTGAAGGAAACCTCAACCAGCAGAGGGCCGAAATTGTTGTCGTAGCCGACAGATAATGCAGAAAGTAGTGTGCTCATTGCTTACTCAAGAGTTACAGGCATGCGTATGCCTATCGTCAAACATCGCTGACGACAACCCGGTAAGCCGGAGGGAAGGGACTTAAATTTTAGTAAGCTTCGCTCAAGCCTGGGTTATCGCAGCACGATACCGGTAATGCTTGAGCAGCGGCAATTACTATAGAAGTGTGAGTAAAAAAACAATTCACACATCGGCATAGTAATCCTCCTTTTATAACGTTGGTTGATGAATGAGCTGAGTATAGGGAGCTTTGCCGGGTTGCGCTACTGCAAATTATTCAGCTTTTCAGCACCGTAACCGATGAAAACGCGCCGTGAGGATAGCGGTTGGCCTGAATGCAAGAATAATCGTGCTGAATGGGAGTAATACTGATATTTAAGCGGAGATTAAGCAGTTATCATAATCTCAGTTTATGATTAGCCAGGCGGGTCGGTGAGTACCGGCCCGCCTGTTTCGTTTGTCTATCATGTAAAGGCTGAGCCCCGAATTTATGTTAAAGCCCCGTCAAATTATTCTTTTCCTGTTCCTGCTGTTTGGCTTGCAGTTGGCGCCGCTGACCAGCGTCGCCGCACAGGATGATCCCCCGGTAGCCGAAAGCCAGGTGGATCCTGCGACCGCGCTGAAAAACTACCAGAAGCAGTTGGACAGCATCAAACAGCAGGTTTCCAAAGCCAGTAGTGATACCCAGCTCAGTAAGCTGAAATTGACCACTGACGATCTGGCCGCCAAGCTGGAAAAACTCGCGGCCGACTTGCAACCGGCGCAAGAGAAGCTACAGGCGCAGTTGGATGTGCTCGGTCCGCAACCGGCTGCCGGGGCGTTGGCGGAAACCGCAGCGGTGGTGCAGCAACGTAATGCGCTCAATAACAGCAAGAAGCAGCTCGACGAGGCGGTTCAACGCGCACAGGCGATGAGAGCTGGCGTGCTCGATCTGGGGCAACAAATCAGTGATTTACGTCGCGTCGCGTTCAAAAGCCAACTGGCGTTGAACACTGGTAGCGTGCTGGGTACCAAATTTTGGTCGCCGGTGGTAAAACCTGCCGATGATGACGTGCAGCGCCTGAATCAGTTCGGTGCCGCGATGCAACAGGCGTGGGACACCAGCTGGCAGGAAGATGTGCGCTACGGGACTTTGGGGCTGCTGATGCTGGCGGTGGCTATCTGGTCCTGGGGACGCTATTTTTCTGAACGTTTCCTGGCCTGGGTGAGCATCCGTTTTCTTCCGGATGGGCGTTTACGCCGCAGTTTTATGGCGATCATGACCGTCACCGTGACGGTTGTTACCACCAGCATCGCGTTGAACCTGCTGTTCCTCACCTTCACTCGCGTACAGCCTTTACCGGTGATGCTGGAAGACTTCGCCGAGAGTTTTTATCAGTTGGGGATCTTCTGCGCGCTGATTGCCGGACTGGGGCGTGCAACGCTGTCACTTAATCGTCCCTCGTGGCGCCTTGGTACCCTGGATAATGCGGTTGCCTCAGGTTTACGCTATTTCTCACCGCTGCTGGCCGGGTTGGCATTGGCATTTGGGACGGTAGAACTGATCAATAATGCCGTCAGCGCCAGTTTGAGCACCACCATTTTCGGTAACGGTCTGGTTGCCGGCTTGATTGGCATGGTCTTGCTGGCGATGCCGCTGCGCTCTCAGCGTATCCGCCGTCGGCTGGAACAGCAGGGCGAACACGTAGAGAAGCGTTCCACCCTCAGTGGCATACTGCATATGAGCACGCTGGTGTGCTCAACGGTGATCTTGCTCTCGCTGCTGGTGGGGTATATCGCTTTCGCCCGTTTCCTGACCTATCAGGTGATTTGGATCGCGCTGGTGCTAATGGCGTTCTATTTTCTGGTGCTGTTCGCCACTGACCTGTGCGGCGCCATCTTCTCGCCGCAGACCGCCAGCGGCAAGATGCTTAAGAAGTCGCTTAATTTTAAGGATCGCCACCTGGAGCAGATGGCGATTATCTTCACCGCCATCGCCAAGTGCTCGCTGCTGTTATTGATGATTGTCTCGCTGTTTAACGGCTCGTTTGGCACCACTACGCCCAACTCGCTGTTGGAAAAAATCATCGCCATTCTTAGCGGTGAAGGGCTGAAACAACTGAACATTGTGCCCGGTAACCTGATCAATGCGGTGATTTGCCTGGCTATTGGCATCTATATTCTGCGAGTTACCCAGCGCTGGTTAAGCCAGGAACTGCTGCCTAAAACCATTTCTGACATCGGGATCCGCGCGTCGTTGGTAACGCTGTTCAGCAACGTGGGCTATGTGTTGTTGATCCTGATTACCCTGGCGGCACTGGGTATCCAGTGGAACAATCTGGCCTGGATCGTCAGCGCCTTGTCTGTGGGTATCGGTTTTGGTTTGCAGGAAATCGTGAAGAACTTTATCTCCGGTTTGATTTTGCTGACCGAACGCCCGGTGAAAGTCGGCGATATGATCGGTATCGGCGGTGTGGAGGGGGACGTGCGCCGTATCAATGTGCGCGCCACCGAGATCCAGCTTAGCGACCGCTCGACGATGATCGTACCTAACTCTCAGCTCATCTCACAAAACGTGCGTAATGCCACCATGGGCAATGCGCAAGGGGTGGTGACCATCGCGTTGACCTTCCCGACGGATATCGATCCGGAGCAGGTTCGCAACATCCTGCTCAGCGCTTATCAGGAATATGAAGCCATTCTGGATGCCCCGGCGCCCTATGTTCGCTTCAGCCAGCTCGGCCCGGACGGCATTATCCTCAGCGTGACCGGTTATGTCGCCAGCCCGCGCATGGTCGGCTCCACCAAGAGCGAACTGTTGTTCAATATTCTCAAATTACTGCGGGCGCACCGTGTCAGCATGTCCAGCCCGCAGGAAGTGGTGTTTATGAAACAGCAGGCGAAAAATCTGGCCAACGAAGAAGAGCAATCTTCTTAATTCGGCTACCACAGCCCGGCGCAAAGGAAGGCGCTGAGGTAAAGGCCCGCGCCGAACACGGCGTGGGTCATCAGGCTGCGCAACCGTGCTACCGGCGGGTTAGGCGTTTTGCTGGCCGCGACACCGGCACCCATGCCGGGCTGCATCAGGAAAAAGGGCGCGCAGACGCTGACCAGACCGAACGCCAATGCCGGTAACAGCGTAGGGTGGCGTAGCCAGTCTTGCCCGCAGAGTGCCAGCAGCAGAGCGGCGAACAGAACCCCTATAGCGTAATGGGCCCCCCAGCCGATCGGCTTTTCGAAGCGCACCTGCGCTGCCTGCCCAATGTTGCCATGCCTAAAACGGCCGCGCGGAAAATGTCCGATCCAGCGGCCCACCATCGCGTAGTTTAGCGAAGGGATGCCAAACACTCGCTTGAGCAACAACCCCCAAAGATCCATTACCAAGGTGGCTCCGGCGCCAATCGTTAACGATGCCACGATAAACTCCATTCCGTTATTCACTGTCTATTTTCCTTGTCTTGGGGCGTAGTCGATTCTTCATGGTGTTTTTGATATACTATCATTCAATTGATTTATTGAATGATGAAAGAGGACGGATGGAATGTCAACCAAGGATAACGATCCTCAGCCGCAGTTGTTTGCCGAGTTGGCGGAATTGGCACGCAGCTTGGGGAACGCGCATCGGCTGATGTTGCTGGAGCATATTGCCCAGGGTGAGCGAGCGGTGGAGCGGCTGGCGGCACTTGCCGGGCTGACGATCGCCAATGCTTCGCAGCACCTGCAACACTTGAAACGCAGTGGGTTTGTGCAGAGCCGACGGGAAGGCAAACAGGTCCTGTATCGTCTCGGTGATGGCCCGGTGTTAACCCTGCTGTCGGCACTGCGTCAGTATGCGGAACATAACCGAGCGGAAATCCGCGCGCTGGTGACGGACAGCCTGCAGCAGCCTGAGGCGTTAGAGGCTATCTCGCGTGAAGAGTTGCTGTCGCGGATGGAGGAAAACGGCGTAATTTTGCTCGACGTACGCCCGCATGAAGAGTATGCGCTGGGGCATTTGCCAGGCGCATTGAACATTCCGTTGGAAGAACTTGAGCGTCGGTTAGCCGAATTGCCCAAAGATCGTGAAGTGGTCGCCTATTGTCGCGGTCCTTACTGCGTGCTTTCGGTTAACGCCGTGGTCGCCCTACGCGCCAAAGGTCGCGAAGCCCGCAGGCTGGAAGAGGGGTTTCCAGACTGGAAAGCGGCGGGCCTGCGCATAGAGATCTGATCGCGGCCCGCCTTGCTGGCGTTAGTGCATAGCCGGTACGACAGATTGCGAACAGTCGCTGTTGGCGCTGGCGGAAGTGTTGTTGCAGGTTTGCGGGTCATTATGTACCGGCGGGGGCGGCACGTCTTGCGGGCCACCTCTGCCAATACAGCCGGAAAGCACAAAAATCAGCAGCGCAGGAATTATCGCTTTCATTTCATACTCCTTCAGTCACGCTACTGTCGGTTTCGGGGCGCAGCCACAGGCTTCAGACCTTCGCGCCAGTCATGATGTACAGCAGCAGAAAAACGATCAGTAATGATATAACGATAGCCCAGATTAATCGGTTCATCTGCGGTCCCTGATAATTCTATGATCCAAGGACCCACCATAACGCCGATGACGGCGGGGTGACATCATTGATCGATGTTTTTCGCACGCCATAGATTCCCTCTATATTGCCGTGGGTGAAACCAATTTCACTTCGGCCCGCCGACGGCTCTATGCTGTTGTTGCATAGGCAATCTTTTTCTGGAGGCACAATGGAAACACATCAGCTTGCGGCGTCGGTGCTGGCCGCCTTTGGCGGAGCGGAAAACCTGACCAAAATACGCTACTGCGCCAGCCGTATCAGGGTGGAACTGCGCGATGCCGGGCGGCTGGAACGACCAGCTATCGATGGTCTGAACGGGGTCAAAGCGCTGCTGGAGGTCGACACGCCACGCCTGACGACCGAATATCAGCTGGTGGTGGGGCCGGGCAATGCCCGACCGCTGTACCAGGCGCTGGTGGCGCTGACCGGCGAGAGGTAACTACGACAACAGCGGGCGGATCTGTTCCAGGTGTTGCTGCATCAAGGTTTGCATCTGCACCACATGGGGGGCATCCGCCTTTTCGCGCATCAAATAAATACCGACGGTGCAACGTGGTCCTGGCTGGACCAGCTGCAGGGGTTCAATGCCGTAATCCGCAAAATAGCCTGCCATACAGGAGGGATAGCTCAGCAGTACCGCATCGGAATCGTTAATCATGTCCACAGCCGACATCATGGAATTGGTCGAACAAATCACCCGCTCCGCCAGATGCAGGCGGTTTCGCGCCAGCTTTTTCGGTTGCATATCTTCCACCATATGATGGTAACGACTCTCATCCGGGGTCAGCTCAACGCAGGGATAGTCCAGCAGCGCATCCGGCCCCACGCTTTGCCCTAGCAGTGGATGTCCGCGCCGGACGAACATACTGTCGGTGGTGCCAAAAAGCGGCAGAAAGCTGATGCCTGCTTTGGGGTTCAGCCCCTGAATTTCATGGCCGATAAACAAGTCGATATCTCCGCCCAACAGCAGGTCCATCAGGCGCAGGTGGTTGCCCAGATCGATATGGATATTCACCATCGGGTGCAGCTTGCGATAGGCATTGAAGCTGTCGCGCACAAACATATACCACCAGGCGTGGCCGGTGCCCATGCGCAGACTCTGCTCCTGACGGGCCTTGATAAATGCCAGTTTGATCAGCGTATTGTCGTAAATACGCTGCATCATTTGTGCCTGCTCCAACAGCAGATCGCCGTATTCGGTGGTTTTCACTCCGGTTGAGGTGCGCTCCAGCAGCTGTACCCCCAAATTCTCTTCCAGCTTCTTCATGTTGTGGGTCAGCGTCGGCTGGCTCAGGCAAAGTTTGTTTGCTGCATGACTCACATTTTTGAACATTGCCACTTCGATAAACTGCCGCAGAATTTTGTCCACGATCATATTTTCCACTGGTGGTATAGAAAGTTTCTATATCGTAGCGGTGAAAAACGATTTCCGCCAATGACCCGCCTTCGATAGCTTGCTCCTATGCCGGTATTCCCAGCCGCCACCAGAGAGGATGCAATGAGAAGATTGATACCGAGTATGGTTGCCGCCGCACTGGCGTTGATGTCCGGCCAAGTATGGGCCGACACCTTGCGCATGCAATGCGCGCCCAGCAAAGAAGGGCGCCAGTATTGCAACGAGATCAAACAGCGCTTTGAGGCTCAGACTGGCCATACCCTGGAGTTTATCGATCTGCCTCCTGCCTCCGATGAGAAGCTGTCGCTGTTCCAGCAACTGTTTGCCGCCAAAGACGCCAGCGCCATCGATCTGTTTCAGGCCGACACGGTGTGGATCGGCGTGCTGAATAAGCACCTGTTGGATCTGACCGACAGCGTGAGCGACATCAAACAGGATTTTTTCCCGGCAGCCTGGCAAAACAACGTGGTAAACGGCCGGGTCAAAGCGGTGCCCGCCTATCTGGACAGCGGTGCTCTGTACTACCGCATGGACCTGCTGGAGAAATACGGTGAACAACCGCCGGAGACCTGGGCCGATCTGACCCGTATCGCCACCCGCATCCAGCAAGATGAACGTGCCGCCGGCCACAAAAACTTTTGGGGGCTGGTGTTTCAGGGAAAATCTTATGAGGGGCTGACCTGCAACGCCCTGGAGTGGGTGGCCTCGCAAAACGGCGGCAGTTTTATCGATGCTCAGGGCAATATCACCATTAACAACCCGCAGGCGGCGCAGGCGCTGAATATGGCCGCCGGTTGGATTGGCAAAATCACGCCGAAAGGCACGCTTGGCTACATGGAAGAAGAGTCGCGGGCGGTGTTCCAAAACGGCGATGCGTTGTTTATGCGCAATTGGCCCTACGCCTATGTATTAGCGCAGGACAGCAGCAGTGCGATCCGCGGTAAGGTCGGCGTTATGCCGCTACCGAAAGGGGCTGACGGTCATTCGGTCAGCGCGTTGGGCGGTTGGCAGTGGGCGATCAACGGCTATACCAAACATCCCGAGGCGGCCATCGCGCTGCTGAAAATCGTCAGCGATGCCGAATCGCAAAAAAGGGCGCTGGCGTTATTGGGTCAGGCTCCTTCGCGCACCGCGCTGTACGACGATCCGCAAGTATTGGCGCAGGCGCCTTATTTGGCAGACTTCAAGGGCATATTCGCGCAGGCCATGCCGCGCCCGGCCACTCAAACCAAACGGCAATACGCGCAGGTCTCCCGAGCCATCTACAACGCCACCTTTAACGTATTGCGCGGAGACAGTGACGGTGTCACGGCCGTGGCGGATTTACAGCAGCGACTGGAACGGATCAAAGCCAGAGGATGGCGCTGAAAGCGCAAGGCCGAGTTATCTCCCCATTAACCGCCGGAGTCTGATGCATGAAACGCGATACGCACGCTTTATCCCTGACGGCTACCCCTGATGAGTCAGCCCAGGTGCTGCCGGCCAGGCGCAGCAAACTGAATCACCAACAGCGGCGTAGCCGCATCGCCTGGTTACTGGTGGCGCCGGCGATGTTGCTGCTGGCGGCGGTTGCCGGCTGGCCGCTGCTGCGCACCCTGTTTTACAGCTTTACCGACGCCATGCTGGACGCGCCGGACGATTACCGCTTTATCGGTTTCGCAAACTATCTGGATCTGACTGAAGGCGGCCACCACTACGGCGTGTTGGCGGATCCGCTTTGGTGGCTGGCGGTAGGCAACACGCTGCGCTTCAGTTTGCTGTCGGTATCGCTGGAACTGGTGTTCGGCATGCTCCTGGCGTTGCTGATGAATCAAAAATTTCGCGGTCAGGGGCTGGTGCGCACCGCCATTTTGGTGCCCTGGGCCATTCCGACCATCGTGTCCGCCAAAATGTGGGGCTGGATGTTCCACGATCAGTACGGCGTGGTGAACGACCTGTTGCTCAAAACCGGCATCATCGCCACGCCGCTGGCCTGGGTGGCGGAGCCGGGGCTGTCGATGTGGGCGGTGGTGATTGCCGACGTGTGGAAGACCACGCCGTTTATGGCCTTGATGCTGCTGGCGGCGTTGCAACTGATCCCCGGCGATCTGTATGAGGCCGCCCGCGTCGACGGTGCCAATGCCTGGCAGCGATTCCGCCGTATCACCTTGCCGCTGATTATGCCGGCGATGATCGTCGCGCTGATTTTCCGGGTGATGGATGCGCTGCGGGTGTTTGATCTGATTTACGTACTGACTTCCAACAGCGAAGCCACGGTATCGGTGTCCGGTTACGCCCGGGATCGCATGGTCAGCTATCAGGAAATGGGCTCCGGCTCGGCCGCATCGGTGCTGGTCTTTATGATGGTGGCGGGGATCGCCGCTTGCTTCCTTACGCTGGGTCGCCTAAACGACAAGGAGAAACAAGCATGAAACTGAGTCGCCAACAGCAAAAATACGGCCATAAAACGCTGATCTTCGCCGCGGCCGCCTTGGCCAGTGTGATCTGCCTGTTTCCTTTCTACTACGCGCTAATCACCTCGTTGCGTTCCGGGCAGGATCTGTTCCAGGTCGCTTATCTGCCGGGCAATCTGCACTGGGGCAATTATCTGACCGCATTGATGGAAAATGGCATCGCCCGCAGCTTGCTGAACTCTATCGTCGTGGCGACGCTGACGGTAGGCATTTGCCTGCTGGTGTCGATCACCGCCGCTTTTGCCCTGGCGCGTATCCGCTTTCGCGGTCGTAAATACCTGCTGTTTACCATTCTTTGCGTCTCGATGTTCCCGCAGGTGGCGGTGCTGTCCGGCATGTTTGAGTTGGTGCGCTTTATGGGTCTGTATGACTCCCTGGGCGCTCTGGTGCTGTCCTACACCACCTTCTCGCTGCCGTTTACCGTCTGGGTGCTGACCACCTTTATGAAGGCGATCCCGGCGGAGCTGGAAGAGGCGGCGATCGTCGACGGTGCCGGCACCTGGACCATCATCACCCGCATCTTCGCGCCCATTATGGGACCGTCACTGGTGACCACCGGACTGCTGGCCTTTATCGGCGCCTGGAATGAATTCATGTTCGCCCTGACGTTCGTCATTTCCAGCGGCAAGCGCACCGTGCCAGTCGCTATCGGCATGCTGCAGGGCGCCTCTCAGTTTGAACTCCCCTGGGGCACCATCATGGCGGCCTCGGTCATCGTCACACTGCCGATCATCGCACTGGTCCTGATTTTCCAGCGCCGCATCGTCAGCGGATTAACCAACGGCGCAGTAAAAGGCTGATTTTCGATTAACCCTGAAGCAGGAGAAAAGTAATGGCTACAAAAATCGTTTTAGTGGGAGCGGGCAGTGCGCAATTCGGCTACGGCACGCTGGGGGATGTCTTCCAGAGCAAAACGCTGTACGGCAGTGAGATTGTGCTGCACGACATCAATCCTTCCGCTCTGGCGGTGACCGAGAAAACCGCCCGAGACTTTCTGGCTGCGGAAGACCTGCCGTTTACCGTCAGCGCCACCACCGATCGCAAAACTGCGCTGAAAGGGGCGGAGTTTGTGATTATTTCCATCGAAGTGGGCGACCGTTTTGCGCTGTGGGATCTCGACTGGCAGCTCCCTCAGCAGTACGGTATCCAGCAGGTGTACGGTGAAAACGGCGGCCCCGGCGGGTTGTTCCACTCGCTGCGGATTATTCCGCCGATCCTCGACATTTGCGCCGACGTTGCCGACATCTGCCCCAATGCCTGGATATTTAACTATTCCAATCCGATGAGCCGCATTTGCACCACCGTGCACCGTCGCTTCCCGCAGCTGAATTTCGTCGGTATGTGCCACGAAATCGCCTCACTTGAGCGCTATCTGCCGGAAATGCTCGGCACGCCGTTTGAAAACCTTAACCTGCGCGCCGCCGGGCTTAACCACTTCAGCGTGTTGCTGGAGGCCAGCTACAAGGACAGCGGCAAAGATGCCTATGGTGACGTGCGTGCCAAGGCACCGGACTATTTCTCCCGCCTGCCGGGCTACAGCGATATCCTGGCGTACACCCGCACCCACGGTAAATTGGTGCAGACCGAAGGCAGCACTGAGCGTGATGCGTTGGGCGGCAAAGACAGCGCTTATCCCTGGGCTGACCGCACCCTGTTCAAGGAAATTCTGGAGAAATTCCACCACCTGCCAATCACCGGCGACAGCCACTTTGGCGAGTACATCCGTTGGGCCAGCGAGGTCAGCGATCATCGCGGCATTCTCGATTTCTACACCTTCTACCGCAATTACCTGGGGCAGGTGCAGCCGAAAATTGAATTGAAGCTGAAAGAGCGCGTGGTGCCGATCATGGAAGGGATCCTGGCTGATTCCGGCTATGAAGAGTCGGCGGTCAATATACCGAACCAGGGCTTTATCAAACAGCTGCCAGACTTTATTGCGGTTGAAGTGCCGGCGATCATCGATCGCAAAGGGGTGCACGGCATCAAAGTGGCAATGCCGGCCGGTATCGGCGGGCTGCTCAGCAACCAGATTGCCATTCATGACCTGACTGCTGACGCGGTGATTGAAGGCTCTCGCGATCTGGTGATCCAGGCGCTGCTGGTGGATTCGGTCAACGACAAATGCCGCGCGATCCCCGAGCTGGTAGATGTGATGATCTCACGCCAGAGCCCGTGGCTTGATTACCTGAAATAAACCGGATAGCGGGGCGCATATCGGCGCCCCGCAGCATGCCAACTGGGGTAAACGGGAGGAATATGGCGCAACTCACGCTGGAAAAGCTGCAAAAACGCTACGGCGCAAACGCAGAGGTTATCAAATCGCTGGATCTGCAAATCAACAGCGGGGAATTTGTGGTGATCGTCGGCCCTTCCGGCTGCGGAAAATCAACCCTGCTGCGGATGATCGCCGGACTCGAGGAGATCAGCAGCGGCGGCATGTATATCGATGGCAACTACGTTAACGACGACACGCCGGCGGAACGGGGCATCGGCATGGTGTTCCAGTCCTACGCGCTTTATCCGCACATGAGCGTTTATAAAAACATGGCCTTTGCGCTGGAGCTGGCCGGCCATTCTGCGGCTGAAATCGACAGCCGGGTACGCGAGAGCGCACGTATTTTACAGCTCGAGCCACTACTGGACCGGCGTCCAAAGGATCTTTCGGGCGGGCAGCGGCAACGGGTAGCGATTGGCCGCGCCATCGTACGCGAACCCAAGTTGTTTTTGTTCGACGAACCGCTGTCCAACCTCGATGCGTCGCTGCGGGTGCAAATGCGGATGGAAGTGGCGTCGCTGCATAAGCGGTTGGGATCGACCATTATTTATGTCACCCACGACCAGGTTGAAGCCATGACCTTGGCGGATCGCATCGTGGTACTGAACCAGGGCCACGTCGAGCAGGTCGGCACGCCGCTGGAGCTCTACGATCAACCGGCTAATGAATTTGTCGCGCAGTTTATCGGCTCGCCGAAGATGAACCTGATCCCGGCGATTTTGCGGCGCGCCGGTGAGCAGCAAAGCGTGGTCGAACTGGATAACGGCAAGGCGCTGGTCCTGCCGATCGCCACGCCGAGCGAGGCGGAAGGCCAGAGCGTCAACGTGGGTATACGCCCGGAACATATTCGGGGCGGCGCACGGTCGGAGTGTGAGTTTCAGGGTGAGGTAATGTTCGTCGAACATATGGGCAATGAAACCTACCTGTATCTGGACAACGGCAACGCCGGTGAACCCTGGGTACTGCGCAATCCTGAGCGCTCCACCATCCAGGCCGGCGATACCGTCGGCGTGCGGCTGCCGGTAGAGTGTTGTTATCTGTTTGGCCGTCAGGGTCGGGCGTTTCAGCGCATTTTGGCCTCGGAACAGGCGCATTAATTTATCGAAGGGAGCAACGGCATGAGCGGTGGACAAACAGCGCAATGGTGGAAGCAGGCGGTGGTGTATCAAATCTACCCGCGCAGCTTTATGGACTCCAACGGCGACGGCATAGGCGACCTGAATGGCATTACCGCCAGGTTGGATTACCTGCAATGGCTGGGTATCGACGTGATTTGGATCTGTCCGATGTATCGCTCGCCGAACGACGACAATGGCTACGACATCAGCGATTATCAGGCCATTATGACCGAGTTCGGCACCATGGCGGACTTTGACCGGTTGTTGGCAGAAGTGCATGGCCGCGGGATGCGGTTAATACTCGATCTGGTGGTTAACCACACGTCTGACGAACATCCGTGGTTTATTGAATCCCGATCGTCCCAAGCCAGTGCCAAACGCGATTGGTATATCTGGCGTGACGGTAAAAATGGCGCGGAACCCAACAACTGGGAGAGCATTTTCAACGGCTCGGCCTGGAAATATGACCCCGGCAGCGAGCAATACTTCCTTCATCTGTTCTCGGAGCGTCAACCGGATCTGAACTGGGAGAACCCGCAGGTGCGCGCGGCGCTGTATGACATGATGCGCTGGTGGCTGGACAAGGGCATCGACGGTTTCCGCATCGACGCCATTTGCCATATGAAAAAGCAGCCGGGGCTGACCGACATGCCCAACCCGCAGGGGCTGCGTTACGTGCCGTCTTTCGAGCGGCATCTGAACTGTGAGGGCCTGCTGGAGTATGTCGATGACCTGTGCGAACAGGTGTTTAACCGCTATGACATCATGACGGTAGGCGAAATGAACGGGGCCTCGGCGGAGCAGGGTGAAGACTGGGTGGGCGAACAGCACGGCCGCTTGAACATGATTTTCCAGTTCGAGCACGTCAAGCTGTGGGAAAACAACCATCAGCAGTCGCCGCACGCCGGGGCAGACGTGATGGGCCTGAAGGACATATTTACTCGCTGGCAGACGCTGCTGGAGGGAAAGGGGTGGAATGCCCTGTACGTCGAAAACCACGATATTCCGCGCGTGGTGTCAAAATGGGGCGACGATAAGCTGTATTGGCGCGAAAGCGCCACTGCCATCGCCGCGATGTATTTCCTGATGCAGGGAACGCCGTTTATTTATCAGGGGCAGGAGCTGGGGATGACCAATACCCGTTTCCAGAGCCTGGCCGATTTTAACGATGTTGCCGCCAGGAACCGTTTTGCCAAGCTGCGCGAGCAGGGCATGGACGAGGCGCAGATCCTGGCGTTTCTCGGCCGCAGCGGGCGCGACAACTCGCGCACGCCAATGCAGTGGGACGACGGCGCCCACGCGGGTTTCAGCTCTGTCGCGCCCTGGTTTGCGGTCAATGCCAACTATCCGCAGATCAACGTGGCGCGTCAGCGCGAAGAAGCCGATTCGGTACTGAATTTTTATCGGGCGCTGATCCGTCTGCGCAAGCAGGATCCGGTGTGGATCTATGGCCGCTATCAATTGCAACTGGCGGAGCATCCGCATATTTACGCTTATAGTCGCCGCTTGAATCAGCAGCAAGGGCTGGTGCTGTGTAACCTGAGTGGTGAACCACAGCAGGTCGACCCGCAGGCATTGCCACCCGGCCCGTGGCGCTGGCTACTGGGTAACTATCAGGACAATGGCGAAGGGTTAAGGCTGCGCCCTTATGAAGCCAGGGTCTATCAGCAGGGAGAAACCCTGGACGGTGTTTGACCCTGGCTGCAGCTTCCCCGGAGCCGACTGGCGGTGTCCGGGGCGGTAACCCTCCAAACGCCCCGTTATTGGCCATAGCGTCGCAAGCCTCCCGCATCTGAATCCACTCTCCTCAGCAAATCACCGCGTGACAGATTGAAACATAATAATATTTTTAAATTTTCAATTAGCTGATGCCAGCCCGGTGAAAACTAGCAATAATATCTGGCTGACTGCGCGTTTTGCGTGCAACGTCAGGCATGCTGGCCAGAGGGTTGGACGCCGTCATGCAGACAGGATTTTTCGTATTTTTTGCCAGCTTCTGGAAGCAAGATGCACACCACTGAGTTACCTGGTGCCACAAAATTACAGCACGCGTTAATCGTATTCCTGCTGGTGTTCGGCCTGTGCCTGTTTGGCATCTTAAGCCGGCCCACCGGTCTGTTATCCGCCTTTTGGCCGGCCAATGCGGTGTTGCTGGCTGTCCTGGTGCGTTACCCGGCGCTGGCCAGTCCCTGGGGTTGGCTGATGGCGATTCTGGGCTATATGGCGGCGGATCTGATCACCGGCAGCACGGTCGGGAAAGCCGTATTGCTCAACGGCGCCAACATTACCGGTGTTGCGGTCGGGTTTTACCTGTTTATGCGTTTATCGCCGCAGGTCAGAACTCTGGAACGCACTTCGTCCAGCATTTTTCTGTTTGCCATCTGTCTGACGAGCGCGACCGCCACGGCGTTAGTCGGTGCCGGGGCTTCGGTACTGCTGTTCGACCGCCAATTCCTGCCCGCCATGGCGCTGTGGCTGTCTTCGGAGTTCACCCATTACATTACCCTGATGCCGTTTATCCTGACTTTCCCGACCGACGGGAAAGGCTACTTGCGCAGCATCAGCCAGGCCGCGACCCAACGCAGCCTGTGGTATGCCACCTGTAAAAAAATGGCGGTGCTGGTCCTGCTGCTGATTGCCTGTACCGGCAGCATCCTGATTGGCGGCCCCGGAGCCGTCATTTTCCCAATGCCAATCCTGCTTTGGCTGGCGATGTCGTTCTCCTTGTTCAGCACCATGATTGCCGTGCTGGCCTATGTGCTGTGGTGCCATCTGGCGATCGACATGGGCCTGATTGCGACCAATCTCGATATGAAACTGCTGCAAAACACGGTGTCGATGCGCCTTGGCGTGGCGCTATTGGCGCTGGGGCCGATCGCCGTCGCCAGCATGAATTACGCCCGCAATGCGCTGCTGCGCAGGCTGGAGCACGTGGCGAATCATGACGCATTAACCCATGTCTTGACCCGTAGCGCCTTTATGCAGCGCGGTACGCGCTTGGTCAGCCAAAAGGGTGAGCACGTCTGTATCATGATGCTGGATATCGACTACTTTAAGTCGATCAACGATCGCTTTGGTCATGCAGGCGGTGATGTTGCGCTGTTGTCCTTCACCCGTGCCATTACTGCCGATCTGCGCGATCAGGATCTGTTTGGCCGAATGGGCGGGGAAGAGTTTGCTATTGTTGCACCGATCTCTCAGCAACAGGATGCCCTGTCGTTGGCCGAGCGCCTGCGTCACCGCGTGGAAATCGAGTCCATCACCATGCCCGCCGGAACCTCGTTGCAGATTACCGTCAGTATCGGCATGGTCACCTGCATCGGCGGATCGGGGCAGAGTCTGGATAATCTGCTGAAAATCGCCGATCTGGCGGTCTACAAAGCCAAAAACAGCGGCCGCAATCGCGTCGCCACCCCTGAATTTCTTCCACGCACTTACCCCAACCTCTGAACTTCGCCAGCGCCCTTGATGGTTGACCTCACTAATGGGGACTAAAATGGTAGAGGGCGCGGGCAGTTCCGCCGGCGCCACCCCGACTGTCGAACAGACAAGAGGAATCTCCCATGAAATACGTTGATGGTTTTGTCGTGGCGGTACCGGCCGCCAATAAGGAGGCGTACTTAAAACTGGCGGCTGCGGCGGCACCCTTGTTCAAAGAGTTCGGTGCCACGCGGGTCGTGGAATGTTGGGGCGATGATGTCCCCGACGGCAAACTGACCGATTTTCGCGGCGCAGTAAAGGCCGAGTCCGATGAAGTGGTGGTGTTCAGCTGGATTGAATACCCCTCCAAGGCGGTGCGTGACGATGCCAACCAGAAGATGATGGCGGATCCGCGCATGAAAGCCCTGGGTGACCAAATGCCATTTGACGGCAAGCGCATGATTTTCGGCGGTTTCGAACCTATCCTTGATCAATAGCGGAGGGGGATATCGTGAAAATCACCCAACATCTTTGGTTTGAGAAAGACATGGATGCCGCACTACGCTGTTACATAGATTTGATCCCCGGCTCCTCCCTGACCTGGCACTCTACCCTGCCCGCCGACACCCCCAGCGGCCCGGCAGGCAGTGTCAAACTGGCGACTTTTATTCTGGGCGATCAGCGCTATGCGGCGATTGAAGCCGGCCCCCTGGATCCGTTCAATCACAGCTTTTCCATCATGGTCGAATGTGCGGACCAGTCCGAAGTGGATCGACTGTGGGAAGCGCTGAGCGACGGTGGCAGCGTCGAACAGTGCGGTTGGTTGCGCGACCGGTGGGGATTGAGCTGGCAGATCGTGCCCAAGCGGCTGACGGAGCTGATGAGTGACCCCGATAGCCTGAAGGTGAGAAGGGTCACCGAAGCGATGCTACAGATGGTCAAACTGGACATTGCCGGGTTGGAAGCGGCGGCTCGTGAATAATATAGCCTTGGCAAATGCCCCGCAGCAGGTTGCCCTGCGGGGCGTTATAGGTGATTCATTATCATTCAAAACCTACCTAAAGTTTATAAATTGACGTAAATCACCTTATTGCATCAATACTGCTCATGTAAGGCTGATTTTTTATCATTTGTCAGCTCAGGCGAATCGCTGCACTCTAGGGCTAACCTTTTTGCAGCGCAGAGAATAACAATGGAAAAGACACAGATTCAGCAATTAGTGACGCAATTCCCGCTGGTGCAGGAGCTGATCGACCTTAAGCCGGTGACCTGGTTCAACCCGCAAGCGACGACTTTGCAGGTCGGGCTGCCCTACGTCGGTCTTGGTGCCGCGGACGTGAGTGACGCCCAGCAGCGTCTGGCGCGTTTTGCCCCTTATCTCAGCGCCGCTTTTCCGGAAACCCGAGCAACACAAGGCGTGATCGAGTCTGAAGTGGTCGCTCTGCCTGCGATGCAAACGGCATTGAATCAACGCTATGGCCTGACGCTTGGCGGGCGGTTGCTGCTTAAAAAAGACAGCCATCTGCCGATCTCCGGTTCGATCAAGGCGCGCGGCGGTATTTACGAGGTGCTGGCGCATGCGGAAAAGCTGGCTCTGGAAGCCGGGCTGCTGCAGTTGACGGATGACTATGCCAAGCTGTTTTCGCCGGAGTTCCGCGAGTTTTTCGGCGGTTATCGCATTGCCGTAGGGTCAACCGGCAACCTCGGGATGTCGATCGGCATTATCAGCGCTCGCCTTGGTTTTAGCGTCAGCGTGCACATGTCGGCGGATGCTCGCGAATGGAAAAAGCAAAAGCTGCGCGATAACGGCGTCAATGTGGTGGAGTATGAACAAGATTATGGGGTCGCCGTCGAACAGGGCCGTTTGCAGGCGGCGAGCGATCCGCGCTGCTTCTTCATCGATGACGAAAATTCGCAAACGCTGTTCCTGGGTTATGCCGTGGCCGGGGAGCGGTTGAAGCGCCAGTTTGCCGAGAGTGGCATCCGGGTCGATGCTCAGCATCCTTTGTTTGTTTATCTGCCCTGTGGCGTCGGCGGCGGTCCCGGCGGCGTGGCATTTGGCTTGAAGCTGGCCTTCGGTGACCACGTACGCTGCATCTTTGCCGAGCCAACGCACTCGCCATGCATGCTGCTTGGTGTGCATACCGGGTTGCACGACGGTATCTCGGTCCAGGATCTGGGCATCGACAACCAAACTGCCGCTGATGGATTGGCGGTGGGGCGCGCCTCCGGTTTTGTCGGCCGGGCGATGGAACGCCTGCTTGCGGGGTTCTATACCCTGAGCGATCAAGAGATGTTTGCGCTGTTAGGGCTGTTGGACCGCCATGAACATATCCGGCTCGAGCCCTCCGCGCTGGCGGGGATGCCAGGGCCATGGCGCGTTGCGGCCAATGCTGAGTGGTTGACGAGCCAGGGCTTGAATGAGGAGCAGATGAACCATGCTACCCACCTGGTGTGGGCAACCGGCGGCGGCATGGTGCCGGAAGCGGAGATGACGAAATACCTGGCTGCGGCTCAGCAGTCCCTTTAATGGCTCAGTAACGAAAGCTCCTGCGCGCCTTCCAACAGGATCGGCAAGATGCGGTCGGTCAGCTCGCTTAGCGGGACATGACCGGCCTGCACACCCACGTTTAATGCGGCGGTGACCACCCCGTCAATCGAGGCGATTGGCACGGCAATCGAACGCAGACCGATCTCCAGTTCCTGATCGTTTATCGCATAACCCTGCGCGCGAACCTTATCCAGTTCATCGCGCAGTTTGTCGATCGAACCGATGGTGTATTGCGTATAGCGCATCAGGGTGATGCGCTGCAGGTAATCATCACGTTTATCGGGTGGCAAATGGCTTAACAGCACGCGGCCCATTGAGGTGGCGAAGGCCGGCAGGCGACTGCCTATGTTCAGATCGATCGTCATAATGCGCTCGGCAGAGGCGCGAGCGATATACAGGATATTGTCACCGTCCAGCGTGGCGATAGAGCAGGACTCATTCAACAACTGGCTGATGTGTTTCAGCACCGGCTGGGTGGCTTTGGCCAGCGGTGTGGCGCCAAGATAGGCGTGGGCCAGCGTCAGAATGCGCGGACGCAGCTCAAAATTCTTGCCGTCCTGCGCGTAGACGAAGCCTAATTTGTTTAGCGTATACAGGCAACGGCGCACCGCCGCGCGCGGAATACCGGTTTTCTGACTGATTTGGGAAATGGACATCAGGCGGCGCTGCGGGGTAAAAGCCTGGATAACCTCAAGACCGCGAGCCAGCGACGCCATAAAGTTGGGATCGCCCTTGAAAGGATCGCCACTGGCAGGGGACAGTAAAGCATCAGGTGCGGAAATCTCTTCTCCGCCAGAGGTTTTGGTCATCACACGGGCTCCCAGGTTGGAACTTACAGTGTCACGTAGCGCAGCGTTGCCATGACGGTCAATTGACGATTACGGATCACCTGATCTTCCGCAGGTTCATGGCTTTCAAACAGCGTATTGAAGGTGTACCGGTTGGCCACATAGTGGAAACACAGGCTGCTGATCAAGCGGTGCACGTCTGTAGCGCTGACGTCGGCAATGAACAGTTGCGCTTGTTTACCTCGCTGCAAAATATCCTCAAGCAAGGTCAGTGCGCTTTGATTCAGCGCCTTGATGCGGAGCGACTGACGAATGTACTGACCGCGCATCATGTTCTCCATACAGATCACGCGGATGAAGTCAGGATGCTCTGCATGATAATTGAAGCTTTCCTCTGCCAGGCGGGCCATGGCTTCTACCGGTGGCAACGCATGCAGATCCAGGCCCGATTCGTGTGCGCGGATATGCTGATAGACATGTTCCAACACCTCTATGTAGAGCGACTCCTTATTTTTGAAATGATATACCACCATACGTTTGGTGGTGGCCGCATGCTCGGCAATGTTCTCCATGCGACCGCCTTTAAGGCCGGCTTCGGCAAACTCGCTCAGCGCCGCAGCGAAAATGCGCTGTTTCAGGCCTACGGGGTCATTTTTGCGCTTGGTGGCGGGCATCTCGTCATTCTTCAAAACATCAGTCACTTATCTTTTAGAGGGCACCGGTTAAGATTAACCGGGGTTCGTCGGCAATACAATCTGGCACGTTAGCGCTTTGCGAAGCTCATCATGTTGAACCACCCTCAGGTTACGCACTAATAATGGCGTATCGGGATGATACCTGTATGTGATGATATATCCACTGTAGGTTTTTAAGTTTAGGCAACAGAACAGGGGAATAAGGAAGGTTAAATAACGTACCTAAGAACAAATGCAACAGCACAGAATTTGTTTTCTAATTTCCGCCGTGTGGGCAAACTGATTAATTCTTTCGATACGACCTTTTGCATAAAAATCTTAATTCAGAGGCGAAACAGTAAACCACCTGCTGCTGGTGATGATTTGTACTGATGAGTACGCTCGCTTTTTTCTGGCCTCTAGCGGTTTTGATATTCAGTGTTTTGAAGATGATTAATAAAGAAGTACTTTAAAAAATGAGGGGGAGGGGTAAGAAAATTCAAGGCCGAGAATGTCTCCATGGATGTCAAAGCAACGATATTATCGGAAAGTCAGATTGGATATCCGCGGTTAAGAGCACAATAACAGGTGAAATATTGGAGCCGGACAGCCACAACAACCGAAGGGGTGCAAAAGCCAGTTTAAGGGACAGGCTCAGGCTGAATGGCCTCATTTTTGGGAGGACTGGAAACGGTGTTGTCAGGCCCAACGCCGCCTTGGTGCAGGTTTCACTTGGTAAAGCCCACCTGCAACGGTAGCTAAACCAAGGTGAAATTTTAGCATTTTTTACGATTTCACTTTTAATTTTACAATAACAACGTGGGTTTTGGCCTCAATATTATTTTTTTTCACATGCCAGAGTGCAACTTTAGCGCTACTCTCATTTGGCAATATCTGATCAAGGAAGATGCCATGCGTGGTATGCAGATTAACATAGGGATATGTTATGAATTACTCTGTTAATTCATTAGGTTTTAGGGTCTTAAAAACCTCTCCCCAAACACTCTCTTTTTATAATGCTGTAAAGTGTTTTTTTACTTTTACGGAAGAATGGCTGGCTGAAACATTTAACTTAACGCCCCAAGGTAATAAATTGCCGGGGTGATCCGGTTATTTTTACCGTCTTGGCTAGTGCGCCAAATTCACACGGCGATAATGCAGGGTGTTTTCGATAGGGCCGCTCAATTGAGAGGTTTCTATCATTCCCATGCCGGCGTTAAGTTTCGTTACGGTATTTTATCAGGCCAATATTATATATCTGGTAAATATGTTTACTTATTCAGGAGCACACTCAATGAACCAGCGTTTGGACTTTATCGGTATTGGCATCGGTCCGTCCAACCTCAGTATTGCTGCGCTTGCTAGCGAAATCGAGGGATTCAGTTGCAAATTCCTCGAACGCAAACCGCACTTTTCCTGGCATCCAGGCATGATCCTGGCAGAGAGCAGCATGCAGACGAATTTTTTAAAGGATCTGGTCACTGCCGTTGCCCCTACCAACCCTTATAGCTTTCTCAACTATCTGGTGAAAAAGAAAAAGTTCTACCGTTTCCTGACCACCGAGCAACGCACTGCTTCGCGCGAAGAGTTCGCCGACTACCTGAACTGGGCAGCAACGGGTTTGGACTCACTGGCGTTCAACCAAGAGGTTCAGCATGTGGAGTTTGATGACCAGCAGCGGCACTTTGTCGTCACTACCCAGAATGATGTGCTCTACGCCAAACACCTGTGCGTGGGGATTGGCAAGCAAATCAAACTGCCTGACTGCGTGACACAGCAAAATGATCAATGCTTCCACGCCAGCGAAATGATGTTGCGCCAACCGAATCTTGCCGGAAAACGCGTGGCCATCGTGGGCGGGGGGCAAAGCGGTGCCGATCTGTTCCTGAACATTTTTAAAGGGGAATGGGGTCAGCCAGAACACCTGAGCTGGCTATCCCGGCGTAACAATTACAACGCTCTGGATGAAGCGGCATTTGCTAACGAGTATTTTACCCCTGAGTATGTCGAGAAGTTCTGCACGCTGGGCAATGAGGCCAAACGGCACATGCTGCACGAACAGAAAATGACGTCTGATGGCATCACCAGCGAGTCTCTGTTGGCGATTTATCGCGCCATGTATCATCGCTTCGATGTGCTCCGTGAGAAGCGATGGGTACAGCTGCTGCCCAGCCGTTCAGTGACTGCTCTCAGCACCCAAGACCATGCCTATCGGTTGGAGACGCAGCATCACCTTGATCAAGGTCGAGAAACCTTTGACGCCGACGTGGTGATTTTTGCGACCGGCTATCAACAGGCACGACCGGCGTTTCTTGACTCCCTGGCCGGCGTTTTATCAACCACCGCTGACGGACAATATCGCATTGCCTCTGATTTTACCCTTGCGCGACCAGGCGCCGAGGGAAACTGTTTGTTTGCCGTCAACGCCAGCATGCACCACCACGGCATTGCCGATCCCCAACTGAGCCTGATGGCTTGGCGTTCGGCCTGCATTCTCAATCGCGCCTTAGGCCGCAACCAGTTTGATTTAAGCACCACCCCGGCGATGATCCAGTGGCGCAGTGAGCAAGAAAAAGCCACCGCATCAGCTTCCTTTGGTGTCTAACCGTCACCGTTTTAATTTTTTCGTCATAATGATGAGACAGGGCGTATGAGAAAAAACATTAATAAATTTATCATGAATCAATTGGCGACATTTACGCCGACTTTCAAGACAAAATTTATCTATAAAAAGGCATTTGGAAAAAAATTAAACCTTAATCCGCCGGTGACGTGGAACGAAAAAATCAACTACCTCAAACTGAACGGCTACAGCAAAAATGCGCTGGTCACGCAGTGTGCGGACAAATACGCCGTGCGAGAGTATTTGAAGGCGCAGGGATGCGAAGAAATTCTCAATGAGCTGTACTTCGCCTGCGACACGGTCGATGAGATCCCATGGGATTCGTTGCCCGACAAGTTTGTCATCAAGGGCAACCATGGCTCCGGTTACAACCTGATTTGCCAGGATAAAAGCAAGCTGGACATCGGTCGTGCCTCCAAAATCATAGATAACTGGATGCGGGAGGACTATTGGAAGGTCTACGCGGAATTAAACTACAAGAAAATCAATAAAAAGATAATCGGTGAGAAGTATATAGAGTCACCTGGCGGCCATGGTCCCGAAGACTACAAAATATACTGTTTCAATGGCGTTCCCTACTGCACGTTGCTTTGTGTCGGCAGGGACAAGGGCATGCCGAAATATTACTTTTTCGATAAGGACTTCAAGTTCCTGTGCTACAGCCAAGACTGCCTGGCCCTTGGCCCAGAAGAGGTCGCGGCTTTTGTTAAGCCGGAAGGCTACGATGAGCTTTTTGACTACGCCAGAAAGCTCTCGGCGCCGTTTGAGTTTGTCCGCGTCGATTTCTATATCTCCAATGGCAAAGTGATCTTTGGCGAGTTGACCTTCACCCCCTCAGCAGGGATTGATACGGATATCCTCGAACCCACGGATATCCTGCTTGGGGAGATGCTTAAACTGAAATAACCGTGGGTGTGTTCAATAGCCCGCAATAGTAGAAGTTCCCACCCCCTGTGCCCCGCAGGGGGTGAGGCCGTTGTCAATGTGCTCTGTTGTTTAATGGTAGGGGCGCTGCACGCTGCGCCCAATAGCATAATCAATGAGTTAAATCGGGTCGAACATGTTCGACCCCTACCGATTTAGCCTTTTTGAGTGTTTTTCAGCAGTCTGACACCCTGTACCCCGCAGGGTGTTTTTATTGGTGCGCAGCCAGTCATGTTTCCTCAATGTTAATCGGCTCACAGAATCCATGCCCCATCGCCTTACGTGAATATGACGTATCCGTCTGAAAATAATCTGGTTATGTGAATATCGCTCTTTTCTCGTTCGGTTATCGCACGCTAATTGATTTAACAATATTGAAACTTATAGCCGCCGATGCTTTGATAATTAGGCGATTAACGAACCAAGTTTCGATAATCGCACAATTAGCGGCTTTGCCAGGGGAATGCCTGGCCGTATCCGCAGGGTTTATTTCGCCAGACCAACCCAGGAAACGCTCTATGTCCCAGCCAAACACGCTAGAAATTCAGTCGTTTATCAATAACAACCCTTTCTCACGTTACCAGTGGTTGATCCTGGTTCTGTGTTTTTTGACCGTGGCGTTGGACGGGTTCGACACTGCAATCATCGGCTTTATCGCTACCTCACTGGTGCAGGACTGGGGGATTGAGAAAACCTCGCTGGGGCCGGTAATGAGCGCCGCCCTGGTCGGCCTGGCGGTTGGCGCGCTTACCGCCGGACCGCTGGCGGATCGTATCGGTCGCAAAAAGGTGCTGGTCCTGTCGCTGATCCTGTTTGGCGGCTTCAGTTTGTTGACGGCCTTTGCCACCACGTTGCCGATGCTGACGTTGCTGCGCTTTTTAACCGGCCTGGGGCTGGGCGCCGCGATGCCGAACGCGGCCACTTTAATGTCGGAATATGCCCCGGAGCGTAAACGCGCACTGTTGGTAAACCTGATGTTCTGCGGCTTTCCGTTGGGATCATCGATGGGGGGCTTCGTTTCCGCCTGGCTGATCCCGCATCTCGGCTGGCAGAGCGTGATGGTGCTGGGTGGGGTAATGCCGCTGCTGCTGGCGGTGGTGTTGATTGTCGCGCTGCCGGAGTCCGCGCGATTTATGGTGGTGCACGGCTACCCGGCGCAGCGTATTGCTGCCGTGCTCAAGCGTATTGCACCGCTCAATCTCGTCGAACCGCTGCACTTTAGCCTGAGCGAAGACGGGCAGGTAAAGAACAAGTCGGCGCTGGGGGTGATTTTCTCCCCGCGTTATCTGTTGGGGACGCTGATGCTGTGCCTGACTTATTTTATGGGACTGATGATTTTCTACCTGTTGACCAGTTGGTTGCCGCTGCTGATCCGTGAAACCGGGGCTTCTATCCGCCAGGCCTCGCTGATTACCGCGCTGTTTCCTTTAGGCGGCGGTATTGGCGTGCTGATCATCGGTTGGCTGATGGACCGGATGAACCCGCACAAGGTGGTGGCGGTGGGCTATCTGTTAACCGGGGTGTTCGTCTGCGCGATTGGCTACGTCTACACCGATCCACTGCTGATGGCCGTGACCGTCTTTATCGCCGGAACCTGCATGAATGGCGCGCAGTCATCGATGCCTGCGCTGGCTGCCGGTTTCTATCCCACACAGGGGCGAGCGACCGGTGTCGCCTGGATGCTGGGGCTGGGACGCTTCGGCGGCATTCTGGGGGCCATGAGCGGCGGGGTGCTGATGCAAATGCAGCTGTCGTTCAGCACCATTTTTACCCTGTTGGCGATCCCTGCACTGGTGGCGGCACTGGCTCTGGTGGCCAAACACTTTTCCAGCAAAGCGGCGGCATTGTCCGGTTCGCTCAACAAAGCCTTATAAGGAGATAACCATGCGGACACAAATAGCGATTATTGGTGCCGGCCCGGCCGGATTGATGTTGTCGCACCTGCTGCATTTACAGGGCATCGAGTCGGTAGTGCTGGAGTCACGCAGCCAACAGGCGGTGGAATCGACCATTCGCGCCGGGGTACTCGAACAGGGAACGGTAGATTTGCTCAATCAAACCGGGCTGGGCGAGCGCATGCGCAGAGAAGGGGCACAGCACCATGGCATCCGGCTGGCATTTGGTGGCCAACAACACCGGATCGACTTAACGGAACTGACCGACCGGGCGATCACCGTTTACGCTCAGCACGAGGTGCTGAAAGATATGATTGCCGCCCGGCAGGCCGCGCAGGGGCAACTCCATTTTGAGGTGGAGGAGGTGGCACTGAAGGGGCTGGACAGCGAAAGGCCACAGGTGCATTACCGCCACAACGGCGAACAACGGCGGCTTGACTGCGATTTTGTCATTGGCTGCGACGGGTTTCACGGCATCAGCCGGGCCGCAATGCCCGGCGGGCTGCGTCAGGACTACACCCGGGTTTATCCCTTCGGCTGGTTCGGCATTTTGGTGGACGCGCCGCCGTCCAGCGATGAACTTATCTACGCCAGACATGCACGCGGGTTTGCACTGATCAGCACACGCTCGCCGGGCGTGCAGCGCATGTATTTCCAGTGTGACCCGGCGGAAAATGTCGACCACTGGTCAGACGATCGCATCTGGAACGAACTGGAAAGCCGGCTGGAAAATCACGATGGCTGGTCACTGAAAAAGGGGCGCATCTTCCAGAAAAACGTGGTTGGTATGCGCAGCTTCGTCACTGAACCAATGCGTTGCAAACGCCTGCTGCTGGCCGGGGACTCGGCGCATATCGTGCCGCCGACCGGGGCAAAGGGGTTGAACCTGGCGATGGCGGACGTCTGCCTGTTGTCGCAGGCGCTTGAGGCATTTTACCGGCATAAGAGCTGGCGGCGACTGGACAGCTACAGCGACGATGCCCTGCAACGGGTTTGGCGCGCCGAGCATTTTTCCTGGTGGATGACCAATATGCTGCACACCCACCAGGACGACAGTGCGTTTCAGCAACGCCTGCAGCTGTCTGAACTGCAATACACCGTGAAGTCACGCAGCGCCATGACGGTGCTGGCGGAGAACTACGTCGGTTCGCCCTTTCAGATGATGTGATCCGGTTGGTATCACAAATATCAATAAAATTGACGATTGTTTCGATAATCGCCCAAGGTAGCGTTTATCGTTGTTGACGCTGCCGGCTGCGTCGCGCCATCATCGGGAAAATTGCTTTTGCCCGGAGGATCTATGGAGTTACTGACGCCGTTGCTGCGGTCATCAGCGGTGACGGCTTGTTTTAGCGATGCCGCCACGCTGCAGGGAATGCTGGATTTCGAAGCGGCGTTGGCTGCGGCTCAGGCCCGCCTTGGCATTATTCCCCAGGAGGCGGCCCAGCGGATCGCTGAAGCCTGCCACAGTGCCTTATTCGATGAGACCGACTTGGCGCAGGCAGCCGCGCAGGCCGGTAATCTGGCGATCCCTCTGGTTAAACAACTGACGGCACGGGTGGCACAGCAGGATGCCCATGCCGCTCGCTTCGTGCATTGGGGCGCAACCAGTCAGGATGCTCTCGACACCGGATTGATGCTGCAACTGCGAAACGTACTGGCATTAACACAGCGCGACCTGGATCGACTGATGGCGGCGTTGGTGCAGCAAATCACCCGTTATCAGGATTGCGTGCTGGTCGGTCGCACCTGGATGCAGCATGCATTGCCGACCACGCTGGGCTTAAAGCTGGCGGGGACGCTGGATGCGCTGTTGCGCTTTCGGCAGCGGTTGGAAGAAATGCGACCGCGCGTGTTGACGCTGCAGCTGGGCGGTGCCGCCGGCACGCTGGCGTCGTTGGGTGAGCAGGGGGCGGAACTGGTGACTACGCTGGCTGTCGGCCTGCAACTGACCGCGGCCCATACGCCCTGGCACAGCCAACGCGATCGCCTGCTGGAAATCGCCGGCTGGTACGCCGGGTTAACCGGGTCGCTGGGTAAATTGGCGCGTGATATCTCCTTGCTGACCCAAACCGAAGTGGCGGAAGTGGCCGAACCGGCGGCGGCGGGACGCGGCGGCTCTTCCACCATGCCGCACAAGCGTAATCCGGTGGCCTGCGCGGTGATCCTCGCGGCGGCCAATCGGGTTCCGGCGCTGGCAGGGGGGCTCTATGCCGCCATGGTACAGGAGCACGAGCGCGGTTTGGGCGGCTGGCATGCAGAATGGGAAAGCCTGCCGGAGCTGGTGATGTTGGCGTCAGGTGCTTTGCATACCGCCGCTGATTTGATCGCCGGGTTGCAGGTGTTCCCTCAGCAGATGCAACATAACCTGAAGTTAACCGACGGGTTGATCATGGCGGAAGCGGTGACGATGGCCCTGGGTGAGGCTATTGGCCGCCAGCAAGCGCATCATCACATCGAAAAACAGTGCCATCAGGCGCTGGCGCAGGGGCTCACGTTGCTGGCGGTTTTGCTGGACGATCCGGTCGTCATGGCGAACTTAACGTCGCAACGGCTGCATGAATTGCTGGATCCACAGCAGTATCTCGGCAGTGCGCGGATCTTTACCCAGCGGGTGCTGCAACAGGCTACGGAATTAACTTCAGGAGTCCATAAACATGAAGGATGAACAACGTTATCAGCAGGGCATTGAGGTACGCAGGGCGGTTTTGGGGGACGCGCATGTGGACCGCACTCTCAGTCAACTCACCCCGTTGAACGAAGAGTTTCAGGACTTTATCAGCCGCTATGCCTGGGGCGAGATCTGGACCCGCCCCGGGCTGGCGCGCCACACCCGTAGCCTGATCACCATTGCCATGCTGATAGCCCTTAATCGCGAGGCCGAACTGCTCATGCACCTGAAAGCGGCGGTGAACAACGGCGTGACTCGCGAGGAAATCAAGGAAGTGCTGATGCAGAGCGCACTGTACTGCGGTTTGCCGGCGGCGAACTCGGCATTTCATCTGGCGGCGGAGGTGTTTGCCGAACAGGATGCGCAGGGCGATTAAGCCGATCTCGCAGCGCCGGCAATATTGCGCACCGTCGCGATGAAGGCCAGTACCGCCTCGCTCAGCTGACCGTCATTGCGAGTCAGAATGCCCACCGCTTCCTCCATGCCTTGGGTGGGCAGCGGCAAGGGCACCAACTGCCCGGTGACAATATCGGCTTTTACCGCGCTGGACGGCACAAACCACACATAGTCAAATTGCAGCGTCATTTGACGCGCCAGCGAGGCGGAAAGCGTTTCAATGTATTGGGCGGGCAGGCTGAACCCCTGCGTCGACAGCAAACTCTCGGTATTGTGGCGCGGCACCGTACCTTTGGGCGAGACGATGGCGGAATAACTCAGCGCGCGCTCCAGGGTGACAGTTTCGCTTAGCAACGGATGGCCCGGTCGGGTCACCATCAGCAACGATTCCAGCAGCAACAGTTCGAAAGCCAGCCCGCTCATCATTTCCGGATCCGCCATTCGGCCTATCGCTACGTCAATCTCACCGGCCTTAAGCTGAGCCAACAACCCGGTGTTGGTGCCGGTGATCACCTGGACCCGTGAATAAGGATGCGCCTGTTGGTACTGTCCGATGGACTGCGGCAGCATGCCCAGCGCGGTGGTCGGCAGGGTACCGATACGCAACATTTTGGCCGGTGCGTCCTCGAGCCGATCGAGCGCATGCCCGGCGGCGGTCAAGGCTTCCAACACCCGTGTGGCATAACCAAGAAATTGCTCGCCCTGTTCGGTCAGCAACGTGCCCTGTCGATGACGCACCAGCAACCGGTTACCGGTCAGGGCTTCCAGTTCGGTGAGCGTTTTGGACAGCGCCGGCTGGCTCAGGCTCAGTTTTTCGGCGGCCCGGCTTAGCGAGCGCTCCTGCGCGACGGCAACAAAACCGTTGATGTGGCGTAAGCGCATGCGCTGAATAAATAAATTGGCTTTTTTCATACCTCAGTGTAGGAAGTTTTCCTCAGAGGTAACAAGTGACGGCGGCCGCATATTTGTACTGGCGTGCATATTTCTGCGGCCGCGCTCCAAGAGCATCAGAGATCGAAAAACACCGTTTCGCCTTCGCCCTGGATCACAATGTCAAAATGGTACACCCACTCTTCGCCCCGACGCTCCGGCTGCGCAATCAGCGTTTTACGCCGCACTTCCAGCTCAATCAGGTTCAGCACCGGATCCTGCTGGTTGGCCGCCGCCTCATCGGCAAAATACAGCCGGGTATGTAACCCAAGATTAATCCCGCGAGCGACGATCCACAGGTTGATGTGCGGTGCCATCATTCGCCCGTCACGGCCACAAACGGCGCCCGGTTTGATGGTTTCAAAACGATAGAGCCCGGTGTCGAAATCGGAGCAGCTGCGTCCCCAGCCACGGAACGTGGCATCGAGCGGTTTGTACTGTTGCAGATCGCTCGGGTGGTTGTAACGGCCATGGGCGTTGGCCTGCCAAATTTCCAGCAGCACGTCGCGGATCGGCGTGCCGCTGCCGTCGAATACCCGGCCCTCCAGGGTGATGCGTTGTCCCTGGGTCTCCGGCTGGGTCAACACGTGACCGAAGTTGTTTTCGAAAATCTCGAAGCCGGCCGCCAGCGGCGCAAGACCGATATGCACGTAAGGCCCGGCGGTTTGTGACGGCGTTTCCGGCAGATACTGTAGTGGCATTATGCTTTCCCCTGCAGGCGGTTTTCAAACAAGGTGGCGCGGTGGCCGCGCAACACCAGATCGAAACGGTAGGCCAGGCTGTCCAGTTGCACCGAGGCGGTTTTGTCCAGTCCGGCGATCAGGGTGCGCACCGCATCGTCATTTTTGATGGCGCGGACGATCGGGCAACTGGCAATCAGCGGATCGCCCTCGAAGTACATCTGGGTAATCAGGCGTTGGGCGAAGGCGTCGCCGGACAGCGAGAAATGAATATGGGCCGGGCGCCAGTCATTGACCCGATTGCGCCAGGGATAGGGGCCGGGTTTGATGGTGCGGAAAAAGTAATAGCCGTTATCGTCGGTCAATACCCGTCCGCAGCCACCGAAGTTGGGATCGATCGGCGCCAGATACTGGTCTTTCTTATGGCGATAACGCCCACCGGCGTTGGCTTGCCACACTTCGACCAGCGCATTGCGCATCGGCAGACCGTTTTCATCGCGCACGTAGCCGTGCACGATAATCCGTTCACCGATCGGCAAGCCTTGCTTGGCGTAATTGAGGATCAGGTCGTTATCCAGTCGGCCGAGTTCATGCTGACCGAACACCGGACCGGTGATCTCCGACAGTGAATTCTGCAGCGATATCAGTGCGTTTTTGGGTGAACGCAACACGCTGGTTTTGTATTCCGGCACCAGCACCGGCGGGTGCAGATCGTAGTTACGTTGATACAGTTCGTTAATCTGGCTCATGCGGAAATCCTCATGGCGTAGGCAGGGTGCAGAGGGCTGATCTGTTTTATTGTTGTGTCAGCGCGAAGGGGCGTGAAGCTCATTCCCCCGTCTGAGTCTCGCAAGCCAGAGTGTTACGATAAAGTGAAATTTGCAGTGTTTTACTTAACCTGAGGTTATGTGATGATGGTGTATCTTTTGTACATCATGCCCTCATTTTAAAATGCTGAGATACCCTTATGGGAAATTAATTAAATATCTTATTAACTGTTTTTGAATGAGGTTTTCTATTTATTTTTTTGAATTATTACCTGCATTAAAAGCAATCGGTATTCCATGGGGATAAATCATGGAAATTAAATTTTGTGGTTGACATTCCTGAGGTGTTGATCGATTTTAAATCTCCAGAGATATCATTTAATTTTATTTCTATTGTGTGGTGGTGGTTGTTTGTAATGCCATGAAAATTAACGTGAAGTGAGGTGGTTCGTGAAAAACAAAGCAAGAGAGGTGTTACATTACTCCTTCACAATGTTTACGGTTATCTGCACGGTGAAATACATAAATTCACTAAATGGTTTTGAAGGCGCGGTCACTCTATTTTTAATGTGTATTTCTTCCTTTTTTATTGGTGTTTTTATTGTTTTAATTAACCACGTGAGAATGTCAAAAACGGATGTTTGATTTTTAATTAAAATGGAGTTCGAAAATGAAGGAAATGAATATAAATGATTTAGGATTTGTGGGGGGCGCAGGTGGGCGGGACCTGGTCCAATGGGGGGCTGGTGGTGCTACTCTTGCACTGACCAAAAATGGTCAGGCATCTCTTGCTGCCGTTTATGTCGCAGGGGAGCTTTATGACGGAATTTCAAATGGTTATCAAACAGCACCGGCTGTTACTCAAGGTATTGGATCCTATAACCCCAACTATAACTCCGGTTTAATCGGTACGTGGCAACCTTCTGGTGGGGCCAGCAGTTTTTCTCTGGAGGATATTCTAAGGATCGGTTGGAGTAGATTTCAGAGAGATGTTTGGGGCTTTTAACTCGTGATGGCTCTGACCATGACAAATTAAGAATGAGCCACAGGGACGTGGCTCATCATGTTTTTCCTGAAAAACGCCGGTGTTAAAGCTGTTCGCCGTTGCTGGCGATCACGGTGCGGTACCAGTCGAAGCTCTTTTTGCGCGAGCGCTCGAGGGTGCCGGTGCCATCATCGTGTTTGTCGACGTAGATAAAGCCGTAACGCTTGCCGTATTCACCGGTGGTGAAGGACACGCAGTCGATGCAGCCCCACGGGGTGTAACCGATCAGGTCCACGCCGTCTTCGATAACCGCCTTTTTCATCTGCTCGATGTGCGCACGCAGATAGTCGATGCGATAGTCATCGTTGATCTGACCGTCAGCCTCAACCGTATCGAATGCACCGAAGCCGTTCTCAACGATAAACAGCGGTTTCTGGTAACGTTCGTATAGCACGTTCAGCGAGTAACGCAGCCCGACCGGGTCAATTTGCCAGCCCCAGTCGGAGGCTTTGACATGCGGGTTCGGCACGTTACCGGGGAAACTGAACATCTCATTGTCGCTGCTCACCGCATCGGCCTGCAGGGCGTTGCTCATGTAGTAGCTGAAACCGATGTAGTCCGCGCAGCCTTCACGCAGGGTTTGTTCGTCCTGCGGTTGCATCTCAATCTGGAAACCTTTGCGCTCCCAGTCTCGCAGCAGGTACGACGGATAGTAGCCTCGCACTTGTACGTCGGTGTACAGGTAGCGTGAGTGCATGGCTTCGACGCTGTACATGACGTCGTCCGGTTTGCAGGAGTACGGGTAGAAGGGGACGCAGGCCAGCATGCAGCCAATTTTGAATTCCGGGTTAATCTGGTGACCGAGTTTCACTACCAGGGCGCTGGCGACAAACTGATGGTGCAACACCTGATACAGCGTCTGTTCCGGGTTCTCTTCCTGGGTATACACCACGCCGGAGCAGCAGTAGCCAAACAGCGGATACTGGTAGTTACTCTGGTTGTTGATCTCGTTAAAGGTCATCCAGTATTTCACTTTGTGCTGATAACGGCGCAGCACCACTTCGCTGAAGCGCACGAAGAAATCGACGACCTGTCGGTTCTTCCAGCCGCCATATTCCTTCACCAGGTGATAAGGCATTTCAAAGTGGGACAGGGTGATTACCGGCTGGATATTGTATTTCAGCAGCTCGTCAAACAAATCGTCGTAAAACTGCAGGCCGGCTTCGTTTGGCTCTTGCTCGTCGCCATTCGGAAAGATACGCGTCCAGGCGATAGAGGTGCGGAAGCACTTAAAGCCCATTTCGGCGAATAACGCCACGTCCTGCTTGTAACGGCCGTAAAAGTCCACCGCTTCGTGATTAGGGTAACGATAGCCTTCCTGCACCCCGTCGGTCATAACGCGATCCACACCGTGAGAGCCGCCAGACAACACGTCGGCAATGCTTGGGCCTTTGCCGCCCTGATCCCAACCGCCTTCAACCTGGTGCGCCGCTACGGCACCGCCCCACAGAAAATCTTTCGGTAACTGTTGTTGTTTCATCATAGGTTTCTCATCGGATTATTATCAGAAAGCACTGAACTGCCGGAATGAGAATATAGTAGCAAGCTGAAATGGAATGTCACGATATAACAAATTACCGTTCAGGTGACGTGTCACATTAAAAAAACAGGCTGTTTTATTTTGCGTAATTAATATGCCCCAGCCGCTTGCCGATGGTCTCGATAATGTAAATGACCGGGATTTGGGTGGTGATATTGTGTTGCCCGGCGATCAGCTGCGGGGGAACGTGGTAAGAGAGGTTGAAGTCCGCCATGCGCGCCAGTGAGGAAGTCTCGTTGTTGGTGATGCTGATGATTTTGCAGTGGTGCAGGCTGAACTGGCTGGCGAGGCGCAAAATTTCTTCGGTCTCTCCAGACACCGAAAGTATTATTGCGACCGCGCTTTTATACATGTCGCTATTGATGGGGTAATAAGGATCGTCGATATGGGTGCTGAATTTTCCGACGTTGGAAAAGAAACGCGCACCGTATTTCCCCAATGCTCCGGAGGTGCTGACGCCGACGAAAATAATGCGCTCAGCGGCGGCAATATGCTGTACCGCCTGGTCTATCAGTTGATTAAATTCGTCGTTGTTAATGCTTTTAAAGAAGCTGATGATTTCGCTGGTGCCGAAATCCACCGGCGGTGCTTCAGTCTGCTCAAGATACAGCTTAAAACGGATGCGAAATTCGGAGTAGCCGTCGCAGCCCATTTTCTTGCAAAAGCGCAGTACGGTAGTGGTGGATACCCCGGCGGCCTCGGCCAGTTCGCGGATGGTCATATACATCACCGGGTTCTTGTTTTTGGTGATGTAGTTATAGACCAACAATTCCAGCGCATTGAGTTCGGCGATTGCTTTATGGGTAAACATAGACCTAATCCAGCGAGTAACAACAGACCTTAATCAGCGGGCTAACATAGCAAATTTTGCCGTAGCCCGCTCGTGGTTTTCGTTGTTATTCAGGCCCGTTTGGCGTTGTCCAGCAGCTTGTCGTGCGCCGGTTCGCTGCCGGTCAGGTCACATTCCTTCGGCAAGCGCCAGGCGATGATGCCGGCGATGATCAGTGAGACTGCCAGAGCGCATACCGCCACGTTCTGACCATACAGGTAGATCATCACCCCCACCAGATAAGGCCCGCAGAAGCCGCCCAGGTTGCCGAGTCCGTTAATCACACCGCGCGCGCCGCCGGCGACTTCTGCCGAGGCGATACGCCCCGGCATTGACCAGAACGGGCTGGTGGCGGCTTTGAGGAAGAAGCCGCACACCACCAACGCGATGTAGGCCGCCACCACGTTATGACGCAGCACCACCGAAGCCAGCAGCGCCGCCGCGAAGCAGAACAGAGAAACCATCACCCACAGGCGGCGCTTGCCGGTTTTGTCGGTCAGCACCGAAATCAGGTAGATCCCCAACAGGGTGGCGACGAACGGCAAAATCGCCAGGAAACCGACCGAGGCCATGTTACCGCCGGTGAGGTTCTTCAAAATGGTGGGCAGCCACAGGGTGTAGCCGTAGTCGCCGGTTTGATAGAAAAAGTTCAGCAGCACCAGCTTCATCAGCCCTTTGTTGCGAAAGACGTCTCTCAACGGCGCCTTGCTGACCGGCTGCAGGCTGCTGCGCGCTTGCCGTTCACGCGTCAGTTCGGCGATCAGATACTCACGCTCACGGGCCGGCAACCAGCGTGCTTCCTGCGGACGATTGCTGATCAGCAACCACCAAACGGCCAATACCACCAGCGACAGCAGGCCTTCGAGGATAAACAGCCAGCGCCAGTCGAGCTGATTAATGATGGCGCCGGAAATCGGTGCGGTAAGCATACCGCCCAAAGGGGCAAACATCATGACAAAGGCGTTGGCGCGACCCAGTTCTTTTTCCGGGAACCAGTTGCTGATCATGGTCAGCACCACCGGTAACATGCCGCCCTCGGAAATGCCCAACACGAAGCGCAACACCAACAGTTGATAGTGGTTAGTGACAAAACCGGTCGCCACCGAGACTACCGCCCAGGCGCACAACGACCAGGCAATAAAACGCTTGCCGCTGCCGTTGACCGCAATGCGCCCGCCGGGAACCTGCAAAAACAGGTAGCCGATAAAGAAGATGCCGCTGGCCAGCCCGGCCATCTGGCTGGTGATGCCCAGATCGCTTTCCATACCGCCGGGCAGTGCGAAACTGATATTAACCCGGTCCATAAAGGAAATAATGCAGGCGATCAGGATCGGGGCAATAACCCGCAGCCAGCGGGTGTTGGGTATTTTATTATCCATGGCGATCTCTCTTTACAGGGCGCAGGGAGAACCTCTCGTTAAAGAGGTTCTGTGGTTCGGCAGTAATAAAATCGAAAAGAAAACGCGTTAATTATTCAATGGCGTGGGGCAGCGGCGCCCGATTGAAGAAAGCTTCAACGTTGCTAAACACGATATCGCTCATCTTTTGCCGGGTTTCCTGGGTGGCGCTGGCGATATGCGGTTGCAGCACCACGTTTTCCATGGCGATCAGTTCGGCAGGCACCTCGGGTTCGTGAGCATAAACGTCCAGCCCGGCACCGGCGATGGCGCCGCTTTGCAGGGCGGCAATCAGGTCGGGTTGGTTAACGATGCTGCCGCGAGCAATGTTAATCACCAGGGCATGCGGCGGCAGGGCGTCGAACACCGCCTTGTCCACCAGGCCGGCGCTGTCTTTACCGCCGGAAATGGCAATGATAAAGAAGTCGCTTTCCCGCGCTAATGCCAGCAGGTCCGGGAAATAGCGATAGGGCAGCGAACTGTCCTGCGTGCGGCTGGCGTATTGGATGCGCATATTGAAACCGGCGGCGCGTTGGGCGATGGCGCGGCCGATATTGCCCATGCCGAAAATGCCCAGCCGTTTGCCGCTGACCTGCACCGACAGGCCAGGCGCTTCCTTCAGCCAGCGACCTTCACGCACAAAACGATCGTTGTGGCACAGCTGACGAGCGGTAGCCAGCAACAATCCCAGAGCCATATCCGCCACGTCTTCCGTCAAGGCGCCCGAGGTAATGGTGACGGCAATGCCGTGTTTACGGGTGTAATTCAGATCAATCGCGTCAGTACCTACGCCAAACACCGCAATCAGCCCGAGGTTGGGTAATTGTTCTAGTACCGGTGTGGTTACGCCGATATCACCACGGGTGACTATCGCATGGAAATCGTCGCCTTTTTCAGCCAGAAAAGCGGCTGGGTCAGCCTGCTCATACAGCCGGTGTACCGCATAATTAGCTTCGAGACGGGCCAACAGGTTTTCCATCACTGGGGCAATTAACAGCACTTTATCGGGAGCAGAGTTGGTCATGGTTTCACCTGTCAAAATTAGCGTTGCTGGGTTAATGCTATAAAAGCGGTTTTCGGCAGGCGGTTTTGCGACAGATATCACGCTGAAGAGTGTTAACAAACTGTGTTACCCGTAATGTGATCAACGGGTGAAAACGGGTAACAGCGCGCTGTAACATGACCAGATTAAAGGCAAAGGGATAAGTGAAAAAACAGTTTTTATTAGCGTTAATTTAGCTAAGGCGAACTAGACGCTTTTACTATAAGCCCTAATGAAAAGTTATTTATTGTCACTGAGAAAGGGTAATAGATTGAGGTTAATGAAGGAAAACAACCTTACTGAAAAATAGAGAATATACCGGAGGTGAATATGTCCATATCGCCACATTACACAACGGCGCAGACGTTTATAAACAATCCCAACGCGAATGCGAATAACCCCGGCACGCAAAATGCTGACGTCTTTGAGCGTGACTTGACACCGGAGGCCAGTTGGCAACTGTTCAACAGCGGGTCAGCCGTCTTGGTGGATATCCGCAGTCCGGAAGAGCGAAAGACATTTGGCTATGTTGAACAATCCTCTTTGGTTCCCTGGCTGACCGGTTCGAACAAAATCCGCAATCCGCGTTTTTTCCTTGAATTAAGCAAGGTTGTCGACAAGCAGCACCCGCTGCTCCTGCTGTGCCAAACCGGAAAACGTTCTGCGGACGCGGTGTTAGCCGCCCAGAAAGCCGGTTATACGCAGGTTTACGGTGTGCTGGGTGGCTTCGAAGCTGCGCGGCATCTGCCCTGGTTTAAAACGTATTAACGGCGCTTGTCCTTGGTGGGTCATGGGGTGTTATCAGATAAACAGAGGGAATTATGACTCGCTTTTTACCGTTAAAAGAAAATACCAACTGGCAACTGGCCGATATCGTCAACGAGTTGCGTTCAGCGAGATTGCACTGGCGTGAACACAGCGGTCAGGCCTCAGTTTCCGGGCAAAAGGAGCTGCCATCGAAGAGCGCAGTCAACGAGATTGCCGAATCGCTGCGGGCGATATTATTTCCCATGCGCCTGGGCCCGGACGATCTGCGCCATGAAAGTGAAGATTACTTCGTCGGCCATGCATTGGATGCCGTGCTGAATGCTCTATTGATTCAGGTGCGGCTGGCGCTTGGTTTTAGCTGTTCCGAGGACGAAGACGGCGAGCAGGGGGATGCACTGAATACACAGGCGGTGACATTGGTGCGTCAATTCGCCGCCGTGCTGCCCGCCATTCGCCGCCGGTTGGACAGCGATATTCTGGCCGCCTATCACGGAGACCCTTCGGCACGGAGTGTGGATGAGGTTTTACTGTGTTTCCCTGGTGTTAACGCCATTATCCATCACCGTTTGGCACACTATTTCTATCGGGCAGGCGTTCCCCTGTTGGCACGCATCATCGCCGAAAAGGCTCACGGAGAAACCGGTATCGATATTCATCCCGGAGCGCAAATTGATGACGGCTTTTTTATCGATCACGGCACCGGCGTCGTGATTGGAGAAACTGCGATTATCGGTAAACGGGTGCGTATCTATCAGGCTGTCACGTTGGGAGCCAAGCGCTTTGTCACCGAAGAGTCCGGCATTCTGCAGAAAGGGCAGCCGCGTCATCCGATTATTGAAGATGATGTGGTGATCTACGCCGGCGCTACGTTGTTGGGCAGGATCACTATTGGGAAAGGGTCTTCCATTGGCGGTAATGTCTGGCTGACGCGCAGCGTCAAACCCGGCAGTAATATTCGCCAGGCAAATATTCAGAGCGACAGTCATGAATTCGGCTCTGGAATTTAATTTGGCGTATTTTATTAATCCTGATTATTTCGCAGTGAGGTCTGCGAAACAAAATCAATAATTCCAGCATCTATTTAACGCGCTATTTAACCGGCAATTAATCATTATTTATCACCAGCCTATTTTTTCAGGAGAAACAACCATGTCTCAACAAAATGATGCCCGGCTTGCATTAGGGGATAATGCCGCGCGGCAATTGGCTAACGCGACGAAGACCGTCCCGCAATTATCTATTCTCACGCCACGCTGGCTGGTGCATTTGCTGCAGTGGACACCGGTCGAAGCGGGGATATTTCGTCTTAACAAGGTCAAAAATCCATTAAATGTGCAGGTGGCCTGCTCGCAGCGCGACGAGGGGTTATTGCCGCAGACCTATGTGGATTACGAAGAGGCGCCACGTGAATATTTCCTCAATGCCGTAACCACCATTCTGGATGTACACACCCGGGTGTCGGATTTGTACAGCAGCCCGCACGATCAGATCCGCGAGCAGCTGCGTTTGACGATTGAAACCATTAAAGAACGCCAGGAAAACGAGCTGATCAATAACCCTGAATACGGTTTATTGGCCAGCGTTGATGACGCCCAACGTATCTCTACGCTGACCGGGGCGCCGACGCCGGACGATCTGGATGAATTGATCACCAAAGTATGGAAAGAGCCCGGCTTCTTCCTGGCTCATCCATTAGCCATCGCGGCCTTCGGGCGTGAGTGCACGCGCCGTGGCGTACCGCCGCCAACCGTCAGCCTGTTTGGCTCGCAGTTCCTGACCTGGCGCGGCTTGCCGCTGATCCCTTCGGATAAGCTGCCGATCGACGAAGAGGGTAAAACCAAAATTATTCTGCTGCGTACCGGGGAAAAGCGTCAGGGCGTCATT
This sequence comes from Serratia liquefaciens, assembly GCF_027594825.1. Lineage (NCBI taxonomy): Bacteria > Pseudomonadati > Pseudomonadota > Gammaproteobacteria > Enterobacterales > Yersiniaceae > Serratia > Serratia liquefaciens. The sequence goes on along the minus strand of NZ_CP088930.1, from coordinate 347,417 downwards.
GGTCTGTATCAGCCGGGCGTCGCCGGTGAGCAGAGCCCGGGGTTGTCGGTGCGGTTTATGGGCATTAACCGCAATGCGATCGCTTCCTACCTGATCTCGCTTTACTGCTCATTGGCGGTTCTGACTGAAGATGCCGTTGCCGTTTTAGACGATGTTGATGTGAGCAAATATCATGACTATCCAGACAGCTACAAATAACGCACTGCCTCACCAAGCCGCGCCGCCGGCCGGTTTGCCTGACGTTAACGCGTTGGCCACGCTGGCTAATCAGATCTTCAGCACGCTGCCTGGAAAGGAACTGGGCGCCGGGCTGCAACAAGCCGCAGGCAGCGAAAGCGCAACAAGGGTATTACCGCAGACCGCTGCGCCCGTTCTGGAGGCTGCGCTTGCTACTGACGCTCTGGAGGCACAGGCGCCGTCCGGCCGTCAGCTGGGGCAACAGCGTCAGGCTTTTTTGGCACCGCCAACGCTGCCTCAGCCGCGGGTTCCTGAAGCAACGCCCGGGTTCTATTTTCTCAGCGATAACCCGACTCAACAGCGGCAGGACTCTGCGGATAGCGGGCTGGCGGGGCTGGCAAGTCAGGCGCTGACCGGCCAGCAACACCTGAGCGATCAACCCTTTGCCGGGGCGATAAAGGGCGAACTGGAAGCGGTTATTGGCGCATTGTTTCCCCCAAACTCAGCGCCGGTCAGCGGCGTCGCGCAAGATGCGGCCAGCGGGCAATATTATTTCCTCGAGCAGGGGCACCAATGGCGTGAAGGGGTACCGCAGCACGGGGCTCGCAGCCGCTTTGATGTGCATGCCGTACGCCGGGACTTTCCCATCCTGGCAGAACGGGTCAAGGGTAAACCCCTGGTGTGGCTGGACAATGCGGCGACCACCCATAAGCCGCAGGTGGTTATCGATCGGCTGGCGTATTTCTACGCCCATGAAAACTCAAACATTCACCGCGCGGCGCATGAGCTTGCCGCCAGAGCAACGGATGCCTATGAGGGGGCCAGAAACAGCGTGGCCCGTTTTCTGGGGGCCAAATCACCGGCGGAAATCGTCTTCACCCGTGGCGCAACCGAGGCCATTAACCTGATTGCCAATACCTTTGGTCGTAAATACATCGGCGAGGGAGATGAAATCGTGGTTTCGCAGTTGGAGCACCACGCCAACATTGTGCCCTGGCAGCAGCTTGCGGCCAGCGTGGGAGCCAAGATTCGGGTGATCCCGGTTGATGACAGCGGGCAAATCCTGCTGGACGAGTACCGCAAGTTATTGTCACCGCGCACCCGGTTGGTTTCGATCACTCAGGTCTCCAATGCCTTGGGCACGGTTACGCCAGTGGAGCAGGTGATTGCACTGGCTCATCAGGCTGGCGCCCGGGTTTTGGTCGACGGTGCGCAGGCGGTCTCTCACCTGAAGGTCAACGTGCAGGCGCTGGACGCGGATTTTTACGTGTTCTCCGGCCATAAGGTGTTTGCTCCTACCGGTATTGGGGCGGTGTACGGCAAGGCTGAGCTGCTGGAAACCTTGCCGCCGTGGCAAGGGGGCGGCAACATGATTGCCGACGTCACTTTTGAGAAAACGCTGTACCAACCGGCACCGGCCAGATTTGAAGCCGGCACCGGTAACATTGCCGATGCGGTAGGATTGGGGGCGGCGGTGGACTATGTCGAACGTCTGGGGCTGGATAACATCAACCGCTACGAGCATGAGCTGCTGGAGTATGCCACCGAGCAGTTGATCCGCATTCCCGGCCTGCGACTGATTGGCACTGCGGCCAATAAGGCCAGCGTGCTGTCATTCGTTTTGAGTGGTTATCGCACCGAAGAGGTGGGGAATGCGCTCAACCGTGAGGGCATTGCGGTGCGATCCGGTCATCATTGCGCTCAACCGATCTTGCGACGCTTCGGCGTAGAAACTACGGTGCGGCCGTCATTGGCATTTTACAACACCCACGAGGAAGTGGATCTGTTGGCCGCCACCTTGCATAAGCTGGCCAAAGGGCGCTAGCCCCGGCGCGATAAGGCACAACCGGCACGGAGCAATCGGTGCCGGTTTTTTTATGCCATCAGCAGGCCAGTACCCCAAAAAATAAAAAGCCGCACAGAGGTGCGGCCAAGCGTTCACGACGAACAAAACAAGGACAAAAAATTCCGGTAGACAGGCCCTGAAACAAACCTCAGAGACAGGCAAGAATCATAATCTAAATCTCCCCGGCGGTTAAATGCCGAATATGACTTTGCTAGTCGAATTAATAGATAAATAATCAGTCACTTACTTATCTTCTGACCAGCGTGCGCTGCCGACATCCACCTTGACCGGGAGGAGACCGATGGCGGTAAACTTATCCGCCAGTTGCTGCTGTTGCGCGAACACCTCCGGGGTCATGCGCTGGCTGCCAAACGGCATGCGGGCGAGGGCTTTGGCCCAGATAGCCTGATCCAATCCGGTACTCTGTGACAAGATTTTCGCCGCTTCATCCTGATGCGCGTTGGCCCAGGTGCTCAGTTCTCCCAACTGGTCGAGCACCAGCTTGGCGCTGTCAGGGTAGGTTTCGGCAAAGTGACGGCTGGCAAGGTAGAAGGTGTAATGCGGTACCAGGCCTTCGGCGTCTTTAAGCAGGCGAGCGTTGGCATGACTTTGCACTTCGGCGTAATAAGGATCCCAAATCACCCAGGCGTCGACGCTGCCACGCTGGAAGGCGGCGCGAGCGTCGCTGGGCGGCAGATACACCGGGGTAACGTCCTTATAGCTTAATCCGGCCTGTTCCAGCGCGCTGACCAGCAGGTAGTTGACGTCGGAACCTTTGTTCAGCGCCACCCGTTTGCCTTTGAGGTCGGCGACGGTTTTGATCGGCGAATCCTGGGGCACCACAATGGCTTCGGTTTTCGGGCTGGCCGGCGAATGCCCCAGATAAATCAGATCCGCCTTGGCCGCCTGAGCGAAGGCCGGCGGTGCATCGCCAGTCGCCGCCAGGTCAATGCTGCCCACGTTCAGTCCCTCCAGCATCTGCGGCCCAGCGGGGAATTCAATCCAACGCAGCTTGATGCCCTGAGGCGCCAGGGCCTTCTCCAGCGAGCCACGGTATTTTAACAGGGCAAAGATATTGGCTTTCTGATAGCCAATGGTGATTTGCTGTGGTGTTTCCTGTGCCGCCGCGTTCGACAGAGCACAAGTGCCCAACAGCAGCGACGCGGCGATCAAAGAGGCTTTCAATTTATTCATCATCAATATCCATTTAACAAAAGGGTTATTGCCGGTGGTTTAATCGGCGCGAAAGCCGATCGCCAAAAAATTGCAGCAGGGTGACCAGAGCCACCAGCACCACGATGACGGTGAGCATGACCTGGGTGTCGAAACGCTGGTAACCATAACGGTAAGCCAAATCACCCAGACCGCCGGCTCCGATAGCCCCGGCCATCGCCGAAGCGTTGATCATGGTGACCAGAGTAATGGTGAAACCGCTGACGATGCCGGGCATCGCTTCCGGCAGCAGCACGTGGCGGATGATGTGCCCACGACGACATCCCATGGCCTGTGCCGCCTCAATCAGGCCGTGATCCACCTCCCTTAGACTGACTTCGGCGATGCGCGCAAAGAACGGCATGGCGGCGACCGTCAGCGGTACTACCGCTGCCCAGACGCCGTAAGAGGTGCCGACCAGCATGCGGGTGAACGGGATCAAGGCGACCATCAGGATCAAGAAGGGGATCGAGCGAAACAGATTCACCAGCCAGCCGAGTACCCGTTGAACCCCGACTTGTTCATAGAGCCCACCGCGTTCGCTGACCACCAGCACAACCGCCAGCGGCAGCCCCAGCGCCAGTGCCAGCAGGGAAGAAACGCCCACCATCAGCAGCGTATCGAGAAATCCGGCCCACAGCCGGTCAAGCAGCAGTGACATAGCCCAGTACCTCCACGCTGTCGGCCAGCGTTTGTGGAATAGCGGATGCGAACGGTGACGGTGTCACGCTTAACAGCAAGTACCCTATGGCCCTTCCCTGAATATGCTCAATGGCGCTTTCGACCAGTGTCACATTGCCCTGAAAAGCCGCCAGCACCCGATTCAGTTCCAGCGAAGCCCCCAGACCGCGATAACGCAATCGGATTAACAACGGCGAATCCGGCGCCGATGGCGTAGCGGTAATTCGTCCGGCCAGTATCTCGGGCAGGCTGTCGTGCGCCGGGGTCAACAAGATACGCGTAGTTTCCTGCTGCGGATTGCCGTACACCTGCCAGACGGGGCCGTACTCGATAATTTCGCCGCGCTCCAGCACGGCGACCCGGTGGCAAATATCGTGGATCACCTCCATTTCGTGGGTGATCAGCACGATGGTGATGTTGAACTCTCGGTTGATGCGTTGCAGTAAGGCCAAAATGGCGCGGGTGGTTTCCGGATCGAGTGCCGAGGTGGCCTCGTCGCACAGCAACAGTTCAGGGTTGTGCACCAGTGCCCTGGCGATACCGACCCGCTGTTTCTGCCCGCCGGAAAGCTGTGCCGGGTAGGCGTCCGGGTAGTCGCGTAGCCCGACCAGCTCCAGCAGCGCGTCCACTCGGCTGCGCCGTTCTGCGGGGGGCACGCCCGCCACACGCAGGGGCAGCTCGATATTCTGCCGAACGGTTTTGGCCGACAACAGGTTGAAATGCTGAAAAATCATGCCGGTACGCCGTCGGAAGGCCACCAATTGATCTTCATTCAGACGATCAATATCGACGCCATCGACCTCGACGCTGCCGCCGCTGGGGCGTTCCAATCGGTTGATGGTGCGGATCAACGAGGATTTCCCCGCGCCGCTACGGCCGATGATGCCGAAAATTTCCCCTCGGCGAATGCTGAGGTTAATTTCCTTTAGCGCATCGGTCAGTTGGCCGGGATAACGCTTGCTGAGCCGGGTAAAGCGCAGATGAGTATCATCCAGGTGGCGAACCGGCTCATCGGCAACCAGGGCCTCCGGCGGAGTCAGGACCAGGCTGGACATAACTTATTGACTCCAGCCTGGCTGATACAGTTTGCCGTAGAAACTGTCCAGCTTCGCGCGTACCACCGGGGAATGCTGATACACGTCGACAAACTTGCGCAGACGCGGATCGTCCTGATGACCGTCGCGGATCACGAATTGGATCACGTACTCCGGGTTCTCCAGGCCGTCAAACAGCAGGGCGCTGTTGGGATCGACGGTGCCGGAAAGCCGCAGGTAGTGGGGATAGCCCTGCGCCAGATCCACTTCTTCCAGGGTGCGCGCCAATTGCACCGCTTCTACCTCGATAATCTTGATGTGTTTGGGGTTACTGACAATATCGGCCTGGGTCGCCTGGATACCCGCACCGGGTTTGAGCTTAATCAGCCCGGCCTTTTGTAACAGCAACAGACCGCGCCCGCCGTTAATCACGTCATTGGCAATCGCCACGCTGGCACCGTCCGGCAGTTCGGCAATGCTTTTATGTTTCTTGGAATACAACCCGACGTTATTGATGATCGCAGGGGCATAGGCCACCAGATGGAAATTGCCTTCTTTGTTGGCGTTATGCAGGAACGGCAGGTGCTGGAACAGGTTGACGTCGATATCGCCGTTTTCCAGGCTGACGTTAGGAGCGGTCCAGTCGCTGAATTCGATAATGTCCACCTTCAGCCCTTGTTTGCGAGCCTCTTCCGCCGCCACTTCCAACGGCGGCGCGAAGGCGGCGGTGGTGCCGACCTTCAGGGCGCCACTGTAGTCATTGGCCGCCGCCACCGAGCCTGAGAAGGCCAGCAGCGCCGGGAACAGTATTTTTAGTGCCAGATTGGCTATGGTCATGATGTTGTCCCTTTAAAAGAAAAGTAAGTGGTTCAAACCGTTAATGGAGCACCCAGACGCCAGCGGGCAGCCGGGTGACTTGGGGGTAATCGGTCTTGTTGTTGGAACAGTTTTTGCCGCAGGCTGCCGGCACGGTAGGCGGTCTTGTATCGCCCGCGCGATTGCAATTCCGGCACCACCAAATCAATAAAATCGCGGTAGCTGCCTGGATTAACGATTCGCGTCAGGTTAAAACCGTCGATATCGGCCTGGTCAATCCACTGCAGCAAGGCATCGGCCACCTGCTGGGGATCGCCCACCACCAGTGGGTAGCGGCCGCCCATAGCGTGCTGTTCCAGCAGTTGGCGCCGGGTCCAGCCGCGGTAGGTTTGGGTCACGGATTGAATGGCCTGGGTCGGCCCGGTCTGGATCGGATCGTCGAGCCCGAAACGCGAGAGGTCGATGCCGGTAGAACTGGAGAAATGCGCCAGGCCGGCTTCCGGACTGGCATAGCGCAGATATTCGCGATATTTGTCCTGAGCTTCCGCGGCTGTGGGGGCGACGATAACGCCGACCCCCATAAAGACTTTCAAATCCTGACGCTGACGTCCGGCGGCCACCGCGGCGTTGCGCAACTTGTCCACCTGGGCTTTCATCACCGCCGGCGTGGCGTGATTCACGAAGGTGCATTCCGCATGGCGAGCGGCGAATTGAATGCCACGTGACGAACTGCCCGCCTGGAACAGCAGTGGGGTACGCTGTGGTGAAGGCGACGACAGGTGATAACCTTCCACCTGATAGAATTCTCCCCGATGGATCACCTTATGGATCTTCTGCGCATCAGCGTAGATTCGCCGTTGTCGGTCAGCCAATACGGCCCCGTCTTCCCAACTGCCTTCCCACAGCTGATAGGCCACGTCGAGAAACTCATCGGCCTGGTCGTAGCGGCGATCGTGAGGTACCTGTTCGTTCAGCCCCATGGCGCGGGCGGCGCTGTCGAGATAACCGGTCACGATATTCCAACCGATACGTCCCTGGGTCAGATGATCCAGCGTCGACAGCCGTCGGGCAAAGGGATAGGGGGCTTCATAGCTGAGGTTGGCGGTGATGCCGAACCCCAGATGGCGAGTGACCGCCGCCATGGCCGACACCAGCAGCAGCGGGTCGTTGACCGGCAGCTGTATCGACTCGCGGGCGGTCAGGGCAATATTCTGCTGGTAAACATCATAAACGCCGAGAATATCGGCGATAAACAGTCCGTCGAACAGGCCTCGCTCCAGCAGCTGCGCCAATTCGGTCCAGTAGCCCAGTTGGTTGAATTCGGTGGAACGATCCTGTGGATGAGTCCACATGCCGTGATGAATATGGCCGACGCAGTTCATGTTGAAGGCGTTCAGCAGAACTTCTTTGGCAATAGCGCTCATTACAAGGTCCCCCGACGCGGTGGCAACACCCCGTTTAAAACGTAATTGCCGATTGCCGGGTATTTCCAGCGCACCGGATCGTGCAGGGTATGAGTGCGGGCATTGCGCCAGTGGCGGTCAAGGTTGTATTCCTGCACAGTGGCGCGGCTACCGGCCAACTCAAACAGCAGATTGCCGGCGGCCAGCGAGACTTCGGTGGTCCAGGCGCGCGCTCTGGCAACTTCAATCGAGGCTTCCGCCACCGACTGTGCATCGCTGTGGCGCTGTGCGGCGTCGACCGCTTCGCCCGCCACTTCCAGCAAGGCGTCGCCGGCCTGAATTCGAGCGGAGATTTTGCCTATGCGATCCAGCGTTAGCGGGTCATCGCTGGCCTGTTCGACCCCAGAGTCAATCCACGGACGGGAACGAGTACGGACAAACTGCAACATGTCTTGCCAGGCCGCTTTGGCAATGCCCTGATCGATGGCGGCGTGCATAATCTGCGCCAGCGGGCCCACCGGCGTGGGCCGTTCAAACGCAGTCTGGAAAGGCACGATATCCTCTTCATCGACCGGACAATGGTTTAACGCCACGCTGCCGCTGCCGGTGGTGCGTTGGCCAAAGCCCGACCAGTCGTCAGTAATGGTCAAACCCGGCGTATTGCGCGGTAAAAACACCAATTGCTCTTTACCGTCCTCACCCAGCGCGGCGGTTGGGATGCGCCCGGCATAGAGTGCGCCGGTGGCGTAAAATTTTTGGCCGTTCAGGTGCCATTGCCCCTGATGCCGGGATAGCGCGGTACTCCGCTGGTGAGCGGCTTTGCTGGTGAATTCCGCCAGCGCATTGCCAAAATGCACCCCGGCCAGCGCTTCCTGATACAAACGTTGCTGCTGACGCTTTGAACCGTTGACCCGCAGCACTTCCAGTGCGTAATAGTGATTTTGCGGCACCTGACCGATCGAGGCATCGGCCTGGCTGAGAATGACGATGACCTGCGCCAGAACGCGATTTGACAGCGCCGGGCCGCCAAATTCACGCGGGACGGTGATCCCGCCAAGCCCGGAGGCGAACAATTCGGCCAGTTCGGTAACCGGCAGCCGTCGTTGGCTGTCACGTTCGGCGGCACCGGGACTGAATTCTGTCGCCAGCCGATGGGCGGTCTCCAGCGCCTGTCCGGCATCGGTAATACTCTGCGCGGTACGTTGAGGGACTGTCTGGCTTGTCATGTTCGGTTCCTTTAAATCCACGAATGGCGCGCGGGAAAACGGCCGTTGAGGTAGTAATCGCCGATGGCGTGGTATTTCCAGCGTACCGGGTCGTGCAGGGTGTGAGTGCGGGCGTTGCGCCAGTGACGGTCGAGGCCATGTTCTGCCAATGTGGCGCGGCTGCCGCTCCACTCGAGCAGTTTTTCGCTGGCCAACAGCGCGACCTCGGTGGTCAGTACCTTGGCCTCGGCCACCGCAATCGACGCGGCCGCGGCGCTTTCGGCCGTGATCGGGTGGCGATCGACTTCATCGAGAGTGAGTGCCGCCTTTCTCAACAGGGCATTTGCCGCGCACAGCTCGACGCTAACTCGACCGACGTCGGCCAGAATGTAGGGATCGTCGGCGTTACGTTCGACGCCTGCATCGACCCAAGGGCGAGAGCGCTCGCGAATAAACTGCGTGGCCTCATCCAGAGAGCCTTGGGCAATACCGGCATCGATAGCCGCCTGGATCAGTTGAGAAACCGCGCCTTGAATGGTGGGTTTTTCTGCCAGCGGCAGCAGCGGGATGACGTTGATCGGGTCAACCGCCACGTTACGCAACCGCATGGTGCCGCTGGCCGTGGTGCGTTGGCCCATACCTGACCAATCGTCGACAATCTCCAGGCCGACCGTGGGCCCTGGCAGCAGGGTCAGTACCGGCTGCAGCCGATCGTCGAGGGCTTTGACGGCGACGATTTGTGCGAACAGCGCGCCGGTAGAGTAAAACTTGTCCCCATTGAGACGCAGGCCATCAGGCGTTTGCTGCAGGCGGGTATGCATGTCCAGCGTGTGTTTGCTGTTTTTTTCCGGGCCACCGTTACCGATGCGCCGGCCGGCCAGCACTTCGCTGAAAATACGCCGTTGCTGAGCTTCGCTGGCCGCATCGCGCAGCAGTTGGATCAGACCAAAGTGGTTTTGCGGGATCTGGCCCAGCGCCGGATCGACGGCGGAAATCAGGCGAAAGACCTCTGCCACCGTGGCGAAGGATAGCCCTGGCCCGCCGTATTGACGCGGAATCGAAATGCCGCCCAGGCCGGACTGGCTGAACAGCGCCAGCTCTTGCAGCGGATACTGCCGATGGCGGTCACGCAGCATGGCACGGGGAGCTGCGGCGTTGGCCACCTGACGCGCCGCATCCAGCGCCTGACGATCGTCAGTGAGGTAACGAGCCGGCTCATCGGCTGGGGGGGCGGTGGGTGCATCCGGTGCAGGCGAAACAGAAACAACCATAACGATGTCCTCAATACGGTAGGCAGCAGTAAAGAGCGCGCCGCTCTGTGCGTAGCGCAATAAAATATAATTAAAATTCAAGTCGGTTCTGCGGCGGGAACGTAATGATAATAATAATTTGCGCGCGAGGGTGTAAAGCGGCGGCTTATTATAAATAGTCCCTTGCTTAGCGATTAATTAGCTAAAGGGAATGCCACAGCCCAAGCGGCGTGGCAGAGAGGAAGGCCGCGCGCCACGGCGCTGTCGGCCTAGAGGGAATATAATAAACTCGGACCTCATATTAGCCTGTGGAAATAAAAAAGATTACCGAAGAAAATAAAGCTTCAAGATATACCTCCTGCTTAATAACGCTTAATTCACCGAAATAAAATATATCAATGCTTCTGACGGCGGTTTCACGCAGGAAGAAAGTGCGCTCGTTTTTTGTTCAACGTCAGCGACCTGAGCTGCCGTTATTGTGACCAGTCATCGGCAATCGATAATAAATACCCACTTTTCGTTAAAGCAATTGCCGCTACATACCCTTAACATTAGAAAGTCTTTCAATGATTATAATTAGCATGCTGTGAGTTATTCATCACAGTGATATTACGGAGAGATCCGTTTGGTTAAGGATATGCATTCACCATGGAAATAAAAATAAACGGCCGGATGGTCGCACTGGGCGCCGTTTCACCCGAAACGCCGCTACTCTACGTGTTACGCAACGATCTGGGCCTTAACGGCCCTAAATACGGCTGTGGCCTCGGGGAGTGCGGTGCTTGCACGGTACTGATCGACGGCGTAGCCGCCCGTTCCTGTTCCCTCCCGCTGAGCGGTGCCCTCAACAAATCCATTACCACGCTGGAAGGCCTTGGCGAGGCGGGGCAACTGCATCCGGTTCAACAAGGTTTTATTGATGAGCAGGCCGCGCAGTGCGGTTATTGCACCAACGGCATGATCATGACGCTGGTTGCTCTGTTTGAACGCAACCCTCGGGCAGATGAACAAGAAATCAAAAATGAGCTGGCTTATAACCTGTGCCGTTGCGGCACCCATATTGAAATCTTGCGTGCAGCCGCCAAAGCCCGCCAGCTGTTGGCGGAAAGGGGGCCGGCATGAGCCGCCTGGAAATCACGCGCCGCCGCCTGTTGCAGGCCGGTGGCCTGGTGATGGTCAGCAGCCTGCTGCCCGTTTCACTTAATGCTTTCGCCGCTGAGCCAGCGGCGGTCGGCGATCTGCCGCTCGATCGCGTGGACAGTTTTATCGGCCTGACCGCCGATGGCCGCGTAACCGCATTTAACGGCCATGTGGATCTCGGCACCGGCATTCGCACCGCATTGGCACAGATTGTTGCCGATGAAATCGGCGTACCTTTTGAGCACGTTACGGTGATTTTGGGTGACACCCAGCGCACCCCGGATCAGGGGCCTACCATCGCCAGCGCCACTATCCAGGTGACTTCGATACCGCTGCGCCAGGCTGCCGCGCAGGTGCGGCAATTGCTGCTGGCGCTGGCCGCAAAGGCCTTTGCGTTACCGGTGGAACGCCTGCAGGCTGAAAATGGCCGGGTATTTGCGATAGATAAACCCAACGTCAGCCTGAGCTATGGTGAACTGGCCCGCGGGCAGAATTTACAGGTGGCACTGGATAAAACCATCAGGCTGAAGAGTGTGGCGGAAAGTCGTTACGTGGGCAAGGCGGTGCCGCGCGTGGATATCCCGGCCAAGGTGACCGGCCAACTGACCTATGTGCATGATCTCCGCCTGCCGGGCATGCTGCATGGCAGAGTGGTGCGTCCGCCGTATATCGGCGCCGACAGCAGCGCCCCCTTGGGCAGTGGCCTGCTGTCGGTAGACTCTGACTCCATCGCCCATCTGCCCGGCATCGTAAAACTGGTGGTGATTAACGACTTCATCGGCATCGTCGCCGAACGTGAAGAGCAGGCGATTGCCGCGATGCGACAACTGAAGACCGTCTGGCGCCCCTGGTCCGGTTTACCCGATCTTTCGCTCACAGGATTGCATCAGGCCCTGGTGGAAAACCCCAAGACCGATCGCGTGCTGCGTGATGATGCCGGGGTAGATGCCGCTTTGGCCTCGTTGCATACCGAAGTCAATGCTGATTACGTCTGGCCTTATCATCAACACGCGTCAATCGGTCCGTCCTGTGCGGTGGCCGACGTCGGTCTCGATCACGCCGAAGTCTGGTCAGGCACGCAGAATCCTCACGATTTGCGTAAGGACATCGCTCATTTGCTCGACTGGCGGCCAGAGCAGGTTCATATCAATCGTATGGAAGCCTCCGGCTGCTATGGTCGCAACTGCGCCGATGACGTCTCTGCTGACGCTGTGCTGTTATCGCAGGCCACCGGCAAGCCGGTCAGGGTACAGTTGATGCGTGAACAAGAGGCTGGCTGGGAACCCAAGGGCACCGGGCAACTGATACGAGTCCGCGGCGGGTTGGACCAACACAATCAGGTGGCGGCTTATGAACTGAAAACCAGCTACCCGTCCAATAACGCAGTGACGCTGTCACTGGTGCTGACCGGTAAAGTGCCCAACCGGGCAGACGTCCAGCAGATGGGCGACAGAACCGCCATTCCACAATATGAATATCCCAACATGCGGGTGGTGTGCCAGGACGCAGCGCCGATTGTGCGGGCTTCGTGGATGCGTGGGGTCTCGGCGTTACCCAATGTGTTCGCCCACGAATCGTGGATTGATGAACTGGCGTGGCGAGCCGGGCAGGATCCGATCGCATTCCGCCTGCAATATCTGAAAGACCCGCGTGCTGTGGCGCTGATTCAAGCGTTGAAAAAGCAGGCCAATTGGCAGGATGGCCCGGCTCACCGCAGCCCGGTATCCGGCGATCCTGAATGGGTGACAGGGCGCGGCTTTGCCTATGCGCGTTATTTCCACAGTAAATTCCCCGGATTTGGTGCCGCCTGGGCGGCCTGGGTGTGCGATCTCAGCGTTAATCGCCACAGCGGTCAGATCAAGCTGGATAAAATCTTCGTTGCCCACGACTGCGGCCGCATCATCAACCCGGCCGGGGTTCGTCACCAGGTGCACGGCAATATCGTTCAGTCCGCCAGCCGGGTGCTGAAAGAGTTCGTCACCTTTGACGCCGCGGCCGTGACGTCACTGGATTGGGGCGGTTATCCGATCCTGCGGTTTGATGAGTTGCCGCAGGTTGATATTCAACTGCTGGACTATCCGGATGAACCCTCGATGGGGGCGGGAGAATCTGCCTCTGTGCCGAGCGCGGCGGCGATCGCCAATGCGTTGTTCGATGCGCTGGGCGTGCGTATGCGGGAAGTGCCTTTCACCCCGGAGCGGGTGGTGAAGGCGTTAAAACAGCAGGCTTCCGGCAACGCAAAAGGGGATAAATCACTATGATCAGCATAAAAAAAGTTGCCGGATGGGGCAGTCTGACGGTGGTTGCCGCCGTGGTCATTGGGGCGATAGCCAGTTGGCAACCGGAAATCGCGCCGCTGGAGGAAAATGATCATCACGTTTTCAGTCAGCAACAGATAGCCAAAGGGAAAGTGCTGTCCGATCTCGGCGACTGCGCGGTGTGCCATACCCGGCCCGGCGGCGAGCGCAATACCGGCGGCTTGGCGATGGAAATTCCGTTCGGCACCATTTACAGCACCAACATTACGCCGGATAACGAAACCGGTATTGGCCAATGGTCGTATGCCGCTTTTGAGCGAGCGATGCGCCATGGGGTTGACCGTGAAGGGCACTATCTCTACCCGGCCTTTCCCTACACGGCGTTTACCCGCACCAGCGATGAAGATCTGCAGGCATTGTACGCCTACCTGATGTCGCAACCGGCCGTGAAATATCAGCCGCCGGCCACCGAGTTGAGTTTTCCGTTTAACATTCGCCAGGGCATCGTCACCTGGAACTGGCTGTTCCTGACGCCTGGTGCGATGAAAGCCGACCCGACGCAAAGCGCCGAATGGAATCGCGGGGCCTATCTGACCGAAGGCCTTGGCCACTGCAGCGCCTGTCACTCGCCGCGCAACCTGATGTTTGGCGAGAAAGGCGGCGCCGAGCACCTGACCGGCGGCGTGGCGGAAGACTGGACGGCCCCGTCGCTAACCGGCAGCTCCTTGGCTCCGCTGGAGTGGAAACGCGAGGATTTGCTCAGCTTTATGCGCACGGGCTATTCGGCGGATCACGGCGTGGCAGCCGGGCCGATGGCGCCGGTGATTGAAGAGGGGCTTTCGCGCTTGCCAGAGCAAGACTTGCAGGCCATAGCCACCTATCTGCGTACGTTTCATCCGACCGAGCCCAAGGTGACGGAGGCCAAACGCTTGAATCAATGGGCCGAGTCACGCACCGAGCCGTTAACCACGGAGGGCGCACGTATTTTCTCCGGTGCCTGTATGGCATGCCATGCTCAGGAAAAGGGCGCTCAGATGGTCGGCGTTCGACCTTCGCTGGCGTTGAACACCAACCTGTATGCCGATAAGCCGGACAATGCCATTCGGGTGGTGCTGGACGGTATTCAGCGGCCGGCCAATAACAGCCTGGGCTATATGCCGGCATTTCGCCATAATCTGAACGACCGCCAGATTGCCGAATTGCTTAACTATCTGCGACAAAGTTATGCGGGGAAAGCGCCGTGGCCCGAGCTGCAAGCGCAGGTCAGCCGCTTGCGCGCTCAAACGGCGGAGAAATAGCCTAATTAGCATGGAGCCAGGGGCCGCAAAGGTCTCCTGGTTTGTTAAAGGGCAGGTGAGCTGGATGCTGCGTCCGATAGGGCATATAAGTTCGAAGCCTGTCGGGCAGGTTTATCAGCAGGTTGAGGGGCCAAGGCCCCTTTATCGTCGGTAACGCACAGCTCATTCCAGTAACTGAAACGGATGCTCTGTTTCAGTCGGTCATTCCACACGTAGCGTGCCATCGTTAACTCCTCCCGTGTCTGGTTAAATAAATAACAGCTCTTGCCGGCCAGGGCGAATACGTTAATTCGCTGAGCTTTTGATATTTTTGGGATAGGCGTTTCGCTTATTATTCGGCAACATTCGGGGTTTAGAAGGCGTCTCACGGTGGAAAAAGTCAATTTAGACCAGCTCAACACTTTTGCTCTGGTGGTCAGGCAAGGGAGTTTTTCTGCGGCGGGAGATTTGCTGGGGCTGACCCAGCCTGCCGTTAGCCTGCAGATACGCCAGTTGGAACAGCGTCTGCAGGTGCGGCTGTTAGAGCGGGTTGCCAAACGCGTGCGGCCCACGTCCGCCGGTGAAGTGTTACTTGAACATATCACACGTATCAATACGGCAGTGGACAATGCACTGGGTGCGATGGCCGATCATGCACAGGAGATTGCCGGCGTCATCACCATCGGAACCGGGGCTACCGCCTGCATTCATCTGCTGCCTTCGCTACTGCGTGAACTGAAACAGAATTATCCACGCTTAAACATCGGCGTACGTACCGGCAACACCGATAACATGGTGAAAGCGGTGGAGGAAAACCGGCTCGATATTGCTTTGGTGACCTTGCCGGCCAGCGGACGCAATGTGCAGTTAACCCCATTGTTGCAAGATGAATTCGTGGCTATTTTCCCTGCGGATGGCTCGAACGTGCCCGTCGAATTCACGCCGCAGGGGCTGGGCGCGCTGCCGTGGGTCGCCTTCGAGGCCGGCAGCAGCACCCGCAGGCTGATTGACAGCTGGTTTCTGAGTGCCGGGGTGAAACCGATGCCGGTGATGGAGCTGGGCAGCATTGAGGCGATCAAAGAGATGGTTGCCGCCGGGCTGGGGTACAGCATTATTCCCCGCATGGCGCTAACCGACTTACGAGGGAGATCCCTGACGCCGGTGCTTGAGCGTACGTTGGCTATCGCGTTACGTCAGGACAAACCACTCAACCGGGCTCTGCAAAAGGTGATTGCCGGATTGAACGGGTTGAAACAACTGCCTTGAGTCACACAGGGTGCAGTAAGGTTTGCCGGGTCAGTTTTTGACGTCGTAGGCAATAGGCGCAATCAGCTCGACGACGCCGTTACGCAGCAATTCTGCCGGCGGCGGTGGCAGAGGTTGTGCCCGGGCGATCAGCCGCATAGCTTCCCGATCCAGTATTCGCTCACCGGAGCTGGACAACAGTTCCGCCGCAATGACATTTCCCGCGGACGTGACCTTAAAGCGAACGTGGCTCACGCCTTGCAGACGATAGCGCAAGGCTTCCCGGGGGTAGCGTTTATAGCGCGCAAGGTGTGCCAGAACGTCGCTGTTCCAGTTGACCTGCCCGCTGACAGCGGCGGCCGAAGGGCTGGTGAAAGACGCGGAGTTTTTCTGTGACTGTCCCGGTAAAGGGGCGCTGGTCGTGGGGGCGCTGTTGCGGGCCACCACCGGCAAGGGAAGGTCGTTCAGCTCAGGCGTTGGTTTGGCTTTCTTGACCTGCAATTCGGTACGAATAGCCTGCGTTCCCTGTGCCGCGCGCGTCAACTTGGGCAAGTCTTCGGATTTTTTTTCGGGTTGTTTAACCCTTTCCGGAGCCGCCATGTTTTGCTCCGGCCCGGGGGGAACATCGGCGGCAGGGGTCGCCATCTGCTGATACATCGCCAGATCCATAATCACGGCCGGCGGCAACATGCCTTGTGGCGTGACGTGATGCACCCAGCCAATCAACATCAGGGCCGCCAACAGATGTACGGCGATGCCAAGCAGCAGGCTGAACGTCCAACGGGGGGCAGGGATTAGCGGCGATTTGAATTTCACCAAAGAGACGGCCGAGCCACCGGTGGCCACCTGTCGAAATGATTTCATTACCCACTCCATGCCTTTCCATGTCCCATTCAATATATCGATCAGCGTAGCGAAAGGGGGATAACGCCCCCCTGGATCCGCGAATATATCGAATTTAATGCTGCGGATTATACTCAATGATAATCACTTTGATAGTAGTAGTGATTATTATTTGCATTTGATCTGTGCTTTGCTTATAACCCTCAGCCTTATAAGAGTGAACGCCATTGTATTCACCTTCAGAGTCGCCCCTGTTTTGCAAAATATTGCTGCCTGCAGCGTGAGTAACCGACTCAATGTTTCCGAATTCTGCGGCAGCCTGGCCTGCCAATTCGTTCGGGACAGTGCGATCTTTACGGATATCGTCATGAATAAACCGTCATCAAAAAAGGTAAGTCTGGCCTACCAGAATACCTACGGTCAGTTGGTGAGCTTCTTTCGCAAACGGCTGGATAATGCCCACGACGCGACAGACCTTTCGCAAGATGTCTTTGCCTTATGGCTAAAACGTGCGAAACAGACGCCGGTTGAGCATACCCGCGCCTTTCTGTTCAAAATCGCTCATCGGGTTTTGATTGATTATTGGCGCAGCGCCGGCAAGCGGCGTCTTTTGTTGGCGGAAGATCAGGAAGAAGAGATTTATCGACAGGATGTCGCGCCCTTTGAAACCGATCCTCACCAAAGGCTCGAACATCAGCAGCGCTTGAACCATTTGGAGGCCGCAATCAACAGTCTGCCGCCGCGGCGACGTCAGGCTTTTGTACTGCACCGTTTCGATGGCCTGTCGCAAGTGGAGGTCGCGGAAAGAATGGGCATTTCCGTCAGCATGGTGGAAAAGCATATTGCCGGCGCCTTAGTGCACTGCAAGCGTTATCTTGCCGGGCAGGAGAGTGTGCAACATGATGAATGACAATCAATTGCTGAAAAGCGAGATTGATGAACAGGCCGCGTGGTGGTTTAGTCGCAGCCAGGCGCGCCGTTTAACCCGTGACGAGCAGCGGCAGCTGGCCGACTGGCGAGCTGCTTCTTCGTTGCATGAGGCGGCCTTTCAGGAAATCCAGCAAATTTGGGGCGATTGCCTGCAAATAGCGCGACCTGCCGATAGGGTTCGTCGCCAAACTACCGGCTGGCTACGGCCACTGCGCCGTTGCGGCACTGGGCTGTTTTTTGCCCTGGCGCTGCTGTTGCCGACCAGCCAGCTACCGCTGTTGCTGACCAACAACCTTAGCGTGCAGACCGCCGACAGCCCCCGGGATGTGGTGCTGACGGACGGCAGCCGGGTTTACCTGAACCGCCAAACAAAAATACGCGTGCAGTATGGTCAACAGCAGCGACAGCTTTGGCTGGAACAAGGTGAAGTCTATCTCAGCGTTGCAGCGAACAAGGCAAAACCCTTTACGCTGTATGCGGGGGAAAGCCAGGTGCGAGTGGTGGGTACCGAATTTGACGTGCGCTTTGATGGCGCCAGCGTAGCCGTCGCGGTGCGCAAAGGGATTGTTGCCATGATGGGGCGGCCTCACACAACCCCGGTATTGTTACACGCCGGCGATCTGGCTCGTCAGGAACCGACCGCTGGGGAGCTGCAGCGTGGGCGCAGATCGTTGGAAGAAATAGGCGACTGGCGTCAGGGCCAATTGCTGTTCCGCAACCGTCCATTGGGCGATCTGGCAGCAGAGCTTAACCGCTACCGGGCCGGCCACATCAGTTTGGCCAGCCCGGATCTTGCCGAAATGCCGGTGTCAGGCACCTTGGATTTGGCCGATCCTGATGCTTTCCTGACGGCACTGCCGCTGTTGTTGAACGTGAGCGTGGTGCGTGATGCAAATGGCAATGCATTGATAATAAAGGCCAAATAAAAAAGTTAAAAAATATTTCATTTTTTAGGTGAGGATAATTCTCATTATCACGTCTTCCCAGGTGCTGTGCCGATGGGTACGGCACTTTCATTTTCTAGGGAAGAACACTCAACATGACGCAAAAAAACAATAAACGCTCTGGGATGCCGGCACTGACCGCAATAGCGCTGGCGATGCTGCTGTCCAGCCCACTGGCTGGTGCCGCAGCACTGCAACTTGATATGGCTGAACAACCTCTGGCTAATGCCATTGCGCAGATCGCGCGACAGGGGCAACTGCAGGTGTTGTTCAATGAGGCAGACTTGCAGCACTTGCGTGCTCCGGCGCTCAACGGCAGCTACAGTCCGCAGACCGCCTTGCAGCAGCTCCTGGTCGGCAGCGGCCTGACGTTGGTCGACAGCGGCAATGGCTATGTGATCCGTCCGCCGGCCGCACTGGGCAATACCAAGGGCATGGTGTTGCCAACTACGTCGGTGATGGGAGAGGCCGGCGGGCGCAGCGCGGACAATGTGATGTCGGCGCCGCAGGTCATCACTTCCGAAGAGATCCGTCAACGCTCAACCGGTAACGGCAACGTCACCGAACTGTTGAAATCCAACCCGGCGGTGCAGTTTTCCAATGCCGGGAATACCGGCCTGACGCAGGGTGAAATCAAACCTGAGGCGATATCCATTCATGGTTCGTCGAGCTATCAGAATGCTTATAAGTTAGACGGCGTCAGTTTCAACAACGACGTTGACCCTGCCAGTGACGGTAACGGCGAAACCATCACCCGTATCGACAGCAGCGAGCAGGGCATGTATATCGATAGCCGCCTGATCGACAGCGTAACGGTGTTCGATAATAACATCCCGGTTGAATACGGCGGCTTCACCGGCGGCACTTTGGACGTCACCAGCCGCCGCTGGCGCGGTGAAAACAGTGCGCATGCGTATTTTCGTGAAACGCGTTCCTCGTGGAACAAAGTGTTCACCGATCCTGATATGGATTTTGACAGCGCCAAAAACGACACCAGTCGCCCTGGGCGCTATCAACCCAAATACACCAAACAGAACTTTGGCGGCTGGTTTGAGGCAGGGATTGCCGATAACCTCGGCATCGTGGTTTCCGCCTCGCACCGTATCTCCGATTTGCCTACCTACACCACCGGTGGCAGCGGCCTGCAGTTAGGGCCGGACAATGCCCTGGAAATTGTGTCTACCGAGCCGGGTTACCGTAATCAAAAGCGTGTTTCCGACAACTATTTCGCCAAGCTGTCATGGGATGCCAATGAGCGTACCACCGCGCACCTTTCCGCTAATTACTCGGCTTACACCAGCAAGCTGTTTTCCAGTAGCGTGCTCAATTCAGGCTATGACAATGACCACAATGGCCTGAGCACCACGTTGCAACTGGAGCACCGTTTTGACATTGCGAGTCTGGATCTCACCGCCAATTACCAACAGTTAAAAGATCAGCGAACCAACGATCTGAAGGATTATTACACGCTGGAGGATTACTCTGACTGGCGCAACCCGCAGTACTACAACAATGGCGGTCAGGGGGATTTGACGACGCGGCAAAACAGCGGTGCGGTGAAAGGCGTGCTGAGGTTTACCCCTTTCCAGGCCCTGGG
The DNA here is from genome assembly GCF_027594825.1 of Serratia liquefaciens. Lineage (NCBI taxonomy): Bacteria > Pseudomonadati > Pseudomonadota > Gammaproteobacteria > Enterobacterales > Yersiniaceae > Serratia > Serratia liquefaciens. The sequence continues at coordinate 327,559 of NZ_CP088930.1, read as the reverse complement.
GCTGCGTCATTCGCCGAACATGGGGTTTGAAGTCAACAAAACCAGCGCCCGTTACCTGCGCGATCGGGATTACTACCGTTACAAGTTCAGCGGCACCCCGGAAGATCTGGAGTACATGAACAATGCCAGTTACGTCACTCGCTTCCGGGCAGGCAATTATCAGGCAGGTTATACCAACTATGCATTGTTCCTTGACGACAGCATGCAATACGGGCGTCTTACCGTACGGCCGGGCGTTCGCCTGGACCGAGACGATTTCGTCGAAAAAACCAACCTGGCCCCGCGACTGACCAGCAGTTTCGATGTATTCGGTACCGGATCAACCGTTCTGATTGCCGGCGCCAACCGCTACTACGGTCGTTCAATGCTGACCTACGCGTTGTATGAGGCGCAGAATGCCGGCATGGAACACTGTTACTATTTCTGCTCTTTGGATCCGGCGGAAAACGACTGGGATGGCGTGAAAGATTTTGAAGGCGTCGACAGCCTGTCCACTCCCTATAACGATGAACTCAGCTTTGCCGTTGAACAACAGGTGATGCAAAGCCTGTGGCGCTTGCAATACGTGCACCGCGAAGGGCATGACGAAGTTCGCAGCCGCACCAAATATGCCGACAGCGCCAACGCCATGAAATCGCGGATCCGTAGTTTCGATAACGGCGGTCGCAGTAGCCACGACACCTTGTCGTTGGCGGTCAGCAACAGCAAACCCTGGGAGCTGGGTGCGGTAACGCATGCGTTGTCGGGATCCATAAGCTGGCAGCAGAGCAAAAGCAACACGCCAAAAGACCAGGGATATGCGTTTTTCGATCCCAACACCAAGCTGGATTCCGACAAGGTGTGGTATGACGGCCGGGTGATAAACGCCGCTGACCTGCCTGCCACCGACTTCAATTCGCCGTGGCGCTTTAACCTGGAGCTGACCAGCGACTGGCAGGAATACAACCTGACGTTTTATAACCGCTTACAGTGGCGCAGCGCACGCAATCAGGCCGTTCGTTACGGGAATGAATATTACCTCGATCCCGACAGCGGCAAGCAAATGCTCAAATACGACAAAACCCACTTCGCCAGCAATTTCCGCTGGGATACCAAAGTCACGTGGCAGCCGGCCTTTGCCTATGGCGTCGGCATTTCGGTTGAGGTCAATAACCTGCTCAACAAACGCAACGTTGCCGACACCTTTGTTTATGGCGATCGGGTCTTGCACTCCTACGAGCCGGGGCGTCAGTTCTGGCTTCAGCTGAATTACGATCTCTGATCCCTTTTGATGAACTTGACCCCGGGCAATAAGGCCCGGCGGTCAGGCATGGGAATTTCTCAACCTGGGTTAGCGGTTCACTAATGAAAACTTTGAAGCAATTTTGTTATCTTGCCGCCCCTTTCTGGGGGCGGCGTGCGGCGCTGTGGTCATGGCTGCTGCTTTTGGTGGTGTTGGCAATGAGCCTGTCATCGGTCTGGTTCAACGTGCGTCTCAACCAGTGGAACGGCGAGTTCTATAATGCGCTGCAGCAGCTCAACAGCCAGTCGCTGTATCGTTTGCTGCAGGACTTCTTGCTGATTATCACCGCATTGATCCTGGTGGTGGTCTTTGCTGACTACCTCAAACAACGCTTGATCATGCGATGGCGTATCGGTATGACCCAGCATGTTCTGGCGCGCTGGCTGTCGGCGGACGGTCGCCACTACGATCTGAAAATCAATGCGCTGGTGCCAGATAACCCGGACCAACGCATCGCGGAAGACGTGCGGTTGCTGATTGAGTCCAGCCTGCGATTGCTGATCACCTTTCTGCATTCGATGCTGACCCTGATTTCATTCGCCACCATTCTCTGGCAACTGTCCGGCAGCCTTAATTTTGAGCTGATGCAACGCAGTTGGCGTCTGCCTGGCTACATGTTCTGGGTCTGTATTGTCTACACCTTGCTGGCTATTGGATTGACGCATTGGATTGGCTATCCACTGCGCCGGCTCAATATGGAAAAACAGCGGCGCGAGGCGGACTATCGCAGTGGGCTGATTGCCCGCCGCGAGGCCAGCGACGCGATAGCCGGTCAAAGAGGCGAGCGGCATGAACAAGCGGCGCTGCTTTCCCGTTTCGCCGCCGTGGCGGAAAACTGGTACCAACTGATCCGTTACGAAAAAAACCTTTCATTCTTCACCGTCGGTTATCAGCAATTGAGTGCGCTGGCGCCGATCTTCTTTGCATTGCCCAAGTTTCTCGCCGGCGAATTGCTGCTGGGCGGGCTGATGCAGATCCGTCAATCCTTTGCGCAAGTGGCTGGAGCCTTGGGGTGGTTTATTTTCTCTTATCGGGAAATTGCCGCCTGGCAGGCTACCGTGACCCGTCTTTACAACTTTGTCGTACTGCTGGATGCCCCGGCCAATGATCCGACGGACAATGCGGCGGATCTGGCCACGCCGTTGCAAGCGACGCTGGACGTCAAGACGGCGGAGGGGAGCACGCTGTTGGAGAACGTCGCCATTACCGCCACAGCCGGTAGTTTGTCGTTGATTCAGGGCCGTTCCGGCATAGGAAAGTCTACGTTGTTGCGAACGCTGAGCGGACATTGGTCGCACTTTCAAGGACAGATCCACCGTAGCGACAGGGTGTGCTGGATCCCTCAGCGTCTCTATCTGCCGGTTGAACGGCTGGATGACCTGCTGGCGTACCCGCTGTCCCGCGGCAATTTCAGCGAGGCACGCTATCGCCAGGTATTGACGCAGGTTGGGCTGCCTCAGTTGGTTGCGCAACTGGCGCTATCGACCGACTGGCAGCAGCGCTTATCCGGAGGAGAACAGCAACGCGTGATGTTCGCCAGGCTGCTGCTTAACCGTCCTGCATTGGTCTTATTGGACGAAACCACCTCCGCGTTGGACAAATCCAGCGCCCGTCATCTTCTACTGTTGCTGAAACAACAACTTCCGCAAAGCGCGGTGTTATTGGTCAGCCACCAGGCTTTCCTGGCCGATATCGCCGAGCGCTGCTATGCGCTTGATGAGGCCTCGGTGAATAATCACGGAGTTACACCACCATGTTGAACCGGCTCGTCATGATCCCTCTGTTGGTCCTGCTGCTGGGCTGTGCGCCATCCCAAAAAGGCGCCGGCCCTCAACCCCTGCCGTTGCGGGCTGATTTACACCACTTCAAGCTGGATAACGGCATTCAGGTCTATCTGTTGCCGCGATCGCAACCCGGTGCCGAATTACGGCTGATCGTGAACAGCGGTTCGCTGCAGGAAACCGAACGGCAGCGCGGACTGGCTCATTTTGTCGAGCATATGGCCTTTAAGGGGACTCGCCATTTCCCCGGTGCCAGCAGTTTTAAATCGCTGGAAAAGCAGGGTATTACTCTGGGCAGTCACGTGAACGCGGCCACCAGTCTCAACGCCACCACCTACAAGCTTTCGTTGCCGAAGGCCGACGAAAAGCAAGTGCAGCTGGGTCTGCGCATTTTGGCGGACTGGGCGGGGGGGATCAGTTTCGAGCCGGATGCTTTCCAAAAGGAACGCCAGGTGATTGTTGAAGAGTGGCGTTTGCGCCAAGGGGTGGGGTCTCGTATCAACCAGTCGCTGCAAGATTTGCGCTATCAGGGTAGCCGCTATGCGGAGCGTGATCCTATTGGCCTGCTGGACGTCGTAGAGCAAGCGCCCGTTGCCGATGCGATGGGCTATTATCAACAATGGTACCAGCCACAGCGTATGGCGTTGGTGGTGGTCGGCGCATTCGACCCCGGCAGGGTGCGTCAACAGGTGAGCAGCCTGTTTGCGATGCCGAAACCGGCCCATCCCGCGCAAGACAATCCCGATTGGAAAAGGTTTGCGCCACAGTCTGGATTATTGACCACCACAATACTGGACCCTGAGCAGGGAACACGGATTATCCAGTTGAGCATTCAGCGCGATCTGCCGCAGGCATTGAATACCGACAATGGTCAATGGCGCGATTTGCTGGATACCTTATGGCTCAACATACTTAACCGGCGACTCTCGCTGCTGGTCGATAACGAAATGCTCCCGATGGCCAGCATCAATCAACAGGGCGCGCTATTGGATAACCAACGCATTCAGCATTTGCTGATCGCCCGTCCTAAAGACGACGACTATGCTGGAGCGCTACGCTTGCTGTTCGTCGAGTTGCAACGCCTGGCCAGCGCAGAGGTCAGCAAGCAAGAACTGGACGCTGCGCGCCAACAGGTCTTAACCAAATTACGCCAACAGGCTGCGGCAGAAGGGCGCTATCAGCATGATTATCTGGCGGATAATCTGACGACCGCCATCGAGTTTGATCTGCCGATGCTTAACAAACAGCAGCAGTTGGCGATGACGCAGGCCTGGCTCGATGCCATCACGGTGAAACATATTCAGGCGCAGGTGGCTGAATTGCTGACGGTGGGATCACCGCGCCTGGCGCTTATCGGCCCCGACAGCGATAAAAACAAGCTGGACACGCGGCAATTGGCGGCGCTCTGGGAAAGCATTCGCCATTCTCAGCCCGGCCCCTTCACGTTAACGGCAAAGCCTGTGACATTGTCACTGAGTTCGCCAGCGTCGGGCAAAATCATCGCCCGGCAGAAGCTGCCGGTGGCCGGAAGTGAGCAATGGACCCTGAGTAACGGATTGCGGGTGATCGTCAAAGCGGACAATAGCCTGAAAGACGACATTCAACTGTCATTGCGTATTCCAGGAGGACGCTCGTTAGAAGCGGCCAACGGTGTCGGTGAAGTCAACTGGGCCATGCGTTTGCCAGAAGCCAGTGGCTACGGCCCGTACAGTGCCCGTCAGTTGGCCAGGCTGAACAAGCAGAACGACATTAGCCTCACGCCCTATGATGAAATGCTTTATCACGGGCTGCGGGGTTCGGCACCGCCGGAACAGTTGGAAACGTTGTTACAGCTGTTATATCTGAAAATCACCGCGCCGCAGTTTGACGCCAACAAACTGGAACAGCAAAAACAGGCCTTTGCCCTCAGTCTGGCAAAACAGCCGGTCGAACGGCAGTTTCTGGACCATCTGACCCGGGCAGCCTACCAAAATGGCGATCGGTTATTGATGACGCCAGAGGGCGCGTGGCGCGATTTCAGCGTCGAAAGTTTGTCCCGGCGACATCAGCAACTGTTTGCTGCGACTCAGGACATGACGTTAACCCTCAGCGGGGCGATAGACCTGCGGCGCTTGCAAACATGGGTGGAACGTTGGCCGGGCGCATTGCCTGCGTCAACGCAGCGTTCCCAGTGGCGGGATCTTGGCATTGTGCCAACACACCGTAGCCTCAACGCCGATTATCCGCTGGCCAGCAGCCCTAAAACCATGGTCAGCATGCAATTCTCGGCCGACGCGGTATGGTCGCAATCGAACCAGCTCGGTTTACAACTGCTGGATAAAATTGTCAGCCTGCGCCTACGTTATGCCCTGCGAGAACAGGCCAGTGGGGTTTATACGTTGGGGTTCTCACAGTTGCTGGCCAAGTTACCGCAACCTTATTATCTGGCACGTCTCAATTTTACCGTTGCGCCACAACGCGCCAAAGAGCTGAGCGACATAGCCCTGAAAGTTTTGCATCAGACCGCGCGCGAAGGCGTCAGCCAGCAAGAGTTGATTAAGGCGAAGAAGGCCTGGCGGATCGAACAACAGGCCAGCCAAAACAGCGCCAGCTATTGGACAGACACCTTGGCGCAGGTGGCGGCTGATGACGGAAACTTTGCGTCGTTGGCTCAGGAAGACACTTTGCTGGATGCCGTAACCGTTGAACAACTCAACGGACTGGCGGCGCAGTGGATAGGCAAAAATCCAAAAGTCTTTACGTTAAGTCCGGCAAAAAATGCGCAGTAACGTCAGGCAACGCTAAAATTCGGCGGGAACCCCAAGTCGGCATCCCGCCGGTTTTATGCCGCGTTATCGGATGAAGGGCGATTAGCCCGATTTTCCCGCACCAGCCGCCAGCCAAAATTCATGCCCGCCGCCGCAAGCAAGATGGCGGCGGCGCCCGACAGTTGCATCAGGCTAAGGCGGTGTCCGAATACCGCCCAGTCGACGATAATCGCCACCAACGGATAGATGAAAGACAACGCGCCTACCAGGGCGGTGGGGATTTTCTGGATTGCGCTGTACAGCAGCGAAGACATCAGCCCGGTGTGCACCAGACCCAGGGTCGCCAGCAGCAACCAGCCGTTGGCCGTTGACGGCAGTTGGGCCCAGCCGGCGAACGGCGCCAGCAGCACGACGCCCAGGGTGAGCTGGATCAGCACGATCAGGTGCGGTGGTACCTCTTTCAAACGCTTGACGATCGCCGCCGCTACCGCATACATAAAGGCTGCGCCCAGCGCCAATAACACGCCAGTGAAGTAATCGGCACTGGCATCGCCGCCATCTTGTTTACCGCTAATGATCAGCAGCATGCCGACGAAGGCCAGTACCAGCCAGCCAAACTTGGATGCCGTCATTTTTTCGCCGAAAAACAGCACCCCGAGCCCAACCAACATAAAGGGCTGGACGTGGTAGGTGACGGTCGCCACCGCAATAGAGGCATGGGTGTAAGCGCCAAACAACATTACCCAGTTCAGCACCAGGGCGATGCCGCCCAGCACCGCAATGGCAGCCTGACGTCGGGTCAGCATGCCTTTTTTAAGCAGGCCAAGCAGGGCGCAGGCGATCAGCATCGCTAGCGCGCCAAACGCGCAGCGCCAGAAAACCACCGTGGCGGGCGGCTGCCCCAGCAGCACCACCGGCCAGCCCACGGTACCGGAAATGACCATGGCGAGGGTCATCTGCAACACGCCACCGGTTTTTATCTTCATTTGCTTTCTCCCTGATAGCGCGCTGCGCTTGCCGCCGTAGGCGGTTATCATTAAAATGAACAACTGAACATTATGATGAACACCTGATGGGTGTTCGTCAAGTCGAACGAATGAACGATATGGTGAACAATGAGCGACTTTGTCAGCAATAACGCTACGCCAATCGGCCTGCTTTCGGCCGCCATTCGCCGTGAACGCGAGCGATTGGGCCTCTCAGTGACCGAATTGGCTCGCCGAGCCGGCATTGCAAAATCGACGCTTTCGCAGTTGGAAACCGGCAGCGGCAACCCCAGCCTGGAAACTTTGTGGGCGTTGGCGATGGCGCTGGATGTGCCGGTCAGCCGGTTGATTTCTCAGCCACGCCAACACGTTCAGGTGATCCGCGCCCATGAAGGGGTAACCACGGTTTCCGAACAGGCCAACTACGCCGCCACCTTGTTGGCGACCTGTCCGCCAGGGGCACAGCGCGATATTTACCGTCTACAGGTTCAACCGGGCGAAGCCCGCATTTCGCGGCCGCATATGCCGGGCACCATTGAGCATGTGATTATCAGCAGCGGCAGGGCGTTAGTCGGGCCTAAGGACCAGCCGGTAGAATTAAACGCCGGGGATTACATCAGTTATTCTGCCGACCGCGAGCATATTTTTGATGCTTTGGAGAGCGATACCACGGCTGTCATGTTGATAGAGCAGGGTTAAGTCAGGCACACCGGACTCAAACGGTATTTTATTGAAAACGATTCTCAATTGTATTAGTGTGCCGCTCTTGCGCCAGTGGTCAGTACTTTATCAATGTCACTGTTATCGTTTAAAAACTTCAAGGAACGAAGATGAAAATTGTCATCCCTTCACTCGTGTTGGCCGCTGGACTGGCGGCAACACACCCGGCAACGCTGTTGGCCGTGGAGGCCCCCGCGGTTGCCGCCAAGGATGCCGCCGTTAGCAATGATTTCAGCTTTGTGCGTTACCGCGCGGATTATCAAGTCAATGCCAATGCCAGCAACACCAAGACCGAGAGTTACGAGGTGCTGCTCAAAACCAAGGCGGCGGTGGAGAAGTTCAGCCAGATCCGCCTGAGCTACAGCGAAAAAATGGAAACGCTGAAGGTGGTTTCAGCCTATACGCTGACGGCCGATGGACAGCGCCATGATGTCGCGCCCGATCGCATTTATACCCAGGAAAGCTACTCCAGTGCCTCTGCGCCGCTGTATGCCGATCGCAAGGTAAGGGTGATCGTCTTCTCCAACCTGGCGCCGGGTTCTCGCGTGGTGTATCAGGTGTTGCGCACGCAAAATACCCCGTATTTCCCGGACTACTTCGGCCTGTGGGAGACCTTCAGCGTCTTCGACCAGTTTGATGACGCTGAGGTCAATTTGCAGGCGCCGGCCAATGTGCCGATGCATGTCTTTACCCGAGGCGTAGAGGGCGCAGATAAGCCGCAGATCCGTGACGGTCAGGCCCACTGGCGCTGGCACTACCGGCGCAGTGAACCGCTGGAAGCGCAAAACTGGTCGGCGAACAGCTGGACATTCAGCCCAACCATCATGGCCAGTACCTACCGCGAATGGCCACAGCTGGCCAAAGCCTATCAACAGAAAGCCAGTCAGGCGGCCAAAGTGACCCCGGCGATCCAGGCGTTGGCGGATAAAATTACCGACGGCATCAGCGACCGTCGTGAGCAGACGGCGGCGATTTATCGCTGGGTGGCACAGAATATTCGTTACGTTGCGGTCTATTTGGGCAACGGCGGGCTGGAGCCGAATTCGGCGCAGAGCATCCTGGATAATCACTATGGCGACTGCAAGGATCATGTGGTGATGCTAGAGGCGTTGCTGGCCGCCAAGGGCATCGTCAGTTCACCGGTGCTGATCGGCATGGATCAAGGGCCGATCTTGCCGACGGTGCCGCTGCTGGGCCGGTTTAACCACGCGATTACCTACGTGCCGGAGTTCAATCTGTATCTGGATTCTACCAGCCCGTGGGCGCGCTTCGGCCAACTGCCGGGGGCCGATCTTGGGGCACCGGTGCTGCTGACGCGCGAAGCCAAACTGGCGCGTACCCCGGATAACGACGAACAGCGTAACAATACGTCGCTCAGCGTGGACTTCTACTTCGATAAAGCGGGTAATATGCGCGGCCAAACCGAACGCAAGCTGGGGGAGGTGGATGAGATCGACCTGAGAGGCTATTTCTCGCAAATCAATCAGCAGAACCGGGCGCGAGTCGAAGAGAACATCATGGCGTCCTCAGGCATTGATGGCCGTGGGGTTATCGTGAAGCAAGGCGATGCGTTCGATCTCAAAAAGCCGTTTGCCTACAGTTACAAATTCAAAGCCGAGGATTATGTCGATTTCAGCGTAGTGGGCGGAATGGCCGTACCGACGCCGCCCGGCGGCAAGTCTTTCCGTACGCTTTACTCGACGACGTCCGCCCCGGCTAACGAAACGCCGTTCTTCTGTACCGCGCAGCAGTACGACGAGACCTATCGTCTGCACCTGCCCGCCGGCGTGCCGATTATCACCATTCCCAAAAACCAGCAGTTCAGCAACGCGGCCGGTCAATACCAGGTTGAATGGCAGCTCGAAGGGCAGCAGGTGGTGGTCAACCATCGGCTACAGCTGAATGCCGTGCGTGGTAAGGACGCACTCTGCCAGGCGCAGGATTATCCGGCCTTCCGCGCCTTGTTCCAACAGGTGCGGCGCGGCTTCCGTGGCCAGGTCGTGTACGGCGAGTTGGCGAATACCGGTGTTACGCCTGCCGTCGCCAAGCAGTAGAACCCCAAAAAAACGGGCGTACCTTTCACTGGTGCGCCCGTTTTTTTATCGCTAGCGCGTTGAAGATTACGGGGCCAGTGCATCCGCGCTGAGGGTGACGCGCAGCGTGCCGGTAAAATGGCCGGCGGCCTTGCTCAGCTTGGCGAATGGCAAGACGTCCAGCGTCAGCGGTGCCGGGGTGCAGACCACCGGGAAGGGGATGCCGGGCAGCACCACCGGACGGATCAGCGCGGTGTTGACGCCAGTGAGGGTAATCGCCTGACCGTTATTCACCTTTTGCGGCTGATTATTGTAGTTGAGGGTGACGCGGTAATCGATGCGATCGGCGGCGGCGGTGGCGCTGCTGCCGTCGCGGCTGACCGAGAATACGTCCGCCGCGCGGCCGGCGACGCTTTGCTGATCGGCCAGCGTGACCTTCAGCCAGGGGCTGTTGCTGTTGTAACCGTCGTACAGGCACATATCGATATTGGATTGGCCGGAGACTTCGCCGCCGGGGGCAGTGGAAAGGGGGTGGGTACGCAGGTTGAGGTCAACGCGCGGCGTGGCGCTGCCAAAGGCTGGTAAATAAATCGCGCCGTTGTTTTTATCGGTGACGTTGAGGGTGATATCGGCGGAGAAGGTGGCGACTTTGACATAGGGATCCCACATCATCTCGTTTAGCACCAGTTTGGCTTTCCAGACGCCGCCGGTGGGGAGCTTGGCCAGTTCGGTTTGTGGGAGATAAACAGAGAGAGTTCTGGCAGCTCTGGAGGCATTACCGTCGATACACCAATTGTAGCCGGCAGCATACATTGGGTAATAATAGCCAGCTATTGCTGCACAACTAGTTCCATAATATTTGCCTCTGTTAATATTTTTTAGCGTCAAAACTACAAAATGATGGCTACGCTGCTCTGTAAAGGTTAATGATAGTTTCCCCTCGGCGTTATGATAAACATCCCAGTCCAGCGCCTTCGATGGGCAACTGCCTGTTGACGTATCGCCGTCAGACAGACAAACCCAGGCATTCCTGCTCCACGGTATTCGGTCGACGGTATCATATCCACCAGAAGCCATATTCCAGATATAATTGTCCGCCGGCAGTGCACTTTTGTCATAGCTCAGGGTAATTATCTGGTGGTTATCCGCTGGCGGCACGCGGTCTGCCTGTGCCGGATAACTGGCTACCGTCATCAGTAGCGGCAGCAGGCCGCACACAAATATCTTTTTTACCCTTTGGTTAAGTATTGCCTTCATTCTGTTTTTGTCCTGTGGTTAGCGTTTGGCCGTTGCCAGCAGTTTCATTACCCGTGGCGTCATCAGCAGCGACTGCGGCAGTCCTTCTGCGCCAGCGGCGACGCAGCGCGTTGCGCCAACAATTTGCAAGATATCCCGCACCGCCTTGACCCGCAGCGGGCAGCGCATCAGCTGTCCGTCGCTCATCAGCCACAGCGCCGGCACCTTCTGTTTGGCCTGCAGGGTAAAGCCGCCGTCGGCCCCCAGCGCCGGCAGCGCCTGATTAAGCACCTGCGCATTGGCCAGCGGTTGGCCATTCGCCCCCAGCGCCTGGCCGATATACACCCAGGTGATATTAGCGCTGACCTCGCGCACCAGTAACCGGCCCGGCGGCAGGAAGTAACGGCCTTCGCCCGCGCCGCCGTTCACGTTGGCGACCCCACCGCCGGAGGTGCCGGCGATGTCCCGCACCGCCACGCTGGCAAGCTGATAGCCCTCCAGCGGCAGCAGGGTGCTTTGCCCAAAACCGAGCGTCAGCGGGCGGGTATTGCCGCCGTTCACCTGCGCGGCCCCGCCGTTTTCGTCCGCCGGGGCTACCCGCACCACCAGTCCGGCGGCAGGCTCACCGCCGCCGTTGCCGCCCCAGAACAGGCCGTCACTGGACAGCGCCATGGCCGAAGAGTAGCCACCGGTCAATGCGCTGCGGTTACCTCCGCCGCGACGGCGGCTGTCGCTCAAGGTGCCGCTCAGGTCACCGTAGCGTCCGTTGGTGCGGCCGCCGAGGCTGCCGCTGTAGCTTTCGTCGTTGTAGCCGGAGAAGTTCACCGCCAGTTCGCGGTAGGTCTCTTGCTGCCACATGCGGGTATGGTTGAGGTTGTAGCTGGTCTGCGCCTGGCCTCCGCCGTTGCGCCAGTCCACCCCGGCGCTGCTGTAGCTGTCGCTGCCACCGGTTTGTGCTGCGCTGTCGGTACGCGACAGAGTAAAACCGAGGTAAACGCCGTTGTCGGTGGTCTGCCCGTTGCGGTTGCGAAAGCCCCCCAGCCGGGTGCTGACGGTGGTACCGCCCCAGTTGAAGGCCCGCGACAGCCCCAGTTGCCAGGTGCGGTTGCGTTGGTCGGCGCTGCGCAGGGTTTGTGCGGGCACCAGACCGTCTGCCGAGACTGGCCGTTGGTAGCTGCGCCCGTTGTTTTGCGTGTCGCTGTAGCCCAGCGTGGCGCTCCAGCCGGCAATCGGCACCGAGAATGAGCCGTTGAGCGAGGTGTAGCAGCCCATATCGTTGTTGTGGCCGTTGTCTGTCTGGCCGCAGCCGGCACCGCCAAGGTGAAAGCGGTACAGGCTGGCGGAAAAGCCGTCGACAAAGCTCAGTTGCTGGCTGTTGCCCCGGGTGCCGTCGTTGCCGGCCAGCCCGCTGACGGCCAGGGTCAGTACGCCAAAGCTGAAGGCGTGTTGCGCGTCGAGCCGGGTTTCGTTGTAGGTGGTGCCCTGCGTTTTCGCCACGCCGCTGGTCAGTTGCAGGTTGCGCCACAGCGCCAGCTGCACCCCGGCGGCGCCGGTGCCTGAAGAGGCCGACCCTGGTGAGGCTGAACGCTCCGCTGAAGATTTCCCGCCCTGAAAAAACCATTGCCAGCGGTCGCTGAAGGCGCTGCCGCCCTTGCTGAACGGCTGGCTTTCGCTGCGTTGCAGCACCCCGTCTTCATACACCCGCAGCTCCAGCGGGTAGCTGCCGGGCGGAAAACCGTCGCTGTTCAGGGCGTGCATCCCCGGTGAAAAATACTGGCTGCCCAACAGCTGGCTGCCGCGATAAATATCGACCCGGGCATTGCGGTTGACCTGGACCATCACCGGGGTGGCATCACGGCTGAGGCTCTGGTTGACGTAGGCGTCGGTGGTCCCCAGCCGCAGACCGTCAAAGCGGGTCAGCGGCAGCAGGGTAAAACCAAAGTTGCCGCCCAGCGGGCTGGAGAGGTTGCGCTGGTCCATGCGGCCCGCCTGCAGGTAGTAGCGGTTGCCCATGTCCTGTCGCGCATAGAGATTGTCAAACCACAGGCGGCTGGCGCTGGCGTCGCGCACCCGGTTCCAGGTGTAGGCCCAGTTGCCGCCAAGAAAGCGGCGCTCGCCCAGCCCCAGTGCCCCGGTGCCGTTCAGCGCCAGATTCTGGCTGTCCTTGTCGCCGCTGTAGTTGGCGGTCTGACGGTGGATAAAGGCGTTTTTCGCCGCCGGGGTTGGGGTCAGCCAGCGCTGGTCCTGTTTCATGCTGGCCAGCCAGGTCGGTTTCATAAATAACAGCACCGCGCCCTCGCTTTCATCCAGAATGGCCGCCACGCTGTCGGTGGCGACATAGCCGCAGCCCGGCGTCGCGCTGCCGTTGCAGGCCAGGTTGCCATGGCGTGCCAGCGGTTGGCTCAGGGCCTGCAATGCCTGTTTTTGTTGTGGTTCGGATAATGCTTGCAGGCCTGCGGCCGCCAGCACGGTCTCCGGCGTTTCAAAGGTGAGGGTATCGGGCTTGACTTCGACGACAAACAGTCCGAGCGAGCGGCCCGGCAACCGCACTTCCAGCCGCTCCGTCTGCCCCAGCAGCAGTGATTCGAATCCCGGCGGTACCTGCGACGCGGCCTCAGCCTGGCAGGCCAACAGCAGGGCCAGATACAGTGGGTGGTAGCGGGTATTCATGGCGTTCAGTTCCCTTGGTCAAACCGGGGTCATCCAGACCCGGGAAAAGGGCGCACCGGAGGCGCGCCCTGTCGATATGGGTTCTTTTATTAACCTCCAACTGCAGCGGTGGCGGTATTCAGCACCAGGCTGACCACGCCCTGGTAGCTGCCGGACTCGGTGATGGCGGCCTGGGTGGTTTGTGAAATGACCAGGTCAAACGGCACCGAGCCCGCATCCAGACGGCCGTTCGGGAACAGGTCGGTCGGTTTGAGCGTGCTGTCCTTGGTCACGGCGGTGGTCAGCGTCTTGCCGTTGTAGCTGACGCTCAGCGGGATGGCGGTGGCGCTGGGTTTGGTGTTGGACGCCAGCACCGGCGCGGTCAGCAGACGCATTTCGACTTGGCTCTTCACGTCATTGGTGAAGATTTTGGTGCTGAGGGTTTTCTTTTGCAGGCCGACGCCGGGCAGGTAGGTCATTTTCAGGCTGGACGGCAGCGCGGTGCCGTCGGCCTGCAGCAGTTCAACCGTCGGGTCGATATCGGCGGTGATGGTGATGTCTTTCTGTACCGCCATGGCAGACAGGGAGAACAGGGTGGCCAGGGCGATAGGGGCAAAGGTATACAACTTTTTCATACAACATCCTTATTGGTTATTTCAGTTTTTTGGGGTTGAGGCTCCGGCCGGCAAATCCGCCGTCGTCGGAGTGGGGGCGCCGTCGCGATATTCCACGCGTACCACGCCACCTGACATCCCGGTGGGCAGCACCAGGGCTTCACCGGGATAGACACTGCGGTCAATCTGCTGCCAGCGACAGGCTGGCGTACAGTGACCCACTTTCAATACGCCCAGGCGTACGTTGCCCGGGTTGAGTAACTGGCTGCCGTCGGCGCTGCGCGCCAGTTGTGGTTGTGGGACGGCGGGTAGCAGGCGGACCAGTACACCCCAGACCAGGTTGACGTTCACCTGGGCGTTTTGTGTGGCGGGAGGCTCGTCTTCGCTCAGTGAGGCCACCGGCTCGAAATAGACCCGCCAGGCTTCTTCCTGCGGGGGCGTTGCCAGGCTGATTAATCGCACGGTGCGCGAGGCACCGGCGGGCAGGGCGAACTTGTCCGGCGACACCACCAACCCTTGCTGGCTGGCGACATCGACCTCGGTTTCGCGTGGGGTGGCCGGGTTGAGGATACGTTTAACGCCGACACGGACGTATTGGGTCTGCGGTGATTTGGACAGCACCTGCAGCGTGGTGGCCTCCTGGCCGGGACCGATGTCGGCGCTGATCGGGTAGACCGTCAGGTTGGCCAGGCAACCGGTGTTGACCAGCATCAGGGCGGCAGTCAGCCCGACGAATTTGCGGCGGGTGAGCCCTGCCACGCGGTGGATTTTTGGCATGTCTGCACACTCCCTGTGAGGCATAAAAATGGCTGAATAAGCCCCGTTTTGCGACCGATAAAAACGCAACATAATGAACCAAAGTGTCACATTATGGATTTATGACTAAAAAGGCGGATGATGGCGTACGATATCGCTAAAAAAAGGCCATGGATGGCGCTATTTCAGCGTAATAAACTGGATTAGTGAATTGAGTAACGACAGAGCAACAAGGCTTAAAAGTGGGAAAGTATAATATGCTGGAAAATGACGTTTCAGGTAGATGATTGTAACTGGATGATATTCAAAAATAAAAATCAAATTGCGGAAATTTTGCAGAAAAAAATTGACGTTTTTAGCAGCAGAAACTTAGTATAGTGACACTTTGGTTCAAAATGTTACATTTTCCTCGAACCACAACGCCTTGAATCGTCCTGCATTACTGGCCGTATACAGCACAGTATGCTGGATGTTGCGATGGCCAAGATAATCCTGAATCAGCCGGGTATCCGCCCCTTTATCCGCCAACGCGTAGCCGCAGGCGTGACGTAACATATGGGGATGTACCGCAATCGTCAGTCCTGCCCGTTCCCCTAATTGCTTCAGTATCCGATAAATGCGGGAGCGAGAAAGCCGCCCGCCCTTGTGGGATAAAAATAGCCAGTCGTAATCGTTCGCCCCCGGGTAGCGCTGTCTGCGCTCCAGCCAGCGCGCCAGCAAATCACGCTCCATGGGATGCAGAGGTTGCACGGTAGACAGCCCGTTTTTGAGGCGACGCACGTACAGGCTGCCTGCCGCCATATCCAGATCTGCCAGATGCAGCCCGGTCAGTTCACTGACCCGGCAGCCGTGAATAAAGCACATCCACAGCAGGCAGGTATTGCGTTCCGGATCGGGGCTGTCGCCGGCGGCGACCAGCATGCGCTCGATCTCCGGGCGCGTGAGATGCTTGCGCTCGTTATTTTTCATGATGACTCCTTGTGGGTGGGGATAGAAAAGAAACGCGGCCCGTTAACGGGTCGGCAGGAGAGTATAAGAAATGAAGGCATTACGTGTCGGAAATTAGGAATAAACTGTGTGCCTGTTGGTTAAGCGAGCAACTTGAGAGCGTAAATCAAACAAATGTCATACGTGCCGCAGAGTAAAAATAAAAACCGGGCGCATTTCTCACCGAGGCGCCCGGTTTTTTGTCGTTATTTCTTCACTACCAACCCCACACCACGGCCACGCGGATCGGAGGCGGTTTCCGGCGTGTCACCATTGACGCGGATCGCCTGTATATCCCCCATGTACCAGCCCTGATCTTCCAGTGTGTATCCCATGGCTTTCAACTGGTCGGCCACGTTGCCGGTCAGTGGGGCAAAAGCGTCGTAGAAGATAGTGTCTTTCGGCAACAGTTGGTGATGGACGCGCTGAGCGGCCACCGCTTGCTCCAGCGGTAACCGGTAGTCATAGAGATTGTTTATCACCTGGAAAATCGAGGTGAAAATGCGGGAACCGCCAGGGGTACCGATCACCAGGCTAACGTTGCCGTCGCGGGTGATAATGGTCGGGCTCATGGACGAAAGCATGCGTTTGCCCGGCTCAATGGCGTTGGCGTCGCTACCGACCACGCCAAAGGCATTGGCCACGCCCGGTTTGGCGCTGAAGTCGTCCATTTCGTCATTCAACAGGAAGCCTGCGCCTTTCACCACGACACCGCTGCCGAAGTCCCAGTTCAGCGTATAGGTATTGCTGACCGCGTTACCCTGAGCGTCAACAATCGAGAAATGCGTGGTTTGATGGGGCTCTAACCCTGGGCGCACCTTTTCGGTCGGTGAAATGGCGGTCGGGTTGATCTCCGCAGCCCGCTTTTGCAAATAATCCGGGGCGACCAACTGGGCAACCGGCACCTTGGCAAAGTCAGGATCGCCAAGGTAATCGGCGCGATCGGCAAAGACGCGCTTTTCGATTTCCGACAGTAAGTGAATATAGCGGGCGGAATTAAGCGCTACGCCTTTGAAATCGGCAGCTCGGTCTTCTTTTATGCCCAGTAACTGCGCCAGCGCGATGCCACCTGAGCTGGGCAGCGGGGCGGTATAAAGGGTATTGCCGCGCCAGGCGATTTTCATCGGTTCGCGCCACTTCACCCGATAGTCAGTCAAATCCTGCTGGGTGATCAGGCCGCCATCGTGCTGCATCTGGGCGATCAACAGTTTGGCGGTTTCCCCCTGATAGAAGTCCTCTGCACCCCGGTTGGCGATGCGCTCCAGCGTTTTGGCCAGCTCCGGCTGTTTAAACACCGCGCCGGGTTTCATGCTGCCAAAGTAATCGCCGAAGTTGGTTTTTTCAGCGAACAGCTTGTTGGCATCCTCGCGGTATTGGTATTGCTGATCGGCCACCTTAAAGCCTTGTTGCGCATAGCCGATAGCCGGGGTCAGCAGCTCTGCCCAGGGCAACTTGCCGAAGCGTTTATGCGCCTCCCACAGCCCGAGTACCGTGCCGGGTACGCCGGCGGCCTTGGTGCCCACCAGGCTGAGGTTTTCGATCACTTCGCCTTTTTCGTTAAGGTACATGGTTTTGGTGGCCGCTTTGGGCGCGACTTCCCGGTAGTCGAGGAAGTAGGGCTTGCCGTCGACGTACAGGGTCATAAAACCGCCGCCGCCGATGTTGCCGGCCTCCGGGTAGGTCACCGCCAGCGTAAAGGCGGTCGCGACCGCAGCATCGACAGCATTACCGCCGGCCTGCAAAATTTGTGCGGCCACTTTGGCACCGTATTGATCCGGTGCCGCCACGGCACCGGCGTTCAGATTAGCGGCGAATACCGAAGGGCTGAGCGTGGCTAACGCCACGCCAAGTGCTAATGTTTTTAATAAACCAGAATGCATAGCCTTTCCTTTTCGAATTGAACGATGACAGGTGAATTCAATCTCAACAACCACTTAGCGCCATTGTTTAAGCTTGTTCGGGCGCTTGATTGAAAGTAGCACCGCTCAATCCGTCGCGCTTTATCCTGCGTTTGGAAGCGTGAGGTAGAACGTTAAATCGCCGCCGGTAATTGAGTTAGTAACCACTCACAGAAATGCTGAGTGAGGGGATTATTCTCGCTGTCGCGATGAATCAGCCATGCCCAATGGGGGCCGCGCACGCTTTGTTCCGTCAGTGGCTGCAGCAGGCCTCTGGCCTGTGCCTGCTGTGCCAGCAGTTGGCTGACCAGAGCGATGCCCAGGCCGTCGCAGGCCGCATCCAACAGCAGGCCGGGATCGGAGAAGTTCAGGCCGTGGCTGCTTTGCCCGACGTTGGCGCCGCCCTGAACCGCCCAATGGCTCCAGTCCATCTCACGTTCGCCGTGCAAGGTGGTGCGTTGTGCCTTATCCCGCTTCAGCAGCTCAGGATGGCAAGCCGGATAGAGCCGATCCTGATGCAGCATTTTGAGGCTACATTCAATTTGCGCGCTGAGATCGTCGCGGATCGCCAGATCGACGGTTTCGGTCGCCATATCCGGTGGATCGAAGGTGGTGAACAGCCACAGGTCGATATCCGGGTGCTGCCGGTGGAAGCTTTTAAGGCGTGGAACCAGCCAGTGGCGGGCGAACGCCGGCGTAGTGTTGACGATCAGTTGGTTGGGTTTGCGGTACTGCTCCAGACGGCGGATGCCAACGGCCAACTGTTGCAGCATCACCTGGGCAGTGCTGTAGAGATCCTGACCGGCATCGGTCAGGCTGACGCTGCGGCCGCTGCGGAAAAACAGCGGTTGCTCCAGGAAGGCTTCAAGGCTGCGAATTTGTTGGCTGATCGCCGACTGAGTGAGGTGCAGCTCATCGGCGGCCTGGTGGAAACTGCCCAGCCGGGCGGCGGCTTCAAAACCGCGCAGGGCGTTCATCGGGGGCCAGTGCTTAAGCATTATTGATAAGCCTATCTAATCAGGTGTCCGCTAAATGTATCCTTTGTTTTACCCGGATTAAAGGGATTAACATAACCGTTATCGACATCACGCCGTCTTTTGCTGAATAGATTAGCTAATTGTTTTGGCGGCAATACAGGAGCAAACCATGTCAACACGTCGTGAATTTATCAAACAGGCTTCCCTGATTGCCGGCATTAGCCTGACGGCCTCGATGGGGTTGGCGTCATTGTCCAGCCACGCGGCTCAGAAAACGGCTGGCGGAAGCTGGCGCATGCCCGATGAGGGCGAGCCTCAGCAATGTGCATTTATCGCTTTTGGCGCACAGCGGGCGATTTGGGGTGAGTTCACGGCGGACGTGCAAGATGCCCTGGGCCGCATTGCCCGTGCTATCGCGGTTTACCAGCCGCTGACGGTATTTTGCCGTGAACGCGAACGAGAGTTGGCAGAGAAAAAATGCGGCAGCCACAATGTGACCTTTGTCATTACCGAGCTCGATGATATTTGGATGCGCGATATCGGTGCCAACTTCGTTACCAACCACGCGGGGGAATTGGCGGCGGTGGACTTCAACTTTAACGGTTGGGGCAATAAGCAACGGCACGGTAAGGATGCTCAGTTGGCCGCTTTCCAGGCCAGGCATTTCGGGGTTAATCCACTGCGCCGCAGCGCCCTGGTAGGGGAAGGCGGTGGCATCGAAGTGGATGGCCATGGCACCGGCATCATGACCGAGAGCAGCTGGGTCAATCGCAATCGCAACCCTGGCTGGAGCCGCGATCGGGTAGAGCAAGAGCTCAAAGCGATGCTGGGCCTGCGAAAAATCATCTGGCTGCCGGGGATTAAGGGCAAAGACATTACCGACGCTCACGTCGATTTTTATGCCCGTTTCGTCAGCCCAGGCGTGGTGATCGCCAATCTGGACAGCGATCCGGAGTCCTACGACCATCAGGTCACGCTGGATCACCTGGCGATCCTCAAGCAGGCCACGGATGCCGATGGCCGCAAGATACAGGTGCATACGGTATCGCCACCGCTGGATCCTCGTCGTAGCCGCTTCAGCAAGGGCAATGCCGATTTTGCCGCCGGTTACATCAATTACTTTGTCATCAACGGCGCGATTATCGCCCCGGAGTTTGGCGATGCCGAAGCGGATGCCGCAGCCTTGGAATTATTGACGGCGCTTTATCCACAGCGTGAAGTGGTGCAGTTGAATATCGACGCTATCGCCGCCGGTGGCGGGGGGATCCACTGTGTAACCAGCCAACTGCCGGCCGTTTAAGTAAATAAACAGGGGGTACGTAGCGCCAAAATGGATCTCCCTTTAGCGCTGCGGCCCCAGGCCGTGACTTAACAGCGCAATGGCGTGGCGCGCGATAACTTCAGCGCTCTGCGGGCCGTGGCTGTTGTTGTCACGGTGCCATTTCGGCGCGGTGGCCAGCGGCAGCAGCGTCATGCCAAACAGGGTGATAAACAGCAAAGAGGGTTCCAGATCGGCATTCAGCTTGCCCTCTGCCTGCCAGCGCATAATCGACTTCAGGGCCGCTTTGCGTTGCGCATCGCCAAAACGCTCGTCCATCCGCTGCTTCAGTACGCCGTTATCACTCATCACTTCTCGCAACCACAGCGGGGCGAACCAGGGGTGTGCGGTGGAGATATCGATAAAACGTTGGGCCAGTTGGGTGAAGGCGGCAACAGGATCGTCCGCATTGGCGTCGAAAACGCTGCCGGCGGCCAGCCGGACCGGCAGGAAACGCTCTTCGATCAGCACGTCTAACAGCTGTTCACGGTTGTGAAAATAGTAGTGGAGCATGGCGGGGGTGACGCCGGCTTCACGGGCAATGGCATTGAGCGAAGTATCGGCAATGCCTTGACGGGCAAACAAATTAAGCGCTGTATCCAGCAGGTGCTCGCGTTTTTCTGTGCCCTTGGTGCCGCCGCTTGGCCGACCAGGGCGGCGCGGGGCTTTAACGTTTTGTGCTGTCATCGCGGTGAGATCCATTGACCGGAGAAAAGAATCACTCATATATTAATTACCCGATTAATTAATTACAAGTGAGCTCACCTAAATGGGTATCAGTCATCTGGCAGGCAGCGAAGACAGCGGCAGGGCGTCTGGGCAGGCGCCCTCGATCCGGTTGTTGTTCTCCGCATTGCTGCTGGTCATGTTGCTGGCGGCGCTCGATCAAACCATTGTGTCCACTGCATTACCGACCATTGTCGGTGAATTCGGCGGGCTGGAAAATCTGTCGTGGGTAGTCACCGCTTATTTGCTGGCATCGACGATAGTGGTGCCGCTGTATGGCAAGTTCGGCGATCTGTTTGGCCGTAAAATCGTGCTGCAGATTGCCATTGTGGTGTTCCTGCTCGGTTCGGTGCTGTGCGGGTTGGCGCAAAACATGACTCAGCTTATCCTGATGCGTGCCTTGCAGGGGCTGGGCGGTGGCGGGTTGCTGGTCGTCACCATGGCGGTGGTCGGCGATGTGATCCCGCCGGCCGAGCGCGGACGTTATCAGGGGCTGTTTGGCGGCGTATTTGGTCTGGCGACGGTGGTGGGCCCGTTGATTGGCGGGGTGCTGGTGCAGCATTTCTCATGGCGGTGGATTTTCTATATCAACCTGCCGCTGGGGATTTTCGCACTGTTGGTGATTGGCGCGGTGTTCCAATCCAGGGTCAACCGCGTGAAGCATGAAATCGATTTTCTGGGGGCCGGCTACCTTGCCGCAGCCCTGACCTGCATTATCCTGTTTACCAGCCAGGGCGGCACGGTAATGGCCTGGTCGGACGGCCAATTGTGGTGCATTCTGGCTTTTGGCCTGGTGTCGTTGGGCGGTTTTATCTACGAAGAACGGCTGGCGAGCGAGCCTATCATTCCGCTCGGCTTGTTCCGCAACCGGACCTTTTTGCTGTGCGCATTGGTCGGTTTTATCGTCGGGATGTCGCTGTTTGGTTCGGTGACTTTCCTGCCGCTGTATTTGCAGGTGGTGAAGAATTCCACGCCGACCCAGGCCGGGATGCAACTGCTGCCGCTGATGGGGGGGATTATGTTCAGCTCCATCGTCAGCGGGCGGTTAATCAGCAAGCGCGGCAAATACCGCATTTTTCCGATTATAGGCACCTGCTGCGCCCTGGCCGGGATGATACTGCTGGGGACGCTGAAAAACTCGACGCCGGTGCATCTGCTGTATCTCTACATCAGCCTGCTGGGGTTGGGATTGGGTATGGTGATGCAGGTGATGATCCTGGCGGCGCAAAACAGCGTCGAGCCAAAACACATGGGCGTTGCCACTTCGAGCGCTACGCTGTTTCGCTCTATCGGCGGTTCCATCGGGGTCGCCGTGTTCGGCGCGATTTTTACCAATGTGCTGCACAGCCGGTTGGCCAGCCTGCTGCCTGAAGGGACGGCATTACCGCGGTCTTTGGGCGCGGCGGCGGTGCATCATCTGCCGTTGACGTTGCAGAACGACTATTTGCAAGCCTTTGGCGGGGCCATTCACTCGGTGTATCAGATTGCCGCCGGGGTTATGGCGCTGGCCTTCGCATTGACCTGGTTCTTGAAAGACGTCCCCCTTCGTCAAAAGTAAAGCCCTTAACCGGTGCGTAAAGTGGGCGCGCACCGGTTCTCCTCACGCTCTGCGATGCAATTTTACGCAATCCTTACGCAACCCTGTCAGACTAAAAACAGTGCTTTCTATATATTGAGAATAAACGTTCTCAATAGGATAGATAGTCGATGCAGAGGAAAAAGGTTTTACTTGTCAGCCTGTCGTTATTGCTGGCCGCTTGTGATGGCCAGAGCGGTGGTGCACCCGCCGGCGCCGGTGGCGTGCAGGAGGTGGGTGTCGCGACGCTGCAGGCTCAACCGGTAACGCTAAGCAGCGATTTGACCGGCCGCGTGAACGCCACCATGACCTCGGACGTTCGCCCCCAGGTGGACGGCATTATCAAAAAACGTCTGTTTACCGAAGGGGCCGAGGTCAAGGCTGGGCAGGTGCTGTATCAGATCGATCCCGCAACCTACCAGGCCAGCTACGATCAGGCTGCCGCTCAGTTGAAAAGCGCTGAAGCCACGGTGAAGTCCAGCCGCCTGAAAGCCCAGCGCTATGCGGCGCTGGTAAAAGAGAATGGCGTATCCAAACAGGATGCGGATGATGCCATGGCGACCTATCTGGAAGCGGTTGCCGCCGTTGCGCAATACCAGGCAGCCCTGGAAACCGCAAAAATCAATCTTGCCTATACCCAGGTTCGTGCACCGATTTCCGGTCGTATCGGCATTTCCTCCGTTACGCCGGGCGCTTTGGTGACCGCCAGTCAGACCGATGCCCTGGCGACCATTCGCGCACTCGATCCGATTTATGTCGATCTCACTCAATCCAGCAGTCAATTGCTCAAACTGCGTAAACAGCAGGCATCGCTGCAACGTGACGATGTCACGCCGGTGGCGATCAAACTTGAGGACGGTACGCCTTATACCCACCCCGGCAAGCTGGAGCTGACGGAAGTGGCGGTAGACGAGTCAACAGGCTCCGTCACCCTGCGTGCGGTGTTCCCTAATCCCGAGCACGAATTGCTGCCCGGCATGTATGTGCACGCCACGGTC
The DNA here is from genome assembly GCF_027594825.1 of Serratia liquefaciens. Classification (NCBI taxonomy): domain Bacteria; kingdom Pseudomonadati; phylum Pseudomonadota; class Gammaproteobacteria; order Enterobacterales; family Yersiniaceae; genus Serratia; species Serratia liquefaciens. Next base: position 304,275 of record NZ_CP088930.1, on the reverse strand, counting down.
GACAACGGCGTCGACCCCAAAGGGATTTTGGCGCCTCAACAGGGGATCACCCGTAACGCCAAGGGGGAAGCCACGGCGCTGGTCGTCAACGCGGAAAACAAAGTGGAGCAACGCACGGTTATTACCGAGCAGGTTATCGGCAGCAATTGGCTGGTCAGCAAGGGCCTGAAAGCCGGCGATCGTCTGATCGTTGAAGGCACCAATAAGGTGGCTGCGGGCGTTGAGGTCAAAGCGGTTGATGTGAAACAACCGACGGCTAACGGCGGGGAGCAGTAACCATGGCGCAGTTCTTTATTCGGCGACCGGTTTTCGCCTGGGTGATTGCGATCATCATCATGCTGTGCGGGCTGATGTCGATCAACTCGCTGCCCATTTCGCAATATCCTGACGTCTCCCCGCCACAAATATCCATCTCCGCCACCTATCCGGGCGCCGATGCCGAGACGCTGGAAAACAGCGTGACACAGGTCATCGAACAACAACTTACCGGGCTGGACGGGCTGCTTTACTTTTCAGCCACCAGTAGCTCCGACGGCTCTGTGAGCATTAACGTGACCTTCGACCAGGGTACCGATCCGGATATCGCGCAGGTGCAGGTGCAAAACAAGGTGCAGCAGGCGGAAAGCCGTTTGCCTACCGAGGTCACCGCGCAAGGGGTTACGGTCAAAAAATCTCAGAGCAGCTTCTTGCTGATCGTCGGTCTGTATGACGAAACCGACAAGGCCAGCATTGCGGACATTTCCGACTATCTGGTGAGTAACATTCAGGATCCGCTGTCGCGCATTGAAGGGGTTGGCGATGTGCAGGTATTCGGATCGGAATACGCCATGCGCATCTGGCTTGACCCGACCAAGCTGGCGTCCTTTTCACTGATGCCTTCCGACGTGTCAACGGCGATAGAAGCGCAAAACACCCAGGTTTCTGCCGGTAAGATCGGCGACTTGCCGTCCGGTGCCGATCAGCAACTGACCGCAACGGTAAAGGCGCAGTCTCGCCTGCAAACGCCGGAGCAGTTCCGCAACATCATTCTCAAGAGTGACAGCAGCGGCGCACTGGTGCGCCTGGGCGACGTGGCGCGGGTGGAATTGGGTAACGAGGATTACTCCTCCAGCGCCCGTTTGAATGGGCATCCAGCCTCAGGCATCGCGGTGAAACTGGCCGCCGGGGCCAATGCGCTCAATACCGCCAAGCTGGTCAAAGCCAAGGTGGCGGAATACCAGACTTCGATGCCCGACGGTTACAAGGTCGCCTACCCGAAAGACAGCACCGATTTTATTAATATCTCGATCGAAGAAGTGGTGAAAACGCTGATCGAGGCGGTGGTGTTGGTGGTGATCGTGATGTTTGTGTTCCTGCAAAACCTCCGTACTACGCTGATCCCGACCATCACCGTGCCGGTGGTGCTGTTGGGCACCTTTGGCGTACTCGCCGCCTTCGGCTATTCGATCAACACCCTGACGCTGTTTGGTATGGTGCTGGCGATTGGACTGTTGGTGGATGACGCCATTGTGGTGGTAGAGAACGTCGAGCGCGTGATGCGGGAAGAGAAGCTGTCGCCGCGCCAGGCGACGGAAAAATCGATGAAGGAAATCACCGGGGCACTGGTCGGCATCGCCATGGTGCTGTCGGCGGTGTTCCTGCCGATGGCCTTCTTTGGTGGTTCCACCGGGGTTATCTACCGTCAGTTCTCCGTTACCATCGTGGCGTCGATGGTGCTGTCAGTGATCCTGGCGCTGACGTTGGCGCCGGCGTTGTGTGCCACCTTGCTGAAACCGGCTCATGACGATCTGACCGACAAAGGCCTGCTGGGCAAATTTAACCGCGGCTATAACCGCCTGCAGGAGAAATACGCCGATAAGGTGGCTCGGGTGATCCACAGTCCGATGCGTTATCTGCTGCTGTACGGACTGCTGCTGATCGCCGTCGTCGTGATGTATATGCGGCTGCCGACCGGCTTTTTGCCCAATGAAGATCAGGGCGTGGTGATGGTGCAATATACGCTGCCTGCCGGCGCGACCAATGCCCGTACTTCGGCGGTCAGCGATGCGGTGAAAGACTATTTCCTCACCGACGAGAAGGCCAACGTCAGCACCATTTTCACCATCAACGGTTTTGGTTTCAGCGGCAGCGGGCAAAATGCCGGTATGGCCTTTGTCAGTCTGAAAGACTGGAGCCAGCGCCCCGGCAGTGCCAATACCGCCGATGCGATTGCCAAACGCGCAATGGCGCACTTTGCCACGATCCGCGATGCCCAGGTGTTCTCGATGAGCCCGCCGGCGATTGACGGCTTCGGCCAGTCCGACGGTTTCACCTTCGAACTGCAGGCTAAAGGGGCGACCACCCGTGCGGAGTTGCAGGTGATGCGTGACCAGATCATCGCCGCCGCCGGGAAAAACCCAAATCTGAGTGCGGTTCGTGCCAACACCTTGCCGGATACGCCACAGCTGCAGGTAGAAATCGACAACGACAAACTTCAGGCGCTGGGCCTGAGCGCCGGCGACGTCAGCAGTACGCTCACCAGCGCGTTCGGCAGCACCTACATCAACGACTTTATCGACCGCAACCGGGTGAAAAAGGTCTATATGCAAGGTGACGTCGAGTATCGGTCAAAGCCGGAGGATCTCGACAAGTGGTTTGTTCGCGGCACCTCCAACAGCAGTACCACCAGCATGACGCCGTTCTCTGCCTTTGCCTCTTCACATTGGATTTACGGGCCGGAAAATCTGTCGCGTTACAACGGACTGTCCTCGTTTGAGATCACCGGTGAGGGCGCAGCCGGTGCCAGTTCCGGTACGGCAATGGACGAGATGGAAAAACTGGCGGCGCAGTTCTCCTCGGCCAGCAGCTTCTCGTGGAGCGGGCTGTCTTATCAGGAACGACTGACCAGCGGGCAGGCAGCATCTTTGTATGCCATTTCGTTGGTGGTGGTGTTCCTGTGCCTGGCCGCGCTGTACGAGAGCTGGTCAATCCCGTTTGCCGTGATGATGGTCGTTCCTATGGGCCTGGTGGGGTCGCTGCTGGCGATCACGTTGCGTGGGCTGGAAAACGACATTTACTTCCAGGTGGCGTTATTAACCATTATCGGCCTGTCGGCCAAGAACGCCATTCTGATCGTCGAATTCGCCGAAGAGAATTACCAGCGCGGCGAAGCCTTGATCGCCGCCGCCGTGGAGGCTTCCCGTATGCGCTTGCGTCCCATTTTGATGACCTCTCTGGCGTTTAGCGCCGGCGTATTGCCCTTGGCGGTTTCCAGCGGCGCCGGGGCCAACAGCCGGATCGCCATAGGTACCGGGATCATCGGCGGTACCATTACGGCGACATTACTGGCCATCTTCTTCGTTCCCTTGTTCTACGTATTGGTTAGACGGATGTTTTCACGCAAAACAACCCCCGCCAAACCAACAGAAAACACTGCGCCGCAGGCAGGAGAATAACGTGCTGCAACGTTTAATCACTTTGACCTTTCCGCTGGTGCTGGCGGGGTGTATCTCACTGGATCCGGACTATCAGCGCCCGCAGGCACCGGTGCCCTCAACGCTGCCGCAAGGGGCGGCTTATACCGCGCCCTCCGGTAAATTGTCATTAAGCTACCCGGACATTCCATGGCGTGACTATGTGGTCGATAGTCGGTTACGGCAGGTGGTGGAAATGGGGCTGAGCAGCAGTCGCGATTTGCGCGAGGCCATTGCCAACATCGAATCTGCCAGGGCGCTCTACGGTGAGCAGCGTGCCGATCTGTTTCCTACCATCAATGCCGGTCTGGAAGGAACGCGTTCACGCGCTCTGACCGGTGGGGCAAACAACGCTACTGCGATTAGCCAAAGCTACGAGGCTAACGCCAGCACCAGCGCCTTCGAGTTGGATCTGTTTGGCAAAAATCGCAGCCTGACTCGCTCTAAATTCGAGAGCTATTTGGCGGAGTCCGAGGCGGCTAAAAGTACCCGTTTGGCGTTGATTGCCGACATCGTGACCGACTGGGTAAATGTGGCGGCAGAACGCAGCAATCTGGCCGCGGCCAAAGGCACCATGGAAAGTGCCAAACAGTCGCTGGCGGTAACACGCAAGAATCAGCAAAACGGCATTTTGTCGATGGTTGACGTGGCGTCGGCGGAGACGGTGTATCAGCAGGCGCGTTCGGACGTAGCCAGCTATACCACCAGCGCGGCGCAGGCGAAGAATGCGCTGGATCTGGTGGTCGGAAAAAGCGTGCCGGAAAGCCTGTTACCTGATGGGATCGAAGCGTTGTCTGGCATCATGAAAGACCTGCCGGCCAATGTGTCGTCGCAGGTGCTGCTGAACCGTCCGGACGTGCTGGAAGCCGAGCATAATCTGAAGGCCGCCAATGCCAATATCGGTTCTGCCCGCGCGGCGTTCTTCCCGTCTATCAGCCTGACTGCCAGCGGCGGGGTGGGCAGTGGAGAACTGTCATCCCTGTTCAGTCAGGGGGCGGGTGTTTGGTCGTTTGCACCGAGCATCAGCTTGCCAATCTTTACCGGCGGCTATAATACGGCGCAGTTGAATTACACCAAGGCGCAGAAAGATCTCTACGTCGCCACCTATGAGAAAGCGGTGCAGACGGCATTCCAGGAAACGGCCGATGCGTTGGCACGCAAGGGCACAATCCAGGAACAGTTAGCGGCACAAACCGGCTATGTGGCGGCCTCGCAGGAATATTATCGCCTGGCGGAGCTGCGTTACCGCCACGGAGTAGATACCTATCTGGTTATGCTGGACGCACAGCGCACGCTGTATACCGCCCAGCAGTCGCTGATTGCGGCTCGCCAAACCGAATATCAGAACCTGATTACTCTGTATAAAGTCCTGGGCGGGGGCATCGCGGCAGAAAAGCAGGGCGATGGCGTGGTTGCCAATAATAGATCTTTAACCCAATAAGATTTAAGCCTGGGCAATAATTAAATTACGCAGTGTGGTGATAGCACGCTGCGTTTTTTTATATTCATTCTGTGGTGGAAGTGTAAAGAAAGGGAAAATGACCAGACGATGGAGAACTCGCCACCATCAGCAGGGTCTGAATGATATCGCATCATTCTCGCGGCCAAATATATTGAGGTTGAAATGGAAAGTGATATTCAGCAACAGGTCATTTCAGTGATTGATCGCTATAATTCGCCCAGCCTGCTTAAAAAGGGGATTGCCGTTACGCTCAATACGGAAATTAACAAAGAGCTGCACCTGTCCTTGCCAATGTCGGAAACGCTAATGCGTGGCTATTTCGACGCCTTTCTCATCGACAGCAGCAATTACAATCATGAGCTGTATTTTCGTCAGGAGTCAAAATCGGCGTTATTGTTCTCCTCATCAAATCGTCGAGCGAATCACTGGGATCTTGAAATGGAAAGGATCCGGCCATTATATGTTTATATGCTGGTGCGATCCGCCCGGGCCAAACGCTGGCTTTATGACATTCACTTTCTGATTGAGCAATTAAAATGATCCAATATTGGATGCGTTAACTCATCGCGCCGAATGCAGTTTCAGGCCCGCAAAGAAATTGCGGGCCTTTTAACGGGATTATTGTGCCAGCAGCTCGGCAAATTTTGCCAGCCATTGCGGGTGCGCCGGCCAGGCAGGGGCGGTCACCAGATTGCCGTCAACATGGGCCTGATCGATACCGATATCCGCATAGTGGCCTCCGGCCAACTGCACTTCCGGGGCGCAGGCCGGATAGGCGCTGCAGGTTCTGCCTTTAAGCACCCCGGCGGCGGCCAACAGCTGCGGGCCGTGACACACGGCGGCGATGGGTTTGCGCGCGGCATCAAAAGCCTGCACCAGCTTGATAACCTGCGGGTTCAGACGCAGATACTCGGGCGCTCTGCCGCCGGGGATCAACAGCGCGTCGTAGTCTTCTTCTTTTGCAGCAGAAAAGTCGGCATTCAGGGTGAAACGGTGGCCAGGTTTTTCACTGTAGGTCTGCGCGCCGTCGAAATCATGGATTGCCGTCATGATGTAATCGCCTTTGACCTTGTCCGGGCAGACGGCATCCACCTGATGGCCAATCATCTGCAATGCCTGAAAGGGCACCATGGTTTCATAATCTTCAGCGTAATCACCAACCAGCATCAGGATCTTTTTCTTGCTCATACGGGGATCTCCGGGAGGAATAATCCCTAACATATAGCCTACCGCTGGGTGGAACGCGAACCTGCCCCTGGCGCGGATGCATCTATACTGATTTTACCGCCGGAGGCGGTTCAGGGAGATCAACCTCAATGAGGTGGCGCAGTATCTCAATTATTGACTCACCGGGCTTCCCGGTTTCTGCTCATGAGACCCTCACATGCTTAATTTGGCCACATTGCTTGAAGAGAGTGCGCGTACTTTCCCCAACCGTCTGGCACTGGTTCAGGACGAAGTCCAGCTTAGCTATGTCGAACTCGATCAATTTGCCAACCAGGTCGCCCATCTGCTGAGGGGGCGGGGCGTGAAACCGGGGGAGCGGGTGGCGCTGGCCTGCCCCAACCGTTGGGAGTTTCCGGCGATTTATTTCGGCATTCTCAAAGCGGGTGCGGTGGTGGTGCCGTTAAATACCTTGCTGAAAGCGGGGGAGTTTGAATACTACCTGCAGGATTCGCAGGCGGTGGCCTTTTTTTGCTTTGAAGGGGGCCAGGGATTGACGTTGGGGGAAGAGGCAAAAATCGCGTTCGATTCCGCTCAACAGTGCCGCGATTTCATTATTATCGGTGACAGCCTGGCGCTGAGCGGCGACCGCTTCAGCCAGGCCATCCGCCAGCAACCTGCCGATTTTGACAGTGCCAGCACCCTGGAGTCCGATACCGCAGTGATCCTCTACACCAGCGGAACCACCGGTCGTGCCAAAGGCGCGGAGTTGACCCATTCCAACCTGGTATTGAATGCGCTGGGTTCGGTACAGTTATTCAACAGCTCGGTAGAACGCCCCGATCGTCATTTGGTGACGCTGCCGCTGTTCCATACTTTCGGCTCCACCGTCCAGATGAATGCCGGCTTTGCCTTGGGGGCGACGCTGGTGCTGGTTCCGCGTTTTGATGCAAAGTTGGCTATCTCGCTGATGCAAAAATACGCCATCACTTTTTTCGCCGGCGTACCTACCATGTACTGGGCATTGCTGAACGCGCTGGACGACAGCGTAGATCTGGCGCTGTTGCGCAAAAATCTGCGCATGGCGGTCTCCGGCGGGGCCAGTTTGCCGGTGCAGATCATTGAAGATTTTGCCCGTCGTTTCGGCGTTAACATTCTGGAGGGGTACGGACTGTCGGAAACCAGTCCGGTCGCTACCTTCAATCACCCAGGACGCGTTAACAAAGTGGGATCTATCGGCCAACCGATCTGGGGCGTTGAGGTCCGCCTGGTTGATGTCACCGGCAAAACGGTGGCGGGTATTGATCAGGTCGGCGAGATTGCGGTGCGCGGCCACAACGTGATGAAAGGTTACCTTAACCGACCGGAGGCCACGGCCGAAGTTCTGGAAAACGGCTGGTTTAGAACCGGCGATCTGGCGCGACGCGACGCCGATGGCTTTTATTTTATTGTCGATAGGTCGAAAGACGTGATTATCCGCGGGGGATTCAACGTTTATCCGCGCGAAGTGGAGGAACTGATGATTCGCCATCCGGCCGTTTCCTTCGTGGCGGTGATCGGGGTGCCGCATCCATCGCTGGGAGAGGAAATTAAAGCGGTGGTGGTGTTGAAGGACCTAGATGACCCGGTAACGGAGGGGGCGCTGATCGCCTGGACCAAAGAGCGACTGGCGGCGTTTAAATATCCGCGTATCGTAGAGTTTGTCGAACGGCTACCGATGACCAGCACCGGAAAGGTGTTGAAAAGGTTACTGCGCTGAGGGGCTCTGTTTGGAAATAATCCCGGCCTGCAAAGCAAGCCGGGAGGGATAACGCATTAACCTGGGTAAATGCCACGCTCTTTACGTGCGGTCAGGATACGCTCACAGGCGACGATATAAGCCGCGGTGCGCAGGCTGCATTCTTTCTCTTCGGACTTGTTCCAAACGTGAATCATAGCGTCGGTCATGATCTTGTCCATACGCTCGTTGATTTCGCTTTCGCTCCAGAAGTAGCTGGCCATGTCCTGCACCCACTCGAAGTAACTGACGGTCACGCCGCCGGCGTTACAGATAACGTCAGGCACTACGGTGATGTTGCGTGAACGCAGAACGTCGTCCGCATCTGGATAGGTTGGGCCGTTCGCCCCTTCCAGTACCAGCTTGGCGCTGAGGATTTCTGCACGTTGACGGGTGATCTGACCTTCCAGGGCGGCTGGGATCAGGATGTCCATGTCTACGGACCAGAAAGCTTCGCTTTCGATTTCTTTGGCGCCAGGGAAGCCGGCGATCTGCTTGTTCTTGGCTTGCCATTCGGTCAGCGCGCTCAGGTCGATGCCGTCCGGATTGAACAGGGTAGCTGAGTGGTCCTGGATCACCACTACGCGTGCGCCGATGCCGACGAACAGACGAGCCGCTTCGCTGCCCACGTTACCAAAGCCCTGTACTGCCACTTTGGCACCTTCGAGCTGCACGCCCAAACGTTTGGCCACTTCACAACCGGTAACGAACACGCCACGGCCGGTCGCTTTTTCACGGCCCAGAGAGCCGCCCAGATGGATAGGCTTGCCGGTGACGACGCCGGTGATGGTAGTGCCGTGGTTCATGGAGTAGGTATCCATCATCCAGGCCATCACTTTGGAGTTGGTGCCGACGTCCGGTGCGGGAATATCTTTCTGTGGGCCGATGATAAAGCCGATTTCGCTGGTGTAGCGGCGGGTCAATCTTTCCAGCTCGCCTTCAGACAGTTTGAAAGGATCGACGCGGATCCCCCCCTTGGCGCCACCGTAAGGCAGGTTAACTGCCGCACATTTGATGGTCATCCAGGCTGACAACGCCATAACCTCATCGAGATCAACATCTGGATGGTAACGGATGCCGCCTTTACCCGGGCCGCGCGACAGGTTGTGCTGAACGCGGAAACCTTCGAAGTGGCGGATTGAACCGTCGTCCATTTGCAGAGGAATATCAACGATCAGCGCACGCTTAGGGTGACGCAGGGTATCAACCCAACGCGACAGCTCACCGAGATAAGGTGCAACGCGGTCAATTTGTTGCAGATAGGTGGCCCAGGCCGTTGTGCTGCTTTCTGAAGCGTAGGATAGCTTTTCCATAACCAACCTTTTTATATATAGGTATTTATTTTGTTTAACCGTGGATTACTAAGTGCATAACACTTTTGCGACGCTAAATTTACCATTAAAAACGCGGCTTGTTAGCCCCCACTCATCGGGCCACAGGCCGGTTTCAAGCCGGTTTGGCGACGCAAAAATGAATAGTTAATTACTTTTGTACGGTGGTCGCGGGGGGTACCCATGCTTTATGCATAAAAAATGCATAAAACCCGTTTTCATCTATTTTTCAGAAGCTTGAATGTGATCAAAAAGTTTCATTTTATTTAAGTGTCGTGTTGACAATGCCGTTTCCTGACGCCGGAGTTAAATTCATGTTAAATCGGCGTTGTCAGCGTTTTATTCTTGAACAAAAATAATCACAACTGACTGATAATAAATGAATCATCCTCCAAGCTCATGCTTCGCATGCTAAATGAGCGCAACCGCGCAGCTCGAACAGCCATTTTCTGATGCGTACAGTTTTTAACTTCCCTTTAACAAAGGGCCGGTATCGTTTTGCCGGTATCCCCAGCAGGGGGGCCTGAAAGTATCCGTCACACAAATTTGGGTATTCCAGTATTTCTTCACCTCACGTTACAATATGTGGAAAAGATTCCATTACAGAATTCCTGATTATGGAATTAACCCCGTCAACGGTTCAGGTCTGCCATGCAAAATAAACTGGAAATGTTGCGCATCTTTTGTACCGTCGCAGAGTCAAGAAACTTCAAAGATGCTGCGATACTTCTGGGCATCTCACCTCAGGCGGTGACCCGTGCGGTGAAAGAACTCGAACAGCAGCGTGGTGAAATTTTGTTTTACCGAAGCACCCGGCAGATGAAAATAACGGCCGATGGTGAGCGCCTCGCGCAATATGCCCGGCAGGCTGTTAACGCTGTCGATACCTTGTTGACGGTAAAACCGCAGCCAAAGTCAGATGAGATGCGGGGAACCATTCGGCTGACGGTGTCTTCCGTGTTTGGCCGCAAGTTTATTATTCCGGCATTAACGCAATTTTCCCTGCGTTACCCGGATATAGTTGTGGACTGTATTTTGACAGATACACACAGTGATGTGATTGATGAGCGGATAGACATTGGTATTCGCTTCGGTTTTTTACCTGATAACCGTTATGTGGCACGTGAGCTGGCTAAAATCCATTTTTTTGCCGTCGGTACACCAGAATTGATTAATCAGACAGGAATGCCCAAACGTGTTGATGAGCTGGACTTGTTCCCGCTGACAGCATTGATTGATCATAAAACCGGGCGTTGCTGGCCTTGGAGTTTCAAGAACACGCGAAGTTTTACGCCGTCGAATCCACGTTTTATTACCGATGATCTGGAAGCTGAGTTTCAGGCCGTGCTCGATGGCGTCGGTTTTGGACATATGCCCGGATTTCTGGCACTGCCTTATTTAAAAAGTGGGCACCTGATTCAGATCCTGGAAAACAATGCTTTCGCAAGCTGGGGGCTCTATCTTTATCGGCCACAGCGTGGGCCAACATCGTTGCGGATTAGGACGTTATTTGATTATCTGGCTGATATATTAGCGGATATTGAAACCTGACCTTATACAGAAAAGCTATTTATCTGGCGATCAGGGATGTGTCAAACAAATGGAGTATGCCAATCCAGAACTGACGGCGGAGGATGAGCCGTTTTATTATCAAGTTTGGCGATCGCCAGAGCGATCACCTTTAATGAGTGGGCAGTTACGCAGAATTATTTACAGGTTCGTTCGACCTCAATAGAGGCTTATTCAATATCAATAACTACCTTGATAGATGCCGAACCGTCCTGCACTGCGTGGTGCGCGTCGAGAGCCTGATCGAGATTGAAATGACGGATGTCGACAACCGGATGAATTTTACCCTCTTCAATCAGGCGGGTAGCGGCTTCCAGTATTTCACCATGATGAGCACGAGCTTCTCCAGACAGCATGGGCATCAGGACAAACACGCCAGACAGCGTGGCACAACGTAGCGAAGATACCGCCAGATTATGCTCACCGAACGCGGCACAACTGGTGATATGTCCGTAATGTCGGGTCATGCCCAGCGAATCTTGCAGAACCTGGCCTCCCACAGTGTCATAAACAATGTCAAAGCCCTGGCCTGAGGTGCAGTTGTTCACGATCTCTTGCGCAGACAGCGCGGTGTAATCCAGTGGTGTTGCACCTAACTGAGCGATCAGTGATTGCTTAGCCGTTGAGCCTGTGGCCCAGACATTGGCACCCATGGCCTTTGCCAGTTGCACAACCATGTGACCAACGCCACCGGCGCCGCCCTGGACCAGCACATTCTGCCCCGGTTTTACCTTCGCATTATCGACCAGGCCTTCCCAGGCCGTTAATAAGGTCAACGGAATGGCAGCGGCTTCACGCATGGATAAATTACGGGGTTTCAGTGCCAGTAAGTCGACATCAACCGCAGCATATTGCGCAAGAGAACCCTGAAGTCCACGAACGCCACCGGTCAGGCCATAAACTTCATCACCGACATTGAATCGTTCGACGCCATCACCAACGGCAACGATAACCCCCGCCATATCAGTCCCCAGCACCGCCGGTAGCTCTGGCATTGCGTAGGGCGCTTCGCCGAGGCGAATTTTATAATCAATAGGGTTAACGCCACTCGCGTGTATCCGTACCAGCACTTGGCCCGCTCCAGCTGTTGGTACAGGGTATTGAACTTGGCTAAATTGCTCGTCGGCAAAATTTTCCAGCACCAGCGCAGTCATCATCGTATTCATAAATTTAATCTCCGAAATAGAAGTATGGGAGTAAATATACCAGTACAGGTGATGGCAGATAATGAAACCATCTGGATTTTATAATTCCATAAAGTGGCATTAATGGGTTGATGTAGTGATCCATGAACAACTAACACCGCCCTGACCGTTGATTGCTAAAACAGTAGGTCCGGTGCGGGAGGGTGGTAAGCCGTTCCCCCGCTCGGCATTGCGGGGCAACTGAGGTATGCTAAGCGGCTGACCCAATGATGAAAACTGGCCAATATCATCATGCCTTATCGCTATGGAGTAATAGCAAAGTGCTGAAAACCACGTCCCAATTAGAATTACTGCAGTCGGTCGCCGACGGCATTGCAGCGCTGTTTTTTCCCAATGTGGAAGTGGTGATACACGATCTCTCTACCAATAAGGTGGCCTACCTCGCCAATAATCTGTCGAAACGCAAACCGGGTGACGATGCCGGTTTGGAGGATTTTGACATCGACAGCGAAGGCCAGGTGACCGGCCCTTATGAAAAGCTCAACTGGGACGGCAAGAAAATGCGATCGGTGAGCATTGCCGCAAAAGACGAACAGGGCGTTCCCCGCTACCTGCTGTGCATTAATTTGAGCACCGCGACATTTGAAGACGCCAGAAATGCGTTGGATATGTTCCTGTCGGTCACCCGTTTGCAGCCTCAGCCACAGCAGTTATTCAAAGATGACTGGCAGGAGAAGATCAACACCTTCCTGCACGAGTGGATCCGCCGGCAAAATGCCTCATTGGGTTCATTGAGTCGCGAACAGAAAAAGCAGTTGGTGATTGACCTGTATAACGAAGGTGCGTTCAAAGCCAAAAGCGCCGCTGATTATATCGCCAACGTGTTATCCCTCGGCCGCGCCACGGTTTACAAATACCTGAAAGAGTTAAAAAAGGGCGAGGGTGCTGCCTAAAAACCTGAGCAAGCCTGATGACGGGCAGCTGTCCTCTAGGATCCGTGCCCCTTTGCACTGCTGAATAACTCTGATATGGTTGCACAATACAACCATATCAGAGCCGCGATCATGTCAATCCTCCAACCAAGTCCGTATTTACACCCGATCAGGGATGCGTCGCGCCATTTGGTGCGTGAGCTGGGATTTATGGGCAATACCCTGGCAGGAACCGACCTGCCGCCATCGGCGGTGCATGCGTTGATTGAAATAGGCGATCGGCACGTTGATACCGCCGCCGAGCTTTGCAGCGTGCTGAACCTGGAGAAATCCAGCGTCAGCCGCATGCTGAACAAGCTGATCAAAGCCGGGGAGCTGGCAACGCAGGCCAGCCCGCGAGATGCCAGAGAGAAGATCCTGCGGCTGACGGCGCAAGGGCGAGAAACCCTGGCGGGCATCAATCGTTTTGCCGATCGTCAGGTGCTTACCGCTCTGGCGCAGTTGCCGGCCGACGCCAGCGTCGGCATCGCCGATGGGCTGCATAGCTATGCCACAGCGTTGCGAGCACATCGCTTGGGGGAAACGTCGGTTTCTGCAGCGCCCATCGAGATTGTCAGCGGTTATCTGCCGGGCTTCACCGCCAGAACGCTGGAAATGCACATGCAATACTATTCCCGCACCGTGGGGTTCGGCGCCTTCTTTGAAGCTGCGGTGGGCTCAGCATTGGCCGATCTGGCCGGGCGTTTGTCGAATCCATTAAACCAGACCTGGTCCGCCCTGAAGGGCGATCGCATTGTCGGCTCGGTTTCGATTGATGGCGAAACCTTGGGGGGCAACCGCGCTCACTTGCGCGCATTTATCATCGATGACAGCTTACGTGGCGGCGGCATTGGCCGCCAGTTGCTGAATCGGGCAGTCAGTTTTTGCGATGAAAATGCCTTTGACGAAATCCATCTGTGGACCTTCAAAGGGCTGGATGCGGCCCGGCATCTTTATGAAAGCGTCGGTTTCGTGCTTGCAGAAGAGCAGCCGGGCACGCAGTGGGGGCAATTGATGACCGAACAGCTATTTATTCGCCGCCCAGTTGCCCCAAATTGACATACTGGGTTTCGAGATATTCCTCGAGTCCCACATCCGCGCCCTCACGGCCCAGGCCAGACTCTTTGACGCCGCCAAAGGGCGCCACCTCGGTCGAGATAATGCCTTCATTGATGCCCACCATACCGCTTTCCAGCTGGCGCGAGACACGGAACGCACGCGCCAGGTCGCGAGTGTAGAGATAGGCGGCCAATCCGAAAGGCGTGTCGTTAGCCCTGCGGATCACTTCTTCTTCGGTATGGAAACGGAAGCAGGCTGCCAGCGGCCCGAAAGTTTCTTCATGCGCCAACCGCATCTGTTCGTTGGCGTCGGCCAATACCGTGGGTTGGAAGAAGGTTCCCCCGAGCGGATGGCGCTCGCCCCCGCACATCAGTCGTGCTCCCTGGCTTAATGCATCCTGCAGGTGAGCCTCCACTTTTTCTACCGCTTTCAGATGGATTAACGGCCCTTGCTGGGCTCCTGGCGTCATGCCGGGAGCCACTTTCAACGCCCGGGTGGCCTCGGTCAATAACTGGATAAAACGATCGTAAACGCCGTCCTGAATATAGAAGCGATTCACGCACACGCAGGTTTGGCCACTGTTACGGAATTTGGCCGCCATCGCGCCCGCCACCGCCGCACTCAGGTCCGCATCGTCAAACACGATAAAGGGGGCGTTCCCTCCCAGTTCCAGCGACAGTTTTTTCACCGTATCCGCCGCCTGACGCATCAGCAGTTTTCCCACCGGTGTCGAACCGGTAAAGGAGACCTTGCGCACCTGTGAACTTGCCATCAGTGACGTACCAATCGCCGGGGTATCGCCGGAGACGGCGTTAATCACCCCGGGGGGAACGCCGGCCTGTTCTGCCAGCACGATCAGCGCAAAGGCGGAAAGTGGGGTCTCATTGGCCGGTTTGATCACGGCGGTACACCCGGCTGCCAGCGCGGGGCCGAGCTTGCGCGTCAGCATGGCCAAGGGAAAATTCCACGGCGTGATCGCGGCAATGACGCCAACCGGCTGTTTAAAGGTCAGGATTTGGTTGCCGGCTTTGGTGGCAGGAATGGTGTGACCGTAGGCGCGCTTGGCCTGCTCGGCAAACCATTCAATAAAGCTGGCGGCATAAAGCACTTCTCCCTGTGCTTCGCTCAATACCTTGCCTTGTTCTGCCACCATCAGCTCCGCCAACGGGGCCTGATGCGCCACGATCAGTTGAAACCAGCGTTGCAGGATCTGTGAGCGTGCCTTTGCCGGCAAGGCGCGCCAGGCAGGCAGTGCGGCCGAGGCTGCCGCAATTGCCGCTTCGGTTTCTGCGGCGCCGGCAAGGGCGACTTCCGCCAGTTTCTCGCCGGTGGCGGGGTTGTTTACGGGATAGTGCCGAGGTGCGCTGCGCCATTGGCCGTCGCAATACCAGCCGTTGCGTAGCAGGGAAGAATAGGAGGTCATGCAATGTTCCTTGTGTCGGTATTGTCCAGGGTAAAACCGCGAGTTGGGCGGCTCTCACGCGCAATGCGTTTGCCTGCGGTGTAATCGTTAATCACATCGCAGGGGGTGTAGTGGCGTTCCAGCTCATAGCGTTCGTCGTCACTGAGCGGGGTCGATAAGGCACTGACGGCGCTGTCTATCTGTTGCACAGTGTCGGCGCCGACCAGCATGCAGTCCACTCCCCGGTGACCGAGCACCCAGGCCTGAGCAATTTGCGCCGGCGGGAGACCGCGCAGCGTCGCCACCTGGCTGACCGAGTGTGCGACGTTGCGCGAAGCCGTATCGGCATACATCTCCTGAGTGAAGAAATCCGTTTGGTTTCGCACCGAGTTGAAATCGCAGCTTAATAACCCCCGAGCCAGGGGGCTGAACACCGAAATGCCCAAACCTTGATCGCGGCACAAGGGGATCATCTCGCGCTCTTCTTCGCGGTAGGCGCAGTTGAGCTGCAATTGCATGTTGATGGGCTTGACGAACCCCTGTCGCTCGCATATCCACAGGATTTTCGCCAATTGCCAGGCATACATGGTCGATACGCCGACATACCGCGCCTTGCCTGCTCGGACGATATCGTTCATCGCCGACCAGGTTTCTTCGACGGGGGTGTTCACGTCAAAGTAGTGCAGCATGTAAATATCGACATAATCGGTGCCCAGGCGACGCAGGCTGGCGTCAATACTGGTCATGATGTGCTTGCGTGAATGCCCCTGATTATTGCTGCCGCCACCCAGCGGGTAGCCGACTTTGGTGGTCAACACCAGCTCGTCGCGCTGGGCCACGCGCGCAATGATGCGGCCAACCACTTCCTCGCCTGCGCCGCTGGAGTAAAAATCCGCCAGGTCAATGAAGTTGATCCCGCACTCGAGCGCGTGGCGTATCAGCGGCTCGCTTTGCTGTTCGTCAAAAATCCAGGGTTTCCATTGTTTGCTGCCCATGTTCATGGTGCCGAGGCACAAGCGGGAAACTTTCAGTCCACACTGACCAAGATTGATGTAATCCATGGCGTTCTCCTCAGGCACGCGGGGTATAAAAGGGATTAGTCAGCTGTGGCAGAGCCTGGGCGAGCTGGCTACGGTTGGGCAACTGATTCATCGCCGCATGGATCGCCTGGCTGCAGGCGCGGTAGTTATTCCGATACACCTCGTCCAGATCGTCACAGGCCGGATTCACCCAGTTGGCGGTCACGATGCACCACTGGTCTTCGGCCTCTGGCGGCAGGACCCCCTCCAGCAGGGCTTCCGCCACCGCTTTGGCGATGGCCGCCTGGGAGGCACCCCAGGTGGCGTTGCCATGCAGTTCACCGCTGATTTCGGCCTTGTTGACATACAGCGTCATAGGTTTGGTAGGCACATTGGGTTTCACTACCACCATAAAGGGGCAGTGTCCCTGGCTGGGGGAAGCCAGACTGGATGAGAACGCCTGACCAACCGCACCCTGACGCGGGCCGATCAAAACATTGATGTGCGAGGCGTTAACGCCATTACCCTCAAACCCTTCACCGATATACATTTCCACGTCATTGCTCCTGTTTTCAGTCAGATGGTGCTATTTAATCGTCGCGGCCAACGCACTGTCTGCGCGCTGTGCCGGATCCTGGCTGGCGTCCACCAGGGTTAATCCTTTGGTTTCTGGCGCCCAGGCGATGGAGACTAACGCGCCGATAATCAAGATCACGGCCAGAATGCCGGTGGTGGCGGGCATGCCGTAGTGGACAATCGCCAGTGGCAACAGGCCGGTGCCGATGGCAGAACCCAGACGGCTCATTGACGTGGCGAACCCGACGCCCATTGAGCGGACTTCCGTAGGGAAACTTTCCGCGGGAAAAACGCCGACCAGGTTGCTGACCGCCGACATCACCAGCGTGAAAGCTGCAAACAGCGCGATCAGCCACGCCGATTGGCTGGCGGGGATCAGGCTAAGCAACACCAGGCAGGCCGCGAGGAACACGAAGGAACCGATCAGGAAGCCTCGTCGTGAACAGAACATGGTCAGCAAAATGCCGAGCAGCGCACCGACGATCAGCAGGCCGTTGAGCAACAGGTCGGTGGCGAAATTTTGATCCAGGCCCATGACCTGCAGAATGGACGGCAAGAAGGTATAAATCGCAAAGTAGGGGATCACCAGACAGACAAAGAACAGGCTGTTGAACGCGGTGCGCCGACGATATACCGGGCCGAACAGCGAGAAAAAGCGCTGTTTACTCAGGGTGGGGGCCTCATCAACCAGCTTGACGTTAGGGCCAAAATAGCGGTGTACGATGGCCATGGCCTGTTCGTGACGCCCTTTTCCCATCAGCCAGCGGGGAGATTCCGGCGTGCCTATGCGCATGAGCAATATGATGACGGCCGGCACGGCGGATGAAGAGAGCAGCCAGCGCCAGGCATCCGGTCCCATCGCCGTCAGGAAGTGACCGGCAAACCCGGCGGCTACGTAGCCAAAAGTCCAGATCACGCTGAAAGATCCCAGCAGTACGCCACGGTGTTTACGGGGAGAAAATTCGGCCAGCATGGTGTGACCGACGGAGAAGTCGCCGCCTAATCCGATGCCGACCAGCACCCGCAGCAAGAAGAGCTGTTCCGGCGTGGTGGCGAAAAATTGCAGCGCCGAGGCCAGGGTGATCACCACAAAGCTAAAGCAGAATATTTTTTGTCGACCGATGTAATCGGCAACCCAGCCGAGCACCAAACTGCCGATAAACAGGCCGATCAGCGCTGAACTGCCCAACATGCCTTCCCAAAAGGCGGAGATCCCCATTTGCGGTTTGATTTGCGCCAGGGCGAAGCCTATGACGCCCAGCACATAGCCGTCGGTGAAGTGGGCACCGAAAGTCAGCCCGGCGATTTTGAGATGGAATCGGTTTAAGGGGACGTCATCCATACGTATTTGTTGTGATGTCAGATGTTGCATTGCCCTGTCCTCCAGTTGGAGTGGTGTGGGGTTATTGTTGGTTCTTTGTTTTGAATGCGTAAACAATGTGGCAGCAGACCCGCGCTTCGGCGAGTGCGTTTTAGTCATACCCTCAGGTGGAAAACGCATGTGATCGGCTTCTGGTTTTACAGAAATAAACGGGGTGCAGACTGGCGAATCACTGCAAATTAGCAACATATGGTTAACATGTTGTTTTATGCACAGAGGCTTCGCGTATCGTGAGAAAACTTCCTTCACTCAGTATGTTGCGCGTATTCGAGGAAACCTGCCGAACGCTGAGTTTCAGCAAAGCGGCAGAGGCGTTATTTATTACTCAAAGCGCCGCCAGCCGGCAGATCAAGCAGCTTGAAGCTTTCCTGGGCAAGCTGCTGTTTGTCCGTAGCCACAGTGGCCTGGCGTTGACGCAGGACGCGATCTCGTTACTGCCAAGAGTGCGGCAGTCGCTGGATATCCTGGAGGAGGGGATCCAGCATGTACAACTGCACAATCCGTTACAGCACCTGCGTCTGCAGGTGGCACCGACCTTTGCCACCCGTTGGCTGGCTCCCCGCTTGGTGGCGTTGCGCAGCCGTAACAGCCAGTTGCAGATCGCCCTGATCAGTGAAACCCGGCAAAAATATTGCGATTTCGACTGCGCCATCCGCTTTGGCGATGCGGATGACTGCGCCGCCCGGGGCGAATGGTTATGCCATGAACGACTGGTGTTGGTCGGCAGCCCTTTACTGATGGTCAATGGCGGCTTCCCGCCGCTGCATACCCAGCCTCAGTTACACATCCTCAATGGCGATATTCGCCTGGACAACTGGCCCTGCTGGCTGACGACGGCGGGACAGGCTATTGCCGGCCAGCAAAGCGGGCTGGAGTTCAGTACGCAGGACCAGGTGATTAACGCCTGCATTACCGGCGCAGGCTACGCCGTGTTGGATCGGATGATGATCCGCAATGAGTTGCAAAGCGGTCTGCTGGTGCTGCTGTCGCCGGTTGAGTTGAAAAGCCGCAACGGTTACTGGTTGGAAATTCCCGCAGGCAAGCGCGATATGCCCCGGGTGGGGTATTTTCATGATTGGCTGCAGCAGGAAATCCGGCAGCGGTCAGGGTATCCTGAGCCGTTGCCGGGCATGATCGCCGCGCTGTGAGCGGACGTGGAGATACCGGTGTAGGGGTGTGTTACCTTGTTGTTAATGAGCATTGCCCGCCGTTGTTGCTGCGGGCCTACCAGGGGAATAACGTGTCTTCAATTGTTGAGTTGTTAAAACTGCATCCGGTGATTGCCGCCGTAAAAGATAATGAAAGTCTGCAGGCAGCGGTGAAGTCAGACTGCCGGATTATTTCGGTGCTCTACGGCAATATCTGCAACATCGGACGTATCGTGCAGCAGATTAAAGAGGCCGGAAAATATGCCTTTGTACACGTAGATCTGTTGGAGGGAAGTTCCAACAAAGAAATCGTGATTAACTTTCTGAAGATCGTGACCGCCGCCGACGGCATCATCAGTACCAAAACCTCAATGGTCAAAGCTGCGCGTCAGCAGGGGTTCTATGCCATTCACCGGCTGTTTATCCTCGATTCCATCTCCTTCCATAACGTCGACAAGCAGGTAGCGCAGTCCACGCCGGACTGCATCGAAATCCTGCCAGGCTGCATGCCGAAAGTGTTGGGTTGGGTGGCGGATAAAATCGATTTGCCGATCATCGCCGGCGGCCTGGTGTGTGATGAAGACGACGCCCAGACGGCGTTAAAAGCCGGAGCGATTGCCGTCTCCACCACCAACCATGACGTGTGGAAGTTGGCGTTATAGCTAATCCACCAGAGGGCTGAGCGCACGCAATAGCGGATCGAGGTGTGCGTTCACCTGTTGGTAAACCCGCTCATTGAGTTGCTGATAAAAAAGATGATTAGGGTTGTCCGGCATAAAGCGGTCGCCGATTTTCACCAGCCTTTCGGTGGCCTGCTGATAGCTTTCGAACACGCCAATCGCCATGCCGGCATTGATGGCGCATCCCACCGCGGCAGAGCCGCTCATCAGGTTCCGACGCGTCGGGATCCCGAATACGTCGGCGAAAATTTGCATAAACAAATCGCTGTTGGCGCCGCCGCCGGAGATGATCAGGCTGCTGAAGGGCGTATTCAGCTCCTGCGCCATTTTATCCATGTGGTTTTTCATGGTGAAGGCGATACCTTCCAGCATAGAGCGGTACATGTGCGCCCGGGTATGACGGCCATCGAAGCCAATCATCGCACCTTTGCGGTACTCGGCTTCTGAGGGAGGTGCCCAGTCATGGACGGTAATCAAACCTTCGCAGCCCGCCGGCACCCGTTCGGCCTCGTGGTTCAACAGTTCTTCGATGCTAACCCCCGCGTCATGGGCCGCAGACAATGCCGCCGCGCCAAACTGGTCGCGAAACCAGCTGATGGTCCACATACCGCGACGCACGCCCATACACTCATACAAATAACGGCCGGGGATCGAAGCCTGGAAAGGCCAGAAATGCCGTGCGTTTTTCACGTTGGCATGGCCATGCACCATGGCGCCGATATAGGTGCCAAGGGAAATAAGCGCGACCCCCTCGTCCAGTGAACCTGCCCCCAGGGCTTCTACCGCTTTATCGTGCGCAGTCGCGACAACAGGGAGACCTGCTGGTAAACCGATTTGCTGTGCCGCCCGTTCGCTGAGATAACCGAGGATTTCCCCCGGCTTCACCACGTCCAGTACCCGATCTCGCGTCAGATTGCAGCTTTGCCAGACCGCCGGATCCGTGCTCCAGTCCAGGCTATCATTATCCATCGGCCACCAACCGATGTAATTGGCGCAGGTGTCTTTGAACTCGCCGGTCAGCCTATGAGTGATATACCCCGAGGTGGTGGTGATATAACGCACCTCCCGGTAGGCATCTATATACTCATAGGGCTTGTTGAGGCGCTTATCCATCCAGTTGATCACCGGGTAGGCCAGCTCACCGTTTTCTTTCAGCAGCGCACGGCAGCAGCGAACGATGCAAATCCCCATCGACAGAATGTCCTGCTGCTGACCACCGGCTTCAGCAAAACGCTGCATGACGCGACGAAACGCCACTTTGAGGGCGTCCCAGAGATCGTCATCAGGATGCTCCGCCAGCAGCGGCGCGGGGATCTCCAGCTTGCGCAGTTGCTGTTTCCCTTCGCAAATGACGTTGCCGTCCAAATCAAAAATCACCACTTTTGCGCTTTGGGTGCCAACGTCCACCCCCATTAAATACTGCTTTTTCATGCGTTCGCTCCTCAAGGAAAATCCATTAGCCGACCAGGGGTTTTATGGTTGTAGTTTTTGCGTCGGCAGTTTTGATCTTGTTGAACAACAGGTAGGTGAATACCACCACCAAAGCGGTGGCGGCCAACCCCATCAGCCACATATTGCGATAGGCTTCGGCTGCAGGCAGGGTGTCTTGCCAATGCCCCACCAGCGGGTAGACAAATACATCCGGCAGAAAACCGATCACCGAGCAGATACCCACCGTAGTGCCCATAATGAATTTGGGCGTACGGACTTCACCAATACAGGCGAAATACAGCCCGCGCGAGGCATAGCAGGCAAAAGCCAATAGCAAGATCAAACCGATACCCACGGCGACCGAGCCCGGTTGTTGATTGGTGACTAACAAGGCGCCCAGCGTGATCAGGCTGGCCAGCGCCAGCAGTTGAATCACCCGGGTCGGCGATTTCAGGCGACTGTGGCTGGTGATCAATCCCCCGAGCGGGCCACAGATGGCGCGGAATATCTTGTTAATAACGATGCCCATGTAGCTGGCGGCAACCAGCGTCATGCCATACATCTCGGTCAGGTAATTGGTCGAGTAACTCAGGATGGCGTAAATGGTGTAGACACCGAAGATGATCATGCTGCAATACCAGGTACTGCTGACCTTGAGCACTCTAAGGATGTCACTGAGGCTAAAGGGGGGTGAGGGCTCGGTACTGCTGCTTGCGGTCTGGGTAGAGCCCTCGCTGACGAAGAACCAGCAAAGCACGCCGAGCAGAATATACACGCCGCTGTAAATCAGGATCACCGCTTTGAGGCTGTTGGGATCCTCGGCTGCGAATAAAGAGAAGATCCACATGGTGAAGACCGCCAGCGCCATTACGCCGACGCCCCGTAGCCCCTCCATCCAGCCCATGATTTTTCCCTGTTCCTCATGGTCGCCCAGCAGTGACGCCGCCTTGATGGAGACGGACCACAGTAACAGTATGGTGGTAATGGCGAATGCTACCTGTATCAGGATCATCACCCAGAAAGGCGGGTAAAACGCCATCAGCCCCCCTAGCAAACCGGTCGCGATCATGGCGAAAGCCATGACCTTACGGTGGGAGAATTTATCGGCGACAATACCGCTGGGGGCATAAAGAATAATGGCGGCAATACCGAAAGTGCTCATGATCAACCCTATTTCGGTATTGGAAAAACCCATAAACTTCGCCATGGGGATTTGATAGATATAGCGTAAATAGGCCAGGTCAAAACTAACGCCGCCGCTTATACTTATTATTGCCAGGGTTAACCAACGGTGGAAATTTGATTTCTTCATGCGGCATTCCATTTAAATGGTCAAACAAAAAAAGAGAAAAGCAAGCTCCCCGCATAACGGGAAGTTACTTTTCTCTTGGGCTCATTCAGTAACTGCACTAACAAATAGCACGACGCCGGGAATAATATCCGTGATTGTTATCACAAAAGCCTAAAATGAAAATTGGCGTAGACTTGTCATGGATTAATTATTCAGTGAGGCAGGTGATTTTTATTATCACGCTGTTTTTAGCATAAAATGATTTTGTGAAGTCAATCACGGAAGCCAACGGGGCGGGCATGTTAGCTTGCTTCTCAGTTACTAGAGCCGATGAGAAAAGTAACTTCTTTGCCCAGCGCAGAGGAGCTTACTTTTCTCATTTTTTTTGCTTTTTTTCCAGGCTAAGGAGTCAGGACATGTCACTAGATGCGTTGAATGCGTTCTCACTGGATTTTTTTTCGCTGAAGGGGAAGACGGCGATTGTCACCGGCGGCAACAGTGGGCTGGGACAGGCGTTTGCCGTGGCGTTGGCCAAGGCCGGGGCGAATCTGTTTATTCCCAGCTTTGTGATGGATCAGGGACAAACCCGTGAAATCATTGAACAACAGGGCGTGCGCGTAGCCTTTATGCAGGTGGACATCACCGAGAAAGGCGCTCCGGCCAGGGTCATCGCCGAATGCCTGGCGCATTTCGGGTCCGTGGATATTCTGGTCAACAATGCGGGCATCTGCAAACTGAACAAGGTGCAGGATTTTGGCCGTGCCGACTGGGACCCGATGATCGACATCAATCTGACGGCCGCCTTTGAAATGAGCTACGAAGCCGCCAAAGTGATGATCCCCAACCAGCAGGGTAAGATCATCAATATTTGCTCGCTCTTTTCTTATCTTGGCGGTCAATGGTCCCCGGCTTATTCTGCCACTAAACATGCCCTGGCCGGTTTTACCAAGGCTTATTGTGATGAACTGGGGCAATATAATATTCAGGTCAACGGTATTGCACCGGGTTATTACGCCACTGACATTACCGCAGAAACCCGAAGTAATCCGGAAACCAACAGGCGTGTATTGGAGCATATTCCTGCCAACCGCTGGGGTGACACGCAAGATTTAATGGGGGCAATGGTATTTCTAGCCAGCAGGGCATCAAATTACGTTAATGGCCATTTGCTGGTGGTCGATGGGGGTTATCTGGTTCGTTAAATAAGCGGAACGATCTCCGTTTTATCTCAATTACATTTTTATATTCTTATTATCAGGAAGGAGTAACCATGTCTCTGACTCGTGAATCTATTGTCACTCATTTAAAAGAAATCGTGGGCCCAGAGCGGGTCATTACCGACGAAGAAACGCTGAAGAAAAACAGCGTGGACCGTTTCCGCAAATATGCCGATATTCATGGCGTCTTCACTCTTCCGTTGCCGGCAGCCGTGGTTAAGCTGGGAAATAGCCAGCAGGTGGCGGGTGTGCTGAAGTTTATGAACGAAAATCGCATCAACTGTGTGCCGCGTACCGGCGCATCCGCCACCGAGGGCGGGCTGGAAACGGTGGTCAAAAACTCAGTGGTACTGGATGGCTCGGGATTGGACCAGATCGTCAGCATCGATATTCGCAACATGCAGGCCACGGCCCAGTGTGGCGTCTCGCTGGAAGTGCTGGAAAATCAACTGCGTGCCCAGGGTTACACTACCGGACATTCGCCGCAGTCCAAGCCGCTGGCACAGATGGGCGGCCTGGTCGCGACGCGCAGCATCGGTCAACTTTCTACGCTGTACGGCGCGATTGAAGATATGGTGGTCGGGTTGGAAGCCGTCTTCCCGAACGGCACGATTACACGCATCAAAAATGTGCCGCGTCGTGCCGCCGGGCCTGATATTCGCCACGTGATCATCGGCAATGAAGGGGCACTGTGCTTCATTACCGAAGTGACGGTGAAAATCTTCAAGTACACGCCGGAAAACAACCTGTTCTACGGTTACACCCTCGACAATATGCAGACCGGCTTTGATATCCTGCGGGAAGTCATGGTCGATGGCTATCGGCCGTCAATCGCCCGTCTGTATGACGTCGAGGATGGTACCCAACACTTTACCCATTTTGCCGCAGGCAAATGCGTGCTGATCTTTATGGCTGAAGGAGCAAAAGGCATTGCGCAGGCAACAGGGGCAGGCATTGAGGCCATTGTGCAACGCCACGCCGAATGCCACAAAGTGGACAGCAAGCTGATTGAGCAGTGGTTCAATAACCTGAACTGGGGACCGGAGAAGGTGGAGGCAGAACGTCTGCAGATCATGAAAACCAACAATATGGGGTTCACCACCGAAGTTTCCAGCGACTGGGCCAGCATCCATACCATCTATGAAAATGTGATCCGCAGAATACGCGCGGAATTCCCGCATGCCGATTACATCACCATGCTGGGCGGCCACTCTTCACACAGTTACATTAATGGCACCAACATGTACTTCGTTTACGATTACAACGTGGTGGATTGCAAACCGGAAGAGGAGATCGACAAGTACCACAATCCGTTGAACAAGATTATCGTCGAAGAAACCCTAAAACAGGGCGGTTCTATGGTGCACCACCACGGCATCGGCAAACATCGTACACATTGGACCAAAGACGAACACGGCAGCGCCTATTACATCCTGAAGGCGTTGAAAGAAGTCTACGATCCCAACGGCATCATGAACGCCGGCACCATTTATCCTCTGGAAAAATAAGCTTGCCTATGGCCCGGTTCGCCGGGCTTCTTGGCCTTATTCTCCGCACTGGGATTACCTCAGAGTTCCTTAACTATTCAATATGCGCGCTAAAACCCTTACGCCCGGGAGCAATGTCGGATTTCAGCGTCAATGCCGGGATCTCGTATTCGCCTGCATTCTGACGGCGGAAGGGGATCGGCGAGGTCTGCTCCAGATTGTCCAGACGCTGCCCCAGGGCGTGGCAGGCTTCGGCATAACGCGCTTCACCAACCCGGCCGGTACGATAAAGGACAAAAGGTGGCAGCACTGCGAAACCGGGATAATGCAGGATGCCATGTTGGATAGGGAACAGAATGTCATCTATCGGGCCATTGATGCCGCGTGCTGCATAGTGCGATTCCCATCCGCCGGTAGTGACAATCAGCATCGCGCGTTTACCGGCAAGGGTGCCTTCGCCATAACGATCCCCCCAACGAGCGTCAGAGTGCTCGCCGACGCCATAGGCAAATCCGTAGGCATAGACGCGTTCAACCCAGCCTTTAAGGATTGCCGGCATCGAAAACCACCACAGCGGGAACTGCAAGATCACCGTATCGGCCCACAGCAGCTTGTCCTGCTCGAGTGCAATATCCTGGCTCTGTAAACCCTGTGAAAAAGCCTGCTGGGAAGCGAGCGACGGATTGAAACGGTCACCGGGCTGGGCCGTGCTGTCATTGGCGTCGAGCGTCGCTTTCCATTGCATGGCATACAGATCGGAGACTTGCACCGCATGGCCGGCAGCTTCGAGCCGCTGCACTGAAAAATCCTTGAGCGAACCATTTAATGACTGCGGTTCAGGGTGGGCGTAGACCAGTAAAACGTTCATTGTAGAACCTCCATTGATTGATGAAGGCAGGTTAGGCGGTCGTCAGGTATATTAGAAATGAATTTCTAATATTACAGGTATTAGCATGAATAATATCAGACGCCTGGATCTCAACCTGCTGGTCACGCTGGACGCCTTGCTTTCAGAGCATAACGTTACCCGGGCGGCACAACGTTTAAACTTCTCACAACCTTCGGTCAGTGTGCATCTGGCCAAGCTCAGAGACATCTTTAACGATCCGTTGCTGTTGCCGGGGCCACGAGGAATGCGGCCCACCGCGCGCGGCGATGAGTTACGTGAACCACTGAGGCAGGCACTTGAAGCACTGGAACGTGCAGTGTCACCGTCAGACCCCTTTGATCCCAAAGTGGCCGAAAATACCTGGCGCGTTGCCGCTTTCGACTATGGCGAGTCAACCATTGTTCAGCCGGCGTTGATGGGGTTGCGGGCTGCGGCACCGAACAGCAGACTGGCGGTAATTGAGACCGTACCTTCACGCATCGCCAGGCAGGCGGAGCTGGGTGAGATAGATTTGGCCTTTCATACGCGTGAAGGGGCTCCCGCCCATTTGCGACAACGTATTTTGTTCAGCGAACGCTACGTGCTGGTGGGACGAGCCGGGCACCCTGGCTTGAAAAAGCCACCTTCACTGGCTCAGTTCTGCGATCTGGAACATGTAATGGTTTCGCCGGACGGCGGGGGCTTCTTCGGTATCACCGACAAAGTGCTGGCGGAAGCCGGTTTAAGCCGGCGAGTGGTGCTTTCCGTGCCGCATTTTCTGTTTGTGATGTCGGTGTTGGCAACCTCAGAGCTGGTGGCCATGCTGCCTTCACGTCTGGTCCGCAATAATAACGCGTTGCAGGTGGTGGAACCGCCCGTCGAGTTGCCGGGGTTCGAGATGACCATGCTATGGCATGAGCGTGCCCATCGCGATCCGGCGCATCAATGGCTACGAGAGCATATTGTCTCGTCGGTTGCATAAATACATCTGCACGGTTTCAGGCATGCGGTTGGCTGTATTTCAGCAACTTGCCCGTGAATAACAAAATCAGCGTGCGGAGCAATAACAAGCCAATCAGGGCATTGCTGAAGACAAAAAGCGGCAATGCTAGCGCAGAAAGCACGCCCTCGTGGCTTTCATGGCCGAGATGCAGGGCGGTGGTAGCGAGGGCGGATAACCCGAACGAAAAGCTCCAGAATGAGACATTGAAAGGGCCTTTCAGATACCAGGGAAGCAAGCGAATGATAAATAAGAGCTGCAGGAGACCATAGCCAAAAAGCATCTTGGCCAGGACGTCCGCCTGGCCACCATTGATTGCCAACCATGCGCTGCAAGCCACCAGAGCCGGCGCCAGCTGGATCCCGAGGGAAAGTCTGACCTGCGTCGGCATTTCCCCCTGGTTGCGAAGCCTTTGCAAAATAGCCGGCTCCAGGCTCAGCCAGGAAAGAATACCGGCACCCAGAAACAGCAGGCCCAAATCGTGATACCCCAAAGCGCCGCAGGCCATGCAACTGATAAAGTTATTGGCGACCGTAGGCAGATAAAGCCCGGGGGTAGTGGCTTCAACCGGATGTGCGCCCCGCCACAGCCCGGCACTTTGCCAGGCAGCATAACTTAACTGCGCCACGGCGCCGATAATGAACAGCGTAATGGCTAGTGAACGCCACCAGGGCGCCACGCCAATGGCGACCAGAATGGTGGTTGCCGGGAATAAACTGACATAGCTGCTCATGAGCGGATGTTCGATTTCAGCCTTTACGCTGTGGGGAAAACGCAGTAAACGATACAGAAAAGCCACCGCCAGCAGCACCCAAAGCATGATGGCGAAAGCCACCAGACTTTCGCCGATAAGCGGAGAAACGGGCCAGACGGTGGCAGCATAGCGCCAACCAAAACCGGCGCCAATGGTACCCAGCACCATGCCGAAATAGCCTGCGGGTAAATCGAGAAAACGGGGATGGTCACTCAAAACAGTTTTATTCATTTTGTTTAATATTTAAAATAAATTTTAAGTGATCTTAGCCAGTTTGCGGTGCAGGTGCAACATAACATCGGGAGCGGGGCTGTCGTGCGCTTGTTAAGGGAGGAGACAATGTTGAGGCGAACGGCTTTGACGCTAACCCCGGTGTTGGCATACATGATTCTAATCTGAAAAAGGGGCGGTGGCATGCATACACCGCCCCATAGCACCTAGTAGTTAGAAGGTGACATTGACCTTGGCCCACAGGGTGCGGCCCGGTTCATTAACCGACGTATTCGACGAATAGCCGAAGGTACTGTTACCTGCCAGATTCAGGTGTTCGCTGTAGGTTTTATTGAGAATGTTATCCAGGCCGGTGCTGAGTTTGACGTGTGAGTTCACCTTGTAAGCCACATTGGCGGACAGCACGCCAAAACCCGGGCTGTCGGCAAAGTCTTTACCGACCACGTTGCCCTGATTGATGGCTACGCGGTGCTGGCTGCTGACCAATCGCCACAGGCCGGTGCTGCTCCAGTCGCCACGTTCGTAGGTTAAACCAAAGCGAGCTTCCAGCGGCGGGATTTGCGGCAAGGGCTGGTTGTCGCTGGTGTTTTTCCCCCACGCATAAGCCAGACTGGCATCGGTCTTCCAGTGTTCGGTCAACTGGTAACCCATACCCATTTCACCGCCCATGATCGTGGCGTTGACGTTATCGGCCTGGCTGATGCGGGCGTGATGCGGATCGTATTTGAACAAGATAAAATCATTCACATGGCCAACATAGGCCGATACCCAACTGTTAAAACGCTGGTCGGTATATTGGGCACCGATATCGATCTGCGTGGTTTTTTCACTCTTCACGCTGTCAAACGCACTCTTGTTGCCGCCTGGCCCAAACGTCGGGGAGAACAGCTCCCAATAGTCGGGGAAACGTTCGGTATAGCCTATCCCGGCGTAAAGCATCAACGGCATGCTGGCCAATGTGTGCTCAATACGGCTAAAACTGCTAGGCAGCGTATCGGAACGCTCAGTATCGTTGCCGGTTTTGTAGTTATCCACCAGGGTGCGATCGAGACGAGCACCGCTGATGATCTTGCTTTGTTCGGTCGCGCTCCAGGTCAGTTCACCAAAGGCACCGTAGTTATGGAACTGCGCATCCTCTTGCCAGGCGTTACCCCGTTTGTTGCGATGGGTGTTGGTTTGCGTATCCATACCGCTTTCCAACTTAAAATCTTGCCACAGCCAGGTGCCCATCACTCGACCGCCGACGGTGCGACGATCCAACTGCATGGTCATGCCAGCGTGCATAGGCATCCCCATCCCCATGTGTCCCATCGCCATGCCGCCCTGGCCGGGCGAACGCAGGGTGGTATTATCCATAATATGGTTGGCGTAGTTGTAATACACCTGGGCTTCCAGCTTGTCGAATACCTCGCTAATGTTGGATTTTTCTACCCGCATGCCCAGGCTCTCGCGCTTGAACTGCGAACCATCCATGCTGCGCCCGGCATAGCGCGCTTCGCCATTACCCCGACCCATAGTCACTTCCAGCAGGGTATCGTTGTCCGGCGTCCAGCCCAGCGCCAGATCGCCATTCCATTTGTCCCAGCGAGAAGGCACGCGATCGCCATTGCCGTCCTGGTAATCGTGAGAGCGCGATTTATTGCCCATCAGGCGCAGATAACCCTGTTCACCGCCCAGGCTGGCATCGATGTTTTCATCCCAACGGCCGTTGGAGCCGGCCAGCATGCTGGCGTTGCCTTTGATGCCTGGTTTATCAAACCGCGGACGTTCTCGCTCAAAGCGCACCGTACCAGCAGAGGATCCTGCGCCCCAAAGCACCGTTTGCGGGCCTTTGGTGATGGTCAGCAGATCGTAGCTTTCCGGTGAGATATAGGAGGTCGGGGCGTCCATTCGTGAAGGACAGGCCCCCAACATTTCGCCACCGTCGGTCAGGATTTTCAGCCTCGATCCAAACATGCCGCGAAACACCGGGTCGCCATTGGTGCCGCCATTACGGATCTGGGAGAATCCTGGGATAGTTTTCAGGTAATCCGAACCGTCGCTGGCAGGTACAGGCTGGCGAGGGGTTTTCGGTGAGGTCACTATCGTCATCGGTGAATAGAGCGGTGCGGTTACGGTGATCACGTCACCATCATTGGCCTTAACCGCAACTTCATGCTGGTGTTGTTGCGCAGCTTGAGCATTGAAGCCCGCCAGGACAAACAGCGGCATTGCCGCTGCAACATGCAGGGAGAGAGGGCGCTTCTTATAATTCTTGGTTTTTCCAAACATCATCGTTCCTTAATGCCAATTTTGACGCTAAAAATACGTTTACATCGCAACAGCCGGTTATTTAGGCGCAGTGAAACCCGGAGCATCATGCCGCCGTTAATAAGCTTTGGCCCGATTATGGCGTGGGAATAATGCCAACAGGGTTGCGATGTTTATTGAGTGCAGTGGGTAATTCCGACGGGCGTAAAAAATCCGCCTGGTTGAATAGTCTCAACAGGAATAATTTGGCTGCAGTCTATTAATTTTTAAATCAGCGGAACGATGCTGGTGGAGCGCGGGGTTGGGACTCGGAGTGGATCACATGGGCGAATAGCGGGAAGATATAATGCAGCGGCGGTGCGCGTGACAACAGCGAACCAGACCAGAATAGCGGTGAACTGGCCAGGTCTAACAAGGGGACATGGATCAGCAAAACGCAGTAGCCGCAGGCGCTGTCATCCATCATCATCGCCATATTATGGCTGCCGGTCTGCATGGCCATCGTCATGCTTTGTGCGATGGCTTTGCCGTCAGGCTCCGGCGAAGGATGATGACCATGTGCAGACATATCCATGCCGCAGTCCGTCATTGTGGCCGTTTCAGATTGCCCCACGCGCGCATGCTCCAGCGATCGGGAGATCACCGGCGCAATGAACAACATCAGCATCGCAAAAATCCCCAGACAGGCCGGGAGATGGCTTCGCGATGTGGCAGTCCGAATTAACGACACATATATCCTAGAACAGGGCAAAATTAACGGGCGGAATTGTACTGTTTTATGCTGCAAATGTTAAAACATTTTATGCCTGGTTGGCTTATTGATAAAGAAAATTGCCGTTTGCTTCACGTTATCAACCATTTTAACTGTTTGGATATATTACGAGCGCGCGGGAGAATAATACTAACAGCAAGAGTGATGATATATCCCGCCAGGCTGTTTTTTGCCATAACTGCCGTTGTTTATAAGCGGGATAATAAGGAATTCCAGGCACAGGGAAAATTGGCGTTGGTCATTCCAACGGCAAATCACCCAGCGATTTTAACCAAACGATAAAGGCGTCGATTTTCGGCCACTGACGGTCGGAAAGCGTTGACACATAATAGTGCTGATCGCATTTCAGCTCCATTTTTGGCAATGGTGCAACCAGCTCGCCGGTACTGAGTTGCTTGCGAATAAGTCGTTTACGGCCCATGGCGACACCAACGTGGTTCACCGCCGCCGTGACGGCCAGATCGGAACGGTCGAATCCTATTCCCGGCGAGGTGTCCAGATTGACACCGAAATGTTGAGCCCAGCTGTGCCATTCATCGGTTCCGGAATCATAGCTCCAGGCTTGGCGATCGTGGAGCAGGGTGCAGTGCGACAGATTGCCGGGAAAATTGGCCAGCTCAAATTGGGCGGCATATTCCGGGCTGCATACGGGAATAATGGCTTCATCCATCAGGTATTGGTAATGAAGCTGTGATGAGGGGGTTGCATCAAAATAAACGGCCAGATCTATGCCTGCCCGCTGAAAATTTACGTTTTCATTGCCGGTCAGAATAGTCAGGTTGATGGCGGGATAACGGCGAGAAAAATCGGCCAGCGCCGGCACGATCCAACACTGGGCGATCGACGGTCGGGAGTAAACCGTCAAGGAGCCTGACAGCGCCTGGTTTTTGATATCCAAAATTTCCTGATTCAGGGTGCCAAATGACGTTTTTAGCGCCCAAAAAACCCGTTTTCCTTCGGCGGTAAGCTCGACTTTGCGATGAGAACGAATAAACAACTTTATGCCAAGATTAGCTTCAAGTTGATTAATGGTATGGCTTACCGCGCTGGGGCTCACCGACAGTTCATCCGCAGCCATGGCGAAAGACTCGTGCCGAGCCGCCACTTCAAATGTAAACAGCCGCGATAGCTGCCAGCCATTAAGCGATCGGTGCTGACCCGTTAGCAGATGGTTGCCTGACATATTACCCCCTGAAATTAAAAAACCTGTGTTTTACGCACCAGTTTGGTGAGTAAAGTTGATTCATGTCGCTAAATTGCACCATTTTTTGGCGCAAGTCACTCGTTTGATTCTGTTTTACTCATGTGAGGTGGGATTTTTATCGTTTGTCACCGATCGTCGTTTTCCTGTCCAATAAAGACAATTCAATGACAGGGGATATGGGCCATGGATTCACACATTTGGGTTGCCGTCACGCTGATCGCCAGTATTGCACTCATCATTTTGACCATCGTAAAGTTCAAATTTCATCCTTTTTTGGCGTTGTTGTTAGCGAGCTTTTTTGTCGGTGGCATGATGGGAATGGGCCCGATTGATATGGTCAATGCCATTGAAAACGGCATTGGCAGCACGCTAGGATTCCTGGCCGCGGTGATTGGGCTGGGCACCATTCTTGGCAAGATGATGGAGGTTTCCGGTGCGGCAGAACGCATTGGTATTGCGCTGCAGCGCTGCCGCTGGCTTTCCGTTGACGTCATTATGGTGTTGGTAGGTTTAGTTTGCGGCATCACACTGTTTGTCGAAGTCGGCGTGGTGTTATTGATCCCACTGGCTTTCTCCATCGCCAGAAAAACCGGCACCTCGCTGCTAAAGCTGGCCATACCGCTTTGTACTGCATTGATGGCAGTGCATTGCGTCGTTCCTCCACATCCTGCGGCGCTGTTTGTGACCAATAAGCTGGGTGCAGACGTGGGAACGGTGATTGTTTACGGTCTTCTCGTCGGGTTAACGGCGTCTCTGGTCGGAGGGCCGTTATTCTTAAAGATGCTGGGGAAACGCTTGCCGTTTAAGCCGGTACCGCCAGAATTTTCCAATCTGACCGTACGAGAAGAGCATGAGCTGCCTTCGCTGCGGGCAACGTTGTTTACGGTTTTATTGCCGATTGTGCTGATGTTGGTGAAGACGGTAGCGGAGTTGAACCTGGCTAAAGAAGGGCGCCTGTTTGGCCTGATGGAGTTTATTGGCAACCCGATTATCGCCATGTTTATTGCCGTGTTTGTGGCCTATTACGTTCTGGGTATCCGCCGTCATATGGGGATGAGTACGCTGCTGCGCCACACGGAAACGGGTTTTTCTTCGATAGCCAATATCTTGCTGATCATCGGCGCGGGCGGGGCCTTCAACAGCATATTGAAGGCCAGCGGTTTGGCGGACACCCTGGCGTTAATGCTCTCCAACCTGCATATGCACCCGATCCTGTTGGCGTGGTTAGTCGCACTTATTCTTCATGCGGCAGTGGGTTCCGCCACCGTTGCCATGATGGGAGCAACGGCCATTGTCGCACCGATGTTAGCGCTCTATCCTAACGTCAGCCCGGAGATTGTGACCATTGCCATCGGCTCTGGCGCTATCGGTTGCACCATAGTGACCGATTCGTTGTTCTGGCTGGTGAAACAGTATTGCGGCGCAACGCTCAATGAAACGTTCAAGTACTACACCACGGCAACGTTTATCGCTTCGGTGCTGGCTTTGGGGATGACCTTTTTACTTTCATACATTATCTAAGGCAGCCTTTCTGCGGCAATCGTGAGCGAGAACTTTCCTTGACTTACGATTGCTTCCTCATAGAGGGTAAGGTGATTCAGATAAGGCCGGTATTGATTCTTTTACCTATGTCCTTGAGCTGGGAGTATTTTTCAAGCAGTTGAGGCCCATCATCAAGGCTCATCGCAAACATCCACATATAGGTCATCACCGAGTAAATATGACCGGCATTTGGCGTGCTGCTAAGCGACATGCTGAGGATGGTCATGCCGAACAGTAGCGCTATTACCGTACCGATGGACAGGAATCCCAATGCCTCACGATCGGACAGCTTTATGCGTAGCCTGGCCAGCACGCCATAATGTCGAGCCAGGGAAATCCTGGATGCCGCACTGACAAAATTCACCTCTTTTTCAAGACGATCGTTAAGTTTAACGAACAGCGCCTCATTCCTGCGGGTGTAACCCGGTAAGAAGAATGCGAAAAACACCAAGATGGCCAGGCAGGCCACACCGGTCCAAAACTCAATCACCAACAGCATGATCGCCGCACCAGTGATAGATGCCAGCGAGGTAATCAGCGTCGGCAGGTGCTTTTCAAAAAAGTCGATAAACTCGCGCGACAGGGCAACGCGTGCGGCGATGGTTGAAGCACTGTGGTTGTCCCGACGCTGGGCAACAATCACCGGCACCGCAAGCTCAGCATAAATTCTGGCAAAAGTGCGAGTATCTACGCTGCGGCGGGCCGCGCCAATGGCCCACATGATAAAAACCATCAATGCATACAACACGGCGTGTAAAGCCTTGCCGGCAATAATGGCGTTAATGGCAAAGCCCGCCAACAGAGGGTAGAGCAGGTAGGTAATGTTCTCTGCCACGACAAGTAATAATGTCATGACCAGCTTCCTGGCATGGCGGTGAGCAAGCAGCTTCAACGTCAAAATAGCGCTAGGTGCCCGGGCAACGGCGGCAGGTTTAGGGTTTTGTAAGGCTTTCATATTTGCTAAGATATTCACTGAAATTGAGCGGTCGCTCAAAACTGAAGTGAGTCTATTTGAGCAACTGCTCAAAGTCAACGGGCCTAATGAATGAGAAAAACGAAAGAAGACCTGAAAACACAAATTCTGGACACGACGATTGCGTTGTTTATCGAGAAAGGAATCGAAAAGGTCAGCACGCGGGAGCTGACCGAACGCCTCAGTCTCTCACGCAGCCACATTTACTATTATTTCAGCAATTGGCAAACACTCTGTATTGAGGCGCTTTCTCGCTACATGCAGAATGAATTGGATGAGTTTGCTGCGGAAATAGCGGAGCTGACGCCCGCTGAAAAAATCAAATCCCTGGTCAAGAATTATCTTCCCGATTCGCAAGATGCCGGCTGGCAGCTTTACAGCTCTCTCTGGCAGATAGCGGCCCACAACAGGGTTTATGCTGAGCTCGCTGAGTCCTTTACCCTTAAATGGGATATCTATATTGCCGAGATCATTAACGAGGGGACAGCGGCAGGCCATTTCCGCAAGGTGAATTCGGCCCGGGTGGCGCGTCAGTTAAGCGCGATGCTCAACGGTTACGCCGATGTTTTATGTATCAACGCTTCACCCGATAAACAGGGTGAGGCGGTCGATGACATTATGGATTTTATTCAGTTAACTTTATGCTGACAGGGCGCTCGCAACGCGATGGCTTAGGCCCGCTGTTGGCGCCATTCACGATAACGACGGGTGATGCGCTTGGTACGTAACTGGCTGGCGATTAATGTAAACAGTGGCGAATAACGGCTAGCACGAGTACGCCCTTCACCCAGTGCACGCAGGCGGCGCGTGATTAAAGCCATTCGAGCTAGGGCGGCCATGGTTTTATTTTTCCACTTTACCGGTTTTGGCAACGCATAAGGTTCATTGCCGGCTTTCCACTGGAGCGGCAGGTCAGGAATTTGCGCCATGGCTGTTGCGATTCCCGCCACGGCGACGCCGCTGTCCAGCACCTGTTGCGCCACGGATTTGCGGGCAATTCCACCCGTCGTCATTACCGGCATGTGCGCAATGGCGGCCAGATCGCGGGCAAACTCCAAAAAATAGGCTTCGCGCGCCAATGTCCGGCCATCAGCGGCGTTGCCCTGCATCGCCGGGCTTTCGTAGCTGCCGCCCGACAGTTCAATCAGGTCGACAGGCAAGTCATTCAGCAACAAAATCACTTGTTGCGCATCCTCTTCAGAGAAGCCGCCACGCTGAAAATCTGCCGAGTTCAGCTTAATCGAAACGCAAAACCCAGGCGAGACACGTTCACGCACGGCTCGTACGACGTCTAACAGCAAGCGAGCGCGGTTAGCGAGGCTGCCACCCCATTGATCGCCACGCTTATTGGTCAAAGGAGACAAGAACTGAGAGAGCAGATAGCCATGTGCTGCGTGGATCTGTACGCCAGTAAATCCAGCCTGTTCAGCAGCGTAAGCGGTGGCAGCAAAACGTTCGATCACCTCGTCAATCTGCGCTTGGCTCATGGCCGTCGGCTGTGCGAATAACTTGCTGTGCTTACCCATTTCCACGGGAACGGCCGACGGCGCCCAGGCTTCGCCACCCATGCTCGCCATGACCTGGCGGCCCGGATGGTTGATCTGCATCCAGACCTGCGCACCGTTTTGGCGTGCGGATTTAGCCCAAACCTTAAAGGGAGCCAGCGGGGTATTTGCTTCAAGTGCCACGCCACCGGGTCCGGTCATTGCACGGCCGTCGATCATGACATTGCCGGTAATGATCAAGCCAACACCACCTTGCGTCCAGCGCTGATATAGACGATGCAATGCCGGGCCAGGCACTTGGCCGTCGTCAGCCATGTTTTCTTCCATCGCGGCTTTTGCCAGGCGGTTGGGAAGGATGCTGCCGTTGGGCAGGGTGAGCGGGGTGAACATCATGGCGGATCCTTAATCAAAAAGAGAATCCGTGTATACTAAGTTTAAAGTTAACTTTAAGGTCAAGCGAAATGAAAATAGGGGAATTGGCAGAGCGATCGGGAATCGCCGCATCGGCCATACGTTACTATGAGCAACAGGGCTTATTGCCTAAAGCATCGCGCAGCGCTAACGGATACCGTGTTTATAGCGAGGCCTCGCTGGAGCGTTTGCATCTTATCCAGATCGGACAAAATCTGGGTTTTGCGCTGGATACGATCCGCGGCGTGCTGTCGCTGGAAGGTATGGCGTACCAGGACAGCCTTATGCAGAATCTTGATGCACGGCTTGAGGAGATTGAACGCATGATGGCGACGCTGAGTAGCCAGCGGGAAACTCTGATGGACACCAAACGCAAACTGAAGGAATCGGGATTGCAGGGCATATGCTCAGAAATAAACAGCTCTGTTAAGGTGACAATGTCACGGTGAATGCTGCTCGACTGGATGCTCTGATCCCAGAATTGTAGTTTATCCAGTTTGCGTTCAAATGCTGTTCCTGTTTCGTTGAATCATAAGTGAGTGCGTCAGTCATGGGTGTCATTGCATCCCAAAACAGCAGGTCACAATTTTGATGCACGATCACCAAGATAAGAACTGCACATAGTCCTGTGCGTGAAGAAGGTAATTTGTTCCGGGACACACGGATTCAAGAGTTGCAGTAATGGACTGTGACAAAACCGGTCAGAAGAATTCAATGTGAGTTTGGTTTTCGTGGCGTAGATATGGCGACCGAAGACATTGATTGTTTGAATCAGCATGGGCTTAAGCAAAAAGCACTGGCTGAACGGGATATTAATAAAAGCCCATGGCGCAGCCCAAAACCTCAGATTCTACGTAGAGTTACCTTGGTGCGCATAATGTATATTATGTTAAATTTAATATTAGGATAACCGATATCATTAGCCTAACTGCCCGCCCCCAAGGTTTTTGCTCTGTGTAAAACAGGTTCGGTCATCATCATTCCCAGTTTTCCTCTTCGTAAGGTTTTAGCCAGTTCTTTTCAGTTACAGGTACTCGTTCACCATTAAATGTATACGTACAACAACGGCATCGTACTGGTACGTCTTCGGCTGTGAATTCAGGATTAACCTTCTGCAGCAATCCTTGCTCATCAATGCAAAGCCCGCTGTAGTAACTCGATTCTCCACAACATACATAGCTGTGCCAATCTTTACGCAGTACGGCAACTAAATAAAATATCGGCTCTTCCTTGTCTAGTCGACCGATCGCTTCACGATGCACATCAACCCACGGTTGCCCAACGTTACTCAACAAAAACTTAAACAACGGTGTGTAATCGATCCCTTGCTGAATTCTGCCGTGCATGCCTTCTCGCATTGGCAAATTTTCATCAATTGCCTGTTTCTTATGGCGCTCCCAGCGGTATTCACCACCATGGCGGATTGCTCCTCTTGCCGTGGTGTTCTCCCTGCGAAAAAGCATTTTCGGCCTGCCTTTATTAAACATCATCCTTTTCCTTACTTCATTTTGATCGCGCTACGTGAATTCTGATGATTTTCCCCGCCATTTATTGGCGCGGTCTCACCGAGAATCCTCCGCTGGCGTAGCCTGATGAAACCGTATCTGCCAGCGATTATCTGATAACAACCATAGTGACGATCGCAGCGCGTGTCGGCTAATCCCGCCATCAGCGTCACGTTGAAAACTTCGGTATGTAAGCAATACTGTGCCGTGAGAAATGATGGACAGTTTGAACTCTTCAGCGAGAATTGAAACCTGGCTGCTTTCTCTTTCAAGCGCCGTAACGGTTTGCTGCCGGTTATAGCATTGTCCTGAACGACCAATTTCTTCAAAATCCACATGCAGTAATTCGTCAACGGCCTTCACATTGTTGCGTATTGCTGGCGAATGAAGCTGACACTCCAGTGACTGGATCACCGGTAGAAGCTGTCTGGAACCGGTCAAAATGCCCTCCTTTTTTGATCGCGCTACGTGAAATCTGAAATAAATTAGCTACATCGACCTTGCAGACTTCGCCAAATCGCGTCGTTAACCCGAGCTTAAATCCACCAACGTATCTGCATTCTATTAACTGTAACGCGCAGCATGCTTTGTTGCCATGGCTAATTGGTCGTAGGCAATAAAGTGAATCCCTAACTATTTAACATAACTCAAAAAACAGTGACAACGTCACCTGGTTTTATAACTTGCTCTCTTCCAGATAGCACCCGTTGATGGGCCAACAAGGTTGGCCCGTGATAGACAGGTCTAAAAAATAGAGTGGGATCGTCGCCTGCGCACGGTGTTCGGCAGGCTGGCAGAAAAAGAATTAGCGGGCCAACTCCACGCCATCCAGTTCGGAAATGGCGAGACAGTAAACCTCTGTGAGAGCATCCACGGTATAGGCGGTATTGGCCGGGATCATAAACATTTCATGGGACTGCAGGGTTTGATCGCCGATCTTAAGCTCACCGGACAGGACCATCAGTTTGACCCAGCCCGGATGCAGGCGGGCTGACTGGTGACTGCCAGCATCAAGTTTCAACAGCGCCGTGTGCCCATGTGCCTCGCGTTTCAGAATATGGTAATACACCCCATCGTAAGGCATTTTATCGTAGTGCAATGACGCCAGTGTTCTTTTATGCATGATAGTTCCTCGTAACCTGTGAGTCGTTGTCTGCTCGGTTGCAACATCAAGAGGCAATAGGTTCCTCACTGACCTTTACTCTGCTCCCGAAAGCACATGTTCCGTCAACATCTTTGCAAACTGATTATACTGGCCACTGATGCACAATGCGGGCTGATATTCGCATCTTTATTCAGTGCCTGTTAATAAATATATAGAACCTATGGCTCAGACGCAAAAAACGAAGGGGAGTAAAAGAGGCTTTTTTGTCACAAAATACAATGTGCAGCGGTGCGGGGAAAGCATTCGCCCGCAGGGTGCGGGCGAGTCAGGCACTGGTTTTTTTGCGGTCGTCAGTCAATCAAAAGCTTTAGCGGCGACGTAGCAGCAGGCCCGCCAACAGGCTCACGCCGGCAAAAATCGCTACCGTAGTGAGGGGTTTCTTCTTGACCAGATCGCTGACGCAGCTGACAGCATCGCCATATTTTTCTTGTAATGCACCGGCAACATAGCGGGTAGATCCCTCAGCCTGCAAACGCTCATCGCCGGTAACATCACCGGTTACTTCCTGCGCCTTGCCTACCACTTTATCCATCACGCCGTTGATTTTATCGCTGTTCATTCTGCACTCCTGTGTGAGGTTTGTTTCGGCACTTGCCTGGTGCAAATGCCTACCTTGTCTCTCGATAGTAAGCCGTTGACGAACCGCTCATAAGGTCAATTTGCAGGGGATTGACCAGTGCATTTGCACCCTACTTTCCATTTTTGGACGATCGTTCACCGGCAAACAGCCCCCGCTCTCTGGCCCAGACGATGGCTTCGCTACGGCTGTGGACATCGAGTTTGGAATAGACCGTAGCCACATGATTACGCACCGTATTCGGGGCAAGATTGAGGCGCGCGGCGATCTTTTTGTCCGGCAGCCCCTCACAAATCAACCCCAATACGTCGCGCTCGCGGGCGGTAAGATCGGTGAAGGAAAAACCCGCCAGGTTAGGCTTATTGATACTTTTTACATTGGCCAGTTTTTCGAGCAATGTCTGGCTGAACCAGGAAGCGTCTTGCATCACTTCTTCGATGGCAGCCACCAGATCAAGCTCAGAACGTTTGCGTTCGGTAATATCCATCAATACCAGGAGATAACAGCGGGCATCCTGAAGGCTCACGGCATCCGCTGACGCCACGCAGTCTATGATTTCATTGCCCTTTTTGCGTATTTTGACATCCTGATTCTCGACGTTGCCGTTTTTTTCCAACGTGGCAAACAAGCGCCGGCATTCCCCTTGCCCATCGATAACATTGATCTCTTCGACCGTCTTGCCGATTAACTCCTCGGCGGCGTAGCCGGTGGTCTTCATAAAGGCTTCATTGACATCCAGCACCCGCTGCTTGTCCGCCGTGCACACCAGCGTGGGCACCGGACTTAGACGAAAGGACTTGGCAAATCGCTCTTCACTCTCGCGCAACGCCGACTCTGCCTTGCGACGAGGTTCGAGATCGGTAAAGGTAAACAGCATGCAATCTTCTTCATTGATGTCCAGCGGCTGGCCGGCGACGATCACCAGCTTGGTTCCGCCGGCCGGCAGTTTCAGTTCGGCCTGCATCTGCGGAATGGTCGCCCCTTCGCTCAGCAATTGCACCGCCTGCTCCTTGCGTTCCGCCTGTTCCAGAACATCCAGCGCATACACCGAAGTGCCCATCACCTGATCGCGAGTGTAGCCCGTCATATCGAGGAACCCCTGATTGACTTTGATATAGCGCAGGTCGCTCAGGCTACAGATCACCGCCGGTGCCGGGTTGGCGTTGAAGGTCTTTTCGAAGCGCTGCTCGGCACTGGCCCACTCGGTGGCGTCGCTCAGGATCAAAACCAGCAATTCAGGCTGCCCTTGACCATCGGTGATCACCAGGCTGCGTAAACGGTGAACCCACAGGTATTCCGATTCATTGACCGGCCGAACCTCGACCAGCACGTCGCTGAAGGTTTCACCGTTGGCGACCCGGTTAATCGGATACTGTTCCGGCGTCAAAGGGTGATTGTTGCGATAACGCAAGGCAAAGCGCTCGCCATACTCACGACCAGTCGCCCCCAATTGACTCAGTTTACTCAGCCCATGCATGCTCAGTGCCGCCTCGTTAGCCCACAGAATGGTCTGGTCGACCTCGGCCAGGATCACCCCTTCGGACAACCCTGAGATGATCTGTTGTAGCTGGCTACGGTTAGTTTCGTTGGCAAGGATGGACTGACTCATGTTTTCTCCAAAAGACGAAGTGGCCTGGCCGCCTGACGGCGATCGCAGTGCCAAATAGTGGCGCTGTTCCCAACAGCATAGTGCGTAACAGGTGCATTCGCGGGGTGTGAATGCACTAGCTTTATCGGTGCAAATGAACCGGGACGATCAGTGGTGCCAAGCGGCAGACTGATTCTGTCGGCGCGGCCCTGTGCTGTGCGTACAACCACTTGTTTAGTCAATATAAGGAATAACAATGACCACTGTCTATGAATCCAATCGCTTTGCGTTTCACGTTTCATGGGGTTCGGTATTGGCCGGGAGTGCCATGGCGTTGGTGACCTATCTGATACTTAGCGTGCTGGGCACGGCCATCGGCGCTTCGGCCGTGGATCCGCTGCATGAGGGCAATCCTCTTAGTGGCTTTGGCATGGGCACCGGGATCTGGTTGTTTGTCACTACCCTGGTCTCGCTGGCGGCTGGTGCATTTGTAGCCGGCAGAACGGCGCCAAACCGTGGCGGTTTGCATGGTCTGTTGAGCTGGGCAGTGACCACATTACTGACAACCTGGCTGGTGATTTCGGTCGCGAGCGGCGTGGTCGGTCTGGCCGGTACCGCCGTCGGCAAGGGGCTCTCTCTGGCTGGCAACGGTATTGCGGCCGCAGCGCCGGGCATTGGCGAAAACGTCAAACAGCAGTTGGACAAGAATGGCATCAGCCTGGACTGGGGGAATTTGGAAAACCAGTTAACCACCACTCTTAAGCAAACCGGCAAGGCCGAACTGGACCCGTCCAAGCTGGAACAAAAGAGCGATAACGTCACTGCTGATGGTAAGCAAACCGCTACGGATGCAGCCACTGACCCAACCCAGGCGGCGGCAGAGCTCAAGCAATGGTTTGAACGCGTCAAGCAATCCGGTGAACCAACCCTGAATGCGGCAGATAAGGATGCGCTGGTGAATATCGTGGCGGCCCGTACAGGCAAGAGCCGTGCAGAAGCGACCCAGATCGTAGACAACTATGCCCAGGCTTATCAGCAGGCCGTTCAAAAGGTCGAGCAGCTTAAGGCGCAGGCCGAGCAAAAAGCCCGCGAAGCGGCAGAAGTGGCGGCCAAACAGGTATCACGCGCGGCATGGGGTTCATTGTTGATCCTGCTGCTGGGCGCGGCGCTCAGTTTTGGCATCGGCCGCATCGCCATGTCTACCCGTCGTCCTCTGGTTGTGAGCTGATGGAAAATGGATGTTTCAATGAATAGAAGGCTGTCAGGCATCTCATTGAACTATCGAAAAGTGGTGGGTGCTTCGGTCCCGGTGCTTGTGATCGATTTCTTCAATGAAAAAAATGAGCGTTACACTCTGCGCTATAACTTGCCACCGGACACGCCGGAACGGACAGAGCGGCGCGTGTCATTGCTGCTGCACCTGCTTCGTAAACAAAGGCCGATGGATATCGGTGACGCGAAATCATAAACCCTGCTGCATAAACCAACCCGCGCCGGTAAGCGCGGGTTGGTTTTTATCCTGCTCGAACTCTGTCGCGAGTTCTACAAACACCAGACCGGTCGGGCGCCGACTGTCGCACTGGCATGTTTTGGTCCATGGCTTAGACACAGGGTTCGCATCCCGGCGGCGGTGTTTGAATACCAGGCCCCACCCCGCATCAAAATACGCTCGCCATAGTTACGAAGATAAACCTGGTCGCCATCTTCACTGCGGTGGTGTGGAATGATGCCAAGAATTTTTAGCAGGTTGGGGGCTGCAGCACCGCCTTTTAGTTCAATTTGATCAAACGCCGCGTCCATCAAGCCCGGTGGGTAGCCATTATCCTGCGGATCGCCGTTAAAGTTATGGATGCGGGCGTTAATCACCGGCACTCCGGCATTTCCGTCGCGTTTCGGTGTTGATGCGTCAAACTTCGCCGAATTTTCCGCACCGGGAGGTAGCAGCAAACCGGTGTCCAGATCTATCGCCCGCCAGCGCGCTTCCGTCTCGTCAGTCCACGGCATCGCCGCGTCATTGTCCGGCAAAATTTGGATTTCTCCCGCTATCAGCCTCAGCCCCAGCTGCCATTCCCACAGGTTGCCGCACAGATCGCCAATACCGTTAACGGAGCCGTCATGGTACCAGGCCGCAGGGCCTGACGCGCTAAGGGTAGTCGGCTGCCCCTGCTGCTCCCCTGCGGGCGCGCCATCCAGACGGCGGCCGATTTGATCGTGGTTCTGAACCGATCGGCCATAGTCGGTATTACCTTGCTCCAGCCATTGATGATGACGACACCAGAACATCAAGGCGGCCCATTCCGCATTGGTGCCAAGATGCCAGCCTGCGCCATTGCGAGCGGCCGCCTGCCGGAACGCCGCCAGATCAAGCCAACTGGCAGGTTCCTCATCAGGCAAACTGAGCAACTCACCGTGGTGTAGGCTGCCGGGATAACACCCGTAAAAAAATTCACTTTTCTCTTTAC
Organism: Serratia liquefaciens; assembly: GCF_027594825.1. NCBI lineage: Bacteria > Pseudomonadati > Pseudomonadota > Gammaproteobacteria > Enterobacterales > Yersiniaceae > Serratia > Serratia liquefaciens. The sequence continues at coordinate 259,906 of NZ_CP088930.1, read as the reverse complement.
CATTGACGACAAACGCAGGATGCACCGCCTGCCCCAGGCCTGAAGCCACCTCATCCAACGTGAAGCGTGGCATGACATACATATAATTTGGTTGCCCGCTGGCGGTATATAGCACCGTGCGACGCCCCTGTGATTCAGATTCAATCCGGCTGCGCAAAGCGTCTTTTATAATAATCATTTATCCACTGGATCCATAAAAGTTAAAGACAGGATGGCTTTCACCACCCTGCCAGATTTTACGCCACCATCAACGCTGACTTTATCGGTTGCAGCAATCGGCCGACATCACAATCCAACAAATGGGCGCGTTGCAGCAGCTCCTCCGTTTTGGCGCCGATAACCGAATGAACGTAGGCATTGACCTGCTCCTGATTCATCTGGTTGTATCGCTCGGTAAAGGCCATTTCAATGCTGTCGCAAATCACCGCCCCGGCGTTACTGACATAATCGGGCAAGTAATGAACGCCCCGTGCCAATAAGCGTTGTTCAGCCTGAAGGTTGCCAAATGGCGAATTGGCGCTGCTGATCACCCAACGTGTATTCAGCAATTCAACGTTTTCTAACGTTAAAATGCCGGAAAGTGAGGCAATGCAAAGCACATCGCTTGGCTGCCATAAAAGTTGATCTTCCGTAACGCGTTGGACACCGTCCGGGAAAACAGCTGCGGGATTGATGTCGTAGCCCACCACCTCACAGCCGAACAGCAGGCACTGTTTTGCGACCTCGGATCCCACTTTTCCCATGCCATGGATGGCCACTCGCGCTCGGGAAAGATGATTTAAGCGGAGTATCAACACCTTCTTGATTGAGCTCCAGACGCCATAACCGGTTGCGACCGAAGTATCCACCTGAGGGCTGTCCATCGCATTGAGGATCCAGGGGGTAAACTGGCGCAGATAGTCCATTTCCCGGTTGCCGGTATTAATATCGCAGCCGGTAAACATGGTACCACCATAGCGATTGAGCAATTCACCAATCGCTTCCAGCACGGCAGGCTGTTCTTTAGGTGAGCGTTTACTGTTCACCACAATTTTCCCGCCGCTGAAACCGGTGTTATACAGGCCATGTTTCAGTGACATGCGCTGGGCCAACATGATCGCCTCTTCTTCCTGCAGTTGGCGCGAAGCATAGGCTCGCCAACGAATACCGCCATTGGCCGGCAACAGCTTTATTTGTGATGAATAGGCCAGGGTAAATGAAGTCTCGTCATCAACCTCAACCGTCTCAACCTGATAGTGATTACGCGTATTCAGCAATGCATTGGTTACTGACATAATTTGCCATCCTGTTTAATTGGATTTTTGCTCAACTGCTCCAACCGGTTCTAAATGTTGCCTTATCCCCCATGGTGTGGGGCGTCGTAAGAAGTCAGCCATGCTGATAACCTGAGCAAACTCCTGCTCGATCAAAGCAATCAGACGCAGCGCCATCAGCGATTGCCCGCCGGCGTCAAAAAAATCACAGTGATTTGAGTCGGGTCGCAATCCCGTGACGCTGGCCCAGATACGCCAGACGCTTTCCATGGTGGGATCAGATTTGTCCGTTGCGGCAGTCGCGTTTCTCTCGGCGTCCGGCCCATGCAGGTCATGCTCGCCCAGCCACCACTGGGTGGGATCAAAGGGATACATAGGTAACGCGATACGTGACGGCGGCGATGCCCACAGCCGTTGCCAGTTGATGTTGACGCTGGCGCGCCAAATTTTTTGCAATGCCTGCGACCAAACCGCACTTTCACTTTGTGCTTCATCGCGCCGGGGCAACGTGCGTACTGCCGTGGTAGCCCCTGCCGACTTAAGTTGCGCGGCCAGCGCCGTAAGTGTCGACCCTGGCCCAACCTCGATAAACAACGTTTTGCCTCGCTGCGGAATTTGCTGCAACGCAAGGTGATAGGCCACAGGTTCTCGGGCATGACGAGCCCAATAATGCGCATCCATTTCCGACAAGCTAATCTCCGAGCCAAGCAGTGCGGAAATATAACGTGCAGCAGGTGCGCTCTCGTTTGGCTCCGGCGCGATAGCTGCCAAATCGTTTAGCGCCGGATCCATCAGGGCCGAATGGAAGGCATGGGAAACGGCCAAGGCTTTGCAACGAATACCTTCTGCGCGCAGTGCCTGTTCACAGGCACTGACTGCGGTTTGACTGCCCGAGAGCACACAACCGTTTTCGCTGTTTGCCGCCGCCAGTGAAATATCCGCATTGAGCCAGGGTTGGCACTGCTGAGCACTCAACTCCACGGCTAACATCATGCCCGGCGCAAGCGATGCCATCAGCCGCCCACGTTGGGCCGCAAATACCAACGCAGCCTCTGAAGAAAAGGCACCTGCGGCCCATGCGGCGGCAATTTCGCCGAGGCTGTGCCCCAGTACCCAATCGGGTTTAATGTCGTAATGCATCAACAGTTCGGCCAAGGCAATTTCAACCGCTATCAATGCCGGTTGCGTAACGGCAGTGTTATTGATGGTTTCCGGTGCCGCCTCGCCGTTAAACAGGCTGGAGATGTCCAGCCCCGCATGCTGATTGAGGATGCGCAGCTTTTCGGCCATCAGATCACGGAATACCGCATCTTGCGTCATCAATTCTCTGGCCATACCGATAAACTGGCTGCCCTGACCGGGGAACTGGAAAACCACGTTGAGACGCCCTTTACCGATATCTGCAACGTTTTCTTTCACGCTCAATATGCCCTCTTCATCGATTTGCAGCGTGCCGCGGTAGCGCAAAGACTTTCTGCCACTCTGCGCACTCCATGCCAGTTGAACATTGTCAGCCGCAGCCGGAAGCTGCAGGTAACGTTTGACCAAACGGTGCCAGGCCTGTTCGGACTGCGCACTGATCGGCACCACGTTGGCCATCAGTGACGAACTGGCTTCACGCCGCCTGGTCCTTTGTGGTGGTCGAGTCAGAATCACGTGCGCATTGGTTCCGCCAATGCCGAAGGCACTGACGCCAATGGCATGACGCCTGTCGTTTGCTGACCAGGGTTGCGCTGAGCCAAGAAATTCAAATGGGCTATCATTCAGCGGGATCGCCGGATTTGCGCGAGAAAAATTTATTTGTGGCGTGATCCACCCATGGCGGATTTGCAGCGCTGCCTTAATCAGCCCTGCCATCCCCGCACAGGTTTCCAAATGACCGACATTGGCTTTTACTGCACCGATTGCGCAAAAACCTCGTTGGTCAGTCCGTTCACGGAAAACGGTATTAAGTGCTTCAAACTCAATAGGATCGCCGGCCAGCGTTCCTGTGCCATGAGCTTCGATGGCGCGAAAATCCTCCGGTTCCAGACGCGCATCGTCCATCGCCTGCCTTAACAGACGTTGCTGACCGTGCAGACTGGTGGTGGTGAAACTGACTTTACGCGCGCCGTCATTATTCATCGCCACCCCCTGAATCACGGCGATAATTTCATCGCCGTCCGTCAGCGCGTCCTGCAGGCGCTTCAGGACCACCACGGCAACGCCGCTGCCGAATACCGTACCGCTGGCGTCCGCAGCAAAAGGCCGGCAATGGCCATCGGTTGAAAACACCATGCCTTGCTGGGAAAAGTAGCCTTCCCTTTGCGGGATCCGCAGCGTGCAGGCACCGGCCAATGCCAAACGGCAACGCCCACTTCGCAACGCCTGAACGGCCTCGTAAACCGCCACCAGTGAAGTGGCACAGGCAGCTTGCACATTGCACACCGGCCCCCCGATGCCCAGATGCCAGGCCACTCGACTGGTGAGGTAATCTTTGTCGCAGGCAATTTGCTGCTCGAATGCAGAAGGGTCCAACTGCTGAAACAGTGCCGATTGCTGCGCCTGACGTAAATAATCGGAGCTGCTGCAGCCGGCAAACAGCCCGGTATCGACAAGATCCCCTGGCGTCACGCCGGCATCTTCGAGTGCGTGCCATGCGCATTCCAGAAACAAGCGATGCTGCGGATCCATCAGTAACGCCTCGCGAGCGCTCAGGCCAAAGAAACCCGCGTCAAAGCGAGTCACGTCACCAGACAAGGGTGCCGCGACGGGCACGTATTGCCCGTTATCAGCGGCAATATCCACCTTATCGACCCGAACCAATGACTCAACGCCATTGATCAGGTTATGCCACCAGCTATCGATATCTTCGGCCCCAGGAAAACGACAGGCCATGCCCACCAAGGCAACCTGCTGTTCAGGGTGGTTCACCTGCTGCATAGCATCCTCCCGGTTAGAAACGTAATGCACTGATATCCCAGCGAGGTTCACGCTCAGCCAGCAGATCGGCACAAATCTGTCCCATCAACGGGGTGAACTTGAATGCCCAACCGCCCGCCGAAACCACCAGGTTTTCGCCCCCGTGGCAACGGCCCCGAGCACTGTCGAGATAAAACTGGCGTGAGGGATTGCTGGGCAGGACAGCCAAACAACTTGACGCCGAGTGTTGACGATCGGGCTCCAGGAAGGGCATATGACGACGGGCAAACTCCAGCGCCCGTTCCACATGGTGTGGGTTGGCTTGGTAACTCGGTGCGTTTTCCTCGGTTATAGGATCCACCTCAAAATCCGTGCCAAGCCGGTCTAGCCCATTGATCGACCAAGGGTTGGGCGGGAAACCGTAGAACAGATTGGTGTCGCTCTCAACCGGAGCCTGGAAGGCAAACCAAAACGGGTCATTGGCTTCCAATCGTTGGCTACGCAACATGCTGATGCATGCCATTTCGAAGGTAGACAGTGCCAGTTCAATATCCAATTGTTGCAGCAGTTTTTTGCTTCCGGGACCACTGGCGACTAACACCTTGCGAGCGCGGTAGCGCTGTTGAGACGTCAGCACCGTAACGCCGCTGGCATCGGGCTCGATGGTATTAACCCCTTGCTGGAACTGAAACGTCACCCCGGCCTCGCTGGCCAGTGAGTACAGAGTCGTCAGCGTGCTTTTGACATCGATGACACCCCCGTCCCGCTGCAAAAAGCCTTCGTAGTTACTGTCCAAACCGGTAAAACCGTACCGACGCTCAATCTCTGCCATGGTCAGCCGCTCATACGGCAGATTCATATCATTCATCGAGGTCATGGTTTGGCGGATCTGCCCTTCATTGGTCCAGACATCTGCATCACCAAACCACAAACTTCCCACGCGATGGATCAACTTTCTGTCGGCTTGATGCTCCAACTGCCGCCATAATTTGTCAGCCTCTAGCGTGAGACGGAATATTTCCAGTTCCGAGTATTGCAAGCGCCAGTGGCGTTCCTCCCCGCTGGTGCCGGCCAATTGCGTCAGCAGTGGATGTTGATCCAGCACCAGGACTTTCTGATCGCGGTGATCACGAGCATAATTCCAGGCCGTGGAAAGGCCTATTGGTCCGGCACCGATAATAATGACATCCCATTGGACAGACGTGTGCATACCTACCCCTTGCAATAGAGATTATTTAAATAGGGTGAATGTTATTTTTTAATTAAGCTTTTTATTTGGTCGATAGGCAAAAGCACTATCAACGTCAGGTATTTTTCTCGCGGGATATCCTGGTATATCTGTCGAACACCGATTTTCCCCATGACATCGCCACTGACACCTGCGGCAAACAGAGATTGCCATTGCCCTGCCCAGATAGCGCTGGAATTCCAGATGCCAGAGGTTTCAATTCTTCCTAACGGCGTTTCCGCAGTTTCGTGATACCAAGATACCACGCTGCCATCCGCCAATGAGGCTATTTTCCAACCGCTTCCGGTCATAGTGCCCAGATCACGCCCTTCCTCATCAAATAATTGGTCGGTGTGCGAATTGGCATCACCAACATTAGGGCCGCTCTTTGTTTTTGCATTGAAGGTTATATTTGCCATTTCTATGGCAGATATTACCGTCACATTGTTATATCCCTCATTTTTTTGCAGCGCGAGTTCAATATCCGCAGGTTTATTGCCGCTGAGTATTTTTTGACGAACTTGATCGCCGATCGTAATTAACTCGGACAATACATTATTATTGCCCTGTATAATTTCCATTATGTAATCCTTGGCTAAAGGTAAGACATCGTTGTTACGCGGTTAACGCCTCGCTTTGTTTAAACCACTCGCGTCCTTTTTCTCTTTCAACGTCGCTGCCTGCATCGGCGAACAACGTGACGACCTGCTGTCCCCGCTCCAGAGTCATCGCCAGTTTCCACGCCGTTTTCCAGTTAGCCGCGGAAGAGGCACCGATCTTGACGCCGGTGAGTTGGAAAAACTCATGCATTGCACATAAGGCTTCGCGGTAGGAAACCTGATTAAATGGCGGCTCTTGTGGCATCAGCTTGCTGATAAAAGGTTGGCGGAATCCGAAACCCAGGCCGCCAGCACCGGCAAATTTTGCTTCGCCATTAGGGGCAGAAAGTGTGCCATACGGCAGTTCTTGCGGGGTGCTTCCCCAGACAACCAGTTGAGGGTTGTCCTGGCGCAGTGCCGCTGCTACCCCTGATAAGGTTCCCCCTGTCCCCACCGCAGAAACCCAGCCGTCGGCATGCGTACCATTGAGTTGACGACGAATTTCTGCTCCGGTCTGGTACTGATGCATGGCGGTATTGACCAGATTAAGATGCTGCGACAAAAGCGTCCAACTGCTATCGTCGTGCGCAATCTGCTGGCTGCGGGCAATGACACCGAGCAGAAATTGATTACGATCCACCAAAGTGACAATGGCATTATCCCCTTCCAGCGTTTCGATCAGCGCTTGCGGCGAAGAGTCGGGAATGACCACCTGCACGGCAATGCCGCACATATCACCCAGTTTTGCCAACGCCTTCGCCATGTTGCCGCCCGAAGAGTCGAGTAATTTCAGTTCACCCCGGCTGAAATCATGCTGGTTGATGGCATCGCAAAATAACCCGAACGCCGTGCGATCCTTAACGGAACCAAAGGGATTTTTAAACTCGAACTTGGCGAGAATTGTCGCTTTGCCTTCGGGCGACGGCACCGGGGTCAGTGGCGTATTTCCCAACCCGGTGTAGAATTTCTTCAGTTGCGGAAACAGGGTAAAGGCTTTCTCTGTGTCCGGTGCACAATCCTGTGGATTAAACAGCTCAAAATTCATCAGATGTTCCTTCAAGACCATAACGTTAACAAAGGGCCAGCACGTTACTGCATTAGCTGACGTAAAAAAGCGGCGCTATCTTGCATAAAATAAAAGTGGTCGCCAGGGAAAAATCTCACTTGGCTGCCGGGGAGATCTTCTTGCCATTGCAACAGTGATAAGGCGTTAACCAGCGGATCCTGATCGCCGCCAAAAATGCGCGGACTGAGACCGGGTAAGGGTTTGGCAGCCAATTTTCCCAGTAATTGTAAATCCTGCAGGATCAGTCCGGTGACCATGGGCCGGGTGATGTCGTCGAGCACCAGAGAACCGCTGCGTTCACTGAAGGTCACGATGCTTTCCAATACGGTCAGACGTTGCTGCTCATGCTGTAAGCTCAGGAGTTCAGAGGGGACACGCTGCGCCGATAGTACCGTCTCGAAATGAAAGCGCGAGCCAGCTAATGCCCCAGCGACCTGCATAGCCAGCAAAGCCCCCATGCTATGGCCAAAGATCACCATGGGCGCGATACCCAGTGATGAGCGCAAATCGTGACTGCAGGCCTCAATCGCCTGGGTAGCCGTGGTCCAAAACGGTACATTCTGGGCCTCTTCCCGCCCGGGATATTGCACAACAAACAGGTCTGTCTCGTCCGGCAACAGATCGCGCCAATACTGATAAAAAGAGGTCCCCCCGCCGGCATGCGGAAAAACCACCAGCTGTTTCGTTACCGGCGTGGTGAGTGGACGGCTGAGTCTGAGCACGCAGCCGTTGCTTTGGCGTAATAGCGTCATGAGTTCAGTCCCGCGGTTTTCTCCGAACTGGCAAGGTGAGTTTGGCGTAGCATCTCCCGCAGCGTCAGGCGATCGATTTTGCCGATGCCTTTCATCGGGATCGATTCGACTATCAGCAACTTTTCAGGCGCTTTGAATGCGGCTAACCCTGCTTGCTCAAAGAAACGTCTTAACGCACCCAATGTCAGCGAGTGGTCGGGATGGGCGACGGTAACAAACAGGCAGGGCACTTCGCCATACAGCGCATCGTCCATGCCTACGCAAGCCGCCCGTATCACCGCCGGATGTTGCTCGGCCAATTCTTCTATCTCATTGGGGCAGAATTTCTCTCCCCCCCGGTTGATAGCATCATTGACCCGACCGTCAATAAAAACGTTACCCGCCTGATCAACGTGTGCCAGGTCACCGGTGCGGTAAAAACCATCGTGGGTAAAAGCGGTGCGATTGGCCTGTGGGTTTTGGTAATACTCGGTTAACGTGTAGGGGCCGCGGGTGATCAGTTCTCCTGACTGTCCCACCGGCAACGTATGGCCATATTCATCAACAATCAGCACCTCATCATGCGGACTGAGTGGCCGTCCCTGTGAAGTGAAACGAAGTTCGTCTTCATCGGAAATCGCGTTAAAGCACAGCAGTCCTTCACTCATGCCGTAACATTGCTGCAAGGTGATGCCGAGGATACTCGATGAAGATGCCGCCAGCTCTTGCGTAACTCGGGCACCGCCGACCTGGACATGCCACAGCGAAGTCATATTGTAAGGAGAGCGTTGTTGCAACTCACTCCATTGCGTCAGCAAGGCCGGCACCAGCGTGGTGTGCGTAACGCCACAGCGTTCAATGACCTCCAGCGCGGTTTCCGCTGACGGCATATCGGCGAGTGCCACCGCGCCGCCCCGCGAGAGCGTGCCCAGGATGCCGGGACAGTTGATAACGAAACCATGGGATACCGGCATAGCCGCGAAATACACTGAGTGGTTGTTCAAAACGAACACATCGCAACCGCACTCAATCATGTAGCTATATCCGCCGTTTTTACGGGCAATTGCCTTGGGTAATCCGGTAGTACCGCTTGAAAGTAACATGATTGCCGTGTCATCTGCAGACAAGGCAACGGCGTGGAGCTCGGGAGCCGGCGTCAAAGGGGCACAGAAATTTTGCAAATTGAGATAACGTGAGTCATGGTCGGTGTGCTCGTAATCCTCAACCAGCACAACATCGATATTCAGACCTTCATCAAACAAATACTGCAAGGTAGCCAGGGGATTGTAGCGACGGTTGCCGCGCTGTAGAGCGAATACTTTGGGTGCGGTTAAATGCAAAATGTGCCGCAGTTCTTTTTCTCGGTAAGAGGGTAATATGGGGACGGGGATGGCACCTCTCATCAGCGTAGCAAGCAAGATGATCACGGCTTCACGGGTGTTACGCAATTGGTAGGCCACCCGATCGCCCTTCTCTACGCCCAACTGCTGCATGCGCATTGCCGCAGAGGCAACGGCATTCTTCAGCCAACCGTAGTGGTAAACATCCCCATTTTCAAACAGGGCAGGACGTTGGGTATTTTGTTGCAGGGAACGCAACAAACGCTGATTGATCGAATCCTCAACACTAACCATAGCGACTCCATAATGAGTTAACTAACTGTTCGATTGGTATCTTCCACAATCGCAATTCGCTAAGTACACAGCCTGTAAGCACCTCGTCAGACGATGCTCCCACTCCTGCACTGACTCACAATGAAAACTAAAATGGACTCACAGCATTTTGTTTTTTTTCTGCCCGCCATCAAACACTACGACCGACCGTCAGTCAATTAGTTTGACGTTAATTATTTATGGAATTTATGTTTCCTACTCTCGACAGGCGTAATAACTCCCATTGAATCAACCCTATGCTGACCACTCAAAAAATGAAATTTGCTTATGCCATTTCAGCAATAAGCTCATCTAATGAATAGTCGCGTGCACCCCATAATGAGAGCGTCGCGCTGTAGCGATTTTTGAGCTGCGTTTGCAGAGCAACGGTTTCAGCAGAAGTTAACGCCAGGTCCTGCCGCAATTGCCAACTTCCGTCTGCCTGCTGCAGGACATCTTCAGGGACACCAATCTCCGCCAACAGGGATAGCAAACCTTCAAAAGTGATCATGATGTTATCCAATAGCTAAATAGTATTGATAATTATTCATATTGACCGTCAGTCGGTCAATGAGTATTTTATCGCTACCCTGATTGCCTGCGCCCCACCGTCGCTGTCATCGATCAACGTCATTCACTAAGGTATAGGTCTTGATAAACATAAATGGATTCCGATCACGCCGTGGCTGCGTTTGGACGCTGGCGCTGGGATTGTCACCGTTCGCGGTTTCAGCCGCTGCTGAAGAATCAGTTTTGGTGACGGCCAACGACCAGGCGTCGGATGCCTCCCTGCCGGGGTATGCCGTCAAGCAGGTTGAGGTGGCGACAAAGACGCGCTCGCCGCTGACAGCCGTGCCGCAGTTCGTGTCGGCAGTTAATCGCCAACAGATGGACGTACAGTCAGCCGGGACCGTAAGCCAAGCACTTCGCTACAGTGCCGGTGTTTCCGTAGAGCGCTTCGGCGCCTTCTCCAGCGGCGTCGACTTTGGCAGAATACGCGGCTTTGAAGCAGATTATTATCTTGATGGATTGCGCGTAATTGGCAACACTGGGATTTGGGGGCCACAGATTGAGGCCTGGGGGCTGCAAAGCGTTGAAGTCCTGCATGGTCCATCGTCCACGCTCTACGGCCAGGGCGGCGCGGGTGGCGTAATTAATATGGTTTCCAGACGCCCTTCCGCCCTCGCGTCTAACCAACTGAAGCTCGATATAGGCAACTATCGCACCCGTTCACTTAGCCTGGACTCTACCGGCTCGTTAACCGATAACGAGCAATGGCTATACCGTTTTGATGGGTTGGCCGTGACCCGCGGTTCGCAAATCGAAGACACCAAGCAGGAGCGTCTCTATCTGGCACCCTCCATCACCTGGCAGCCCAATGATCGCACCAGTTGGACCTTGCTGACGCATTATTTGCGTGAACCTAAATCAGGTTATTACAACACGTTGCCGGCTCAGGTCTTGGGGTTATTACCCAATCCTCGCGGAAAAATTGATACCGACAAGAATTACAGCGATCCGGCTCATGAGCATTCTACACGTACCCAGTACGACGTGACTTCTCTGTTTGAACTTCAATTGAACGATAGCTGGCGGTTAAAACAAAACCTGCGCTTCTCCCATGTTGATTCTGCAGTCAGACGCGACTTTACTCGAGCTATCACGGCGGACGAACGCAGTTTGACGGCAGTCTATCAAGACTCCCCCAGCCAGGCGGACAGTCTGGCGTTGGATAATCAAGCCATCGCTCAATTTTCTACCGGTGAATTAGACCATCAGCTGTTGACGGGTATCGATTATCAAACCGGTAAGTTCGATAAAGATCTGTGGGTTTCACAAACTGTCTCCTTCGATCCCTGGTCCAGCCATTATCGACCTTCATTTGATCCCGTGCCGTCTTCTGAAACCTCAACCACGCAGCGTTTTAACCGGGTCGGTATCTACAGCCAGGATGAAATGCAGTGGCACGGTTGGCATTTGCTGTTGGGCGGGCGTCATGATTGGTCGCAAATGCGCACTAACAATAATTTGACCAGCACCCGGACACAAACCAATGACACTGCCTGGAGTTACCGCGCCGGGCTAAGTTATCCTTTGGAAAACGGTCTGGCACCTTGGATCAGCACATCGACCGCATTCGACCCGCTCACCGGTACCGACGCCAACGGGGCGCCGTTCAAACCCACCCACTCGACACAATATGAGACCGGGATAAAATTCCAGCCGCCTGGCAGCGCGATGATGACCAGCCTGGCGGTGTATCAATTGACCCAACGCGATGTGAACACCATCGATCCGTTGAATCCCAGCTACTACACCCAAACCGGAGAAGTGCGTTCGCGCGGCGTGGAGCTGGAGTCGCGGGCGGCCTTAACCGACAACCTAAACCTGATGCTTGCTTATGCCTGGGTGAATAATGTCGTGACTTCCGCAACCGATAACACATTGGGCCGTCATCCGGTCGGTGTGCCCGCCCAAACCGGTTCTCTGTGGCTAGATTATCGTTTTAACAAAGGACCGTTGCAGGGGTTGCTGGTCGGCGCAGGGACACGCTATCTGGGTTCCAGCTGGGCCGATGGTGCCAATAGCTTTAAAGTCCCCGCGACCTGGCTTGGCGACCTCTCCGTACGCTATACGCCGGGTGCCTGGGATCCCCGCTTGTACAATCTGGAGCTGGGCCTGACGGTCAACAACCTGACTAATAAATCCTATGTCGCCAGCTGCACCAGCGCGCCTTATTGCAGTATCGGCATAGAACGCACCATTGTTGGCTCCGTCAGTTGGTATTTTTAATGCGCAGGCGTCATTTTATTCAGACGGCGGCCGCGCTGGCGTTACTTTCCCCACTGCAGTCATTGCGTGCGCAGGCAGACAGCCAGGTAGTTACCGACATTGCCGGCCGCCAGGTTATTTTGCGTTATCCGTTGAAACGTATTTTTTTAGCGGAAGGCAATTTATTTTATACCGTGGCGGCGTTGAATCCTGCCTCGCCCGCCGAAAAACTGGTTGGGTGGCGTGATAATTTCCGCACCGCCGATCTGGACAGCTATCACCTTTATTGCCGCCATTTCCCGGAATTGGCTGAACTCCCGGCATTTTCCGGCGTGCAACAGATGCAATTCAACTTGGAAAGGTTAATTGCTCTGCGTCCGGAAGTGATGATCCTCAACCTGAATACCCGGCTGACGATAGAGGCCAACGGGCTGATGAGCAGGCTAACGGCGGCAGGGATCCCGGTGGTATTTGTCGATATGAGCATCGGCCTGATGAGCAACAGCGCCAAAAGCCTGGCCATTATGGGACAACTGTTCGACAGCCCGCTTCGCGCCGCCAGCCTGATCCGCTTTCGTCAACAACATCTCGATCATATTACCGAGACGCTGGCGCGACATGCGCCCCCACGTCCGCGGATAATGATGGAGCGCGCTGCGGGATTGTATGACGACTGTTGTTTGTCTTGGGGCAAAGGGAATTACGGAGAAATGGTGGATATCGCCGGCGGCTATAATTTGGCCGAAGCGTATATTCATGGCGTCTATGGTTCGCTCAGTCAGGAAACGGTGATCGCTTCCCGTCCCGATAAAATCGTAGTGACCGGCAGCAACTGGAGCCAATATTCGCCGAATGGCGATTGGGTTAACCTGGGGCCTGGTGCAGATCAGACGTTGGCAAGGCGGCAACTGCGAAAATTAATGCAACGACCTGCCTATCGTACTCTGGCGGCGGCACAACATGGCAAAGCCTATGCCATCTGGCATCCGTTTTACGATCATCCGTTCAATTTTGTCGCCATCGAACGATTGGCAAAATGGTTCCACCCCTCGTTGTTTAACGAGGTTGACCCCGAAACGACCTTTGCGAAGCTGTTTGAGCGTTATCTCCCGGTTCCCTATCAACCCGGTTACTGGGTATCGCTGGATCTTTCCGGGAGCGTGGCTAACGACAGCCCAGTAAACGCATAAACTCTTTCGCCAATGCCGCGCCCAAGACGTTACGATCGGCATCGGGGCAGACCATGGCGTTGTCCACCGCACCATGCATGCCGTGATACATTAAAATCGCCGTCAGGTGCGGATTCTCCAATTGCCAGGCTCCGGCTGCGGCACCGTCATTCAAAATCGTCAGGATTTGTTCCAGCACGGCATCACGATCCTGATTGCCCCGGGTGTGATAATGATGATCGTGATACAACGCGTCATGCAACTCCATGCCTTCCAGGTAAGTTGCCACACCGGCATCACACCAGGCACGTAAACGCGCGAGCCAGTCATCTTGTGGGCATTCGTCAATGGCTTGCTGAATTTGCTCAATAAAATGAGTGGTGAAACGGATACGCAATGCGGACAACATTTCGTTTTTGGACGGAAAGTAATGGTAAAAAGTCCCTTTGGCAACCTGCGCATCACGTACGATGTCGCTGATTGTGGTTGCTTCAAAACCTTTTTCAATAAACAGCTTTTGCGCCGCATCCATCAGCTCATCCAAACGCACTTCCGCAGGTTTGGTTCGCGGCTGCGATTCTTTCATTTTTTCTTTTGTTTTCATCTTCACGTCCACTTATAGCCCAGGGGCCATCCTAACCAATGTTGCCGCCATTGACCAGATGACCCGCGGCAGTGAAATCAATAATAACACTCCATTGACCGACGGTCAGTCATAATATAAGGTGAGAATAGTTTTCACTATCATCATCGATGACTCAAGGAGCCACTCTATGTCCGGTATGCGCAGGATCTCGCTGGTCGCCGCCATTTGTCTGGGAACCTTTATGGCTTCGCTGGATATCAGCATTGTTAACGTCGCTTTGCCCACTATGCAGGAGTCGTTGCAGACTGATATGTCGGGTTTGCAATGGGTGGTTGACGCTTATGCACTCTGTCTTTCCGCGCTGATACTCTCCTCCGGTCCCTTGGGGGATCGTTTTGGGCGTAAACGTATTTGGTTGTATGGGGTAGCCTTGTTTATCCTTGGCTCTATCCTTTGTGCCTTCGCTACCAGCCTAAGCGTCTTGCTGGCCGGTCGGGTGATTCAGGGGATTGCCGGCGCTGCCGTCATCCCCGGCGCACTGTCTCTGCTGACGCATGCGTTCCCTGAAGAACAGCAGCGCACGCGAGCGATCGGTATCTGGTCATCGGTCAATGCCCTTTCCCTGGTGATCGGCCCAGTACTCGGTGGCGTACTGGTTCATACCACAGGTTGGCCGGGCATTTTCTGGATTAATATCCCGGTGGGGATCGTAGCGCTGGTACTGGGCAGTTGGGGGATCAGGGAGAGCGCGCATCCGGAGCATGCCGCTCTCGATCCACTCGGCCAGGGGTTAAGCATTCTTTGGCTTGGCGCCTTGACCTACGGCCTGATCGCCGCCGGAGAGCATGGCTGGCAAAGTATGCAGTCGCGTCTCCCTTTGTATGCCGCGCTAGCGCTATTCGTCCTGTTCATCTGGGTGGAAACCCAGGTTAAACGCCCCCTGCTGCAATTGAGTCTGTTTCGCAAAGCCGACTTCACTGGCTATAACTTTGCTTCTTTCGTCCTCGGCTTTTCATCTTACAGCAGCGTCTTCTTTGTCTCGCTTTTTCTGCAGCAGGCTCAAGGGTGGAGCCCTGCCGCCACCGGTTGGCGCATGGCACCGGAGTTTCTTGCCATGGCGCTGGCGGCCTCCTGTTTTGGCCGGCTTTCTGCCCGACTCAGCGTCAACTCATTGATGATCGCCGGTTACGGCCTAATCGGCATCGCCTTGTTGCTGCTCACGCAGTTACAGGCGAATTCTCATTACGCCATCGTCGCGTTTTATTTGGCTTTGCTTGGTCTGGGTATGGGGTTGGCGATGCCAGCCACAAGCGCGTTGGTTATGCGCACCGTCGAGCCACAGCGTTCAGGTATGGCCTCGGCCACCATGAATGCGCTGCGCCAAACGGGGATGACTCTGGGTATTGCCCTATTGGGCACATTGATGAGCATGAAAGCGGTGAGCTCTTTGACCCTCGTCTTGCAATCGCAAGGCGTTGAGCATCCCTCAGCGATCGCCCGGGCGGCCATTATTGAACAGCAGCAAACTGCGAACACGCCGTTGAGCGCGGACCGCCTGTTGGATTTAACCCATAACGCCTTTGCCGGTGGTTTTGGCGTGGCGATGCTATGGGCCGGTTTACTCAGCATTGCCATGACCGTCTGGCTACTGATCATGCTTCATCCGCGTTTTCGTGTGCATGCCCCATCTCAGCCGGCCGCACTGAGCAAACCCCAAGAATAATTTGAGCGAGGATAAATGATGCGAACACAACCCGATCCGATCGAAGAACTGATCGCTTTTGCCTCACAGGTAGATGCCTGCATGGTGCCCCCATCGGTGTTGGCGTTTCAGTGCAAACGCCTGATGGATAACCTGGGGTGTCTTGCCGCCGGCTTCGAACAGAGCGGCGTTGATGCCGCTTTGACCCTGGCAAGGCGTTGGAGTGGCTGCCATGAAGCACGGCTGATTGGCTGCGAAGAACGGCTTGCGGCGCCGCAGGCGGCGTTCGTCAATGCGGTGCGCGCCAGAGCACTCGACTACTGTGACGTGCTGTCGCCCGGTTGGCACCCCAGTTCTTCTGACGTGCCGGTGGCACTGGCGGCAGCGGAGCTTTCTGGCGCATCTGGATTGGAGACTTTGGCCGCACTGGCCGTAGGGCAGGATTTTGCGCAACGCATCAATCTTGCGGCTCAGGCTAACGGCTTTTTCTATCGTGGCTTCGATTCCAATATCCTGGGCTTGTTTTCCGGCGTCGTGATCGCTTCTCGTCTGCTGCGCCTCGATCGTCAGGCCTTTACCGACGCCGTTGGGTTGGCATTTGACTTTGGTATCGGGACTTTCCAGCATTATCAGGATAAAACGCTGGCGGTACGCATCGGCCAAGGATTGGTGGCGCGACATGCTCTGGAAGCGGCTATGTTGGCACAAGCCGGCATCAGTGGCCCCAAGCGGGTGCTGAGCGGAGAAAACGGTTTTTTTAATCTGTATGCGCCAGGAGAACCCGATCTGCACCCTTTGACTCATCAGTTGGGCGTGTCATTTCTAGGCGAAGAGGCAACCTGTTTTAAACTTTACCCCCATTGCAGCATTTTGCTGGCGCTGACAGAGACGCTGTTGAATGCCGGCCCGCACCGGCAATTAGCCGATCCCGGCCAGGCAAAAATCATTTTGCACGCCTCGCCCACCATGCGTATGGTCTGCGGTGCGGAGTATGAACCGCAAAAAACGGCGGAAATCGACGCGCAATTCAGCGCGCGTTACGTGATAGCCAATGCATTATTGCGTGGGTGCGCCAGTGCGCGTGAATTCAGCGCCGAATACGCTACCGAACCCGCCGTCGTCGCGCTGGCACAACGCATCGAAGTGCATGAGCGCCCCACGTTCGACCGTTTCGACCGCTTTGAACTTCATATCACCCCCGACCGAGGCGAGACATTGAAGCTGGCGGCGGAGTTTGGCCGCGGCTGGCCGGAAAATCCCGCAGACATGCAGGATATTCGCGCTAAGTTCCTTCGTTGCTGTTCACAGTCTCCTTGCCGTGGATTACGTGACAATGCCCGGCATCTCATGACATGTATCGAGAACCTGGCCGAAGCCCCGTCATTGGACGAGTTATTGGCTACAAGCTGTAATTCTGTTGACGCAGAATAGCATTAGCATCACAGCCAAGTTTCCTGCGAAGCCGGCAGGGGGTCTATCAGGGCGGTTAACCGCCCCGTTTACAACTCAGTCCGCAATCTGCAGAACAATTTTCCCTATATGATCGCCGCGTTCCATCATGGCGTGCGCCAGCGGGGCATCCTCAAGCCGGAAAACCTGATGAATGACCGGACGACACTGACCCGCAGCCAACAGCGGCCAAACGTACTGGCGAAGTTCAGCAGCAATGTGCGCCTTTTCCTGCGGTGTTCTTGCCCGCATGGTCGAGCCGGTAACGGTCGCGCGCTTAAGCGCCATCGCCTGCAGATCGACGCCGTCCGCGATGGCTCCGCCAAGAAAACCTATCACCACCAGGCGGCCATCGCGTGCTAACGCTGTCAGATTCGGTTTGATGTAAGACGCGCCCATGATGTCGAGAATAATATCGACACCGCGCCCTTGCGTCTGGTTGAGGATGGCGGACGCAAAATCATGGGTGCGATAATTAATCGGCTTTCCCCCAAGGGAGGTTATGGCAGCACATTTCGACTCGGAGCCTGCGGTGGCGAAACACTCTATTGCGAACGCTTCGCACAACATCAGTGCGGTGGTTCCGATACCACTGGTGCCGCCGTGGACGAGTACGCTGTCCCCCCGTTTGGCGTTAGCCATTTGGAACAGATTAGCCCATACGGTAAAGAACGTTTCGGGTATCGCGGCAGCCTCGATAACGCTTATTCCTGCCGGAATCGGCAAGCATTGCGTCGAGGGCAACAAAGCGTATTCCGCGTACCCCCCGCCATTGGTCAGTCCGCATACCTTGTCGCCGATTGAAAACCCAGTGACGTTGTCACCAAAAGCCACAATGCTGCCGGCAACTTCCAGGCCAGGCACCGGAGTGACGCCGTCGGGCATAGGGTAATTCCCCTGCCGCTGTATAACATCCGGACGGTTTACGCCTGCGGCGGCAACTTTCACCAGGATCTCATCAGGGCCAGGCTGCGGCAGCGACGCCTTGCGTAGCCTGAGTACTTCAGGTCCGCCAGGCGTGGTTATTTCAATCTCATTCATATATTCAGGCAATGACATCGTTTTCTCGTCGTCAGATTTCTATTTCACCCTTGCGGATCGCTATTCTTATCGCTTGGGCGGTAGTGGCCGCCCCCAGACGCAGGCGTATCCGGCGCAGATGGTTTTCCACGGTTCGCTCGGAAAGCCCAAGCGTGGCGGCGATATCAGCCTGCCGACGCCCGGCAGCCGTCCAGGCCAGGACTTCGCGCTCACGTTCGGACAACTTGCCAATCATCCCATCTGCAGGCGCTTCTAACCGGCGGCGCGCGGAGAAAAACGCCGCCGTACCCACCAATGACATCGCCAGCCTGACTTGCGCGGAAGCTTCTATGTGCTCGCCGCCCAGGCTGATGGCCCCCTCCAGTCCCAGCGGGCCAAATACCGGGATCTGCAAACCATGGATCCCCGGCCCTCGTGGGGTTCGAACGACCTGATACAGCTCCCCTTTCTCCGCGCTGATTTTGCTCCAGAAAAAGGGATCGCCGCCCAGCAGCATATGTCGCGTCACCGGGCAGTGGCGTACGTAAGTTACTGCGTCCACGCTTTCACCGTTGCCGAACCAGTCGCCTTCAACCCAGTAAATATGCTCGACCACCGCTTCTGTCGTTGCGGAAGCTGAGAACAGGACGAAACGGTCAAAACCGTAGGGTTTGGCGAAGGTTCGAACCCGATCCTGGATTGCCGATAGTGAACCGCTCTCCTCTATGGCGAGAGCGGTTGAAAAGGCATCCTGGGCAATGGGGTTGCTCATCGCGCCGCAACGTCGGCAAGCAATGTCTCTGCGGCCAACTTGCCGAGATTGTTGGAGGCCAACGGGCTGTCGCCGGTCAACAAACGACGGTCTTTATGGACTTTCCCCGTGATGTCGCTATTGAGGATCTTGACGCCCAGCTCGCGAAGGCGTTCGCCGACCAGCCAGGGCATTGGGCCCGGAATATAACCGATATCGATATTGGCGCCGGTATCCAGCGAGTCCGGGAAAACACAGATTTCGTAACCGCGGTACAAGAAGTTTTCCTTGTCCTCACCCAAGCCCGCCGCCAACAATCCGGCAGGCCCGTGGCACAGTGAAATCACGTAACGATCGTTGTCATGGGCCCAGAACAGCGCTTTTTTCACGTCTTCGCTGAAGGGAATGTCGTTAAGGACGCCGTGACCGCCCGGGATAAAGACGCCGATATAATTACCCGCATCCAAATCTTTCACCACCTCAGTCAGCTTTTTCGGTTGCTTGAGCTGATGGCGATATTTCTCATAGGTGGCCTTGACCGCCGCATCCTCACCAGGGAATGCCCACATCTCAAGCTTTACCGGGTCGCCTGATGGCGTTGCGACGTCGATTTCGAACCCGGCAAGATCCATGTGGTGCATGGGCAATAACATCTCCACAGGATGGTTCCCGGTAGAGAAAAACTTTCCGTTTTGCATCATCAGATAGCGTTCCTGAGACGCAATCATCAACACCTTCCACTTGCCGCCTTTATAAGGTGCAGGATAGTGGGCACCGTCGAAGTCCGTCTTTGCCGACGTGTATTTACTCAAAGAGTAAGGTGACGGAAAGAACGCATTTTCTTCAGCGGCATCTGGGGCGGGATTACGATCTTCGGATGGTAAGTTAGTCATGATGATCTCCTTGTGTGCGATTTGCATTGCAGCTTTAGCTTAGGTAACTCAGCCTAAAGCCGCAATGAGGGATATCCCTCATTGGCTGCCCCTAACCCCTGTGGCGCTTCACTTAACCAGAATCCCCCATTTCTTCATGCGTGAAAGCAGCGTGGTACGTTTCAGCCCCAGGCGCTGAGCGGCACCGCGCGGGCCGGCAACCACGCCGTTGGTTTCCTTCAGCACCCTGATAATCTGCTGGCGCTCATCTTCCCCGGGCTGGCTGGGCTCCGCTTTGGCAACCGGGAGCACCATCGAAGGGACCGGGTATTGCAGCTCCGGCAGTTGCAGGTTCAGCACCGTACCTCGCGTCAGCAGTACCGCACGTTCAATGACATTCTCGAGCTCGCGCACGTTTCCCGGCCAGGGCATTTGGCTCAGCAGGCGCAAGGTTTCCGCCGGGATGCTGTCGATGGTACGCTTCATTCGGCGCGCAATTTTGTAGGTCAGAAATTTCACTAACTGCGGAATGTCTTCCGGGCGTTCACGTAAAGGTGGAATGACGATCGGGAAGACGTTAAGCCGGTAAAACAGGTCACTGCGAAACTCGCGGTCGGCCACCATCTGTTGCAAATCCCGGTTGGTCGCGGCAATCAGGCGCACGTCCACCGAGATCACCTTGTTACCGCCAACGCGTTCGAACTCCCTTTCCTGCAGTACCCGCAGCAATTTCGGTTGCAGCTCTACGGGGATTTCGCCCACTTCATCCAGGAACAGCGTTCCCTTGTCCGCCAGTTCAAAACGCCCCATTCGCTGATTGGTCGCCCCGGTAAATGCCCCTTTTTCATGGCCAAACAGATCGCTTTCCAGCAACCCGGCCGGCATTACCGCGCAGTTCATTTTCACCATGCGCTGATCGCGTCGTTCGCTGAGGTTGTGAATGGCACGGGCTATCAGCTCTTTACCGGTGCCGGTTTCGCCGAGGATCAGCACCGAGCAGTCGCTTTTCGCTACCATTTCTACCTGTTTTAGCACCGCGGACATTACCACGCTGCGGCCGACAATCTCGCCGAAGTCCGGGTTATTGCCGTTAATCTGCTCGGTCAGATACAGGTTCTCATGCACCAGGCTCTCTTTGAGCCGGTTAATTTCCTGATAGGCCAGCGCGTTATCCACGGCGATCGCGATACGCTCGGCGATTTGCTGCAGCACCCGCAGGTTGGCTGCGTTGAAGTTGTCCGGCTGACATTGCGCCAGCTTGAGTACGCCCAGGGTTTTGTTGCCGAAAACCAACGGCAGTACGCACAGCGTTTGAATTTGCTCATGCCAGAGATCGAACAGTTGGCGCTCATAGGCCGCCAGCCGGTCGGAGTGCTTCAGATTCAACAGCAGCATTTCACCGCTTTGCATCACCTGTTCCGACAAGGTGCCCGCCAGCGCCACGCTGTACTGTTGACGCTCAACCACGTCATCCTGCAAATAGTGGGTGGAATAAATGGTGACCTGCTCGGTTTTATCAACGCAAAGCACAATGCTGATCGCATCGATTTTGAAGAAACGGTGAATTTCCTTTGAGATCTCACCGATCAAATCATCCAAATCGAGCTTCGAGAGCACCGCGTTGGTCACGTCGACCAAAATGCGATAATCATCTCGCTCATGGCGCAATTGCCGTTGACGGAGTTCCGCCTCCTCCCGCAGCTGGAGCTGCTCTGCCGCCAATGCCACCAACTCCATCAGTGTCTGCAACTGCACCAGGCTGGCGTCGGCGAACGGCGCTGGGTGACAACGTAACACCTCACAACCGCCGATCAGCGCACCGCCTGCATGCAGCGGCATCAGGCAATACTGGTTAAAGGGCAAATACAGCGCCAGAGCACCGATTTGCGGATAGCGTGCGTGCAGATCATCGCTCTGCCAACGCTGTGGCAGCGGGCTTTGTCGCAGCCGACTTACCGGGCCATTTGCCAGCAGGGTCTCATCCTGATAGTTCACCGGCCGTCGATGCGCATCCAGGCCATAAAAGCTGACCCGTTCGCTGTCGGGGTCAAACAGCACCAGCGTGACCTGGTCCGCCAATTGTAGGCGTTGCAGTATCTGGCGCAGTTGCAGCAACAGATCGGTGAAACTGCGCTGGCTCAGCAGCGTGCGGGTAATTTCCAGTAGTTCTTGTTTTTCTAATTGTGCATTCGACATTGTTTATCACTTGCCTGAGTCGCGATGAAGATTTGTGAGTCACATCGCAAAGTGTAACGCTGGCCGGCGGCGTTCTCCCCCGACGGGATCAACAAATCCGCGGCAAAGGCTCGGCATGTGGCAAATCCAACCGGCGGCTGATGCCATAAGCGCCCTGCAGTCTTACCTGTCGCCCATCCGTCACTGTGCCAATCAGCGCCGCGCTTGCGCCCAATGGGTGAGCACGCAAGGCACAGAGCACGTCCTGTGCGGCTTGCGGTGCGGCTACGACCACCAGTTTTCCCTCGTTGGCAAAATTAATGGCGTCCAGCCCCAGCAATTCGCAAATGCCTCGCACTGCCGGGGGGATCGGCAACAGGCTTTCTTCCACCTCGATGCCCACGCCCGCCGCACGGGAGAACTCATGCAAAATGGCATTCACCCCACCACGGGTCGCATCGCGCAGCGCCCGCACGCCGTGAATGGCACGCAGTGGCTCAATTAACGGCGTTAACACCGCACAGTCGCTGATCACGTCCAGAGACATACCCAGCTTTTCGCGCAGGTTGAGAATAGTTGCCCCGTGATCCCCTAGGGTGCCGCTGACAATCACGGCATCGCCGGCGCGGATATTTTGCGCCGCCCAGTTCAGGCCTGACGGGATCACCCCAATACCGGCGGTATTGATAAACACTTTGTCGGCTGCACCACGCTGCACCACCTTGGTATCCCCGGTCGCAATGCGAATACCAGCCTGCTGCGCGGTGGCGGCCATCGAGGCGACCACGCGTTGTAAGTCGGGCAACGGCAAGCCTTCTTCGAGAATAAAGCCGCAGGAAAGATAGCGCGGCAGCGCGCCGCTCACCGCCAGATCGTTGGCCGTACCGCAGATGGCCAGCTTGCCTATGTCACCGCCCGGAAAGAAAATCGGGTCAATCACGTAGCTGTCGGTAGTAAACGCCAGCCGATCGCCCTGCTGCGTTAACTCGGCCAGGTCCAATCGGGCCTGATCTTCACGCTGATCCAACTGCGGGTTGGCAAAGGCAGGCAAGAAAAGATCGTCCAGCAATTGCTGCATTGCCGCACCACCGCTGCCATGAGCCATAGTAATCACGTTGTTCATGCCGGCATCTCCTCTGTTTCGCGGCGATATTGGTACCAGGCGGCGCAGGCCCCTTCGGATGAGACCATCAGGGCGCCAAACGCGTTTTGCGGCGTACAACCGCGGCCAAACAGCGGGCAATCACGCGGTTTGCACCGCCCGGTGAGCACGTCTCCGCAGCGGGATCGCGGATCGTCAGCCACTTGCCGCCGCTGCGGGCGGAAACGACGTTCCGCATCAAAAGCCTGATAGGCTGGCGTAAGAGCAATGCCTGAGTCGGCAATGGTGCCCAGCCCGCGCCATTCGCTGCCGCCACCCAGCACAAAAACCTCGCTCATCGCCTGCTGTGCCAGCCGGTTGCCCTGTTCCGGCACCACCCGCCGGTATTGGTTTTCGGTTTGGCTTTGTCGGCCAAGGAACTGTTCGACCAGCATCAGCACCCCTTGCAAGATATCCAGTGGCTCAAAGCCGGTCACCACCAGAGGTTTGTGGTATTGCCCGCTGATAAAATGATAGGGCTCGGTGCCTATCACCATGCTGACGTGGCCGGGTGCCAGAAAACCGTCGATGCGCACATCCGGCTGTTGCAGCAGGCTGCGCAAGGTGGGGATCAGGCTGATGTGCTGACAAAATACGCTGAAGTTACCCAGGCCTTCCTGCCGCGCCTGTTGCAGGGTAACCGCCGTGACCGGCATGGTGGTTTCGAACCCCAGGGCAAAGAACACCACCTGCCGCTGCGGGTTATTCCGCGCCAGCATCAGGGCATCCAACGGTGAGTAAACCACTCGCACGTCGGCACCGCGTTCGCGAGCCTGCAGTAAAGATCCCTGCTGGCCTGGCACCCGCAGCGCATCGCCGAAGGTGCAAAAAATCACTTCGGGGTGCCCGGCGATTTCGCAGCAGGCGTCAATGCGTCCCATGGGTAAAACGCAAACCGGGCAGCCGGGGCCATGAATGAATTCGATTTGCGCGGGCAGCAGCTTGTCCAGGCCAAAGCGGAATATCGCATGGGTATGGCCACCGCACACCTCCATGATTTGCAGCGGTCGTTCGGCGGTAAACGGCAACTGCGCGGCGCGCTGCCAGATATGTTGCAGCAGGTTCTTCACCCGCTGCGGATCGCGAAATTCATCTACGTAATCCATGGTTATCCTCCCCCGCCAAAAACAACGCCACGTCCTGCTCCACTTCCCCCATCGCCTGCAGTGCCGCCAGCATTTCCTCGGCCTCTTGCTGATCGAGACGGCTCATCGCAAAGCCCACGTGGATCAACACCCAACACCCCAGCATCGCTTCTTTGGGTTCATCCTCCCGGCAAACCAACGCGATATTCACTTCGCGCTGTACGCCGCAGACTTCGGCCCAGGCGTGCTGAGGCTGATGCTGGTCCAGCGCCACGATCTGCCCGGGAATACCTATGCACATAGCTGCCGCTCCAGCCAGGCCATCCACTGGTCCATCCCTTCACCCTGAGTCGCCGAAAGGGTAATTATCTCGATGTCGGGATTAACCTGACGGGCATTGGCGATACAGGCGTCCAGGTCAAACTTCAAGTACGGCAGCAGATCGACCTTGTTCAGCAGCATCAGACGTGCGGCGGCGAACATATGTGGGTACTTGAGGGGCTTGTCTTCCCCTTCGGTGACCGACAGCACCGCCACCTTATGCCGCTCCCCCAGATCGAAGCTGGCTGGGCAAACCAGGTTGCCGACATTTTCGATAAACAACAGGCTGCTGGGTTTGAGCTCCAGGCGTTGGGCGGCTTCATGAACCATTTGCGCGTCCAGATGACAGCCTTTGCCGGTATTGACCTGGATCGCCGGCACGCCGGTGGCGCGGATACGTTCTGCATCGTTGGTGGTTTGCTGGTCTCCTTCCACTACCGCGCACTCACGCGCCCCGCGGAGCCGCAGCAGGGTTTCGGTCAGCAGCGTGGTTTTGCCTGAACCGGGGCTGGATACCAGATTCAACGCCAGGATCCGTTGCTCGGCAAAATACTGGCGATTGCGTTCGGCCAGACGATCGTTTTTATCCAACACCCGGGTTTCTATTTCCAGCATTCGCCGCTGACTGATGCCCGGCGCATGAGTGCCCGCCACTCCCAGTCCATAATGCAGGTCCCCCTGCAGAGACCGCTGCGGGCGAAACGGGACCTTTGCTTGCCCTTCAATCGTCAGTTCCCCATGGGCACAACCGCAAGTGCTGCACATGTTCTTTCTCCTTTCAGTTATTCAATTTCCAGACGTTTTATTTGCAACCCATCATCGGCCTGCACCCGCAGGTTTCTACCGGCGCAGTGCGGGCAGACCAGAACCTGCGGGATCAACAGCTCGACGTCGGCCTGGCAGTCATAACACCAGGACAAGGCGCGTTGTTCATGCAGATGCAGCTCGCAACCTTCGGCCAGGGTGTCGCGACAGACCATGTCAAAACAGAACCGCAGCGATTCCGCCTCCACGCAGGAAAATGCGCCAATTTCGAACCACACCGCGGTAATACGTTTCGCCCGATGTTGACGAGCCTGTTGCTGCATTATTTCCATCGCATGTTGGCACAAGGTTATTTCGTGCATCCGGCCTCCGTCTGGGGTGATAAAACGTTTCGTCACCCTGCATTGCAAATATGGTGCCAAAACCTATTCGGCATATTTGTCGAGTGTCATGACGTCGACATTAATTAGCTGGCAGTCGCACTGCTCACTGAGGAGGTTAATTCCATTACTGATGCTTGAATTAAAAGGAAATAATAAAAACCACCGGAGTCTGGCACGCTTTATGCTTTAAGTCGTTCACCCGAAGCGTTTCGACAATGACCATCCATTTTGAGTGACGACAATGAGTACTATCAGTGAAGTAACCAGCCAGGCCGATTATATCGCCAACAAAAGCAACCGCCTGATGGCGCAGTGGCAAACCTACCACAGCACCTTAATCAAAGCGGTAACCACCACTAAAAAGAAGATTAATCATCAGTTTACTTACGGTCAGGACGACGATCTGCGTTTTGTGCTGTTCAACCACTTCACGGTGAGCATTCAATTAAGTGAGGGGTTTTATAGCCGTGATATTTGCTATCGCATTAATTTGGCATCGCCGCACGAAGCCGAGAATTTCGCCCCCTTCGCCCATGCCTCGCTGGATGAAGACGGCAATATTGACGGCGTAATAAACAATCGCGACATGCCGGCGGTATTTGAACATTACCTGGATAAGATCGCCGTTATTTACCAATGCCTGTTTGACTCTCTGCATGACGGCCATGCCATTCATGACGCACTGAAAAAAATAACCCTGTCCGTCTGACTGTCGGCGTTACTCACCGACAGAAAACTGTCGAAACGTCATTTTTTACTGACGATTTCGTCATAAATGACGAAGCAAGGAGTGTGCATGAACCGCTTTATTATTGCGGACCCCAAATTGTGTATTGGCTGCAATACCTGCATGGCCAGTTGTTCTGCGGAACATCGGCAACAGGGTTTGCAGGCATTACCCCGCTTGCAGGTGATACGTAACGCCCGCGATTCGGCACCGGTGATGTGCCATCAATGTGAGGATGCGCCCTGCGCGCAGGTCTGTCCGGTAAACGCCATTCGCCATCAGGATGATGCCATCGTCCTGAACGAGAGCCTGTGCGTCAGTTGCAAACTCTGCGGCATCGCCTGCCCGTTCGGCGCCATTGGCTTCGGCGGCAGTACTCCGTTGGCGATCCCCGCAGACTGCAACACACCGCTGGCCCTGCCTGCCGCCAAAGCGCCGCGGCCGGTCGGCGCCTTCCTGGATTGCGTGCCCGGTGTCCGCGCCGTGGCGGTGAAGTGCGACCTTTGCGCTTTCACCCCCCTGGGCCCCGCCTGTATCCGTACCTGTCCTACCCAGGCCATTCGCTTGGTCAGCGACCACGACGTGCGTAACGCCAGCGAACAGAAAAGGCGTAATGCCATGCAGGCGCTCAGCGCCGAGCTGCCGTTCGCTACCGCCCCAGAATCCCGCAAGGAGCCGAATTGATGTTCTACGCCATTGCGCCCGATCCATTGTCGTTGCTGACTCTGGCATTAGTCGGGTATCTCCTGTTCGCGTTGCTGAGCTGGCTGCTGGCCCCCTGGCCGCGCATCAATGCCTTGCTGGGTGGCGGCAGCTTGCTGTGTGCCATCGCCACATTGCTGGCCGCGGGGCAAATGCTGTTGGCACCGCTGCACAGTGCCCGTTTGCCCTGGTTGAATTATGCGGTGGAAATCAGCGGCATTAACGCGCTGTTATTGCTGGTGATGGCTTTGTGTGGGATCTGTGCCGCGTTGTATCACATCGGAAGCGTCGCGAAGCTGAATGCCAGTGCACGTGCCCGGTTGGGCGGGCTGATCAATCTGATGCTGGCAGCGCTGAGCGCCGCCGCGATCGCCGATAATGCACTGGCCTTGCTGTTGCTGTTAGAACTGGCGGCGCTGTGCGGCTATTTCTTGATTGTCCATGCCCCGAACGCGAAAAGTCTGCGGGCCGGGCACAGCCAGTTTCTGCTGATGCGCCTCGGCACCCTGCTGCTGGTTATCGCTTTCGCTCTGATTTATACCCACAGCCACAGCCTGCAATTCAGCGTGATCCGCGCTACGCCATTGCCGGACGCACTGCGTAACGGCGTATTCCTGCTGGCGTTGGCCGGGTTTGGCATTTTTGCCGGGGTGATGCCGCTGCATGCCTGGGTGCCTCAGTCCCACAGCAGCGCGCCCGCCTCTGCCGCCACGTTGTTTTCCGGCGCGCTGATGAAGGTTGGCCTGCTGGGGATCCTGAAGATTGGGCTGGATCTGCTGGGTACGCCGCCGCTGTGGTGGGGATTGCTGGTCCTGTTGTTGGCTGCCGGCACCGCGTTTTTTGGCGGGTTGTATGCGCTGATGGAGCACGATCTGCGGCGCTTGCTGGCTTACCACACGCTGGAGAATATCGGCATCATCCTGCTGGGCATTGGCGGTGCCATGGTCGGCATGGCGCTGCAACAGCCATTACTGACGGCGTTCTCCCTGATCGGGGGCCTGTTCCACCTGCTGAACCACAGCCTGTTCAAAAGCGCATTGCTGTTGGCGGCGGGCACCATCGAACAACAAACCGGGCTGAAGGACATGGAGAAAATGGGCGGGCTGGCACGGCTGATGCCCTGGACCGCCATTTCTCTGCTGATCGGCCTGGTGGCCATGGCCGCACTGCCGCCACTGAACGGTTTCGCCAGTGAATGGCTGATCTATCAGGGGCTGTTCCATTTCAGTGCGGCCCCTGGCTTTATTGGCCATCTGTTCGGCCCGCTGCTGGCGGTGGCGCTGGCCCTGACCGGTGCGCTGGCAGTGATGTGCGTCAGCAAAGTGTTTGGCGTTGCCTGTCTGGGAGCCCCGCGCTGCGCCGCTGCGGCCCAGGCCGTGCCGGCTAACCTTTGCCTGACGCTGAGCCATGCGCTGCCCGCGTTGCTGTGTCTGGCTTGCGGCCTGGGTGCGCCCTGGATCATCCCGCTGTTTGCCCGGCTGATCGGCATGACCTCCGAACAATCCCTCTCCGTATCCGGCACTTTGGTTTCTACCCCGTTGATCGCCATTTTGTTGCTGGCGATGCCGCTGCTGCCGCTATTGATTGCTGCACGTTATCAGACCCGTCGCCAACCTCGCCGGGTACAGGGTAGCGCCTGGACCTGCGGATATGGTCATGAGGAGGCGATGGTGATCACCGCCACCGGTTTTGCCCAACCGCTACGGGTGATGTTCGCCCCGCTCTATCAACTGCGCCGCTGGCTGCCGGAATCTTTGACCAACCCGTTACATTGTAACGCCTTCGTTGCCTTCTGCCGCGGCCTGGCCGCAGTGGAGATTGCGGTGCTGTTGGTGGTGGCTTTTGCCTGAGGAAATGACAATGACCTATCCCAATGTGTTACTCGGTCTGGCGCAGGCCTTGCTGTTACTGGCCGTCGCCCCTCTGTTTGCCGGTATCAGCCGCGTGCTGCGCGCGCGGATGCATAACCGTCGCGGCCCCGGAGTACTACAGGAATACCGCGATATCGCCAAATTGTTGAAACGTCAGAACGTGGCGCCGGCGGCTTCCGGCCTGGCTTTTCACATCATGCCGTACTTGCTGACCGGTACCCTGTTGGCCATCGCCTGTGCGTTGCCCATGTTGACTGTCGCCTCGCCGCTGCCTGCTATCGGTGATGTGATCACCCTGATCTATCTGTTCGCCGTGGTGCGCTTTGTTTTTGCCATTGCCGGTCTGGATACCGGCAGTCCCTTTACCGCCATCGGCGCCAGCCGCGAAGCGGTGTTGGGCATTCTGGTCGAACCCATCCTGCTGTTGGGACTGTGGGTGACCGCCCTGGTGGCCGGTTCGACCCAGTTAAGCGCCATGGTGCAGAGCCTGCTGGCGTTGCCACACCACGCCTGGCTGCCGCTGCTGTTGGCCGCTTTGGCCTGTGCGTTCGCCACCTATATCGAGATGGGCAAGCTGCCTTTTGACCTGGCGGAAGCCGAGCAAGAGCTGCAGGAAGGCCCGCTGACGGAATATTCCGGTGCCGAGCTAGGCATTATGAAATGGGGCATCAGCCTCAAACAATTGGTGGTGCTGCAGCTGTTCCTCGGCGTGTTTCTGCCCTGGGGGCAAGCGGCACAGTTCACCGCCGTTCACCTGTTGGCAGCGCTGGTCCTGGCGCTGTTCAAGCTGCTGTGCGCGCTGACGCTGATCGCGATTATCGAAAATAGCGTGGCACGTTTGCGCTTCCTGAAAACGGCCCGTACCACCTGGGCCGGTTTTGGACTGGCTTTTCTGGCGCTGGTTTCCTGGCTGGTCGTCGGCTGAATAATGACAAAGGCAATCAATAATGACTAACGAACATCAAGGCCAGCACTATCTGGCGGCGTTGCAGCAACAATTCCCGGCGGCCATGCTGGCAGCCGAATGGCAAACCGCCGATCAGTTGACCGTCACCGTCAAGCTCAACGCGCTGCCGGAAGTAGTTGAATGGCTTTATTACCAGCAAGGCGGTTGGTTATCGGTGCTGTTCGGTAACGACGAGCGCACGCTGTGCGGCCATTACGCGCTGTATTACGTTCTGTCGATGGAGCAAGGCACCAAATGCTGGATCACGGTGCGCGCCGAAGTGGATGCCCAAACGCTGGAGTTCCCTTCTGTCACGCCGCGCGTCCCGGCAGCCGTATGGGGAGAACGCGAAGTCCGCGACATGTATGGCCTGCATCCGGTGGGATTGCCGGATGAGCGGCGGCTGGTGCTGCCTGACGACTGGCCGGACGATCTCTACCCGCTGCGCAAAGACGCGATGGACTATCGTCAACGCCCCGCGCCCACCACCGATGTGGAAACCTATCCGTTTGAGAGCCTGGCCGGTGCCAAAGCCAACGTGGTGCCGATTGGTCCGTTGCACATCACCTCGGACGAACCCGGTCACTTTCGCTTGTTTGTCGATGGAGAAGACATCATCGACGCCGACTACCGCTTGTTCTACGTGCACCGCGGGATGGAAAAACTGGCTGAAACCCGCATGGGCTATAACGAAGTCACCTTTCTGTCGGACCGGGTGTGCGGCATTTGCGGCTTTACCCACAGCGTGGCCTACACCAGCTCGGTCGAAAATGCGATGGGCATTCAGGTGCCGGAACGCGCCCAGATGATCCGTTCGATCCTGCTGGAGGTAGAACGCCTGCACAGCCACCTGTTGAATCTTGGCCTGGCCTGCCATTTTGTCGGCTTCGATTCCGGTTTCATGCAGTTCTTCCGCGTGCGTGAACAGTCGATGAAGATGGCCGAAATACTGACCGGCGCGCGCAAAACCTATGGTTTGAACCTGATTGGCGGTATCCGCCGCGATATTTTGAAAGAGGACATGCTGCAAACCCTGAAGCTGGCCGCGCAAATGCGCAGCGAACTGGTGGATCTGGTGGATATCTTGCTCAGTACGCCCAACACCGAACAACGCAGCGTCGGGGTTGGGCGTCTCGATCCCCAGGTGGCTCGCGATTACAGCAACGTGGGGCCGATGATCCGCGGCAGCGGCCACCGTCGCGATACCCGCATCGACCATCCGTTTGCCGGCTACGCCAAACTGCCGGTGGAGTTGTGCGTGGAGGACGGCTGCGACGTCTATTCCCGCCTGAAGGTGCGCATTCACGAAGTGTTCAACTCGCTCGGCATTATCGAATTCGGTTTGCAAAGCTTGCCGGGCGGACCGCTGGCGGTGGACGGATTCACCTATATTCCGCACCGTTTTGCCCTGGGCTTTGCCGAAGCGCCGCGCGGCGATGATATCCACTGGAGCATGACCGGCGACAACCAGAAACTGTTCCGCTGGCGCTGCCGTGCCGCGACCTACGCCAATTGGCCCACTCTGCGTTACATGCTGCGCGGCAATACGGTATCCGACGCCCCGCTGATCATCGGCAGCCTGGATCCCTGCTACTCCTGCACCGATCGCATGACCATCGTCGACGTACGCAAGCGTCAGTCCATCATCGTGCCGTACAAAGAGATTGAGCGTTATGGCATCGAGCGGAAAAACAAGCCGTTCTAACCGGAGCCCATCATGCTGAAACTGATTAAGAAAGTGCTGAAGACCGGCCCGGCCACCGTCGCCTATCCGGCCCGGCCGTTGGCCATTGACCCGAACTTTCGCGGCAAGCCCGAATACACGCCGCAGCAGTGCATAGCCTGCGGTGCCTGCGCCAACGCCTGTCCGTCCAACGCGTTGAGCATGACTCCCGATCTCAACACCGGCACCTTGCGCTGGCAGCTGTTTCTTGGCCGCTGCATCTTTTGCGCCCGCTGTGAGGAGGTGTGCCCAACCGCCGCCATTCGGCTTTCGCAGCAGTTCGAACTGGCGGTGTGGCGTAAAGAGGACTTGTACGAACAGGCCGATTTCGCCATTTGCCATTGCCGACAGTGCGGCAAACCCTATGCGGCGCAAAAGGAAATTGATTATGCCATGGCGTTGCTCGGGTTGAGCAGCTCGGAGGCGGCTACTCGTCGTGCGCAGTTTGAGACCTGCCCGGCCTGCAAACAGCAGCAAAACCTGACCCAGGCCGATCGTATTGATATCGGCCGCCATTTGACCCGGGAGGTCATCTCATGAATTCACCATTGATTGGCCCACGCGATGAAAATGGCCTGCCGGTGCCAATCACCCTCGACGACAGCATCGCCAAGCTGAAAACCACCCTGCTGCAGGATATCCGCCGCTCGGCCTATGTCTATCGGGTGGACTGCGGTGGCTGTAATGGCTGCGAAATTGAGATTTTCGCCGCCATTTCACCGCTGTTCGACGCGGAACGTTTCGGGATCAAAGTGGTGCCTTCCCCCAGACATGCCGATATTTTGCTGTTTACCGGTGCAGTGACCCGCGCCATGCGCATTCCAGCGATCCGCGCCTGGCAGGCCTCACCCGATCCTAAAATCAGCATCTCCTACGGTGCCTGCGGCAACAGCGGCGGTATCTTCCACGATCTTTACTGCGTGTGGGGCGGCACCGATCGCATAGTTCCGGTCGATGTTTACATTCCCGGCTGCCCGCCGACGCCGGCGGCGACCATTTACGGTTTTGCCATGGCGTTGGGCCTGTTGGATCAGAAAATCAAAGGCCACCAGCATGACGAAACCGACGGTGAAGCTACGCGCCTGTTGCACCCGCAACTGCCCCAGCCGCTGCGAGTGCTGCTGGATCGCGAAGCCCGGCGTATGGCCGGTTACCGTTACGGTCGCCAAATCGCCGACCAGTTTATGCAACTGCTGGCAGCAGACGCTCCAGAACCGGTCGAACAGCGTATTGCCGCCTATCTGCACCAGCAAGATGACCTGCGCCTGAATGAGATCGTCGGCAACCTGCAGGGCATTTATCAACGGGTGCTGCGTGGGGAGCTGCGGTTATGACAGCTTCCCAAGGTCAGGTGGTGTTTTACTCCCTTAGCCGCAAGTTTGTGCAGGAAAAAAAGGCCCCGCCGAAGGCCCAGGAGGTGATCTATTACAGCCTGGCGATCGGCCACCATCTGGGGGTGATCGACTGTCTGGAAGCCAAACTCAGTTGCCCGCTGGCGGGGTTCCACGCCTGGATAGCGCAGTTGCCGGCAGGCAGCACCGCACGGCGCAAACTGGAAGGGGTCGATCGGTTTGGCGAAATCTGTATCGACAACGGCCATACCCACCTGTTGGCTACGGCGTTGAGCCGTGCGGCTCCGCGAATGAATGCGGAACAGCAGAGCTGGAGTCAAAAGCTGATCGCCCTGCTGCAATCGATTGAAAACGAACCCGCCATTTACCTGATGGTCCGGAGGCATGATGACTGACGTTTTATTGTGTGTGGGCAACTGCATGATGGGAGATGACGGTGCCGGGCCACTGCTGGCTGAACTCTGCGCCAGTCAGCCTCCCGCTGGCTGGCAGGTGATTGACGGCGGCGCGGCACCGGAAAATGACATTGGGCATATTCGCGAGCTGCGCCCAGACCGCCTGGTGATCGTCGATGCCACCGACATGGGGCTCGCGCCGGGAGAAACCCGGGTGATCGACGAAAAAGACATTGCCGCCATGTTCATCATGACAACGCATAACCTGCCGCTCAACTTCCTGATCGACCAACTGCGAGAAGACATCCCGGAAATTACCTTTATCGGCATTCAGCCCGAAGTGGTGGCGTTTTATTACCCGATTGGCGCGGCGGTGAAACAGGCGGTGACGGTGCTCCATCAACGCCTGTTTCACTGGGCAGACAATGGCGGTTATCCGCAGCTGGAGGTGACGAATGTCTGACGCGGCATCGTCATTTCTGTCGACCTGCTGTCGACCCCGGCGCCATAAAAATCTAACCCTCTGCTTTTTAAGCATTTTCAAGGTTGGCATGTTTTATGCCTAACCAGAGCCACAACCTCTCTTTTGCCATACCCGGATGAAGGGTAATCCAGGAGTTATTGATGAACCGGTTTATCATCGCCGATCCCAAAAAATGCATCGGCTGCCGTACCTGTGAAATTGCCTGCGTGATGGCGCACAGCGAAAACCAGGATATTTCGGCGTTGAACGCCACCAGCTTTGCCCCCCGCCTGCACGTGATTAAAGGCGTCAACGTCAGCACCGCCGTGCTTTGCCGCCAATGCGAGGACGCCCCCTGCTCCAACGTCTGTCCGAACGGCGCCATCAGCCGCACCAACGGCATGGTACTGGTGATGCAGGAACGCTGCATCGGCTGCAAAACCTGCGTAGTGGCCTGTCCCTACGGCGCCATGGAAGTGATCACCCGCCCGGTGGTCCGCCAGAACGGCGCCATGATGAGCGCCACCACCGAGAAAGCCGAAGCCCATAAATGTGACCTGTGCATCGGTCGCGACAGCGGCCCGGCCTGCATGGAAACCTGCCCAACCAATGCGTTGCACTGCGTCGATCGCAACATGCTGCAGGAAATGAACGCCGAGAAGCGCCGCCGCGCCGCGCTCGACACTATGTCGTCACTGTTTTAGGAACTGAACCGATGAAAAAAATCACAACCGTCTGCCCTTACTGCGGTGCAGGCTGCAAAATGAAACTGGTGGTCGATAACGGCAAAATCATTCGCGCCGAGGCGGCTGACGGCGTGACCAATCAGGGTGAACTCTGTCTGAAAGGCTATTACGGCTGGGACTTCCTGAACGACACCAAACTGTTGACCCCGCGTCTGAGTCAGCCGCTGATCCGGCGGCAGAAAGGCGGCAAGTTTGAGGCCGTCAGTTGGGATGAAGCGATCAGCTATACCGCGCAGCGGCTACAGCAGATTAAAGACCAGCACGGTGCCAGCTCCATCATGCACACCGGCTCCTCACGCGGGACCGGCAATGAAACCAACTATGTGATGCAGAAATTCGCCCGTGCGGTGATCGGCACCAATAACGTCGACTGCTGCGCCCGCGTCTGCCATGGTCCGTCCGTCGCGGGTTTGCAGGCCACGCTGGGTAACGGCGCCATGAGTAACTCTATTGGCGATATCGAAAACTCCAAGTGCCTGCTGATTATCGGTTACAACTGTGCCGACTCGCACCCCATCGTGGCTCGCCGGGTACTGAAGGCTAAAGAGAAAGGCGCGCAGATCGTCGTGTGCGATCCGCGCCGGATAGAAACTGCACGTATTGCCGACCAGCATTTGCAGATCAAGAACGGCTGCAACATGGCGCTGGTGAATGCGTTCGCCTACGTGCTGATTGAAGAAAACCTCTATGACCGCGATTACGTGGCGAAATACACCGAGGGTTTCGAGGCCTACCGGCAGCAGCTGGCGGACTATGCGCCAGAAGCGGTGGAACACCTGACCGGCGTTACCGCTCAGCAGATCCGTCAGGCCATGCGCACCTATGCCAGCGCCCCTTCAGCCACCATCATGTGGGGTATGGGCGTGACCCAATTCGGCCAGGCGGTTGACGTGGTCAAAGGCCTCGCCAGCCTGGCGCTGCTTACCGGCAATTTGGGCCGTGCCAACGTGGGTGTCGGCCCGGTACGTGGACAGAACAATGTGCAGGGAGCCTGCGACATGGGCGTGCTGCCCAATGAATTCCCTGGCTATCAGGCGGTCACCGATGCTGCCGTGCGCGCCAAATTCGCCACTGTCTGGGGAATTGACGCCGCAAAAATGGATCCGAACGTCGGCTATCGCATCACCGAAATCCCGCACCTGGTGCATGAAGGCAAAGTGAAGGCCTAC
This sequence comes from Serratia liquefaciens, assembly GCF_027594825.1. Taxonomy (NCBI): domain Bacteria; kingdom Pseudomonadati; phylum Pseudomonadota; class Gammaproteobacteria; order Enterobacterales; family Yersiniaceae; genus Serratia; species Serratia liquefaciens. The sequence continues at coordinate 224,191 of NZ_CP088930.1, read as the reverse complement.
TACATCATGGGGGAAGATCCCTTGCAGACCGAGGCCGATCTGAGCCTGGTGCGCAGCGCGTTCGAAGCGCTGGAATTTGTGGTGGTGCAAGACATCTTTATGACCAAAACCGCCGAACAGGCGGATGTGATCTTGCCGGCCACTTCCTGGGGCGAGCATGGCGGCGTCTTCTCCTGTGCCGATCGCGGGTTCCAGCGTTTCGAAAAAGCCATTGAGCCGCAGTACAACGTCAAGCGCGACTGGGAAATCATCAGCCTGTTGGCCAGTGAAATGGGGTATCCGATGCACTACGAGGATAACCAGCAGATCTGGGACGAAATGCGCGAACTTTGCCCGCTGTTTTACGGCGCCACTTACGAAAAAATGGGCGAGCTCGGTCACGTGCAATGGCCTTGCACTTCGCTGGAAAGCCAGGGGACGCCGTACCTGTATCAGGGTAACCAGTTCACCACGCCGTCCGGCAAAGGCCAATTGTTCGCGACCACCTGGCGTGCGCCGGCCGAGATCCCGGATGCCGCTTACCCACTGGTGCTCTGTACCGTGCGTGAGGTTGGGCATTACTCCTGCCGTTCGATGACCGGCAACTGTGCCGCCTTGCAAACGCTGGCGGATGAGCCCGGCTTCGTGCAGATCAATCCTCAGGATGCCGCCGCACTGGGCATTGCCGACCAGCAACTGGTGTGGGTTGCCTCACGCCGCGGCAAGGTGATCAGCCGTGCCAACTATAACGAGCGTATTAACCTGGGTGCGGTGTATATGACCTACCAGTGGTGGATTGGCGCCTGTAACGAACTGACGCAGGAAAACCTGGATCCGATCTCCAAAACGCCGGAAACCAAATACTGTGCGGTAAAACTGGAGGCGATTACCGACCAGCACTGGGCGGAAAACTATGCGCAGCAAAGCTACAGCGATATGAAAGCTCGCCTGCGCCGCGCCGCAGAAGACGTGATGTAAAGCTTGTAGGGGGCGCTGTCGCACCGATTAACACCGGCGCAGCATGCAGCGCCCCTACAAAACCCACAGAGGGTAATAAACCATGTCCTATCCGGGGCTGCTGCTGCGTATCAGCGGCAAAGTACAGGGCGTCGGCTTTCGGCCTTTTGTCTGGCAGCTGGCCAATCAGCTCAATCTACGTGGCGAAGTCTGGAACGACAGCGCCGGGGTGGAGATTCGGCTGGTGCACCCCGTCGATCTTGAGGTGTTGCTGCATTTGCTGTGCCAGCAGGCGCCGCCTTTGGCGCAGATCGACAACATTCGCCAACGGCCCTTTACCTGGCTGAAAAAGCCCGATGATTTTCGCATCCGCGCCAGCCAATACGGTGCGATGACGACCCAGATTGTTCCCGACGCCGCGACCTGTCCAAAGTGTCTGCAGGAAATGAACGATCCGCAGGATCGGCGTTACCGCTACCCTTTTATCAATTGCACGCACTGCGGTCCGCGCTTCACCATTATTCGTGCCATGCCTTACGATCGCCCGGCAACCAGCATGGCGCCGTTCCCTCTCTGCTCGCCCTGCGCCCAAGAGTACCGTTCGGCGCACGACCGGCGTTTTCATGCTCAACCGGTCGCCTGTAGCGACTGCGGCCCTCAGCTGTTCAGTTTCACCGTTCAGGGGCAACCTCAGCATCAGGGGGAAGATGCCCTGCAACAGGCGGTAGCCGCGTTGGCCGCCGGGCAGATTGTGGCCATCAAAGGGCTGGGCGGTTTTCACCTGGCTTGCGATGCTACCCAGACTCAGGCCGTAGCACGCCTGCGGCTACGCAAACGGCGCCCCGGCAAACCTCTGGCGGTGATGCTGCCAAATATCGACTGGCTGGCTCGCTGCACCAATGGCATTGATCTGGCCCGCGCGCAGACTTTGCTGGCGTCAGCTGCCGCGCCTATCGTGCTGGTGCCCCACTCGCCCCATTCGCCGCTGTCTGAGGCTATCGCCCCGCAGTTGAACGAAGTGGGCCTGATGTTACCCGCCAATCCCCTTCACCATTTACTGATGCAGGAGATACAACGCCCCCTGGTAATGACCTCCGGCAATGCCAGCGGCCGGGCTCCGGCATTAACCAATAGCCAGGCTTTGGCTGATTTGGCCGGCATTGCCGATCTGTGGTTGCTGCACGATCGCGAAATCTTGCAGCGTGCCGATGATTCGCTGGTGCGCCTGCTGCCTGATGGCCATGAAATGCTACGTCGGGCGCGCGGGTTTGTTCCAGATGCCCTGCCATTGCCTCCTGGCTTCCCTGCACAACCCCCGCTATTGGCCGTGGGCGGGGATCGCAAAAATACCTTTTGCCTGCTGCAGGGAAATAAAGCCGTGCTCAGTTCACATTTTGGCGATCTGCAACAGGAAGATATTCAGCAACAGTGGCAGCAAGCCATGGCGCATTTTATGGCGTTGTACCATTGCCAGCCGCAGCGGTTGGCCAGCGACGCTCATCCGGGTTACGTCAGTCACCAATGGGCCGCCCGGCAGAGACTGCCGGTGACCCCGGTGCTGCACCATCATGCGCATTTGGCCGCGTGCCTGGCCGAACACCATTGGCCACTGGAAGGCGGAGCGGTTATCGGCCTGGCGCTGGATGGGCTGGGGTACGGGCAGGACGGCGTCCTGTGGGGCGGTGAATGCCTGCTGGTCGATTACCGTCGCTGTCGTCATCTGGGGGGATTGCCTGCGGTGGCGCTGCCCGGTGGCGATCTGGCCGCGCAGCAACCCTGGCGCAATCAGTTGGCGCATTTTTCACGCTTCGTGCCTGACTGGCAAAGCAGCCCACAGGCCGAACGGCTATTGACTCGGGCCTGGCGCCCTCTGCTCCAGGCCATTAACGCCGGCATCAATGCACCGCTGGCCTCCTCCTGTGGCCGTCTGTTTGACGCGGCCGCCGCCGCGCTGGGATGTGCGCCTGAACGGCAAAGTTGGGAGGGTGAAGCCGCCAGTATTTTTGAGGCGCTGGCCCACCAAAGCGGCCCTTGCTCCCATCCGGTTACGCTGCCACGTTGCGAAGAGCAGCTAGATTTGGGCATGTTCTGGCGGCAGTGGCTGGCCTGGCAAGCGCCAACCGCTCAACGCGCCTGGGCGTTCCATGATGCTCTGGCGCAGGGATTTGCCGGCCTGGCCAAACATTTTGCCGCCGAGCATAACCTCCGGCACGTGGCGTTAAGCGGTGGCGTACTGCACAACCGTCTGTTACGCCAACGGCTGCAGCATCATCTGGCCCCGTTGCAGGTGCTGTTGCCACTACAACTGCCGGCGGGCGATGGCGGCTTGGCATTCGGTCAGGCGCTGGTCGCCTGTGCGCAGCATATCCCCATGGCACGTTTACCCTTCCAAACCCAACAGGATGTAACATGTTAAACCGCGAGTTTTTCCATACCCATACCCGCGCCTTTTGGCTGTTGTTGACGTTAGTGGCGCTAAACCTGCTGGCATGGGGTGCGGCCTTTGCTGCCTTTCATCATCACCCGGCCCTGATTGCCGCCGCGCTGCTGGCTTACGGTTACGGACTGCGCCATGCGGTGGATGCCGACCACATCGCCGCCATCGATAACGTCACCCGCAAGCTGATGCAACAAGGCCAACGCCCGGTTTCCGTCGGGGCCTTCTTCTCTCTGGGGCATTCCAGCATTGTGGTATTGGCCTGCATCGCGATTGCCGCTACCTCATTGGCTTTTGGCGATCGCATCGGCTGGTTGCATCAGTATGGCGCCACTTTGGGCACGCTGATCTCCTCCCTGTTCTTACTGGTGATGGCGTTGTTGAACTGGCTGATTTTTCGCGACGTTTACCGTATTTTCCGCCGAGTGAAGCGCGGTGAAACCCTGGTGGAGCAGGACGTGGCCCTGCTGGTGAGCGGCAGCGGCGGCGTAATGACTCGCTTGTACCGCTTTGCTTTTAATCTGGTGAATAAAAGCTGGCATATGTATTTAGTCGGTTTTTTATTTGGCTTGGGTTTTGATACGGCTACCGAGGTGGGCCTGCTCGGGATCTCCGCTACCGGTGCCACATCCGGCATGTCGGTGTGGTCAATTATGGTGTTCCCGCTGCTGTTTGCCAGCGGCATGGCGTTGATTGACTCACTGGATAATTTTGTGATGGTCGGCGCTTACGGTTGGGCGTTCAATAAGCCGATCCGCAAGCTGTATTACAACATGACCATCACCGCAACCAGCGTGGTTATCGCTGTGGTGATCGGCGGGCTGGAAGGCTTGGGGCTGCTGGCCGATAAGCTGAGGTTACAGGGTGGGCTGTGGCGAGGCGTCGAGATGCTCAATGACAACCTGGGCAGCGTCGGTTACGCCGCTATCGTGCTGTTTGTGGTGCTGTGGATCTTGTCCGCGCTTAACTACCGCCGCAAAAATTATGATTCGTTAAGCGTCTAGTATGTTTACGGCAGCCAGGGATGACCGGGCTGCCGCCGCATTAAGAGAAGGTTGCTCCCCCCTGGGGCATCGAAGCCGCGTGGAGCGTACGTCGGCCGAGAAGCACGATAACCGTCATCACAATTCCTGCAGCAATGGCGATGCCGAAACCTGCGCGTGCGCCATAAACGTCGATGACCAGCCCCGCCAGCGCGGCACCCAGCGCCACGCCGATGCTGATGCCGGTGGTCATCCATGTCAGCCCTTCGGTGAGCCTGGACGGTGGTACCAGAATAGTGCCAAGGTTCATCACTACTACCATGGTGGGAGCAAAGGACATGCCCGCCACGAAAATGGTTGCCATCAGGATGTAAACGTCCGCAGAAAGAAGCGGCAACACGGACGTTGCCGCCGTTAGCAGTACCCCAATAAAGAACTGACGCTCTATTGGCAAGGTCACCCTGATCGCGCCGAAAGCCAGACCGGCAACCATGGAACCGAGCGCGTAGGCTGCCAGGATCAAACTGGCGGCCGTCGGCCACCCTTGTGCGTTGGCGAAAGCGACTACCGCCACATCGATAGACCCGCCAATCACCCCCATGGCTAAAAGTGCCAGCACGATGGTGCCGAGGCCCGGGATACGCAAAGTCGAGCCGCGGTGCTCCGTGGTGTTTTTGATCACTTTGGGCGCCGTCTGTCGTTGCAGAAGAAAAGCCGTCACGCCAATCACCAGCAACACTATCGCGGCAAGGGGCCCGGCCTCGGCGGCAATGCCGGTGCTCAAGCCAATAGATAAAGGGGGGCCAATAACGAAGGTCAGCTCCGTCAGCACCGTATCCAGCGAGAAGGCGGTGTGGAGTTGCGGCTTACCCCGAAAAAGCTGTGTCCATCTCGCTCTTATCATCGCCGGCATGCTTGGCATAGTGCCGGCCAGCATGGCGAGGATACACAGCAACGGGACTGGGGCGCGCATATGCGCAGCGGTTATCAACGCCAGCAGCATGGTGATGCTGAACGCGGTGACCCAGGGAAGCACCCTGTTCTGGCCAAGCCGATCGACCAGCTTCGATACTTGCGGACCAATGAGCGCGTTCGCCAGCGTAAATATACCGGCTACCGCACCCGCCAACCAATAGTGACCGCTCTGCTGTACCAGCATGGTGATAATACCGATGCCGATCATCGCCTGCGGCAAACGGGCAACCGAGCTCGCAATCACTAACCCCCCTACGCCGGGCGTAGTCAGAAGTTCGCGATAGGGATTAGCCATAACATCTCCGGTTCGTCATTCGGCATCGTGGCGGGATATCCGTATCGATGCCTTGTGCCACAACAACAGCGCTGTGGATAAACGGAGCCACGGCGGCTCCGACTGTCATTTCAGTCGGATCATATTGGTTGAAAAAAAAGGGAAGTAAAGGCCGATGTTATTGCCCGGAGAGTTTCCGGGCACAAGGCTATCCAAGGGTTTCCCTGGCAGGGTTCGGGCATCGGGCCCTATTGGCGGGATAAGTACTCTTCCAGCACCAGCGGATAACCTTCGCCGCTCGGCTCAACCGGGGTATCGGCAAACGCGCTGGCTTCGGCAACCCATTTGCGCTGCGGCGGCAGCCCCCAGGGCAGCAGCTGCTGGCGCTGATCGGGTGCAAGAATATTGGTTTCCAGCTCAATATCGATTATCTGATAAGGGGTGTTGTGCAGCTCGATACGATGTCCGTCCGGATCCCGCAGATAAACATACAGGACGTGGCCCATACCGTGCCTGCCCGGCCCGCGTTCAATGCTGCTGCCGAAGCCCAGATTACCGGCAGTGTCGCAGGCACGCAGGATCTCTTGCGAATCGGGAATGGTATAACCGAAGTGATGCAGACGCGGGCCGGGGCCATGCAGGTACACCAGATCCTGCGTGTTGCCTTTGCGTTGTAAAAATGCGGCCCCCATTCCACCTTCATTAAAATAGATGTCTGTGGCGCGGAAGCCCAGCTTCGTCATGTAAAACTCTGCGGCCCGCTGCACGTGGGGAGTATGCAACTGGAAGTGATCCAGCCGTTGGGCGCTGCCGCCACGGTACAGATGCACCTGATGGTGCAAACGCGGCACCACGGGCATTGAGGCGCACAGTTCGATCAGCGTACCGGTCGGATCGGTGAAATGCAGGGTTCGCCCCTGAAAAGGCACTTCCACCCAACAGTTCTCCAACCCTTGGCGGTCGAAAAACAGCTTGGCCAACTCCAGATCTTTTTCACGAAAAACACGCAGGCCAACGCGTTCGCAGTGGGGCTCTGCCTTGCTGAGCTTGATAACCAGACTGTGGTGGCAAGCCTCTTCCAGCCCGCGCAAATAGAGCCGGTCCTCTTCCCGATGGGTCAGCACCATGCCGATCACCTGGGTGTAAAACAGTTCACTGGCGGCCAGATCACGCGAAGTCAGCACCAGATGGCTGGCGCGGGTAATGGAAAATGGCGGATCGTATTCGGTGAGGGGCAATGTGGTCATTGTGATTCCTTAGCGGGGCCGAGGCCCCGTTTCCGTGGGATTCAGTAGCACATGATGACGGATTTAAGTTCGGTATAGGACTCGATAAACGCGCTGCCGAACTCGCGGCCAATACCCGAGGCTTTCATCCCGCCGAACGGCACCGCCGGATCCATAATGGTGTGCGAATTTACCCACACCATCCCGGCTTCAATCCGCCGCATCAAATCCATCGCCTTGCTGAAATCATTGGTCCAGATACTGGCGGACAGGCCATAGGACGAATCATTCATCAAATGCATGAGTTGCTCTTCATCATCAAACGGCATAAAGCTCAGCACGCCGGCGAAGGCTTCTTCACGCATCAGCGGATCGTCCTGACCGGTGGCACGGATCACCGTCGGGGTCACATAGAACCCCTCTCCGTCCAGCACCGTACCGCCACTGAGGACCTGATCATGGCTGTGCGCCTGTTCAAACATTGCCTTGATGCGGTTAAAATGCGCCTGGTTAGCCAACGGACCGTACTGCGTGGCTTCGTCCATCGGCGAACCTATTTGCAACGCCTCTACCCGGGCGATGACCTGCTCGACAATCTCGTCGAAACGCGACGCATGAATATAAAAGCGTTCGGCAGAGGAACAGACCTGCCCCTGATGTACCAGCCCGGCGAGCATAATGCCGTCCACCGCTTTCTGGCTATCAACGTCGGCAAGAAACGCCGCCGGGTTTTTTCCCCCCAGCTCCAGGGTGATGCGGGTCAAATCGGCTTTTATCGCCGCCTGACCTATGGCGATACCGGCCGGAACCGAACCGGTGAAACTGACCTTATTGACCCGTGGATGCTCGATCAGCCACTGCCCCACCTGGCGTTCGCCATTGACCACGTTGAACACGCCCGTAGGCACCCCGGCCTGATGGGCCAACTGCGCCAAACGCAGCAGGGTCAAAGGTGCAAACTCACTGGGTTTGACCACGATGCAACACCCGGTGCACAAGGCGGCTGCAATTTTCCAAATGGCGATCATCACCGGGAAATTCCAGGGAATAATGGCCGCCACCACGCCGACCGGCTCGCGGTAAGTCATTGCGGTATATCGCTCGCCGTTGAAAGAAGGGATTGACGGTGCAAGGGTTTCACCGTGCAGTTTGGTGGCCCAACCGGCGTAATAACGAATGAAAACGCAGGTATGGTCAACCTCAAACAGCCTGGAAGAGCCGATCAGCTTGCCGTTGGTCAGGGTTTCTAACTGGGCGATCTCCTCTCTGTGGGCCTCGAGCAGATCGGCAAAGCGTAGCAGTATCTGCTGACGCTGGGCCGGCAGGCTTTGCCCCCATTCGCCCTTCAACGCCCGGTCAGCCGATTGCATCGCCTGCTCCACTTCGTCGGCCGTGGCGCAAGCCACACCGGCGATCGCCTGACCGTTGGCCGGATTGACCACCGGCAAGCGTTGTCCGCCCGCTGCCGGGATCAATTGTCCATCGATAAACTGCCCATGTTCCTGCGCCAGAAAGGCGGAAACCTGTGGAAGCACTTTGATATCAGCCATCGTAATCCACCTCGTTTGTCGGAAAAGAGTCCTTTAACGCCCTCAGGCGTCGTCAATCACTGGGTTACTCAGGGTACCGATGCCGGCAATCTCGACCTCCACCCGATCCCCTGCCTTCATCCAGACCGGTGGCTGTCGGAATGCGCCAACGCCACCTGGCGTACCGGTCACCAATACATCGCCCGGCAGCAGATCGGTAAATGCCGAGCAATACTCGATCAGCGCCGGGATCGAGAAAATCAGGTCATCGACACAGGCCTGTTGCATCACCTGCCCGTTGAGACGGGTTTCCAGCGTTAGCGCACGCGGATCGGGAATGTCGTCGGCACTGACCAGCCAGGGGCCAAAAGCCGCGGTGTGGCGGAAGTTTTTACCGGGGGTGAATTGCGAGCTGTGTCGCTGCCAGTCGCGCACGCTGCCGTCGTTGTAGCAGGCATAACCGGCGATATGCTGCATGGCATCGCGCTGGGCAATGCGGCGCCCTCCTTTGCCGATCACCACGGCCAGCTCGCCTTCATAGTCAAATTGAGTCGACTCCGGCGGAGCCAGCAGCGGCTGCTGATGCCCGATCTGCGAGGAAGGCAACCGCAAAAACAGCGTTGGCCTATCGGGCTCAGCACGGCCGGTTTCCAGCAGGTGCGGGCGGTAATTGAGCCCCACGCAGATAATTTTGTCCGGGTTGGGCACCGGCGGCAACCAACTGACCTCGCTGGCCCTCAGGGTGGCCGGCGCATTCACAAACGGCTGGAACACGTTAAAACTGCCGGCGGCTAGCGCGCTGCGCACGTCCGGATAAGGCAATGACAGGCTGCAGTCGACAATCTCGTCGTCTCCGCGCAACAGGCCATAGCCTGCACGCCCCTGGCTAATAAAACTGACGATCTTCATTTGGCCTCCGGGTGCGCTGCCTCGCCGTTGAATGCGGTGCTGTCGGCCTGTTTGATGATCCGCTGCACGGTGCTTTGGTAGTGCTGGCTGAGCAGTTCGACGGCGCGGTCGGCGTCGCGTGCCAGCACCGCATCCATGATGGCCTGATGCTCACCGTCGACATCCCGCGGTGCATCCATTCCTTCCAGCTCATAACCGAACCGCAGGCGGCGATAGCGCTCCGACTGGTCGAACAGCAAATCGGAAAAGCGCAGCATCCACGGCGAATTGCAGGCCATCAGCAGGCTGCGATGAAAGCTGTAATGGAGCTGGCTCCAGTTCGCCGAGTGGTCTTCGTCATCCATGCGTGGGCAGCGTGTCAGTCGGTGAAAAGCGGCGATAATCCCCGCTTCCCATTCGGCATCGCCGTTGGCAATCGCTAACCGCAATGCATGGGTTTCGATCAGTTGTCGATTGGCGGTAATGTCTTTCAGTTCGCTGAGCGACACCTCACTGGCACGAAAACCGCGTTGCTCGTGGGCGGTCACCAGCCCTTCCGTCACCAACCGCGACAGCGCCTCACGCACCAGCCCTGGGCTGATGTCCAGTTCAGCGGCGATATTGCCGATCACCAGTTTGCTGCCCGGCGAGTATTCACCGTTGATAATCCGACGACGGATCAGCGCCACGGCGGCACCGCTCAGGCTTTTGAAAGTACCGTTCTGCAATTGCAGGTTCTCTGTCTGTTTGCTGTTCATTCGCTGTTTTTCTCGTTGTACGGTTATAACAACGCTGGATAGGCGCCGCCGTCCAGGTGCATGTTTTGTCCGGTAATAAACCCGCTCAGGTCGCTGCACAGGTAAACGCAGGCGGCACCGAATTCGGCAGGCATGCCCATGCGTCCGGCGGGAATGGAGTCAATCTGGCGCTGACGCGCCTGCTCGAAGGTGATGCCGCTCTGTTTCATGGCCACCTGCGCCATCTGCTGCTGGCGAGGAGTATCAAAACGTTCCGGCAGCAGATTATTGATGGTGACGTTGTCGGCAATACATTCGCGGGATAGCCCTTTACAGGCGGCCGTCAGACCGGCGCGAGACGCAGCGGAAAGCGTCATGTGCGCACGCGGCGTACTGACCATGGCCGAGGTGATATTGATGATGCGACCAAATTTCCGCTCGCGCATCCCCGGCACCAAAGCACGGATCAACATCAGCGGTGCCAGTAAGTTCCCCTGCAGCGCCGACAGCCAGGTCTGCTCGTCAAACTCAAAGAAGTTCCCCGGCGGCGGCCCGGCATTATTGTTGACCAGAATATCCGCGTTTGGACAGGCGGCCAGCAAGGCCTCGCGCCCCTCCGGGCGGGTGATATCACCGGCGACGGTGAACACGCGCCCGCCGGTCTCCGCTTTCAGCCGCTGCTGTGCAGCCAGCAAGCGTTCCTCGTCACGGCCATTTATCCAAACGCTGACCCCTTCCCTGAGCAGCGCGGCGGCGCAGGCATAACCCAAGCCACTGCTGGAGGCGCATACCAGAGCGCGTTTATCAGCCAGTTTCACATCCATAACCGTTTTCTCCTTCTTGCGAGGCAGCCCATGACTGAGCCGTGCGATGTTGCATAAATGTCATGCTATCGACAAAAAATAGTGACATCAACAAAAAATATTCTTTATATTAAAAAATATATTTTTTCTTCCATCGCAATATTTCCCCCTCATCTGCACGGAGAGAGCATGAAAGAGAATGAAAGGTACGACTACATTGTGGTCGGCGGTGGTTCTGCCGGTTGCGTGGTTGCCGGTTTGCTGGCGGAAAGAACCTCGGCGCGCATTTTGCTGCTGGAGGCCGGGCCGGAAGACAAAGGCCTGTTTATCCGTATGCCGGCCGGATTTCCGGAAATTGTCGGTAAACTGGTCTGGCCCTATCAAAGCGATGCCGAACCCCATATGGGCAACCGGGCGATAGGCATTCCACAAGGGCGAGTGCTGGGCGGCGGCAGCTCGGTGAACGGGCAGCTCTATGTCCGTGGCCATGCCCAGGATTATGACGACTGGGAAACGCAGGAAGGGTGTACCGGCTGGGGCTATCGCGATGTACTGCCCTACTTTATCAGGTCGGAATGCAACCAGAGCCTGCACGACGACTATCACGGCGATAGCGGTCACCTGAAAGTCAGCGACTCCGGCTATCGCCATCCGCTCAGCTACGCCATCGTTAAAGCCGGTCAGGAACTGGGCTATCCCTATCTCAATGACTTTAACGGCGCCAGCCAGCAAGGCATCGGCTTCTACCAAACCACTACCTATCAGGGGCATCGCTGCAGCACCTCGGTGGCCTATCTGGCGCCGGTGCGCCAACACGCGAATCTCCAGGTGATGACCGGCGTCCTGGTTGAACGCCTGTTGCTGGAACAGGATCGTGCCACCGGCGTGGTATTTACCGACGCCGAGGGGAAACGCCAACAGGCGCTGGCCAGCCGGGAAGTGGTGTTATGCGCCGGCGCCATCGGTACGCCAAAACTGTTGATGCTGTCCGGCATCGGCCCGGCAGAGCATCTGCGCGAAGTCGGCATCAAACTCCAGGTCGACAGCCCTCTGGTCGGCCAACGCCTGCAGGATCACCTGCATTTTTCGGTGATTGCCAGCCTGCGAAAGCCGATTAGCCTGCTCGGGCAAGACAAAGGCCTGAAGGCGTTGGCGAACGGACTGGAATGGCTGCTGTTCAAACGCGGTATCTGCGCCTCCAACCTGCTGGAATGCGGCGGTTTTTTCGCCACCGGCGACGACGATCGGCCAGATGTGCAACTGATGGGACTGGCGGCGTCGGATAACGTCGACGACAAGGGAAAACAGGCGCAAAACCAACATGCCTTATCCCTCAAGTTGGCGCACCTGCGGCCACTGGCGCAGGGGGAAGTCCGGTTACGTGACGGTAATCCTCGTTCATTACCGCAGATCAGCCTCAATTACATGGGCACCCCGGAGGATGTCGCAGCGCAGGTCAGAGCGGTACGCCTGGGCTTGCAGCTGTTCCAGGCCCCCGCGTTGGCGTCACTGATTGACCGGGTTCTGTTGCCCGCGCCGAATTTGAACAGCGATGAACAGCTGGCGTCGTTCGTGCGTGAGCATGGCAAAACCGAGTATCACCCTACCGGTACCTGCCGCATGGGGGCAGATCCCGCGACTTCCGTGGTGGATCTGGCACTCCGCCTGCGCGGCGTGGCGGGAGTGCGCATCGCTGATGCATCTATTTTCCCGCGTATCCCGGCGGGCAATACCAATGCACCGACTATCATGGTGGCAGAGCGCGCAGTTGATTTGATGCTGGCCACTTCTCAGGAGCAGGAACATGCATAAAAAACTCACCTTGACCTTTGATAACGGTCCCCATCCCCAGGGGACTCCGCTGGTGCTGAAAACGCTGAAGGAGTTCCGAATTTTGGCCAACTTCTTCCCTATCGGCGAGAAGATCTCCGCGCCTGGCGGTGAAGCCCTGGTTAAATCGGTGAAGGACGCCGGGCACCGGGTCGGCATTCATACCCTGACCCACTCTTTGCCACTGGGGCTGGGGGCTCCGGGGTTCGCTCGGCACGAAATTACCGAAGGCCAAGCCCGACTAGGCCAATACGCCGAGTCGCCGCCGCTGTTTCGCCCCTATGCCGGCAAAGGGATCCTCGGACCGCACGTGTTGAATCAGGAAGCGGTTGAGGTGCTGCAACAGCAAGGGTTCAGCCTGGTGCTGTGGAACTCGGTACCGCGGGATTGGGAACTGCCAACCGACGCCTGGGTGGCGCGCGCGCTGGAAGATATCGCCAATCAGCCCTGGACGGTGATGGTGTTGCACGATGCCCGACCCGAAGCGATGGAGCATCTGGCGCATTTTATTGAAAAAGCGGTGCTGATGGACGTGGAAATCACGCAGCAGCTGCCCGATTGGGTAATGCCGATGCAGGCGGGCCAGATCCGGCATCCCTTTTCTGAGTTGATCGCCCCTGCGGCGGAGTAACCGGCAACGACAAGGAGAATCTCTATGCAACAAGAAAACGTGATAGGTGAATTCCGCTATCAACAATATGCGGTCAAGCTGCCGTCGCTGCACGATAACCGCGAACAACATCGGCACCGGGTGGTGATTGTCGGCGGTGGGCCGGTGGGCTTATCGCTGGCGCTGGCATTGGCGAAACAAGGCATCGCTTCTTTGATGGTGGAGAATGATACCCAGGTCTGCACCGGCAGCCGGGCGGCGTGCATCTCCCGCCGCAGCCTGGAGATCCTCGACAAGCTGGGGCTGGCAGACACCTTTGTCGGCAAGGGCCTGGCCTGGACCCGTGGCCGCAGCTTTTATCAGGGCGAGATGGTGATGCAGTTCGACATGTTGCTGGATGACAACCAGCAGTTTCCGGCAATGATCAACCTGCAGCAGTACTATATCGAGCAATTTCTGCTGGATGAGGTGCTGCGCCATGATGATCTGATCGAACTGCGCTGGGGTACCGAACTGCAGAGCCTGGTACATCATGACAATGGCGTGACATTGTCACTCAATGCCGTCGGCGTAGACTACCAGTTGGAGGCCGACTGGGTGATAGCCTGCGACGGCGGCCGCAGTCGGGTGCGGGAACAAATGGGCCTGCATCTGCAAGGGGACGTGCACCATGGACGCTTTGCCATCGTGGATATCGAGCTGGAAAGCGAAACTCCGGCAGAACGACGGGTGTGGTTTGAAACCGCCCTGCGCCCTGGCCCAATGTGGATGCACCGTCAGCCGGACAACATCTGGCGCATTGATTACCTGCTGGAAGACGGCGTCAGCGACGAAGAAGGCCTCAAGCCGGAAAACGTGCTGCCGGTGGTTGAGAGTTTTCTCGACATGGTCGGTGAAAAAGGAAAATGGCGTCCGATTTGGATCAGCATGTACAACGCCAAAGCGCTGTCGCTGGACAACTATCACCACGGGCGAGTGCTGTTCGTCGGCGATGCGGCGCACGTAGTGCCGATCTTCGGCGTACGTGGGCTTAACGGTGGGCTGGACGATGCCTATAACCTCGGCTGGAAGCTGGCCTACGTGCTGAAAGGGTTGGCGCCGCCGTCGCTATTGGCCAGTTACTCCAGCGAACGTCAGAAGGCCTGGCGTGAAAATGCCGGACAAGCCAGCCGCAGCGCCGAGTTTATGTGCCCGGCGACCCCAGCCGGCAACACGCTGCGTAATGCGGTACTGTCGCTGGCGGCGCGCCATCCGCAGTTTTCCACGCTGATCAATCCCCGTCAGACCCACAGCATCTGCTATGGGGATTCACCTTTAAATACCCCGACGGCAGCGGCTTGCGAGGTTCCCGGCCCCAAGCTCGGCGCGGTATTGCCGGAATTCCCTCTGTTACTGAACGGTGAGCCAAGCCACCTGACACAATTGCTGGATGCGCGACTGTTCACCCTGCTGCGCTTTCCGGCTCAGGACGGGACCGCCGCTGCAGAAATCAGCGAGCATCCGTTGCTGCGCGTGGTCACTGTGGGGCGACCTGGGCAACCGCAAACCGGCGCGGCCGGGTCGGTGGAAGATCCTGATGGGCAGGTGCATGCGGCCTACAGCGGCCCCGCCGGCGCGCTTTATCTGATTCGACCGGATGGGCACGTCTGCTGGCGCTGGACGCAGAGCGATGGTACGGACTTTGCCATCATCGAGCGGGCCATAATGCGGGCCAGCGGCTGGCAGAATGATAACCAAGGAGCAAAAAATGCAGGCTAAATTGACCGAACAGCAGCTCGATGAGCTGTACAGCCAGTTCTATCAGGCCGCCGAACCCTTTGCCGGCGAGTCCCTGGCGCTATTTTTGACTCGCCTTAACCTGCTGTTGCTGGACGCGTTGGCGGATGAAACGCTGGCGCGGGAGCTGATAGCCGAAGCCGCGCGCTTCAAGTACGACGCAGAGTAGCCCTGCATTCAGGCAACCGGCGGGGTATCCGTAAGTTTCTGGCCCGACGGTAACCTGGATTGCCGATAATACTCCGCGACAAAATCGACAAAACTGCGAATGTTAACCGGCAGATAGCGCCGGTTAACATAGACCACGTACAGCGAGCGGTGGCTCCAGGTGTAATCCCTCATCAACCTGATCAGCGCGCCGCTGGCTAACGCTTCTCTCACCACGAACTCCGGCTCAAGAATAATGCCTCTGCCCTCCAGCGCGCTGGCCAATAAGGCATCACCACTGTTGGCACGCAACGATCCGCATACCGGCACTTCGACCAGACGCCCCTCCTCATCCAGGTATTCCCATTGTTCCGCACGGGGCAACAGTGAATAGACCAGACAATTGTGCTCTCGCAACGCCTGTGGGGAATCCGGGGTGCCATGGTGTTTTAAATAGTCTGGCGACGCGCAGAGTATTCGGGGTATTTCACACAGCTTGCGCGCCACCAGAGACGAATCCGACAGATTGGCCACGCGGATCGCCACATCAATCCCCTGATCGATCAGGTTAACCAACTGGTCACTGAGGCAGAACTCCACCGCTACCCGCGGATAACGACGCTGATAACCTGCCACTATTGTTGCCAGTTCAGCCCGACAATAAGGGTGTGGCGCACTGATGCGCAAAGTGCCTGCGGGCTGACCCTGATTGCCCATATAGGCTTCCAACGCCTCGCATTCGCCGGTAATTCGCTGGCTGTATTCGTAACATTCCCGCCCGGCCTCCGTCAGCGTCATCGATCGCGTGGTCCGATGCAGCAAGCGCACGCCGAAATGCTGCTCCAGCTCGGCAATACTTTTGCTCACTCGTGGGCGCGAAAGATCAAGCGCTTCGGAAGCAGCCGTAAAATTGCCGCCTTTAACCACCGCATTGAATATGCGTAATGCATTCATCATGTCCACATTCAGATCCCTTCAGCATGCTGGTCGCTAGCACAATATACGTTATCCATTGGTGCCTGTTCGGCACCAGTGTGATACGGCAAGCCCTCTGTTTGTTCAGCCTGACCACAGCTAGTTTAGCTTTATCCCTCGAAAGAGGATCCCCACAGACTGAAACAAGGACTCCCTATGAGTAGCCAGACGAAAACTTTTGAACAATGGCAGCAGCAGGCAAACGCACTGCAAATCGAAGGGCGCGCCTATATTGACGGTCAGTATCAGGACTCTGCCGACGGCGCCACTTTTGCCGACACCAGCCCGATCGACGGTCGGCTGTTAGCGGCGATTGCCGACTGCGACGCCGCCACCGTGGATCGGGCCGTCGCAGCTGCGGCCCGCACGTTCGCGTCGGGCGTTTGGCGTGACCAGTCGCCATCGCTGCGCAAAGCCGCCCTGCTGCGTTTGGCCGATTTGGTTGGTCAGCATCAAGAAGAACTGGCGCTGCTGGAAAGTCTGGATACCGGTAAAACCATCCATGAGTCGCTGGATATGGATATGCAGGACGTGCAACTCGCACTGCGTTACTACGCCGAGGCGATCGACAAGATTGCCGGTGAAATCGCCCCTACCAGCGACAGCTTCCACGGCATGATCACCTACCAGGCCTTGGGCGTGGTGGCGGTGATGACGCCGTGGAACAACCCGCTGATGATTGCCTGCTGGAAGATTGCGCCGGCGCTGGCAATGGGTAACTCGGTGGTGTTCAAACCTTCTGAAAAAGCGCCGTTAACCGGCATTCGGCTGGCACAGCTGGCGCAACAGGCCGGTATCCCCGATGGCGTATTCAACGTGGTGACCGGCGGCGCTCAGGTCGGTCAGGCATTGGCGCTGCACCCCTCCGTGCGGGTGATGGCCTTTACCGGCTCCACCCAGGTGGCCAAACAACTGCTGATCTATGCCGGGCAGTCCAACATGAAACGCACCTACCTCGAAGGCGGCGGTAAGAACGCGCATATCATTTTTGCCGATACGCCGGATCTGGCACGTGCAGCACGTTTTGCCGCCTTGGGCTTTTGCGCCAATCAGGGTGCGGTCTGTGCTTCGGGGACTCGCCTGCTGGTGCAGGCATCCATCAAAGAGCAGTTTGTCGCGCTGCTGATTGAAGAGGTGAACCGCTGGAAGCCGGGGCATCCACTCGATCCCGCAACCATGATGGGGCCACTGATTGATGCCAGGCATCAGGCCAATGTCCTGCGTTATGTCGACTCCGCGCGTGATGAAGGCGCCAGCATCGTCTGTGGTGGCGATGCGGACGACAGCGTCGTGCCGGGCGGGCATTTCTTCTGGCCGACGGTGATCGACAACGCCACGCCGGCCATGACCGCCTCGCAAAACGAAATCTTCGGCCCGGTCGCTTCGGTCATCGCTTTTGAAGACGAAGAAGACGCCATTCGGTTGGCAAATGACAGCGAATACGGCTTAACCGCCGGATTCTGGACGCCGGATATCGCTAAAGTTCACCGCGTCGCCCGCCAACTGGAAGCGGGAACCGTCTGGGTCAATCACTTCCTGACCCGCGATATTCTCTCGCCTTTCGGCGGTTTCAAACAGTCAGGCATCGGCCGCGACCTGTCGTTACATGCGATGCGGCAATACGGCGAAATGAAAGCCACCTGGATTGCTCTGAAAGACGTCGACGCTCACTAAGCCCGCGCGTCCAAACCAATAAAAAGGGATCGTCATGAAACAAGATAAACTACAGACCGACGCCGGCCGCCGTCGGTTCATTGCCGCCAGTCTGGCGATGAGCGCTGCGGCCGCACTGCCATTCTCCGGCTATGCCCGCCAGCCGGCCCCGCGCAGCACCGGGATCGGAGGCGACGACAAAAAATACGACTACATTATTATCGGCGCCGGCTCGGCCGGATCGGTGGTGACCCGCCGGCTGGTTGATGCCGGATTAAAGGTCCTGCTGCTGGAAGCCGGCCCACGCGACGATATGCCGGCCATTCATAACCCGCCGGAGGCCATGGCGCTGTGGCATTCCGCCGTTGACTGGGGCTTCTCCACCCAGCCGCAGATTTACGCCGGCAAACAGGATATTTACTGGCCGCGCGGCAAAACCTTGGGCGGCTCCAGTTCAATCAACGGCATGATGTACGTGCGCGGCCTGCCTGCCGATTACGACAACTGGGCGGCGATGGGGGCCACCGGCTGGAGCTGGAAGGACGTGCTGCCTTATTTCCGCAAAGCGGAAAACTGCAATATCGATGGCTTGTCCAACCTGCATGCCACCGGGGGGCTGCTGCAGGTCTCTCGCCCCGCCATGACGCCATTGGCCCACGCCTTTGTCGAGGCCGGACAACAGGCCGGGCTGCGACGGGTGCAGGATTACAACGACGGCCAGGACTCCACCGGCGTCAGTTTCCCGCAGTACACCATGACGCCAGACGGCAAACGGGCCAGCGCCTGGGTCTGCTACGGCGACGCCATCCGTGGAGCGGATAACCTGTCGGTGATCACCGAAGCGCGAGTATTGAAGCTGCTCAACCAGGGCGATCACATTACCGGAGTACACTTTGTGCATCGCGGCACCGATTATCGCATCGAGGCCCGCCATGAGGTGCTGCTGTGCGCCGGTTCCCTGATGAGCCCTTCCATTCTGCTGCACTCCGGCATCGGCCCAGCCGAACAGCTGGAGAAAATGGGCATCAAGACCCTGGTCAACCTGCCTGGCGTGGGTGAAAACCTGCACGATCACCTGGTGTGTCCTATGGTTTGGTCTTCGCCGCAGCCGGTGGCGGTCGGTTTGGCCTCCGGTATCGAAGCGCAGATTTTCCATAAGTCAGCCCCGGCGCTCTCGGCGCCTGACACCCAGTCCCTGCTGTTCACCATGCCGTTCATGCCGGGCGTCACTCAGGGTTACACTGTCACCCCAGGTCTGGTACGGCCCATCAGTCGCGGTCGTCTGTGGCTCAACTCGCTCGATCCGCTGCAACCCCCATTGATGGATCCGCGTGTCTATTCTGAAGATCAGGATCTGGAGGTCATGACCGACAAGGCCCTGCTGTTGCGCGAAGTGATGAAGCAAACCGCATTGGCGCCGTGGCGCGGCAAAGAGATGGGCATGGAAGGCGTGAACAACCGCGATAAAATGCGCGATTACATCCGCCGAATGACCGCTTCCTACCACCATCAGGTCGGTACGGCACGCATGGGGACCGACAACATGGCGGTGGTTGATCCGCAATTGCGCGTGCACGGTCTGTCTGGCCTGCGTGTGATCGACGCCTCGGTGATGCCGGTCATTCCTACCGGCAACACCAATGCTCCCAGCATTATGATCGGTGAAAAAGCCGCAGACATGATTTTGTCGAGCAAGGCATAACCATGACAACCACCGTATTGATTACGGGTGCCAACAGGGGCCTGGGTCATGAAACCGCCCGGCGTCTTGCCGGGTGTGGGTGGCACGTAGTCCTCGGCGCGCGGGATCCCCTGCGCGGCGAGCAGGCCATTCAACAGCTGGCTCTGAAAGGCCTGCATGCAGAATTGTTGATAATCGATGTGATTTCCGAGGAGTCAGTGCGGCAGGCGGCGGCGGATTTCAGCAAGGTACACGATCGCCTTGATGTCCTGATCAATAACGCCGGCGTGTCTGGCCCCTGGGGACACCCGAGGGAAACCTGCGCCGTAGCCCTGACGGAAATCTACCAGACTCAGGTTTTTGGCGTGGTTCGCATGATGCAGGCCTTTCTCCCCCTGCTGCAAGCCGCCGCCAACCCCAGAGTGGTGATGGTGTCCAGCTCGCTGGGGTCATTTCATACCATGACCGGCAAAGGCGGCTCCTTCGAGTCCAGAATACTGCAGCTGGCCTATCCCTCTTCAAAAGCGGCGCTCAACATGCTGGTGACCCAATACGCCAAGGCGTTGCCGAAAATCAAGATTAACGCCGTTAACCCGGGCTTTACCCAAACCGATCTCAACCCCCTGGGCTGCCAGACGATAACCGAGGGAACCGATGCTATCGTGGCGCTGGCCTCCCTCGCCAAGGATGGCCCAACCGGCGGTTTTTTTGACCGTCATGGCGAAATTCCATGGTAATTATCTGGTTACCGTCGAAAGCAATAATCTGTACGCTCGCTAAATTCGGTTAATTTATAAGCAAAGATTTATTTATAATAATTCACTGCTTCAAAAATTGCGCCGTGACGATCTTACCCCTCCTTCTAAAATTGCCTTCAAAATAAACGCATTGGGCCGGTACCCTTACTTTTTTTGAGGAGGTTTTTTGTGCCTTGTCAAGCCCCCAATCGCCCTTGAAGCGTGCCATTATTGGCCATAAAACAAGCAATTTATTGATTTTTATTGGAAAAACAATAAATTGCCCCCGGCCAAATAACTATTGAGCCGGGGGGTAAAAAGCCATATATTGGGCCCGTTTTTCTCACGGTAGTTAATTGTTCAATTCAATAATTCAACTAGGGCGTCATTGATACCCCCAGTTGTAGGAGAGATATGATGACGGATAAAGTCCGTATTGATAATTTCGGTGTGAATTTAGAAAATGTAAATAACGAAACATATTTGGCGCGACAAGCTGAATTTGAATCGAATGTCAGGAGTTACCCCCGTAAATTGCCGTTGGCAATTGCGAAAGCCCAAGGCGTTTGGATCACGGATGTTGAGAATAATCAATATCTTGATTGCCTGGCTGGTGCGGGTACGCTGGCTCTGGGTCATAACCATCCTGACGTCCTCCAAAGCATCCAAAATGTCATTACCAGCGGCTTGCCGTTACATACCCTCGATCTTACAACGCCGTTGAAAGATGAGTTCTCCGCTTATTTACTCTCTTTATTGCCAGGCCAGGGCCAGGAATACTGCCTGCAGTTCTGTGGCCCTTCGGGCGCAGATGCGGTAGAAGCCGCGCTGAAACTGGCGAAAAAGCACACCGGTCGCACCGGCGTGATCAGCTTCTCCGGTGGTTACCACGGCATGACCCATGGTGCACTGGCGGTCACGGGCAACCTGTCGCCGAAAGAAGCCATCAACGGCATGATGCCGGAAGTCCAGTTTATGCCTTACCCGCACGAATACCGCTGCCCACTCGGCATCGGTGGCGAAGCCGGGGTCAAGGCGCTGACCTACTATTTCGAAAACCTGATCAATGACGTCGAAAGCGGCGTGCGCAAGCCTGCAGCGGTCATTCTGGAAGCCGTTCAGGGCGAAGGCGGCGTTAACCCGGCCCCGGTCGAGTGGCTGCAGCGTATTCGCAAAGTCACGCAGGAACACGGCATTTTGCTGATTATCGACGAAGTTCAGGCTGGTTTCGCCCGTACCGGCAAGCTGTTCGCCTTTGAACACGCGGGCATTGAGCCGGACATCATCGTGATGTCCAAAGCGGTTGGCGGCGGTTTGCCTCTGGCGGTATTGGGTATCAAGAAACAGTTCGACGCCTGGGAACCTGGTCACCATACCGGTACTTTCCGCGGCAACCAACTGGCGATGGCTACCGGCCTGACCACCCTGCAACACCTCAAAGATAACCAGGTGGCCGAAAAGGTCGCCGTGCAAGGCGAATGGCTGAAAGCCAAGCTGGCCGAGCTGCAAAAACGTTATCCGGTGATTGGTCACGTGCGGGGGCTGGGTCTGATGATCGGTTTGGAAATTGTGAAACCGAACGAAGCACAGGATCACATGGGCTGCTACCCGGCTGACGGCCAGCTCTCCGCCCTGCTGCAGAAGAAATGCTTCGAAGCCGGCCTGATCCTGGAGCGCGGCGGCCGTAATGGCTGCGTGCTGCGTCTGCTGCCTTCCCTGCTGATCACCAACGACGAACTGGGTATCTTCCTGGATAAATTTGAACAGGCCCTGTTAGCCGCCGGCATCAAGCCGGTGGATGTGGAGTGAAGTCGATGTCCCGGTTAAACCCGATTCTGGCCGCCTCAGCGCAAAGCACCGAGGCGTACCAGCAAGCGATCGAACAGAGCAGTCAGGCCGTGGTGCAGTGGCTGCAACAACCCGAGATGTATCAGGGGAAAACCGTTGCCGAGCTGCGTGAACGTATCAAGCTTGACTTTACCCCTCAGGGCCTGGGCAACCAGGTCGCGATCGAACGCGCCATTGAGTACTTTTTAAAAGACAGCCTGTCGGTGCATCATCCGCAGTGCGTCGCGCATTTGCATTGCCCTAGCCTGGTGATCAGCCAGGCTGCCGAAGTGTTGATCAACGCCACCAACCAGAGCATGGACTCTTGGGATCAAAGCCCGTCAGCAACCCTCATCGAGATGAAGCTGATCGAATGGTTGCGTACCCAGGTAGGTTATCAACCGGGCGATGCCGGGGTGTTCACCAGTGGCGGTACCCAGAGCAACCTGATGGGGCTGATGTTGGCACGAGATGCCTTCTTCGCCAAACAGGGTCACTCGGTGCAGCAGGATGGCCTGGTGGGTAATCTGAGAAAGATTAAAGTGTTATGTTCTGAAAATGCCCACTTCTCGGTGCAAAAGAACATGGCTTTACTCGGCCTGGGTTACCAATCCGTCACGCTGGTGAAAACCGATCGATTTGCGCGTATGGATCTGACCGATTTGGCCGAAAAACTGGCGCAGGCCAAGGCCAATGGCGAGCAGATCCTGGCGATCGTCGCAACCGCAGGTACCACGGATGCCGGGGCTATCGACCCGCTGCGCGGCATTGCGCAGTTGGCGGCGGAACACCAGATCTGGGTGCATGTCGATGCGGCCTGGGGCGGTGCCCTGCTGCTTTCCGAGAAATACCGCGACTATCTGGATGGCATTGAATTGGTGGATTCCGTCACTCTGGACTTCCACAAACAATTCTTCCAGACCATCAGCTGCGGCGCTTTCTTGCTGAAAGAAGCCCGTCACTATGAACTGATGCGTTATCAGGCGGCCTACCTGAACTCCGAGTTCGATGAAGCTCAGGGCGTGCCTAACCTGGTGTCCAAATCCTTGCAGACCACCCGCCGTTTTGATGCGTTGAAACTGTGGATGGGGCTGGAAGCTTTGGGCCAGGAGCAATATGCGGCGATCATCGATCACGGCGTAACGCTGGCGCAACAGGTGGCTCACTACATCGGCGATCAACCGGCGCTGGAACTGGTCATGCAGCCACAGCTGGCCAGCGTGCTGTTCCGCTACCGTCCGCAACAGTTAGCCACCGCCGGCGATGCCGCCGTGGCATTGCTGAACCAACGGATTGGCGATGCGTTGCTGGAATCTGGCCGCGCCAACGTCGGGGTCACCGAGTTTGACGGCGTGACCTGCCTGAAAATGACGTTGTTGAACCCTACGGTCAGCCTGGACGATATCAAAGTCCTGCTGGCGCTGGTGGAAAAAACCGCGCAGCAGTTGCCTGCCGCCTAATCCGCCCGCACTGCCCTGACCGGCAGCCAAAAGCCGATAACATTAGCCTGTTATCGGCTTTTTTGTTGGACATGGCTTTAAAACCCATGAATATCACTGGCCGCCCTAATCACCAACGAATGACGTCGTCATTGCTCTCATCCATCCCCCTCGACAAACCAAGATTAATGAATCTCATTCATAGTCCCTATGCGCTCTGGAGGGATTATCCCTGTGGATCTTATCGGTAATATAACCTCGCTGACTCCTGTTTAGAACGCTCAGAGAGAACCCCCTAAAACTGGCCTTCACTGGTTTTGTTATCGGTTGCTGCACTGCCCAGCGGGTCAGATATTTTTGTTGAAGAAGGCATCGAGTTTATTCATGGCCTGAGCGACATAGTTTGGAACCCAATAGGTTTCAATATGCGTTGCGCCCTCAATAAGAAACAGCTCTTTACTCTTCGCATTGATAGCTTTGGGAAAAGCGGATTCGGTCATGTAAAGCGAATCTGCCTGGGTGCCGGCGATCATTAGGAGGGGTTGATTAATCAGATCCATATTGCTTTGGGCATCGAAACTCATCAAGTCAAGCAGGCTGCTGAAAGTATAACGAAATGTGGAGTTCGGGTGCGCATGGGTTTTGCCGTAGTACTCAAAACCCTGGCGATAAAGGTCAAATGGGAGCCTGGCAATTTGCTCTTCCGTCAGTTTGGCATCGCCCGTATATGTGATTTCACCGGTCGTTGCTTCTTTCGCCCGGGCTAACGAAGCCTGCGTCAAACGTTCCTGAATGCTGGAGATTTGAGAATTTTGATAACCGTTGCGACGCACCAGGCCAGAATCAAACATGCTTATCGTCGCCAGGGCTTTAAAACGCTTATCCGTTTGCGCCGCTTTCAGCGAGTAACCACCGCCACCGCAAATGCCCAGCAAACCAATACGTTCGGCGTCGACACCGGGATACTGACTAAGGAAGTCGGCCATGCCATGGATATCTTCAATACGGTTGGCGGGTTTGTCGACACTGCGCGGCAAACCACCGCTGGCCCCCTGATAGGCAGCATCCGCAGCGATGGTAATGAAGCCATGCTCTGCCAAGCGCTGTGCGTAGAGCCCAGCCACTTGCTCTTTTACTCCCCCATTAGGGTGGGCAACGACGATAGCCTGATATTTTTTGGCAGGATCGTAATTGGCAGGAATATAGACGTTTGCCGCGATCTGAATGCCATGAAGATTGTATTTCACCGGACGAATATTGATCTTGCCCTGAACATTCTCGGTGATGGCACCTTCATACGCCAGGGTATAAGGGTTTTGTTTGTAGTCTGCAGCGTTAACAGAGACGGAAAACCCGGCCACAGCGGCCAGAAGCATGGCATTTAATATCGTGAAATTCACATTCCCTCCTGAAGATAAATTTTTAAGCACACCGAAAGGCACCGGGTAAATATTTCCACCCCAGCATAGGGCGATGAAACTGACCGCAGCATGACCACTTAATAACAATTTTGTCAGTTAGTAGCCATGTTATTACTGAGAAGCCGGGTAATCGCTGACAGTAATGAAAAAACAAATCTTCCAAAATAAGGATATATGAGCAATGCGTTTGTTATTGGTCGAGGATGAAGAAAAGACGGCTTCTTATATCAGGCATGCTTTGGCGGAATCAGGCTTTATCGTGGATGTCTCCGCAGAGGGGCCTGAGGGTCTGCACTATGCGCTCGAATATGACTACGACGCCATCATTCTGGATGTCATGCTGCCGGGAATGGATGGTTATCGCGTGCTGGAAAGCATTCGTTCCCGGAAACAAACGCCAATACTGATGCTCTCCGCTCGAGGTTCGGTCGATGAACGAGTCAAAGGCCTTCGTCTGGGCGCGGATGATTATCTGCCGAAACCCTTCTCATTGATTGAGCTGGTCGCCCGTATTCAGGCTTTAGTTCGTCGCTGGGGGAGTGACGGATTAGATATTACGCAATTGAAGCTCCACGATCTGCATATTGATATTCTGGCTCGCCGGGTGTTTCGGGCCAATATTCGCTTGGAACTGAGCAGCAAAGAGTTTTCTTTGCTCAGTTTACTGGCTCGTCATCAGGGCGAAATTATGTCGAAAATGATGATTGCCGAGCAGATCTGGGATATGAATTTCGACAGTGATGCCAACGTGGTTGAAGTGGCAATAAAACGGTTGCGAGCAAAAATTGATACGCCATTCGAGGTTAAGTTATTACACACTGTTCGCGGCATGGGTTATATCCTGGAAGTCAGAGCCTAAGTCGGCACAGAGAAAAATATTTCCGTCGTAGCTGACAACATTGTCAGGAAATGGTCAGCCTGAGGACATGCGCCGCTGATTAAAATCATTGCAAAACCGCGTTGGTTTTAACTGAGGGATACATCCATATGTTCAATACACCCCGCGCTATCGGGCTGATATTTGGTCTTATTACCTTTAATTCTGTTGCACAGGAGCCTGGCCCCACCGCCACTGTCGCGTCGGCTGGCAGCCAAAAAACCTTTTTGGGGCCGCAAGAAAACTTTACCGGGCGTGTCCGCGTGGATCCACTCTTCACCGCGGATAAACAAATTAACGTCTCCGCTGCCTACGTCACCTTCGAACCGGGTGCACGTTCAGCCTGGCACACTCATCCCGCAGGTCAGCGGCTGATTGTCACTTCTGGAGTGGGTTTGACCCAGCAGGAAGGCCAACCGATACAGATTATTCGCCCCGGCGATGTGGTGTCGTGCCCTGCCGGCGCTAAACACTGGCATGGCGCAACCCCGGACAGTGCGATGACGCATCTGGCTGTGACCGGTAACGTGGCGGGCAGCAATGTTGAATGGATGGAGAAAGTGACTGATGAAGAATACCACGCGCGTTAAAACGTTCACCGCCGCTGCGTTATTGGTTTTTGGCTGTAACCTGGCGGCATTTGGCGCACCGGCAAAACGAGGAACATCAGAAATGCACCAGCCGCAGGCCGTTTCAAAAACCCTCTCTGCTCGTCAGCAAAGCATTCCGTTAATCGCGGCATTTATGGCGACCAGTAATATGGAAAAACTGAATACCTCGCTTAATCAGGGGCTGGATTCAGGGCTATCAGTAAACGAAACCAAAGAAATCCTCGTTCAACTGTACGCCTATACCGGATTCCCCCGCAGCCTCAATGCTCTGAATGAGTTAATGAAAGTAATAGAAGCACGTAAACAGCGTGGCATAAATGACGTTCAAGGAAAAGATCCGGCCAACAAAATTCCCGTAGGCGATGCGCTTCGCCAGACCGGTATCGCTAACCAGACCCAAATTTCCGGCGGGCCGGTACAAGGGCCACTTTTCGAATTTGCACCAATCATCAATCAGTTCCTGCAGATGCATTTATTTGGCGATATTTTTGCACGGGACAATTTGGACTGGCAGAGCCGTGAATTGGCAACCGTGGGAGCATTGGCTGCCACGCCTGGCGTGGAAGCTCAACTGCTCTCTCATATGCGCGCCAGTCTGAGAGTAGGATTGAGCAAAGAGCAACTTCGACAACTGGTACAGATACTGCGCGACAACGGTGAATCCGGCATGGCGGCCCGTGCCGAGCAGGCATTGAAACAGGCACTGGACCACGTCGGATAAACGCCATTTAAAAGTAGAGCGGCGGTAATAGGAAACAGAGGAGTTATTTTGAAGACAATATTAAAAACCTGGGCCTTATGCGTCATGGTCGGCAGTTTCATTTCCCCCTATGTTAATGCGGAACCTCTGGTTATTCGTGAGCAAGGCAGCTTCGCGGCCGGAGGCTCTGTAGCCACAGCTCCAGGGGACTTCGATGCCCAAAAACCCCTGGATCCCGCGGGGCAAACTTATCATGGTGATCATGCTGCTGTTTTCTATCAAATTCCTGAGCATCCCCATAAATATCCGATAATCATGCTTCACGGTGCGGGACAATCCTCACGCACCTGGGAAAGTACGCCGGATGGGCGAGAAGGATTTCAGACTATTTTCTTACGTCGCGGTTTTTCGACCTATTTAGTCGATCAGCCCCGCCGTGGCAATGCAGGACGAAGCATGGTCGAAGCCGCTTTGGCACCGAAAGCCGATGAGCAGCTGTGGTTCAATCAGTTTCGCGTCGGCATCTGGCCGGACTATTTCAAAGGAGTTCAGTTCCCGCAAGATAAAGCCGCATTAAACCAATATTTCCGTCAGATGACGCCGAACACCGGCCCCTTTGACAGTAACGTCATTTCTGACGCCATGTCGGCGGTGGTAGATAAAACCGGCCCTGCCATCCTGTTCACTCATTCCCAGGGGGGCGGGCCGGGATGGTATACCGCAATGAAAAATCCCAAGGTGAAAGCGATTGTCGCCTTTGAGCCGGGGAGCGGCTTCGTCTTCCCTGAGAGTGAATTACCGGCACCGATGCCCAGTGCTTTCGATACGCTAAAAGGCGAACCGGTAAACAGGACGCAATTTGCCGCCCTGATTAAAATCCCAATCCTGATTTTTTATGGGGACAACATTCCTGACAAACCGGTCGCCATGCCGGCACAGGACAGTTGGAGAGTCAGGCTGGCGATGGCTCGCCGCTGGCAGGACGTGGTAAACAAACAGGGTGGCGATGTCACCGTCATCCACCTTCCCGAAGTCGGTATTAAAGGAAATACGCACTTCCCCTTTTCGGATCTGAACAATGTTCAAATCGCCGATCAGGTCAGTAAATTCCTGCAGGAAAAGCACCTTCAGTAATCTGTCACCGCTGCAGCAAGGTTCGATTAATGAACCTTGCTGATTAACCCTATCCATTTACTCCGTCTAATCGAATAAATCAGTCTGCGCTATGCTTTCTTCACACAAAAGCAGAAGGATAACGACATGCAAACAGTGCAGCTGAACAACGGGGTCGAAATGCCCAAACGGGGTTTTGGTGTCTTCCAGATGACGGACGCCAAGGAATGCGAACGCGCCGTTATCGACGCCATTGAGTCCGGCTATCGCCTGATTGATACCGCCGCCTCCTATCAGAATGAAACCCAGGTGGGCAATGCCCTTAAGCAAAGCGGTGTGGAACGTGAAGCGCTGTTTGTAACCACCAAGTTGTGGTTGCAGGACACCCACTATGAAGGGGCGAAGGCACAGTTTGAACGCTCACTGAATCGCCTGCAGCTTGACTATGTGGATCTCTATTTGATCCACCAGCCCTATGGCGATGTTCATGGCGCATGGCGGGCGATGGAGGAGTTGCACCAGGCGGGGAAAATCCGTGCCATTGGCGTCAGCAACTTTCATCCGGACCGGCTCGCGGATCTGATCGCATTCAACAAGGTCGTTCCGGCAGTGAACCAGATTGAAGTGAACCCGTTTAACCAACAACTGCATGCGGTGCCGTGGATGAAAAGTCGGGGAATACAGCCCGAAGCGTGGGCGCCATTCGCTGAAGGGAAAAATGGCCTGTTTCAGCACCCGTTATTAACCGCCATGGCTGAAAAACGGGGTAAGAGTGTCGGCCAGGTGGTTCTGCGCTGGATTTATCAACGCGATATCATCTCGTTGGCAAAATCTGTCCGCAGGGAACGAATGGAAGAAAATATCAATATTCTGGACTTCGAGCTCAGCGAAGAAGAAATGGAGAAGATTACCGCTTTGGATACGGCATCCAGCGCCTTCTTCTCTCATCGCGATCCCGCTATGGTGGAATGGTTGACGGGCCGAAAACTTGATGTTTAGGTGAACCACGGCCGGCGTAGCACTAAGGGGGGCGCCGGCCCCAAAATGTTAATGGCGCAGAGCATCAATCAACAAGGCAAACGCCGGAGGATGCTGCCTCCGGCTGGGATAATAGAGGTAGTAACCGGGAAATGTCGGGCACCACTCGTCCAGAATCTGGATAAGCTCTCCTGATTTCACTTCGTTTTGAATCATATCTTCCGGTACGCAGGCGATACCAAACCCTGACGACGCCGCGTCGATTCTCTCTGCCAACAGATTAAATGTCAGTTGCCCTTCCACTTTCACGCGCAACGGCTTGCCGTCTTTCTCAAACTCCCAGTGGTATAACCCACCGGCGGTAGGAAGTCGCATGTTGATGCAACGATGCTGTTGCAACTCATGAGGCGTCTGCGGGATCCCGTGTTCGGCAAAGTAAGCCGGCGCCCCCACAACCACCATTCGCATGTCCGGCCCAATTTTTACCGCAATCATGTCCTTATCTACGCTTTCGCCAAGGCGAATACCGGCATCGAAACGCCCTTCTACAATGTCAACGAACCCATTATCCACCACCAGTTCGACATTAATTTCAGGGTATTGCCGAAGAAAAGGTTTTAGCTTTGGCCACATCAGGCAGCGCGCTGCATGCTCCCCGGCGGAAAGTCTGATATTGCCTGAAGCGGTGCCATTTGGTTGGAGCAGGATTTCAAGTTCATGCTCAAGATCGGCAAGCCGTGGCTCAAGACAGGCGATTAACTTCTCCCCGACCTCCGTTGGGGCGACGCTGCGGGTGGTTCGGGTCAGCAGACGCGTATTTAAACGTTGCTCTAATGCCTTCACCGCATGGCTCAATGCCGACTGAGAAACCCCCAGCTTGGCCGCCGCTTTGGTAAAGCTTTTCTCCCTGGCAACCACCAGGAAGATTTGCAGCTCATTGAAGTTTTCTTTCAGCATCAGGTATTTCCTTAACGCATTGAGTAATGGCAGATAAAACTAATGATAACGCGTGGGCTACGCAATCACTTTAGCCCGAAATATCCAGCCAATTACCAGGGAACCACTCTGCCGAGATAATCAAGATAATGTAAGCCGGAACGCCCTCGGTAGGCCGCCATGGTATCAAGCAGTGCCGGAATGCTTTCGTCGATGCTCAATCGCCCTTGCGGACCACCCAACTCGGTGCGTACCCAACCAGGAGCCATCAGCAGCAAGGTGCGAGAGTCGTCGTGGTGACGCGCCGCGAAGCTGCGCATCAACATATTTAGCGCAGATTTGCTGGCCCGATAGACTTCGAAATTGCCATTGGTGTTATTGGTAAGGCTGCCCTGCCCGGATGACATCACGCCGAGGGTTCCGCATTCGACTACCAGATCTTTAAAGCTCTCGATGACCCGCATAGGGCTCAGCGCATTGGTCACCATTACCCGGGTGAATTCTTCGGTCGAGACGTCCGCCACGGTTTCACGATCGTCGTTTTTCACCCCGGCGTTAACAAAAAGCAGGTCAATCTGGCGATCCTTCAATCGCTCACGCAAGGCGCTAATCTGTTCGGGCGCGGTAATATCGGCCGTTTCAACTTCCAGCAGGTGCGGAAACTTTTCCGCCAGGCGAAGAAGATTGTCCTTAGAGGACTCGCGACCGGTAGCGATTACTTTGTCACCACGTTGCAGAAACTCTTCTGTCATCGCGAAGCCCAATCCCCGGGATGCACCAATGAGCAGGACGGTCTGTTGCTGTTTTGACGGTGTTTGCATGAAAGTATTCCTCTGTGTTTTCGTTGTCATGTGCGCTAAAAAATATAACTATGCTGAATAGATTGCGGAAGACGCAGCATTTGCACTTATCACCTGCATCGGACGCCTCTCCTATCAATAAACCAGGATCCCCGACATGTCAGAACCCGATCTCAATTTACTGATTGCGCTCGATGCGTTGCTTACGCTGGGCAGCGTGGCCGAAGCTGCACGCCGCCTAAACCTCAGCGCCTCGGCCATGAGCCGTACGCTTGGCCGACTGCGGGCAGTCACCGGAGATCCCTTACTGGTAAGGGCCGGGCGCAATATGGTACTCACTCCCTATGCCGAAGAGATTCGCGAACGTACGCAAAACACCGTATTTGAGGCGCGTTCGATACTGCGCCCTTCGCTATCAGAACTGAGTTTATCAACGCTGGAACGGACATTTACCCTGCGCGCCAACGAGGGCTTTGTCGAGGCGTTCGGCGCCGCACTGATCTCCGCCGTGGCAACGGCAGCCCCGTTGGTGAGACTCTGTTTTGCGCCAAAACCGGAAAAGAGCTCCCGGCATTTGCGTGAAGGACGGGTTGATTTGGAAGTCGGCGTTTTGGGGGACATGGGGCCGGAAATCCGCCTGCAGGCGCTGTTCCGCGACCGATTCGTCGCAGTGGTCAGAAAGGGCCATCCGTTGGAGCAGGAAGCCGAAATCACCGCGCGAGCCTATGCCGAATGTGGTCATGTGGTCGCATCACGCCGTGGGCTGGTCACCGGCCCGGTAGATCAGGGATTGGCTGAATTGGGGTTGGAACGAAAAGTCGCCGCCGTGGTGCCGAGTTTTCCCGCCGCGCTGGCGGTGGCTCAGGCGTCCGATCTGGTGGCGCTGGTCCCTGCTTCATTCCTGATCAATCAACCGGTGGGCACTGCGCTTTATATGTTTGAACTGCCGGTAAAAACCCAAAGCATCACCGTTTCGCAGATGTGGCACCCGCGTTTGGAGGCCGACCCAGCCCATCGCTGGCTGCGGCAGTGGGTGCTGAAGGTGGTTCAACAACGCTTTGCCACGTTAGCGACCTGAAGAGCACTGCGCCAGCGGCCATTCAAGTGTTAATTTTCATCGCGTCGGAAGTTTGAGTCAGGTGTCACGATAACCGCCCCCTTTCTTCTGTATTCTCTGCCAGGAATTCTATTTTACGGGGAGATTAGGTGACATGAAAAAAACAGTTATATTCACCATGATGGCGCTGGGCAGTCTTATCGCCAGCGTACAAGCAAGCGACAAACTTGCGGGTAATGAAATACTTGCCGTTCAAAAAGGTGGCGTGCCAGACAAGGTTTTCTCGCAGGATAAACCGCATTTGAAGATAGCCACCTATAACATCGGTAAAAATGAAGCTTCTTCTGCCGTCTCCGATTTCACCGCACTTAATTCGGCCATTAAAAAAATAGATGCGGATATTATCGCGATCCAGGAAGTGGATAATAAGACACTGCGCAGTCAAAAAATCGATCAGCTTAAAAAAATCGCTGATGCCAATAAAATGCATTATGCCTTTGGCAAAGCGCTTGATTTCGATGGCGGCGAGTATGGCGTAGGACTGCTTTCCAAATACAAAATTCTGCATTCACAGGTGGTTAAATTGCCATCGGGTGATGCCGAGCAACGCGTCACATTACTGGCGCAGGTTGAGGTTCCCGGGTTTGATTCAGCGCCAATCATTATGGTCACCCATCTCGACTGGCAAAAAGATCCGGCGATACGCACTGAACAAGCACGCTACCTGTTGGATTTGAGCATTGGCGATGCCGCTTCTGATTTCAAAGATATTGCCTCCTCGATTAAGATCCTCGCCGGCGACTTCAACTCGACGCAAGATGAACAGCCATTGAAAGAAATACGTTATTTTTTCAATGAAGTTGTGAAAGAAGGAACCGATACTCGCAGTTGGCCAGCGGTTAACCCCGCGATTGATATAGACCATATCTTCACATTTAAAGGTCAAAAGTGGAACGTGAAGAATGTGGATATTCCACATAATACGCCTGAATTTACCTGGTCAACGGCAAGCGATCACCTGCCGGTTATTGCCGATCTTGAGCTTTCAGAACAGTAAGGCCAATGAGGAAGCCTGTTGCAGGCTTCCTCACTGTTTTTTGCCCATCGATGGGCCTGCTGGCCTCAGACGCGAACCACCAGTTTGCCCTGTGCACGGTCATTCTCGATCATGCGGTGAGCGTTGGCGACATCGTCAAAGTCGAAGGTTTTCACCCACAGCGACGGCATGGTCTGGTCTGCTCAAGGGCTACATCTACACCTTCCGGTGCTACACCCCGTATTTGTTCTGCAATTTCACCGGTATCAATCACCACCACCTCAAACTGTGCCGCTTGTCTCTTTCTTGCCCTCAACTTAAGCCGTCATGATGTATCCTTTGCTTTCAATAATTGACAATTTGTAAACAGATGGCAAAATCCGCACAAACATAACGATAATAGTTATCGTTATCAGCAATGGATGTTGTCCAAACATGAAGCAAAGATGCACTGTTTGCCATTAAAGGAATTCTATTATGAACGTTATTTATATTATTTTTATTTATGTCATGTGGTTTATTATATTTAGAGTTTTGAGTGGAAAATACAATTGGTTAAACACAATACATTCAATTATACCTGCATTTTTAACCGTTTGTTTGGTTAGCTGGCTATTTGGATATTAGGGCTCTGTCTATTAACCGCTTTCGACCGAACTTTACACCTTTCAATCGAGCTTCCCGCCGCCCTTCATTCGTTCGTTCCAGTATTCGCTGACGTTCTGTCTGTGCTACAGCTGACAGGATGATGACCATAGTACCCACCCCACAATCGGTACTGGTATCAGTACCATCATCAATGAACTGGATCGCCACGACCTGTGAATCAAATTCTTTTATCTTGAGCCGAAAGCGGTACTGGTGGCGAACGATTACGCACTTTTACGCAGCAGAGCCGTCGCGGGTCAGGCGGTCACTGAGTTACCGCCCTTTATGGCGAACAAGGAGATCGCCGCCGGCCGTTTGTGCGCAGTCTTACCTTCTCACCCGTTGCCAGAACAAACGCTTAGCTTGCTCTATCCATCACAACGGCATCCATCGCGACTGGTACGGGTATATCTCGATTGTCGGCGACGAGGGACGATAAAATTCACAGGTTATTGATAGCGGGAGATTTATTAGAGGATGGCGGTTCTATGGGTTTTCTGCTTTAAGATTAATAATGCTTTAATAGTGCCCACTATGCAGTACAGTAAAACGATGACGCCCAATCAATCGAAGCACTGCATAGTGGAATACTAATGTTAACGTAATGAGTTAATTTCTATAACCTTATGTAACTAAAGAAATCAAAAATTCCGCTAATGAAAACCCACTAACTCAATAATAAATAATAGCCGTACACCCTTTGGTATAAAACTCGCCAAGATTTTATTATCCACTTTATTTTTATGGTTTATTAAATATTCGCAGCCTCATATTTCCATTCTGGGCAATGCACCACGTTCACTCGGTCGTAGTCTGAACCAAGCCACCCTCAGCGCCCCGCAGTTGTTGCAATTCGGGCTAAGAATTTAGTTAGCAGGCAACATATCCTTAACTTTATAATGAATCAAATGGTACAATATCGACATTCCATCGTTTGATTTACGCTCTGCTTTCACTCCACCAGGGAACGGCACGGACGCGATCACTCGAGGTAAACATGAAGAAAAACATTATCTTGGAGTCTTTCAGACATGCCTGAATCAAATGCCCGTCCGGGTATAAAACTTAAACTATGGTGTTGTTTATTAGGGGTAATCCTTACCGTTGTCGGCCTATTCTTTGCCATTGCCGGCGGTAAGCTGGTTTCGCTGGGGGGCAGCAGCTACTTTCTGATTGCCGGTATCGTTACCCTGCTTTCCGCCGTGCAATTCTTCCGTCGCAAATCTTCGGCCGTGCCGCTGTTCCTGCTGGTGTTTGTCGGCACGCTGGTTTGGTCGGTGGTTGATGCCGGCTTCGATTTCTGGCCATTGGTTTCGCGGCTGATGGTCCCTGCCGGTTTGATGCTGTTGACCTTCCTGAGCTGGCCGGCACTGCGTAAGCCAGAAGGCAAAACGCCGTTGGCAAAACTGTCTTACCTGCTAAGTGCGGTATTGGCCGTTGGCATGATCGGCACCTTTGTGCAGATGTTCCAGCCACACCCTACCGTGGCTTTCAGCGGCGAGCCGTTGCCGCTGATCCCGGTGGATAAAAGCAAACAACAAAAAGATTGGGATAACTACGGCAATACCCCGGGCGGCAGCCGCTTTGTGGCGCTGGACCAAATCACCCGGGACAACGTAAAAGAACTGAAGGTCGCCTGGACCTTCCACACCGGCGATACTCCGTTGAGCCCGGATGGCAACGGCGCTGAAGATCAGCAAACGCCGTTGCAAATCGGCAACCGTATCTTCCTGTGCACGCCGCATAACAACGTGATTGCCGTCGATGCCGACAGCGGTAAAGAGATCTGGAAACGTGAAATCAACGCGAAATCCCAGGTCTGGAACCGTTGCCGTGGCCTGGCCTACTTTGATGTTGCCAAGCCCCTGCAACAGCCGACCGTACCTGGCTCTACGCCCGCTACGCCGGTCACCCTGGCTGCAGGCGACAGTTGCCAGCGCCGTATTCTGATGAACACCATCGATGCGCGCCTGGTGGCAATCAACGCCGATAACGGTGAATTCTGTCAGAACTTCGGCAACCAGGGCGTGGTTGATCTGAAAGTCGGTCTGGGCGATGCCGCCGATCCGAAATATCAGCTGACTTCTGCCCCTACGCTGGCGGGCACTACCGTTGTGGTCGGCGGCCGCGTAGCCGATAACGTACAAACTGATATGCCTGGCGGCGTGCTGCGCGGTTTTGACGTGATCACCGGCGCGATGCGCTGGGCGTTCGACCCGGGTAATCAGGATCCAAACTCAGCTTTAAAACCCGGCCAGACCTTTGTCCGCAGCACGCCAAATTCCTGGGCACCGATGTCCTACGACCCGGCGATGAACACCGTGTTCTTGCCGATGGGCAGCTCCTCGGTGGATCTGTGGGGCGCTAACCGTAACGCGTTGGATCACAAATACGGCGCTTCTATCCTGGCGTTGGACGCCACCACCGGCAAAGAGAAGTGGGTTTATCAGACCGTTCATAACGACCTGTGGGATTTCGACCTGCCGATGCAGCCCAGCCTGATCGACTTCCCAATGAAG
This sequence comes from Serratia liquefaciens, assembly GCF_027594825.1. Classification (NCBI taxonomy): domain Bacteria; kingdom Pseudomonadati; phylum Pseudomonadota; class Gammaproteobacteria; order Enterobacterales; family Yersiniaceae; genus Serratia; species Serratia liquefaciens. The sequence goes on along the minus strand of NZ_CP088930.1, from coordinate 188,032 downwards.
GACGGTACCACCAAACCGGCCCTGGTCATTGGTGCCAAAACCGGTCAGATCTTCGTGTTGGATCGCCATACCGGTAAGCCTTTGACCGAAGTGAAAGAGCTGCCGGTGAAAACCCGCACCATCCCCGGTGAGCAATACTCGGCGACTCAACCCTTCTCCGTTGGCATGCCGCAGATTGGCGCCGAAAAACTGACCGAGTCCGACATGTGGGGCGCCACGCCGTTTGATCAGTTGATGTGTCGCATCAGCTTCAAATCCATGCGCTACGACGGCCTGTTTACCGCACCGGACACCGATATCTCTCTCAGCTTCCCTGGCTCTTTGGGCGGCATGAACTGGGGTGGCCTGTCGACCGATCCGAACAACCATTACATCTTCGCCAACGACATGCGTTTGGGCCTGTGGGTACAAATGATCCCGCAAAAAACCGATGCCAATACCCCGGCCAGCAATGGCGGTGAATCGGTCAATGCCGGTATGGGTGCGGTGCCGTTAAAAGGCACGCCTTACGGCGTTAACAAAAACCGTTTCATGTCACCTCTGGGCATTCCTTGCCAGAAACCGCCGTTTGGTACCCTGTCGGCGATCGATCTGAAAACGCAGAAAGTGGTGTGGCAAGTCCCGGCCGGTACGGTTCAGGATACCGGGCCATTCGGCATCAAAATGCGTGCGCCAATGCCGGTGGGCATGCCGACGCTCGGCGGCACGCTGGCGACTCAGGGCGGCCTGGTGTTCATTGCCGGCACTCAGGATTACTACCTGCGGGCCTTTGACTCTTCCACCGGTAAAGAAGTGTGGAAAGCGCGCTTGCCTGTCGGCAGCGGCGGCACGCCAATGAGTTATGTTTCACCGACCACCGGTAAGCAATACATCGTGATTTCCGCCGGTGGCGCTCGTCAGTCGCCAGACCGTGGCGATTACGTGATTGCCTATGCACTTGATAAATAAATCTAACCACAGGTTATGATCGCCAGCCCCCGCCTCACTGCGGGGGCTTTTTTATATTCGCGGGCAACGGTTTAATAGCCAATACCTAATTAAACTGGCTCATTAAAAGGCGGAAATACGAGAGTATTCCTAATGTGTTAACCGACTTTATATCTCATTCTCTCTGGCGGCTTTTTTATCGCGCAGAAACGGCTATTGAATATTTCCACCCGCAGGCTTTTTATTGGCTAGCATAAATGACAGGTGGTTTTCAGAGGAAATGACGAATGAGTGTTCTACCCGAGCGCAGTGATGAAAAACCGCCTGTGGATATGGCTAATGAAATTTTTAATGGTTTACCTAATCTCATTGGCATGGGTAATAGCCTCGGGGGACATTTCAATAAGCTTTGGTGTGAATATACCGGCCTCTCCTCATCTGATAACCCAGGCACTTGCTGGTTGAAAGCCTTGCACCCTGCCGAATACCCCCAGATCGAACCGCTATGGCAGCAGGCAATAGCCACGGCTAGCTATTTCGTCAATGAAGCTCGCCTGCGGCAATACAACGGTGAATACCGCTGGTTTTTACTGTCGTTTGGCGCAAATAAAATGCCTGATACTGAGGAAATACACTGGTATCTGAGTGGCACCGATATCCATGATTCCGTATTGGAGAAACAGCGCATTTCCACCACGCTGGCCGCGCAGAAAAACATGCTTGATGCCAGCGTCGACTGCATCAAGGTCATTAATAATGACGGCACGCTGCTGCACATGAACAGAGCCGGCAGCGTCGCTCTGGGCATAGGTGAGCACCAACCGCAATTTGGCATGCCCTGGCTGAATCTGCTGCAACCCGAAGTGCGCTCGCGCGGCAAAAAAGCGCTGCGTAAAGTGCTAACCGGTAAAAACGCCCGCTTCGCCGGCCTTAGCGCTACGCCTGACGGCAAGCTGCAGCATTGGGACAATATTCTCAGCCCGGTCTTCGATAACGAGGATCGAATAGAAAATATATTGTGCGTCTCGCGCGACGTCAGCTCTCAGCGAATAGCGGAAAAACGTTTGCTGATCGCCAGTGAATACGACGAACTGACCGGCTTGCCCAACCGGCGGTTATTCAACAAAAAATTAAAACAGGAAATGAAGCGAGCCCTGAGCAGCAATAAATCCCTCGGGTTGATTTTGCTGGACCTCGACCATTTTAAACTGGTTAACGACACCCTTGGGCACGCCGCCGGCGATCATCTGCTACGCGTCTTGTCCCGCCGGCTGACGGCTTATTTAAATCCAAACTCGTTCGTTTCCCGTTTGGGCGGCGATGAGTTTGCGATTGTGATAGGCGACGTTGAAAACGAGCAGGATATTTACAAAATCGCCAATACCTTTCTGATGCAGCTCGAGTCACCGATTACCCATGGCGGTAAAACGCTGCATTGCGGTATGAGCATCGGCTGCGCACGCTATCCGCAGGATGCCCGCGACGCCTCGGAACTGATGAAATGTGCCGATACCGCCCTGTATGAGCTCAAGGACGGCGGGCGGGGCGGCGTTTATATGTTTCACCCACAGATGATGGATAAGGCAAAAGAGCGTGCGGCGCAGCTTCATCACGCGCGGCAGATAGTCCGCGATAATCAAATCCGCCCCAGCTACCAACCCAAGGTCAGCCTGGCAACCGGCGCCATTGTGGGCTTCGAGGCGCTGCTGCGCTGGTATTGTCCGCAACAGGGCATGAGGATGCCCGAAACCGTCGTCGAAGCATTCAACGATTACGAATTGGCAACCAAGATCAGCGAAACCATGCAGATGAAGGTTTTTGCCGATATCGCCGGCTGGATCGCATCTGGCGTTGAGGTGTTGCCGGTGTCTTTGAATGCCGCACCTATCGAGTTTTTACGTGATAACTACGCTGAAACTTTCCTGCGGCGTCTGCAAATGTTTCGCATCCCCCACCATCTTATCGAGCTGGAGGTCACTGAACATGCATTCAACAAGCACGGTTCGAAGTATGTGCTGCGCGCTTTGCAAATGCTTAAGGAAATGGGGATCAGGATCGCGCTTGATGACTTTGGCACCGGGCATTCCTCCTTTACACACCTGATGGACTACCCTCTGGACTGCATCAAGTTGGATCGGGATTTCATCCGCCGCATGAATAACGAACCGGCGATTTTGGGCATCGTGGAAAGCATGGGTATTTTGGGGCAGAAATTATCCATTGATATTATTGCGGAAGGCATTGAAACCGAGCTACAGCGGCAAACGCTGCGTGATTCCGGCTATCACCTGGGGCAAGGATTTCTGTTCAGCCAGGCCGTCGAAGCAGCCAAAGTAATCAATATGCTACGAGAAAATATCCTTTCAAACTCCTGAGCAGGTACAATACTTTCCGGTACTTTTTAGGGAAATAATGATGATTCGACAGTTCATAACGGGTGACGAAATTGCGCTGTTTCGCGTTTTTTTCTCTGCGGTACATAAGATCGCATCACGCGACTACACCGCTGAACAGGTCAATGCCTGGGCTCCCGCCGATATTGATCAACAGCTTTGGGCGGCACACATGAGAAATTTACGCCCCTTTGTCGTTGAGATTGATAAAGAAATCGTTGGCTATGCCGATCTCCAACCTGACGGCTATATCGATCATTTCTTTGTATCCGGCGCCTATGCCCGACAAGGCGTTGGGACTTTATTGATGAAGCGTATTCACGAAGAAGCCAGACGGCTGGGGCTAAATGAGCTGACCTCGAACGTCAGCAAAACCGCAGAACCCTTCTTTATCCGCCAGGGATTTGAGGTCGTTGAACGGAAAAGTCCGGTCTTGCGTGGCGTAGTGCTGCAAAATGCTTTCATGCGCAAAAATCTCGACGTTTAAGCCCTTCACGCTCACCGAGTACTCCCCCTCCTTTGTAACCTGACCGTTTCTAAAATTAGTTAGCCAATTTTGTTCGTTCACAGATTTAGCGGCTTGAAGGATAGTGAGTTGACCGCCTCAACAACATAATAATGCAGGTAATAATAATGATACATAGCGCAAAACTCACCGCAGCGGCGGCACTCCTGAGCCTTTCCGCGCTGGCACATGCCGCACCGGGTCTGGACCTGATCGCCAACGAAACCCCTATTCATACCCAGAAGGATCCGGAGGCTGCGGCCAAGATCCCCGCCGGGTTCAAATTTGTTGAACCGGGAACCCTGACCGTAGCCGTCGCGATCCTGGGCAGCGGCCCACCGTTCGGTCTGTACGCCCGCGACAATAAAACGGTGATTGGCAGCGAGTCGGATATTGCCAGGCTGGTTGCCGACGGGCTGGGGTTGAAACTGAAACTGGTGCCGACTTCATGGGAAGACTGGCCGTTAGGCGTCACCTCAGGTAAATACGACGCCGCGGTTTACAACATTACCGTCACTCAGGAACGTAAAACCAAATTCGACTTCGCCACCTATCGCCAGGATACATTGGGCTTCTACGTGAAATCCGACAGTAAGATCACCTCGATAAAATCGGCACCGGACATTGCCGGCAAAAAGATTATCGTAGACTCCGGCACCAATCAGGAAGCCGTGCTGCTGGCCTGGGATAAAGAGAATCAGGCCAAGGGGTTACCTGCCCTTCAGCCGATTTATGTCACCGACAAGGCGGCGTCGACGCTGGCCATCCAGTCCGGTCGTGCGGATGCGACCTTCGGGCCGAATGTGTCCGGTGCTTATCAGGCGAAACTGACCGGTAAAACCCGGTTGGTCGGCATCGTGCCGGGGGGTTGGCCGCGCAGCGCCAACATTGCCGTCACGCTGAAGAAAGGCAATGGTTTGGTAGATGCGGTGCAGGCTTCGCTCAATAGCGCTATTGCCAACGGCAGTTACCTGAAGGTGTTGGATCGCTGGGCGGAAAGCGACGAGAAAATCGAACAATCCGAAATCAACCCACAGGGATTGGGCGATAAATAATCACCACGCGGGGTCCTGAATGGGCCCCGAGAGGCCGCAGACAAAGTGCTCTGTGGTTAATGGTAGGGGCGCAGCATGCTGCACCCAATAGCATAATCAATGAGTTAAATCGGGTCGGCCCCCTACCGGTTAGCCTTTTAGAGTGTTTGTCAGCAGTCTGGCGGGGCCCTGAATGGGCCCCGTTTTGTCAGTTCTCGGTGCGATGTTTCTCCATCTTGCGGTAAAGCGTACTGCGCGAGATCCCCAGGCGTTTCGCCGCCAGGCTGATATTGCCCCTGGCGTTTCGAATGGCCTCCAACATGTCCACCGATACGCTCTGCGGCGCTACGGGGCGAGCAAGCAGATGAAACTGCTCCGGCAGATCCTCAAGCCTGATCAGGTTGCCGTCATCGGTCAAAGCCAGCAGCACTTTCAAAGAGCTCAACAGCTGCCGCACATTACCGGGCCAGGAATAACCGGCCAAGGCCGCGATAGCGTCCGGCGCCAGTCTGATACCCCGCGCATCACCACCCAATTCGCGCCAGAGATTGAGGATGAAACGATCAACGTGAGCGCGCTGCCGCAGCGGCAATATGCGCAGGCTGAATTCCTGTATGCGGTACAGCAAGTCTTCGCGGAATGCCCCTGCCGTCACCCGCTGTTCCAGATCCTGGTGGGTGGCACAGATAAGTGAGAAATCAACCGCATAGCTGACGCGGCTGCCGAGCGGCGTGACCGTCTTTTCCTGCAGTACCCGCAATAACCGGGTCTGCAAACTCAATGGCATATCGCCAATCTCATCGAGGAACAACACGCCACCGTCGGCCTCTCTGATCTTGCCGACGTAGCCTTTGCTGCTGGCGCCGGTAAAAGCTCCTGGCGCATAGCCAAAAAGCTCGGACTCGATCAGGCTTTCCGGCAGGGCTGCACAGTTGATTGCCACAAAGTTGCCCTGCCGCCGGTGGCTTTCCTCGAACAAACGCTGGCTGAAATATTCTTTGCCGCACCCGGTTTCCCCGCTAATGCATAGCGCCAGCCCGGCATTAAGAATACGCAGGGCTTTCTGCCGGTCGGCACCGTCACGATCATAAGGCTGCAGCAGCGGCCTGACGTACTGCGTTGGGCGCTCCGGCATCTGCAACAGTGAATAATAGTGACGATTATTCACTGCCAAAGTCTGTCGTGGCGCATTCAGGGTCTGAAGGGACATTTCCGGAAACAGCGTGGCAAAGTCCATCGCCCCAAAGGCCGCCGCGCTGAGATTGAATTCCTGCATCGCTAATCGGTTGGCCGCGGTGAGAATTTCATCGCGAAACACCAATATCATCTCATGAGCGCTGCCGAGAACCCGCGCATCGCTGTGCAGGCGCAGTGTCCAATGACGGTCGGTGACACAACTTTTCACCCATTGATGTTCAATGTGCCGGACAGCCTGCAGAATCAACGAACCTGCTTCGCTGTAAGGGTGTTGGGCTGGCGTAGAGATATCCAATACGCCGGCGATCAGGCCGTCGGGGCGATATATCGGCGCGGCGGAGCAGTAAAGCCCGGCATTCTGATTGAGAAAATGCTCGTCGCCATTGACTTCGCACAGTGCCCCCATTGCCAAAGCGGTACCGATGGCATTGGTGCCACGCTCCTGCTCGCCCCACAGATTGCCTGGTGCCAGAGAGACCCGCGATGCCTTACGCAAAAAGTGCGTGTTTCCGCAGGTTTCCAGTACCAGACCACCGGCGTCGGACACCACCACAATGGAGGGTTGGCGGTTGATTTCACTGCCCAAGCGCTCGAGCAGCGGCCGCGCGAGCTGCGCAACCCAACCGTTTTGCCCGCGCACTTCTTTCAATAGCGTCGGCCGGATAAAAGGAACATGATCGTCGCTTCGCTTGAGGCCATAGTGCCGGCTGCGTGACCAGGATTCGGACAGGGGGCCGGAGAGTGACAGGCGATCGTCGTCAGAGAGACACCCGGTCTGGGTGGTCTGGTCTTTATGCAGCATACCCAACTCCCGCCAATTAAAGTGTTGCATTTTTGTATCATGAATGTGTCCCATGCGTTGCGACATGGAACACAAAAAACAATAGAAATGAATAGTAAGCCAGTGGCTTTATTGGCATTGGTAGTTATTATTAATCTTTAATATATTGATATAGTTATATTATTTATTTGTGTGACGCAGCTTTTCATCAATGTGGCATGGGCAATGCTTAGGTGTCTGTAGAGTGCCGGCAATCAGGCACCACCCTTACAGTCTCCGTTCCCATGAGAGGTGTTACATGAAATACGTTCATCCCGGTTTGCCAGGCTCGTTGGTCTCTTTCAAACAGCGCTACGGCAACTACATTGGCGGCAAATTTGTCGAACCCGTTTCAGGCAACTACTTCACCGACACCTCCCCGATGACAGGTCAGACTGTCGCCGAATTCCCGCGTTCCGACGCGAAAGATATCGAACAAGCGCTGGATGCGGCGCATGCTGCAGCCGAAACCTGGGGGAAAGCCAGCGTTCAGGAAAGGTCTAATGTGCTGCTGGCGATCGCCGATCGTATGGAGTCAAAGCTCGAATTGCTGGCACTGACCGAAAGCTGGGACAACGGCAAACCGATCCGTGAAACGCTGAACGCGGACATTCCGCTGGCGATCGACCACTTCCGCTATTTCGCCGGCTGTTTGCGTGCGCAGGAAGGCACCGCCGCAGAGATCGATCAAAACACCGTGGCCTACCATATTTATGAACCGCTTGGCGTGGTTGGGCAGATTATTCCCTGGAACTTCCCGCTGCTGATGGCCGCCTGGAAACTGGCCCCGGCGCTGGCCGCCGGCAACTGCGTGGTGCTTAAACCGGCGGAGCAAACCCCGCTCAGCATCTGCGTGCTGCTGGAAATGATAGGTGACTTGCTGCCGCCGGGCGTGCTCAATGTGGTTCACGGTTTCGGTAAAGAAGCCGGTGAGGCATTGGCAACCAGCAAGCGTATCGACAAAATTGCCTTTACCGGCTCAACCCCGGTAGGCCGCCATATTCTGGCCTGCGCGGCGGAAAATATCATTCCCAGCACCGTGGAGCTGGGCGGCAAATCGCCGAACATCTTCTTTGAAGACATCATGCAGGCGGAACCAGAATTCATCGACAAGGCGGTTGAGGGGCTCATTCTTGGCTTCTTCAACCAGGGTGAAGTCTGTACCTGCCCTTCGCGCGCCCTGATTCAGGAGTCGATTTACCCGCAATTTATGGAAAAAGTGCTGGCGCGCATCACTACCATTCGCCAGGGTGACCCCTTTGACACCGACACCATGATCGGTGCCCAGGCGTCTCAGCAGCAGTTCGACAAGATCCTGTCTTACATCGAGATCGCTAAAAACGAAGGCGGGAAAATCATTGCCGGCGGCGAGCGCGCCAGTCATGAGCAAACCTTGCAGAGCGGTTTTTATCTGCAACCCACCTTGATTACCGGCAATAACAGCATGCGTTTCTTCCGTGAAGAGATCTTCGGACCGGTGATCGGCGTGACCACTTTTAAAGACGAAGCCGAAGCCCTGGCATTGGCCAACGACAGTGAGTTCGGGCTGGGTGCCGGTTTGTGGACCCGCGACGTTAATCGCGCCTATCGCATGGGGCGCGCCATCAAGGCCGGCCGCGTGTGGACCAACTGTTATCACCTCTATCCGGCGCATGCTGCCTTCGGCGGTTACAAAAACTCCGGCGTCGGCCGCGAGACCCACAAGGTAGCGCTGTCGCATTACCAGCAGGTCAAAAACCTGTTGGTCAGTTACGACAGTAAACCGCTCGGGCTGTTTTGATTCTTTCGCGTTACTGAAAGCTGGATGGCCTTTCTGCGTGCTGACAAATCGTGAAAAGGTTAATCCGGTAGGGGTCGGACATGTTCGACCCGATTTAACTCATTGATTATGCTTTGGGCGTAGCATGCAGCGCCCCTACCATTAAACAACAGAGCACTTGTCACAACCACTAAGGCCACCGAGGTGGCCTTAGTTATTTGCGCGGGATTATGATGCGGAAAGATCGATAACCATGCGGCCACGAATAGTGCCCGACTTCATCTCTTCGAAGATCGCGTTGATGTCGCCCAACGGACGCTTGGTCACTTTCGGCGTCACTTTGCCTTCGGCGGCAAACTGGAAAGCTTCTTTAAGGTCTTCACGGGTCCCTACCAGCGATCCCACCACCTGAATACCGTCTAGCACCAGGCGCGGAATGCTCAGGTCCATACTTTCTGGCGGTAGCCCCACGGCGACCACTTTGCCCCCTGCGCGAACCGCATTGACCGCGGAATTAAAGGCTGAACGCGCCACTGCGGTGACCACGGCAGCATGCGCGCCACCGACTTTTTGCTGAATGATTTCTTCGGCGTTTTCAGTTTTGGAGTTGATGACCAGATCGGCGCCAATTTCTTTGGCGAAATCCAACTGGCCCTGATTGACGTCAATGGCGATCACTTTGGCGTTGAACACGTTCTTGGCATACTGCAATGCCAGATTCCCCAAACCGCCCAGGCCGTAAATCGCGATCCACTGTCCCGGTTTGATGTCGGAAATTTTCACCGCCTTATAGGTAGTGACGCCGGCACAGGTAATGCTGCTGGCTGCAAAGGAGTCCAGGCCATCCGGCACCTTGACCGCATAATCCGCCACTACGATGCACTCTTCCGCCATGCCGCCGTCAACGCTGTAACCGGCATTTTTCACCGAGCGGCACAGCGTTTCGTTACCATTGACGCAATATTCGCAATGGCCGCATCCCTGATAGAACCAGGCGACGCTGGTACGATCCCCGACTTTCAACGAGGTGACACCTTCACCTACGGCGGTGACGACCCCAATCCCTTCATGCCCCAGGGTGATACCGGGCACTTCGCCAAAATCGCCATTTTTGACGTGAAGATCGGTATGGCAAACGCCGCAACACTCCATTTTCAGCGCCGCCTCACCGTATTTCAGTGGGCGAAGCTGTTTATCCTGAATATCGACACTGTGGTTTTTAGTCACTACGGCTGCTTTCATAGGATATCTCTCCTCAGGTGAGTTGAAGTACAGTTGTTAATGTAGTTACTCATAACCCTGAGGGCAAGAAATGCGGGGTTTTCTTTAAAAACAAATATTTAATATCAGCCAGCGCGATTGCGGTTCTGAAACGGAAATAATGATTAACGTTTGGTTTTAGTGATTTTTGTGGCCTTGGCGGGGTTACCGGCAACGAATTCCAACGTTGGCGAATAGTAAAAAGGCAACCAGGCATGGTAACTGCTTTCCCATTCCCACTTTACCGGGCAGGGCCACAGAATATCTTCATGCAGGATGTAGTAAACCCATCGCCCGTGCGGGCGGCGCGGTTTGGCTGTACGCATAGCGTCTGGCTTCTTCGGGGCGGAACGGTTATCGCTGATATTCAATAGCCCGCAGTCGCATAACCACGTTGCTGGGCTTGGAGGCAACATCCTTCGTGATGGGATATAAATGACCGATCTTCATGTTAAATTCTCTTTGTGATCAGGGATACAGAGTTACCTGGCACAAATTTAACATGGACCGCGGTCCGCAAGCCATCTTTCCCCTCCGGAGGACGATCCGTCGACACTTAACTGTCATCAATTATTCATACCAGATAAATACTCAGCAGCTAGGGTGGGCACAACATGCCAATTCAAGAAGCGCTATGAGCTATTTATCACTGAGCAACATCACGAAAACCTGGGGCGATAAAACCGCACTGGATAACATCAGTTTTGAAGTGCAGGAAGGCGATTTTGTCGCGCTACTGGGGCCATCCGGCTGTGGAAAATCTACCCTGCTGCGTACCCTGGCCGGCCTTGAGTCCGCCGACAGCGGTACGATTGCCATCCAGCAACGTGATGTGACCGCCCTGCCGCCTTCGCAGCGCAAACTCTCGATGGTTTTCCAGTCTTACGCGCTATTTCCCCACCTCAGCGTGCGGGAGAATTTGCTGTTTGGCCTGCGGGCCCGTGGAGAGGACAAACAGCACTTTGCCTCGCGCCTGGCGGACATCAGTAAGCTGATGGAGCTCGAACCCTTGCTGGATCGCCTGCCGTCCCAGCTTTCCGGTGGGCAACAACAGCGCGTGGCATTAGGGCGCGCGGTGATAGCCCAAAACAAACTGTGCCTGATGGATGAACCGTTATCCAATCTGGACGCCAAACTGCGTCAGAGCATGCGCCGTGAAATTCGCGCGCTGCAACGCAAGCTGGGGTTGACCATGCTGTATGTCACCCATGATCAAACCGAAGCCATGAGCATGGCGGACAAGATAATACTGCTCAACGATGGTCGAATTGAGCAGCACGATACGCCAGACAACCTTTATAACAATCCCGCCAGCATTTTTGCCGCACAGTTCATTGGCGCACCGCCGATGAATATCTTGCCTTTAACGCGCAAAGGCGATGGTCATCACATTGGCAACGCCCCTCTTCCGGTGCTGTCAGACCGCCAGGAGACGGTATTGAGCCTGGGCATTCGCGCCGAAGAGATCGGTCTGTGCGCGCCCGGCAGCGGCAATCTCACCGGCCAAATCATCAGCTACGAATATATGGGTGCCGATACGCTCGTCGTTTGCCATCTGCCTGCGCTGCAAGAACCGATCACGGTGAAAACGCCCGGAATGCAACGTTTTTCCGAAGGCAGCCTGGTCGGCCTGCAATGGGATGAGCGCGCACAGTACCTGTTTTCCTCCAGCAATGGTGAGCGTTGCCACCACAGGGAACACACTTTTCAAACCGTGACACAGCAATACGCAATTCAATAATCAAAAACATCACTTTATTTCAGGGGAATTCCATGTCTGTCTCGCTCCGTTTATTTAAACTAAGCGCTGCCACCCTGCTGTTGGCCGGCGTTTCCGTTTCTGTCCTGGCGGCGGATGCCGTTAAGCTGCAAATGTACTATCCGATCGCCGTCGGCGGCAAAATCAGCCACACCGTTGAAGGGCTGGTCGCAGATTTTGAAAAGCTGCACCCGGACATCAGCATTCAGCCGGTCTATACCGGTGACTATGCCACCACGGTGACCAAAGCATTAACCGCCTTTCGCGGCGGAAATGCACCGCAAATCGCCGTCATCGGGGATATCGAAGCGTATTCTCTGATCGACGCCGGGGCTATCTTGCCGGTCAGCGATCTGGCTGACGATCAAGCCGGCAAGGCCTGGATCGACGGTTTCTACCCGGCGTTTATTCGCAAAATCCAGAATAAGGTGTGGGGGATCCCATTCCAGCGTTCTACCGTGGTGCTGTACTGGAATAAACAGGCGTTTCAGCAAGCCGGGTTGGAGGGTGATACGCCACCGGCCAACTGGCAGCAGGTGGTTGATTTTGGCCAGAAACTGGTGGTGCGCAGCGGCAACGAAGTTAAACAGTGGGGCATTGAGATCCCGTCCACCCCAATCGGCTACTGGACCTTCCAGGGCATTGCCGCCACCAACGGCAGCCATTTGGATAACGGCAAGGGAACGGCGGTGACCTTCAACACCCCGGCCAACGTTGAAGCCTTAACCTGGCTGACCGATCTGGCACAAAAATATGGCGTTTCGCCCAAAGGCGCCATTACCTGGAGCACCACGCCGCAGGACTTTATCGACGGTAAAACCGCCATGATGGTCACCACCACCGGCAACCTGACCACGGTACGCGAAAATGCCAAGTTCCCGTTCGGCGTCGCCATGCTGCCGGAGAAAACCCAGCGCGGCAGCCCGACCGGCGGCGGTAACCTGTATCTGTTTAACGGCACCAGCCCGGCGCAGCAAAAAGCCGCCGTGACCTTTATGCAATGGTTATCCGCACCGGAGCAAGCGGCCCGCTGGAGCATCGCCACCGGGTATGTTGCAACTTCACCGGCAGCCTGGGAAACCGCGACCATGAAAGAGTATGCCGCCAAGGTGCCACAGGCGACCGTAGCTCGCGAGCAGTTAAAATACTCGCAGCCGGAGCTGTCCACCTATAACAGTGTGCAAATTCAGGAATTGCTGAACCGCGCCGTGGAAGCCGCCGTGACGCAGAGTAAAACGCCGTCGCAGGCGCTGGAAAACGCGCAGAAACAGGCTGACCGTTTATTGCAACGCTACCAATAATCGAGGCAGGCATGACCCCATCGCATTCTGCCTTGTACACCGCCCGCCGGCATCGTTTTACCTTGCAGCTTTATGGCTATTTGCTGGTGCTGCCGGCTTTGATTTTTCTGATTACCTTTACCCATTATCCGGCGTTGGCCACGGTATGGGAAAGCGTATTCAGCGCGGCGCACAACAACCGCCCGGCCCAGTTCATCGGGCTGGATAACTACCTCGCATTGCTGGATGACGAGACCTTTATTCTGTCGCTGCGCAATAACCTGCTGTATGCGGCCATCACCATTCCGCTGGCGGTGGGCTTGGCACTGCTGATGGCCCTGGCGGTCAACCGACGCCTGCGCGGTACCGCGTTCGTTCGTGCCGCCTTTTTTATTCCTTCATTGCTGCCGATGGTGGCGATCGCCAATCTGTGGTTGTTTTTCTATACCCCGCAGGTGGGGTTGTTGAATCAGCTATTGGCGCTGTTTTCGCTGCCTGCGGTTAACTGGCTGGGTGACCCGCAGTCTGCGCTTTATTGCCTGATGGCGGTATCGGTGTGGCGCGAGGCCGGTTTCTTCATGATTTTTTACCTGGCGGCACTGCAGCAAATTGATCCCAAACTTGCCGAAGCTGCCGAAATCGAAGGGGCATCACGCGGCTATTTTTTCCGCCGCATCCAATGGCCGCTGCTGATGCCCACCACGCTGTTTATTCTGATCAACGCTTCAATGAACGCCTTTCGCATTGTCGATCAGGTGATAGCCATGACCAACGGCGGCCCCGACAACAGCACCAGCCTGCTGCTGTTTTACATCTACAGGACGGCGTTCAGCTATTGGGACCTGCCCTATGCTTCGGCAATGACCGTGGTGCTGCTGGTCATTTTAGCCAGTATCGCGTTAATTAAATTCAATCTGCTGGATAAGCGAGCCCACTATCAATGAGCCTTTCCATCGCCGCGTCAACGCCGAAAAAAGTTTCACTACGCCGTATGGGTTGGGGCTTGCTCACCTGGGCCGTTGCCCTGCTGTGGATCTTGCCGATCCTGGTGGCCGGCTGGATCGCCATTCACCCGGTAGGCGAACAGGGAGGCTTTTCACTCTTTGCCCCTTTGACCACGCAGAACTTTATCAATGCCTGGCATGCAGCGCCCTTTGGCCGCTATTTTCTTAATACCATTTTGCTGGTGCTGCTGATCGTGGTTTGCCAACTGATCCTGGCCACCATGGCAGCCTATGCGCTGGTGCGTTTCAGGCTTAAAGGGGCCGGCATTCTGTTTGCCCTGGTCTTGCTGCAGTTGATGATCAGCCCGGATGTCCTCATTCTGAACAATTATCAAACCATTGGCTCGCTGGGCTTGCGCGATACGCTATTGGGGATCGCCCTGCCTTACTTTGCTTCGGCGTTCGCTATTTTCCTGTTGCGACAAACCTTCAAAAGCATCCCACTGGTGCTGGAAGAAGCGGCGATTGTCGAAGGCGCCAGTCGGTTTTACATTCTGCGCCGCATCTATATTCCGCTGGCGAAACCGGTGTATGTCGCTTTTGCGCTGGTGTCGATAAGCTTCCACTGGAATGACTTTCTCTGGCCGCTGGTTATTACCGACTCGGTCAATGTACGACCACTGACCGTTGGGCTGCAGCTGTTCTCTGCGCCGGAGCAAGGCGTGCAATGGGCGCTGATCGGTGCGGCGACGCTGATGACGTCCGTGCCTTTGCTGATCTTGTTTCTGGTGTTTCAACGTCAGTTTGTTCAATCCTTTATGCGCGCCGGCATTCGCTAGCGCTGAGCAGGTAACCCATGACTTCACACCTCACAGCTGCACAAACCCTGGCCCTGGGGGCCGTCAGTACGCTTTATCGGGCGCCGCAATTTACTGAACAATCCGGGCAACCAGAGAAGCTGCGCTTTGGGCTGATAGCGGATCCTCAGTATGCCAACGCCGACCCCAACTTCGAATACAACCGTTACTACCGTAACAGCCTGCGCAAGTTGAGCCAGGCCATCACCCAGCTTAATGACTTACCGCTGGCCTTTGTCGCCACGCTGGGTGATTTGGTTGATCGGGACTGGGACAGCTACGCCGATTTGTTGCCGGTGTATCAGCAATTACGTCACCCGCATGCCGTGGTTATGGGTAACCATGATGCGGATGTCATTTCCTGCCATTTGGCGGCGCATTCTCCTGCGCTGGCGTTGCCGAAGCACTACTACCAGTTCAGCCTGAAGGGCTACCGTTTCATCGTGATCGACGGCAATGATCTCAGCCTGTATTGCAATCAGGCTAACGGCGACGAGTATGCCCAGGCCCAGCACCTGCTGGCCAGGATCCGCGCCGAGCATCAACCGCAGGCGCAAAGCTGGAACGGCGCCGTCGGCGATGAGCAACTTCGCTGGCTGGAGTGCAGCCTGGCGGACGCACAGAAACAGGGAGAAAAGGTGTTGGTATTCGGCCATTACCCGCTGGCGCCAGACAATGAACATAACCTGTGGAACTGCGACGCCCTGGTCACTCTGTTGTGCCGTTATCAGGTACGCGCCTATTTTGCCGGTCATTACCATTTGGGCGATTATGTGCGGATGGGGAATACCGACTTTATTACCCTGAAGGGCATGGTGGATGGCGATGAACTGCTGCCGTTCGCCGTGGTAGAACTGGATGGCGACAGCCTTTCGATTACCGGTTTCGGGCCAGAAATCAGTCGTACGTTAGTGCGATAGCTGCACCGTCCTCAGAACGCCAGGCCTCCGCCCCCCGGGTAGAGGGTCTTGCCGGCAATCTTCATCACCTCGGCCCCCAGGGTGACAAAAGGCGCTTGTCGGCAGGCATAAATCAGCCCGCCCGCGCTGGCTCGCACCGCTTTTACCGTATCGGTGATCGGGTCGATGATTTCTGCCACCGCTTCATCCGCCTCCACCCACTCTCCTGGCTGGCGCAACAGCAGCAAAATGCCGCTGGCGGGGGCGTGGACAATCTCCCCGGCGGCAAACGGCAGCATCGCCACTTCGCGTTGCGGTATCGCCGGAGCGGGTCCGGCAACGGCGCCTCGGTGCTGTAAATAACGGTACAGGCGTTCTGCGTCACCGCTGGCCAATTCATGGCTGATATCCCGTTGTCCGCGTAACTCCAGCGTAACCGCCATGCAGCCCGGTTTGAGCTGGCTTAGGGCAGGATGCTGTTGCGCCAGTCGAAGCCAGGGCAAACCGCAGGCTTCATCAAATGAACCGCCACCGCTGTCTTGCGAAAGCAGTACCGCCTCAATGTCCATAAAACGGGCCAGAACTTCGGCCTGATGTTCCCAAGCCGGATCGGCGTACATATGCAGGATGGCGCGATCGTCACAGTGAAGATCCAGCACCACATCGGCATCACAGGCCAACAGCAGCAATTGGCGACGCAGTGCCGTGACTTCACTGCCCTCGGTCATGGCTTGCAAAACGGTACGCATCGCGGCCCGGACTTGCGGCTGAAGAGGTTGCGAGGCGCTAAAATCGTGGTTTTGCAACAGACGCGCCAGATCGGGAAAATCGCGATTGAAGTTGCGGCCGCTGACCAGATCGAAGCGCCCCACGCCACCGTTGAGCAGCACCTGCGCCAGCCCCGGGGGGTTGGCCAGCGGCACCAGGATTATTTCGCTTTGCAGCTCACCACGCCGTTCCGCCTGGCTGAGTAATCTTTTAAGATAATGCAGCACCAGCATGCCGGGCAGTTCATCGGCATGCAGACCGGCCTGCAGGTAAATTTTTTCGCCTTTACCCGGCTGGCCGAAATGAAAACTGGTGAATTGGCGCTGCCCCCCCAGGGCATGTTCAGGTAACTTATGATGTTTACTTTTCATTGGACGCCCTATCTGTGGAAAAGAAAGCCCGGCTTGATCGCATCGACAAAAAAATCCTTGAAATACTGTGCCGGGATGGCCGCATTTCCTATCAAAAGCTGTCCGAGCAGGTCAACCTGACCGCGCGCCCCTGTCTGGAACGGGTTCGTGGGCTGGAGCGCGACGGCATTATCCGCGGCTACAGTGCCATCATCGAGCTGCCGGAGCCGGAGCATGCGTTCGTGATCCAGGCGCAGATCGCGCTGGCCGACCACGGTCATTCCCAACCGGCGTTTGAGCAGGAGATGCGTAATACCCCGGAAGTGCTGGATTGCTGGCTGGTCAGCGGCAACTTCGATTTTCTGGTGCGCATTGGCTGCCGCAGCATGGAAAACTACCGGTTGCTGGCCGACAGCTGGCTGACCAGCAAGAAATTCCGGGTGGATAAAATCGTCACCCTGACCGAACTGCAATCCATTAAGCGCTCCTGAACGCCCTTAATCTCGACGGACAAACCCCAACCAACGCCGCTCCGCCCGCGAAAACAGAAATATCAGCAGGAAGGTGCACAGCAGGTACAGCGCCGCCGCCATCAAAAAGGGAATAAATGGCGAATAGGTGGCGGCATAAAGTGCCCGTGCCACGCCGGTGATATCCAGCAGCGTGACCGTGCTGGCCAGCGAAGTGGCATGCAGCAAGAACACCATCTCGTTGTTGAGTGCAGGAATGCCGCGCCGTAGCGTGGCCGGCAGCACCAACCGCTGGATGATCTGCCGCTGGCTCATGCCATAGGCTTCACCGGCAATCCACTCCTGGCGCGGAAAGGTTTCCATCATGCCGGCCAGCAGCTGCGCGACGTAGGCACTGGTATTGAGCACCAACGCCAGCGTGGCGCAGAAGGTCGCGTCGCGAAACAGCAGCCAGAAAGGCTGATCGTCCTGCCAACCCAGCTGCACCACGTCAAACTGCGACAGGCCGTAATAAATCAGCATCAATTGCAGGTACAGCGGCGTACTGCGGAAAAAGTAGGTCACGCTGCGGATCAGATAAGACAGCGGGCGTGGGCCGTAAACCTGACCTATCGCCATTAACATCGCCAGCAATAAGCCGGGGACGACCGACAACAAAAACAGTTTGGCGGTCATCGCTAACCCAGTGACGTCGGAGCCGTCACTCCACAGAAAACTCGGTGCGGCTTCCAGCATATTTTGCAGGTTCATCAGCGGGCTCCTGCATTGGAGGAAGCCAAGGCGTATCGCCGCGACAGCCGGCTAAAGCCCCAACTGGAAATCGCCGTGATCGCCATATAAATCAGCGCCACCAGGAAATAAAACAGGAATGGCTTTTGCGTGGCGCGCCCGGCCTGCTCTGCCAGCCATACCATGTCCTCCAGACCGAGGATCGACACCAGCGCCGAGGCCTTCATCAACCCAAGCCAGTTGTTGTTGATGCCGGGGATCGCAAAACTCAGCATTTGGGGTAACAGAACACGGCTAAATACCTGGCCTGGGCTCATACCATAGGCCATCGCAGCCTCCAGTTGGCCACGCTCCACGGTAAGAAACGCGCCACGGAAGGTTTCGGTATAGTAAGCGCCAAACACGAAGCCAATCGCCAACACCCCGGAGATAAAGGTGTTAAACCGCAGCGGCCCCAGCCCAAGCAGACCGAGGGCTCCGTTGACCAGCATCTCACCGCCAAAGAACAACAGCAGCATAATCACCAGTTCGGGGATACCGCGCACCAGCGTGGTGTAGCCGGTTGAAACCCAGCGCAGCCAGCGCGGACCAAAGAGTTTGATCAGTGCATTGACCAGTCCAAGCGCCAGCGCCACCGCCAGTGATACCAGCATGACGCACAGCGACATCGCCGCCCCCTGCGCCAGCAACGGCAAATACTCTGTGACCATACCTGGCCTCCCATACTTGACAGATTGCCGGGCCAGCCGGCATTAACGAGCCGGTTTAGTTACCGTAAATATCGAAGCTGAAATATTTTTTCTGGATGGCTTCGTAAGTGCCGTCGGCGCGAATGGCCTTGATCGCACCGTTAAGCGCGTCACGCAGCGCCGGGTTGTCTTTGCCCACCGCGATGCCGACGTCGGAGGAAATGCTGCTGTCCTCAATCACCGGACCGGCAAAGGCAAATTTCTGCCCGCGCGGGGTATCGATAAAGCTGCTTGCGGCCTGAGTATTGTCCTGCAACGACGCATTAATGCGGCCGGACATCAAATCCAGATAGACATTATCCTGGTTGGCGTAAGAAACAATTTTCACCCCTTTTCCACCCCAATGTTGTTTCGCGTAGGCTTCGTGTATCGAGCCGGTCTGCACGCCGACGGTTTTGCCTTTCAGGCTGGCAACGTCAGGCAGTAAAGCGCTGCCTTTACGCGCCACCAACTGGGCGGAACTGCGGTAATAACGATCGGTGAAATCCACTTCCTTTTTGCGCTCATCGGTGATGGTCAGCGAAGCGATAATGGCATCGAACTTATGGGCATTGAGCGCGGCAATCATGCTTTCGAAGGGTTGTTTGACGAACACGCATTTGGCATGCAGATGAGTACAGAGCGCATTGGCGATATCGATATCAAAACCGGTGATCTCGCCGTTGGGCGCGAGCACGTCAAACGGCGGGTAGCCACCGTCAACGCCAAAGCTGATGGTGTCGAAGGCCTGAGCCGCCGCAGGGCCGCCCAACGCCAGGCTGGTCAGTAAAACCGCTAATGTTTTTTTCATGGCTGAGATCCCCGGTAAAAGAAAAGATTAGAAACGAAGTGACAGGCAGGTCAGGCCGCCGTCCATTTTTTTAAATTCACTGGTATCAAGCTGGACAATCGGCATAGCCAATTTTTCAATTTGTGCGAGCGTGTGCGGGTAACCGCGCGGGGTAATCAGCGTATCGTTAATCCACAGCGTATTGCCGGCGTAGGACTCTTCTTCCGGGATCACGATCGAACTGAATCCGCTAAAAGCAGGATGCTGTTGGTAGTCTTCGGTCAGCAACAAGGTATTGCGGCCAACGTAATTAACGATGGACTTCAGGTGCAGACCGGCGCTGACTTCAATCGCCGTCACCCGATAGCCGTAGGGCTCCACTGCCGCAGCGAATTCGCCGATGCCGGCTTCATCGGTACGGGCCGTCAGACCGACGAAAAACTGGCGATCGACCAGCAGCACATCCCCCCCGTCCAGATGACCGCGCTGGCTCATGCGCACCACTGGCCGCACGCCTTCAAACAATGGCGCAATGGTCGCTACCTCGCCCTGACGGCTAGGCGCGCCCGGATGGGTGATCACCGCCAATTCAGGCATCACCACCGCCGTGTCTTCAACAAAGTGTGCATCCGGGAATGCGGGGGCTGCCGGTAACACTGTCACTTTTAGCCCCAGGCGGAGCAAGGTGTCCACATAGGCCAAAAACTGACGGCCGGTGGCCGCGATATCCGGCGCGCCCAATTGGGCGGTAGTTTGTCCGCTGCCGCAGCTGTCGGCAGGGAGTCTGGCAATGGCTTGAGTAAAGTGCATGGCGATTCTCTCGATTGAAAGGGACGGTCACTGTTGCTTCGATTATCAAACAGATACCGCCGCCAATCAGGTTGAATCCACGCGCCGACACTCCAGATTTGCGCTGTATATCGCTCCGCTAACGACAAATTCCGCTGTACGCGCTTTTAGGTCGTTGGCGCATTTGCGCCGGTGATACGCGGCATCACCTCTTTCATCAGCTCGAGGAATTTACGCAGCCGGGCGGGATAATAGCTGGCGTACGGATAAAGCAGATAAATCGGCAAGGGCGCGGCACGCCAGGTTGGCATTAAAGCAATAAGAGCGCCCTGCTCCAGATCCTGTTTGACCACCCAGGAGGACAACATCGCCACCCCTACGCCGTTCAACGCGGCTTTACGTACCGCATAGAGACTGTCGGTGCTTAATCTTGGGGCAATGTCAAAACGATAGGCTTCACCGCTATCCCTGTGGGTCAGGGTGACTTCGTTACGGTAAAAGCTATTCAACGCCAGCCAGGGCAACCGTGCTAAATCGCCCACCTGCGTCAGCGGGGGCTGGCTGGCCAATAAGTCAGGCGCGGCCACCACAATGCGCGGCACTTCCGCCAGCAATACCGCCACCACCGAAGGATCGGTCACGGCACCCACGTGGATCGCGCAGTCCACGCCTTCGGGGATAAAATCCGGCGAGTGGTCGTTAAGCGTCCACTCCACGCTGGTCTGGCGATAACGTTGCAAATAGTCACCCAGCGGCCCAATCAGCTGATCCTGACCGAAGGCATGCGGTGCACGCACCCGTAATACACCGACCGGCTCATCGCGTACGCCGCGCAGCTCATCCTCCATGATTTGCCACTGCTCTATCAGCTTGCGCGCATGCTGATAACAACGTTCTCCGTCATCCGTCAGTTTCATACTGTGGGTGGTGCGCTGGATTAATTTAACGCCCAACAGTTGTTCCAGTACCTGCAGGCGCCGGCTAACGGTGGGCTGTGAGGTCTGCATTTGCGCCGCAGCGGCAGAAAGACTGCCGCTGTCTACGATGCGTACCAAGGTTTGCATCATGGCTATGCGATCGCCATTGGGAAATGAGTTTTTATTCATACGCATTACGTATAACAGTTCTACCCGTTCGGGGGCTACAGTTTGCGGCAAATACTGGCAAAAATAAGCGCACTTTACCTCTATGGGATAATCACCATGACCCTGATTTCACCAGCCAATAATACCGGCGCCACACCGGCCCATGCGCTTTCCGCCAAAGTTGTCTTTCTGCTGGCGACCGGCGCCGGTCTTAGCGTAGCGTCCATTTACTATAGCCAGCCGATGCTGGGGATTATGGGAGATGCGTTCCATGCCGGAGTCAGTGACGCCGGCTGGGTACCTACGCTGACCCAGGCAGGCTACGCACTTGGGATCCTGTTGTTGGCTCCGCTGGGCGATCGTCACGATCGTCTTCAGATCATCCGCATAAAAGGCATGCTGCTGGCCCTTACCCTGCTGTTTTGCGGTTTTTCATCCTCATTCCCGCTGCTGCTGCTCAGCAGCCTGGCTATCGGCTTGGCTGCGACGGTGGCGCAGGACATTATCCCGGCGGCCGCAACGCTGGCAACCGACGCTAATCGGGGCAAAACTGTGGGGACCGTGATGACCGGGCTGCTGGCGGGTATTTTGCTTTCGCGCGTGTTCAGCGGCGTGGTGGCGGAATATTTCGGCTGGCGCAGCGTTTATCTGCTGGCGGCCGTGGCGGTGTTGGCCATCAGCTTTGCCATCGGGGCCGTATTGCCCCGTTTAAAACCCAATACTTCCCTCAGCTACCCGGCGTTGTTGCGTTCATTTGGCCAATTGTGGGCAGATTACCCGGAGCTGCGGCGTGCTGCGCTGGCGCAAGGCTTGCTGTCGATCGCGTTCAGC
Organism: Serratia liquefaciens; assembly: GCF_027594825.1. Taxonomy (NCBI): domain Bacteria; kingdom Pseudomonadati; phylum Pseudomonadota; class Gammaproteobacteria; order Enterobacterales; family Yersiniaceae; genus Serratia; species Serratia liquefaciens. The sequence goes on along the minus strand of NZ_CP088930.1, from coordinate 165,858 downwards.
GCTTTCTGGTCTACGCTGGCAGTGATGCTGGCGGAACGGTATCAGTTGGGTAGCGCCGTCGCCGGGGCTTTTGGTTTGGCCGGTGCGGCAGGCGCTCTGGCAGCACCTCTGGCAGGCATGCTGGCCGATCGTCACGGGCCGGACTATGTCACTAAGATCGGCGCTGCCATGGTGGTGGTTTCTTTTGCGCTGATGTTCCTGCTGCCATTGCTGCCGCTCCCCGCTCAACTGGCGTTGATTGCCCTAAGCGCGGTAGGTTTTGATCTCGGCATCCAGGCCACGCTGGTCGCCCATCAAACCATTATTTACGCCATCAATCCGGCCGCCCGCAGCCGCCTTAACGCCATCATGTTTACGCTGGTGTTTATCGGCATGGCAAGCGGTGCCGCTCTGGGCAGCAAGATCCTGGAAACTGCCGGCTGGCCTGGCGTAGTAACGTTGGCCACGCTGACGGCAGCCGGCGGGCTGGCAATGAGGTTGTTCGCCAAAACCGCCCCACGCGTGACGGCCTGATAATGACTTTCGGCAGGCTCTGGCCGCAGCAACTGCGACCAGAGCCTTTTAAGCTTCTACGCTGTTTTCAGCACAGAACTCACGGTACCAGCTGTCTTGCGCCAGCAACTGCGCATGGCTGCCGCTGCGACGTAACCGCCCTGCCGCCACAATGGCGATGCAGTCTGCCTGCGCCGCCAACCGAGGATTATGCGTGACGTAAATGCAGCTGGTCCGCCCGCGTTGACGGGCCAACAATGCCATGACACGGCTGGCGCTGAGCGAATCCAGGCTGGCAGTCGGCTCATCCAACAGCAAGATTGGCGTTCTGGCGCACAGGCTACGCGCCAGGCAGAGACGCAGCCTTTGCCCCCCGGACAGTGCCGCGCCCCCCACGCCAACCTGACTATCCAGCCCTTGCGGCAAGCGGGCGATCTCCTGTAGCAGGCCCACTGCGGACAGCGCCTCCTGCATTTCATATTCTTTTAACGCCGGACTGGCCAATTGCAGGTTCCAGCGGATACTGCCCTGAAACAGGGGCGTATCTTGCATCAGCAGGTTGCGCCAGTTCGCCAGCGTCTGCTCGCCCAACTGGCGGATGTCTGCCCCGCCAATGAGGATCTGGCCCTCGGTGGCGTCGGCATTGCGCGCCAGCAGCCCCAACAAGGTACTTTTACCCGCGCCGGAGGGGCCAACGATCGCCAGTAATCGGCCCGGCGGAATATCCAGGTCGATCTCGCTGAGCAGGCTTGTACCGTCAGGCAGGCGATAGCCAACCTTTCGCACCAGCACATGGCTGTCCGCAGGGGTTTCACCCGGTTGCGTAAACTGCAGCGCCGGCGTTTCCAGGACTCGCAGCACCTGCGTTAGCGCCTGCCAGGCATTGCGCAGCGACTGGCCGAGATGCGTCATGGTCGACAGAGGCTCGATAAAGCGCACCAACAGCACCATTTCGGCGATCCACAGCGGTGTCGTCAGTTCGCCACTGCCCACACGCCAGGCTCCCAGTAGCAGCACCAACAGAAACACTCCCTGAACCGCACCGGCAAAAGCCAATGCGACAGGCAGTGAGCGCCGCTGAAGCTGCATGACGTTACGGTATTGAGCGACCAGCGCCTGCACCAGTCGTTGCCCGCTCTGCTGATTCAACCCCGCAGTACGCAACAAGGCCTGCTGCTGTCCAAACTCCGCCAACTGGGCGGCACTTTTGCGTTCAGACTGATGGTGCTGCTCTTCCAGCACCAGGGTGCGCCGCCCTCCCCAGCGCAGCCACAACCCCAACAGCACCGCTGCGCCCGACAGACACCCGGCCAGCGGCAGATCAATAAACGCCAAACCGACAATCACCGTTGCCGGGGTCACCACCGCGGCAATCAGCGGCGCCAGTAAATGCGCCGGGATCGCCATGGCGGTCAGCACCGGTCCCCGCACCAGGCCGGGCAGTTGCACCCGATCAAGCAAGTTGGCGGGAATGCGGGGAATATGGTGAACCAGTGCCCCGATCAGCACCCGTACCAGGGTGCTGCCCGCCAGATACCCTTTTAGCGTAGCCACGAACATCACTACGCCATAAAGCGCCGTAGTCGCCAACAGCGGCCATAACGCCGACCAGACCTGTTCAGCGTTGCCACTAAACCAGGCGACAATCAGCGGCAACAGCATCAGGCCGGCGATACCGTCCAGCACCGCGCATGCCGTCATCCACAGCAGCGTTTTCGTCAACCTCGCGCGATCCTGCGGCGTAAGAAATCTCAGGCGTGCCAGCTTAATAGCCATAGGTGTCTCCCTGACTGTCCCACAGGCGGCGGTAAAGCCCGCCGGCGGCAAGCAGTTGCCGATGGTTACCGCGGGCGACCAGTTGCCCGCGCTCCAGCACCAGAATGCAATCGGCATCGATGACATCAGCCAGTCGGTGGCTGACGATCACGGTGGTCCCAGCGCGCTGGCGTAACCGCCCCAGCAAGGCAACGGCGGTTTGCGGATCGAGCGCCGAGGTAGGTTCATCCAGCAGCAGAATGGGCGCCGGAGACAACAAGGCGCGGGCAATGGACAGGCGTTGCAGTTCCCCGCCAGATAGCTGAATGTCTTTACCGGGTATGCTCTGGTAACCCAACGGGCGCGCCATGATTTCCTCGTGCAAACAGGCGGCCCTGGCCGCGGCGTGAATGGCGGCCGGTTCGGCATCCGGGCGGTAGAGCGCGATGTTTTGATCCAGCGGCTGCGACAGCGCACAGCCTTGCTGCAACACCGGCGTGATCAGCCGGAACCGCCCGGCGTCGGATAAGCTGTCCAAAGGTTGACCACCGACGAGGATCTGCCCGCGATCCGGATCCATAAAGCGCGCCAACAGCAGCAATAAACTGCTTTTCCCCGCCCCTGATGGCCCAACAATCGCGGTGACGCTGCCGGCGGGCAGCACAAAGCTGATGTTCCGCAGGACGGGCTGACCGGCGTAAGAAAAGTCGAGTTCACGCACGTCGATATTGGCCGGTGCGGCCAGATCAGGTTGCTGCGTGCCTTCCGTCATCTCTGGCATCGCCAACAATGCATTCAGCCGAGCCGCTGCCTGCCTGGCGCTGCGCAGGGCATCGCCGCCGTGTCCCATCGCCTGCAACGGTGCGGCAATGGCTTTGACCATCAACAAAAACACGCACAATTGCGCGGCAGGCAGCAGACTGTGACCTAACCCCAGCGCGCCGGCGATCGCCCAGACAGCCAGTAGCGGTGCCCCCAGCAGCAGTTGCGTACCGGCGCTGAAACCGCCGATGCGTTGCACCCAATGGCTGAATGCGGCAGCAAACAGTTCGCTTGCCGCCTGAGCCTGAGCCTGCACCCCGGCCTGTGGATACTGCCGTACCGCTACCGGGTGACTGGCCAGCGAGCCATAGCTTTCCAGCATATGCTCCATCGTACGGTCGCGCTGTTCGACAGCACTACGAAAACGAGAAGCACGCATAGCCATAAACAACCCCACGGCGGCACCAAGGGGCAACAGGACAAACAGCGCCAGCGACAGGTTCAGCGTCAACAAATAACCCAACGCCACCAGCGGGACGACCAGCAAATTCACCAGATCCGTCGGCGCATGGGCGACCAACTGATGCAGCGCCCGCACGTCCTGTTCAACGTAACGGGCTACGCCGTCCTCGCCCTGATGAACAAACCAGTTCAGCGGCAGACGCTGCAATTTGGTTGCCAATTTCAAACGCAGTTGATGGCAAAGCCCGGCGTCTACCCGATGCGTGAGATACAAAGCCAGTGTCTGGCCCAGCAGCCAAAGCAAACCGCTGATGGCGATGGGCCACAGCACCCTCATGTCGCCCAGGGTTTGATCTCTGGCGGCGATATACCCCAGCAGGATCCAGGGCACCAGTGAACAGATGCCCGCCAGCGCCTGCAAAAACACAGCCGCCCCCAGCGGGCGATAATAAGGCCGCAACAAGAGGTGTAATGCCCCTTCCATCGTTATCACTCCACAAAATTCCGTGCCTTACGATAACGGAATTGCGGGGAGGCTCAGGTAAGGATGCTTTCGCCAGCGCGACTTTTTGTTTAGGCCACCGGTCAGCGCGCCACCAGAGTGCTGGGGGAGACGCCGAAGCGTCTGCGAAAGGCGATGGAGAAATGCGCCGGACTGTAGCCCACGCGGTAGGCAATGGTCGAAACATTCGCCTCTTCGGCACTGAGCATGCGGTGCGCCTGCTGTAAACGATACTCCTGTAGCCAGGCGTACACGCTGGCGCCAAAAACCTGGCGGAAACCCTGGGTCAATTTGCGGGTATTAATGCCCGCCTGCGCCGCCAGACTGTCCAGCCCGGGGGGATTTGGCAGGTCGGCAATCAGCAGATCGCGCGCGGCGTGGAGACGTTCAATATCGGCATGCGAGAGCCGCAGTTCGGTGATGTCCTGCACGGGAGCATCCGACAAGTGGTGCAGGCTCATGGCGATCAGTTCCATCGCCTTACCGGCCAGATACAGATCGCGCGTGGCACCATGCAATGGGCAGGTCGCTATCTGTGCGGACAATGCCAGCAGTCGTTTTGGCGCAGGGCCTATCAGCATTTTCGGCGGCTGTCCCGCCCGATATTTCAGCGCGGCGGGAAACATTTCGGCATGCTGATCCTGTCCGTCGCTCTCCAGTTGCAAAATGGTGTAGCGCAACGGGATATCGCGCTGGAAACGGTGTATTACCCCGTTGTCACCCAGGTTGCCAAATGCGCAAAGCGAAGGCTCGGCAATATGCCGCATGGCCTGTCCTGCAACCCGGCATTGCATTTGGCCGCTGTGGACCAACGCCAGCTTGATGCCGTCGATCAACGGATCCTCTTCCCATTGTGATTGCTGTTCCAGCCAGGTGCCGCTGTGCAGCATGATGTGCGGCGCGAATTTCAGACGTTCAGGTCCCGGTTGCGGGTGTTGCTCTAGGGGTATCGGCATGGTTGTCATGATGTGTACGAGGAGCAGGGTTTTCACTATGGCACAACGACCGGAAATTGAAAATAATTCCCATTCAACTTTCCGGCCGCCGTCCCCTGCCTACTTCTGATTAACCGCCTGGAACTCCGCCAAATTCTGCTGTGTGATGGTTTTGTAAGGCACCCAGTTATAGGGCTCGACCTGCTGTTTTTCCAACAGCGCCCTGGTCACCTGCACGGCCCCGATGGCCTGCCCTTTGGCATCCTGGAAAATGGTCAACGTCATGCCGCCGTTTTTAATGAACTGCTGACCGTCCGGCGTGCCGTCGATACCCGCCACCAGAATGGTTTTGTTTTTGGCCTGATTCAACGCCATGATGGCCCCAATCGCCATTTCATCGTTGTTGGCGGCAATCGCGTCAATCGGGCGACCGTTCAGCAGCCAACCGGACACCACATCCACCGCCTCATTGCGCTGCCATTTGGCGGTCTGTTTCTCCAGCACCTTCATCTCTTTATATTTGGCGATCACCGCTTCCACAGCGCGGGTGCGCTCGCGCGCCTCTTCGTTGGCCAGCGCCCCCATCAGGATCGCCACGTTACCGCGGTAGTTCATCTTTTTCGCCAAGGCTTCCATCTGCATTTCTCCACCGGCCGCAGAGTCCGACCCCACGTACGCCATGTCCTTGGCCAGTTTTACCTCCGGTTTGCGGTTGACGAAAATCAGCGGAATATTGGCCCTTTCGGCCGCGTCCATCATCGGCTTCACCCCCTGGGTATCAACCGGATTGAGGATAATGGCGTCCACCCCGAGGTTGATAAAATCGTCCACCTGCTGCACCTGCAGCGCCACGTCCCCTTTGGCATCGACAAACTGGCCGTCCATGCCCAACTGCTTAAGTTCACTCACCATCTGTGAACGCAAAATAGAGACAAAGTTAAGATCGAAATTGGCCAGCGCGACGCCGACCTTGTAGGTTTTCGCCTGGGCGCTGAAGCTCATGACGATGCTCAGCAGTATCAGTAGCCAGCTTTTGGTTTTCATGATGACATCCTGTAGGTTGAGGTTTATTTATTATTAAAATCAACGCATCATTTTTGCCTGCCGGGCACCGACCCTGCCCGGATGTGTTCAGGCTATCGGGTAAAATGGTCGCGGAACTGTAACAGCGCGTCGGTGCTGTCACCGGATGCCCACCCTTCCATCGCCACCACGCCCTGATAACCGATGTCTTCTAACGTGCGTGCGATGGCGCGGTAATTGATTTCACCGGTACCAGGCTGTTGCCGCCCCGGCACGTCCGCCACCTGGATTTCCCCTATTGCCGGGCCACAGCGACGGATCAGTTCGATAAGATCCCCTTCGCCAATCTGCGCATGGTAAAGATCGAGATTCATCTTCAGGCCTGGGCGGTTTACCGCCTCCACCAGAGCCAGGGTATCGCAGGCTTTGGCGAAGGGCGTGCCGGGGTGGTCGCGCGGCAAATTGAGGTTTTCCAGCGTGAAGACTTTCCCGGCCCGCTCCGCCATGTACGCCAACCGGCTTAGCGTGTCGGCCGCCTTGAGCCACATCGCACCGGTTACCACCGCCACCGGTTTCACCGGTAACCCCTGGGGATCCAGCCCGGTGCCGTGAAGATTCAGGCTCGGGCAATTCAAACGTTGTGCGACGGCCAATGACTGCTCGGCGGTGTGCAACAATTGGGCAATCTCCTCGTCGTCGGTCAGGTTACCGCTGAGATAACCGGTCATTGACGTGAAGCGCGCCCCGCTGGCGGCCAAAGCATCAAGGTCTTTATTGGCCCAGTTCCACATTTCAACGCCAAACCCTAGCGCATCGATACGCGCCACGCGCTCGGCAAAGGGCAGATCGAGAAATACCATTTCGGCACACGCGGAAAGCTGATAACTCGCCATCATTGCCCCTCCAGCTTGACCGGTTTGCCCTGCTGCACCGACTCGATACAGGCCAAGGCTATTGCCAGCGCATTGCGCGCATCTTGTCCGGTAGCACGCGGACTGCAACCTTGCCGGATGCTCTGGGCGAATTCGGTCAACTCCGCCACGTAGGCGTCACGCAACAGATCGGTATCCTGCCGCGACGTTTCTATGGCGATGCCTCCGGCGTGATAACGCACGCAGTTGTTCAGGTTGATATTGCCCGCCTGCAACATGCCTTTGCTGCCAAACACCTCGCCGCGCACGTCGTAACCGTACACCGCCTGGAAATTGGCTTCGGCGGTGGCGATAGCCCCGTTGTCAAAGCGAAGGGTGACCACGGCGGTGTCCAGCAGCCCTTGGTCTTTGAAGTCCGGCCGCACCAGGGCATCCGCCAACGCATAAACCTCTACCGGCCTGGCGCCAGGGTTGAAATGCAGTAAGGTATCGAAATCATGAATCAAGGTTTCTAGAAAGATGGTCCACGCCGGGATAGGCGCCGGATCCCGTAGCAAGGGGTCGCGCGTCACCGAACGGGACAACTGCGTGGTGCCATTCTCACCCGCCTTCACGGCGGAGATAGCGGCGGCAAATCCGCTGACAAAACGGCGATTAAAGCCGACCTGTAAAACCACCCCCGCCCGTTTTGCGGCAGCAATGACACTGTCTGCCTCATCCAGCGTGATGGCCATCGGCTTTTCGCAGAACACATGCTTGCCGGCCTTTGCCGCTGCAATTACCCACTCCGCATGGGTTCGTGCCGGAGAAGCTATTACCACCGCATCAATTGCCGGGTTGTCCAGCATCGCCTGCAAATCGCTGTAGGCTTCAACGCCCAAGCGCTCAGCCAGCCGTTGAGCTGCGCCCGGCAGAGGATCGGCCACCGCCGCCAACACCGCCCCCGGTACGCGCCGTGCCAGCGACTCCGCATGGAAAGTGCCCATTCTGCCGGCACCGATCAAACCAACACGCAGGGGTTGGGATGAATGACTCATAGTGATTCCTTATGTGAGGTAACGCCCTATTGGGCAACGAGGTTCACCCTGGGTATTGCAAAGGGGATGCCAGCTCAAAACACGCGGAATTTGTGAGACGTTGCACAGATAGGCACAACAAAGTGACAACTAAATTGACATGTCAATTTCACATGTCAATAAAATGAACATTACATTCCAAACAGCGGGGCGCACCATGCAGACAGCCGCCGGCCTGATGCCGATCAAAGACGAGAGCGATCCGATATTCAGCCTGCCTGAAGGGGCGGAATCCGGTGAATGGGACAGCCTGTTTTGGCAAGGATGGCAGGCGTTTAATGAAGGCGGACAGCCTGGTTGGATACGCAAGTCGATTCTGCAATCCTGGCGGCGCTCGCGGGAATACGGCATCGACCCGGATGAATTTGTCTATCACGCCCCGCCGGCTGACCAACTGCTGGCGATCCTGGCGCACAATGCCGAGCTGATTGCCGTGGCGCGCAGCATTATGGAAAACCTGCTGGCCTATAATCCCGACGGTCACATCAACCTGACCGATGCCCATGGCGTCACCCTTCACTACTGTGGCGCGGACATGACGCCGATCGGCAGCATCTTGTGTGAAGAGGTTCAGGGCACCAACTGCACCGCACGCTGCCTGCTGGAACAGCGGCTGGTGTATGTGCTCAGCGGTGAAAACTGGAAAATGGGCCTGCGGCAACGACATCGCCAATGCGCCGCCGCGCCGGTGCGCAACGCCGAAGGCGTCATGATTGGCGTGCTGACGCTCACCGCCACGCCGGATAATTTCAATGCCCACACTCTGGGTACCGTGCAGGCGGCGGCGGAAGCCATCGGTCAGCAGCTCAAGCTGCACCGGCTGCTGGCCGAGCAACAGTCCATTTTGGAAACCCTGAATGAAGGCGTGATGGTCTGCGATGGCCACGGCCGGCTGAAAACGGTCAACCGCTATGCTCGCCAAATTTTTGGCGGGTTGGAGCCCGGCGATACGCCGATTGATGAGCTGTTGCGTCCCCAATCCGGATCGTTGTTAACCATGCCGTTTTGCAACGATCGCGAAATGGTCTTTATGCCCGTCGGCAAGCCGGCCCTCTGCTGCGTGATTTCGCTGATGCCTGCGCCGGATAATGGCCGGGTGCTCTCCCTGCGTGAAAATCAGCGTATCCGCGCCATCACCCGACGAGTCATGGGCGTGAGCGCCAGCTACACCTTCGAGATGATCTTCGGCCATTCCAGCCGTATGCGGGAGGCGATCGTACAGGCGCGCACCTGCAGCCGCAGTGACAGTACGGTCTTGCTGACGGGGGAAAGCGGCACCGGCAAGGAGCTGTTCGCTCAGGCAATCCACAACGGCGGTGAGCGCTGCAACGAACCCTTTGTCGCGGTCAACTGCGGCGCCTTGCCGCGCGATCTGGTGCAAAGCGAGCTGTTTGGCTACGTCGATGGCGCCTTTACCGGATCGCGGCGTGGCGGTTCGGCAGGCAAATTCGAACTGGCGGACGGCGGCACGCTGCTACTCGACGAAATCGGTGAAATGCCGTTGGATGCGCAAACCAGCCTGCTGCGGGTGTTGCAGGAAGGCGAAGTGTTGCGGATTGGCGCGGCACATCCGGTCAAAGTGAATGTGCGAATTATTGCTGCTACCCACTGCGATTTGCTGCAGGCCGTGGAGAACGGTGCATTTCGTCGCGACCTTTATTACCGCCTGAACGTCCTTTCCCTCCCCGTTCCGCCCCTGCGTGAACGTCGGGAAGATATCGCCGGGCTGGTCAACGGCTTTATTCACAAACTGAGTACGCGGATGAAAAAGATCCCGCCGCAGGTCTCGCCGCAGGCCATGGTGTGCCTTAACGCCTGGCACTGGCCCGGCAACGTGCGTGAATTGGAAAACCTGGTGGAGCGGATGGTGAACCTGTGCGAAGGGTTGCTGATCGACGTGGATGATCTGCCCAGGGAGATCGCCCAAGCTTTTCCTGAACAGGAAGCCATCCCCTCAAGCCGTCTGGAGGACAATGAACGCGCCCATATCATTCAGATCATTGAGTCCAGTAACGGTAATCTGCGACAGGCGGCTCGTCTGCTCGGGCTTTCGCGCACCACCTTGTACAATAAAATCAACAAGTGGCAGATTGATTTGACCTCGCTGCGTCCCTAAGGATGTCGGCTTGACAGCACTGCGGCGGCGTTCGATGATGCAGGTTCTCGCTCGCCGCTCAGGTTCTGCCAATGAAAACATCCCCTGTTGTTACTATTCACTATTGTTCGCAGTGCAACTGGCTGCTACGTGCGGCGTGGATGGCGCAAGAGTTGCTCCACACCTTTAGCACCGATTTAGCTGCCGTCACGCTGGTGCCCGGTACCGGTGGCATTTATGAAATCACCGTCGACGACGTGGTACTTTGGGATCGTAAAATCGAGGGCGGCTTTCCGGATGCGGCGGCATTGAAACAGCGCTTGCGCGACCATTGTTTCCCCGAGCGCTCATTAGGGCACCTAGACAATAAAGGTAAGAAAGGTTAAGGGGTTACGGCTTGAGCCGCCTGCCGCAGTTGGCCGATGGCCGCCGGCATGGCCAGGCCAAAACTCAGCAGTGCATTATCATCAATCACCAACAGACGTCTTTGTTGACCCGCCGGGGTAAAAGCCAATCCGGGCAGCGCCCAGATGTTCGCTTCTCCGCCCATTCGTTGCAAACTGCCTTTGCCTATCACCAGCAACTGCGGCGCAGCAGCCACCAGGCCCTCCTGGGTTAACGATTGATAACGTGCTACGCCGCCCATGGCATTTTGCAGCCCGGCGCTGCGAATGGCGCCATCGGCGGCGGTGCCGCTGCCTGCACCCATGGCCGTGATCCCAGTGTGAGCCATGATAAACAGCACCTTGACCGGCAAAGGGTTCGTCGGCATCGCGGCGAGCTGGCGATCCAACTCTGCCTGCAGGGCTTTCCCCTCTTTTTCGCGGCCCAGGGTGGCGGCGATCACGGCTATTTTTTCGTCGATCGCGCTCAGCTCGGGTTTGCCTGTCACGGTGACGACTTTTACCCCGGCCTGCTCAACCTGCTGCAATGCCAACGAGGGTTGCGACAGCATGCTGGCGATCACCAGCGTGGGTTTCATCGCCAGGATCCCTTCGGCGTTGAGCAGCCGCATATAACCGACATTAGGCAGCTCCGTGGCCTGCGGCGGTTGCAGACTGGTGCTGTCGCGTGCGACCAAGCTTTGCTGGGCGCCAAGCGCATAAACAATCTCCGTGATATCTCCGCCAATCGAAATCACGCGTTCGTTGGCGAAGGCCGAAAACGGCAGCGCCAGCAAGCCGATAATCCACAGTTTCATTGGGTGTCTCCTTCAACGGGGGATGAATGACATAGCCGCCCTTCGCTGACGAAAGGCGGCATAAGGAACGTTAAGGGTTCATCCGCAGGATGGGCTTAGAAATCCACGTTTACGCCTAACTGGAAAGTTCTTCCCGGCATAACGGCCAACGCATTGTCGTAAGCATCCTGTTGGGTCGAGTCCGTGAGTTCGCGGCTGCTCAGGTAGTCACGGTATTTTCTGTCGGTGATGTTATACACACCGCCGCTCAGCTTCACATTACGGGCCACCTGCCAGTAGGCGGACATATCCACCAGGCCATAACCCGGCACGCGCAAATATTCCGTGGTTGCGTCGGTGAGCGTACTGCCGCTGGCGTTGTTGTAGCTTTCACGGTTGGTGGCCGTTGCCTGCTTGCCTTTAACGAAGGTCGCGGTCACCGCCGCGCCGTAGCGTTTTGCCGGATCGTCCCACGCCACGCCGACAATGGCCTTCATTGGCGCGACGCTGTCGATATCGACATATTTATCGCCGGAGTAACTGGACTTGGACTTGCCCTGGTTATACCCCAGGGCAAAGTTGGCGCTCAGGCCATTAACCTGCTCAAACCAGGTGCCAAAATTCAGCCGGGTGCTGATTTCACCACCGTAGATATAGGCCTTGTCGCGGTTTTCTGCCTGATAGATGGTGTAGATATTGGACGGCACGTTAGCAAACTTGTCCGGACTGCTGGCACGCTGGTAGCGGGTATAAGCAATGAAGTTTTTATAGGTGTTGTAGAACAGCGAGGTGCGCAGGGTCACGCCTTCGACAACATCTCCTTTCACGCCCCATTCCAGGTTATTGCTGGTCTCGGTATTCAGATCGGCGTTGCCGATCAACGCATACTGTGCGGTGCCTGCGTAGCTGGAGCCGAGGTTCCATGAGCCATAAAGTTGGCTGGCGTTAGGGAACTGCGCACCGCGTTTGTACTGGAGATAAGTCATCAGCGTCGGCGTCAGATTGTACTGGAAGCTGAGTGACGGCAGGACCTGGGTATCGGTGTTGCTTTTGCCGTACAGCGTTTCCAACTCGGACTCCGTCAGCACCGTGCTGCCGGTCGTCAGGCTGCTCAGGTTTTGCGGCTTGGTGCTTTGGTGAGCCACGCGTACGCCCGGTACCACGGCAAAACCGTGCCCGTCGAGATCGAACTGGATCCTGTCCTGCACAAAACCGCCCAGCACATAGCTGCGACTGTCGGATTCCGGCTGCATGATGGCGGTAAATGCACTGGGTGCTGGCTCTTCACGGAACGGTCGCTCGGTATCGGTCAACCTTGCATTGAGTCCCCCGCTCAGCGTATGCCGTCCCCATGTTTTGGCTATCTGGCTTTCAAAACCATAGGTGTTGACGTTGTAGTCGGAGTACACCCGCTCCATGCTGCCAGTGCTGGTGGGCATATAGGTGTTGTCATGCGCCTGAGTCTGTTGGTAATAGACTTTTGAGGTCAGGGTATCGACAAAATCGTTGTACGGCGTCCATTCATCTTTCAGGCTCACTCCCCAACGGCGCGTATTGCTTTGCTGTTGGGCGGTCCCCAGAATGGCACTGCCGGCCGAGTTCCAACTGTCGTAATGGGTATGGTTGGTTTTGTCATAATAATCCACCGTGCCGGTGAGTTTGTGCTCGTCGTTCGGTTGCCAGATACCGGAGGCCATCAGCGCATTGGTGTGCCAGTTAGCCGGATAGGCCTGGTGGGTGCCGCTGTTATTGCGCGTTTCCTGGCCGTCACGGCGACTGTAAACAAACACCCCGCGCAGTTGTTCATCGCCCGCAGCGGCGGTAATGCCATTGTGCCAGCTGCGATTAGACGAATCGTAATCGCTCTGATAACCAAAGTAGGTCTGTTTGGTGGGGGACAGGTACTGATCGGCTGATTTCGGTAAAAATGAAACGGCGCCGCCAATAGAGGTATTACTGCGTTCAATCGAGGTTGCGCCCGATTCGATCTCCACCTGGCCGTACATGTAAGGGTCGATATAGTCCCTGCCGATTCCAAAGGTATTGAGCCCGGCGCGGCTGACGTAGCTGCGGCCAGTGGCATCAGGCTGTGGAATGCCGTCGACGTCCAATCCGACGCGATTGCTCTCCAGGCCACGGATGTTATAACCGGTATACCCACTGCGATCGAAACCGCTTTTCCCCGATGATGAGCCCCCGCTGACGCCGGTGGCACTGATCAAGGGTTCGTAACGCATAATCGAACCGAAATCATTACCCCCTTTTTTCTGCATGTCCTGCGCGGTAATTGTGGTGATTGTTCCGGATTTGTTTTCAATAGCCGGCGCCACCACCGTTATTTCCTCTTCACTTTGCGTGGTCTTTTCTAATGAGGTTTTCTTAACTTCGGCATTGGCGTTAAAGGCGCTGGCGATTAACGCGCCCCATAAGGCGGAATGCCCGATAATTCCCCGGCAATTAAAAGTTCTGCACATGTGTTAGCCCTGCATTAATTATTAGTATTTGCTCGCAGTTGCTTCGCCACTCGGGTTTAACCGAGTCAAAAGGGATTAAGAGAAATTAATAATGGTAAAATAAAGGTCTTTCTTCGCAGACTCAGTAAATTGATAATAATGACAATGCATACCATAAGCAACGTCGTTATAACCTTATTAAATACATTGATGAGATATTTCCAAACCGCTTACGAAATCCTTACAAAGCGGCGTCGGCAGCCGACATGGCGCAGAGGCATTGTGGAGCATGGGGGAATAAAAGCCGTAATAAAGCGGTGGGCATAGCCCACCGTGACAGAATTAAACAATAAAATCAGTGGCGGTATTTGCCTGGCCTACGATATTCACCAGGAAGTCCGGTGTCGCATGGCCACTTATATTCAACGCCAATTCACTAAAATCATTTTGTGCATGGTAAGTCAGGGTTGCCTCGCCAGCCTGACCGCTGAAACTGTCAACGAAATGAATAAATCCTGCGCCATTCTCGCCCTGATTAAAGAAAGACAGGTCAATCTTGTCGATACCGGTTTCAAAGTCGAGGATCTTATCCGGTGCTTTGAACGGTGAATCGCTCACGGCGGAGAAAACAAAAATATCACTGCCGCTGCCACCGGATAACTGATCCTGGCCGCCGCCACCGTAAATAACGTCGTTCCCCGCGCCACCCTGAAGAATATTGGCGGCGTCGTTGCCGACAATGACGTCATTCCCCGAACCGCCAATGGCGTTTTCGATGACGGCGCCTACGGCGATGGAAATGTTGCCCGTCAACCCGCCAACGTCAGAGAAAGAGCCTTCGGTCAGATTAATGCGTTGGTCTTGCGTATACCCTGAAAAATCAAGGGTGTCGTTACCGCCCGCATCCCAGACGGAGAAAATCAGTTTCTGGCTGCTGTCCGTCGCGGTGTAGAAGTCTCTGCCGGAATTAGAGTTGAATCCATATACCGTGTCACCGGTGCGCGTGGTGGTATTGGCGCCATATAAATACTGAATGGCAGCAATATCATCGACCAGCGGAGCCGCGGCATAATAACCGCCGTGATCGCCGCCGGTGACAGATTCATCCCAATAGCTCATCAGGCTGAACATGCGAGTGTCTTCGGCGTAGGTAGCCTTGGCGTAGCTCGGGCTTTGTCCGGCATTATAAACCCCAGGGTGATCCAACCCCAAAGTGTGCCCCAATTCATGGGTGATACTCAGGCGGCCATAGTTGCCCAGTTCAGGGTGCAAATTGGCATAAACCCCGTCACGAGGATCTGCATAATCGTAATTGATATTGAACCAGCTTTGACCGTCGGTATTGTGCCCGCGATAATCTTTACCTGCGCCGGTAAAAGGTTTAATCGCATAAGCCTGGCCGTCGCCTTCATAATTGCCGAAGGTAATGTTGGACTTCTGCCCCGGGGCTACTTCGACGAAATTAAGGTTGGCCACATCGGCCCAAGACTGCAGGGAAAGCTTGGCCTGTGCTTTTTGAGCGGCAGTAAAGGCGCTAAGCCCGGTATCCTGGCTTTCAAAGCGACCATTTAAATTGCTCTTATTATAATCCCAATCCGGGAAGGAGTAAGTGACCGTGGCACCTTGGCCGATGACGTGAGTACCATTCCAGGTTTGTTCACTACGCGCTATTTGCTCGCCTGCCGCTTCTATATCAAAAGAAGGCTTATTATTGATGGTTGAACCATTGCCTCTATTATGGTAATTCAGCAAATCATTAACACTATCCCAACCGTTGGTTTTTCCATTTAGGGAATTATCCATATCCATCTCCATTAGGTTAATTCATTTCCGTTATATATAATTCGCTCGCGATATAAAAAACCACTGCAATATCACTATGCAGCATTTAAAGGCTAGTCTGATTTTCAAATAGCTCAATATATATTGATAAAATATTTTTTCGTGGAGTAAATAGCTTAAAAACACGCAGTCATTAAAGGGGCATATTTCTTTCACATGGCTCTGCGAAGTCCCCTTTCAATCCTCACGGGCTCTCTTGCTTTTGGGCGGGCCTCTTGCGTTATACTGTACCCCACTTTTTGTAACGAACTCAGATGACTATGGAACGCTTTCTAGAAAATGCCATGTACGCCTCCCGTTGGCTACTTGCTCCGGTTTACTTCGGCCTGTCCCTGGCCTTGCTGGCGCTGTCGATTAAATTTTTCCAGGAGATACTGCATGTTCTGCCGAACATTTTCTCCATAGCCGAAGCGGATCTGGTTCTGACGCTGCTCTCGCTGGTCGATATGGCGCTGGTGGGTGGCCTGCTGGTGATGGTGATGTTCTCGGGCTATGAAAATTTTGTTTCGCAGCTGGATATCAGCGAAAACAAAGAGAAACTGAGCTGGCTGGGCAAGATGGATGCCACCTCATTAAAAAACAAGGTTGCCGCGTCAATTGTCGCCATTTCCTCCATTCACCTGCTGCGGGTGTTTATGGACGCCAAAAACGTGCCGGACAACAAACTGATGTGGTATGTGATCATCCACCTGACCTTTGTTCTTTCGGCTTTTGTGATGGGTTACCTCGATAAGCTGACGCGCTACAAAAACTGATCCCCCTTGGCCGCCAGTCTCCTGCTGGCGGTTAGCCCTCTCCCCCTCAAAACACGCAATTTCTTCAACGAGTTGTGCTTACTGGCGTTTGAATCGGCTGACGTTATTCGCTGTTTTTCAACCCAGGCGGCTTTCATTTGGTGCATCTGATGATAATAACATTATAATGTTATTACACTTCGACCGGCACAGAGGCCCACGCAAGCTGAGCTTTGTCCCGCTGACAGGATCCGAAACACACATGCCGCTAAATGGTAATCCCCTGCAGTACCAGGATGTTCAATCTATCCTGCCACACCGTTTTCCCTGTCTGCTGGTTGACCGCATCCTGCCTGCCGGCACTTGCATTGCCGAAGGCCGCCTTAGCGCCATCAAAAATATCACCGCCAACGAACCGACATTCTGGACCGGCCATCATCAGATGACGGTGTTTCCCGGCGTGTTGATGGTCGAAGCGCTGGCGCAGACCACCGGCCTGTTGGCGCATTATTTTCTCAGCCCGTTGCTGCCAGGCGAGCATTACTATTTTGCGGCCATCCATCGCGCCCGTTTCTATCGTTCGGCACGTCCCGGTGACCAACTCTGTATGGAAGTTACATTTGTCCGACAGCGCTCCGGCATTGCCCGATTTTCTGGCCGTGCGTCGGTCAATGGCCGCAGGATATGTACCGCAGAATTTATGTGCGCCCGTAAGTAAGGCTGCCTTTTTAGGATGGAGGCTTGAAGAAATTACTATGTCTTTGGTTGATAAGCTGCTAAATAGCCTGGATTTCTCCCCTCGCGGTCAGGTCATTGCACGGGAGTGGGATCACTGCGGCGAAATTATCGTCTCCGATCACAAGGGTTACCGTACCCTGCGTTTTGACGGCATTTGCGAACAGAGCAAAATGTGCATCAGCGAGCCGCAGGTGCCGGTTCACAACTACATCAAAACCATGCTGATGGCAGTCGCCTGGCAGCCCCCCGCCTCTGCACTGATCCTGGGGCTGGGCGGCGGTGGCCTGGTGCGGGCGCTGCACGCCTATGATCCCAATATGCTGTTGGAAGTGGTGGAATTGCGCCAGGCGGTGGTGTCTGTCGCCCGCCGATACTTCACTTTGCCTGCCGAGCAAAACATCACTATGCATATCGCCGATGCCGCGGATTTCTTGCGGGCCCCCGCCGAGCAGCGTTATGACCTGATTTTTTCCGACCTCTACAGCGCCTTTACCATGGATCCGCAACAGGGCACGCAGGCCTTTTTGGCACAGTGCGCCGACCGGCTTTCGGATCCGGGCTGGCTAGTGCTGAACTACCATGAAGTGCCGGATGAGGGCTCGCTGCTGTATCACAGCTTACACCGGGTGTTTAACACGGTTCTGTACTGCGTGGCACCCAGCGGCAACGTGATTATCTACGCTGCGCTTGCCAGTACCGAAACGCCGCTCAGCCTGCTGCGCCGCCTTTCCGCAGAGGTAGGACCAAGCTTTAGCTGCGATCTTCGCTACCTGTCGCGCAAAATTGAACGGCTGCACTTTAGCTGAGGCGGTATTGCCGCCCTGCTATGATCATTTGATTATCATCCTCTGGAGCAACCACCATGGAAAAGAAAACGGCGCGTCTGACCGTCCTTATCGACCCAGACAAGAAAAAAGCCCTGGAAGAACTCTGTCTGCAACAGGACGTGACCCCCTCTCAGGTGATCCGTCAGTTGATACGTGACTATCTGCACAAGCACCAGGTGGAGTATCCCAGCCAGCCTACCCACTCCAATCCTCGGGTGGACAGCGTCTGACATCAGATGGCGCACAACAATACCATCTGGCGGATCCGGATCACGTTGGCCCTTCGTTCGGCTTCTGACGCTTTCCGCCCTAATCCGGCGGAAGCTTTAGCATTAACGCCACACTGAATTAATGAACAATGCGTGGATTTTCTCACCACTCTCAACGGTTTGTTTAAGTATTCACAACCATTATGATTAAAGAAAATCCTAACAATGAACTAATTTCAAAGCTAACGGTTCACCATTATTTAAATAACAAGAAAATCATATTGACGCAATGGGAATACAATGCATTGATTTAATAAGAGTAAAGAATTTATTAACGAAAAAATTAACAACAACCTCCTCTTTATTTGATTGTTTAAACGTTTTTTTCCTGCCCCGGTTAACGCAGTGATTTATTTGACTATCTGTCAAAACACTTTAAAACACTTCATTTATTTTTATGTGTTGGTTGATTTTTTAGTCGCCATTGCTATTGTTGATGATGAGTCATTCATCGCTCCCGAACCGACCAATAAACCTTATTTTTATACTGAAAAATGCATAAGGACCTGACTATGCCCATTAAAAAATACGTCATTCTCGACAGTAACCCTGCGGCCGTTGGGAATAATGATTTTATTCTTTTAGGGTTAAAAAACACCGGCTTCGCCAGAGGCTGCCCAATGTTATTTGGGGGTACCGCAGATGCAAAAGACGGCCCGGTTGACGGTAAGTATTTTGCGTTAAACGTCATTAAAAGAGAAACCTGGGAAGAGACTTTGCATAATATTGAAGTCCAACAGGTTGTTCGTTATCAGGTTTACCCTAACGACATCAGTTTTTATACCAGTAAAGACTTCATCTTCACCGGCAAAGTTGCCCTGGGGGGCGAATTTGCCTGGATACGAAAAGTCAGCAAAGGAAAGTTAAAAACTTACTTTAAAAGTAAGCCTTCAGCGACCAAAGCGATGTTTGCTCAAGAGCTGTATGGCATGACGCTGGATCCTGATATCGACCCTACCGACGGTGAATTTGAACAATATCTTGGTTCCGACAGTCTGAGCGCTATTTATTCTTACTGCAAAGAAACCTGTAAATAAACGCAAAGCTCAAATTCTTTTTTAATCTCATAGGTTATTCCCTGCGTTTACATCTAAATACTATTGGGTGCTGATATTATGATCACACAAGGTTATACGTCAGATGAAAAGAGTATTGTCAAAAATGTCATCGGCAAATATAGCAACACCGGACTGTTTATTATTGAGCCCGGCGATCCCTTGCTGGTCAGTTTTTATGACATTCAACTCAAACTTGCCGGCCTCACCTCAGGCTACTCCCCGCAGTTCACCCAATGCTGGCAAGAAACAAAACGGCTAAAACGCAGCGGCGGCCGGTTGACCGAGGCCAATAACGGGTCGGCTCAACCGGTCTACAGCATAGTGCGGCTGGATTCTACCGACGGCAGCAATTACCGTGCTGACGCCATTGGCTCCCTGCCGGTATCCGCCGCCAACGTGACGCAAACCCTGGGACTGTTTGACGGCGAAGCGGTTAATGTCGGCACGGTGAACTACAACCAGGCTTATGTCTATGCCGCAGACTGTACCCTCAGCGCCAATGGGGTTTATCCAGGCAGCCAGATCGCTACCGATTATCCGGTCACGGTGATTTATACCTTTGCCCAAACGATTGACAGAGAGACGATATACGGCGCAGAAATTATCACCACGCAGAGTTATCCCAAGGATATTTACAATGAGTCGCCTCGAAGTATTATCAACCCGAACGAAATAAAGATTTGTTTAACCCGTGATGAACCCGACTGCGACTACCGTAATACCTATGACGGCTCGGTCAGAGTGCCCATCAAAGGAAATATCACCTATCTGGGTCAAATTGAACTTAGCGGTGGCCAGCCGGTTAAAGCCAGTAATACTATTTATCTAATCCGCACGCGGGCGGGTGGCGATCCCGTCACTCCTTTTGGTAACTATAATATTTTCAACTCCGCTAACACCCGAATCAATGGCAACAATATTTCCTGGGACCTGGACTGGCTGAGGTTTAATCAGGTCAATTTTGATTCGGGCGAATGGATCTATTATGTTTTCAAGGTCATTCTTAACGTTGAGGGGAAAAGCATAGTTGCGTTTATTACCAATGCTCCGAAAGAAATCGAACCGGACCAACGTTTTTTAAATACCGTACAATTAAAACCGATGCGTATCGTGTACGGGTGCCTGGCGGGTGACAGCAAAATCCTAATGCAGAATGGCAGTGAAAAACCGATTTCCGCCATAGATATTGGTGAGACTGTATTATCGAAAAATAATAAACCGCTACGCGTTGAGGCGGTTACCAGCGGCCAGGAGCACCATTATATCAAGATTAGCGTGCGCAATAGCACGGGTAAGAAAAATAATATCACCACCAGTTTGGGCCACCCTTTCATCACGCCGTCAGGCGTGGTCATAGCTCGGGAATTAACCCCATCCAGTAAATTAATCACCCTGGATGGCGAAAGCGAAATCATTAGCATTGTTCAACAGCAGGGCGTTCTGAAAGTCTACAACCTGCAACTTTCCTCCCACGACGAGCACTACACCGATAACTGCCTGTATGCCAACGGCATACTGGTGGGTGATATTCAGATGCAAAGGATCTATGAGGATGAATATCATCAGCGCCCCGCTAACGTGCTGAGCAAATTGCCGAAAGAATGGCATCAGGATTATCAAAATCATCTCGATAAAGCGGGGAAATAATCTCATGTATGAGGGATACCCGGACTTTGAGCAGATTATCGTCACCGACAGGCAAAGGTTTATTGCCACTTATCGGCAAAACGACGCCTATTTTTTATACCCCGAATCCGTCAGTATTCTGGTTGCTGATCCACTGGCGTTCTCGTTGGATATTGTCCGCAGTCCCAGTACCGACAGCGTCTACGGCTGGTTGAATTTCACTGTCGAACTGCAGTATGCCGGCGAGCAAAGCCTGGCGGAGTTCAAACAACAGCACCCGGATAAAGCCATTAAGGTGCTGCCCGTGTTGCCCGGCAGCCTGGGGTTTAACGTCCCTATTGAGTATCACAGCGCCCTCAGCGGGCAAAGCTATGACCCCACCTGGTATTCGGCGCAGTGCACTCAATTTATTATTTTGCTCAATTCGGCCAGCACCGAGCTGATTGAGAAAACCCTGCAGGATGAAACACTCGGTTTTAATGCCCGTATGGACGGGTTTGTTGAGGGCGTCTCGCCCCGTCTGGCCTATTCCGTCGAATTTGATCCCAGGGCGCTGATGCTTGATTTAGCCAACGGGGTCAAAGGTTCACAAACTCTCGACGACAGTCGGGTGGCCTTTGATTACGGCCTGTTGACGCAATATATCTATCAAAATATTGCTTTGTTACCGCTGCAAATCAGCCCGCCTTTGCCGACAAAGGATCCTGAACAAAACCTGCTTTTCAGTCAGGCGTTGCTTGATCGGCTTTACAATTTGCTGGGTTCTCCCTACGCCGGTCCGGCCTCCAGCAACACGGCAATGATTGCCCTGACGGTGCCTGATCAAGGCGGCCGGGTGATTTTCAAACTCGATTCGCTGGTGCTGAGTCGACGCCCTCTGTGCTTCATACTGGATCCCTTTGCCGCTGCGCAGCAAATCGTCAAAACCACTCCCGATGCCATTATTCACCGTTCTACGGCCCCACCATTGCCCTCGGGTGAGCGGGAGATCGACGTCTTTTACGCCTATCCGCTTGGGTTGAAAAGCAGCGTGTCTGTCGATATTCAGCTAACCCTGCCGGGTGGCGATATTTACCCGGTGGAGCAGACGCAAACGAAGATGCTGACGCCAGATCAAAGCCGATTGATTTTCCGCTTCAAAACCAGCGCGCTGGAAGTGGTGCCTTTCTTCTACCAAATTCGGGTCAACTATTCACAGGATGGCAGTTGGCGCAAGCTGAGTAGCGAACTGCGCTCCTGCGCCAAGCCTGCGCTGGTACTGGATTACGCCGCGCTGCCCTGCCAATTTCTGACCATCAGCCTTGATCCGGGGTTTGCCCGGCAAAGCCGAATTAGCGGGCTTTATCATTCCGCCGGCTGGCTGCAGGATTTGGCGTTAACCGCGGCCGCCTCCTATTTCAGTTGCCCTATTCTCGGCGACGAAACCTATGCCGAAGCGACGGCCTACCAGCTAGGCGACACCGGCGTTGTCGCTTTGCCCATGCCGATAACTCAAGCCACCACTATCGGCGCTTACAGCTTCCCGCAATTTGGTGCGCAGCAGGCGCGTATCACCGTCCATTTTCCGGACAACCTGCCCACTTTCAAGGTGACATTCCAGCAGCAAAACGAAAGCCGCACGACGGATCACATCTTTACCCACCAGCAAAACAGCTTCGATTATCGATGGAACGTTACCTCTATTTTTGCAGCCGGATTTCGTTACAAAACCGACGATAGCCCATGGTCCGAGATTGTGACCGGCGATCAAACGATTGATGTCAAAGGTGAAAAATGAACACTGATGAGTTGAACCCGCAACAAGCATTGCAGAATTTTTTCCTGCTTGGCAGGGCCTTTGCTTTCCACGACCAAAGCCTGCCCGCCGAGTGCTACACCTACGGCAGTTTCATACCGCAGGTGATAATGGACACTCCGGGTGGCAAGGTCAGCGCATTGCATTTGCTGACCAGCCCCGGCGGCGGCCTGGCGACCTTCATCGCCCCCAATATGCCGGTCGATACCGCGGCAATTGAGGCTTACATCCGCCAGCATTTCATTCCTGCGCCGAAACCGATCCGTCTGGAACAAGGCGATATTCGCCAGACGCTGTTTCTGCGTTTTGCTCACCAGCCTGAATCTGACAGTTATAACGTCGAGTTTGAACAGTCAAAAATGCCGCTGACCCATGCCGAGTCAGCGTTGTTGGACAATGCCGTTCGCGGGGCCAAAAACCAGGTTTACCTGGTGACGCACAGCAAGTTCACCGTCAGCAGCCGCGTCACCGCCAGCCTGGAAACGGACTGGGTGGCCTTTTTGACCCTGGCCTTCAACCAACAGGCTCGCCAGCCAGAGGCCATTGCCATTCTGCTTAACCAACAGATCGACGCCGGCGTGGTCATGCTGCTGGAGCAGTTCGACAATGCCCCGTCGGAGCAGACCCGTGAACTGGTCAGAAACGCGCTGGTGAAAACCGCATCGCAATTGGTCAGCAACACGCTGCGAAATATCCACTCCATAGATGAGATCCCCAACCAGCTCAGCTATGACGTGAAATACAGCAATAGCGTACTGCAAAGCTATTTGCTCGCGCAGCAGCAGGATATCGCCGCCCTGCTCGGCCAACTGCCCGCCGACAGCATCATCACCTTTACGGCAACGCCGTTGCCGGAGCCCAGCAGGCCGGATAAACCGGTCAAACACCGGCAGTGCGTGGTCAGCCTGGGGTTCAACCCTAATGGTTTCAACATTATGTCGATCGAACTGCGCTATGCGGGTGAACAAACGCCTATGCAGTGGCCCAGCTTCCCGCCGGTGACTTTAAAAACGCCAAGCCCGGTGAGCGAAATCACCCTCAAAGTGACCTTTTCCGACTACTCCAGCTATGAAAAATCGCTCGGCTGGCAAGACGCTATCGCACTCACCCCGCAAGACCTGGGTTTTTACAGCGTGCTGTTTGAAGCCGAACACCTGAAGGCTGATTTCAAAACCCTTTCCGGCAGTGCCAGTTACACCCCTGCCGGCCAGGGTAAAAAACAGAACTTCAGCTTTGCGTTTCCTGCCCAGCCCTGGTTGGCCAACTGGTGGATCAATGCTCATTCAGCCGGACTGAACGGCCGAATCGAGTACCGCTGGCAAGGAAAAACCTCGTCGATTTTCCCGAAAACCTACGACTCTGGCCCTCAACAGGCCAGCGCCAGCCCCATCAAACTGCAATACAAGTAGTCACATAAACAAGAGGAACACCCTATGTTAACCACCGCTTTGCAGCAATCGGTCAAAATCCCCACGGATAAATACCTGGGCATTAAAGAGTGCGCCTATACCTGTTACGGAGACAGCCTCGACAAGGACATTTTTTACGTGGTGCCTGAAACGCCGGTGTTTGTCGCCAGGGATACGAACAGTCCAAGCTTTATGTTCTACAAGTATCGCAGCGAAGACACCCAGGGCGGCTACGCGCAGTTTACCGTGATGCTGCCGTTCCCAACGGTAGACCTGCAGGCCAAAATTCGCGCCCAGCTGTTTGGCAATATCCAAAGCCAGCTGGAGGCGAAATCAGCCCTGATCGTCAAGTATGTCAAAGCGGAACAGGACTACGCGGCAGATCCCGAGAACGCGACCAAAAAAGCGACTATGGACACCGCGCTGCGCAACTGCGGCCTGAACGATGAACAGGCCAGCAAGTTTGTCGCCCTGTACGATCCCAACAAGGGCCCTGACCAGTTTCTTGCTCAGCTACTGCCGGAAAATGCCGAAAAAATCAAGCTGATGCAACCGCGATACACCTCGGCACAGGCGGCTTTGATTCTCGACAGCAACGACAAATTCTACCGCCAGATCCCGACCACGCTGTCACCCTCCGGCCTGGGAGATAACAATACCGTTTTCAGCCTGTCGCTGACCGGCGAAGGCGCTACTTTGTTCGAACAGGTGCTGCAAGGCACCGACAAAAACTCCAGCGTGGGCATTCGCTTCGACTTTAACCTGGACGCCTCTTTGCCGGCGGCCAAGGTCACCGTCAGCTACGACAGCGAGATCACCAAGTCGGTGACGCAAAGCATCAGTTACCACACCTGGTCGGCCGATGAGAAAAAGATTGAGCGAGAATATATCGAGAAAGGCGCCATCAAAATCGACGTTCAGGTCGGGTTGACCGCCAAGGAAATGGGAATGGATGATGCCCAGTACATCAAGTGGAAAGAGGGTCTGACCGCCTGGGGGCAGAAACAGGTAGAGCAGATTTTAAGCAGCCAAACCGGGCTGGATATGAGCCTCGAATTGCTCAATGACGCCGACGGCTTTGATAAATTCCAATCCAGCCTCAAAGAAACCAAAAGTTTTACCCGCGTCTATGATGAAAACTCGGTGGTTTCCTTCGCTATCGCCCCACAGACTCAGTTGCCGTCTATCCGATCCATCGTCGGCGAACCCAATCTGAAAGAGTACTTTAAAGAGTACGACCTCAACGATCCTTTCTACCAGTACATACAGCCTGAATTTTTCGTTACCGACGATTTGGCGCAATATAACGTCGCCAATATCGTGGTGACTGCCATCTATGATAAAGACAACCAGAGCACCCTGCAGTTTTCCCCGAGCGACAGCACCCCGAAAAAAACCGGTAAGTGGTTTATCAAACCCGAACTGGGCCGTGCATTTAAGTATTCCTACACCGTCAACTTTACCGGTCTGCAGGCCAAACCCTACCATTCCGGCGAAATTCAGAGCGATCAGGATTTGATTATCTCCATTAACGTGGCCGAATGCGGCATCGTTTATGCCGATATCTCTACGTTACTTAACCCTATGGGCTGGAAAGTCTTTAGCCAGGTGGTGATCAAAACGCAATACTCCGATCCGGACAAGGGGGTCAAACTCAAGACAGATAATCAGGTGGTGAATGAATCTACGCCACCCAGACCCTTTATCTATCCGATTGGCGTCGACGTGGATAAACCGATTTATTTCTCCACCGACTACTATGCCCTGGACGGCGACAGCCTGACCTACATTCCCAGCGGGGTTGAAACCAACCCGCAACTGCCGGGATATGGGCTGATCCGCGGTCATCAGATCCTGGTCGCCAACGCCCTGCCGAAGGCGCAGAAGTACACCATTATCTTTAAGCCAAGCCAGAAAGACATCACGCTGATCACCTTTGAAATGGTGGTGTTTTATCAGAAATGGAACTTCACGCAGTCCCAATCCCTGGCGCTGACCGAGTTCGATACTAAATCCCTCACCCAGTATCTGACCTTTGATCTGATGCAGGTCGAAGCTGACAACGTGCCGCAGATCAAATACATCGCCACGGTGTATTACGGCGAGGACAACCAGGAGAAAACCGTTGAAAAACCCGTGACGGGCACCAGCACCATCGTAGTGGTGACGTTCTAATCGGTACAAAACGCAGGGCGAAACAACTTTGCCCTGCCTTCACCTTTATCAAATGGGATTGTCGCTATGAACAGCCAAATCGTAGTGCAAAACATCTGTTTTATCCGAGCCGATCCGGACAGACCCATTTATTACTATTGCGCGGCTGCACCGAGCATTAGCGTTATCGATGGAAACCAGCCCGCCGTCCAGCTGCAGATTTTCCGTAACAGCAGCCAGCCGGCGACGGTTTACTATGCCATGCTGTCGCTGCAAACCCAGTTGGCCAGTAGCTACGAGGCCGCGCAGGCAGCAGCAGCGGCCAGCCCGGAGATACCTCGCGATGCGATATTAATGCCATTACAGGCCATAGCCTGCAGCGCCACCCTGGACATCCCCGGCTTTGTCGCCGGCCAAACCAGCAAAACCTCATTGAGCGACCAACAGAACTGCTACCTGCTGGCCAAACTCCCCCCGGAGGCGGATATCGCCCTGCTGGCGAGCCTGATGGCAACCCCCGCGACCGCGCCCATCGCCATCAGCTATAAAATTGACTACCTGCAGCAGCTGCCACCGGCCACTTTCGAACTGGAGGCCCGCTGGGACCAGGTTTATCAGTTTCTGCAGGAGTCATTCGGTTTCAACCTGTTGATATTCTCCGTCGATATAGAAGAAACCTCGTCGCGGTTAATCAGCGAAAAAGTCGTGACCATTAAAGTCAGAGACACCGATCCCGACGGCCACTTTGCGCAGGCGGCGGCTGAACTGACGCAGATCTTGATCAGCGAGTTTTTTACCCCGGTGTTTGCCGATGTGCCGCAACAAGCCAAGCCAAAGCCCGGTTTTTATCTGCAGCGGCTGTCGGTAGAGGATATTGATCAACGACGTTTAAGCGGCAAGCTGAGCGAAACCACCGTAGTGAAACGCTCGCTCTATCCGCAGGCACTGTTTGCCGAGTTGGTCGCCGGTACCGACTATCAGGCCGATCGGGTGATCGGTCAGAGCGATCTGCAGGATGACTTCTTCGCCCACCGCGAAGTTCGGGTCCATCTGCTGTCGGATGAGTGGGATGCGAACGTCCAACTGGTCACGGTGCGTTTGCGTTACGGCAAGGACAACAAGCAGTTCACCTTCCGTAAGGACGATACCGGCCCTAAAACCTTCAGGTCACCCAGCATTACCGATCCGAAAACCGGAAAAATGCTGTGGCCGGTCGAATACGACTTCACCGTCTATCTCAACCAGGCGGTGGGCGGCGTGAGATCGGTCAATTCCGGCCCTCTGCCAACCGAATTGAATGACGTTTATCTGGACATTGAGTCGCTGTATGGCCGCTATGATTTCGTCATCAAGGCAGCCAGCCAATTTGACTGGCGCTGGTACCAGTCGGTGTTGGTCACCCTGCGCTGCCGTCATATGAAGCTGCCGGCATCCAGCCTGTCGAAAAGTTTTCAGATTAGCGAGACATCGCAGCAGCATAACTATCCGGTCATGCTGCCCAACCCCGACCTCTATCTGTTTGAAGTCACCAAAGAGTACAGCTGCGCCGCCAATTCGCCCCATATCCCTGCGGTATTGAGCGAACCCACCAGCCAGGATGTGTATCTGTTCTCCAGCCTGTACCACCAACGCGTCTTGACACTGTCCGCCGACATGGATTGGCAACAGGTCGAAATGGTGCTGGTTTCAGCCAGCTATGCCTACCTGCCCGGGGATGACGACATCTTGCAGCAGGTCTTTCAGTTTACCGAATCCGATGCCGCCCCCCAGCGGTTCAGCGCCGACCAAATCGATCCGCAACGCCTTAGCGTCGACCTGGAGATCTGGTTCACCTACCAACCGGGCCGGCAAGGGGATAAACCCGAGTACGTCCAAACCTCAACCGTTCAAGACGATATCGATATCGCCAACCTCAATTAAGGAACCGCCATGTTATTACTCAGAGCAAAAACCGCCACCATCAAAAATATCACCTTCTTTGCCGATGACTCTGATGACAATCAGTTCTGGTATTTACCCGGTGATATCCATATCGCAGAGAAAGACGGTAAACCGATTTTTTCATTGATTAAGTACACCGGCGACGGCACCGGCCAGCAAGGGGGTTACCTCAACTTCGAGGTGAATACCGCCATCGATTCCGCCGAACTGGACAGTGCCTTCAACGAATACCTGCGGAAACTGAAAGTTGATCCGAAAACCGCCCGTAAGGCGCAGGTCCCCTATGACAAAGGTACGGTAAACTTTTTTGTGCTCGACGTGGGCAGTGCCAACGGCGAGTTGATCAGCGCGCAGTGCCCCAGCCTGTTTGGCAATAACAGCGCCATTTTCAGCGCCAAACTGACGCCGCAACAGGCGGTGATCCTCGAGACCGCGTTTAATAAGGCACAGGCCCCGGCCGCCGTGGCCTATAACCTCGGTTTTACCGGTATCACCCCGGCGTTAAAAGTCGAAGTCGAGGCCAAGTTTGAAAGCCTCTACAAGGAGTTTGACCTTAAATTCGGCGCCAATATCCCAATCCCGGTAGAAACCCCCGCCAGTTTCTGGCTGGGATTTGACAGCGTGATCAAGAAGTTGCAGCAGGATCAGAAATTGATCATCAAAGTGACCGAAAGCATGCCGAGTGAAGAGGCAGCCAAAGAAAAAGAATGGGCGCTGCAATTCGTCAAGGAAGAGATCCTGAAAAGCTTCTTTACCGCCTCGCTCAAACCTAATGACGACAGCAATACCCAGGCCAAATCGGCCAGCGACTCCATTTTGGACTCGCTGATTTCGAGCAATAAAGAGGGAGAAGAAGGCGGTAAAGGCGGGCTGTTCCCCAGTGCCTCTCTGGAGATAAAACTGGTGCGGATCGAAGAAACCAAGAGCCTCAACTTCAACTACATTTCCTCGAAAGCCCTCAGCCAATCTGCCGTGCCGCAAAACTTTATCGGCAGCGATATCCTGCGCGCCAAAAAGGAGCCGCCTTACTTTATTGAAGTTAACGTCAACGACCCTTTCTACCAAAAAATCGACTTCACCGTGCTGGGGCCAGACGGCTTTGCCGAGTACGGCATTAAAGCCGCCACCTTCAAAATCAGTTACAACCAGCAGGTTTATACTTCCGAGCCTTTTACTGCCGATGACGGTAAATGGAGCAAGGTCATGTCCCGCAGTAGAGACCCGAATGAACGCTTTGTGATCGACAGCGAATATGCCTTCAAGTCTGCTGCTACCACCGGTTGGGAAGGCAGCAGCAGCTATCAGCCACGGTCGATTTCGGCCTCGACCCTGCTGAACCTGGATCCCGGTTCGGTGTTGACCTTCAACGAGATCTCGATTTTCCTCGACCGAAAATTCTCCTGGGAAAATTGCAATCAGGTGATTGTCGAACTGACTTATCTGGACGACAAGCAGAGCCGTAAAACCAAGAAATACCTGTTTAATTCGGATAAGACCGAAGAGCAAACCTTCAAGTATCGCTGCCTGACCGAGAAACCCTGGACGGTGAATTACAAAATCACCTATCTGCTGGTCGGCGGTGACAGCGTCACGCGAGACGGCAGCGAAAACCCACCGGCCATCGTTATCCCGGCCGTGGCATAGGTGACTGACGATGGTCGAACGCAATGCAGTATTACCAGCGGCATGGAACGCCCTGGTAAGCGCCCTGTGCCAAAAAGCACCCTATTTACGGACCACGCTGGCGCCCGAGATCGCCCGTTTCAGCCAGGCTCGCCTGGCTTCCGGTTGCCTGTCCGCCGCCTTTAACACCAGCCTGCTGGGTTATAACGGTTGCCCGCTAGAGTTCACCGTTTCGTCATCAAAGCCGCTGGCGCTTGCCTGTACGCTGGATCCTTTTTTACCTCGCTACGCGGAAAACCGCGATATCGAGGCTTTTTATCGACACAGCCAAAAGATCACTGCCTCGCCTGTTGAACCTGATACTGAACGTTGCTTTGCCGAGATAGGCCATATGCAGCGCCAAAGCGCTCTCCCTCTGAGGTTCGGCTCCTGGTTAGGTCGAAAATATACCCCGGAGGCGGTTAAAACCAAGGTGTACTCGGAGGTGCCTGAAGATTGCGCCTGGCCTGGCGACGCGGAAGATTTCCCGACGAAAGACTGTCGGCAAGCCGGTTTATCTTTACTGATGGCCGGCTATTATCCCGAGCGGCCGGCCTCGCCGCGCGAATACTACTTTCAGTGGCACAGCGCGCTCATCACCCACGCAGATATTGCGACGGTAATGGCCTTTTTTGGCTGCGAGGCGCTGTTCTCTGCGCTGGAACCCTTGCTGGACCAAGCCCTGCAGCAAACCTTGAGTCACGAGGGTTTTCCACCCACCACCTACGGTTTTAGCCTGGTCTACGCTCCAGACGGCAAGCTGGAAAGTTTTACCCTGTTCACCATGGCAGCCAGTTTCTTTGGTGATAACCAGCGCGTATTCCCGGCGCTGCAAGCCTTGTTGACGCAAAACGGTCAGGCATTGCCCTTGTTGCAACAGCTGGTGGATAAGCAGATCGACCTGCAGTTCAACGTGGTCGGCTTTTCGGTTGATCTGCAAGGGCATCACGCCACCAGTTGCACCTTCAGTCCGCAAAATACCCGCTTTGAGGCGTTGCCGCTGGAAACTGCCCCTGTGGCGTTCAAGGCAGGAAGACCGGGTCTGGCGACACTGCTGGCGCAACAGTGTGCCAGCGGCGCCTTTGCCGCCCATGTCCGAACGCCGGACGGACGCTGGCATCAGGATGAAAACGCTTTTGTCACTGCGCAGGTGTTGCGCACCCTGGATTACACCCCGCAGACCGCGCCGTTTATTGAGAAAGCGCTCGATTTTTTGCTGGCTTGCGAGGCCCGCCCGTTCCACTTCAGGTTTTGGCCCAGCGCCGCCCATCCGCGATGGATGGAGAACCAGAGCATCTGCGCAGATATTGACGACACCGCCATCATCACCGAGCTGCTGTACAAGTTTG
The DNA here is from genome assembly GCF_027594825.1 of Serratia liquefaciens. Lineage (NCBI taxonomy): Bacteria > Pseudomonadati > Pseudomonadota > Gammaproteobacteria > Enterobacterales > Yersiniaceae > Serratia > Serratia liquefaciens. The sequence continues at coordinate 134,847 of NZ_CP088930.1, read as the reverse complement.
GCCGCATTTCATTGTCACGGGTCAGCCAGACGATTTCACATATGAACGGCTATCAGGTACGCCGGGTCGATCCCCGGCTGGTCGCCGAACAGCACCAATGGGCACAATGCCAAAGTTTTTATACCTGGATGAAGGACGACAACGACATCCGCCAACTGGATTGCTGTGTGAATACCAACGCGCTGATCCTGCTCCATACGCTGACGAGCGAAAACGGTGCCGTATTGCCGGCCTACCGACGCATTATTCAGATGCTGAATCAGGCGGTGCAATGGAGCGACGGCCGTTACGATCGGCTCAGTACGCTAACCCCCTATTACGCCCACCCCGGCGAATGGCGCACCACCCTGGAGTACGCCAAACAGGCGGGGATCCCGCAACTCTCGCCCGTGATTGACGCATTGGCCCGCTGGCAATGGCCCGCGGAACCCTTGGAAAGCCCGCTATACCGTCGGCACGACGGGCGCTTCCTCTGGACCTCTTCCTGCCTGAACCAATTCAGAACGCTGGCCCAAACCGAATCTACTGAGGATAACCATGAATACCTTTCTCAATGACCTGGTGGCACTGAACCAAATTATTCTGCAGAATGCGCGCGAACAGTTTCCTGACGTCACCGCCAAGCAGCTGCGTTATCGACGGGCTGCGCCCATGGCTGCGGAGGATCTGACCGCCGAGGTCTGTACCGAGGTTGTTTCAGGCGAAACCCGCTACCAGATTGCCACCAGCACCGACGGCACCAGTTGGAGCATGAAACTGGACTTCGCGCTCAGCCGTCAGGTGCCGCAAATACCCTATGTGGTGCTGAGTTTTACTGCCTTCGGCAGCGCCGAAGAGATGATCTTCGATCAGGTGCTGCTGACGTCACAGGAAAACCGCTACCAGGCGCAGCTTGATCTGCAGCGGCTGGAGCAGCGTGACGCCCTGCTGCGGGCCTTGTCCGACTACGATGCGCAAACCACGCTGGTGGTCGCGATTAAAACCGAGCACGGCATTACCAATACCGTCACCGATCCCAAGATTTTCTACTTTGCCGAAAACTACTACCCGTATATCTATCAGGGCATCCTGCCGCCACCGCCGCGCCTGCAACTGATCCTGACGCCGCTGGAGTACCAACAGCTGTGGTACAACTACTATCAGGATTATGTGCGCAAGAATTACCTTTACTACCTGCCCGATACCTTCCTGCTGGCCACCGATGGCTACGGCAAACCCATGCTGTCGATTTCTTTCTCCGCCCCTGAACACGCTACCTCGCTGGGGGAAGTCCAGGTGACCTTCGACTACTTTCTGTTACCCAAGGTCAATCAGGGGCGAATTGCCAACGCCACAGAACAGTTTTCGCAAATGCAAGCGGACGCCAGGCTGGTGCCGTTCGCCAATGCCGACACGCTGACGTTGCAGCTGGCGTTGCCCGAGGGTAAAACCGAGGAGAAAAATGCGCTGATCAATCTGCAAAGCGGCATTGTCGATTCCTTCACGCTACCCGCCCAGCAATTTGCGCTGATCTGGGACGCGTTATTCGACCGCTCACCGCAAAACCTGCTGCTTAAAGGGTATCTGGCGGTGCAATTCATCGGTTTCAATCCGGACCATCTGCCGGTGATGTTGGCGCTGGAGGCCAAATATCAGGACAAGGTGCGCGACTTTATCAAACAGTCCGCCCCGGTGGATATCGACAAAACCCTTGAATTCAGAAGCGACAGTGCGGCTTATGACCCGTCGGGACCGCGTCCGATTAAACGCATTTTGGTCAATATCGACAACCAGACCCTGGAGCTGAACAAAGACCACCCCAATCATGACGTCACTATCAAGGTTTCGGCCCTGGATCTGATCCTTAATCCAGATAAAAAGCTGGTTTATCATTATGATCTGCAGGTTTTCTACGTCGATGGCGGCATGACGCCCTACTACGATAAAACCTCCAGCTTCGAGATCATTTACGTACCGTAAACGACAGCTCTGCCGGTAGCGGCGGCGGCAGGCTATGCAGAGCAACCCAGGTCGGGGGAAATTCCGCTTCCCCCAGGCCTGTCAGTTACGCGCTCTGAGACTCCACAAAGTTAAGCGCAGCGCGCAAGCTGGAATCGTTGATCGCAATCGGCAGCAGGTGAATCGACTCGCCCTGTTGCAGGGTGCGTTCGATCAGCCGTTTGATTTGCGTGTCATCATGAATATCCACCTGCAACGCTGCCAGACTGACCGGCAAATCCAACCGCCGGTAAAGCGCTATCAGCTGCGCCACGGTTTCCGGCTGCCCCAACAGTGCGCTCTGCACCAGAATACCGTACGCCACCTTGGTGCCATGCAAGAAGGCATCGGTTTGCGGTAGCGCGGTCAGGCCGTTATGCACCGAATGCGCGGCGGCAATGCGGGTATAGCGATCGCCCAGCCCGCCCACCAAACCACCGCCGGCGATAATCGCCTCCAGCACATTAAGGAAGTCCTGACGCAACTGCCCTTCTGCCTGAGCCTGTAGCGCCGCCTCGCTTTGATTGAGCAATACGTCGCGCAGCGTCAGTGCGGTGTTGAGGCCCAGTTGTACGGTTAACGGCAAACGTTCCAGCTGCGGGCTAAGCACCACCGCTTCATACCATTTTGCCAGGGTGTCGCCGATACCGGCCAGCAAGTATTCCCGCGGGGCACGCAGGATAATTTCCGGTTCTACCAACACCAGATGGTTGGCGTCATTGAAAATCTCGTAGCGCAATGCCTGCCCCTGGTCGTTGTACCATACCGAGAGCGGCGTCCAGGCGGCACAGGTGGCGGCAATGGTCGGGATCGCCACCAGCGGCAGCCCTAAGCGACGGGCCACCACTTTGGCGGTGTCCAACACGGCACCGCCGCCAACGCCGATCACCACCTGCCGATCCGCGCCGGCCTGGCGCACGATATCCTGCACGGTACTCTCACTGCAGTGGCTGTTAAACAGCACCCGACGAGCCTCGGCATCGTCGAATATCGCCGGTAACCAGGGTTTTGCCGCCGCCAATGCGCGCTCGCCATACACCCAGAGCGCATTTCTCAGCTGCTGCGGGGAATAAAATTGCGCCAGCTGGTCAATGGCTCCGGGGTAAGCGAAATAGTTGGCGGGGCCGGCGACCACGCGGATGGAGTTATCACTCATGCTCAAGTCCTTATTTTATCTGCTGTTGCCATCATAGGGGCGAGGACGCCAATCACTAATACTCTTTTGCATTAGCTTATGTTTTTTCGTTCATTGTCATCCGCCGGCCCGCCATGGAAACTGGCTGCCACAATTCATCCTTTCAATAAAAAGCCATCCCAATGGTGACGATGAATTGTCCTCTCGCTTTTTAATGATGCTTAACCATGCAGGGTAAAACTCAATGAAATTGTTCAACACCTCACTTCTGGCGCTAAGCCTGTTCGCCGTGTTTCCCGCATTGTCCGCCTCCACAGCCGCCCCGATCCCGGCAGCGATAGCGAATCATCAGGGGCCGATCCGCATTGCGGTGATCCGCAATTTGGGCTCGGACGACAATACTACGCAGTTCGTATCCGGAGCAGTGCAGGAAGGCCGCAAGCTGGGCTTTCAGGTCAATACCTTCCTGACCAACGGTGACGACGCCAAATTCCAGGACTTCGTCAACCAGGCCATCAGCCAGAAATACGACGGCATTATTCTGTCACAGGGGCGCGATCCCTACTCAACCGCCCTGCTCAAACGCATCGCCGACAGCGGCATTGCGGTGGCCGCCTTTGATACCGCCGTGCAGGGCGAAATTCCGGGCGTGACCCTCAGCCAGCAGGACGACGCTTCATTAACCGATCTTTCATTTGGCCAACTGGTAAAAGATTTCAACGGTCAGGCGAATATCATCAAGCTATGGGTCGCGGGGTTCCCACCCATGGAGCGGCGTCAGGCGCAGTACCAGAAACTGCTCAAACAACAGCCCGGCATTAAAGAGCTTGAATCCATCGGTGCGGTGTCCTCTGACGTTCAGGGCGATACGGCCAACAAGATTGGCGCGATCCTGGCCAAATACCCGAAGGGCAAAATCGATGCCATCTGGGGCACCTGGGATGCGTTTAGCCAGGGTGCCTATAAGGCCCTGCAGGAGAATGGCCGCACCGAAATCAAACTCTACAGTATCGATATCTCCAACCAGGATCTGGCGCTGATGCGCGCTAAAGACAGCGCCTGGAAGCTCAGCGTGGCGGTTGATCCCAAGCTGATCGGCGCCGTTAACCTGCGTCTGGTGGCCAATAAAATTGGCGGCGAGAAAACCCCGGCGACCTATGAATTTAAAGCTGCGGCGATCCCGCAAGCCCTGTTGCTCAGCCATCCGCAGGCCACCAACGTCGCTTCTCTGGCGAAAGTGATCCCGGACTGGGGTAAATCGGACGATTTCATCGCCCCCTGGTTCGCCACGCTTGAAGCGCAACAGGCTAAAAAATAAGGAGCGGAGATGGCAACGCAACCCCTTGAGCAGCCCGAGTACAGCCGCAATATGCGGCTGATCGGCCACAGCGATCAGGGCGGCAGGCCGGACGGCGTGCAAGTGATGGTCCATCGGGGCTATGCCTATATCGGCCATATGGTTTCGCAGGGGTTTTCCATCGTCGACGTGCGCGATGCGAAGCACCCACGGCCCGCCGGCTTTATCCCTGCGCCTGCCGGCACCTGGAATGTGCATTTACAGACGCATGACGATTTGCTGCTGGTGATTAACGCCCGGGATTTATTTGCCGACGTCCGCTTCGCCGATGAAAAAGTCTATTACACCCGCGCCATCAGCCAGACCGTATCTAACAGCGATCTCCGCGGCTGGAGCGCCGGGATGCGTATTTTCGACATTTCCACCCCGGACCGGCCACGGGAGATTGGTTTTCTGGCGCTGGAGGGCATCGGCGTGCACCGCATCTGGTACGTGGGCGGTCGTTGGGCTTACGTTTCGGCGCTGATCGACGGCTATAGCGACTACATTTTTTTGACCGTCGATCTGGCCGACCCTCGCCATCCGCAAATTGCCGGGCGTTGGTGGCTGCCGGGCATGCACAGCGCCGGGGGTGAAACGCCCAACTGGCCGGAGGGCAAGCGCTACGCTCTGCACCATGCGATCATCAGCGGCGATACCGCCTATGCCAGCTGGCGCGACGGGGGGCTGACCCTGTTGGACATCAAGGATCGCAGTCAACCGCAGTTAATTGCCCATCGCAACTGGAGCCCGCCGTTTGGCGGCGGCACCCACACCGCACTGCCGCTACCGGATCGGGATCTGCTGGTGGTGTTGGACGAGGCGGTGCTCGACAACCAGCAGGACGGCGAAAAGTTGATCTGGCTGTTTGATATCCGCCAACCGACCAACCCGGTGAGCATCGCGACCTTCCCGCAGCCGGATGAACGCGATTACGTCAGCAAAGGCGCGCACTTCGGGCCCCATAATCTGCATGAGAACCGTCCCGGCAGCTTTATCAGTTCGACGCTGATTTTCGCCACTTACCAAAATGCCGGCGTTCGCGCCTACGACATCAGCAACCCTTATCAACCGAAGGAAACCGGCGCTTTGGTTCCCGCTGCGCCGCAGAGGATGATGGACACACGCCCTGATCGTCCGCAGGTTATTCAGTCGTGCGACGTCTTTGTCGACGCTCAGGGGATCATTTACAGCACGGATTACAACGGCGGTTTGTCGATCATTGAATATCTGGGCTGAAAAATTCATATCGCCTACCGGGGCGACCTGCTGTAATCATCCTCGGGCGGGCGGACACCACCGTTTCTGGCCGCCATCACCAGCGCAAACGCCGCCAGCGCGCCGGCGACCAGGTAGGTGATCTGCATGCCATTCGCAACGGCATGTGACGAAGCCAACTTGATATCGCCGGTGTGGGTTGCCATCAGAAACAACGCCCCCATGGCCGAGGCGCCGGTGATCAAGCCAAGGTTGCGCGAGAGGTTGATCATGCCGGAGATCACCCCACGCTGCTCGGGGGCGGCATGCTTCATCAAGGCCGTATTGTTGGCGACCTGAAAGAGCGCATAGCCCAGCGTCATCAGGCACAGGGGAGCCACATAGCCGATCACGCCCTGATTCAGCGACATCATCGCCATGATGCCTGCCCCGAGAGCCATGGTCGTCAGCCCCACCAGAGTGATCCTTTGCGCCCCGAAGCGATCTACCCACCGACCGGCCGGTACCCCGAGCAACGCGGCGACTATCGGCCCCGCCGACATCGCCAGCCCCGCTTGTCCAACCGCCAAACCCAGCCCATGCGTCAGATAAAATGGCCCTACCACCAGCGTCGTCATCATGATGGTCATTACCAGCGCACTCATCGCCAACCCGACGCTCAGCCCCGGTTGGCTGAACAGCGCCAATTGGATCAACGGGAGCGCCGTACGCTTTTGCCACCGGACAAATAACCCCATCCCCAGCGCCGCGCCCAGCAACAACGCCAGGTTGACGACGCCAAAGTCACCGCGCCCCAACGTCATCGACAGCGCATAACAGGCCAGCGTCCCCCCAAGCAGTAAGGTCCCCGGCCAGTCAAACCGACCGCGTTCTTTTTGCCGTTGCCGTTCTCCCTGCGGCAGGGAGCAATAAACCAGCAGAAAGGCCACTATGCCCACCGGTATGTTGACCAGAAACATCGCCCGCCAACCGAAACCCACTATCAGTGCGCCCCCCAGCGAGGGGCCAAGCGCCGTGCCGATGGCCGACATGCTGCCCAGCAACCCCATGGCACGGCCGGTATTTTCTTTACCCACCGTCTCACCGACCAGCGCCATGGTCATCGCCATCATGATTGCCGCCCCCAAGCCTTGAGCAACGCGCGCCGCCAGCAATAGCCAGATGCCGGGCGCAACAGCACAGAATCCGGACGCCAGGGTGAACAGGGCAATCCCTGTCAGCAACAAACGGCGGCGCCCCATCCTGTCTCCCAAACGGCCCATGGCAATAATCGAGGTGGTAACGGCCAGCAGGTAGACGATAACTACCCATTGCACCGCCTGAAAAGAGCTGTTGAGCGCCTGCGCCAGCGTCGGCAAGCCCACGTTGGCAATGCTGGCACCCAGCGAGGAAACCAGCATCGACAAAGAAAGGCTGGCGAGGATCCCACGCAAATTGGCCGGCGGGCTGGCATGTTGGGTTATTGACTTCATGTTGCTGACTCCTGAAAGAACCTGTCAGTAGCCTATGCCGTCCGCAGAGAAGGCGGAAGGCGCAGCAAATGCAGTTTATCAGTGCATCAAACGCCTTATCACGGTGGACTCGTACCCGCATTAACAAGCAAACGCCAAAACGGCTTCAGGTAGATGATGAGGGACCCCTTCAAGGAGAGATAGACAATGAAAATCGACCTGCTGTTTGATGATCTGTCCATGCGCGCCGTGCAGTACAACGCCCGCGCCTCGGTAGAAAATTTTGACGCCTGCATGGCGCAATATGAACAACTGGCCGCGCAGGCCAAAGCGCAGACGCCGGGGATTTACGATATCCACTACGGGATGGGCGTCGCCGAGCGCCTAGATTTATTCCCTGCCCCCCGCCAGCCTTCCCCACTGTTGGTGTTTATTCACGGCGGCTATTGGCACTCCCAGCGTAAGGAAGAAGCCTGTTCGATGGCGGCAAACTTCACCCAGCATGGCGTAGCGGTCGCCACGCTGGAATACACCTTGCAACCTGAAGCCACGCTGGCAGAAATCGTCCGCGAGGTTCGCAGCGCAATAGCCTGGCTTTACCACCATGCCGGCCAATACGGCATCGACCCAGAACGCATCTTTGTCAGCGGCAGCTCGGCCGGCGGCCACCTGTGCGGCATGCTGATTGCCGATGACTGGCAGCACCGGTATCAGGTGCCCGTCAACGTGATCAAAGGGGCGCTGGCGCTGAGCGGCCTGTACGACATCCGACCGCTGTGTGATATCTACATCAATGACTGGATGCGCCTGACGCCGGAACAGGCGGCAACCCTCAGTCCACTGTTTATGCTGCCGGAAAAGGCGAATGCGCCTCAGATCCTGCTCGACGTCGGCGCCAAAGAAACTCAGGGGTTCAGAAACCAGACGCTGGCTTACTTCGCCGCCTGTCGGGAAAAAGGGCTGAATGTGGCGCTGTTGGAAGATCGGCACAACAACCATTTCACGCTGGTTAACGAGTTGGCCAATCCCCACAGCACCCTGTTCCAACAGGTTATGGCAATGATTAAGTGACGCCGTGAGTCACTGCGGCGCCCATTCGATGGTAGAGCCTGATTTTAAGCGCGATCGTCGCCGTCGCCAGCGCCGCGAACACCCCACCGGAGAGCATGATGCCCTGCTGCCAAACATAGATTGGCAGCTTTAAAATTCTTTGGCTCCCCAGTAAACATCTCACGCACCGACTGCGGGTGTTTATCGATCTGCTGAGTGAACAACTGTTCCCGCTTTAGCGCCCTTTTTTCTTACGCCAAATTGCGACTTTGCTTTGCCTTAAAATGACTAAGCCAGATGCCATGCGGCATTGGGCCAGCTTTATTGCCGGGAACGGCGTTCGTGATATTCCATTTTGAAATATGAAATTTCCGTTCGTTCTTTCGGGGTCAATGAAATCGCCACACAATGAAATCTGAATCGCAGGCCGGCACATAACCGCATAAAAAATCAGGTTTTCTATCTTGTCATCGCTCATAACCGCTCAATTTGCCCGTCGGGTGCTGGACAGCCTGCCCGAAGCATCAGCCCTGTCGGCCGCCCGCCTTGGGCTGATAGATTATTTCGCCTGCGCATTACCGATCGCCCAGGGCGCACTCACCGACAGCGGCCTGACAGCGGTAAAAACAGTGTTCCCGCCGGTCGGTGCCGAAAACCGTGCGCTCTATTTCGGCTATATCAGCCATTCGTTGGATTTTGACGATTACCACCCCGCGCTGCGCGGGCACCCCAGCACGGTGGTGCTCTCTGCACTGCTGGCGTTGACCGGCGATAACCCGGACGTTGACGCGCTACTGACCGCCTATGTCGTTGGCGTAGAGGCAGCCGGACGACTGGGACTGGCTGCCGGTACTCAACACTATCAGTTGGGATTTCACAGCACGGCCACCCTGGGCGCCGTTGCCGCCACTGCGGCGGCGTCACGCTATTTACAACTCACCTTGCAGCAAACGCAGGTCGCCCTTGGGCTGGCTGCCACCCAGGCCGCCGGGCTGCGCAGCCAGTTCGGATCGGCCGCCAAGCCGTTGCACGCAGGGATCGCCGCTCGGGCGGCAGTCAATGCCGTGCTGCTGGCTCAGCTGGGTTTTGCCGGTCAGCCGGAAGGCGTGATAGACAGCCTGTTGAGCTCGCATGGCGACGGACGGCAGCGGCCCGAGCTGTTGACGGCCGATTGGGGGGCGCCGTGGCGTATCCTGCAACCGGGGCTGGAATTTAAACGCTATCCCACCTGCGGCGGCACCCACAGCGCAGCGGAGGCCGCATTTATCCTGCGCGAGCGCCTGCTCGAACAAGGCATTGCCGTCGGGGATATTCCCGCTGCCATCGCCAAGATCCAGGTCAGTTTTCCCCCCGGTGCCGATACCGCGCCCTATATTCGCCGCCCGTCAAACGGAGTTGAAGCGCGTTTCAGCCTGGAATATGTCATCGCCGATGCGTTGTACAGCGGCACCGTACCCTTGATGCACTACGGTGAGGCCCTCGTTGACCCAAACATTTCAGCCCTGGCGGCACGGGTTGAACGCCATGCAGACCTGACGGCACCGCCAGACGAGCTGGATGCGGAATTACGCTTCCACCGCGTCACGCTAACGCTGCACGACGGCCGCCAATTAAGTGACATCGTCACAAGAAAGCAAACCGCCGCCCGACAGACCGACGTCGGCGCGAAACTGCGCAGCATCCTGCTATTGCTGCCGCATTTGAACGGTGAGCGCGTGATCGAGGACTGCGCGCTAACGCAGCCCGCCGCGCTGAGCCGCTTAATTGAATTATTAAACCAATAATAAATATAGGAATAATTATGAGTACTTCACCTTCAACACCATCGCGTCAATTACGTCTCGGCCTGTTTGTTCAGGCGTTGGGCCATCACGTCGGCGGCTGGCGTGCCGAAGGGGCCAGCGGGTCACCTACGGACATTGACTGGTTCACCTGGATTGCCCAAAAGGCCGAAGAAGGCACCTTTGATATGTTCTTCGTCGGCGATGCGCTGGCGACCAGCGTGCACCGTTTGCCTTCCACCCTGTCCCGCCTGGAGCCGTTGACGCTGCTGGCGGCGCTGGCGGTCAGAACTCGACACATCGGTCTGGCGGCCACCGCTTCCACCACTTTCGATCAGCCTTTCCACCTGGCACGCGCCATGGCCTCTATCGATCACATCAGCCACGGCCGCGCGGCCTGGAACGTGGTGACGTCGTTCTCAAGCGACGCAGCACGCAACTTCAGCCGTGACGATCTGCCTTCGCACGCCGAGCGCTATGAAGTGGCGCGCGAGTTTCTCGAAGCCAGCTACAAACTGTGGGACGGCTGGGAAGAAGACGCCATCGTGCGCGACAAGCAAAGCGGCAAGTATGCCATCGATGAGAAAATTCACGCCGCCAACCACAAAGGCAAACACTTCTCGGTGCAGGGCCCGCTGAATATTTCTCGTTCGCCGCAGGGCCGCCCGGTGATCATCGAAGCCGGTTCTTCGCCTGCCGGACAACAGCTGGCCGCAGAAACCGCCGAGGTGGTGTTTACCGCCGCCGCCACGCTGGAAGAAGGCCAGGCCTTCTATCGCAGCCAGAAGAAATTTGTCGCCGATGCCGGCCGCAACCCGAATCACCTGCTGATCCTGCCTGGCGTGATGCCGATCATTGGGCGCACCAAGGCCGAGGCGCAAGAGACCTGGTATCAACTCAACCAATTGGTGGACATCGACAACGGTATCGAGCAGCTTTCGGCACGCTTCGGTTTCGATCTTAGCGGATTCCCGCTTGATGGCCCGGTACCGGACGTCGGCACGACCGAAGGCGGCCAAAGCCGCGTGAAGCTGTTGACCGATCTCGCGGCACGCGAAAACCTGACGTTACGTGAACTGGCTGCGGTGGCTGCCGGGTCGCGCGGGCATCGCGTGGTGGTGGGAACCGCCGAAGAGATCGCCGATGACTTCCAGCTGTGGCTGGAACAGCAAGGCGCCGATGGCTTTAACATCATGCCTGCGGTATTGCCGAATCAGTTGGAACTGTTCGTCGAACTGGTGATCCCGGAACTGCGCCGTCGCGGCCTGTTCCGCGAGGAATATCAGTATTCAACCCTGCGTGAAAACCTGGGCCTGCCGCAACCGGCAATCAACTTCGCTAACGTAAAATCGGCTTAATTCGCAGGGAAACATGATGAAAACCAACCTCAAACGCACCGTACTGTCCCTGCTGCTGGCCAGCGCTACCCTGGCTCCGCTGGCCGTCGGCTATGCCGCCGAAGGCGATGTGCCCTTCCGCGCCGCGGTAAAAGCCAGCGCAGATCCCGCACTGCACGACAGCCTGCCGGAAGCAATAAAAAAAGCCGGTTACATCGTGGCGGGCACCAACCCCAATACGCCACCGACCACTTTCTATGAGGCGGACAACAAAACGCTGGCCGGGCGTGAAATTGACGTGATGAGCGCCATCGCCGATCGCCTCGGCGTGGCAATCCACTGGAAGGATACCGGCGGTTTCGACAATATCATCCCCGGCCTGAAGTCCGGCCGTTATGACGTTGCCCTGGCCAATATCGATGCCAACAAGAAGCGCTTCCAACAGGTCGATTTTGTCGGCTATTACAACGCGTCAAAACTGGCGCTAATCGCCCGTAAAGATGCCGCCCTCGGCCCTTACACCGAGCTGGCGCAGCTTTGCGGACAAACCGTCGGCGCCGGGGCGGGCACCTCACAAATCACCCGCTTGCAGCAGGCCAGCGACAGTTGCGTCAGCGGCGGAAAACCGGCGATCACCATTCCGATTTTCCCCGACCGTCCAGCCGGTGTTCAGGCGGTGATCAGCGGACGAGTACCGATGTTCTTTGGTCCGTATGAAGGCCTGCGTTATCAGGCAACCCACGTTAAACCGCTGGCGCTGGCCGGTGACATCAACATTGAGGGCACCACGGTCGCCATCGCCTTGCCGAAAGGTTCCGATCTGGTGAAACCGGTGCAGGCGGCGCTTAACTCGCTGATTGCCGACGGCAGTTACCAAAAAATCCTCGACGGCTGGGATATCGGCTTCGGCGCGGTGAAAACCGCCGGCATCAATGAAGAGATTGCAAAATGAGTGGGCCACAAGCGGCCGGTGATGCCGAACTGCGCATCGTCGGTCATCGGCATTATGGGCGCTGGTTCAGCGCCCTGTTGGTGCTGCTGATCGTCGGCATCATCGCCAATTCGATGCTGCATAACCCGCGCTTCGAATGGGCGGTGGTGGCGGAAAACTTTACCGAAGCGTCGATTATCAATGGCGTGATCATGACGCTGAAGCTCACCGTGATTTCGGTGATCTTCGGCTTCGCCGGAGGCGTGCTGCTGGCGTTGATGCGTCTGTCGGCCAACCCGGTGCTGGTGGCGGTGAGCTGGTTCTATACCTGGTTTTTCCGCGCGGTGCCGATGCTGGTACAGCTTTTCCTGTGGTACAACATCGCGGCACTCTACCCGCGCATCAGCCTGTGGATCCCCTTCCTGGGTGAAGTGGCCAGCGCCCCTACCAACACCCTCATCAGTACCTTCAGCGCGGCGGTGATCGCCCTGGTGATGCATCAGTCGGCTTATGCGGCGGAGATTGTGCGCGCCGGTATCCAAAGCGTCGGCAGTGGCCAGTTTGAGGCCGCCAAGGCCTTGGGGTATCGCCGTGGACAAATCCTGTGGCGCGTAGTTTTGCCGCAGGCCATGCGCACCATTTTGCCCCCTGCCGGCAATGAGGTGATCGGGCAGCTTAAAACCACGGCGGTGGTCTCGGTGATCGCCCTGCAGGACGTGCTCTATTCGGCGCAGATCATCTATCAGCGCACCTACGAGGTGATCCCGTTGCTGTTGGTCGCCACGTTGTGGTATCTGGTGATGACCTCGATTTTGTCGATCGGCCAGTACTATGTTGAGCGCTATTTTGGCCGTGGTAGCCAGGCGGCGCGCAGCAACTGGCTGTTCCGTCCCCGCAAAGCCGCATCCAGCCCGGCACAGGAGGCAGAGTCATGAGCGCCGCCATTCAGATCAACCAGGTGCGCAAGTCATTTTCCGGCACCGAAGTGTTGAAAAACATCAGCCTGCAGATCCCGGCAGGCTCGGTAACGGTGATCCTCGGCCCTTCCGGTTCGGGGAAGTCGACCTTGCTGCGCTGCATCAATCACCTGGAAAAACTAGACGGCGGAACCATTCGGGTAGGCGAGCAACTCATAGGGTACCGCCAAAAAGGCAACCAGCTGTATGAACTGAAGGAACGCGAAGTGGCCGAACAGCGTAAAAGCATCGGTATGGTGTTCCAACAGTTCAATTTATTCCCGCACCGCACCGTGCTGGAGAACGTCACTGAGGCCCCGTTGCTGGTCAAAAAGGAGAAAAAAAGTCTAGTGGTGGAACGGGCAAAAGCGCTGCTGGCCCGCGTCGGGCTGGAACATCGCATTCACGCCTGGCCACGCGAGCTTTCTGGTGGACAGCAACAGCGAGTGGCGATCGCCCGTGCCCTGGCGATGACGCCAGAGGTGCTACTGTTCGACGAGCCCACTTCTGCGCTCGATCCCGAATTGGTTGGCGAAGTGCTGCAGGTGATGAAAGGCCTGGCGCACTCTGGCATGACCATGGTGGTGGTGACGCATGAAATAGGGTTTGCCCGCGAAGTGGCGGACCAAATCATCTTTATGGATCAAGGGAAAGTGGTCGAAACGGGGACGGCAAAACAGGTGCTGGATGAACCGGTACATCAAAGAACGCGTGATTTCCTGGCAACGGTACTTTAAACCTGCATCGGGGGGCATTGCGCCCCTCGAACATTATTTCCGCGTCAGCTCTTTTTCCCGCCAACGGCAGAAAACAGGTTAAACAGCTCGCCCAAGCCATAAATCGAGCCAAGCAACAGGGCTATCATTACCGGTACCATGATCACCACGGTGGCCAAACTCTCTAGCATTTCTAACATCGTTGTCTCCTGGTTTTTAAGCAGCAAAAAGCCTGCCCAGAAAGGAAAATTTCCCTGGAATTTCTTAAGGTTATTTTTGCTTGATTTCAATCTGTGATGCAGATCACAACTCAATATCGCTAATGTAACTTACACAGTTGCATTACCGCAATGCAAAAAAATGCTCTCTGTCAGGGACAACACGATGGCGACCATACCCTGAAGTACCCGTACGCCAATTCAGGCCAGAACACGTATTAGCCAATACCCCTGGGCCTTAGGATTTTTAACGCGTTTTAAGGATTATCCAACCTGCCCTAAGAGATAACAGGCTGGCGATTTAATCATCATCCCAAAGTAAAATGGCGATTAAATAAAATTCGATGTCATAAAATTAAGAATATTTACCTGTTCTATTTTCTTTCGGCAGAATACATTCATCTCAACTTCTACCGGCCGATTAATCAGTGCTTTCTTTGTCTGTTAATTAGGCAATTTATCAGGAAACTCTTATGAACCTTAAACGTGCCGCAGGCGTGATGGTTATCATCATGGCAACGCTTTCTGTCACCGCATGTGGGAATATGTCGCACCGCGATCGCAACACCGCTATCGGTGCCGGCGTCGGCGCTCTGGGTGGTGCAGTATTGACCGACGGCAGTACGCTGGGTACCTTGGGCGGCGCAGCGCTGGGCGGCATCATCGGCCACCAAACCAGCCGTTAATATTTTCAGGCCGGGTAGTTTTCAGTAGAAGATACCCGGCCGAATTTATTTTATTCGCCACGAATTGGCACTTGGGATTATTTTTATTTTATCGAATTAATCAGATTGTCTTATCTATAAATATTCCCGCCCATACAAAGTATCGACGCTTAAAAAACATTCCCCTTTTTAATAAAACCGCCAGATTTATCTTAACTTCACTCGTGATGTCGAATGGGTACAGGCCCACCTTGCGACGTTGAAAAAGTGACTGGTTCCCCCTCCGCAGAGGGGGGAACATCAGGTTAGCCTTTAACCTGCGAAACGACGTTCAACGGCTGGGCATCAGGTAAGATATTCATATGTTCCAATACCTGCGCCATGATCTTGCCGAACACCGGGCCAGCCACCGAACCACCGAAGTGCTTGCCGGCTTTCGGGTTGTTGACCATCACCACCAGCGCCACCTGCGGATCGCTGGCCGGTGCCACGCCGGCGGTGTAGTTAATGTAACCGCCGTCGTATTTGCCGTTGGTGCCCATTTTCTCTGCGGTACCGGTTTTAATCGCCAAACGGTAACCCGGCACCGCCGCGCTGACCCCACTGCCCCCCGGCAAGGCATCGCTTTCCATCATATGCACCACGGTTTTTACCGTTTCTTCCGGCAAAATGCGCTGCCCCATCACCGGTGGCGTCAC
This sequence comes from Serratia liquefaciens, assembly GCF_027594825.1. Classification (NCBI taxonomy): domain Bacteria; kingdom Pseudomonadati; phylum Pseudomonadota; class Gammaproteobacteria; order Enterobacterales; family Yersiniaceae; genus Serratia; species Serratia liquefaciens. The sequence continues at coordinate 119,378 of NZ_CP088930.1, read as the reverse complement.
TCGGGTGATCGACAATGGCCGATAAACGCCATAGGAACCGATGGCCGCGTATTCGCGTGCCATCTGTAACGGGGTCACACGCAAACCATAACCAAAGGAGAAGGTTGCGCGTTCGATGTCAGCCCAGCGTTCACGGTGCTGCGGCAAATAACCGCTGCTTTCGTTGCCGATGCCCAGGTCAGTCGGCCGGCCCAATCCAAAGCTCTTGTAAACCGCAGGCAGTACGGTGGCGGGCAGCGCCAGCGCAATATGTGAAACGGCGATGTCGCTCGATTTTTGCAGCACGCCGGTAATGGTCAATTTCGACCAGTGGCCAACGTCTTTGATCAAATGGCCATTGACCCGGTAAGGCGTGGTGTCCAGTACGGTATCCGGCTTAATCAGCCGGTGCTCCAGCCCGACCATCACCACCACCGGCTTCACGGTAGAACCCGGTTCGAAACTGTCGCTGCTGCACACGTTGCGGATATCTTTGGCCGGAGTATTGGCGTAGTTGTTCGGGTTGAATGACGGATAGCTGGCCATCCCCAGCACTTCACCGGTATTCACTTTTACCAGCACCGCACAGCCGGAATCGGCCTGGTTTGCCACCACGCCGTCGCGAATTTGCGCGTACAGCACGTACTGGATGAATTTATCAATACTCAGCGTGACATTCGGCGGCGGCACGGGATCGACGTTCTTGATCACGCCAATCACCGCCCCGCTGCCGTCCTTCTGGTAAACCCGCAGGCCGTTCTTGCCTTGCAACAGGTGGTTAAAGCCCAATTCGATCCCTTCGAGCCCCTGATTGTCCTGCCCGACAATGCCGATCAGCCCGGCGGCATCCTGGCTCATCGGGTAAAAGCGGCTGAAGTCCTGTTCGGTACTGACCCCGGTCAAATGCAGCTTGCTGATGTAATTGGCATTATCATCCTCGACCTTGCGGGCCAGATAGACAAAACGCTTGTGGGCGTTAGCCTGGATCAGCCTTTGTACCTCGGTTAGCGGCATTTTCAGCACGTTAGCCAGGCTCTGCCAGCGTTCATTGCCAATATCGGTATGGGTGTCGAGAATGTGCTTGGGATCCAGCACGATATCTTTCGAAGACACGCTGACGGCCAAGGCCTCGCCGTTGCGGTCGGTGATCATCCCCCGGTTGGTGGGCAACACCTGAGTGCGGATCGAACGCTGATCCGCCTGGTCCGCCAACTGCTGATGTTCCAGCAGTTGCAAATAGCCGACCCGAAAGGCCAGCAGGAAAAAGCAGACCAGTATCCCACCGCAAATCCAGCCAAAGCGAAGGGTTGAATAATTTTTACCGCTTTTTTTTGTTGATGGCGCCACTGTTAACCCTGCGTTTTTATTAACGTTATGCGATTATTTCAGTCTACCCTGACAGAAATAGTGAGAAGATTGCAGTTTGTAAGAAAGTAAAAACAAACGCGTTTACTGTTGCACATCCGCGCTGTCGTTTAACTCCGGTTTAACTTTCTGGTTATCCTCGGGCTGTGGGACGTTGGCCGGGTCAAATATATGGTCGAGGATCGCCCGGGCCGTCGGCCCGGCTACCACGCCGTCACCACCGCCGTTTTCCAGAATTAGCGCCATCGCCACCCGCGGATTTTTATACGGCGCGAACAACGTATAGAAAATATGGTCGCGCAGCCGCACCGGGATCATTTTGGCGTTATAAGTCTGATTCTCCTTCAGACCGAACACCTGTGAAGTCCCGGACTTGGCGGCAATCTGATACGGCGCAGTATGGAACAGCTTATAACCGGTGCCGTTTGGCAGATTGGCCATGCCGTACATGCCATTGCGGACAATGCCCCAGTACGGCGATTTGGCATCGCCAATCTGCGCACTCTCTGCCGGTGGCTGGTAGCGGCTCACCAGGTTGCCCTGCCGCATGGAGTACAACAAATGGGGCGTTTTCACCTTGCCGTTGTTGATCAGCGTTGTTAGCGCCTTCACCATCTGGATCGGCGTAGCCACCCAATATCCCTGGCCGATGCCTACCGAGATGGTGTCCCCCTGATACCAGGCTTTTTTATGCACCCGCCGTTTCCATTCGCGGCTTGGCAGCACGCCGCGATACTCTTCGTTCAGGTCAATCCCGGTTGCCTGACCGTAACCAAACTGGCTCAGCCAGCTGTGAATACGGTCAATGCCCATTTCAAACGCCACCTGATAAAAGAAGGTATCGGCGGACTCTTCGATTGCCTTGGTCACGTTCAGCATGCCGTGACCGGTTTTAAGCCAGTCACGATAACGGCGTTGGGTGCCCGGTAAGGTCCAGGTCGGGGCGCCAAAGAAGGTGGTGTTGGGGGTGATCACCCCGGCAAACAGCGCGGAAGTGGCCATGTAAGGCTTCACCGTGGATGCCGGCGGATAGAGCCCCTGCGTGACGCGGTTGATCAGCGGCAGGTCGGGGTTGCTCAGCAGCGCTTTATACGCGGGATAGCTGATGCCCTTGACGAAAGGGTTGGGATCGTAACTGGGGCTGGAGACCATGGCCAAAATGCCGCCGTCGCGCGGGTCTTCCACCACCACTGCCGCACGCTGCCCTTTGAGCACCGATTCGATATATTGCTGCAGCGGCAGATCGAGCGTCAGGTATATGTTTTTGCCCGCCTGTGGCGGTTGTTCTTTCAGCAGGCGTATCACGCGGCCGTGGTTATCCACCTCCACTTCCTGATAGCCGGTGGTGCCGTGCAGCGCTGACTCGTAATAGGCCTCGATGCCCTGTTTGCCAATATTGTGGTCGGCGGCATAGTTCTCGCTGAGGCCCGCCTTGTCCAGCCGCTTCAAATCGCTATCGTTGATCTTCGACACGTAACCTACCACGTGGGCCAGTTCGGCACCGTAGGGATATTCCCGCTGCTGATAGGTGTCAATCGTCACCCCGTCGAAGCGGTATTGATTAACCGCAAAGCGCGCCACCTCGGTTTCCGTCAGCCCGCTTTTCAAGGTGACCGGCTTGTAGCGGCCGTTGTGGTGCATATCATCGCGAAAAGCGGCGATATCTTCGGGCGTCAGATCGACAATCGGCGTCAGCGCCTGCAGCAGCGCGGTCATATTGTCGATTTTGCTGGGGATAATCTGGATCTGGTACAGCGTAATGTTACGCACCAGCGGGATGCCATTGCGGTCGAAAATCAGCCCGCGACTGGGGGCAATCGGCACCATCTTGATGTCGTTCTGGTTGGAACGCGTCTGGTAGAACGCATGCTGTTTTACCTGCAGGCGGTACAGGTTGAGGATCAGCACGCCGAAACAGGCGACGACCAACACCATTGCCACGCCGGCGCGGCGTATAAACAACATTTCTTCGGCGGAATGGTCGCGAATTTTATCTTTTAATAGGGCCATACGTGGCGAGTTACCTGTCAGACGTCACATTTTCCCAAGATAAATCAGGGCAGTGAAAAGTCGGCAAGCATAGCGTTATTGGTTTGCGCTCCCCATTAAAAGGTTGCTAATGAAATGGCATAAATGTTTCAGCATGTTGGAATGTTACCAAATGGCGATTTTTCTCCCGCTCAGGGATTGAGCAGCGATTTACCCCAGTGCTACAATGTGACGCAGATCACACTATTTTCACCCATTGCCCTGACCTTCCGGCCGCTCGCCGGGAGCAGCTTTATCACCAAGGATCCCGTTCGATGAGTGCCATTGCCACAGGTTTTATTATGATGCGCTGGGAGTTGCTTAGCGCCGTTATGATGTTTATGGCCAGCCAGCTAAACGTCGTTTGCCGTAAGACCAGCCGCAACGGCATGGCATTTATGTTCAGCAGCCTCGGGTTGTTCACCACCTGCTGGTTTGTGATGGGCCTGATGGGTATTAGCTTCAGTCAGGAAGGCTTTACGCAATTCTGGTCCCACGCCTGGGACATGTATGTCGAGGTCGTCAGCAATACTCCTACCGATTGGCCACTGCCCTGAGTCAATATCAGCAGGCGAAGCGCTGCCCGCTTTGCCTGCCGTGTTAATCCATTATTTTCACCTGTCCTACTCAAGCACTATTGGCTACGCCACCTTATGGCAACGCACCGCCGTGCCGCCCAAATTGACCCTCAAACTTTGCGGTCGCTGGCACCCCTCGCCGGCGTAAGGGCAACGTTCGCGAAAAAAGCAGCCCTGCGGCAACTGACGGTTGCCCGGTAATTCGCCTTTGCGGTCTTCAATCGCGCTGTCGCCCAGCGAGCGGCCGGTACGGGGCACCGAATCCAGCAGCAAGCGGGTGTAAGGATGCTGCGGCTGACGCAACACCTGTGCGGTCGGCCCCAGTTCGACAATCTGCCCCAGATACATCACCGCAACCCGATCGCTCATGTGCTGGATCACCGAGACGTTATGCGAGATCAGCACATAAGTCAGGTTGCGCTGGCGTTGCAGCTCCACCAAAAGATTGAGGATCTGCGCCTGCACCGAGATATCCAGCGCCGAGGTGGGCTCGTCCAGCACGATGATGTCCGGCTGCGACGACAGTGCGCGGGCGATGGAAATACGCTGCCGCTGCCCGCCGGAAAATTCGTGCGGCAACCGGTCAATCGCCTCCGGCCGCAGCCCCACCTGTTGAGCCAGCTCCGCCGCCTGCACCCGTCTTTCCGCCACGCTGTTGTGTTGTTGCACGTATACCGGCTCGGTGATAATCCGCCACACCGGCAGGCGTGGATCGAGCGATGACTGCGGATCCTGAAACACCATTTGCATGCCGCTGCCAAACCAGGAACCGGCATTGCGCGCCCGCAGCAGCTCGCCACTGCTGGGCTTCAACAACCCCATCAGCAACTGCGCCAGGGTACTTTTACCGCACCCTGATTCACCGACGATGCCCAAGGTTTCGCCGCGCATAATGTTCAGATCCAGCCCATTGAGCGCATGAACATACTCTCGTGGCTTACCGCGCCAGTTATAGCTGGCGGGGAAACGTAGTCGCACGTCGCGCAGTTCCAGCAGTGCCTCAACGTTCATTTTGCACCTCCAAATCGACAGACTGCGGATGCCAACAGGCCACCCTTTGGGTCGGCTCCGACACCAATGGCGTAAGCTTCGGCGTATGCCGACACTGAGCATCAGCATGGCGGCAACGGTTACTGAAAGCGCAGCCTGGCGGTAACGCGCTCAGGTTGGGCACCGTACCGGGGATCGCCTGCAGCAGACTGCGCGGTTCGGCACGCTCCGGCGCCGCCAGCAATAACCCAATGGAGTACGGATGACTGGGATGCTCAATCACATTGGCGGTCGTGCCACTCTCAATCACGTGTCCTGCATACATTACATACACCCGGTCGCAAAGTTGCGACACCACCGCCATATCATGAGTGATAAACAGCACCGCCGTGCCGCTGGCTCGCGCCTTCTGCTGCAGCAACCGCAACACCTGCCGCTGGACCGTGACGTCCAGCGCAGTGGTGGGTTCGTCGGCAATGATCAGTTCCGGTTCGCAGGAAAATGCCATGGCAATCAGCACCCGTTGACGCATGCCGCCGGACAGCTCAAACGGATAGCGCTCCATCACCCGCTGTGCATCGGCAATCTGCATTTCCTGTAACAGCTGAATCGCCTTGTCACGAGCCGCCGAGGCGGAAAGTCGCTGGTGCAGGCGGATCACCTCACACATCTGGCGGCCGATCTTGCGCGTCGGATTGAGCGCGCTCATGGGTTCCTGAAAAATCATCGACACCCGTGCACCACGCAGCTGGCGCATTTGCCGCTCGCTGGCGTTGAGCACGTCGGTGCCGAGCATCTCCAGCGAACCGCCGGTCACGCTGTAACCCTCTTCCGCCAGCAGCCGTAACGTCATCATCGCAGTGACCGACTTGCCGGAGCCGGACTCGCCCACCACGCCGACGATTTCGCCCGCCTTAACCTGCAGCGAGACGCGATTGAGCGCCTTGACGCTGCCGCCGTAAACCGGGAACTCCAATTGCAATTCATCGATTGATAAAACGGTGGTTTCACTCATCAGCGCCCCCGGGTTTTAGGATCCAGCAGGTCGCGCAGACCGTCGCCGAACAGGTTGAAACCGGTGGCGGTGATCAGGATCGCCGTACCGGGGAAGGCCGAATACCACCATTGGTCGAGCACATAGTTACGGCCATTGGCCACCATAGCGCCCCATTCGGCGGTCGGTTGCTGGGCACCCAGCCCGATGAAGCCCAGCGTCGCCGCCATCAGGATCGCGGTACCGATATCCAGCGACGCCTGCACCACCAACGGCGGCATCACATTGCGCAGCACGTGCCAGCCAATCAGATGCCAGCGTGAAGCGCCAAAGGTGCGCGCCGCCTGCATATAAGCCTGATGACGCAGCGTTAACGTCTGTCCGCGCGCCAGCCGCACGTAGAAAGGAATGCGTACCACGGCAATCGCCAACATGGCGTTGAACAAACTGGGGCCCAACGCCGCTGCCAGCGCCATGGTAAGCACCAGTGACGGCACGGACAGCATGATATCCATGCAGCGCATGATTAACGCATCGATCGTTCCGCCCATCACGCCGGAGAAACAGCCGAGCAGCGAGCCAATGCCCCCTGCCAATACCACCACCGCCAGCCCGGCGGCCACCGATTGACGGCTGCCGACCAGGACCCGGCTAAAGAGATCGCGGCCCACCTCGTCCGTGCCGAACCAGTGTTCGGCAGAAGGCGGTAACAGACGCGCGGTAAGGTCAATGGCATCCGGGTTATGCGGCACCAGCCACGGCGAGAACAGCATCAGGAACAGCACGGCGATCATGATGGCGGCCCCCAGCAGCGTCAGCGGACTCCGTCGGACCCGGTACCAGGCGCGGCGCAGGCTGACATAGCGCAATACGGGCTCCGCCAGCGGCGGTTGTTCGGTTTGAGTCATGGTCATTATCCCTCGCGCCCCATTCTTGGGTCGATCCACAGGTAGAGCAGATCGACGATCAAATTAACCATCACATAGGCAAAAGAGACCACCACGGCAAACCCCATCACCGCCGGAAAATCCAGCGCCTGAATGGAATCCACCACGTAAGCGCCCATGCCCGGCCAGGCGAATACCGTTTCGGTCAGCACCGCACCATAGAGCAAGTCCCCCAGTGCCAGTCCCAATACCGTTACCGAGGGGATCAGCGCATTGGGCAAGGCGTGTCCAAGCACCACTCGCCAGTGCGAAAGGCCATTAGCGCGGGCGGTGCGGATATAGTCTTCCCCCAACTGTTCGAGCATCGCCGAGCGGATTTGGCGCGCCACTACCCCAAGATGAACAAAGGCTAACGTCAGCGCCGGCAGGATCAGGTGCTGCAGGCTGTTCCAGAATGCCTCGCCGTTACCGGTCAGCAAGGAGTCCAGCAGGTAAAACCCGGTGATGTGGGTGGGTGGATCCAGCCAGTCGTCCAACCTGCCGCCGCCGGGCAACAGATTCAGTTGACCGTAGAACAGGATAATCACCCCCAACCCCAGCCAGAACGCCGGGGTGGAAATGCCGGTCACCGACAACAGCCGCACCAGATGATCGGGCCATTTATTGCGATAAACCGCCGACACCACCCCAAGCGGGACGCCAAACGCGATCGCCAGCAGCAATGCGCAAAAAGCCAGCTCCAGCGTGGCGGGAAAGAAGGCGCGCAGATCTTCCAGTACCGGCCGTCCGGTGCGAATGGAAGTCCCCAAATCGCCATGCAGCAAATCCAGCACATAGCGGCCAAATTGCACATACAGCGGCTGGTCCAGCCCCAGCTGTTGGCGAATATGCTGGACGATTTCCTCGCTGGCGCGGTCGCCGGCCAGCAAGCGCGCCGGATCGCCGGGGATCAGGTGCGAGATGGTAAAGGTGATCACGCACACCCCGAACATCACCAGCACCAACCCCCAGCAGCGCTGACGGATAAGGCTCCAAACGTTCATAGCGGTTTCCCATGGTGCAGGGGCAGCCAAACGGCTGCCCGAAAAAAATTACTTGCTCATCTGCCCAACGTTGAACACCTGCTCCAGCATCGGGTTATACACAAAGCCCTTCACCTCTTTGTTCATCGCCACCTGATAGTTTTTCTGGAACAGGTAAACGTAGGCCGCCTGGTCGATGACGATTTTCTGCGCCGCCTGATAATCGGCGGTGCGAACCTGCTGATCGGACACCGATACCGCTTTCTTCAACAGGGCATCCACCTGCGGATCGCTGTAGAACGACCGGTTGCCCGGCAGCCCTTTCTTGTCGGATTCAAACCAGTAGTTCATGAACATATAGGGGTCGGCGAAATCCGGGCTCCAGTTGCCAATGGCGATATCGTAATTGCCCTGACCGATGCGATCCCGCATGGTGGCGTTGGCCAACTTCTCCAGTTTGACGTTGAGGCCGACCGTCGCCAGGCTGGCCTGCACCGACAGCGCAATCGCCTCCCAGTTAGGATCGCTGATCGAATACAGGAAGTTCAGTGAGGCCGGCTTGTCTTTCACCGCCGCCAACGCCGCCTTGGCCTTGTCCGCATCCTGGCTGTACTGCTGGGCATTGGCGTCATAGCCCCACATGCCCTCCGGGATCGGGCCGCGCATCTGTTTGCCGTTCCCCCCGAGAATGCCCTTCACCATGCCCTGATAATCCACGGCGTAAGAAATGGCGCGACGCAGATCCACCTGGTTAAGCGGCGCTTTGCCGTTGTTGAGGTACAAGTAGGTTACCCGCAGCGACGGATACTCGTTGACCGCAACCTTGTTTTCACTTTTCAGCGCCGTGAGCTGGTCAATCGGCAGCGATTCGGCAATATCCAGGTCGCCTCGGGTCAGTTGCAGACGGCGGGTGGCGCTTTCGCCGATGATTTTCACCGTGACGCGTTTAAACGCCGGTTTGGCGCCGCTGTAATGCGGGTTCGGCACCAGCACCAACTGCTGGCCCTTCTGCCAGCGATCCAGTTTGTACGCCCCAGAGCCGGCGCTATGGTTCGCCAACCAGGCCTTGCCCTCGTCCGCCGGATTCGCCTTGGCAATCGCCGGGTTAACGATACCGGCGCCGTCATTGGCCAGGGTGTACAGGAACGGCGCAAACGGCGTTTTCAGCGTGAAACGCACCGTCAACGGATCCACCACCGTGACCTGCAGGTCTTTGGGGAAGGCCTCTGATGGCCCCTGACCAATCTTCATCAGACGTTCAAACGACCATTTGACTGCATCGGCGTTCACGTCCGAACCGTCATCAAACTTGTTGCCGGGTTTTAGCTTAAAGGTCCAGACCAGTTGGTCGTCTGAACTTGTCCAGCTGTCGGCCAGTTCCCCCTCTACCTGGGTCGACCCTTTTCCGCCTTCGGTCTTGTACTGCACCAGTCGCTGGTAGGCTGGGTAAGTCACCGTCCAGTCGTTGTTATCGATAGTTACCGCCGGATCCAGCGTTTGCGGGTCCGCCGCTTTGCCAATCACCAGCATGTCCTTGGGCACCGCCGCCTGTACCGACCCGACTGCCGTCAGGCCCAACGTCACTGCAGCCGCCAGAGCGGCGTATTTGATCTGATTCATAAACAAAGCTCCTGATGCGTTGAATGTGTGTTGTTTTAATCGTAAGAAAAACAGCCGAAGCGATCGGCCAGCAGCGGATAATCCCCGGCGTTGGGCAGCTCAAAGTGCCACCATTCGCTGGCGATCCCGCGAAAACCTCCGGCGGCCATCACCGCATTCAGCAGTAGCCGGTTGCGCTGCACCTCCGGAGGGAAGTCGGGGTAAAACGGATGTGATTTTTCGCTCATCTCATCAAAGCCGGTGCCCATATTCAACGCGGCCCCCGCGGCGTCCAGCAGCGTCACGTCGATCGCGACCCCCCGGCTGTGGTGCGAACCGGTCTGGGTGCTGGTGACATACTGCGGATCCGGACAGGCTTGCCACAGCAGCGCCTGCGCCTGCTGCGGCCGGTAAGCATCGAACACCAGCAGGGAAAAACCGGCCAGCCGTGCCGCCAGCAGGCAACGCGTCAGCCCCTGCACCGCATCGGGATGGAGCAGGCAGCGGCTTTCGCGGTAAATCGGCCGGCCCGTCAGGTTGTCGGCGCCGGCATATTTCAACTCAATAGGCAGATCTGGGAAGACTTCGGCCAGATCGGTTAATGTTACGTTGTCACTCATTGCGTTTTCCCATGCGGTTAAGATTCAAATTGCCCCAGCTCTTTTTGCAGAATTCGGTTGCTGGCCAGCCGTTGCTCGACCGCTGCGCCGCCCTGTTCCAGCACCGAAGACAGCAGCAGGTTGAACAGGCAACTGAGCGGTGCCAGCGAGTCCCAAAACTGACCGGTGTCGGTTTTTACCTGCAGCAGGTCGATCGGGTAATCCCGAGCCCAGGGACAGTAAATATCGGTAATCAGCGCCAGCCGCAGCCCACGCGCACAGGCCGCCTGACAGTATTTTTGTGCGATGGTCGAATAAGCGCGCGTGTCCGTCAGCACCAGGTACGGAGCACTGAATTCCGAATTTAGCGACTCCACATAGGTGCCGGACAACCCGTCCGCGTAATAGACCTTGGGCCGCAGATATTCCAGATGGCTGTAAAAGGCATTGGCGATGCCGCGCGTCGACTGAATGCCCATGACAAACACCGCTTCCGCCTGCGCCAGCTGGCGGCTGACTTGCGCAAAGGCTTCGCCGCCGGCCAATTGGTAAACGTGTTCGATCGCTTCCAGTTCCAGCGTTAATGACTGACGTAATTTTTGCGGTTGCGGCTGTTCGCGCCGACGGCGGTAAGCCCCCAGACGGTCGGTCACGCCCCAGGGTTGATGCAAAGCCGTACCCTGCTCGCGCAAGGTGCGCTTTAAGTCCTCAAGGTTGCGGTAACCCAGACTGCGCAGGTAGCGCCCGACCGAAATGCCGCTGGTAGCAGCACTGCGAGCTATGCTGTCAGCGGTCTCAAACGGCACCTGCGCCAAATTGGCCAGCAGATATCCGGCAATGCGTTTCCCGGTGGGGGTTTGCACCGCAAATGACGCTTCTATTTGTGCAATCACATCTGGATGCTCAGCCATAGTTCGCCCGCTGTTGTTGAGTTGTCACCAAACCCCACTTTGTTACTCAGATAACAAAGCGAGATGATGACAATGCATGGCCTGTGCCAATTGCGGATTGCTGAGGGAAATTTCACGCGCGGCGGCGTACGGCGACGCAGGAACGACAAAAACCTGCGGTTACAACATAGTCATCAGTTGATAACTATTGCACAACATTTGGGCAATGCATCGCACGATGCACCACCCTGAACCCTTAATTTCAATTTTATGACCAGGCTTGCGAAACCAATGAAAATGTCTGTGCAACATCGCAATCCGGTCTATGGGGCACACCGCGCACCATGATGGTCGGCGTATCGACGCAGGGTAAACCGCGCCCGGCCAGCCAAGGGCTGAGGCCGCTGGCCTGAGGAGTATCCACTCGCACAAACTCCCCCTGGCAAGACAGGCATAAGGCATCAACCATGGCAATAGCCCCTGTTAGCTCAGGCGCCACCACTGGGCCAATCATGTAGCCGTGACCAAAACGACGGCGGAAGGCAAATCCGACGATAATCCCCTGCTGTTCCAACACCAGTGCCTGTTCGGCGTTTGCCAATATTGCGGCCAACAGGGGTTGGCGGCTCAGGCCGCTGGCGGCGAAATCCAGCGCAACCAGGGTGGCAAGATCCTGCGGCAATGCCGGACGCAAAGTTAACCCCGGAGGCAAAGGCGCGCTACGGCGTGCCGGCATCTCCCGGCATTGGTGCTGCGCCAGCAATCCCTGCTCGATAAACCCCAATTGCCGATACAGCGGCTTGCCCTGATCGGTCGCCACCAGATGAAGCTGATAGTCGGCCAAAGGGGCTATCAACCGCTTCAGCATGGCTCTGGCGATGCCTTGCCCACGATGTTGCTCGGCGACAATCACCAACCCCAAGGTGGCGCGCTGCTCGCCCCAACGCCAGCGCAACGCACAGCCAACCACCTCTCCGGCGGATTCAGCGATCACTCCGTCCCCCAATGACCACGCCTGCTGCCAATCTTCCAGCCGATGAGGCCAGCGTATTTTTTGCGACAGCACATGCGCGGGCGCTACATCGGCCGCCCCCATCTCTCGCAGCGTAAACGTCATTAGCCACTTCTCCTGAACAAGTCTGATTGGCTGCTATAGCACCATGACAACCTGGCCGATGGCAATCGGCAAACTTGCGCCAGCGGAAATAACTCGCCAGGGGGGTGTAGTTAGGGGGCAATTTGGATGTCGAAAATTATTGAGAGTCGTTCATTGGAATTGGATACTTCAGCTTGATTTCAGGAGCATCAGCTAACTTCCTTCCTGAACGGGCCATTAGATACCCCGCAATTTCCTCAAATGTCAGCTCGACATGCAGCATATCTGGATTTTGAAACCAATGATTTGGCCAAAAAATAAGATCGGATGGATTGCCATGAAAATTTTCCTCAAGCAATGAAAGAGCAAAATTTTGTTCGGATTCCTTAGCTTTTACGTCACAGACACAGGTAATAGTTTGAACCAGTTCATCCCAGGTGAAATCCTCATAAAACCTTTCCAAGTTGAAAGCCATATGGGTGAACTCCTTTGCACTAGTCCATGATGAGAAATCCCTGAAATCTGAAAATTCATATGGGCATGTTACCTGGTTGTTCCACTCAGCCATCATCGTGTTTAATACTGCATCATCTTCACTTACGCCCTCATCAATTTTCGAAAGTATCTGTTCAACTTCAATTACCAGCTCTTTGATTTTTTTGTTACTAACTTTAGTCGGTCTCATACGTTCCGGTAGAGGCATCGTTCTAATCCCTTACGAAAAATCAATAATAAAATCAGTTAAGTGCAGTAAGCTTAAATCAAATGTAATGCCGTTGAAAACCAGACATCACTTTTTCACCTGAAAAATCCGGGATCCCGGTGGGTTGATGGCGGATTATTTGGGGCTGCGCGTAGTGTTTTTCGTTACTGAAGGGCTGAATGAGTGACAGGGCCGCCAGAGCGGCCCTGTCGCGTTAGAACATGGTGTTGTCGTTGGCCGATGTCTCCGGCACTTCCTGATTGACGTCCCAGTGCTCGGTGATCTTGCCCTGATTGTTCACTCGATAAATATCCACGCTGGCGGTACCGCGGTCTTGCGGATTGTTTTTATACAACACGTGGACATACACCAGGTCGCCGCTCACGGCACTGCGGTATATTTTCGCGCTGAACTGCGGGTTATCTTTAAAATTCTGGCTGAAGAAATCCAGGAAGGGTTTGATGCCATCGCCAACGAACGGATTATGCTGCTTGTAGTTTTCCACAATCAGCCGCTGCGCCACGCTGATATCATGCTTATTAAAGAAGCCGGCGTACAGATCTTCCACCACCTTTAATTTATTTTGATCATGAATGTTTTTATTTCCAGCGACTTTATGTGGCTCGCTATTTTTAACCGCCAATGCAGGGTAATTGGCCAGCATGCTGCCGACGATAACCAAAGGGATAAATACCTTTTTCATTGTGGCTCCTTTATTTTCCTGAATGACCTATGATTTTCAATTGCCCTTTCAGATGGGTGAAGGTCCCATCCTTACTGGCGATATTGGTATAGACCTCACCCCGCTGGAAATCCTCGACATGGGTGACATTGTCGCCGGATTTGGGTTCGCTCCAGTAGACCATATAAACCCCGGTGCGGATCTCAACCGCGGTATATTGCACGGTGTCGGTCACGCCCTGTGAGGCCGCGCCAATCCCCGTAAAGGTCATGGTTTTGTCGTCGGTAAAATCCAGCTTGAAAGCAAAGTCGCCGAAAGTGACCTGCACGGTTTTTCCGACGGCAATAAACTGCGAATGAATTCGCTGAGCCGCTGTCTCCTTATTTGGCATATTGATATTCTCCGCCATTGCCGTAGGCAATATCATCGTCATTCCCAGGGATATTAACGCCGCCATCCCCACCCTTGTTAATTTACCCATAGTTCCTTCTCCCTTTCCTTGGTTGAAAACGAGAATCATTATTATTTTACCGTGAAGAGGGGAATATAAGAATTGTCTCTATTTAATTATAGAGTTTCAGCAACCATGAGTTTGCTAAGTTAATAAAGAAAGGAAATAACGAGTGATAGACATCACTTTTATCTTAATGACAGGAATAACCATAGTTAATCTAAGAACAGTTCGAGAACAATGAGCTTATTAATTGAAAATTTGAATAAGCTAATAATAAAGTCTTCTAAAAATATTTACCCCCTCCTGCGGAGAGGGTATTCAGCAAGCGGCAATTAATCGCGCAACCAGGGGGTAAAGGTGACGCCAATCAACAGCCCTTCTGGGCTGAGCAACCGGGTCACGCTCTGGCCCCACGGCTCTTGGCGATTGGCCACCAGCAGTCGATAGCCACGGTCAATCAGCCCCTGGGTAGCCACTGCCATGTCGGCAACATCAAACTCCATCCAGGCCTGCGGCACCGGCAGGTCCGCCGGCCATCGATCGCTGCCGAAACACGACTGCGCGGCCTGCGCCAGCGGCCAGAGAGCAAAGTGCTTCACGCCTTCCAGCGCGCCGTGCTCGCTCAGCAGATAATCGGCATTGCCTTCCATCGGCTTTAACGGCAACCCCAGGGCATCGACGTAAAATGCCTTGCTGTGCTCTGTTTGTTGGGTAATGGGCCCAAATCCGGCGACAAACAACACGCCAAGTCCTGCGAACTGCTGTTCCATGTTCTCTCCTGTTGAAGTTAACGTCCCTGACGCCGCTGCGTTGGGGAACATCCATAGGCCACTTTGAAGCGATTGCTGAAATGACTGGCGGAGCTGAAACCGCACTCCAGCGCTATCTGCGTCAGCGGCAGTTGGCTGTGGCGCAGCAATTGCTCCGCCTGCTGTAGCCGTGCGCGCATCACAAACTGATGCGGTGCCAGGCCGGTGTCATGTTTGAACATGCGGGCGAAGTGAAACTCGCTCAGCCCCGCCTGCGCGGCCAAATCGGCCAATACCAGCGGCAGATCCAGATGCTGCTCGATATACTCCTTCACCCGTTTGGCAACGGCGGGTGCCAGGCCACCGCGTACCTGCGGCAGCGTCCATTGCAGTTCGCTGTAGCGCTGAACCAGACAGGTCATCAGCAACGTGGTGGCGCTGCTGATGGACAGCTGATTGGCCCGTTCCTGCCAGTTGCAACTGAGTAGAAACTGGCGATACAGCAAGGTGATTTGCGGGTCTTCGGCAAACGCGTTAGGCACCAGATTTATCGACGCCGGGCTGCGGTCCCAGATTTGTTCCGCCACCTGGCGCAGGTGCTTGTCGGTGCAGTAAAGGTGGACGAAAGACAGATCGCTGCGTACGTCCCAGGTCGATTCATACTGGCGCGGCATAATGCAGAAACGATCAGGGCCGCCGCCGTTTCTCCACCCTCCGGGCACTTTTTGATAGCACTCGTAACCGTCAGCGACATACAGGCTCAGAGTATGGTGCTCCGCGCTTTCCTGAGTAATGCGGTCGTCACGGTTGGACCAGGCGGCCAGTTCCACCCCGCAGCTTAATCGCACACTGTCGTGCAACTGCGCTTTATGTTCCCGCAGCGTTTCAAACGCCTTGTATCTGGACATTACCGACCCCGCTTTGCTCAATCTTTCCAGTGTAGAGAGTGGCGCACTGCCACACCAGCCATCAGCACGCGCTTTTGCCAAAAAAAGCGCAAGAATATGCAATTGCTCGCAAAGCGCTGAAAGCGCGGTGGCATACAGCGGCGGATACTGAACCTATCCATTTTGCCGGAGTTAATTATGAACGTGCTGTTGTACCTTGCCGTGGTGCTGATTTGGGGCACCACCTGGATTGCCATTACCCTGCAACAGGAAGGCCCGGTGGCCATTCCCGTTTCCATCAGTTACCGTTTCGTGGTTTCCGCCGCGTTGATGTTGGTCATTCTCCTGTTGGCACGGCGCCTGCGTCGTATCGCCCCCCGCGACCATCTGTTTTGCGTCATGCAAGGCTGCTGCGTTTTCGGCTTTAACTTTTACTGTTTTTACCATGCCGCAGCCTACATCAGCAGCGGGCTGGAATCGGTGATTTTCTCGATGGCGGTGCTGTTCAATGCCGTTAACGGCATTATTTTCTTTCGTCAGCGCCCCAGCCCCAACCTGCTGCCGGCAGCGGTGCTGGGCCTGACCGGAATTGTCGCCCTGTTCTGGCAAGATTTGATGGCGACGCAAATGGCGCCGGACCTGTTGAAAGGCATCGGGTTGAGCGCCCTTGGCACCTACGGCTTCTCTTTGGGGAATATGATCAGCTCCCGCCACCAGCGGCGCGGGCTGGACATTCTTTCCACCAATACCTACGCCATGAGCTACGGCGCAATCCTGATGGCGCTGATTGCTTTGGCCCAGGGTGCGTCATTCCAGATTGAGTTCAGCAGCCGCTATATCGGCTCGTTGCTGTATCTGGCGATCTTCGGGTCGGTGATTGCCTTTGCGGCCTATTTCAGCCTGCTGGGCCGCATCGGCGCCGGGGCGGCAGCCTACAGCACCCTGCTGTTTCCCCTGGTGGCACTGACCATTTCAACCCTGTATGAAGGCTATCAGTGGCACACCAATGCGGTGATTGGCCTATGCCTGATCCTGCTTGGCAATCTGGTGATGTTTGCCAAACCGGGCCGGTTTGCTGGGTTATGGCGGCGCCCGGTGGCATAACCCAAAGGGCATTATGGTGCAGTAACCCGACCTACAACGGTGCACTATAATGCACCGATTTATTTTAATTAAATAAAATCAATGAATTAAAAGTTGGCATGTTTTCTGCCTTGTTCTCTGCGCAGCTTAATCAACAAGGAGAACAAACACATGCAAGAAAGCGATACCTTAAACGTGAAACGTAGGCAGTTACTGAAGCTCTCTGGGGCCCTGGCCGGCGGTATTGCGCTGGTGGGACTGAACCGCAGCGCATTGGCGGACATGGCACCTGGAGAAGCGCCTTTCGTCACGCCCACGGCAGATCATCCAATCCGCATCAACTTTAACGAAAACCCTCTTGGCATGTCGCCCAAAGCACAGGCCGCCGCGCGGGATGCTGTAGTGAAAGCCAACCGTTATGCCAAAGATGAAATTATCGCCTTGCGCAACAAATTGGCCAGTCAATATCAGGTGCCGGATACGGCCATTCTCCTGACTGCCGGTTCCTCCGAAGGGATACGCGCGGCGGTAGAGGCTTACGCCACGCTCGATACCCAACTGGTGATCCCTGAACTGACCTATGGTGACGGCGAGCATTTCGCCAAAATTGCCGGCATGAAAATCACCAAAGTGCCGATGCTCGACGGATGGCAGTTCGACATCAACGGGCTAAAACAAGCGGTAGCAAACTACGATGGCCCCTCGCTGGTGTATCTGGTCAACCCGAATAACCCCACCGCCACTATCACTCCGGCAGATTTGATCGAACCCTGGATCGCCACCAAACCGCCAAATACCCTGTTTATTGTCGACGAGGCCTATGCCGAATTCGTCAACGATCCACGCTTTCGTTCGGTCGGCCCGTTGTTTAAGCAAGGCGCGGATAACATTATCCTGCTGAAAACCTTTTCGAAAATTTTCGCCATGGCTGGCATGCGCGTTGGTTATGCAGTAGCGCAACCGGCGATTATCGCCCGCCTGGCGAACCACGTTGCCGGCGAGAAAATCAATTTCTGCGGCGTCGATGCCGCCCTGGCCTCGCTGGACGATCGGGCATTTATTGCCTATAGCAAAAAAAGCAACGATACGTCACGCCAAATCCTGCTGGATGCGCTGAAGGCACTGAACATCCCCTATCTCCCCTCAGAGGGAAACTTCGTGTTTCACCAGCTCGGCGTGCCGCTAAAAGAGTATCAGCAACATATGAAGGAAGCCGGCATATTGATTGGCCGCGCTTTCCCACCGGCTGATGCCTGGTGTCGTATCTCGCTGGGCACCCCGCAGGAAATGACGTTTGTCGCTAAAACGCTGCATGAATTTCGCGCCAAAGGTTGGGTGTAATTACCTTGTTACGCACGCCCTTGCCACCGGTTCGCCGGTGGCTACAATTCCTGCATTAAGCGCCGGCGAAAGGGTCTTCGACCCTCCCGAGATTAAACGGCGTCACCACGCTTATCCTTGAAAAGGCGTGCGTGACGATATTGCCGGGAACAAACCCGTGGTATTGCAAAATGGCCTGGAAGGCATTGCGCGCGTCCCGTTGCAAATCGTGGTCGATTACCGCATCAATCCTCTCTTGTGCCAGCAGTTGGCGATTTTCCTGATCCAAATCGTGGCCGATAAACGCCGCCAGCGGCCGCTGTTGCCGGTTGAACGCTTCGACAATCGCAGAATTCCCCCCTCCAACGCTGTACACCGCGTGAATATCCGGATGGCTGCGCAACATTTCCGTTACCCGCGCCAGCGTCGGTGCATGGACCCCCAGACCACCGCTAATGTCCACCACGCTAAGGTGCGGTGCCCTTTCCCGCAGCCATTGACGGAATCCCCCCTCTCTTTCTTCTTCGCCGCGAAAACCCTGGCTGCTGATCACCACGGCCACCCGCTGTGGCTGCGGCGGCAACCAGCGAGCCATCAGATAAGCTGCCGTACGGCCCGCCGCTCGGTTATCCATGCCGATATAGCTGATGCGCCGACTTTGCGGCAGATCGGTCACTATGGTCACCACCGGTATGCCCTGCTGCTGTAACAAACCGACGCGGTCATTGAGCAATTGCTCATCGCTCACCTTCAGGATCAACCCATAGGAGCCCTGACTACGGCAACGCTCCAGCACCTGCTGCAGTTCAGCGGTGCCGATCTGTTCAAAAATATGAAAGCGCAGCGTAATGCGAAACGGCACGAAGGCACTTAACTGGCTACACAGTGCATCTGTAACCAACTGACTGAAACGCTGCGGCGTGTGCATCACCACGTCGATCGGCAGCGTACGGCCGCTGGCAAGCCCGCTGCGCTGCTGATTCTCCAAATCCTGCAGCGCCTGTTCAATGCGCCGCAGCGTTTGTTGATGCACCTTGCCGCGCTGATGCAGCGCGCGATCGACCGTTGCCTTGCTGACACCCGCCTGCGCAGCAATTTGTTTGATAGAGAATTTCATACCGCCGCCAAATTGAGGTCTTTTTGAGGTTTCAGTGAGGTTTTGTTAACAAAATGTAGATGCTAGGGTTAGCAATAGCAAGATGAAGATAAAAACAAACCATTGATTTTTAATATCAAAAATTATCTGAGGCTGACGCAATGCATGAGAATGTAAACACAATGTTTTCCGGAAACTATTACGTGGTGACGGGGGCAACCCAGGGGCTGGGCGCTGCGGTGGCACAACTGCTGGCCGAGCGCGGGGCCGCCGGGCTGATGCTTTGCGGCCGCAATCAGAAAGCGGGTGCCGCCCAGGCAGAGAAGTTGCGCGCTACCGGCTGCGATGCCCGATTCGTCACCGCTGACATTGCCGACCCGGCAGCCTGCCACGACGTCATTGCCGAAGCGGAAAACGCTTTCGGTACCCTGCATGGGTTGGTTAACTGCGCCGGCATGTCCGACCGCGGTACCATAATCGATACCACGCCAGAGCTGTTTGACGCGATTTTCGCCGTCAATATTCGCGCGCCCTTCTTCCTGATGCAGGAAGCCATCAAAGTGATGATCAAGCATCAGGTCGCTGGCTCCATCGTTAACATCATTACCATTACCGCGCACGGCGGTCAGTCGTTTCTCGCTCCTTATGCCGCCTCAAAAGGCGCACTGATCACCCTGACCAAAAACGTCGCCTTTAGCGCCATGCGCAACCGCATCCGGGTAAACGGCCTGAATATCGGTTGGATGGACACGCCACATGAGCATGAAATTCAGCGCCAGTATCACGACGCCGATGAGAATTGGTTAGCACAGGCGGAACGGCAACAGCCGTTTGGGCGTTTGTTGAAACCACGGGAAGTGGCGCGTGCGGTGGCGTTCTTACTGTCTGAGGAGTCGGGAATGATGACCGGCGCGGTTGTCGACTTCGATCAGGGGGTGATTGGCTGCGGCGACGGCGGTTCACCCAAACCGGACCACCCGCTGAGCCTGAACTCGGGAGCACATCATGACTGAAACTCTTTTTTTACAGCCTGACCGGCTTTCGGTTGATGACTTTGGCCAGACATGTGAGCAGTCGCTCACATTGAATGAATATCCACTGGCGGCCGACGCGCAAAAAAACGTGCTGATTTATCATGCTGGCACGCTGATTGAGCGTGCGCAAACCGATAAAACTGCGGTGCTGAGCGAACTGCACCGGGCGCTATCCGCCGGCCCCGGCGTGCTGGTGATTAAAAACACCTATCCCGACAAGAGCATCATAGAGCGCCATAACCGGGTTTTCGAGGCCATTTTCCAGGAAGAAGCCGCCAGAGGGAACGCGGGCGATCACTTTTCTGCCGCCGGCAATAACGGCCGCATCTGGAATTCGCTGCAAAAGGCCGCCCAGCACGATCCCGACGCCTTTATTGACTACTACGCCAACCCTGTACTGGCGTTGGTCAGCGAAGCCTGGCTCGGCCCCTGGTATCAAATGACGGCGCAGGTCAACGTAGTGCGTCCTGGGGGAAAGGCGCAGCAACCGCACCGTGACTACCATCTGGGCTTTCAGGAAAATCAGGACGTACAACGTTTTCCGTTGCCGTTGCAACTGCTATCGCAGTATCTGACGTTGCAAGGTGCTGTAGCGCATTCTGCAATGCCGCTGGAGTCCGGCCCAACTCAATTACTGCCGTTCTCGCAACAGTATCCTGGCGGCTACCTGGCCTGGCGACGTCCGGATTTTATCGACTATTTCCAGCAACATGCCGTACAGCTGCCGCTGGAGCTGGGAGACGCACTGTTCTTTAACCCGGCGCTGTTCCATGCTGCGGGCAACAATGTCACCCGCGACCATGTGCGCATTGCCAATCTGTTGCAGGTCTCATCGGCATTCGGCAAGCCGATGGAAACCGTGAACCGCTTGCATCTGCTGCAGCAGATCTATCCGGCGTTACTGCGGCGCTATCAAGCAGGAGAGCTGCTGGGTGCGGAGTTGGCGGCGACCGTCGCGGCGGCGGCAGACGGCTACTCTTTCCCCACCAATCTGGACAGCGATCCGCCGCTGGCCGGACTGGCTCCGCAGACCCAGCAACAGTTGCTGATGCAGGCGCTGCAGGCGGATTGGGCCCCCGCGCACTTCAACAAACAGCTTGAACGCCAACAGCAGTTGCGCAGTGCCTAGCGTTTCATGCCTCCTTTTCATCGGGGAGGCATGACCTTTACGGCTATACTCAGACTCTTGCCGATTTCATAAGGACATCAGGATGCTGAGATTGACCCGTCGAGTGGCGCTAGCCGCTGCTCTGGCCGCCTTTTCTGCCAGCGTGACTGCCGAAACGCCAAAATACGGTCAGGAACTGCAGGGCTTTCACTACCCTTACCCACTGCAACAATTCAGCTTCCCCTCGCAGGGGCAGCAGTTAAGTATGGGCTATATGGATGTTCCGCCAGAGGGCGACGCCAACGGCCGTACTGCGGTGCTGATGCACGGCAAAAACTTCTGCGCAGCCACCTGGCAGGAGACCATCAAGGCACTGAGCAAGGCGGGTTATCGGGTGATCGCGCCCGATCAAATCGGCTTTTGCAGCTCCACCAAACCGCAGCACTACCAATACAGCTTTCAGCAGTTGGCGAACAATACCCACGCGCTGTTAAATAACCTGAAAATCGGTAAAGCGGTGATCGTCGGCCATTCTACCGGCGGCATGCTGGCAACCCGCTACAGTCTGATGTACCCGCAGGCGGTGGAGCGGCTGGTGATGGTCAATCCGATTGGGCTGGAAGACTGGAAAGCCAAAGGCGTGCCGTGGCGCAGCGTCGATCAGTGGTTCGAGCGTGAATTGAAAACCTCCGCCGCCGGTATTCGACAATACGAACTGCAGACCTATTATGCTGGCCGCTGGAAGCCGGAATATGACCGCTGGGTCGATATGCTGGCCGGGTTGAACAACGGGCCTGGTCATCGCCTGGTGGCCTGGAATTCGGCGCTGATTTACGACATGATTTTTACCCAGCCGGTGTACTACGAGTTTAAGGATCTGCAAACGCCGACCACTTTGATGATCGGCACCGCCGACACCACCGCCATCGGCAGCGACATCGCTCCACCTGCGGTCAAGGCCAGGCTCGGTCACTATAATCTGCTGGGCAAACAGGTGGCGAAAATGATCCCGCACGCCACCCTGATCGAATTCCCTGGCCTGGGTCATGCGCCACAAATGGAGGAGCCCGAACGGTTCAATCAGGCGCTGATCAAGGCTCTTAACCCTTAAAGGCCGGGGATGGCGCTTTAGTAAAAGGGCCGTAAGGCCCTTATCAAGCGTGGCACTCAGGCAAACAGAATATCGCTTTGTTCCACCTGGCCGACAACGTGGATTTTGAAGTCCGCCGCATAGCTGTCGTTATGGGTATTCAGCAGTAAATCCGTCGTGCCGTTAAAGGTATCGAAGTTAAGTTTAAACTCGCCTTTCTGGCCGCTGAAACTATCGGCACTGTCGATCAACCGCAGTTCACTCAGGCTGTTGTTGAAACGCAGCCCCGAGAGGTCGATCTTGTCAATCCCGTGCTCGAAATCCTCGATCACATCGAATGCCGTAGTGGTGGACTCATTGGCATTGAGGTAAACGAAATAGTCGGCGAAGTTATTGGCGTCTTTGCCGCCCCACAGGTGGTCCGCCCCCAACCCGCCATACAGCATGTCCGAACCGGCATTGCCGGCCAGCAGGTTGGCCTGTTCGTTGCCGATGATCACGTCGCGACCGCTGCCGCCAATGGCGTTCTCGATCACCGCATTATTGGCAATCGCCACGTTCTGCGTGCCACCGCCCACGCTGGAAAATGCGCCGTCATTAAGATTAATCAGCTGCTGCTGGCTGTAGCCGGAAAAATCCAGCGTGTCATTACCGCCAGCGTCCCACACCGCAAAGTTCACCGGCTTGCCGTTATCTGCCGTTGCGGTCAAGAAGTCGCGCCCGGTATTGGAATTAAAGCCGTAAACCGAATCCCCGGTGCGCGTCTCCATATTGGCACCGTACAGTTTCTGCATCGCGGCGATGTCGTCGATCATCGGGCCATAACCGTTGACCCCTTTGGTATCGGAGCCGGTGTTATTGCCGCTGAAGTAGCTCATTATCGAGTATTGAACCGAATCCTGATAATACACGGCGTCATCGATATAAGTGGGATCCCTGTCGTCGGAAGCGTCATAATCGCCAGGGTGCAGCAACCCCAACGCATGGCCAATTTCATGGGTGAAGGTCTGGCTGCTGAAATCCCCTGGCACCGGCGCTTGATGAGTAAGAAAACCTTTGTTAAACCAGACCGTACCGGCGTAGCTGTTATCATCCGCAGGATTAGAGGTGGCTGGATAGTAACCAAAGGCATTGTCATCCGCTGCGCTACCATCGGCTTTCTGGGTGTAATAAGCGAAGGTGATATCCGCCCGGTGGTTCAGATCCGTGGACTGCGCTTCGGTAAAGGTGACATTTGCCACGTCTGCCCAGGCTTGCATCGATTTTAACGCCTGGCTTTTAGCCGCTTCGGTCAACGGCTCCAGCCCTTTATTGGCGTTGTTACCCGTTCCGGTTCTGCCGATAACATCCAGCGCTTCCTGGGTCAGGAAGGAAAAGGTCAGATCTGCCGGCTGATGGAAAACGTTGTCGCCGTTGTGCGTATACCCACTGCGAGTCAGCTGATCGGCTGCGCGCTCGGAGCTGTAGTTTTCACGGGTCTTGCCCCAGGTGGTAAGCGGGCCGGTGCCTCGCTGGTTGCTGTAGAGATTGGCATTATCCAACGTCAGATAAGCGCCATAGCCCAGTCCGTTATAGATGCTGCCGGTTTGGTGATAGTAGAATTGATAGTTGGGATCATGAGGGGATGTGGCCGCCAGGCCGGTAAACGCTTCGTCATCTTGCAAAATTTCATTGTGATTGCGGTTCATCGCATTCTCCTTTACACAATAGGAATTTACTCAATTGGTGAGGCATTCAATCAAAATAACTAATGGGAACATTCCAGTTCCGCAACCCAGCATAGGGAATTAGTCTGACGGCGCAACCATACAACAGTGCAATAATAAGCAGGCATTCCAAATCAAATAAAATCATTAAAACAATTAAAAACAATTGATTGAAAAATATAGACCACAATAAAAAGAAGACTACTGGCTTTAATTGCTCGTCATTTATACTGCGGGTTATTCATTGATTCAGAATAAACGAGTATTAAAATCGCTTATCCTTGGCTCACCCAGCAACAAGGATCGTGCTATGGTATTAACGGATTTCAGTAAGGAGTGGCCGATGTCGAGATTTCTCTCTTTGCGCGCACTCAGGCGCGTTGCCCTGACAGGAGTTGTTATGAGCCTTATGTTAAGCAGCACTACCTTTGCCAGTTCACTGCCCCTGCTGGCCCCCTCTGCGCTGAAGGGGCACTGGCAGTTGAACGATGCCGAAGGCAAAGCCCCAGCCTGCCACGTTGAATTAAGCGATGAACTGATTGAGGGGACTAATGCCTACCGTTTCACCGCTTCAGAGCAGTGTCTGCAACCCTTGTCGCTCACCGAACTGCCAGTGGCCTGGCGCCCGACGCCGGACGGCATGACGCTGACCAATGCCGATGGCAGCATGGTAGCGTTTCTGGCGCTGACGGCCCCCAAACGCTATGAAGTGATGAACCATAACGGCAAGCCCCGCTTTTCTCTGACGCCGCGCCAGTAACTCACTCTGGCGGCAGCAACCCCTGCCGCCAATATCGATTACGCCACCAACAGCCCCAGTATCGCCCCGCCCGCCAACACCCATAATGGGTGAATGCGTTTGCTCATACTCAGCACCGTTGCCAGCAGGATAATCATCGCCAACGGCCAATTCGGTGCGGAAGCTTCGGCAATCAGCACGCCACTGGCCGCCACCAGGCCGACGGTCACCGGCACCAAACCGCTCTGCACCCTACGCCGCCATGGCTTATCCTTGAAGCGTCGCCAGACGCCCATCACCAACAGGGTAACCATCGACGAAGGACCGAACTTGGCGACGGAAGACACCAACAGCCCGGCCCAACCGGCCACGTGCCACCCCACCAGCGGCACAATCATCATGTTCGGCCCCGGTGCGGCCTGCGCCATGGCGAACAGCGCGCTGAACTCCTGCGCACTCATCCATTGGTGAACCTCCACCACCTGACGCTGCATTTCCGGCAGAATGGTCATGCCGCCGCCAAACGCCAGCAGTGACAGCTCGGTGAATATGATCGCCAGCGAGATCAATACGGCCATCATGAGCGATCCCTCCACCACATCAGCAAGATGCTCAACGGCGCCAATGTCAGCATGGTCGGCAGCAAGGGCAGGCGCAGCCAGGCGATGGCGATCAGACACAGCGCCACAATGCCCAACGCCAGCCATTTACCGCGCAGTGGCAACAGCATTTTTACCCCGGTAGACAGCAGCAAACCGGCCGCCGCCGCCGCCAGCCCGGCAAACACGTGTTGCACGTGGGCGTCATTTTGGAAGCGGGCATAAACCATACCCAAACCGACCACGATGGCCGTCGGTGCGCTGATCAGCCCCAGCAGTGCGCAAAAGGCGCCCCGCAGGCCACGAAACTCCATGCCAACCGCGACCGAAAGGTTAATCACGTTGCCGCCCGGCAGAAACTGGCACAGCCCCAGCAGCTCGGTAAACTGCTGGCCACTGAGCCAACGACGATCTTCTACCAGCATATTTCGCGCCAGGGGCAACACCCCGCCAAAGCCAATCAACCCCAGCATTAGAAAGCCCAAAAACAACTCGCCGTTAGCCGGCGGTGTTGCCAGCGGGTGATTTTTTACCGCATCAGATTCGGACATTGTTCGTTCCACATCGCTTATTTTGATGGCTGGTATGATGCGCGTCGCCATGCCATGATGTCTAATGCATTTCTGAAGCAACAAGGATACCTACAGGGTATGTCAATGATCGAACTTCGCCGCCTGAGGGCTTTCGTTACTGTGGTAGAGGAAGGCAATATCACCCGCGCCGCCGAACGACTGTTTATTCAACAACCGCCGTTGACCCGCCTGTTACAGGGGCTGGAAGAGGAATTGGGGGTAAAACTGCTGCAACGTCTGCCCCGCGGCGTACGCGTTACCGAGGCCGGCAGCGTGTTGTTCAATGAAGCGCGGGCGCTACTGACGCGGGCAGAACATCTGACCGAAGCGGTACACCGCGCCGCACGGGGCGAACAAGGTCATATCGCCATCGGTTTTACCAGCTCGGCCGCATTGCATCCCTTCGTGCCCAATCTGCTGCGCCGCTACCGTGAGATCCTGCCTGGCATTACCACTCAGTTGGAAGAGGCCGGCAGCGGTGAACTGTTGGATGCCCTGGTGGATGAGCGGCTCGACGTGGCCTTTGTCCGTTCGCCGGTTGGCGGTATTCCTGGTTTGACAATTGCGCCGGTGCTGCGCGAGCCGATGCTGATCGCCCTGCCCATCGGTCACCCGCTGGCCACCCATGACGATCAACCGCTGCCGCTGACGGCGCTGATTCAAGAAGCTTTTATTCTCTACCGCCGGCCGGCGGGTCAGGGTTTGTATGACGCCATTCTGGCTGCCTGCCACCGCGCCGGGTTCAGCCCTCGCGTTATTCAGGAAGCCCCGCGCCTGCCCGCCACGCTAAGTCTGGTGGCCGCCGGGTTGGGCTTGTCGATCGTACCGGCTTCGATGCGAAGATTAGGCGGCGACGGCATCGTTTACCGAACCATTGCCGAACAGGCTCAGCTCAGCGCGCCGCTTTATCTGGCGCTGCGCAGCAACCGGACTTCGGCCATCATCCAACGCTTTCGCGATCTGGTGGCCGAAGCCGTCAGCGAGCAGTCGCCCGGCTAATCTGACCGCTCGGCAATACGCGTCAGGTGGATCACCAGATACAGCAGTTCATCGTTCGACATTTCCATTTGCAGCAGATTCTTCACATAGTCGCGGATCAGCAGCGCGCCGCGATAGGCATCGGGGTACTCCCTGGTCACCTGCGCGAAGATAAAGTCGTCTTTCGACGCCATTTGTTGCCCTTCCACCATTCGCTGTATGAAAAACTGCATATGCACTAAAAAACGCGAGTAGTTGAGAGAGTCGGTGTCGATCGTGATGCGAAAATGGTATTTGATGATATTGAAAATGTCTTTCAGCATCTTCACCGACAGCAGCGTATGTTCCATGTTCTGCACGTCGGTTTGACCATTAACCAGATGAAAAGCAATGTTGCCCGCTTCCTCTTCCGGTAGCGTAATGTTCAGCCGCCGGTTAATGTGTGCCAGTGCCTGGGTCGCCACCGCGAACTCCTGCGGGTAAAAACGCTTCACCTCGAACAGCAGGCGGTTCTGGATCGCGATCCCTTTGTGATAGCGCTCAATGGCGAAACTGATATGGTCTGCCAGCGTAAAGAAAATCTGTTCGTTAATCCGCCCGTTAAGTTGCCGGTTGGCCTCCGCCAGGATCATCTGCACAATCTCGATGTGCTCTTCCGGCGTGGTTTCGATCAGCCGCAGGTAATCGCGACCCTTTTGACTGTTCTGCACCACATACACTTTCTCTATCGCGGCCGGGTCGAGAACGTCACCCACTTTGCTGTTAAAGCCAATACCCTTGCCCATCACGATAGCTTCATGGTTATCGTCATCCGCCGATAGCACCAGGCTATTATTGAGTACCTTAATGACTTTCATCGTCGCGGCCACACCCTCTGTTTTTATTATCGTTGCCGGCCATTGGAGACAATCAGCCGCTGGTACCAGTCAAAACTGCGCTTTTTGATCCGCCGCAGATCCTTCAGATCCTGCTCACCCCGGTTTACATAGATAAACCCGTAGCGCTTGGCATAGCCCTGATGGGTGCTGACCACGTCTATTGCCGCCCAGGGGCAATAGCCGATCAGTTCGACGCCATCGTTGATGGCCAACTGCATCTGTTCGACGTGCTGACGCATAAACTCGATGCGGTAATCGTCGTTGATTGTATCATCGGCCTGCAGCTGGTCCGGGGCGCCAATGCCGTTTTCAGTAATTAATATCGGTAAATGGTAACGTTCCGCGGTTTTGCGCAGCGTCAGCCGTAATCCGACCGGATCGATCACCCAGCCGTAGCGGGTTTTGCCGACAAACGGATTCTCCGCCGCGCGGTAGACCCCCGGTTCCCCCAGCATGATTTGCTGATCGCCAGCCCGTGCACTGATGTCCGACGCATCGCCTCGGCTGGCGGCAATGGTGGCGGTCGAGTAATAATTTATCGCCACGAAGTCCGGTTTGCCCTGCAGCAACAGCGTCGCGTCACCGGGTTCAGTCCGTGGCGCCAACTGACGATCCAACAGGTAACGCCAGGCCAGCGGGTTATAACGACCATGCACGGCCACGTCGAGGAAGCTCCAGCAGCGCAGCGTTTCCCAGTTATGAGCGGCAATGGCATCCAGCGGATTGCAGGTTTCCTGATACATCGAGGTGGTATTAATCGCCGGGCCGATCTTCCCGGCCGGGCAGCGCTGATGACACAACGCCATCACCCGGGCCTGAGCCACCAACATATGGTGGCTTTGCTGATACAGCACTCGCCTGGACGGCAGCTCACCGCCCTTCGGCGTGCCAATGGCGCCCGGATGCAGGATCATGGTGTTCTGCTCGTTGATGGTCAGCCAATATTTTACCCGGTCACCAAAAGCGTCAAACAACACTTCGGCATAATCGACAAAGGCATCGATGGTGGCGCGGTTCGACCAACCGCCCTGTTGCTCAAGCACATAAGGCAGATCAAAGTGATAGAGCGTTACGACAGGTTCTATACCATGGCTCAGCAGTTCATCAATCAACTGGCGGTAAAAATCCAGCCCTGCGGCATTGACCTCGCCGGTTCCCTGCGGCAGTACTCGCGTCCAGGCAATCGAGAAACGGTAGGCCTTTAACCCCAGTTCGGCAAACAGCTGCACATCTTCCCGGAAGCGATGATAGTGATCGCTGGCGACCTTAAAATCAGCGGTTTCTGCCGGATGATCAAGCATATCGACAGTCGATGGACTTTTGCCGTCTTCGTTCCAGGCCCCCTCCACCTGATAGGCAGAGGTGGAAGCCCCCCACAGAAAATCTGCGGGGAAATCGTTCAGTCGTTGGTAAATCATGCCTGCTCCTGCTGTGCATTATTAAGGGTGATGATGGGCTGCCCAAAATCCACGGCCCCCGGTTGGCGGCAATTCAGCTGAGGAAAAGCTTCGCTGTTAACCACCAGTACCGGCGTGGTGATGTCGTAACCCAGCCCGACGATCGCTTGCAGATCAAAGCGCACCAGTTCATCTCCCACCTGGACGCGATCGCCAATTTTAAGATCCGAAGTGAAATATTGCCCCGCCAGATTGACGGTATCGATGCCAATATGCACCAGCAGTT
The DNA here is from genome assembly GCF_027594825.1 of Serratia liquefaciens. NCBI lineage: Bacteria > Pseudomonadati > Pseudomonadota > Gammaproteobacteria > Enterobacterales > Yersiniaceae > Serratia > Serratia liquefaciens. The sequence continues at coordinate 89,990 of NZ_CP088930.1, read as the reverse complement.
CGACGCCGTTGTCCCCCTTGATACCGACCGCATGCATGGAAGGCAGGAAAGTCACGACTTCCCCCGCCAGCGGTGCACGCAAAACCCCTTCCTGAGGCCGTATCGCGATGCCCTGGCCCAAGAGACTCTGTGAGAACACGTCGTCGTTAACCTGTTCCAATGCCACCAGTTGCCCCTTGAGCGGACTAAAAATTTGCTGTTCGCCGCCACCGACGGCCTCCGAAACCCCGGATCCCGTTTCTTCAACCGGATCGTCGAACCCCAGGATCCAGGTCAGTGCAAAAGTCACCACAATGGCAATGGCGCAGGTGATCAGCGCATGGACAATGTTCATTGGGTTTTCGCCGATAAACGCCGGCAGCGCCGCCAATCCGGGAGAAACGAAGGCATAGCGCACCAACCCACTCAGCCCGGCGTAAATACCGGCACAGCCGCCGCCGATCATTGCTGCAATCAGCGGTTTACGCAGTTTGAGCGTCACGCCGTACAACGAAGGCTCAGTGATGCCCAGCAGCGCGGTGAAACCCGCAGAGGACGCCAGCTGGCGCAGATTTTTGTTTTTGGTGCGAAAAGCCACGCACAGCGTCGCAGCGCCCTGTGCAATGTTGGAAGCCAACATGCCTGGGCCGTTAATCATTTCGAAACCATTTTTACTCAGTTGACCGGTAGCGATCGGCGTCATAGCCCAGGCCGTACCGGTGATCACCAGGAACGGCTGGAGGCCGCCCATCAGCATAGGGATCAGCCAACTGGCTTTACCGTCGACGATAGCAGCACCGGCAGCCACCAGATCGTTGAGGAAGATGCCGAACGGCCCCACCACCACCAACGCCAATGGGGCGGTCACCAACAGGATAATCATAGGCTTGGTGAAGAACTTGATCATCGTCGGCGACACTTTCTCGGCAAAACGCTCGATATAGGACATTAGCCAGACGGTGAAAATGATCGGTAACACGGAGCCGGCGTAATCCGCCAGGCGCACCGGTATCCCGACGAAATCAATCACCGTGCCCGCCGCCAGCATTTGCGCCAAATTGGGGTGCAATAAGGCGCCGGCAATGGTCATTGCCAGGATCGGGTTACATTCGAATTTAATTGCCGCGCCGTAGGCCAGCAGCACCGGCAGGAAGAAAAAGGCCGCATCGGCAATGGTGTCCAGCAGATGGTAGGTCGGACTGGCGGCATCTATCACCCCGGTCAGTTTGAGGATCGCCAGCAGCGCCTTAATCATCCCCGCACCGGTGATAGCGGGGATCACCGGCGTGAAAGTGGTTGAAATAACGCTGATAATCTGTGAAATCACCCCTCCCCGAACCGGTGAGTTTTTCTCGCTCTGACGGCCACTGAGATCGCCAATTTCTTTTTGCATCGCACGGAAGGTTTGCTGCACGTTGTTGCCGACCACGATCTGAAACTGACCACCACGCTCCACCACGCTGATCACCCCAGGCAAGGCCTCGATCGCTTTCGCTTGTACCTTGCTGTCATCGTTAAACTCCATGCGCAAACGGGTGGCACAGTGCGTCAGTTTGCTGACGTTGCTCTTGCCCCCGACCTGCACCAAAATATCCAGACCCAACTGTTTGTAATCCATCGAATATCCCCGGTAAAAAGCAAAAAAAAAGACCAAAATCAAAATGCGCCTCATCACAAGGAGAGGTGCATTCCTATTTTGGTCTTGCCTGCCTGAGCAGTAACACGCCGTAATAAAAATGTCTGGCGATCGCTAAGATCGCGGCAAAAGTATCGCCATAGTTACCATTTTTCGGCAACCGTCTTGGTTGCGCTTTGTGATTAACATCACCCTTTATCGAAAACGCGCTTCAACGTTGCCCGCAGAGCCTTGAGAGGCTTTTTTGCTGATGCCTATTTACTCAACCGCATAAAATAACACCTGAAACACTTTATCCACTTTAACTAAACCGGCTTCGTTTACCCTTTATTTAATAATTGATGGCATTAATTTGATACCGGCCTATGACTATTTTAAATCAGATTTAATAATTACAGCCACACTCAATTAGTAACATAAATTAATATATTATTCGCAGCTTCCTACTTTTAACCCACTATGCTTTAACCGTTGCCGAACACTTGTACTACAGCAATAAACCACCTGCACCCAATAAAACAATACAATAAACCCAATCGGCCGTTCGCGCTGTGGGTCATATTTATTTGGAGGAAGTCCTATGTTATCGCGTCGTGATATATTGAAAGTTTCCGCGGTCAGCGCGGCAGCGGCCGGAGTTATGGGCGCTATGATTAAATCTGCCAGCGCCGACGAACACCGAAATATTGTTCCCCCCAGCAGCCTTCAACCCGCTGCCGATGCGCAAAGTCTTTATAAATACATCTTTAGCCACAGTAAAAAACGCAGCTTGCCCAACGGCTGGGCCAGAGAAGCCACCGTCGAACAGTTTCCGATTTCCGAAGGCGTTGCCGGGGTGGATATGACGCTGGAGCCCGGTGGCGTACGTGAACTTCATTGGCACGCCATCGCTGCCGAATGGGCATTTATGCTGGAGGGGCACGCCCGCATCACCATCATTGATCCTGAAGGAAAATGTGAGGTGGCGGATTTCGGCCCCGGTGACGTCTGGTATTTCCCCAAGGGTTACGGCCACTCGATTCAGGCACTGGCGGAGGGCGCGCATTTTATCCTGACCTTTGATAATGGTCACTTTTCCGAGTTCGGCACCTTCAGTATTACCGACTGGGTAGCCCATATGCCCAAAGAAGTGTTGGAAAAAAGCGTGAATATGCCGGCGGCGGTATTTTCCAAGGCAAAACAAGGTGAGGCTTATATTGTCGGCGGCGCCATCCCGCCCGGACTGCCCTTACCAGCCCACGACGGCGGTTTAAATAATGCACCTTTGGCTCATCGCTATGAATTAATGAAGCAAAAACCTTTCTTCGAAAATGATGCCGGCAGCGTGCACTTGGTCTCTTCAAAAGAATTCCCTATTTCCACTACCATGACCGGAATTATAGAAATCGTTAAGCCTGGGGCGGTGCGGGAATTACACTGGCACCCCAATGCCAATGAGTGGCAATACTATATTTCCGGCAAGGGGCGCATGACGGTGTTCAGTTCGCACGGCCATGTGCAGACCGAAGAATATTCTCCTACCGACGTTGGCTATGTTCCACAGGGTTTTGGTCACTATATCGAAAATAGGGGAGATGACGATCTTAAGGTATTAATCGTGTTGGATAATGGCATCTATCAGGACATTTCGCTGTCTGACTGGTTGGCGAAAACCCCGGCCTATCTGTTGGCGGATAACTTCAATAACGAGGTTGCCGACTGGCTGGATCGCCCCAAAGACAAGCTGGTGATGTCCCGGCGCAGAAAATGACAGGTAGCGAGGGGGCAGCCCCCCTCGCCGCCTCTTACTGTTTGCGTTGTTCAGCGACCTGTTTGGCCGTTACCTTGCCCTGTTTTTCGCCAAATTGGCCGACAACATAGTTCGCCACCGCCGCCACTTCCTCGTCCGAGTATTGAGCACCGAAGTCCGGCATGAACTCATGCTGTTCGCCGATGCTGATGCGCGTACCCTTGAGGATCGCCTGCACTACGCTACGGCCCTGCGGATCGTTAACCGCCGTGCTGCCGACCAAGGAAGCATATTTGCTTTGGCGCCCTGTCCCGTTCCACTGGTGGCAACCGCTGCAGTCTCCGGCGAACAGTCGGCGTCCCAATGAGTCTTCCTGCCCGCCCGGCAATATCGCGCTGGATGACGTTGCCCCCTTCGGCTGCAGATTGACCGCGCTGGCACTGTCCGTAGCGATAGGCTCGATATTGCGCAGGTATTTCACCAGCGCCTGATTATCCTCTGGCGTCAGGTACTGCAAGCTGTTTTCCACCGCCTCTGCCATCGGACCGGCGGCACTGCTGCGCCCTTCCGCATGGCCGGTCGCCAGATACTGCGACAGTTGCTGTTCGCTCCAGGCACCGATGCCGGTCTGCGGGTCGGGAGTAATGTTGGCCGCAAACCACCCCTGGATCACCTCACCGCTGAGGTTTTTACTCTGATTAATGCCAAAGCCCAAATTGCGCGGCGTGTGACATTCGCTGCAGTGTCCCAGAGCGGTAGCCAGATATGCGCCTCGGTTCCATTGCTCATCCTGATTCAGGTTCGGCTCGAAGCGTTTTTCGTTGAAGAACGCCAGGTTCCAAAACTTCATGCCCCAGCGCTGGTTAAACGGGAACGACAGCCCATTTTCCGGATTGGCCTGCTTCACCGGCGGCAGGCTGAACAGATACTCTTTGATCGCCAACACGTCGTCACGACTCATGGCCGTGTATGAGGTGTACGGCATTGCCGGGTAAAGATTACCCTGCGGCCCAACGCCTTCACGTACCGCACGCACAAACTGATCGTCACTCCAATTACCGATGCCGGTATCAGGATCGGCGGTAATATTGGTGCCGTAAATGGTGCCGAAAGGCAGTTTAAAGGCAAAACCGCCGGCGAAAGGTTTACCGCCGGGCGCAGTGTGGCAGGCCACGCAGTCGGCCGCCCGCGCCAGATATTCGCCACGCGCCAATTTATCGCTGATCCCGGCGGGAGCGCCGGAGATCGGCGCCGCAGGTTCCGGGCCGACCGGCCGCAGCAGCGTATAGATCGCATAACCGCCGGCCAGCACCACGATTGCCACGATCAACCATAATAGCCATCTCAGGGCGTTGCTCATGAGTTTCTCCCTTAATCCAACGCCTTGGCGGCCTGGTGGATGGCAGCGCGAATGCGCACATAGGTGGCGCAGCGACAGACGTTGCCGCTCATTGCCGCATCGATATCCGCATCGCTCGGATTTTTACTCTGGGCCAGCAGTGCACTGGCACTCATGATCTGACCGGACTGGCAGTAGCCGCATTGCACCACGTCCAGATTAACCCAGGCCGCCTGCACCGCTTTGCCCGCCGGCGTTTCGCCGATCGCTTCGATGGTGGTGATTTTTTTGCCTTCGGCGGCGGAGACCGGCGTCATGCAAGAACGCACCGGCACCCCATCCAGGTGGACGGTACAGGCACCGCACATCGCGATGCCGCAGCCGAATTTGGTGCCGGTCAATCCGGCCTCATCACGCAAGAACCACAGCAGCGGCATATGGGGATCGCCATCAAACGTCAGCGGTTGGTCGTTTACGGTTAAAGTTATCATGCTGTTCTCCTTGCTCAGACGCTGGCGTCACGGTTGGGACGGTGTAAAGGCAGGCTAAGTGAGCTGCGGGGTCTCCCCAGCAGTGCCAGGGCATTGCCGACTGCCGGGGCGATGGTCGGCACCCCCAACTCGCCAACGCCGGTAGGCGCTTCGGTTGAAGGCACGATAATCACCTCTATCTCCGGCATTTCGTCGATGCGCAGCGGGCGGAAATTATTGAAGTTGGACTGCTCAATCACCCCGTCTTTCAGCGTTATGTTGCCGTACAGCGCCATACTCAGGCCATAACCTATGCCGCCCTCAATCTGCGCGCGGATCACATCCGGATTGACCGCCACACCACAATCCACCGCGCACCACACCTTGTGCACGCGCGGAATGCCGCCTTCGCCGATAGACACCTCGGCTATCTGCGCCACCCGAGTATTAAACGCCTTGGCGACGCCTACACCGCGTGCTCGCCCATCAATCACCTTGGCGCCCTGCCAGTTGGCGGCTTTGGCCACCGCCCGCAACACGCCGGCCTCACGCGGCGCATCTCCCATCAATGCCAGACGCCCCTCGACCGGATCCTGCCCGGTCTCCTGCAGCAGTTGATCGATAAAACTTTCGACGGCGTGACCGGTATGGGTACTGGCGACCGATCTTAATGAGGTGGTAGGCACTTTACCCGCGACGATGTGCGCGTCGCAGAGGAAGTTTTCGAAGGTGTACGGCACTTCGCTGGCACCTTCGACCATCATCTGATCGAGACCGTTAACCACCAGCGCCGTCATCGCGCTGTTAAGCGTCCAGGAGTGACCGACGACGGTATCGCTCCAGCCCACGACTTTACCGTCGCGGATCGCCCCGCGTAGCCGGTGAAGGATCATCGGCCGATACCAGCCGTTGCGAATATCATCTTCACGCGTCCATACCACCTTTACCCCGTGACCGGGACCAATGGCTTTGGCCGCGGCGGCCATATCCGCTGCCAGGTCGGGCCCGAGTTTCGGGTTGCCCAGATCGATGCGACGGCCAAAGCTGCCGCCGGCCAAAATCGTGTCGATTTGCACTTTTTCCGGCGGCAGTTGGAACAGATCGCACAGCTGTTTATGGTCGAGGGTTTGGATTTGGCAGCCATAGCGCGCCTTGACGCTCTCGCCATCCCAAAACAGATAGCCATCCAGCGGCTCCATCGGCGCATGGGCCACATAAGGGAAGGTGTATTCCGCTTCGACCACCTTATCTGCCTTATCGAAAATCTCGTCCGGCTTGCCCTGGCTTTTCGCCACTACGCCGGGCTTTTGCGCCACCTGACGGAACTCGGCAAAAATCTGCTCGGTGTCGCGCCGCTCCGCCTGCGAGTCGTCCCACTCCACCTGTAATTTTTCACGGCCCTGGATCGCCGCCCAGGTATTTTTGGCATATACCGCCACGCCGGTGTCGGTCTGTTTCACATCCACCACGCCCGGCACCTTCAGCGCCCGGCTGGCGTCGAACGAAGCCACCTTGCCGCCAAAACGCGGCGGTTTTTTGATAGTGACGGTCAGCATGTCCGGCTCATGAATATCCTGAGTGAACTGCGCCGAGCCGTTGGTCTTCGCCAACGAGTCTACGCGGTGCAAGCCACTGACCTTACCGATCAGGGTGAAATGGCTCGGATCTTTCAGGGTCAGGCTGGCAGGATCGGGTGGCGGCAGTTGGCTGGCCAACGCGGCAAACTCACCAAACCCCGCTTCGCGACCACTGGCGGCATGGCGGATCTTGCCCGCCTGCACGGTAATTTCTTCCGCTGAGGTTTTCCAGCTTTGGGCGGCGGCCTGAACCAGCATGGCGCGCGCCATCGCGCCCATCCGGCGCATCTGCTCGTAGGCGTTGGCCACCGAGCTGGAGCCGCCGGTGCCCTGAAAACCGAATGCCAGATTCTTATAAACGTTGGTATCCACCGGTGCGGCAACCACCCGCACCTGCGACCAGTCGGCATCCAGCTCTTCGGCAACCAGCGTTGCCATACCGGTATAAACCCCCTGACCCACTTCGGTGTGTTTACTGAGGACGGTGACAATGCCATTTTCGTCGATTTGCACGAAAGCATTGGCTTCATAAGCGGTGTTTTCTGGCGCCTTGGTGGTCGTTGTACGAGCCAGTGCGCCAGTGGACGGCAGATAGGCGCCGATCACCAGTGCACTGGCGCCGACGATAAACCGCCGCCGGGTAAGCGGGACTTGGGGTAGTTTCATTGCTCATCGCTCCAAAATGCCGATCAACCTTAATCAATGCGGCGATATCGTTCTTTTTATCTGCGCCGTCTGCCTGCACTGACGCGACGGGCTAATAGTTAGCGTAGTCTATTATTCTGTCTGTTTAACATTCAGTCGCCGTTTTCCGTTGCTGATTCGTGCTCTGCGAGATCTCAATAGTCCTCGGAACCCTGCTCCGTCATGGCCCATGGATTGCACCAAATTGCATCAGAAACGCGCCTGATGGTGCTACGACCGCATTGGCGGCAGCAGATCGGCGGACTGGTACGGAAATTGCTTCTCCCCATCGTGGCGATGGAGGAGAAAAACATGAAAGCAATCATCATTGGCGGTGGTATTGGCGGGCTGTGTACCGCCATCGCATTGCAGCGTTGCGGGATCGAGACCGAGGTCTTTGAAGCGGTCAAGGAGATCAAACCGGTTGGCGCGGCAATCTCCATCTGGCCTAACGGCGTCAAATGCCTCAACTATCTGGGGATGAAAGAACAACTGCGTGCGCTCGGGGGTCCGATGCATTTCATGGCCTATCAGGAATACCTGCATGGACAAACGCTGACGCGTTTTAGTCTGGATCCGTTAATCACCAGCGTCGGCGAACGCCCTTACCCGGTGGCACGTGCCGAGCTGCAGGCCATGTTGCTGGAAACCTACGGCCGCGACCGGGTGCGCTTCGGTAAACGCGTCAGCGGTATTGAAGAAACCTCGCAGGGCGTCACCGCCTGGTTTGAAGACGGCAGCCAGGCCAGCGGAGATTTTCTGATCGCCGCCGACGGCACCCATTCCGCTATTCGGCCCTATGTGCTGGGCCATGGGGTGGATCGGCGCTATGCCGGATACGTCAACTGGAACGGGCTGGTCACCATTGATGAGTCCATCGCGCCGGCCGACCAATGGACCACCTTTGTCGGTGAAGGTAAGCGCGTGTCGCTGATGCCGGTCTCCGGTAACCGCTTCTACTTTTTCTTCGACGTGCCCTTGCCGACCGGACTGGCGGAAGATCGCAGCACCGCACGAGCCGATCTGCAACGTTACTTTGCCGGCTGGGCCGACCCGGTGCAAAAACTGATTGCCGCAATCGATGCCGACAGCGTCAATCGCATTGAGATCCACGATATCGAACCTTTCGAGCGGCTGGTAAGGGGACGCGTAGCCTTACTGGGCGATGCCGGACACAGCACCACACCGGACATCGGCCAGGGCGGTTGCGCAGCAATGGAAGACGCGGTGGTGTTGGCGATTGCCTTGCAGACCAATTCGCTGGGCATTGAGGATGCGCTGCTGCGCTATCAGGAAAAACGCAGCTATCGGGTGAAGGATTTGGTGCTGAAGGCGCGCAAACGCTGCGATGTTACGCACGGTAAAGAGATGGAAGTCACCCGCAGTTGGTACGAAGAGCTGAAAACCGAAACCGGTGAACGCATTCTTTCAGGCATGAAAGAAACGATTCTGGGCGGGCCGCTGGCCTGATCCGCCCCCCTTTTCGAGTCGAAGAGGGGCAATTCACCCTTTGCGCCGGTGAAGACGACCCGCTGCCAGTTCGACCACCCGATCCGCCGAGGCAATGGTTTCCGGGCGATGGGCAATCAGCAAAATAGGCAGGCCTAGCTGGCGCAGGGTATGGCTAATCAACATTTCATTATTCACGTCCAAATGGCTGGTAGCCTCATCCAGGATCAACAGCCGTGGTTTTTTGTAAAGCGCCCGCGCCAACAGCAAGCGCTGTTTTTGTCCGGCTGACAGGGTGCCTCCCATTTCACCGATTAACGTCTGGTAGCCCATCGGCAGGTTGGCGATATCCTGCTCCAACTGCGCCAGCCGCGCGCATTCAACGAGCTTTTCCTGATCAACCCGCGGCGTGAAAAATGTCAGGTTCTCGGCGATAGAACCGCGAAACAGCTGATCTTCCTGCAAGACTACGCCGATATGCTGACGTACCTGCGAATAATCCCCCTGTCGATGCTCAATGCCCAGCGTACGTATCACGCCGGCCGTGGGCGAATACAGCCCCAACACCAGTTTGGCCAGCGTGGTTTTACCGCTGCCGGATGCCCCCACCAGCGCCACGACCTCTCCGGGCATAATGTCCAGCGAGACCTGCGACAGGATTTCAGATTCGGTGCCGGCATAGTGAAAACTGACCTGCTCCAAACTCAGCGCGGGCCGATCTCGGGGCCAGGCGCTGGCGGACAATAACAGCGTTGAGTTGCCCTCCGCCTGCGCCGCTGCGTCTTCACGCGCCGTCAGCACGATATCCGCCAGCCGTTGGTTGTAAACATCCAGCATTTTGTAGGCAACGGCCTTGTCGATCAGGCCGCTGATACTGGCGGAAAACCGGCCTTGAAAAGACATGTAGGCCACCAGCATGCCGACTGAAAACTGCCCGGCCAACACCGCCCCGGCCCCCAGCCACAGCACCGCCGCCCCTACCAGGCTGCCAATGACGGTTTGCATAATGCCGTAAACCATCATCAGCTTGCTTTCGCGCAGTTGGGCATTGCGCCGCGCGACATTGAGGTTACGCCAAACCGTCTCCCGCGGCGTGAGCGCTCCGTTGACCCGCAGGCTCAGCACGCCGCGCAGGCTTTCTAGAAAATGGCTGGATTCCTGGGTGCCGGCAACCCAGGTATCATCCGCCGCTTTACGCAACGTACTGAACCAGAACAGGCGCAGCAGCCCATAAACCATCGCGGCGGCCAAAGCGACCAGGGTCAACTTCACGCTGTAGAACAACATCATGGTCAAGGTACCAAGGACCAAAAGCACATCCAAAAAGGCTTCAAGCAATGTGGTGGTCAGGGTGTCCTGAATGGTGTCGACGGCATCAAATTTCGCGCTGATGTCGCCCATGTTGCGCGATTCGAACCAGTTGATAGGCAGCCGCAACAGGTGGTGAAAAACATTCGCCGTCCACTGCATATTGAAGTTGACCGCCATGGTGAGCGTCGCCCACTGGCGGGCCAGCTCCAGCAGCGTCTGGGTGGCGGCCATCAGCAGCATGGCAATGACGATCAACGTCAATAAGCTGGCGTCCAACGCCACCAGCACCTCATCAATCACCAGTTGGTTGATTAATGGGCCGAGCAGCGCAAACACTTCCAGCGCCAGCGCGAAACAGAAGATCCGGGCCAATGCCGCCTTCAGCCCCTGGGTTTTGCCGATCAGCTCCCTCAGGCGGATCTTTTTTCGCCGATCTTCGACCACAAACTGATGGGTTGGCGTCAGTTCCATCGCCACGCCGGTAAAGTGACGATTGGCCTCCTGCAAACTCATTTGCACCAGGCCGCGAGCAGGATCATGCAACTCCAGAGTTTGCCCTCGCACCCGCTTGAGCACGGTAAAATGATTCATGTCCCAGTACAAAATGCAGGGCAGCGAAAGCAGGTGCAGCTCTTCAAGCTCCAACTGCACCGCTCTGCCGCTCAGGTGCAGCCGTTCGGCGCAGGCAATCAGCTGCGAGAAGGTCATGCCGAGCTGCGAAACTTTACACTGCGCACGCAGCGCAGGCAGATCTATGCGATGCCCATACCAACCGGCAATCATCGCCAGGCACGCCACGCCGCATTCCGCGGACTCCGTTTGGCGTATCAGCGGCAGGCGCTTTCGCCAGCCCCAGTTAAGCCCTTGTGTAACGTCCATGTTTATATTCTTCCTTGCAGACTCCATAACGGTTCCAGCAGCCACTCGTAAAGGCGGCGGCGATCCAACTCCACGTCTGCGGAGACGGTCATCCCGACGCGCAATGGTTCCTGGCGGCCATAGGCAGTGATGGTGTTTTTTTCCAGCGCCACGATGACGCGGTAATGCCCTTCGTTTTCCTTCCAGGTCATCGGATTTTGCTGCATGACGTCATTGGCGCTCAGGCTGGCATCGGTGATGGCACGGGTGGCGCCATACTGCACGCCAAACTTTTCATAGGGGAAGGAGGCAAAGCGCAACCCGACCCGTTGGTGAGGTTTGATAAAACCCACCGCTTTGCTGGGCGCGAAGAGTTCAACCTGCAGCTCGGCACCGTCAGCGACCATCATCAGCAAAGGATCGTTTTGCTTGACCGTCTGCCCCGCCCGGGCCAGCACCACGGCGATGTGGCCATTCACCGGCGCAGTGAGCGTGTGGTCACGCTGGGCAACCAGTTCTATTTCCTGTTGCCTGATGCCCTGCAACTGTCGTTCAAGTTCGGCGTCACGCCCTTGCTGCTGTTGTGCCAGCGTCCGCAGTTCCGAGGCCGCCGCGGCAAGCTCGCGCTTTAACCGCAGCTGCACCTGACGCTGTATTTCTACTTTTTCCCGCGCCGTCGATAACGTCATTTTCTGCTGCTGAAACTCAAGTTCGGAAACGTAACCTTTGCCAATCAACTTGCGGTAGCGCGCCATCAGCGAATGCGATAATTCCGCCTGTTGCTTCACCTGCACCATTGCCGCTTCTGCGCTGGCCAGTTCATCCTTCAGTTGCGTCATGCGCTGGCGCACACCGGCCTGCTGTAAAATCCGGGTTGCCAGTTCCTGTGCGCGTTGGCGCTCCAGCATGTGATATTGACGTTTTAACGAGTCGGAAACCGACGCCAGCGTCGCGATACCCTGACCATTGAAATATTCGCCGCTGAGCCGATAAAGTGCCTGGCCGGCTTTGACTGTCGCCCCCTCCTTCACCAAACGTTCTGTAACCTGTCCGGCGCTGCGGGCAACCACCTTGATCAAGCCGCTGGATGGCATCACCACTCCGTCCAAACGCGCTTTACGGGTATATTCACCCAGGATCAGAAATAGCCCGATAGCCAACACCAGCAAGATGCTGGCCCAGGCATAGGCGGTCAGACTAAGGCTGGCAGGAATAATCACCTCACCCTCAGCTTTGTTGACCTGCGCAGCAAAATAACCCTCACGATAAATCTGGGGAGAACGTTCTGACATGGGGGTTACACCTTTATCGGGATCTTGGGTCGATAATTATCTTACTGACCACGACGCTTCCATTTACGCAAGAATCTTCGCACCGAAGTATATATTAACCTCATAAAAGTCATTATCCCTAGCAGCACAAGGAAATAAATCATCCACTTAGCCCTTTCACAAGGGATATCAAATCTAAATATACCGCTATATTGGCTAAGCCCCACAATAAAAAACAAATTACTAGATAGCCCGACAGAAAGAGCGACCATAATAAATGCTGCCAGAAATGTTTTCACACTCCCTCTCTGAAGAGCAAAAAGGAGATATAGATATAAATACACACCGCCGACATGTCAATATATAAAACCATTTCCGCCGATAGAAAAAAGCGAACTAAAAAGAATAAATTACTCGAAACACTTAATTACATCGCCAATATATACCGACCATTTTTCAATCGCATAAAATATTATTTATTCGGATTTAATTAACGCCATTCCACAATATTTCAATTCCCAAAGCCAACAGCCCCACAAAGAAACAGCGACGAAATACCGCAGGGCGACAATGCCCGCGCAGCACGCCGCCCAACCACATCCCCACCAGCGCAGGAAGCAATGCCAATAATGAGGTGCCTAGCAACGCCCCCGGCAATGCCTGTTGCCACGCCAGTCCGGCGGCTAATGCCAACGTCGAAACGGTGAATGACAGTCCCAACGCCTGCACCAGATCGTCACGCGCCAATCCCAATGCGTTTAAATAAGGAACCGCCGGGATCACGAATACCCCGGTAGCCCCGGTAATCAGCCCGGTAAGCACACCGCACAGAGGGCCCAACCGGCGTTCAGCCGTCGATGATAGCTGCCACTGAAAACGGCTAAAACCCAACAGCGCGTAAACGACCAGACAGGCTCCCAACGCTATCGGTGCCAACCGATGATGACCGGCGGTCAAAGTGCCCGTGGTCAGCATTGTCCCCACGGCGACACAGACCATCATCGGCCACAATCTGCGGCAAAGTGCACGGACGTCCGGCCCGGTGAACAGCTGCCAGAAGTTGGTCACCAGCGACGGCACCAACAACAGCGCCGCGGCCTGTGCCGGGGGCATCAGCAGGCTGAGTAACCCCATAGAAACCGTCGGCAGCCCCAGTCCAATCACTCCCTTTACCGTGCCCGCCAGCATAAAGATGCCCAACAGGGCTAAAATTTCGGGTAGCGTCAACGTCATAGGTCTATCCTTCCTCATTATCCCTTAGTGCATGGATTGTCCGCAGCCCTTGCCTGCCGCACAATGCGGCATTCGCTGAGCCAGCCTGAGGCAAATACGTAGGAGAAGCCGATGCATTTCGATTTTACCGACCTGCGGCTGTTTATCGCCGTGACAGAGGCGGGCAGTATCACCGCCGGGGCCGATCGTGCCTGCCTGTCGCTGGCATCGGCCAGTGCCCGCATTCGCGGGCTGGAACAACAGGCCGGCGTTCAGCTTTTGGCCCGGGGTGCCCGGGGAGTACAAACCACCCAGGCCGGTGAACGCTTGCTGGGCCATGCTCGTCTGTTGTTACAGCAAAGCGAACGGCTACGGGGGGATATGGCAGAGTTTTCCCCAGGCAACGCCTGCCATTTGCGTATTCTGGCCAATACCGTCGCTGCCAGCGCTTTTCTCCCGGAGTTGCTGGCCGACTATCTGCTGCTTAACCCACAGACGGACATTGCGTTGGAAGAATTGCCCAGCACGGCGATCTGCCAGTCGATCCTCGATCAGACGGCGGATATCGGCATTGTCGCCAACCACGCCGACCTGCGCGGGCTGGAAAACTATCCCTTCCGCCAGGATCGCCTGGTGCTGGCGCTACCGGTCGATCATCCGTTAGCCGGCCGCGCCAGCGTCAGTTTTAGCGAAACGCTGGCATATGACTTTATTGGCTTGAGCGACGACAGCGCGCTGCAAAAACATTTGGCGCAACACGCCGTACGCAGCGGCTGCCCAATGCGTTTACGCGCCCGGGCAGGAAGCTTTGAAGTGGTATGTCGGATGGTATCGCGTGGAGCCGGTATCGCCGTGGTACCGGAGGAGATTGCCCGGCAATCGCCGGGCATGCCAGTCAGGATTATCGCGCTTGACGATGCCTGGGCAACACGCCAGCTGTCGATTGTGGTGCGTCAGTTGGCCGAATTACCGCTACCGGCGCAGCGGCTTATTGCTTTCCTGCAACCGCAATAGCTGCTCTGTCATATCATGTGCCCTTATTGCCGGCGCGATGGCGGTGGCTGGCCAAGGTAGTTAACCGTTGCTCCGTTCTCGGAGTCCAACTTATTGGAAGGTGCAATGCCTGTCCGCCGCCTCGCCCATGCGTTGCAGCAAGCGATGACCGATATTGTTGCTCCAGTTGAAGCTGTTTTGCAGTACCACCACCGCCGTCCTGTGGCGCAAGTCCAGGCCGATATAGCTGGAATAGCCGCCGATAAATCCTACCTGATAGGTAATCTGCTGTGCGCCTATGTCATCCGCAACCCAGGCGATGGCTGCCGCCTCTTTACTGCGAGCAAAATGTACCGTCAATGAATCCTTCAGCGCCTGATCCAGCGCCGCCGACCCCGTAGGTTCAAAATGCGCTCGCGCATAGCGCAGCAGATCGTCGGCATCGGTATAGAGCCCAGCCGCCCCCATCATATAGGAAGAAAACTGCCAGTCAGGCACCGGCTGCCCACGCCGAATAAATTTCGGCTGATCGCCGGCATGGCCAATGGCACGTTGAGCATAGCCAGGCAAATTCTGCGCAGCATAGCTGGTGTGGGTCAGCCCCAAGGGCTGGAGGATATTTTCGGTGGTCAGAGTGTCGACCGTTTTGCCGGTTCGCCGTTGCAAGATGTAATCCAACAGTGCGTAGCCTAGGTTGGAATAGCGAGGTTCTTCGGTACCTGGCGCGTTAAACGTCGCCAGATAATCGAGAAATTCGGGGGTATCGAGCGAGTGATAAAAATTATCACCGGTGAATAAATAGCGGACAAAAGCGCCCAGCATGTCCGGCGTCATCATCTGGCGCGGCAAGCCCGAGGTGTGAGTTACCAGCTGCAGCAAAGTGATCTTCTTCGCGTCGGCACTGAGCGGTGTTCCGGCAGGCAGCAGCGTCGCCAGCGTATCATTCCAATGCAGTATCCCTTTGTTGACCAGCACCACCGTCACTTCTGCAATAAAGCCCTTGCTGACCGAGCCTACGGCAAACAAAGTCTTACCGTTCACCGGGTAGCGATAACGCGTATCCGTTACGCCATAGCCAAAGGTCTTCGCTTGCCCATCTGCCGTCAGGATCCCCACCACCAATCCGGGCGTTTGACGTTCTTCGATCATGGGCTGCGCCAGGCTGTCGACTTCAGCCTTCAGATCTCCGCTGCACGCCAGACGCTGACTGTCCAGCGCCGAGGCATCCGTCGGCATGCGCGAAAGCGTGCCACAGGCGCAGAGCAGTAAAGGCGTAGCGAGAGCGACAAACCGTTTTAGAGGAATATTTATCTTCATTGCTCACGGGCCAAAAATATCCGGCGCATGATAAACCATCGTTTCGGCTATGTCCCCACGAAAAAAAGGACGCAAGAAACTTGCGCCCTTCTGGGAGTTTCGGGTTATGCCGCGAACTGTTATTCGTCTTTAAGACCGCGGTTGATCAACATCGGCTCGATGCTCGGTTCTTTACCGCGCCACTCGACGTACAACTTCTCCAGATCCTGACTGTTACCACGCGAAAGAACCATGTCGCGGAAACGCTGGCCGTTCTCTGCCGTCAGGCCGCCGTGCTCGCTGAACCACTGGAAGGCATCATCCGCCAGCATTTCAGTCCACAGATAGGCGTAATAACCGGCGGCATAGCCGTTACCCCAGATATGTTTGAAGTAGCTTGAGCGATAGCGGGGCGGCACATAGCTGAGATCGATCTTGTCCTTCATCAGCGATTCGGCTTCGAATTTATCCACGTCCTGCTGCGGCTGATCGGCGCTCAGCATATGCCAGTGCATGTCCAACAGTGCCGCAGACAGCAGCTCGGTCATGTCGTAGCCCTTGTTGAACTTGTCGGCTTTTTTGATTTTATCGACCAGTTCCTGCGGCATGGCTTCACCGGTTTTGTAGTGTTTGGCGTAATGCGCAAAGACTTTAGGATCGCTGGCCCAGTGCTCGTTGAACTGCGATGGGAATTCGACAAAATCACGAGCGGTATTGGTACCGGAAAGGCTTGGGTATTCCTGATCGGCAAACATACCGTGCAACGCATGACCAAACTCGTGGAACATGGTGATCACGTCGTCGTAAGACAGCAGCGCCGGCTGGCCTGCTGCCGGTTTGGTGAAGTTGGCGACGTTGTAAATCACCGGTTTGGTGCCTTTCAACTTCGACTGTTCGACGAAGTTGCTCATCCAGGCGCCGCCGCCCTTGTTGTCGCGTTTAAAGAAGTCGGTATAGAACAGCGCCATCGATTTGCCGTCTTTATCGAACACCTCATACACGCGTACATCCGACTGGTAAACCGGGATATCCTTACGTTCTTTGAAGTTGATGCCGTACAGCAGGTTGGCGGCATAGAACACGCCGTTGTTCAGCACGTTATCCAATTCGAAGTAAGGTTTGATCTGCGATTCATCCAGATCGTACTTCGCCTTGCGCACCTGTTCGGCATAGAACTGCCAATCCCAGGCGGCAACCTTGAAATCGCCTTTCTGCTGGTCGATCACCGCCTGAATGTCTTTGGCTTCGCGTTCGGCACGCGCAGTGGCTGCCGGGACGATATTACGCATAAAGCTCAGCGCCGCATCCGGCGTTTTGGCCATCTGGTTTTGCAGCTTCCAGGCCGCATAGTTCGGGAAGCCCAAGAGTTTGGCCTGTTCGGCACGGACTTTGGCCAGGCGGGCAATCGTCTGGCGAGTGTCGTTGCCGTCACCCTTTTCTGCCCGGTTCCACGAAGCGTCAAACAGCACCTTGCGGGTGTCTCGATTTTTCAGGCTTTGCAAATCCGGCTGCTGGGTGGTGTTTTGCAATACCAGCAACCATTGCTTGTCGAGTTTACGCTCACCGGCGGCCTGAGCGGCAGCGGCCAGTTCGCTTTCAGACAGCCCGTCCAGTTTGCCTTTGTCGGCGATAGCCAGCGCACCGTCTTTGGTCGCCGCCAACAGCTTGTTGGAGAACTGGGTGCTCAGCGTCGCCGCTTCCTGGTTCAGCGCCTTCAGCTTGGTTTTATCGGCATCGGACAGATTGGCCCCCGCCAGCTCGAAGTTTTTGTAAGTCACTTCCACCAGGCGACGTGATTCCGCATCCAGCTTCAGCGCATCGCGCTGCTGATATATTGCCTTGATGCGCGCGAACAGTTTGCTGTTGAGCATGATGGCGTCGTCCAGCGCCGCCAGCTTGGGTGAACTTTCCTCGTCCAGCTTTTGCAACGCGTCGCTGGTATTGGCCGACGTCATGGCACCAAACACGTTCATCACACGTGACAGCAACGCCCCAGACTGTTCCAGCGCCACGAAGGTATTGTTAAAATCAGGCTTGGCCGGGTTGTTGGCAATCTTCTCCACTTCCTCCAGCTTTTGCTTGATGCCGGCATCAATCGCCGGAGCGTAATCGCTTTCTTTAATCAAATTGAACGGCGGCGCCTGGAACGGCAGGCGACTTTGGTAGAAGAACGGGTTCTGGTTCTTTTTATTGTCGTGCTGGTTGGCTTCACCGGTCACGTTAGCCTCCTTCGCCTGACCACTCGGCAACGCGCTATGGTCGGCGTGCGGGTTAGTTTCTGCTGCCTGTGCCTGCGAGCTCAGCGCCATGCCGATCGCCAACACCAATGTAGATAAACGCATCAAATCGAAACTCCTCCATGTTCACAGAATAAATTGCGCGGGAACCCCAGTTCCCAGGCCACATCCTAGCTTAGGCGCAGTTGGCAGTTTGAGCAAAAACAAGTGATTAGAATGTTGAGTTGGCCTAAGCATCAGGCTTTTTGGCCTTCGGTTTAATGAAAACCTTTTCAGCGTAAACCTTGCCCATAGCAGGCAATAATCTCTCCGGCCACCGCCACAGCGATCTCCGCCGGCAGTTTGCCCTTCACGTCTGGCAGGCCCAGGGGACAGCGCATGGCGGCGATTGCCGTTTCGCTAATACCGCGTTGGCCGAGCTTGTATTCGAAGCGTTTGCGTTTGGTCAGCGATCCGATCAGGCCAAAGTACCCTGCGTCGCCGCGACGTAAAATTCGCTCCGCCAGCGCCAGGTCCAGCGCATGATCGTGGGTCATGACGATGAAGAAACTGCCCGGCGGCATGGCGTCGACGATCTCCAGCGGCTCATCGCAGATTTCTTGCTGTACCCCGGCGGGAATAACCAGCGGAAATTCCACAGCACGGCCGTCCACCCAACGCACCCGGCACGGCAGCGTGGCGAGGATATTCACCAGTGCGCGCCCAACGTGGCCGGCACCAAACAGAGCGATTTGCGGGCGCGGCGAGATCATCGGCTCGAACAGCACGCTGGTGGTACCGCCGCAGCACTGGCCCAGTCGCGCCGCCAGCGGAAAACGTTCCAGCCGTAACTGCGGCGCGGCCTGTTGCAGCATTTCACGGGCAATCGCCAATGCCCGAAACTCCAGATGGCCGCCGCCGATGGTATTCACCGCACGTTCGGCGGTTACCAGCATTTTGCTACCGCGATTGCGTGGCGTAGAGCCCCGTTCATCGACCAGCGTCACCAGTACGCAAGGCTCACCGCGTCGCCGCAGCTCGGCCAGTACCTCAATCCACTCGTCCATCGCCGTTCTCCTGCACCCTATCTGTGACAACGTCACCATGTAACATCTGCTGCACGCCCCACAGCACCCGTTCCGGCGTGGCCGGTGCGTCGATGGCCGGTTGCCGCTGATAATCCGCCAGGCTGGCGACCGCGTCTTTGATTGCGCACCAGACCGAAATGCCCAGCATAAACGGCGGCTCGCCCACCGCCTTGGAGTGAAATACCGTATCCTCCGGATTTTTGCGGTTTTCCAGCAGCCTGACGCGCAGATCGGCAGGCACATCGCCGATAGCCGGGATTTTGTAGCTGGCAGGCCCGTTAGTCAGCAACTTCCCTTGTTCGTCCCACACCAGCTCTTCGCTGGTCAGCCAGCCCATGCCCTGCACAAAGCCCCCCTCGACCTGGCCGATGTCGATTGCCGGGTTCAACGAGTCGCCCACGTCGTGCAGGATGTCGGCGCGCAGCAGTTTGTACTCGCCGGTCAGGGTGTCGATCACCACCTCCGCGCAGGCCGCACCGTAGGCGAAGTAATAGAACGGATGACCGCGAGCCTGGTCGCGATCGTAAAAAATTTTCGGCGTGCGGTAATAGCCGGTGCTGGCGAGCGAAACCTGATTGAAATAGGCCTGTTCGACCACCTGTTCAAAGCTGAAATAACGCTCGGCCACTTTGACCTGACCGTTTTTGAAAATAATCTGCTCCGCACTCACCTGATGCTGTTTGCTCAGCATCTCGATCAGCCGCTGTTTAATGATCAGCGCGGCATTCTCCGCCGCCTTGCCGTTGAGATCCGTGCCGGATGACGCCGCCGTCGGCGAGGTATTCGGCACCTTGCCGGTATCGGTAGCGGTGATTTGAATACGTTCGATGTCCACCTGGAACACTTCGGCGACAATCTGCGCCACTTTGGTGTTTAGCCCCTGGCCCATTTCGGTGCCGCCGTGGTTAAGTTGAATGCTGCCGTCGGTGTACACCAGCACCAACGCACCGGCCTGGTTAAGGAAGCCGGCGGTGAAGGAAATGCCAAACTTCACCGGCGTCAGCGCCAGCCCTTTTTTCAGGATCGAATTTTGCGCGTTGAACTGACGGACAGCCTTACGGCGTGCCTGATAATCGGCACTGTGCTCCAGCTCTGCGGTGATTTCCTGCAGCAGGTTCTGTTCCACCGGCTGGTGGTAATGCGTGACGTTGCGTTGATCCTTGCCGTAATAGTTGGTTTTTCGCACCGCCAGCGGATCGAGCGCCAGGTAGCGTGCAATATGATCCATGACCTGCTCAATCGCCATCATGCCCTGCGGCCCGCCAAAGCCCCGGTAAGCGGTATTGGAAGCGGTGTGCGTTTTACAGCGGTGGCCGGTAATCAGCACATCTTCCAGAAAATAGGCGTTATCGGCGTGAAACATGGCGCGATCGACGATAGAGCCCGAAAGGTCCAGCGAATAGCCGCAGTTGCCCGCCAGGCTGATTTTCACCCCGTGCAGCAGCCCGCTGTCGTCGAAACCTACGTCATATTGAATATAAAACGGGTGGCGCTTGCCGGTGATCAACATGTCATCGCGGCGGTTGAGGCGCATTTTGGCCGGTCTTCCGGTGAGATGCGCCACCACGGCGCACAAACACGCAGGACCGGCAGCCTGAGTTTCCTTACCGCCAAAGCCACCGCCCATGCGCCGCGTATCGATTGTCACTCTGTGCATTGGCAGGTTGAGCACCGAGGCCACCAACTTTTGGATCTCGGTCGGGTTCTGGGTCGAGGAATACACCAGCATGCCGCCGTCTTCGGCCGGCATCACCGAGGCAATCTGGGTTTCCAGATAAAAGTGTTCCTGACCGCCGACATGCAGTTCCCCCTGAATGCGGTGTTTCGCCTGCGCTAACGCGCGGTCGGCGTCACCCCGTTGATGACGATGCGCCTCCTGCACCAAAAAACCTTCCCGTAAAGATTGAGTGACGTCCAACCGTGCCGGTAAATCCTGATAGGTCACTTTAATCGCCTGAGCGGCACGCCAGGCAATCTCCGGATCTTCCGCCGCCACGACCGCAATGACCTGTCCGACGTATTCCACCTTATCTTTAGCCAGCAGCGGATCGCCATGCGTTAAAGGGGCAATATCCAGTTCGCCCGGTACGTCCTGCCAGGTGATCACCCGCACCACGCCGGGAAAGTCGGAACAGGCCGACAGGTCCAGCTTTTCGATCTGCGCATGCGCCCGTTCGCTCAGCCTGGCCGCCAGATGCAATTGGTTTGGAAACTCAAGCCTGTCGTCTATGTATTGCGCCTCCCCGCTGACGTGCTTGTCGGCGCTCTCGTGCTTACGGCTGCGGCCTACGCCGCTGGTTAACGACTGGCGAAAACGTTCGGCCAGGTGTTCCTGAGTGGGTTCGGTACCTTTGCGATTACTCATGAGCGGTCACCTCAATCGCCAGTTGCGGCGCTGTCAGCGCAATGAAGTAGCGTCGCAGCAGGTTTTGCGCCACCAGCAAACGGTAAGCGCTGCTGGCGCGGAAATCGCTCAACGGCGTAAAGTCATGCGCCAACGCCCGTGCCGCTTGCTCAAGGGTTTCTCGCCGCCAGGGCTGCCCCACCAGTTGCTGCTCGCAGAGTACGGCGCGTTTCGGGGTAGCGGCCATGCCGCCGAACGCCACGCGGGCACTGCGGATAACGCCCTGCTCAAAGGTCAAATTGAAAGCGCAGCATACCGCCGAAATATCGTCTTCCAGACGTTTGGAAACTTTCCAGGCACGAAAGTCCGCCGGTGCGCTGGCAGGCAGTACGATACTTTCAATAAATTCCCCCGGTTGCAGTGCGGTTTGGCGGTAGCCAAGGAAGAAGTCGTTCAACGGCAGTTCACGCTGGGTAGCACCACAGCGCAGGATCAGCAGCGCGTCCAGCGCCAATAACAAGGGTGCACCGTCGCCAATCGGCGAGGCATTGGCAATATTGCCTCCCAGCGTGCCCTGATTGCGGATCTGCTGGGAAGCAAAACGCGCCAGCAGTTCACCAAAGGCCGGATGATAGTTGGCCAATATGGGATACAAATCGCTCAACGCCGCGCCGGCGCCAATCACCAGACGATCGCCCTGCCAGCTTACCTGTCTGAGCGCCTCAATTTGGCCAATAGCGATGATCAGCGGGATATCCTGATGCCGCTGGGTGATTTCGAGCGCCAGATCGGTCCCGCCGGCCAGCAGTTTGGCCTGCGGGTGCTGTTGATAGAGCTGCGCCAGCTCATCGAGGCTCTGCGGCAGCAAACAGCGCTTGCCCTCAGCCTCTAGCGGCGTTGCGGCACGGATGGCCTGCAGCCGTTGCAACGTTTGTGGCTGGTGGTGGTCGAAGCTGTCTGGCTTAGGGTTATCGCACGCCTGCTGCGCCGCCGCCAAAATCGGGCGATAGCCGGTACAGCGGCACAGGTTGCCGGCCAGTGCCTGCTGCGCCTGTTCGCGTTGATAGGACGTTGTGTTTTTCTGCAGGCAGAACATCGACATCACGAAACCCGGTGTACAAAAACCGCACTGTGAGCCGTGGCAGTCGACCATAGCCTGCTGCACGCCGTGCAATTCCCCCTGCTGTTTCAGATCCTCTACGGTGATCAACTGTTTGCCGTGCAACGCGCTGACGAAGGTCAGACAGGCATTAACGCTGCGATAACGCAACCGATCGCCTTCCGGCTCGGCCAACACCACGGTGCAAGCGCCGCAATCACCGGACGCACAGCCCTCTTTGGTGCCGCAGCGGCCAAGGTCACGCCGCAGGTAGTTCAGCACCGTGGTGTTGGGATCGAGCGCGGTTTCACTTTTCAGGGTTTGATTAAGCAGAAACTGGATCATGCCGCCTCCTGGCACTTGGCCGGCCGGTACACCACTTTGCCGTCGACGTAAGTACGATAAACATTGCGATCGTCACCCAGCGTCATCAGCACAAACAGCTGCTCCGCCAGTTCGCGGCTGTTTTCATGCCGCAACTTTTGCAGCGGTGACACGGCCGGATCCAGCACCACAAAATCCGCCTCTTTGCCCACGTCGAAGTTGCCGATTTTGTCGTCGAGCGACAGGGCTCGAGCTCCGCCCAGCGTCGCGTGGTAGAAGGCTTCACAGGCGGAAAGCTGATAGCGCTGCAGCTGAGCGACCTTGTAAGCCTCACCCAGCGTTTCCAGCATGTTAAAGGTGGTTCCGGCCCCCACGTCGGTACCGATGCCCAGCCGGACCTGCTTCTGCCAGGCCTTTTGCAGGTTGAACAAACCGCTGCCCAGAAACAGATTGGAGGTTGGGCAAAAGGCGATCGCCGAGCGGGTTTGGCACAGGCAATCCCACTCCTGTTCTTCCAGATGCAAACAGTGGGCAAACACGCTTTTCTCTCCGGTCAGCCCGTACTGGTGGTAGACGTCCAGGTAGCTGCGGCTGTCGGGGAATAACTCTTTCACCCAGGCCACTTCATCAAGATTTTCGCTCAGATGGGTGTGCAGGTAGGCGTCCGGAAATTCCTGGCGCAGACGCTGCACCTGCTCAAGCAGCGCCGGGGTGCTGGTGGGCGCAAAGCGCGGCGTAATGGCGTAACTCAGCCGCCGTTTGCCGTGCCAGCGTTCAATCAGCGCACGCGTTTGCCGGTAGCTCTGTTCCGGGCTTTCCAGCAAGGCTTCCGGCGCATGGCGATCCATCATCACCTTACCGGCAA
The DNA here is from genome assembly GCF_027594825.1 of Serratia liquefaciens. Lineage (NCBI taxonomy): Bacteria > Pseudomonadati > Pseudomonadota > Gammaproteobacteria > Enterobacterales > Yersiniaceae > Serratia > Serratia liquefaciens. The sequence goes on along the minus strand of NZ_CP088930.1, from coordinate 66,250 downwards.
TCAAGCGCATATTCAGCGCCGCCGCCTGGCGGAACAGCGCTTCGACCGACTGAGGATGCACGGTGCCAAACACCAGCGCCGTAGTGGTGCCGTTGCTTAACAGCTGCTGCAGAAAGAATGCCGACATTTTGTCTGAGTGCTGTTCGCAGCAGAATTGGCTTTCAGTCGGGAAGGTATAGTTTTTCAGCCACGTCAGCAGTTGCTCGCCATAGGCGCCGATCATTTCGGTTTGCGGGTAGTGAATATGGGTGTCGATAAAGCCCGGCACGATCAGCTTGTCCGGGTAGTGGTCTACCTCAAACCCCGGCGGCAACAGCGACTCGCCCTGCTGCCAGCTGCCGAACCAGACAATCGCGCCTTCATTGAGCAGCATTAACCCGTCAGCAATATGTCGCAGTTGTTGACCTAATTGCTGCGGATGATCCACGCAGGCCGCGATGTCGAAAAAATTGCCACGGATCGCCGTGGTGAATGGCACGTTCATTTTGCTTTCCTTCTCTACCGACCAGCGCACAGCATCCGGCTGAGTCAATTCAGCCTGGAGAGCGCTGGAGGTCTTTTTATCGATCGCAGATGTTGATTTAAGAATAGCAAGCCGCGTGCCAGTCGGTTTTTTATTGGGCATTTATCTTTAAAAACAGAAAGATAAAATTCATCGAACAATATTCCGAGCCAAAAAAAATAAGCAGAATATAAGCAAACGGTTGCCCTGAAAATAGCAACCGTTTGCTTATATTGGATTAATGATTAGCCTGCACCATTATTGGGCAAGAATATAAATCGAAGGAGGGATTTTATGACTTCAATAACACTTCATAACGGGGGTTGAATTCATCAAACAACGGCAGTGCCGCCGCCCCCAATGCGGCGGTATCCGCACCGGTGGTGCCCAACCGCACCCGCAGGCCATCGAGGTATTTGCTGCGCACCGAGCGATGCAGCGGCGCCAACCGTTTAATCAGTTGCGCCACGAGGCTTTCCGGCATCAGGCCGCCGATAATCACGGCTTCAGCGTCGAACATGCATTCAACGATGTTGATCGCCTGCCGTAACGCAGGCACCGCCGAATCCAGCCAGGCGTCAATCTGCGCCTGCGGCAACGCCAGCAAGTCTTGCGGCCTGGCACTCATCGGATCCAGCCCACAGCTCTCGTAGGCCGCCTGCAGCGAGACATAACGCTCCAGGCAGCCCTGGTTACCGCAGTAGCAGGTGCGCCCGCCCGGTTGCACAATCATGTGGCCAACTTCACCAGCATTGTGCGCATGGCCGGTATAAATTCGGCCATCGGTGAAAATCCCCGCGCCAAGCCCGGTACCGAGATACAAATAAATAAACGAATTCAGCTGTCTGGCTACGCCGTGCAGACGCTCGCCGATGGCGGCGACGGTGGCATCGTTCTCCAGCGTCACCGGCAGGCCGCTTTGCGCGTTAAGTTCAGCCACCACATCGATATTTTCCCAACCGTTGAGCGTGGTTGGCCCCACCGACGAAATCCCTTCCACGCCAAACGGCCCCGGCATCACCACGCCGATCCCCAGCATTTTTCCCCAGGCCAGATCCGGCTGCTGGCGCATTTCTTGCAGTACATCACAAATCAGTTTCAAGGTCGCAGCAGGTTGCGGCTTTTGCACCATAATCAGCCGGTGGAAACGTACGCTGCCTGACAGATCAACCACGATCATCAGCAGGGACTGGTGATCCAGATGAATGCCGATGGAATACGCACTGTCTGGGTTAAGGGTCAACGGCGTGGCCGGCTGACCTCGCCCGCCGGCACGACGCGGCAGGTGCGAGGAGAGAATGCCGGCTTGTTCCAGCTCGGTTGCGATGTTTGAAACGGTTTGCGGCGTCAGTGAGGTCAGCCGGGCAATTTCGGCACGGGTCAGTTCTCCGTGCAGACGGATAGCCTCTATCACTACGCGCCGGTTGTGTGCGCGAGCATGTTCAAGGTTAGTGCCGGACGTCGTCATAACTGCCTATGCAGAAAGGGAAATCGTCTTTGCAGTATGGTGCCCTCCAATAAAGCAATCAAATTGATTTAAAAATCTTTTTAACACCGGAGAACGCACAATGAAAAGCCATACCCTTGCCGCTACGGCAGCCTGTACTTTGTCTGCCCTGGCGCTCAGTCTCTCATCCGCCTATGCCGCTCCCACGCAAATTAGCGCGTTGTTTATGACCCAGGCGGCCTACAGTGAAAACGATATCCGCGCCATGACCGCGGACTTCAGCAAACAACACCCGGATATCACCGTTAATCTGGAATTTGTCCCTTACGAGGCGCTGCACGATAAAATCGTCGCGGCGCGCGGTGCAGGCAGCAACGGCTACGATGTGGTGCTGTTCGACGCCATCTGGCCGGCGGAGTTCACCAAGTTCGGCCTGCTGCAAGACGTCACCGCGCGCATCAGCGCCGACGACAGCGCCAAAATCTTTGCCGGCGCCATGACCACCGTCACCTACAAAGACAAGCGCTGGGGCATGCCGTGGATCCTCGACACCAAATACCTGTATTACAACAAGGCCATGCTGGCCAAGGCCGGGATTGCCGCCCCGCCGAAAACCTGGCAGGAACTGGCTCAGCAGGCGGAAATTCTGAAGCAGAAAAACGTGGTCAAATACCCGCTGGTGTGGAGCTGGTCACAGGCCGAAGCGTTGATTTGCGACTACACCACGCTGGTGTCGGCCTTTAAAGGCCAGTTCATCCAGCAGGGTAAAATTACCTTCTCCAGCCCAGGTTCGCTGCAGGCCGCCAGCTACATGAAAGCGTCACTGGACAAGGGGCTGACCAACCCGAATTCTCGCGAATATCTGGAGGAGGACGTGCGCAAAGCCTTCTCCAACGGGGATGCAGCCTTCGCACTGAACTGGACCTATATGTACAACATGGCCAACGATCCCAAGCAAAGCAAGGTGGCCGGCGACGTCGGTATCGTGCCAGCGCCGGGCTCCGAGGCCGGTCAGGTTTCTGCGGTGAATGGCTCCATGGGCCTCGGCATTGCCAAGGCCAGCGCCCACCCCGATCAGGCCTGGCAGTACATCAGTTACATGACCTCGCAGCCGGTGCAGGACAAGTACGCCAAGCTTAGCCTGCCGATCTGGAAATCCTCCTATGAGGATCCCGCGGTGCAGAAAGGCCAGGAACCGCTGATCGCTGCCGCCAAACAGTCGTTGAACGTGATGCTTTCACGCCCCGAAACCGCGGATTACTCACGGCTGTCCAACGGATTGCAGCAGGACCTGCAGCAAATCCTGCAGGGCAAAGTCACGCCGCAGGCCGGGCTGGATGCCGCGACCCAAAGCGCTGCACGGTTACGTTAAGCGATGACGATGCTCACTTTGCCCCAACGTGAGCGTCGTCAGGCATGGGTGCTGCTGGCACCCATGCTGCTGATGATGCTGCTGCTCACCGCCTGGCCGCTGTGCCGCACCCTGTGGCTGAGTTTTACCGATGCGGCGCTGGTCGGCGACGGCGTTGCCCCGGCCTGGGTCGGTGCGGATAACTTTTTTTATGCCCTGTCCGACCCGGACTTTCAGGCCGCGCTAGGGCGTACGCTGTATTTCACCCTGGTTTCGGTTGCCTTCGAAGGGGTGATTGGCGTGCTGGTGGCGCTGTTGCTGAATCAAAAATTCCACGGTCGCAATCTGCTGCGGGTGTTGGTGATTTTGCCGTGGGCGTTGCCGACCATCGTCAACGCCACGATGTGGCGACTGAATTTCAACCCGGATTACGGCAGTATCAACGCGCTGCTGACTCAGCTCGGCGTGATCGACCACTATCGCAGTTGGCTGGGAGACCCGGCTTCGGCACTCAACGCGGTAATGCTGGCGGACATTTGGAAGAACTATCCGCTGATCACCCTGCTGACGCTGGCGGCGTTACAAACCATCCCGGATGATTTGTACGAGGCGGCGCGGCTGGACGGTGCTTCTGCCTGGCGACGGTTCCGCGCCATCACCCTGCCAGCCATTCTGGCGCCGCTGGCCGTGGCGTTGGTGCTGCGTACCATTGACGCGTTCAAAGTGTTCGACATCATTTACGTGATGACGCGCGGCGGGCCGATGGACAGTACCAAAACCCTGAGTTTCTTTGTCTACCAGGAATCGTTCAGCTATCTGCGCGCCGGTAGCGGTGCCGCCTACGCCGTGCTGATGACCTTGCTGTGCGGCGTGCTGATTGCGCTGTACATGCTGATGCTGTTCCGCCAGCGCAGAAGGAGCCTCGCCGATGAAGCCTAAGATCCGCCTGCTCTTGCGCTACGGCGCCGCGCTGCTGCTGGCGGTGTCGATTCTCGCACCCATGCTATGGCTGTTTCTGATGAGCGTCAGCTCTTCGGCCGATCTGACCCGCGTGCCGCTGGAATGGCTGCCGCGTCACTGGGATTTTTCGCGTTACGCCAGCCTGCTGTCGTTGCAACCCGGCCAACCCGGTGCGTTGTTTCTGCACGCGTTGTTCAACAGCCTGCTGGTAGCCTGTGGCGCGACGCTGATTTCGTTACTGCTGGCCATTCCCGCGGCGTTCAGCTTTTCCCGCTATCCCGGCCGCGACGGTTGGCTGTTCGCCAGCCTGGCGATCTACATGGTGCCGCCGGTGGCTTTCGTGCTGCCGCTGTACTTTATCCTGCAGCAGTTGGCGCTGTTGAACACCCATATCGGTCTGGTGCTGGTCTACTGCTCGCTGATCCTGCCGTTTCTCACCTGGATGCTGAAAAACCACTTTGATGCCCTGCCGATCGACATCGAGCAGGCGGCCCGGCTGGACGGGCTGCGCCAGTGGCAAGTGCTGGTGCGCATTACCCTGCCGCTGGCCAAACCGGCATTGGGGGCCTCGGCGCTGTTCGGCTGGTTGCTGGCCTGGGACGAATTTTTCTACGCGCTGCTGTTTACCAGCAATATTCAGGCGCAGACGTTACCGGTGACCATTGCCGGTTTCACCGCCGGGCGGGCCACCGATGACGGGCTGATTGCCGCCGTCGGCATTCTGGCCGCCATTCCACCGCTGTTCATTGCCCTCTGGCTGCAAAAAACCCTGGTTAGCGGCTTAACCAGCGGCGGCAGCAAGGGCTAATTTATTCAGGGAAAAGAGACATTATGAAGAACAACACCAAACCCACGCTTTACGTGGTGGGCAATATCAACGTCGACGTGATCATGAGCACCTTGCAGCAATGGCCACAGCAAGGGACCGAAGCAATGCTCGATCACAGCGAGCTGCGCCCCGGCGGCTCAGCAGGCAACTGCGCACTGGCGCTGGCGGCGCTGGAAACCCCTTACCGGCTGGTGGCCAACCTGGGCAATGACTATTTCAGCCCCTGGCTGGCGCAGCTGTTTCCGGACAGTTCGCCGTATTGGCCGACCTACAGCTGCGAAACTTCGCTGACTTTCGGCGTCACCCACCCCGACAATGAACGCACGTTTTTTAGCAATCAGGGGCATATTACCCGCCTCAGCCAGGACGATGTGCTGCATCAGATCCCGGTGTTGGCCGGCAGCGGTGACACCGTTTTGATGTGCGGCACCTTCCTGTGCACCACCTTGTTAGCCGATTACCCGGCGTTGCTGAAGACCCTGCGCCAGCGCGGCTATCGCATTGCGGTTGATACCGGCTGGCCCCCACAGGGCTGGAGCGATTCGTTACGCACGCAAATCGCCGACTGGCTGCCGTTCTGCGATATTTTGCTGCTCAATGAAGTAGAAACCTGCGGCATGGCGGGCAGCGAAGATCTGTACACCGCCGCTCGCACCCTGAATCGCCAACAGCCTGCCGACGCCGCCTGCGTGGTGAAATGTGGCCCGGACGGTGCGCGCATGTGGTGCGGCGAACGGTTATTGCAGGCGGCGGCACATCCGATCAAGGTGGTCGACACCATTGGCGCCGGGGACAGCTTTAACGCCGGTTTCCTGACCGCCTGCCTGCATGGCCACTCGTCAGCAGTGGCGCTGCGCTGGGGCATTCGCGCCGCCAGCCACGCCATCAGCAGCTCGCCGCGCCAGTATCTGGACTGGAATACCCTGAAAACCTGCGCCGGAGAAATGGTCTGATGGCAAGTGTAGAACTGGTAAAAGTGGCTAAATACTACGGCAAACAGCGGGTGTTGAACCCGCTGGATCTGAAGATCCCCGACGGCAGCTTTACCGTGTTGGTCGGCCCTTCAGGCTGCGGTAAGTCCACGCTGTTGCGCCTGCTGGCCGGGCTGGACAGCCTGACGGAAGGCACAATCCTGCTGGATAAAAAGAAGATCAACGATTTGGATCCTGCCGACCGCGACATCGCCATGGTGTTCCAGAGCTATGCGCTCTATCCGCACCTGACGGTGGCGGAAAACATGGCTTTTCACATGCAGGTAATGAAGGTAAGCAAAAGCGAGCAGCAAACCAAGGTACAACAAGCGGCGCGCATTCTGGGGATCGACCCGCTGCTGCAGCGCTACCCCAAAGAACTTTCCGGCGGCCAGCGCCAGCGGGTGGCGATGGGCCGTGCCATGGTGCGTAACCCCAAGGTGTTTTTATTCGACGAACCGCTGTCCAATCTCGACGCCCAACTGCGCATGGAGCTGCGTGCCGAGATCAAAGCCCTGCATCAGCAGTTCAAAACCACCACGGTGTATGTCACCCACGATCAGATTGAAGCCATGACGCTGGCCGATCAAATCGTGGTGATGAAAGACGGCAATATCGTGCAGCAAGGCAAACCGCTGGAGATCTACGACGCCCCCGCCGATACCTTTGTGGCGCGTTTTATCGGTTCCCCGCCGATGAACCTGTTGGAGGGCGTCGTCACGCTACGCGACGATCGGCCTGGCGTCGCCTGCGGTGAACTCTGGTTACCATTGCCCACAAAATGGCGACATGTGGCGACAGGCAACAAAGTGATCCTTGGGCTTCGTCCGCACGATTTTCATCTGGTCGATCACAGCGAGCAACCTGCCGCCCAACTGCGGCTGATGGAGATCACCGGCGACGTCAGCCTGCTGCATCTCACCTGGGGCGGTTATCGGCTGCACGTGCAGTTCAGCGGACGGGTCAACGCACAGAACGGCCAGCCGCTGTGGCTGGCTCCCAACCGCGAGGCGATCCACCTGTTCGACGCCGCGACGGGACGGCGCTTGAGTGAAAGTTGAAAGATCGTCTGGCCAGGGACGGCGCCAAACTTGAAACGATAACCATTCTCAATTATCATCCGCGCATCTTTTTTGACCGGCAGCGCGGAACCCATGTCAGCCACAGCCCCTACTTCCTCCGATGCGCTTACACGCCTCTACGCAACCCACCACGGTTGGCTGCGGGGCTGGCTGCAACGTCGACTCGGTTGCGCTTTTGATGCCGACGATCTGGCGCAGGACACGTTCATGCGTGTCATGAAGAACGACTCCGCCGCCACTATCCGCGAACCCAAAGATTTTCTGGTCACCCTCGCCAAACGGGTGATGGTCGATTTCTTCCGCCGTAAAACGCTGGAACGCGCTTATCTGGATATGCTGGCGCTGATGCCAGAGGCGCTGGCCCCCTCACCCGAACAGCGTCACAGCCTGCTTGAAAGTCTGCAACACATCGACAGCATGCTCGACGGGCTGGGGCCGAAGATCAAACAGGCCTTTTTGCTGTCGCAGCTCGAAGGGCTGGGTTATGCCGAGATCGCACTGCGCCTCGGCGTCTCGATCAGCTCGGTAAAAAAATACATGGCCAAAGCCGCCGAGCACTGCCTGTTGTTCAGTCTGGAAACCGAATACCCGTAATGAGTCACACCCTTACCCCCGAACAGCGCCAGGCGCTGAAAATGGCCGCCCAATGGTTTGCCCTGCTGTGCGATGAAAACGTCACCGAGCGCCAGCAACAACAGTGGCAGGCCTGGCATCAACAAAACGATGATCACCGCTGGGCCTGGCAACGCGTTGAAGCGCTGCAAAGCCAGCTGCAGGGCGTACCGGGCAAATTCAGCTACCGCACGCTCGATCAGGCCGGCCGTCAGTCGACGCTGGATCGCCGCACCCTGCTGAAAAGTCTGTTGCTGTTGCTGGGCGTCGGCGGCAGTTGGTTGGGCTATCAGTCCCCGTTGGGCCGCGAGCTGCGCGCCGACTACCGCACCGCCACCGGTGAAATAAAACCCATCGTCCTCAGCGACGGCAGCCAGTTGGTCCTCAATACCGCCAGCGCAGTCGATGTTCGCTACAGCGCCGAAAAACGGCTGATCCTGCTGCACAGCGGAGAAATCAGTTTGATTACCGGTCGCGACGCCCGGCCATTTTGGGTCGAAAGCCGACAAGGTGCCATGCGCGCGCTCGGCACCCATTTTCTGGTGCGAGAAAACGACGGTCAAACGCAACTGACGGTGCTTGAACATGCCGTGGAAGCCCAACTGGCTCAGTTCCCTCAGGAAAAACGGCGGATTAACGCCGGAGAACAAATCAGCTTCAGCGACGTGGCATTCGGCCAACGACAGGCAGCCGGCAACGGCGGCAGCTGGACCCGCGGCGTGCTGAGCGTCAGCCAATGGCGGCTGGATCAGGTGCTTGCCGAACTGGCGCGTTACCGTCACGGCCGTTTGGAATGCGATCCGGCCATCGCCGGGTTGCGCGTTAGCGGCAGCTTCCCACTGCGGGAGCCCGATCGCGCACTCTTGCTGCTCAGCCAAACTCTACCGATCCGGCTGCAAAGTTTTACCCGTTATTGGTTAAAAGTGGTCCCCGCCTGATTTATTTAAATGAAAATGATAAAAAATCGCATTCTTGATTGTCCCTTTTCCGTTTTCATCCGACTCCAGTTAAAACACTGCAGCAAAAAATAGAATAATCAGGAGAAGGTATGAACAATTTTTGGGGAAAACCGCTTCAACCGCTGGCGGTCGCCGTGGGTCTGGCATTCGCTTCACCCTTGATGGCAGAGCAGACAACACCGGTCACCGCTACCGCTTATCAGATCCCCGCAGGCGATCTGGATGGCGCGTTAAATGCCTTTGCCGCCCATGCCGGCATTGCACTGTCCGTTGACGGAAGTTTGACCGCCGGCAAGCGTTCACCAGGGCTGAAAGGCAACTACGACGTTAATCAGGGACTGAACGCACTGCTGGCGGGCAGCGGCTTGCAGGTCAAGGCGTTGGGGGCTAATGGCTTTACGCTGGTCAAACAGCCGACAGTGCAGCAAGAACAAGACATCACCGTGGTCGGCGACTGGCTGGCAGAAGGCCGCCAGATTGACGTGTTCGAGCACGCCGGCGCGCGCGACGTGGTGCGCCGAGAGGAGTTTGCCAAAACCGGTGCCACCACCTTGCGAGAAGCGCTGAACCGCGTGCCGGGCGTGGTTGCCCCGGAAAATAACGGCACCGGCAGCCACGATATGGCACTCAATTTTGGCATTCGTGGTTTAAACCCACGGCTGGCCAGCCGTTCGACGGTGCTGATGGACGGCATTCCGGTGCCCTTCGCCCCTTACGGTCAGCCGCAGCTGTCGCTGGCACCGGTATCCCTCGGCAATATGGATGCGGTAGACGTGGTCCGCGGCGGCGGTGCCGTACGTTATGGGCCGCAAAGCGTCGGCGGCGTAGTGAACTTTGTCACCAGGGCCATCCCGAAAACCTTCGGTATGGAAGCCGGCATGCAGGGTCAGCTTAGCCCGACCTCCCGGCAGGATCACCCTAAAGGCACCGGCAACCTGATGATCGGTGGCACCGCCGACAACGGCTTTGGCAGCGCGTTGCTTTATTCCGGCACCCGCGGCAGCGACTGGCGCGAACACAGCTCGACCAAAATCGACGACGTGATGTTGAAAAGCCGCTATGCGCCAAACGAAGTGCACACCTTTAATAGCTTATTGCAATATTACGAAGGCCAGGCCGATATGCCGGGGGGATTAAGCCGGGCGGATTACAACGCCAATCCATTCCAGTCCACGCGTCCTTATGACAAATTCTGGGGCCGTCGCCAGTTGGCCAACTTTGGCTATCAATATCAGCCGGATCAGCAGCACAAATTCGACGTGCAGAGTTTCTACACCTATACCCTGCGCAGCGGCTACCTCGATCAGGGCAAGAACCTGACGCTTTCGCCGCGCGAGTATTGGGTCCGCGGCGTGGAGCCACGCTACAGCCAAAGCTTCCGCTGGGGCCAGTCGGCACATGAAGTCGGCGTAGGTTACCGCTACGTCAGCGAATCGACCCATGAGTTACGTTACTACAGCAAGGCCAGCAGCGGCGTATTGCCTTCAACCAGCAGCCCTTACGATCGCGATACTCAGTCCGGCACCGACGCCCACGCCTTTTACATTGACGACCGCATAGATATCGGCGACTGGACCATCACGCCGGGCATGCGCTATGAGCATATCTCTTCCTATCAGAATAATTACATCAAGAATAATCGCCTCGACGTCAGCTACAACGCCCCACTGCCGGCGCTGAATGTCATGTACCATCTGAACGAATACTGGAACCTGTACGCCAATACCGAAGGCTCGTTCGGCACGGTGCAATACAGCCAGATGGGTAAAGCGGTCGACAGCGGCAATATCGAACCGGAAAAAGCGCGAACCTGGGAACTGGGAACCCGTTACGAAGGCGATGCGCTGCAAGGTGAGATTGGCCTGTTCCTGATCAACTTCAATAATCAATATGACTCAAACCAGGTCACCGACAGCGTTACCGCACGTGGCAAAACGCGACACGCCGGGCTGGAAGGCAACCTGCGTTACGATCTGTCGCAGTTGACACCCAAGCTGGACGACGTGACGGTTTACGCCAGCTATGCCTATGTCGACGCCACCATCCGTGAGGAAGGCGCCTACAAAGGCAACCAGGTGCCGTTCTCGCCGAAGCATAAAGGTACGCTGGGACTGGATTACACGCCGGGCAGTTGGACGTTTAACCTCAACAGTGAATTCCAGTCCAGCCAGTTCGCCGACAATGCCAATACCGTGGCGGAAAGCGCCGACGGCAGTACCGGTCGCATTCCTGGCTATATGCTGTGGGGCCTGCGCGCCGCCTATGATTTTGGACCGGAAATGGCCGGACTGAATCTGGGCCTGGGGGTTAAAAACCTGTTTAACCACGAATATTTCACCCGCGCTTACGACGATAACAACAAGGGGCTATACATCGGTCAGCCACGAACCCTGTATCTGCAAGGTTCGGTGAAGTTCTGATTTCCCTCTGCGGGCGCAAGCGCTGCGCCCGCTAATTATCACTCGCTCAACCTCTTTTTAACCTCAGCGCAATGCGTTATCCTCAAAAACTCTTCCGGCGTTAACATTTTTGAAACGGGGTTTCTGTCATGTCCGCATCCTGTCCGCGCTTTGCCCGGCGTGCTTTGCCATGAGTTTCTTCTCACGCGCCAGTGCGCTGCCACTGCTGGTGGCCGGCGCCTTTTTTATGGAAAACCTCGACGGGACAGTGATCGTCACCGCGATGCCGCAGATGGCGGCAGCTTTCGGCGTGCGACCGGTGGACATGAACATTGGTATTTCGGCCTATATTCTGACGCTGACGGTCTTTATTCCTGCCAGCGGCTGGATTGCCAACCGCTTTGGCGCGCGCAATATCTTCGCGGCGGCAGTGCTGATTTTTACCCTGGCATCGGTACTCTGTGCCGCCAGCGTTAACCTGCCGACGTTTACTGCCGCCCGAATTTTACAGGGCTTCGGCGGAGCGTTGATGGTGCCGGTCGGGCGGCTGGTGGTGCTGCGCAATACCGCCAAACCCGATTTGATCAAAGCCATCGCCACCATTACCTGGCCGGGGCTGGTGGCCCCGATCCTCGGGCCACCGGTCGGGGGATTTATTACTACTTATGCCTCGTGGCACTGGATTTTCATTCTGAACGTGCCTCTGGGCATCGCCGCGCTGTGGCTGGCCTGGCGACTGATCCCTCAGGAAGCGCCGCAGAAAGGCGTTCCCTTTGACGCTCTCGGCTTCGTGCTCACCGGCATTGCCTGCTTCGGCCTGATGTTCGGTTTGGATCTGATTAATCACCCGCAGCTGTCCTGGCTGGTGCCCGCACTGTGCATTCTTGGCAGCCTGGCACTGGGTGCGCTGGCGGTTCGCCATGCCAGGCGGACGGCACACCCTTTAATCAATCTGTGGGCGATGCGGATAAAAAGTTACGCCGTCACTATTTGGGGTGGAACGCTGTTCCGCATCGCCATCGGCGCCGTGCCCTTCCTGCTGCCACTGCTGTTCCAGATTGGGTTTGGCCTTAACGCCTTCGATGCCGGGCTGTTGGTGCTGGCGGTGTTCGCCGGCAATCTGGTGATGAAGCCCTTTACCTCGGCGGTGCTGTACCGTTTTCGCTTCCGTACTACGCTGGTGGTGAATGGTTTGCTGAATGCCGCCACCATTTTCGCCTGCGCGTTGCTGACGCCGCAGACGCCGACCTGGCTGATTCTGGGGCTGCTGTTCGTAAGTGGACTGACGCGTTCCATGCAATTCACCGCGCTCAACACGTTAGCATTTTCCGAAGTGCCGCAGCCGCAAATGAACGGCGCCAATACGTTGTTTAATGTATCGCAGCAAATGGGCAGCGGGCTGGGTATCGCCATCGGCGCGTTGGCACTGCGCCTGGCGGAAATGCTGATGCCGCAGTCCACAGCGCGCATTCCATTGGTCGATTTCCAACTGGCGTTTGTGGTCATCGGCGTTATCGCGCTGCTGGCGGTGATTGACAGTTTTACACTGGATCCCAATGCCGGCAGTGAAGTCCGTCAACGAAAACCGGCGGCCGAACCCTTGCCGCTCTCGCCTCAGCGATTGCAGAAATAAGTCGCATCTGCCGCCAATCAACGTAATATCGATGATCCGCCCCGTTTCACCGGTGCGGATTTTTTGCCGTTTTGGCCTGAAAAGCGAGGTAATAATAATGATCCACAGTGACCTTTCTCAGTGCCGCGTGAACACCGACCGGTTGTTGATTGCCCCCTTTACCGCAGCAGATGCCGACGATGTTTACCAGGCGATTACCCCTACACTGACGCGCTTTATGAATTTTGAGCCTGAAGAGTCGCCGGAGGCCTTCGCCAACGTTTGGCAAACCTGGCTGCCGCTGATCCGCGAAGGTGAGGAGCTGATTTTCGTCGCCCGCCTGCGCGACAGCAAAGAGTTTGTCGGCATGGGTGGCCTGCATGACTTGCACAACATTACCCCGGAGCTGGGTATCTGGGTAAAAGAGAGCCTGCACGGTAACGGCTACGGCCGCGAAATCGTTCATGCCATGGCGGTGTGGGCCAGCGAGCGCTACCGGCCACGCCACTTTGTCTATCCGGTGGCAGAACAAAATGTCCCCAGCCGACGCATCGCCGAATCTCTGGGCGGCGTAGTGGTCGGCCGGCGGGAAAATACCAAATATGACTGCGTGGTGTACCACGTACCGCCTCAGCTGTAGCTGCATTGCAGAACGGGCACTTTCAGCCCGGCTTGCATAACCCTCTGACCAAAAAACCGCCCGTCTGGCAGCAGCGATGGCGGTTTTTTTATGTGGACGCCGATAACCACTGCCACTTAAACCGGGATTATGCTAATGCTATTAGCATGTGGTTAAAAACAGTTGAGGAACAGTAGCATGATCATTTTTGTCACGGGCGCCACCTCAGGGTTTGGTGAGTCCATCACACGACGTTTTATCCGCGAAGGCCATCAGGTGATCGCCTCCGGCCGCCGTATTGAACGTCTGGAAGAGTTGAAAGACGAATTGGGCGAGGCGCTGCACATCGTCCGTCTGGACGTGCGAAACCGTGCGGCAATTCAGCAGGTGATTGATGAACTGCCTGCGGAACTGCGCCAGATTGACGTGCTGGTGAATAATGCCGGGCTGGCGTTGGGTTTGGAGCCTGCGCACAAGGCCAACGCCGATGATTGGGAAACCATGATCGACACCAATGCCAAAGGCCTGGTGAACATGACCCGTGCCCTGCTGCCGGCAATGGTTGAACGCAACGTCGGCCATGTGATCAATATCGGCTCCGTGGCGGCCAACTGGCCCTATGCCGGCGGCAACGTCTACGGGGCGACCAAGGCCTTCGTCAAGCAGTTCAGCCTCGGTCTGCGCGCCGACTTGCACGGCACGCGCATCCGCGTAACCGACATTGAGCCAGGCCTGGTGGGCGGAACAGAATTTTCTAACGTGCGTTTCAAAGGTGACGACGGCAAGGTGGATAAGGTCTACGACGGCGCCAATGCGTTAACGCCGGAAGACATTGCCGAGTCGGTGTTCTGGGTGGCGACCCTGCCGGCCCACGTTAACATCAACTCACTGGAGATCATGCCGGTCAGCCAATCCTTTGCCGGATTGAATATCCACCGCGAAGCCTGATTTTATGCGGCAGGGCCAGCCCCTGCCGCCGCTTGTCAGGCCGCTCGCCAGCCGGCAACAATAATCAGCATGCCGGTCAATGCCACCCCGGCGCCCAGCCAGTCCAATGCCGACAGTTTCACCCCGTCAACCACTCGCAGCCACAGCAGTGCAGTCGCAACGTAGACCCCGCCATATGCCGCATATACGCGTCCACTTGCCGCCGGATGCAGCGTCAATAACCAAACAAACAGCATCAGGCTGGCCGCCGCCGGCAGCAAAAGCCAGGCGCTGGCGCTCTTCTTCAGCCACAGGTAGGGCAAGAAACAGCCGACGATCTCGGCGAGCGCCGTGGCGAAAAATAACAGGGTGGTCTTTAACATGGAAAAGGCTTTCTCTCTGTAAAGTAAACGATGCAGTGCTTAACTGGTGCAGTCTAATGGCGCGGTGGTATATTTATCAACACGCCTGCGGGCGCGGTAAAGCCAGTGTTGCCGTTTTCAGGCCACACTAACTCATAAGGATGAAACGATGAAGACACTTTCGACCCAACGACTGCTGCGCGGGATGCTACCGGTCGCCATGCTGATGCTGATCGGCGCCTGGCAGGCACCGGCGCTGGCTGCCACCTGCACACAGGGCAGCACCTGCGTGACCGTCGACGGCAGCAACAGCGGCGCCATGGGCACCGAAGCGGCCCGCCAGAGCAAAGAGCAATTTAACGACACCAAGTCCCTGCGCCATAAGGTTAACACCCGCGTAGAGAAGGAGTTCGACAAGGTAGACAAGGCGATTGATAACGAAGACCGCTGCAACGACAGCCTGAACGTTAACGCTTACTGGGAGCCTAATACCCGTAAGTGTCTCGATCGCCAGACCGGTCGTCAGATTAATCCTTAATCTGGTCGCAGCAAGCGCCGGCGATTACCCTCTGGCGTCGTTGCTGCTATCCTGACAAAGGAAGCCCATTCTCAAAAAGGACGAATTGATGAAAAAAGCGCTTATCTTGGGTGCACTGCTGATAGCCGCAGCCCCCCTGGCCGCCCTGGCCTCGTGCGAGAGCGTGAAGGCGGATATTTCGCAGAAAATTATCAACAACGGCGTGCCGGAATCCGGCTTCAAGCTGGATATCGTGCCTAACGATCAGGCCCAACAGGCCGGCGGGCTGGTGGTGGGCCACTGCGAGAACGACACCCAAAAGATTGTGTATACCCGCCTGAGCAACGGCGACGACAGCGGTGACGCGGCCCAGACCGGCACCAGTCAAGACACCAAAAACGCACAGTAATTCTGATTCAGGGCGCTATCCGCGCCCTTTCCTTTTATGCCTGTTCCGCCTCTTCTCCTTCTCCCTGCGGCCGATGCCGCGCGGGGATCAACATCGCGGCCGCCAGTGCCAACAGTGAGATGATGGCGGAGACCAAAAATACCCAATGCAGTGAGGCGGCAACCTGCTGCGTCATGTCTGCAAGCATCTCCGGCGCCATGGCGCCCCGCGTAGCCGGCTCCATCAGTTGCTGTACCGGATCGGCCGTTTGCGGCAAGCGAACCTGAAGGTTAATGTTCAGCGTCGCACCCAAAATGGCGGTGCCGATCGCCGAGCCCATCATTCGGGTAAACACCGTGCAAGCAGTGGCGATACCACGGATGCTGTGGTGCGCAGCGTTCTGCACCGAAACCAGAAACGTGGTGTTGCACAACCCCATACCGGCGCCGATCATAAAGGCTGCCACTCTGCCCCATAGCAAACCGCCGCTCGGTTGCATCAGCAATAAGATAAGCCCCCCGGCCACCAATAGCAGCGCGCCAAGCAGCGCCGTCGTGCGATAAGAGGTCATCAGCATCAGCCGCCCGCTGAAGGTGCTGGCCAGCGGCCAGCCAATCGACATCAGCGCCAGCGTGGTACCGGCTTCCAGCGGTGTCCCGCCCATCACGCCCTGAATAAAGGTTGGCAGGAAAGCGCTGATCCCCATCATCGCCGCACCAATCACCAGACCGCCAATATTGCCCGCCACAATCACCCGGCTTTGCCACAGCGCCAACGGGAACAATGGCTCAGGCGCACGTCGCTCCTGACGAACCAACAGTATCAACGCAACGGCCGCCAATCCCAACAGCGGCAGCACCCACCACCCAAGGTTTTCGGCCTGCAGCAGCGACAACAACAGCGCCGAAACAAACAGCGTCAGCCAGGCCGTGCCCGCCAGATCCAACGCATGCTTGCGTAGCTGCTGGTGGGAAGGCAAATAGCGGCCAAGGAAAAACATCGCCAACAGGCCAATGGGTAAATTAACCCAGAACACCAAGGCCCAAGGCAGATGCTGGACGATAAATGCGCCCAGCAGTGGGCCAACGATCGCCGAAACACCCCAGACGCTGGACAGATAGCCCATCACCTTCGGCCGTTCGGTGGCGCTGTAAACGTCGCCGATGATGGTGGTGGCTATCGGCATAATCGCCCCGGCCCCCAGGCCCTGTAGCAGCCGAAAACCTATCAGCCAGTACATATTTGGTGAGAAGCCGCACAGTACCGATCCCAGCAAAAATAGCGTTGCGCCAAAGAAAAATACTCGCTTGCGCCCCAGAAAATCCGCCAGCCGGCCATAAATCGGAATGGTAATGGCCTGGGCCAACAAATACACCGCAAACACCCAGCCCAGCAGAGAAAACCCGCCCAGATCGCCGATAATTGTGGGCATCGCCGTGGCGACAATCGTCGCCTCAATGGCTGACATAAACATCGCCAGCATGCAGGCAATCAGGATCAACGGGCGATGAGGGAGTGGCGCTGGCGCTTCGTTATTTGTCATAGCGTGGTTACAAACCTTGAATTCTCATTTTCATCCCATTATATCAGCCCGATGAGTCGCTGCCGTAACCTCTGTCTACTTAGCTGTTTTTGCTGGCGAAAAACGCACCATTTGAACTTCAAGTGACATCGTCACAAAAAACCAAGATCTATCCCTGCCGCCCCGCCAAACCATGAAGCCTCCGCCAATTCTGCAAAGATTCACTGGCCTTCGGCTGACACGCCAAGCACAATACTCAGCTGAACCTTTCATTTTTCTCCTGATTTTACTGACGCATGAAACGATGGGTCCACCTGCACCACTATCGCGCCCTGCTGCGCCGCCTGTTTATTGCCATCTTTCTTGGTATCGCCGCTGCGTTGGTGGTTTGGCTGTTTCACCGTGCGATGCTGGGCCTGGAATGGCTGTTGCTCGACCATGAAAGCGGCAGCCTTGTTGCAGCCGCCTCCGCGTTACCGGCCTGGCGCAGAGCGCTGACCCCGGCGTTAGGCGGCCTGGCGGCAGGCACGCTGCTGTGGGTTTACCAACGCTATCAGCATCAACGACAGATAGCGCCAACCGATTATATGGAAGCGATCGAAACCGGCGACGGGCGGCTGGACGTCAGTGCCAGCCTGGTGAAATGTCTGGCTTCGCTGCTGGTGGTCTCCAGCGGCAGCGCCATCGGGCGCGAAGGTGCGATGATCCTGCTGGCCGCGCTGGTGGGGTCCGTGTTTGCTCAACGCTTCACCCACGAGAAAGAATGGAAACTGTGGGTCGCCTGCGCCGCGGCTGCCGGGATGGCCAGCGCCTACCACGCCCCGTTGGCGGGCAGCCTGTTTATTGCGGAAATCCTGTTTGGCACGCTGATGCTGGCCTCGCTGGGCCCGGTGGTGATTGCCGCCGTTTGCGCGCTGCTGGTGACCAATTTGCTTAACGGTGGTCAGGCGCCGCTGTATCTGGTTGAGCCCCTGCCCGCGCCCTGGCCGGTGCAATATCTGCTGATGGCGCTAGTGGGTGTATTGGCCGGCATTTGCGGTCCGCTATTTTTATGGGCGATGAATGCCACCGGCCATGCATTCCGTTCGCTACGCCTGAAGCCCCCTTTGCAATTGGCGCTCGGCGGGTTGATCGTGGGGTTGCTTTCGCTGCTGTTTCCTGAGGTGTGGGGCAATGGCTACAGCGTGGTGCAGTCACTGCTCAGTGCGCCGCCCGGCGTATTGCTGGTTGGCGCCATTCTGATCTGCAAGCTGTTGGCGGTGCTCGCCAGCAGCGGTTCCGGCGCACCCGGCGGCGTATTCACGCCGACGCTGTTTGTCGGAGCCGCACTGGGTTCGGTGGTTGGGCAACTGTGCGCCACCTGGCCGGAACTGGGCAGCGCGGTGCCGCTGCTAATGGCTCTGACCGGTATGGCCACGCTGCTGGCCGCAACCACCCACGCGCCAATCATGGCTGCGTTGATGGTGTTCGAAATGACCGGTGAATACACCCTGCTGCCGGGGATTTTGCTGGCCTGCGTGATCGCCACTACCGTTTCGCGCGGTTTGCGCTCGGTATCGGTCTATCACAATGCCTAGCGGTTCAGCAGCGGTGAGATATCCAGGTAATGCGCCAATTCTCGCTGCTCGGCACGCGGCAGATAAGGAATTTCACCCAGCAACGGCGCAGGAATGCGCTGCTGCAACGCGTCGATGGTTTCGGCATAGTGCGCCAGCCCCGGATTGATACGGTTTGCCACCCAACCCAGCAAAGGTAAGCCGTCATTAATGATCGACTGGGCCGTTAATAACGCATGGCTGACACAGCCCAATTTAATGCCCACCACTAAAATTACCGGCAGTTGCTCCTGCACCACCCATTCCGCATAAGGCCGCATGTCGTTCATCAGCACGCGCCAGCCGCCACTGCCCTCGACCACCACGGTATCGGCCTTGGCCGACAAATGCTGCAGTCCGCTGCTCATCACACCATAGTTGATATCGTCGGTCGGTTGCGCGTGAAACACTTCTTCCAGACAGGTGATGGGATTAATTTCCTGATATGACAGCGGCAGAGTTGAAGAGGCCTGCAGCACCAAAGCGTCTTTATTGCGAAGGCCTTCGCTGGTTTCCTGACAGCGTGCGGCAACCGGCTTGTAGCCGGCCACAGAGCGGCCCTGTGCGGCAAAGGCCTGCAACAAAGCGCGAGAAACCACGGTTTTACCGACATCGGTATCCGTTCCTGTAACAAATAAACGCGTTAACATGACTTAATTGCCCCGAGATACACCGTTAACCAAAATATCGCCGGGTTTACGGCGAAAGAGTAGAACGGGGAAAAGTCTAGAGGATGCCGACAGGCACGGGCTTGAGGTAGCGCAACATTTTGTCGTTAAACGATAAGTATTCCTGATTGGTGAAAGGCGGGTCCCCATGGCGGCGCTTGAGTACCGCGGATGGCGCAACCTAGCCTTGCAACAACTGAACCAGCAATGAACCGTTGTATAGCGCCTCTTTCACCAAAGCCGCGCCGGGCATGGTGCCCTTATTGAAGAACTGGGTGGACTCCACCTGCATATGTTCGCTATACGCCGGCAGCGATTGCTGGCGAATGCAGGAGGCAATGGCCGGGTGCAGAATTTCCGCCGCGCGATTTAGGGGGGAACCGACCAGGATTTTTTCCGGGTTGAACAAGTTGACCATGATAGCCAGGATACGGCCTACGCTGTGGCCCACGCCAAGGATAATATCTTTGGCCAGTTGGTCGCCCGCCAGCGCTGCGTCACAAAGCGATTCGACCGTCAGCGGCATGCCGTGCAGGCTGGAACTCATCGAGGTCCCGAGGCGCGTGCGGGCGATTTCCAACATATTTTCGATACTGGCCACGGTTTCCAGACAACCGTGGTTGCCGCAGTAACAGCGTTTGCCGTAGGGATCGACCTGAGTATGGCCAATTTCTACCACGCTGCGGCTACCGGCATGCAGCACCCGCCCCCCGGTGATGACGCCGGCGCCAACGTTATGGTCGATCACTACCTGAATGACGTTTTGACTGCCGCGTGAAGCGCCGTATAAGGCTTCGGCCATGGTCCAGGCGCTGATGTCGTGCTGCAGATAAACCGGCAGGCCGGTGCGCGTTTCCAACGCCGGCCCCAAAGGCATATCTTCCACGTCGTAAAACGGCATGCGATGCACCACGCCGGAAATCGCATCCACCATCCCCGGCAGGGTAATGGCAATGGCCGTTAACCGCTCCAGTTTGCTTTGGTGGCGGATAAAGAACTGATCGACTTCCGCGAGAATGCGTTTCAGCAGGGGGTCGGGATGTTCGGCGGCCAGGGGGAGCAGCTCTTCTACTACCAGCTTGCTGCTGATATCTCGCAGCGCCAGCGTAATGGTGCCACGGCTGATACGGGCAGAAAGGTAATGCCAGGCTTCGGTGTCCAGCACCAGGCCCACCGCCGGGCGGCCTCGGCTGCCCACTTCCTGATATTCGGTTTCTTTAACCAGATGGGCTTCCAACAGCTCCCGCACGATTTTGGTGATGCTGGCGGGCGCCAGCTGTGCCCGTTTTGACAGTTCAATACGCGAAATTGGGCCCAGTTGATCGATTAACCGATAAACTGCCCCTGCATTTGTTTGCTTGATTTGATCAATATGCCCAGGCTGCCCAACAGCAATCACAAACCTGCTCCTACTATTTTTCGCGCTTCTAAATAAAGACTATCGGCTATGGTGGGGCTTTTGGAATACAGCGTCAACTATTTGATTCGTTATGTGATTTGCTGCACAAATTCACCCTGCTTTCGCTACGGATTGTGTTTTATTTACCCAGTGGCCCCTCAGGGCAACAGTAACGCCATCAAGGATTTTGCCGCCGCCGTCAACGGCCGTTGACGATGGTGCACCAACCAAACTTCAGTCATCGCCTCCGGCTCCGCCAGCGGCAGATATTGTACGCCGTCGATTTTGACCCGGGCGAAAGACGCCGGAAGAATAGAGATGCCCAGTCCGGAAGACACCAGACCAATAATGGTCATCGCCTCACCAACTTCCTGGGTGATATAGGGCGTGATCCCCGCCTTGGCTAGCAGCGACAAAATTTCGTCATGCAACGCGGTCCCCACCTCACGCGAGAAAAACACAAAGGGTTCTTCCGCCAAATGTTGGAAACGCAAGGTCCCGGAAGCCACGTGGGTCAGCGGATGCCCTTCCGGCACCACCGCCACCAGGGGCTCGCACAGCAGAAGCTGATGTTTCAGCACGTCCGGCAAGCGCGTGTTACGCATCACGCCCAGATCGAGATCGCCATTGAGCAAGGGTTCGATCTGCTGCTTGGTGTTCACTTCTCGCATCTTGATGTGCACCTGCGGGTGCTGCTGGCGGAAAGCCCGCAGGCTGCGCGACACTACGCTGATGAAAGGGGCTGAAGAGGTGAAGCCAATGGTCAACTCCCCCAGTTCGCCACGCTCCAGCCGCGCCGCTTTTTCCGCGGCACGACCGACCTGATCGAGCACCTGATAGGCTTCTTTCAGGAACATCTCCCCCGCCTGCGTCAGGCTGACATTGCGGTTGTTGCGCGCCAATAACCGCGCTCCGACCATATCTTCCAGCGCCTGGATTTGTTGGCTGAGCGGCGGTTGTGAAATGCGCAGCCGTTCCGCTGCACGACCAAAATGCAACTCTTCCGCCACGGCGATAAAATAGCGCAGATGCCTCAACTCGATATTCATACTTTAAAAGTCTTAATTTGAATTATTAATATATTAGACAAAAAACTGGCCTCTCCCTATCATTTTGTTAATTCATCAAGAGCTGTGTAAGGAAAGACTGTGACAACCCCTGTGCGTTCTGCGGCCGGTATGCCGTCGACGCTGGCCGCCAACGACGATGCGGCTGCTGCGCCAAAAACCCGACGTTCCACCCTTAGCAAACTTCCCTACATCGAGCGCGGTACGCCGCAGTTTATGCGCGTTACCCTGGCGTTATTTTCCGCCGGGCTGGCTACCTTCGCCTTGCTGTATTGCGTACAACCGATTCTGCCCGTTTTGTCGCAAGACTTTGGCATATCCCCGGCGGAAAGCAGCCTGTCGCTGTCGGTATCTACCGGGTTGCTGGCCCTGGGCCTGATGTTTACCGGCCCGCTGTCTGATGCTATCGGCCGAAAACCGGTGATGGTTGTGGCGCTGCTGCTGGCGGCAATCTGTACCCTGATTTGCGCCTTTATGACCAGTTGGCAAGGCATCCTGCTAATGCGTGCGCTGATCGGGCTTTCTCTGAGCGGCGTCGCGGCCGTTGGCATGACCTATCTGAGCGAAGAGATCCACCCCAGCTTTGTCGCTTTTTCCATGGGGCTGTATATCAGCGGGAATTCCATCGGCGGCATGAGCGGTCGACTGGTGACCGGGGTGCTGACCGACTTCTTCTCCTGGCGGGTGTCACTGGCGGTGATCGGGCTGTTCGCTCTGGCCGCCGCCTGCATGTTCTGGCGTATTTTGCCCGCTTCAAAACATTTTCGCGCCAGTTCGTTGCGCCCACGTACCCTGCTGATCAACTTCCGTCTGCACTGGCACGATAAAGGCCTGCCGCTGCTGTTTGCCGAAGGCTTTCTGCTGATGGGCAGCTTTGTCACCATGTTCAACTATATTGGCTACCGCCTGCTGGCTGATCCTTATCACCTCAGCCAGGCAATTGTCGGCCTGTTGTCGGTGGTCTATCTGACCGGTTCATACAGTTCGCCAAAGGCCGGTGCCATGACGTCCCGCTTCGGCCGTGGGCCTGTGCTATTGGCTTCGACCCTGATTATGCTGATCGGCATCCTGATTACCGCCCTGGCCCCGGTCGCGGTGATTTTTATCGGCATGATGCTGTTCACCGCCGGCTTCTTTGCCGCCCATTCGGTTGCCAGCAGTTGGATCGGACGTCGCGCACGCCGCGCCAAAGGACAGGCATCTTCGCTGTATTTATTCTGCTATTACGTGGGCTCCAGCGTCGCCGGGACCCTCGGCGGCGTTTTCTGGCACAGCTTCGGTTGGAATGGCGTAGTGGCATTTATCAGCGTGATGTTGCTACTCGCCCTGCTGGTCGTGCACTACCTGAAAAAACTGCCGGAAGCGGCGCGCGTTTAACCTTCCCCCTGTACCCACGGGTGCAGGGGGCCTTAACCCCTCTGGTTAGCCTGGACCACTCGGCGTCTCATTCCTCACCTTAGCCGATGTTGCCCTTCCGTTTGTCGTTCCCTTAATGTATGTTGTAACTAAAATGAGAGGTGCCAGATGGATAAATACGATTTAATTGGCAGGATGAATGGTTGTTTTAACCAACTGGAACAGGCGCTGACAGCCCTCCACCAGCAGGTTTTACCGTTGCGTTTGCTGGCCGGTCGGGTGTTCAGCCTGCCGGAAATCGAGAAAGGCAAAGAACATGCGACGGTAGAACAGATTGCCGTCGAGCAGCATATCGGCCAGGCCGCACGCGACCTGGCGCTCGAGCATTATCAGCGGTTGTTTATCCATCACAATAAACACAACGTCAGCAGCAAGGCGGCGGTACGCCTGCCCGGCGTTATTTGCCTGGCGGTAGAGCAGCCGGAATATCTGCAGATCCAGACGCAAATTGGTCTGATAAACCGGCTGAAGGCCGAGCTGGAACAGATTATTACCGTCGATTCCGGCCTGGCGCCGGAACAACGCTTTGACTTCGTCCATACCCATCTGCATGGTTTGATCACGCTCAGTGCCTACCGCAGCCTGACCCTTCTGACGGATCCGGACTCGGTGCGTTTCGGCTGGGCCAACAAGCACATTATCAAGAACGTAAAGCGCGACGATATTCTGGCGCAGCTGGAAAAGAGCCTGAAAGCCGGTCGTGCCGTACCGCCGCATAACCGTGAACAGTGGGCAGAACTGGTCAGCCGTGAGATCGATGATGTCAGCCGCCTGCCCCAGCATGCGGCGCTGAAAATCAAGCGCCCCGTGAAGGTTCAACCCATTGCCCGGGTCTGGTATCAGCCGCAGCAAAAACAGGTGCAGCACCCCTGCCCGCTGCCGCTGATTGCGCTATGCCAGGTGGAAAATGGCGCCCAGGTGCCGAAGATTGGCGAACTGCTCAATTACGACGCGGCGACGGTCAAACACAAATACAAACCGGACGCCAAGCCGTTGAGGTTGCTGGTCAAACGGCTCCACCTGTATACCGACGCCCCTACTCGCTGAGGCTGTAAACCCGCAGACGGTGGCCATCAGGATCGGTGGCGACGAAGCTATGGCCGAAGTCCAGCGTTACCGGCGGCTGAATAATGTTCAGCCCCCGGTCGCGCCACTGCTGATAAAGCGCATCCACCTGCTGCGGCAATTCGCAAAGAAAACCGAGCTCACCACCGCCGCCGGCCGCTGTCGCATTCGGTTGGACGGTATGTTTCGACCACATCGCCAGCTTGAGGCCGTTACTCAATACAAACAGCGCAAAAGTGGGTGAAAGCTCCACCGGCTCCTGCCCCAGTAACTGACGGTAGAAAACGGCGCTTTGTTCCGGGTTATCGACATAGAGAAGGGTCATATTTGGAGTTGTCATCGCATTAACCTTTGGGTGAGGGAACCGGTTGGCTCCCGAGACCTTAAGGCTAATCGCCCCTACTGACAGTTTTTGGCAGCAGTGTGGGATTACTGCGAAGGGATGCCCTGCGATTGATGCCACTCTTTCATCAGCAGGCGGCGACCACGTGGATAGCGTTGCGCCAGCGGCGTAGCCAGCCGGATACGATCGAGACGAAAATGGCGGAATGACTGACGCAGTTCACACCAGGCCACCAGCATCCTCGCCTGCTCAAAATAGCCGAGGGCAAAAGGCCAGAGGATACGCTCGCTTTCATTGCCGTCGTTATCGCAGTAATGCACCTCGAGCTTGCGTTCCTGGCGAATGACTTCTCGGACCAGCACCAGGGTTTCGTCCGCTACCTTGATCAGATCCAATGGGCCAATCAACAACGTGCTGGCCTCTAGCTCGTCGCGTAATGCTGCCGGCAGCACGTCGGCAATTTTCACCAGGGCATTACTTGCCGCTGCGGCCAACTGACTGTCGCCCCGGCGGCCTACCCAGCGCATGCCCAACACCAGCGCTTCAATTTCCTGCTGTGAGAACATCATCGGCGGCAGCATAAACCCCGGCCGCAGCACATACCCCACTCCCGCCTCCCCAACAATCTCGGCGCCCTGCTGTTGCAAGGTGGCGATATCGCGGTACAGCGTGCGCATGCTGATATTCATTTCCTGCGCCAACGCGTGGCCGGCAACCGGGTAGCGATGCCGTCGCAGGATCTGCATCAGATCGAGTAGACGCTCTGTGCGTGACATGCATTTTCTCCATAAAAAAGGCTTACCTCAGTAAGCCCTTTACAAGCCGAGCAATCAATTATTTCTTCATGCTGCCAACCATGTCTTCCGGACGTACCCACAGGTCGAACTGCTCTTCGGTCAGGTAGCCCAGCTTCAGCGCGGAGGCTTTCAGCGTCAGGCCTTCCTTATGCGCTTTCTTGGCAATTTCGGCCGCTTTGTCATAGCCGATATGCGTGTTCAGCGCGGTAACCAGCATCAGCGACTCATTCAGCAACTGGCTGATGCGATCGCGATTCGGTTCAATGCCCACAGCACAATGCTCATTAAAGCCCTGCATGCCGTCAGCCAGCAAGCGGATCGACTGCAGATAGTTGTGGATCACCATAGGCCGGAACACGTTTAGCTCAAAGTTACCGGAGGCACCGCCAATATTGACGGCCACATCATTGCCCAGCACCTGAGCACACAGCATGGTCATCGCTTCACACTGGGTTGGGTTGACCTTGCCCGGCATAATGGAGCTGCCCGGCTCGTTTTCCGGGATCGAGATCTCGCCAATGCCGCAACGTGGGCCGGAAGAGAGCCAGCGCACGTCATTGGCAATTTTCATCAGCGAAGCCGCCAGCCCTTTCAATGCGCCATGGCCATGCACCAGTGCGTCGCAGGTGGCCAGCGCTTCAAATTTGTTAGGGGCGGTGACAAACGGCTGCCGGGTCAGATCGGCCAGCGCCTTGGCTACGCGAACCGCGTATTCCGGATGAGTATTCAATCCGGTGCCCACGGCGGTACCGCCCAGCGCCAGTTCGCAAATATGTGGAATGCTGGCTTCAATATGCTGCAGGTTATGCGCCAGCATGGCCGCCCAGCCGGAAATCTCCTGCCCCAGGGTCAGCGGCGTGGCATCCTGTAAATGGGTGCGGCCAATTTTGACGATATCGCGATAGGCTTCCGCTTTGTCGCTCAGGGTTTTATGCAGCACTTTCAGCTCGGGGATCAGATGTTCGCGCACGGCGATCACCGCCGCCACGTGCATCGCCGTCGGGAACACGTCATTGGAGCTTTGGCTCTTGTTCACATCGTCGTTCGGATGGATCCGCCGCTCTTCCCCACGCACGCCCCCCAACAGCTCGCTGGCGCGGTTGGCCAGCACTTCATTCATGTTCATGTTGGTCTGGGTACCGGAGCCGGTTTGCCAGATCGACAGCGGGAACTCGTTCGTATGCTGGTCAGCCAGCACCTCATCGGCGGCGCTGATAATGGCGTTGGCCCGCTCCGCAGGCAGCAGCCCCAGGTCCATATTCACGCTGGCAGCGGCGCGTTTGGTCAATGCCAGCGCATGAATCAACGCGGTCGGCATCTTTTCGGAAGAAATGCGGAAGTGCTCCAGGGAACGCTGCGTTTGTGCACCCCATAACCGATCGGCCGGCACTTCGATGGGTCCCATAGAGTCTTTTTCAATACGAACGGCTGCCATCACAATCTCCTTAGTACAATTCCTAAAAATGTACGATTACGCCAGCGCGCGCGAGCCCGCCGACACACCCATCCAGTATAGTGACATAATAACCATTCGCATTAAGAGAGTTACCTCACAGCATTTTTCTTCCATTGTCAGGGTGATTGTACGGATATTATTTTCTGACGGGTCACCCCGGCCTTTTCATGACATCGCTGAGTGCCAACAATAGAAAAAGCGCCGGCTGGCGCTCTCTTTATTAATTTCTCACGCGGGAATTAAGGGTGATGTTGATTATAAGCATTAATTCTTTGGTCTTGCAGGTGATTGATTTCGTCATAGGCATCCTGGCGTTCATTATGACGGTAGACTCCCGCCCCTACCGCTCCGACCACGGCGGCAACCGGGTGGGCTACTGGCGCGGTAGTCACCACTGGTGCTGACGTCACCACCACCGGAGCCGGTGCGATCACCACCGGGCGCGGTACCACCACCACCGGACGAGGTGCAACGACAACCGGGCGGACACCGTAACCGTAAGCATGGGTCACCACCACGGCCGCATTGGCACCGGAAGTACACATCAGCAGAACCAGCAAAAATTTTTTCATTAGCGCCTCGGCGTTAGGAATAATCGGAGAACCATTTTATTGGCCTGCACTGTATAGCGGTGCCATCCGTTAATTTAAGCCATTCGTGTGGTTGGCAATTCAAACCAAATCATTATGGTGATAGAGATATTCAGCAGGTAATAATTTGCGTCAAAAAACACAGCTTGAAATATTACGTATAAATAAAGCCAAGAAATGACATTTATATGTGAGCTCAGGCCATATGAAAATTTGTTATTGCCACAGCCGACTCGCCCGCAAACGAAAATGGCGTTTTTTAAACCGTTCGGGCCGATGATCAGCGATATCTGGAGGGTGACAGAGGTCGTTATCTCGTTATACTTTACCCACCCTGAGCTGCAGCCCGGCGCGAATACCTTTACCGCCGACAACTGCGCCACTTGTTTGATCGCGCACCATTTTTTCACCCTCTTTCGGGTGTAGGATAAGACGCACAAAATTTATTTGTTTTACAGTCAGCCAATTACCGTCACCTGGCGGCGAATGCAAAGGATGTTTATCAAAATGCAAAAAATGACCAACGCAGTGCAAAACTATGCATGGGGCAGCCACGACGCGTTAACCCAGCTGTATGGCATTGCCAACCCACAAGGGCTGCCGATGGCGGAACTGTGGATGGGGGCTCACCCGAAGAGCAGCTCTCGCGTGGCCGGTACCGACGGTAATTTGCGCTCGCTGCGCGATGTTATTGATGAAGATCAGCCTAAGCAGCTGGGGGCCGAAGTAGCGCGTCGTTTCGGCGAGTTGCCGTTCTTGTTCAAAGTGCTGTGCGCCGATCAGCCGTTGTCGATTCAGGTGCATCCAAGCAAATCCGCCGCCGTAGCGGGCTTCGCCAAAGAAAACGCGGCCGGCATTCCGTTGGATGCGGCCGAGCGCAATTACAAGGATCCCAATCACAAGCCGGAGCTGGTATTTGCCCTGACGCCTTTCCTGGCGATGAATGGCTTCCGCGAACTGTCCGACATTGTTTCCCTGCTGCAGCCGATTGCCGGTGCGCACCATGATATCGCAGCGTTTCTGCAACAACCGGATGTCAGCCATCTGTCGGCTCTGTTTGCCAGCCTGTTGGCGATGAGCGGCGAGCAGAAATCACTGGCGCTGGGGGTGTTGAAAGCCGCGCTGAATAACCAACAGGGTGAAACCTGGGACACGGTGCGCTTCATTGCCGGTTTCTATCCGGATGACAGCGGCCTGTTCTCACCGCTGCTGCTGAACGTGGTGAAGTTGCAACCTGGCGAAGCGATGTTCCTGTATGCCGAAACGCCACATGCTTACCTGAAAGGCGTGGCGCTGGAAGTGATGGCCAACTCGGACAACGTGCTGCGCGCCGGTCTTACGCCAAAATTCATCGACATCCCGGAACTGTTGGCCAACCTGCAGTTCCGCCCGCAACCGGCTTCGGGGCTGCTGACCCAGCCGCAAAAACGGGGTGACGAGCTGTTCTTCCCGATCCCGGTAGAGGATTTCGCCTTCTCGTTGCACGATCTTTCCACCGCCCCACAGGCGTTGGCGCAAGATAGCGCGGCCATTGTTTTCTGCGTTGAAGGTGAAGCGCTGCTGAGCAAACAGGATCAGCAACTGGTGCTTAAGCCCGGTGAATCCTGCTTTATCGGCGCTTTCGAATCGCCGGTCAGCGTCAGTGGCACCGGTCGAATCGCGCGTGTTTATAATCTGTTGGCGTAAACGCTCGGTAAATTTCCGCAAATTAGTTGCTGAAAGAGTGGCTTACCTTCACAATTAAACGCCTGCGGGCGTTTTTTTGTTGGCCCAAATTTGCCCATCCATCTGCGAGAGACAGATGGCTTAATTAAGGATGAACAGAACTATGAAAAAATCGTTAGTCGCTGTTAGCGTCATTGTGGTTCTTGGCGCGGCATGGACCGGGGCTTCCTGGTACACCGGCAAACTGATCGAACAACGGATGGGTGAAGTGGTTGATAACGCCAACAGCCAGCTGAAAGCCTATCTGCCGAAAGCCGGCGTTAAACTGGGTTATGAAAATTATCAGCGCGGCATTTTCAGCAGTAAGATTCGCTATGTGCTGCGCGCCGACGGCAGCGTCACTACCGACGATGCTCCGCTGAAGCCGGGTGACGAAGTGGCGTTCCAGGAAACCATCGACCATGGTCCCTTCCCGTTTGCTCAATTGAAAAAATTCAACCTGCTGCCAAGCATGGCATCGGTGCACACCGAACTGGAAAATACCCCGGCGACCAAAGGCCTGTTTGACATCACCAAGGGCAAGTCGCTGTTTACCGCTGAATCTCGCATTTCCTACAGCGGTGACACCTCGTCCGCCATTGACGTGATCCCGCTGGATTACCAAAAAGACAAGTCGGCGCTGAAGTTTAGCGGGGCGACCATCAATGCCGATGTGTCACGCGACATGAAAGCCATCACCCTGGATGCCAGTAACGACAGCGCCGTGATCAGCGGCCCTAATCAGTTCGGTCAGACCGAGCAGGTCCAGTTGCTGGGTACCTCGCTCAAAAGCCAGACCCATGCCGGCCAGTTCGATCTCAGCCTGGGTAAACAGGATTTGGTGCTCAAGCAAATCAAGGTCGCCGTTGACGGCAAAGACACCCTGTTGCTGGACGGCTTCAAGCTGGCAAGCCAATTCGGTGAGAAAGGCACCAACCTGAACGGTCAGCTTGATTACACCATTGATTCGCTGAAGGTCCAAAACAGCGACTTCGGTTCCGGCAAACTGTCGCTGAAAATCGACCAGCTGGACGCCAAATCGCTGAAAGAGTTCGCCGACCGTTACAACCAACAGGCGATGACCATGCTGCAACAGGCGCAAACGATGGATCCTGTCGCATACCAGCAGCAAACCACCGACATTCTGTTGCAAAACCTGCCGCTGTTGTTGAAGGGCAATCCGTCCATCAGCATCGCGCCGCTGAGCTGGAAAAACAGCAAGGGTGAAAGTACCTTTACCCTGAATCTGGATCTGACCGATCCGGCTCAAGCTGGGTCTCCTGCCGAGTCACCGGATCAACAGCTAGCCCGCTCGGTGAAAAAACTGGATGCCACTCTGAGCATTCCAGTGGCGATGGCCACCGAAACTACTTCGCAAACCGCATTGTTGCAGGGTTACAGCGCGGAAGAAGCGCAGAAACTGGCGCAACAGCAGGTGCAAGGGCTGGCGGCAATGGGCCAGATGTTCAAACTGACCACCCTGAAAGATGACGTGATCGGCAGCAGCTTCCACTACGCCGATAACCAGGTTGATCTGAACGGCAACAAAATGTCGCTGCAGGAATTCATCGGTATGTTCGGCCTGTTGGGCGCACCGGCGGATGAAGGCGCACCGGCACAGGACGCGGTACCCGCCCCTGCACAGTAAAAGCTGATTCACGCTCAAGGGGCCCGACGATCGGGCCTCTTTTTTATCCGCCGCACCCTATTTCCTGCTTTGCCTTTCTTTCCTGTCTGGCGTTAATCGTCAAAATAATATGCACCGCGACGGTGGCACCGGCTAACACCGCCAACAAACCGGCAGCTTCGGGCAAGGAGGGAAAGCGTCGATGAATAAACAATCCCAGCAACGTGGCGAAAAGCGATTCCAATGCGATTAACTGCCCCGACAGCACCATCGGCAAGCTGCGGGAAGCCTGATTCCACGCCCAGGCCCCCACCACCGAAGAAAAAACCGCGATCAGCAGTGCCCAGGCGTAGAGTGATCCAGCTTGTCTGAAGCCAAACCCCTGTTTCGGCAGTTCAAAAAGCCCAAGTTGTAACCCCCACGGCAACATCAGCAAGGTTCCCAGCGCACTGCCGAGCATCATCAAACCGGTCCAAGCGGCGGTCGCATTTGTAGCTACCTTATCCAGTGAGAACTGGTTGAGCAGGCTGAATGCCAACCATAACCCCACGGCGATCACCGAGAAAATCAACCCGAGCCTCAGCGAGGGGGCGGCAGAGGAACCCAGGCCACCGCTGACGTTGATCAATAATAGCCCTGCGCTGAGCAACACCAGCGGCAGCCACAGTCGCCGCCAGGGCACTATTTTTGCTTTCGCATTTCCCAGCAACGCCAGCAGTACCGGTACCGTGCCGATAAAAGCCGGCGTCAACACCGGGCCACCGAAGGTTACGCCACCGGCGATAGCGGCGCTGTAGCCAAGGTAGCCGATGTTACCCAACGCCAATGCCGTCATGCGCGATCGCCAGGACAAACCGAGCACGGCTGGCCAGTGTGCAATCATCAGCGCCAGGCCCAACAGGCCGGCAATCACAAAACGCAACGCCAGCAGATCAAAAATGCTGTACGCGCCGGTGACCAAAGGTGCGATGAAATTCAGCGCCCAGCTTAAGGTGGCGACGACGGCAAAAAAGATCCCGCTAACTAATTGATAACCTGAAGTGTGCATAGCTCAGCCTGTACGAAAAAGGGAGGCCTCCATTTTTAATGGGTTCGTAACTGTGCTACAAACGAGTTATCAGCCACCAATGCATAATCTGTAGTTATGAATAGACTGGGTAAGTCACTGCCACCGCTCGCCAGCCTGCTGCCTTTTGAGGCCGCTGCGCGTCTGGAAAGTTTTTCACGGGCAGCGGAAGAATTGCACCTGACGCAGGCGGCGGTCAGCAGACAAATTCGCCTGTTAGAAGAGAACCTGGCGACCAGGCTGTTTAACCGTCGCAATCGCGCGGTGTATTTAACGCAGGAAGGACGGGAACTGTGGCAGGTGGTAAGCAGCGCACTTACCGGCATCGGCAACCATGCCGAGCAGCTACGGGGCCCTGCGGGTCGGCATCAGGTGGTTTTATTGGCGCAGCTCTGTGAAGCTTTTTATTGGCTGATGCCGCGGCTATCGACGTTTCATCAACGCCATCCTGAAATCGAAATTAACGTCGTGACCACCACGCAGCCGCTGACCGATTTTGATAGCCATTTCGACGTGGCGCTGCAAAGTACCGGTCGCGCCAGCGGCGCCAGCCCACTGGTTTTTACCGCCGCCGACGAGGTTTTCCCCGTCTGCAGCCCCGGGTATCTGGGCACGCATCAGGCGATAAGCCGTCTGGAGGATTTAGCGCAACATACGCTGCTGCACTATCGCACCACGCCTGCCCATCAGATGGAATGGGAAAACTGGCTCGCGGTATTCGGCATGACGCTCAGCAGCCACACTCAGGCCAGCAATTTCAATAGCTACCCGATGATGCTGCAAGCGGCGGTCGAAGGCCACGGCATTGCCCTCGGCTGGCGCAGAACCGCCGGCAAGCTGATCGACAGTGGCGCATTGGTCAGGCCTTGTGTCGAAAGCGTGCCGCTGCCGCAGGCCATATCGGTTTATACGCGATCAGCGCTGGCAGAACGCGCCGAAACCGCCGCCTTACTTCATTGGCTTCAGCAGGAGATGCTTAGCGAGTAGGTTCGCTTACCCCGTAGACGGCATCGCGGATTTGTTGCGGGTAAAGCCCGCTCATGCCTTCAAAGGCCGTATTGGTCAAGGCTACCACGCTAATCGCCGCTTGCGGATCGTAAAACCAACTGTGGCCATAGACCCCGCCCCACTGCATGGTGCCGTTATGCTGAGGCGTCCCTGCCAACTGCGCATCTTCCAGTACCGCACCGCCGAAACCAAATCCCCAGCCAGGCCCCTGAGTCTCGGCGTGCGACCCGACATGCGCTTGACGCATCAGCGCTGCGGTGGTCGGCTGTAAAATGCCTTCCTTGCCACTGCGCAAGGTTTCCACCAACTGCAACACATCGTCTGCATCACCGACCATGCCAGCGCCGCCAGAAGGATAGGCCTGAGCGTCCAGTGCGCGCGAGGGGGCCAGTTCAATCTCGAAGCCGAACCCTTCCGGCAGGGTCAGCAACATGCCATCTTGTATAGGTTCCGGCGGCGAATCGGTGTCGTGATACGCCGTTGCCAGATTATCGGCATCGGCGGTGTAAAAACCGGTATTACGCAACCCCAAAGGTTGGGCAACACAGTACTTGAACACCTGCGGCAAGGGCTCGCCCGCCACCTGTTCCAGCACCGCCCCCAGCACATCGATTGCCAGTGAATAGCGAAACTCGCTGCCCGGCGCCGCCAACAGGTCCGCCTGCGCCAACAGACGCAAATTCTGCTCCAGCGTCAACGAAGACAACTCCATACCATCTTGAATGCCGAGCCGATGATACGGTCCCTCCGCAGGCTGGCTCAGGCGGTAATCCAGCCCGGCAGTGTGGCTCAGCAAATGACGGATTTTGATTTGCGGGCGAACCCCGTTGGCCAGCGCCGGGGTGAACCACGGCAGCCAACGGCTGACGGTATCATCCAGCCCCAGCTTTTGCTGTTCGATCATGCGCATGGCTGCCAGCGTAATGTAAGGCTTGGACACCGACGACAGCCGAAATTGGGTCTCACGCCGCATGGGCCGCCGCTGTTCACGATCGGCATAACCGCTGGCATTGGCGTAAACCACGCGACCATGCCGCGCGACCAGCACCACGCTGCCAACAATACGCCCTTCATCAATCGCCTGTTGGCTGACGGCCTGCACTCTTTTTGCTAATGACTGATCCGCTGTAGACATGTTTTGTTGCTCTCTGAGGATAATAAAATCAGTCTATAGCGATTATTATAAAATTAAATGCCGCATTTCTTAACGGATCATTAAGCAGGAATTATTGATAGATGAGCTCACTGTTGCAGCTGCTGCCATTTTTCGAAGCCGTCGCCCGATTGGGCAGTTTTACTCAGGCGGCCAATCAATTGGGCGTCACGCCTCCGGCTGTCTCGCAAAATATTCAGGCGTTGGAAACCCGCCTGGGCGTACGGCTGTTCAACCGGACCAGCCGCTCCGTGCGGCTAAGTGATGAAGGCCGTCTGTTTTATCAACGGGTCGCACCGGCTATGGGTCAGATTGATGTGGCGGCGGAAGATCTGCGAACTTTGCGCGGCCGCCCTTCCGGGCTGTTACGCATCACTCTGCCACAGCTGGCGGCTTCGCTGCTGGTTATGCCTCATCTGGCCGAGTTTCAGGCGCGTTTCCCCGAGATCCAGCTTGAGCTGTTTACCGACGACCATTTCTCCGATCTGGTGCTGGACAGCTTCGATGCCGGTATCCGCATGCACGCCATGCTGCAAAAAGACATGATTGCGATCCCCATCGACAACGGTCAGAAACGGGTGGTGATCGCCGCCCCCGGCTATTTGGCGCAGCACGGCACGCCGCAAACACCGCAAGCGCTGAGCGATCACGACTGCCTGCGTTACCGTTTTCCCGGCAGCGGTAAATTCGAACCCTGGTATTTCAGGCAGGATGGCGCGCAGCTGACGCTGGAGGTCGGCGGCAGCCTGATATTTAACGAAGACAGATTGATTAAAGATGCCGCGCTGGCGGGATTGGGTATCACCCAGCGGTTTAGCGGCACGGTACACCCTGAACTGAGCAGTGGGCAATTGGTGGAAGTTCTGGCCGATTACGGCAGTGAAGCCCCCGGGTTTTTCCTCTATTTTCCCGCCAGTCGACATATGCCGCTCAAGCTGCGCGTGTTTATTGATTTTATGCGCGAAAAACGAGCGCAACAGTCACCTTTCGAAAACCGTATTAGCTCGCCCTAAGTTTTTTTTTGCAGCACAGTGCAGATATTTCACATAACTTAATGATAAATATAGATATATCATTTAAGTAACTCGAAAAATACTGGAGGGGAAATTATTTGACTGATCGTTCCACAATCAATACTATACGGCCTCAACTCATTTAAAGCCCCCCAATCCGCCATGAGTGCTGAAAAACCTATCTATCCAGGTCGTCCGAGACAGTTCGAAGATGAGGATGTCATTGATGCCGCCGTGGCCGTTTTTAGCGTCAATGGCTATGCAGGCACCTCTGCGCAAGATTTATGCAACGGAACCGGATTGGGGAGAGGAAGCCTATATAATGCCTTTGGTAGCAAGCAAGCTCTGTACGAGCAAGCATTGTTGCGCAGCCATGAACACACCATGTCGGCGCAATTAGCCATTCTCACACAGCCTGGCCTGGTGAAGGAACGACTACGTACCCTGCTGCTATGGGGTATTGCCGAAGATCTCTCGCAACCTGAGCAACATGACGCCATGGTCTTGTTCTCGGCACTGGAGCGAGGCAGCAAAGACCAGGCAGTCGCCAGTCTGAATCAAGAATATCGGCAACGTTTAGAACAAACCTTGGTCGCGGTGTTTACCGAAGGCCAACAAACAGGAGAACTCGGTAGCAAAGCATCCGCGATTGAAATGGCCAGAGGCTTTTTGGCCGGTTATTACGGTTTGCGCGTGCTGAACAAAAACATTTCAGATAGAAA
Organism: Serratia liquefaciens; assembly: GCF_027594825.1. Classification (NCBI taxonomy): domain Bacteria; kingdom Pseudomonadati; phylum Pseudomonadota; class Gammaproteobacteria; order Enterobacterales; family Yersiniaceae; genus Serratia; species Serratia liquefaciens. The sequence continues at coordinate 30,502 of NZ_CP088930.1, read as the reverse complement.
TACCCTCGAAGACGTCGTCGCAGGTCTGTTAATCAACTTATAAAACAAAGAAAAAAATCTCATAAAGAGTATTAAATATTTTTGTAACGATCATTCAAAATCCAGGAGAGCAGTAAAGCTATGCCGTTAGCAGTGTATATATTGGGGTTGGCCATTTTTTCAATTGGCACAGCAGAATTAATGGTAGCGGGCATGATGTCTACTTTGTCCGAAGCCTTTAGCATCACCGTTGGGGAAGTCGGTCATTTAATTTCTTATTATGCCTTTGGCGTGATGTTGGGTGGCCCGGTATTAACCTATTTTTTCTTGAAATTTAAAGCCCCCTACCGAACCACCTTATTGTGGCTATTGGCTCTGTATGTCGTGGTGCAAGGTTTGAGTGCCTTTATTTCCGATTACTCTATTCTGGTTGCTATCCGAATTGTGACGGGCATTTTGTGCGCTGGGTGTTTGAGCCTTTCGCTGGCGACCAGCATGGCGTTGGTTCCGATACAGCATCGCCCGCGCGCCGCCTCGATAGTCATCGGCGGTTTTATGGTCTCTAACGTGTTTGGGGTGCCTCTTGCCACCATCATCGATCAACACTGGGGTTGGCGCATCACCTTCGGCCTGGTCGCCGTGTTGGTCTTTATCTGTTTGCTGGCGCTGGTACGCCTGTTACCCGCTATAGCCGCAGGCAGGACGCTTAAAATGGCAGAGGAAATCAAGGCTTTTAAAAACAAGGCCTATTGGAAAGCCTGCACCACCAGCTGCTTAATTCTGGGCGCCAGCTTCGCGGCCTTCAGCTATTTCGTTCCCGTTTTGGTCGACGTCAGCGGCTTTAGCATGCAGGCCGTCCCCTTTATTTTGATGCTTTACGGCCTGGCCAATATTGTCGGTAACATGATCACCGGGCGTCTGGCCTATCGCCACAGCCTGGCGATTATGGTGGTGGGACTGACTATTCTCAGCCTGTCGTTGTTCGGCATGGCGTTATTTGCCGAATATCCGTTAATCGCCATTTGTGCGGTAATACTGATTGGCCTGTCCGGTGTGCCAATGAATCCTGCCATGATGGCGAGAATTGTTAGCGTGGCTCATCCGGGGCCCATGGTTAATGCTGTTCATACTTCAGTGATTAATATTGGTTTAGGTGGCGGTTCTTATTTGGGAGGAATGGCGATCGCCTCCGGCTATGGCTTGCGTTCGGCCTTGTGGATTGGAATGGCATTGGCAATATTGGCACTGTTGTCAATTTTACCCTATTTACGTCGCGGTCAGCAGGGCTGGAGTTAATTTAGAACGAGTGAGATCAGGGGCGCCGAAGCGCCCCTATTAGTATCAGCGTTTATCCAGCGCCTGCACAATTTGGTAAGTGGCCGCCACCCGATCATCGTTCGGGAACCACTTGTTGGCCAGCATCACCACCGCAATTTTTTGCGAAGGGATAAACACCGCATAGGTGGAGAAGCCGCCGGTCGAGCCGGTTTTATTGTACCAGGCCGCGCCCTGATCCTGCTGCGGTGGCGTTATCGCCGTGGCCGGTGCTCCGTTCATGATCATCCCGGCATTGTTGCCTTCCGTCAGCGTCGCCAACTTCTCAGGGTACGGGTAGCTTTCCCACATCAAATCTTGCGTGAATACCCCGGTCCGGTAATACCCGGTATGGGTGGATGCCAGCGCCTTGCGCCACGGCTCCCCTACCTTGACCACCTGCATATTGGCGTCGAGGTAGCGGATCAGATCCTGAGCGTTAGACTTGATGCCGTAGGCTTCGGCATCCAGCGGACCCGGCGTGACCCGTACCGGCTGGTCTTTTTTGTTGTAACCCTGAGCGTAATTCGCCATTTCTGTGGCGGGTACCTTAATGAAGGTGTGATCCATGCCCAGTGCCGGCAGCAGCGTTTTTTCCATTGCCTGGGTAAAAGGCTGGTTCAGGCTCTTGGCGGTGATCATCCCCAGCATGCCGATGCCCAGATTGGAATAAACGCGGTAGCTGCCTACCGCATGCGCCGGCTGCCACTGCCGGTAATAGGCCATCAGTTGTGCATCGTTGGTCACGTCGTCCGGGACAAACAGCGGCAAGCCGGAAGTATGGGTCGCCAGGTTCAGCAAGGTAACCTGGTCAAACGCGCTACCGCGCAGCGTCGGCAAATAACGACTGGCCGGATCGGCAAACGACATTTTGCCCTCATTTTGCGCATAGGCCGCCAGGGTAGCGGTGAAGGTCTTGCTCAGGGAGCCAATTTCAAACAGCGTCTGGTTGTTGATCGGTTTACCGGTCTGTTTGGATGCTACGCCATAGTGATAAAACTGTTGTTTACCGTCGACCGACACCGCAATTGCCATACCCGGCACGGCATATTTTTGCATCAGCGGCTGAATAATGGCGTCAATGTCGGCTTTCTCGGCAGCATGACCTGCCGGCAGGATCAATGCGGCGAACAACGCGGCAGCGAGGCGATTTATTTTGGTCATAATGAAGCTCTTGAGTTATAGGGTATCGGCCGATGCTAAAAGATTTTATTGTCATTCGACACAACGACATCCCTGGTTGATGAAGGTATTCCTTTACTGACTGCGTTATCTCCGCAACAGATGCGCAAAATATCGGGGTTTAGCCGGGGATTGACAAGCGATAATAATTTCAGCCAGCATAAAGAAAAAATTATGGCTTAGCTTATGCGCAACCGACTTCCCCTCAATGCCCTGCGGGCGTTTGAATCCTCTGCCCGCCACCTGAATTTTACCCGCGCCGGGCTGGAACTGAGCGTCACCCAGGCTGCCGTCAGCCAACAGGTGCGAACGCTCGAACAGCAGTTGGGTATTCAGCTGTTCCGTCGCCTACCGCGTGGTCTGGACCTGACCGAAGAAGGACAGGCGTTGCTGCCGGTACTCAGCGATGCCTTCGATCGCATTGAATCGGTGCTGCAGCAGTTTGAGGGCGGGCATTTCCATGAGGTGCTGACGGTCGCGGTGGTGGGTACCTTTGCCGTGGGCTGGCTGATGCCCCGTCTGGCGGCCTTCAGAGCATCACACCCGTTTATCGATCTGCGGGTGCTGACCAACAACAATCTGGTCAACCTGTCCGCTGACGGAATGGATTTTGCTATCCGTTTCGGCGAAGGACGCTGGCCCGCCACCCACAACCTAAAATTGTTTGACGCGCCGCTGACGGTACTGTGCCCGCCGGAAATCGCCAAACGCCTGCGCACGCCACAGGATCTGCAACACGAACTGCTGATGCGCAGCTACCGCAAAGACGAATGGGAACGTTGGTTCACGGCGGCGCAGGTCACGCCATGGCGGATCAATGGCCCGGTCTTCGACTCTTCACGGCTGATGGTCGAAGGTGCCATTCACAGCGGCGGCGTGGCCCTGGCCCCGGCGCGCATGTTTGCTCGTGAATTGCAGGAAGGAATCTTGCAGCGCCCCTTCGCCGCCGAAGCGAACCTCGGCGCTTACTGGCTCACTTACCTGAAGTCGCGCGATATGACGCCCGCGATGAAAGTCTTTGTCGGTTGGCTACGGCAACAGGCCAACGAAGAATTGGCGCAAATCAGGCAGAGCCACGTTTGATCAACATCGGTGGCAAAATAACGTTCTGCGGCGGCAAATCAGCGGCGGCGATCCGCTGTAACAAACGTGAGGCTGCACTGCGGCCCACCTCCCGCGCCGAACTGGAAACCAGCGTCAATGGCGGCTCGGTCAGTTCGGCCTCGGGGACGTCGCCAAAACCAATCAGCGCCACCTGCTGCCCGTAATAGGTATCCACCCCTTCCGAGCCAATACTGCGCCCGCTACGCACGATGCCAAAATAAGCTCCCAGGGCCACCGACGCCTTGTGGCACACCAGTGCGCTGATGTTCGGATAGTGGCGCAGCAGATTTTCAGCCGCTTCCGCCCCCGCCCGCTGCCGGCAGTCGCACTCGACAATCCATTCAGATCGAAAAGGCAGCCCATACTGCACCAGCGTGGCGCAAAAGCCCCCGAGGCGTTCCGCACGGGTCAGTGAATTGCTTTGCCCACCGAGATAGGCAATTTGGCTGTGGCCGCGTTTGATCAAAAATTCAGTGGCCATTTTGGCGGCCTGCATATTGTCCGGCCGAACCACATCCACGCCTTCCAGCCCATTGGAACGTGCGGCGCAAACCAGAGGAACCCCCTGTTCTGCGGCCTTTTCCTTCAGCCCCTCGGCCATACGCACGCCGCCCGCCAGCACCATGCCGTCGACGCCGTGCTCCAGCAGCGTATCAAAACAACGCATCAACCCTTTGCCATCGCGACCGCTTTGGGTCAGGAACAGCACTTTGCCGTGATCCTCCAGCACTTCGCTCAGTCCCGCAGTCATTTCCGCATAAAACGGCTCACAAATGTCACGCAGGATCAGCCCAATCACGCCTGACTCTCCGCCGCGCAGCGTCGCCGCCTGACGGTTGCGCACATAGCCCAGGCTTTCAATCGCCTGATTCACCCGTGTGACGGTGGTCGATGAAATGCGCCCTTTGCCGCTCAGCACCAGAGAAACCGTGGTGACGGAGACGCCGGCCTGCTGCGCAACATCAGTGATGGTGATTTTTTTGATGGTCATGACCTCGGCGAGCCCGATCCTGGGCATTCTGTCCCCAGGCCACTCAAGGGCAGCAAACCAGGGGGATGTCTCTTGAAGCAAATGGTATACCGAATCTGTTTGATCAGTAAAACGTTTTACTGGCTCCTCCATTCTCACCGTAAAGCAGGCTTTGAAATTGTGATTAGCGGCGCATTTTTGCTAGGTAAAACGTTTTATCTTATTTTTACCTAACAGGGGTACACACCACTTTTGCACGCTTTTTCGCCAGGAGCCGCCGGTTATGCCAGCACCTAAAAAACAAAAAATTACGCTCTGGGAGTTTTTCCAGAGCCTGGGCAAAACATTCATGCTGCCCGTCGCCTTGCTGTCGTTCTGCGGCATCATGCTGGGGATCGGAAGTTCGCTGAGCAGTCGCGACGTCATCACCCTGATGCCGTTTATCGGCCACCCTGCCTTCCAGTTGTTGTTCACCTGGATGAGCAAGATTGGCTCATTCGCCTTCAGCTTCCTGCCGGTGATGTTCGCTATCGCTATTCCACTGGGCATGGCACGTGAAAACAAGGGGGTTGCCGCGTTCTCCGGCTTTGTCGGCTTTGCGGTGCTGAACCTGGCTACCAACTTCTATCTGACCACCGCCGGCATTTTGCCCACCACCGATCCGCTGGTGCTGAAAGCCAATAACGTCCAGAACATCCTCGGCATTCAGTCGATCGATACCGGCATTCTGGGGGCGGTGATCGTCGGCATTATCGTTTACCTGCTGCATGAACGTTTTAATACCATTCGCCTGCCGGATGCGCTGGCGTTCTTTGGCGGCACCCGTTTCGTGCCGATCGTTACCACCCTGGTACTGGGCCTGTGTGGGCTGGTGATCCCGCTGATCTGGCCGTGGTTTGCCGCCGGCATCAACGGGTTGGGTTGGGTGATTAACGGGGCCGGCGCCTTTGGGCCGATGATTTTCGGTACCGGCGAACGCCTGCTGTTGCCGTTCGGCCTGCACCACATTCTGGTGGCGTTAATCCGCTTTACCGAAGCGGGCGGCACGCTGGACGTTTGTGGCCATAGCGTCAGCGGCGCGCTGACCATCTTCCAGGCTCAGCTCTCCTGCCCAACCACCACCGGCTTTGCAGAAAGCGCTACCCGCTTCCTGTCACAGGGTAAAATGCCGGCATTCCTCGGCGGTCTGCCGGGGGCGGCGTTAGCGATGTATCACTGCGCCAAGCCGGAAAACCGCCATAAGATTAAGGGTCTGCTGATCTCGGGCGTGGTGGCCTGCGTGGTCGGCGGGACTACCGAACCGATCGAATTCCTGTTCCTGTTCGTCGCGCCTTTCCTGTACTTCATTCACGCTATCCTGACCGGGTTGGGCTTTACCGTGATGGCGCTGCTGGGGGTGACCATCGGCAATACCGACGGTAATATCATCGACTTCGTGGTGTTCGGCATCCTGCACGGTACCGCCACCAAGTGGTATCTGGTGCCGATCGTAGCCGCCATCTGGTTCGCTGCCTACTACGCCATTTTCCGTTTCTCCATTCAGCGCTTTAACATCAAAACTCCTGGTCGCGAGAGCGAAACCGCCGGCAGCCAGAGCGCACCGGTAGGGGCCGTCGGCAAATCCGGCTATAACGTGCCGGCGATCCTGGCGGCGCTGGGCGGCAGCGATAACATCGTTTCCCTGGATAACTGCATCACCCGTCTGCGACTGTCGGTCGATGATATGAGCAAGGTGGACGATGCCGCGCTGAAAGCTAACCGCGCGATTGGCGTGGTGCACCTTAACGAGCATAACCTGCAGGTGGTGATCGGCCCGCAGGTGCAATCGGTGAAAGATGAATTAGACTCACTGATAGCCGCCGCATCCCCTGCCGCGGCCCTGCAGGGAGCGTCCCATGTTTGATTTTTCTACCCCGGTTGATCGGCACGGCACCTGGTGCACGCAATGGGATTACATCGCCGATCGCTTTGGCCGCGACGATTTGTTGCCCTTCACCATTTCCGATATGGATTTCGCCACGGCCCCCTGCATTATCGAAGCGCTGCAACAGCGCCTGCAGCATGGCGTGCTGGGCTACAGCCGCTGGCAGCATGAAGATTTTCTCGGGGCGGTACGTCATTGGTATCAACAGCGCTTTGCGGCCCCAGTTGACACCAACACCGCCGTGTATGGCCCGTCGGTGATTTATATGGTGGCGCAACTGATTCGCCTGTGGTCGGCACCGGGTGAATACGTAGTCACCCACACGCCGGCCTATGACGCCTTTTATAAGGTGATCCTCGGAAATCAGCGCCAACTGTTGGCCTGCCCGCTGCATAAGCAGGGTAACGACTGGCAGTGCGATATGGCGCACCTGGAAGCCTTGCTGGCACGGCCGCAGACCAAAATTCTGCTGCTGTGCAGCCCGCAGAACCCGACCGGCAAGGTATGGCGCCCGGAAGAATTGCAGCAGATGGCCGAGTTGTGTGAACGTCACGACGTACGGGTGATCAGCGATGAGATCCACATGGACATGGTCTGGGGTGAAAATCGCCACACGCCGTGGAGCCAGGTCGCCACTACGCCCTGGGCATTGCTGACCTCAGGCTCTAAAACCTTCAATATCCCGGCCTTAACCGGCGCCTACGGTTTTATCAGCGATGATGCCAGCCGCGAGGCTTACTTCCAGCAGTTGAAGGCGCGCGACGGCTTATCTTCCCCGGCGGTGCTGGCGGTGGCGGCACATATTGCCGCTTATCGCCACGGCGAACCCTGGCTGGATGCGCTGCGTGATTACCTGCAGGACAACCTGACGTACGTTGCCGAGCGGCTGAACCAGGCCTTTCCTGCCCTGGCCTGGCAGCCGCCGCAGTCCACTTATCTGGCCTGGATCGATCTGCGCCCGTTGGGCATTGACGATCGCCAGTTACAGCAGGTGCTGATCGAACGCGAGAAGGTGGCGATTATGCCCGGTTTCACCTACGGCGAAGAAGGCCGTGGCTACCTGCGGCTGAACGTCGGCTGCCCGCGCAGCAAAGTCGAAGCGGGTATGGACAAGCTGATAAATGGGTTGAAGTTTGTGCTGGACGAGGTTTGATCTGATGGGCTGGAAGGCAGGCGAAAGCCTGCCTTTTTTCATTCTCAGGGTGTCAACTGCGGGATATCATCCAGACGATAATACACCGGTATTCCCCGCTCATTAGCCAGGCGTACATCGTTATCCGCACCGGCCGACGCCCCTTCCAGGCGGTAAATAGCCTGACACTGGGCTATCAGTCGGTGGGCTACAGGATAGAGAAAGGCTTCACTTACCGCATCCCCCAGTTGGGTCGAGCCGGCCGCCGCGGCCAAGGGCAACGCCAACCATTCGCCGATCACCGGCACATGCCCGCGTTGGTAGACCGTAAGCGCTGCCTGCTCCAGCCGATGCAAATTGTCGGCAATACGCTGCGCATCGCCCCCGGTGCCGCTGCGGTACGGGCCGGCGATCAGAATCAATTGGGCATTCATAATGGCTTCTCCAAAGTGTGGTTGAGGGCGACAAACTGCAACAGCATGATGGTTTTGGCATCGACAATGGTGCCCTGGCTGACAGCGCGCAAAGCGTCCGCCAACGGCAGCTCTATCACTTCAAGGTCTTCGCCTTCCGCTTCCACCCCGCCGCCGTTACTGACCCGTTCATCGGCCTGGTATTCGCCGATAAAAAAGTGCAGTTTCTCGGTCACCGAACCGGGGCTCATGTAAGCTTCAAACACCTTTTGCACGTTTTGCACGATATAGCCGGTTTCTTCCTCTGCCTCGGCCCGGATGCGTTCTTCCGGCGACGCATTGTCCAGCAACCCGGCCGCAGCCTCTATCAACATGCCGTCGTGCCCGTTGACGAACACCGGGAAGCGGAACTGACGCGTCAGCACTACCTTTTGCCTTTGCCGGTTAAACAGCAAGATGGTGGCTCCGTCGCCGCGGTCGTAGGTTTCGCGGCTTTGTCGCTGCCATACGCCATCGCGACGCAAAAAGTCAAAGGTGGTTTTTTTCAGTACATACCAGTCATCAGACAGCACCCGGGTTTCGACAATGCGAACCCGATCTTGGGTAACGATCATGGTGTTCAACTCCGCAAGCAGGAAAGGAAATTGATACTATCGTGCATTTTCGTGTATGATCAAGATATTTCGTGCAGTGTAAATTTAACGGGAAAACGTCATGCTCACCAGCCAACGTAAAAAAATCATTCTGGAAAAACTGGCTCAGGACGGACAGGTTCTGGCCAAACAGCTCAGCGAGATGTTCGGGTTGTCCGAAGATACCTTGCGGCGCGATCTGCGCGAACTGGACAGTGAAGGCTTGCTGCAGCGGGTGCACGGTGGTGCGCTGCCGGTTTCCCCGGCCATTGCCACCTTTGCCGAAAGAAACGGGCAGGAATCAGCCGCCAAACGGGCGATTGCCAAAGCCGCGGCGGCAATGATTACCCCTGGGCAAGTGGTAATTCTGGATGGCGGTACGACTTCTGCCGAATTGGTCAGGCAGCTCCCGCCCACGCTGGAAGCCACCGTCGTCACCCACAGCCCCAGCGTGGCCGTGGGTCTGGTAGACCACCCGAAGGTCGAGGTGATCCTGATCGGCGGGCGTTTATATAAACATTCGATCGTCAGCGTTGGCGCAGCCGCAGTGGAAGCCATGTCTCATATTCGCGCCGATATCTATTTTATGGGCGTGACTGGCGTGCACCCTACTGCCGGCCTGAGCACCGGCGATCTCGAAGAGGCTTACATCAAGCGTGCACTGGCAGCACGGGCGGCAGAAACCGTGGTATTGGCCTCGGCCGCCAAGCTCAATGCCGCCTCACAATATGCCATTGGCGATATTTCCATGGCGCAAAGTATTATCGTCGAGCGTTCCACCGATGCCGCACTGACCGGCCCGCTGGAACAGGCCGGTTTGACCGTGGTCAGAGCCTGAATAACCTGAATCATTAAATAACTTAATTAATACGCGGCTATTTCTTTTATCCGCGTATTTATTAACATCGCACTCAGCGTATCCAATAAAAATGCGAGAGTTATCACACTTCATTAAAGTTATTTCTCCCCGCCTCATCATTGATGGCGATAAAACAGTCCTTAACCCGACGTTAACGCAACACATTGATTATTAAAAATATCATCGGAAATATCTCAAAACCTCCTAAAATAAAATGAGATCTCCTTCGCAAAATCAACCCCACCGACAAGCCTGTCAAGGTCACCCATAAAAATATTTGTGATTGTTTTGTGATATCGCCTGCAAATTTTACCGATGCCAAAAATGACAATGAGCTCCACGGAACTGGCTGGAGACAGGTATATGAAGATTGGCGTAGTAATAAGCGGCGGCGATGTCACCGGGATCAATAACTTTATTTTCCAGGTCGCCAGGTTGGCGCAGGCAGATATCATTCTGTTTAACGGTGGTATTCCCGGATTATTGGCTAATCAGCACAGTCCTATTGCCCAACGCGATTTGGTTGATTTTTCAATTTCATCAATGCCGATAATGTCTTCCGGCCGCACGGCCAGGAAATTGACGGCTGGAGAATATGAAATCATCAGCAAACAGCTTAAGGCTTTGCATATAGACGTGCTTATTATGGCCGGCGGTGATGGGTCGCTGCAGTTTTTAAATACGCTCAGCGAATTTGGCATTAATTGTTTTGGCGTGGGGATGACTATCGACAATGACGTTTTCGGCAGCCATTACAGCATTGGCTTTTCCACCGCCTGCGAACAGGTGATAAAAGAAGTCTCAAAACTGAGAAACACCGGACGCGCCCTGCCCGGACGCGTGTTTATGATTGAGCTGCTGGGCGGCTACTGCGGTGAGTTGACGCTGCAATCGGCGATCAAATCCAATGCGGACTTTGCCCTGATCCCAGAGTGCCAATATGCCTTGACTCAGCTGGCGGAAAAAATAACCCAGCGGCTGGAGCAACAAAACAGCGTGATTATTTTGTGCTCCGAAGGCTATACCAAAGAGTACTCGCCCGGTTTTCAAGGCGCCATCGACACCATGATTAAACAATTGGAACCCAAAATTGGCGTGCGTATTCGTAAAACGATTATGGGTTACGGTCTGCGTAATGGTGAACCGACCGGCGAAGAGATTTATCAGGGGACCATTATGGCCAGCGAAGTCGTTCGCTGTATTCATTCAGGAATGAAGAACAAGGCAATTATTATTAATGCCGGCAACCAACCTATTCCCATCGATTTAATCAGCATGCAGAAACGTTTGGTTGATACCGAAGGACACCATTACAAACTCGCCAGGCAATTAAATATAATCTGAGGAGATACCCATGCTTAAAATACTGTGCGTATGTGGCTGTGGCCTCGGCTCCAGCTTTGCCATCGAAATGAGCGCAAGAGCGGTGCTGAAGAAATTGGAGATTGAGGCAGATATTGATCACACCACTATCTCTGAGGCCAGCGCCTTTAAATCAGATATTATTCTTACCCAAAAAACCTTCGCCGATATTTTAAATGCCGACGCCAGCGAAGAGGAAAAAAAGCGGGTAATTATTCTGCACCGGCTTACCGATAAAGTGGAAATTGAGCAAAAGATCGTGGCCTTCCTTAAAGAACGTGACATGAAGGAAACCCGCCATGAATAGCCTGATTGACTTTATCGTCAAAGACCTGTTGGGCCAGGCTTCCATCCTGGTCGCATTTATCGCCATGCTGGGGCTATTGCTGCAGAAGAAATCCATCGGCAAAGTGGCCGAAGGCACCTTCAAAACCCTGCTGGGCTTCCTGATCATGATGGCTGGCATCAACATTATTGTCGGCGCCCTGACCTACCTGAACAGCATTTTCACCCAGGGCTTCGGCATGACCGGTTATATCACCGACGTCGCCGCCATCGCCGGCCTGGCCAACCGTGAATTGGGTTCAGAGGTGGCGTTGACCCTGATGGTGATTTTCGCGGTGAATATCATTATTGCGCGCATTACTCCATTCAAATACATCTTTCTGACCGGCCAGGCATTGCTGTGGATGGCCACCATAGGGGCGGTGATCGGCTACAAGGCCGGGCTCACCGGCATGCCGCTGATTCTGACCGGCGGCATATTCGGCGGCGTGATGGCGGTCTTGATGCCTGCGCTGGCCCAGCCGGTGGTGCGCAAAATCACCGGTTCGGACGATGTGGCCCTGGGGCACTTCTGCACCATTGGCTATCTGGTACAGGCTGCCGTCGCCAAAGTAGTCGGTAAGGGCTCCCGCTCTACCGAAGACCTGGAGCTGCCCGATAACTTCAAGTTCCTGCAGGACACCTACCTGTCGATGGCGGTGGTGATGATCCCGATGTATCTGATCCCGGCGCTGGCTGCCGGTCCGCAGTACATCGCCCAGTATGCCGGCGGCATGAACTACCTGATGTATTCCTTTATGCAGGCCATCCAGTTTGTCGCCGGCGTATTTATCCTCTACAGCGGCGTACGCCTGCTGCTCAATGAGCTGGTACCCGCCTTCCGCGGTATCGCCCTGCGCGTCGTGCCGGATGCCAAACCGGCGCTGGATTGCCCGGTGCTGTTCCCCTACGCCCCCAATGCGGTGATCGTCGGCTTCCTCGCCACCACCCTCGGCTCAATCATCGGCATGATCGTTTTCCCCATGTTCGGACTGGCGATGATCCTGCCCGGTTTGCTGACCAACTTCTTTGCCGGCGGCACCGCAGGCATCTTCGGCAATGCGCTGGGCGGCCGTCGCGGCGCAATGATAGGCGGTGTGGTTCACGGCCTGTTTATCACCTTCCTGCCGGCCATTCTGGTGCCAATGCTGGAAAGCTACGGCTTTGTCGGGGTGACTTTCAGCGACTCCGACGTCATCAGCAGCGGGCTGGTGATGGGACATGCTTTCCAGGGCAACTGGCTGTTCATCGCCTTGTTCATCGTCTTCGTCACGCTGATTGCGTGGTTTGTTAACGGTAAATCAACCAAGCACCATGAGGAAAAAGTCCATGAAACTCTATAATTTCAACGAGCTGTTGTCCGTGGCCAAAGCTCGTGATTTCAAAGCCATAGGCTCATTTAATCTCCACTGTCTGGAGATGTTACCGGCCTTTTTCAAAGCAGCCAAAAACATGCACAGCCCGCTGATGATCCAGATTTCGACCGGGACCGCCGAATATTTGGGTTACAGGCTGCTGGTTGATTCGGTGCGTTCTCTGGCCCAAAGCGAGGATGTTCCCACCTGCCTGCATTTGGATCACTGCTCTGACATTGCCTCCATCGAGACGGCGATTGAGGCCGGCTTCAGTTCGGTAATGTATGACGGTTCGCACCTGGAAATGGACGAGAACATCGCCAACACCCGGCGGGTCATCGACATTGCACGCCAGCGCAACGTGTCGGTGGAAGCCGAATTGGGTGCCATCGGCGGCTCAGAAGACGGCAAGGCGGTGGCGGAAGAGGATATCTGCTTTACCACGGTGGAAGATGCCAAACGCTTTGTCGATGAAACCGGAGTCGATATGCTCGCGGTCTCGGTAGGCACCGTCCACGGACTCTATACCGGCAAGGCGCATATCCAACACCAGCGTCTGGCGGAAATCACCGCCGCCACAGGTACCCCGCTGGTGCTGCATGGCGGTACCGGCGTCAGCGATGAGGATATGCGGCTCGCGGTAGCCGGTGGCATCGAGAAAGTGAACGTGGGCACCGAGATGAACGTGCAATGGGTCGACCGATGCAAACAAACCTTTGAAAAGGGCAAGGTCAATGACAGCGTGCGCAAATTCCTGATCCCCGCCAACAATGCCGTTACCCAGGTATTAACGGAAAAGATCGGCCTGTTTAAATAATCACTGCCCTATTTTCTTTTTTATAAAACCCACAACCCTGGTGCCCCGGCGCCCGTCGGGGCTGGAAAGTTCACGCTTAATTTGTGGAGAAGGTCATGTTTAATTTTATGAAAAGCCCGCGAAATAAAGAACTTGATCACGGCCAGCAGAATGCCGAAGCCAATGAAATATCGGCCGAAATTGATCTATTGGAACAGCAGTTGGCCACAGCGCCGGCGGATGGCGAAATTCATAAGGCTTTAATGCTGTCTTATAATCGCGCATTAAAGGTTTATGCCAAAAATAAAAACCATCGCCAGCGGATCGATGGCATTTTTATTAAAATGGATGAGCTGCGCAATATTATCAGGAAGTCTCTTTGAGGGAATATGATGACGATTAAACAACTGCTGATAGAAGCCGGTGCGATACAGGTCGGCGTGCAGGAAACCGACTGGAAGAAGGTGATTGAGCTGGCGGCCCGGCCCCTGGTCGAAAACGGCTATATTCACGCATCCTATTATCAGGCGGTGATCAGCAACACCTTGGCCCATGGGGCTTATTACGTATTCGACGAAGGCATTGCCATCCCCCATGCGCGCCCGGAATGCGGCGTGATCAAAAACTGTTTCAGCATGGTGCTGCTGGAGCAGCCGATCGCCTTCGAAGACAGTGAAGAGGCCGACATCGTGATCCTGTTCGGGGCGACCGACAGTAACAGCCACATTGAGGAAGGCATCCGCGCGATTGTGGATTTGCTGGATAACAAGCCGCGGCTCGAGCGGTTACGCGCCGCAAAACTCTGGCAAGAGGTGGTGGAAATATTATGACTTCGACAGATAGCGACGGTAAAACCGTTATTTTGGTCAATGGCGTCCCGGCTTCAGGGAAAAGTACCGTCGCCCGCGCGCTGGCACACCATTTTGAACTGCCTTATCTCTCCCTCGACGGTATCAAAGAACCTTTTATGGCGCGCCTGGATAACATAGACCGCGAGCTGAACCGTCAGTTGGGCTATGCCGCATACCAGGCTATCTGGTCAATGGTGGCGCAGGCGCCGTTGCGCTGTATCTATGTCATCGACGCCTGGTTTGGCTTTCAGTCCAGAGAACAGCTACGCCAATACCTGCGTGAAGCGGGCGTCACACAAGTTTTGGAAGTGTGGAATCAGATATCCGCTAACCTGGCCGCCGAACGCTACGCGGCCCGCACCGGCCAGCGTCCCAAAGGCCACCCTGGTGCGGAATACTTGCCCGAACTGCGGGCGCTTGCCGATCGCGCCATGCCGATGGCCCTGGGCCCGGTGCTGCGTATTGAGCAGGCACAACCGTTGGACATCGACAGGGCTAACCACTGGTTGGCGCAGCACGGCGTAGGCGATAACCAAGAAAAAAACATCGCAAAACTGAGGGTGGGATAAACTCTGTTACCGACATCAATGCGGGAGCGGCGCGCTCCCGCTTTAGTGCATAAAGGCAGCAATCAGCAACATTAGCGTGATTGTCGTCACTTTTTTATGCAACTCAATAGCAATTTTCATCATTTTGTTTTTATACTGATCTGCACTTTACCTACAACAAAATAACGAGTGCACATCATGATTGACCCACGCCTCCCCTTGACCGATATCCACCGTCACCTCGATGGCAACATCCGCGCGCAAACCATTCTCGACCTCGGCCGCCAATTCAACCTTGCCCTGCCCGCTAACGAACTGGAAGCGCTGCGTCCACACGTGCAAATTACCCACGCCGAACCGGATCTGATCAGTTTCCTGCAAAAGCTGGACTGGGGCGTAGCGGTGCTGGGCGACCTGGACGCCTGCCGCCGGGTTGCCTACGAAAACGTCGAGGATGCTGCCAACGCCGGTCTGCACTATGCCGAACTGCGCTTCTCACCGTATTACATGGCGATGAAGCATCAGCTGCCGGTGGCTGGGGTGGTGGAAGCCGTGATTGATGGCATTCGTTCCGGTTCCCGTGATTTGGGTATCGATGTGCGCCTGATCGGCATTATGAGCCGCACCTTCGGCGAAGCGGCCTGTTTGCAAGAGCTGGAAGGTCTGCTGGCACACCGCGACGGTATTACCGCGCTGGATCTGGCCGGCGACGAACTGGGCTTCCCTGGCAGCCTGTTCCTCAGCCACTTCAATCGCGCCCGTGACGCCGGCCTGCGCATCACCGTACACGCAGGTGAAGCCGCCGGCCCGGAAAGCATCTGGCAGGCTATCCGCGAACTGGGTGCCGAGCGTATCGGCCATGGTGTAAAAGCGATTGAAGATCCGGCCTTGATGGATTTCCTGGCCGAACACGGCATCGGCATCGAGTCTTGCCTGACGTCCAACATTCAGACCAGCACCGTGCCTTCTCTGGCACAGCATCCGCTGGCGAAGTTCCTGCGTCACGGCGTTATGGCGTCGATCAATACCGACGACCCGGCCGTACAGGGCATCGAAATTGAACACGAATACCGCGTGGCAGCACCGCAAGCCGGCCTGACGCCGGCTGAAATCCGTACCGCCCAGGAAAACGGCCTGAAAATGGCGTTCCTCAGCGAACAGGAAAAACAGGCGCTGCGCAATAAAGTTCGGGGCTAAGTGAAAATGGGCGCGCCAAGCGCCCTTTTTATTTATTTCATTTCGCGGTCAACACGCCTGCCTCTGCGCGCTGTTTGGCCGTTTTGCGCGCGTAGCGCTGGGCCAGTACGGCACACACCATTAACTGCACCTGATGGAAAATCATCAACGGCAGCACCATGGCACCCACCGCCGCCGCCGGGAACAGCACGTTGGCCATCGGGATGCCGTTCGCCAGGCTCTTTTTCGAACCGCAGAATACGATGGTGATTTCGTCGGCGGTATTGAACCCCAGCCAGCGCGCAGCATAGGTGTTGATAATCAGCACCACCGTCAGCAACACCAGCGACATCACTAAAATGGTCAGCAACGACCAGCCGTCAATCTTGTGCCAAATGCCTTCCACCACCGCGGCGCTAAAGGCGGTATACACCACCAGAAGAATCGATGACCGGTCAGTGAGATTGATCAGCTTGCGGTGGCGATCGACCCATTTGCCGATTAACGGCCGAGCCAAATGCCCAACCACAAAGGGCACCATCAGTTTCAAAATGATCGAACCTATGGCGTGCAACACATCGGTATTGCCGCCCTGGGTATGCATCAGCGCCCCTACCAGCAGCGGCGAAAGGAAAACGCCGAGGATGCTGGATGCCGAAGCGCTGCACACTGCGGCCGCCACGTTACCGCCCGCCGCAGAAGTAAAGGCAATCGCCGACTGCACCGTAGCGGGCAGTGCGCACAGATACAGGAAGCCCAGGTAAACCGTCGGTGTCATCAGCCCCGGCACCATCAGGTTCATCGCCAGCCCCAGGAGTGGGAACAGCGCGAAGGTGCTGAGAAAGACCACTAAATGCAGCTTCCAGTGGCCCATACCGGCGAGAATCGCCTCGCGCGACAGCTTGGCACCGTGCATAAAGAACAACAGTGCGATAGCCGCGGTGGTCAGATGCTCAAAAAAGGTTGCCCATCTGCCTTCGCAGGGGAAAACCGAAGCGACAATCACTACCAGAATCAATACCAGCAAAAATTTATCAATACGCAGACGCTGCAACCAGGACATGGGTCAGGATCCCTCGAGGAGTAAGACGGGCCCGGCACGCCGAACCCTCAGGTTATTGACAAAGGGGGATAAAAGCGTGGTTTTTCCCCCTTTGTGTTATTAGCCGAAAATCAATAAATTGATTTTCCTGGTTTATTTTCAAAACCTTTAGCGCCTGCCGCCAAACATTATATGTTTGTCAGCCGTCTCAGGGTTCGGCACGCCGAACCCTGAGAATAAAGCGCCGCGCTTAGGCGACCGGCAGCGCCTTTTGTTGTTTCGCAGATTCCATGCCCAGTTCGATCATTTCCATCACTTTGATGGCCTCGCTGGCCGTGACCGGGTTTTCGCCCTCACCGTTAATGGCATCGCGAATAGCGGCGTAATAGGCTGGATAATTGCCTGGAATGCTAAGCAAAGGTTTTTCCGCCAGCACGCCATCACGTGACAATGTCACTACGCCGTCACGCATATCGTAACCCCAGTCAGCCTGCGGCAAACGCTCGCCCGCTTTGAGGCGGTCTTCCTGCGGATCCAGCCCAAATTTGATAAAGCTGCCTTGAGTACCATGCACGATATAACGTGCGGTTTCCGCCGCGGCCAACACCGTGCCGTGCAGAACGACCCGGCGTTTGCCGTAGTTCAATATCGCGTGGAAATAGTCCACCGATTGTGCGCCCGGACGCAGTTCACCCAGATCGACAAACAGCGTTTCCGGTTTGCCGAACAGTTGCAGTGCCTGATCGATCAGATGCGGCCCCAAATCGTACCAGATGCCGCTACCGGCACCGCCCAGCTCACGCCAGCGCTGACGTACTTCCGGGCGGAAACGGTCGAAATGAGACTCGAAATAAACCACCTCACCGAGCGCGCCTTCTTTCAACAATGCCTTGAGCGTCAGAAAATCACTGTCCCAGCGGCGGTTGTGGAACACCGACAGCAGTTTGCCGCTCTGCTGCGCTTGCTGCTCCAGCTGCTGCGCCTGTGACAACGTCACGGTGAAAGGCTTGTCCACCACCACGTGCTTGCCGGCCGCCATCGCCTGCTGCGCCAGAGGGAAATGGGTATCGTTGGGAGTAGGAATGACGATCAGATCGATAGAGGGGTCGTTAAACAGCGCCTGCGGATCGCTGACCACCGTCATCGATGGCCAGTCTGCGTGCACTTTGCCGGCATCGCTGCTGGAAACGGCAGCCAGCTCTACGCCTGGGGTGCCGACAATCAGCGGCGCATGAAAGGTTTTGCTGGCATAGCCGTAACCGACCAGCCCAACCCGAATTTTTTCTGCCATGGTGATTCCTCTTACTGGCTCGCAATAGACCAGTCAGATTTGACACCATGACGCTGGCGGGAACAAGAAGTAAATGTAATGTTAATTTGTAGCCACAGCATAAGGCGTCTCACGCTGATTCCTGGCCGGGTAGTTTATCTCCAGGCTACGGCGACGAAAATCGCTCGGGCTGACCCCAACCCGTTTGCGGAACACGCGGGAAAAATAGAGCTGATCGTCATAACCCACCACCCGGCCAATGGTGGCAATCGACTCCTGCGTGGTCTGCAACAGCAGTTTGGCGCGGATCACCCGCTGATCTTCGCGCCAGCGCAGAATATTGATGCCCACCTGCTCA
Organism: Serratia liquefaciens; assembly: GCF_027594825.1. NCBI lineage: Bacteria > Pseudomonadati > Pseudomonadota > Gammaproteobacteria > Enterobacterales > Yersiniaceae > Serratia > Serratia liquefaciens. The sequence continues at coordinate 11,911 of NZ_CP088930.1, read as the reverse complement.
CGGAACAGATGCGCCAGGCGCGAAGGCGACAGGCAAACGTGGCGCGCCACTTCGTCAATGCGCAACTCACCGGCAAGGTTGCCGGTGATAAACTGGCAGGCCTCTATCACCCGGGGATCCATGATTTTCTGCGGGCTGAGCGGGTCCTCCTCCATCGCGCGCAGCAGCAAACGCTCCAGCAGGTTCATCCCCAACTCTTCGGCGAAACGCCGGCCGGAACGCTGCGTTTGCTCGATATTGGCGAACAGCCGATCGAACTCCAGCAGCAAGTTGTTGTTCGGCAGCGTCAAGCGCCCGACTTCGTGGGTCTTGCTGTGCCATTCCAGCCAGTCGGCCCAGTAGGCCCGCGGTCGGAAATACACCCAGCGGTGATACCAGCAGTCGCTGTCCGGCGAACGCCCATAGTAATGCGCCGCCTTGGGAGGAAACAGCAGCAGATCGCCGGGGTTGCAGTAAAGGGTGTCCTCACCGTCAAACACCTTGCCCTGGCCCTTGATGGTCAGGTTGAGAATATAGCCCTTCATGCCGCCGGGGCGGTCGATAAAGAAATCCAGCGGGCCGTCCGCCATGATGGGCGTCAACCCCGCCACCAGATAGGCGTTAAAGGTGTAACCCGGCAACAGCGGGTTCGGCTGCGGTTCCTGTGCCATGCGATGGTACATCTGTCCTCCCGGAACGGCTGATAGAACTGTCCTGAACAAGTGTATCGGCACGGCAGAGAACTGCCTGAGCCGATAACAGAACTGTGAACGGGGTTGCCGATTTTCTAAATCCGACGCTTGGCCTGCTGCTTGTAACGGTCAAAAATCACCGCCGCCAGCAAGATCACACCGCGCACCACATACTGCGAAAACGGTGAGATATTCAGCAGGTTCATGGCGTTTTCTACCGTGCCGAGGATCAAGATACCGGCGATGACGTAGGAGATTTTACCGATACCGCCTTTCAACGAAACCCCACCCAGTACGCAGGCGGAGATCACTATCAATTCATAGCCGATCGAGGTCATTGGCTGGCCGCTGGTCATGCGCGAAGCCAGAATGATGCCGGCAGCGGCGGAAACCAGCCCGGACAGCATAAAGATCACAATCTTGGTGCGTACCACCGGTACCCCGGCCAGTCGGGCCGCCTCCTCGTTGCCGCCAATCGCCAGCGTATTGCGGCCAAAGGTGGTTTTATTGAGCAGGAAGCCGAACAGGATCAGACAGGCTACGGTGATCCAGATTGGCGCAGGCAACCCCAGCCAATTGGCATAACCCAACGTAAAGAAGCGCTCGTCTTCAATGCCTACCGCTTTCCCATCGGAAATGATGTATGCCAACCCGCGAAAAATCTGCATGGTGGCCAGGGTGGTGATCAGCGCGTTGATTTTCAGCCGGGCGATAACAAAACCGTTGATCAACCCGGAGACCATTCCCAGCAGCAAACCGGCGCCCACGCCGATCCACAGGCTTTCGGTCATGTTGATCACCACCGCGGTCGTGACCCCGGCGCAGGCAATCACCGACGCGACTGACAGATCAAAGTCGCCGGAGGCCAAACAAAACAGCATGCCGCAGGCCACCATACCGGACATGGATATCGCCAACCCCAGCCCTTTCATATTGATAAATGAGCCGAAATTGGGCACAAACAGCGCGCAGGCGATAAACAGCACCGCGAATACCACCAGCATGCCGTAGCTGTCCCAGATCCGCACCAGCCCCTGGCCGCTGCGGTTTTTCACAGAATGGGTCGTTATGGTCGACATCTCTTTCTCCTTCACTTTCAGGCCACCGCCGCAGCGGCATCGGGGGCAATCTCGGGGGTGCGCAGCATCGCCAGACTGAGGGCCTTTTCCTCACTGGCGTCGTCATGCAGTAATTCACCGGACAGGGCCCCTTCCCGCATCACCAGGATACGGTCCGCCAGCCCCAGAACTTCGGGCAAATCGCTGGAAGCGAACAGCACCGCGATGCCGCGCTGCGCGAGCTGGTAAATGACGTTATAAATCTCGTGTTTGGCGCCAACGTCAATGCCGCGAGTCGGTTCATCCAGCAGGATCACCTTCATGTCTTCCGACAGCCAACGGCCCAGAATCGCCTTCTGCTGGTTGCCACCGGACAGGTTCATAATTAACTGCTCGGCACTGGGCGTTTTGATATTCAACGCACGTATATGATGCTCGGCGTTGCTGACCTCCCAGCCAGGGTTGATCAGGCAGCCTGCACGGATGCTGTTACGCCGCGCGCTAATGTTGATATTGTCGCGCACCGAATGCACCGGGATGATGCCGTCCGCCTTGCGGTCTTCCGGACACAGCATGATGCCGGCGCGGATCGCGTCAATCGGCGAACGAATGACAATCGCCTGCCCGTCCAGCATCAGTTGCCCGGCAGTAACCCGTGTGGCGCCAAAGATGCCCTTCATCAACTCGCTGCGGCCGGCGCCGACCAGGCCAAATAGCCCGACTATCTCCCCGGCCCGCACGTTCAGATCGATCGGCGTTTTCACGCCGGGCGCTTGCAGCCCCTTGAGATCCAAACGCACCGGCCCCAGTTCACGCGGCTGATAGCCGTAGACGTCACCGAGATCGCGCCCCACCATCGCCTGCACCAGCTGCGCGTTATCGACCTGACGCATATCGTCAAAGGTGCGTACATAGCGGCCATCTTTAAACACGGTGATGGCGTCGCTAAGAGCAAAAATCTCCTCCATGCGGTGCGAGACATACAGGATCACGCGCCCTTCAGCGCGCAACTCGCGGATCACCCGGAACAGCTGCTCGATCTCCCGAGCGGACAAAGAACTGGTGGGCTCGTCAAACGCGATTACCTTGGCGTTGCGCGCCAGCGCTTTGGCGATTTCCACCATTTGCCACTGGCCTATCGACAGGTATTTCAATGGCGTATCCGGATCGATATCCAGCCCGAGATGCTCCAGTTGAAGCCGGGACTCGTAACGCAGCAGCTTGCGATCCACCAGCCCACGCCGGGTCGGCAGTTGGCCGAGATAAATGTTCTCCGCCACGGTCATTTCCGGCACCAGATGCAGCTCCTGGTAGATGATCGCCACCCCGGCATCCAGCGCGTCGGTAGTGCTGGTGAAGGTAACCGGCCGCCCCTGCAGCTGAATTTCCCCCTGAGAAGGCGAATAGTTGCCGCTGAGGATTTTCAGCAGCGTGGATTTCCCGGCACCGTTTTCCCCCATCAGCGCGTGGATCTGCCCGGCCTGACAGCTAAAGCTGATGTCATCCAGCGCCTTCACGCCCGGGAAGGTTTTGCCTATGCCTTTAAACGCCAAATACGGCAGCGCGGTGGTCATAGTGTTTTCCTCCTGCAGTTAAAAATGCCGCCCGACAACGTGCTGTGGGCGGCTCGGTAATTACATCAGGCCTTTCTTCTGCAGTTCGGTTTTAAAGTTGTCGCGCGTGATCAGCACCACGTCGGTCACTTCGGTGAATTTTTGCGGTTCTACCCCTTTCTCGACCCAGTCATGCAACATCTGGATGCTCTTGTAGCCATGAATATCCGGACTTGGCAGCAGCGAACCGTAGAAGCCGGTCGCCTGAGCCTTGGACAGCTCACTGACCGCATCCACCCCGTTGATCCCGATGCCAATGACGTTGGGTGCCTTGAATCCCTGGCCTTCGGTAGCGCGCACGCCGCCGAGCACGGTGTTGTCGTTCATGCCGACAATCAGCCAGTTCTTCACTTCAGGATGCTGCACCAGCATCGAGTTGGCGGCGTCGAACGCCCCCGGGATGTCGTTGGATTTGGTTGGCACCCGGTAAATCTGCTTTTCCGGGAAACCGGCGGCTTTCAGTGCGGCAATGGAACCGCCGGTGCGGCGACGGGCCGTGTCCAGTTCATCGGCGGTAATGGCCATCACGGCGGTATCCGGCAGCTTCCAGCCGCGCTTGTTCAGCTCTTTCCACAGCTCATCCCCCTGGCGTTCGCCGATTTTGGTGGCGGCCATCATCACCAGCGGCACGCTGTCCATAGGCTTGCCTTTGGCGGTAACAAACTGGTCGTCCACCGCGATCACTTTCAGATTGTAACTGCGCGCCTTGGCGACGATCGCCGAGCCCAATTTCGGATCCGGCGTGCAGATAACAAACCCTTTGGCCCCGCTGGCCGCCAGACTGTCGATGGCGTTCAGGGTCTTCTCGCCGTCCGGCACCGCGATCTTAATCACCTCAAAACCGAGATCCTTACCGGCCTTATCGGCAAATTTCCATTCGGTCTGGAACCAGGGCTCTTCCGGCTGCTTGACCAAAAAACCCAGCTTCATGGTCTCGGCGATAGCCGAATGTGACATAACGGCCGCCAGTCCCAGTGTCGCCAGCGCCTTAGTGAATTTATGCATGATGCTCTCCGCTATTTTGTTCTCTGTGGCGACGAAACCCGCTCGCGGTGAAAACGTTATCATTAGAGTAATGGCTGTTGGTGTAGCGCTTATCTCGCGGCATTGCCTTACAGCCGGGGTAAGACGGCTTAAGTTTTAGCGGGTATTTGTTGCTGAAATGTAGAGCGCTATCACATCCGTGGAATACAGCAGATATGTGCATATATTTAGCGAATTTCGCCAAGCGCCAACTTATGACCGCCGTCACAAAACCACTGGAGGAAGCAGAAAAGTGCATACTTCCAGCCAATGACTCCTCACCTACCCACCGCTTCGACTCCTATGGTTGTCACAGCGTATTAACACATCAGGAGTCAACATCATGACGGCAGGTGCTATTGCCCTGGGATTGGACTTCGGCAGCGACTCGGTGCGGGCGTTGGCGGTCGACTGCCAAAACGGTGCAGAGCTGGATACCGAGGTGGTTTATTACCCCCGCTGGCAGCGCGGTGAGTTTTGCAATGCGTCGGAGAATAGCTTTCGTCACCATCCGCTCGACTATATTGAAGCCATGGAACAGGCGATCGTCAGTCTGGTGCAGCGCATGACCCCGGCGCAACGGCTGCGGGTCGTGGGTATCGGCGTCGACTCAACCGGCTCCACCCCTGCACCGATCGACCAGCAGGGCCAGGTGTTGGCGCTGCGGCCAGAATTTGCCGACAACCCAAACGCCATGTTTGTGCTGTGGAAAGATCACACGGCGCTCGAAGAAGCGGATGCCATCAATCGGCTCTGCCGCAGCGGCAAATTTCCCGATTATTCCCGCTATATCGGCGGCGTTTACTCCTCCGAATGGTTCTGGGCCAAAATTCTGCACGTCACGCGACGGGACGCCGAGGTACGTCAGGCGGCGGCCTCCTGGGTGGAGCTGTGCGATTGGGTACCGGCGTTACTTTCCGGCACCACCGCCCCACAGCAGTTGAAACGCGGGCGTTGCAGCGTAGGACACAAAACCTTGTGGCACCCCGACTGGGGCGGCCTGCCGCCAAAACCTTTTTTTGCCGCACTCGATCCCTTACTGATTGAGCATTTGCCCTACCCGCTGTTTGACGACTGCCACACCGCGGATCTGCCGGTCGGCACACTGAGTGCCGAATGGGCCACACGCCTCGGATTGCCCACCACGGTGGTGCTGTCAGGCGGCGCCTTCGACTGCCATATGGGCGCAGTGGGGGCCGGAGCCCAGCCTTATACCCTGGTGAAGGTGATTGGCACCTCTACCTGCGACATCCTGATCGCCGATCGCCAGCGGGTGGACGGACGCGCCATCGAAGGCATTTGCGGCCAGGTTGACGGCAGCGTGGTGCCGGGGTTAATCGGTATGGAAGCAGGACAGTCCGCCTTTGGCGATATGTACGCCTGGTTCGGCCGCCTGCTGAGCTGGCCGCTGCGCGAAGCGGCAAAAAGCCAACCGCAGCTGCAACCGCAATTGCAACAGATAGAAGCCGGCATGCTGGCCGCGCTGACCGAGGCCTGGAGCGAGAAACCCTCGCTGGACCATCTGCCGGTGGTGCTGGATTGGTTTAACGGCCGCCGCACGCCCTATGCCAATCAACGTCTGAAAGGCGTGATCGCCGATCTCAACCTCGGCACCGATGCGCCGACGCTGTTCGGTGGCTTTATCGCCGCTACCGCCTTCGGCGCCCGCGCCATCATGGAGTGCTTTGAACAGCAGGCTATTCCGGTGGACAACGTACTGGCGCTGGGGGGGATTGCGCGTAAATCACCGGCGATCATGCAGGTCTGCGCCGACGTGATGAACCGACCGCTGCAGATCGTGGCCTCCGACCAATGTTGCGCGCTGGGCGCGGCTATCTTCGCCGCCGTGGCGGCCGGTCATTTCCGCAGCGTGCCTGAAGCACAACGCCACATGGCCTGCGGCATAGAGCGCACTCTCCAGCCGGATCCGCAGCGCGTCGCCCGTTACCAACAGCTTTATCAACGCTATCAGCAATGGTGCCAGGCCGCCGAGCCGCGCTATGCCCCAAACGCCGGTTCAGCCTGCTGAACCCCCATTTCGACATGACAATTCAGGAGTCTCCATGGACGCATTCAAGCAGCGCGAAGTCTGGTTCGCCATCGGCAGCCAGCACCTGTATGGCCCGCACACCTTGCAACAGGTCAAGGCACACGCCGAGCAGGTGGTGGAAAACCTCAACCGCGAGGCAGGATTGCCGGTAAAACTGGTGCTGAAACCGCTGGTCACCACGCCGGATGAAATCACCGCACTGTGCCGCGACGCTAACTATCAGCCACAGTGCATCGGCATCATGGCCTGGTTGCACACCTTTTCGCCGGCCAAAATGTGGATCGCCGGACTGTCTATCCTTCACAAGCCGCTGTTGCAGTTCCATACCCAGTTCAACGCTCAGGTCCCCTGGGACAGCATGGACATGGACTTTATGAACCTCAATCAGACCGCACACGGTGGCCGCGAATTTGGCTTTATCGGCGCGCGCATGCGTCAGCAGCACAGCGTGATAGCCGGCCATTGGCAAGACCCCGAGGCGCACCGACGCATTGCTCAGTGGATGCGGGCAGCCACTGCCAAACAGGCCGGTCAGCAGTTGAAGGTGGCCCGCTTCGGCGACAACATGCGTGAGGTTGCCGTGACCGAAGGTGACAAAGTCGGGGCGCAGATCCAATTCGGCTATTCGGTGAATGCCTACGGCATCGGTGATTTGGTCAGCGTGATCAATGAGGTCAGCCGTGGCGATGTGGCTACGCTGATTGAAGAATACGAAGCCAGCTATGTTTTGAGCGATGCGGCGCAAATCAACGGGGAAAAGCGTGAAAACCTGCTCGACGCGGCGCGGATCGAATTAGGCATGAAGCGTTTCCTCGAACAGGGTAACTTCCAGGCCTTCACCACCAATTTTGAAGACTTGCACGGCATGAAACAGTTACCGGGGCTGGCGGTACAGCGCCTGATGCAGCAGGGTTACGGCTTCGGCGGCGAAGGCGACTGGAAAACCGCCGCGCTGTTGCGCATCCTGAAAGTGATGGCGGAAGGACTGGAAGGCGGCACTTCGTTTATGGAGGACTACACCTACCATTTCCAATCCGGCAACGATTTGGTGGTCGGCTCGCACATGCTGGAAGTCTGCCCCTCGATTGCCAGGGAGCCTAAACCGCTGTTGGATATTCAACCGCTCGGTATCGGCGGCAAGGCGGATCCTGCACGGCTGATTTTCTCCACGCCGGCCGGTGCGGCGATCAATGCCAGCCTGATCGACCTGGGCGACCGATTCCGCCTGCTGGTCAATCAGGTGGACACCGTGGAACAACCGCATCCGTTGCCCAAACTGCCGGTGGCGCGCGCCATCTGGCGGGCCCAGCCAACGCTTGCCACCGCCGCCGAAGCCTGGATCCTGGCGGGTGGTGCACACCATACCGTGTTCTCACAGGCGTTGGATGCCGACCTGCTGCGACTTTACGCAGAGATGCATAACATCGAGTTTGTGACAATTGACCACGGCACCCGCCTGCCGGCGTTCAAAAACGAGCTGCGCTGGAACGAAGCCTACTATCAGCTTAACCGCCGTTAATCGGCCTGCTGCCGGCGGTTTATCATGCCGTCGGTAGCCAAACGTGCTGCACCGGCCTCCTGGCGCCGACCATCCGCTTGATATTGATGACGAAGCCCGCATTACCCGCTAAGCTATGCGGCTGTCACATTGAATCATGTCTTACCCAGGAAGCCGTTTATGTCTCAAGCTGATTACAGCCGTATTGGCGGTTGGTTGCTGGCCCCGATGTCCTATCTGATCGTCACCCTGCTTAGCGCCAGCCTGATGCTGCTGCTGTATTGCATGGCGATTTTCATGCCGGAATCGCGCGAATATCTGCTGACCAACGCTCAGGCATTTAGCCTACAGTGGTATTTTTCAGTGCTGACCACGATGGCAATGTGGTGCTTTACGCTGTGGCTGCTGTGGCTGTTCTGCCATCGTTCGCAACGCTTCCCCAAGTTTTTCCTGCTGTGGTTGCTGATTACCGTGTTGCTGGCGGTGAAAGCCTTTGCTTTTGCGCCGGTACCGGACGAGTTGGCCGTACGCAGCCTCGGTTGGCCCTTGCTGATGGCGGCACTGTTGGTGCCTTATATGAAGCGTTCCAAGAGGGTTAAAGGGACCTTTACCGAACGCTAGGGCGCGTTGTGGCACGTTTTGTGCGTACGATTGTGTAAATTTTCGCCAAAAAAGGGCGAAAAGAGCAATAACCTTGCTATCACTGTGTTGTGGTCAGGCCGCCAATTCCCGATAATAGGCGGCTTTTATTTTTTTAGGCATCGCAATGACCGAATACCTGCTCCTGTTTGTCGGCACCGTACTGGTGAACAACTTCGTCCTGGTGAAGTTCCTCGGCCTGTGCCCGTTTCTCGGCGTTTCCAAAAAACTGGAAAGCGCCATCGGCATGGGGATGGCCACCACCTTTGTCATGACGCTGGCCTCCGTCAGCGCCTGGGTGATCAACACCTTTATCCTGGTTCCGTTGGATCTGGTGTATCTGCGCACCCTGTCATTTATTTTGGTGATCGCCGTCGTGGTGCAATTTACCGAGATGGTGGTACGCAAAACCAGCCCGGCACTGTATCGCTTGCTGGGCATCTTCCTGCCGCTGATCACCACCAACTGCGCGGTGCTTGGCGTGGCGTTGCTTAACGTCAACCTCGGCTACAACTTCCTGCAGTCTGCGGTATATGGCTTCAGCGCCGCCGCCGGCTTTTCGCTGGTCATGGTGCTGTTCGCCGCGATCCGTGAGCGTCTGGCGGTTGCCGACGTGCCTGCGCCATTTCGTGGTTCTTCCATCGCGTTGATCACTGCCGGGTTGATGTCTCTGGCCTTTATGGGCTTTACCGGGCTGGTGAAATTCTAATGACCGCGTTATGGATTGCGATTGCTGCGCTCAGCGCCCTCGGCCTGTTGTTCGGGCTGGTGCTGGGCTTCGCCGCACGCCGCTTTGAAGTGGAAGAAGATCCGGTGGCCGAGCAGGTCGATGAGATCCTGCCGCAGAGCCAATGCGGCCAGTGCGGTTACCCGGGATGTCGCCCTTACGCCGAGGCGGTGGCCAACGGTGAGATGATCAACAAATGCGCCCCCGGCGGCGAGCAAGTGATGCTGAAATTGGCCGAATTGCTCAACGTCGAGCCGCAGCCGCTGGGCAGCGAAGCCGCCGCCGAGCCGGTGCGCCAGGTCGCTTATATTGATGAGGCCAACTGCATCGGCTGCACCAAGTGCATTCAGGCCTGCCCGGTGGATGCGATTGTTGGCGCCACCCGCGCCATGCACACCGTGATTACCGATCTTTGTACCGGCTGCGACCTGTGCGTCGCACCGTGCCCTACCGATTGTATTGAAATGAAACCGGTCGCCACCACTACCGCCAACTGGAAGTGGGATATGAAGACGATCCCGGTGCAAGTGATCCACGTGGAGCAACATGCTTAATTTGTTCGCCGCTTTCAAAAAAGACCGGATTTGGGATTTCGACGGCGGGATCCATCCCCCGGAAATGAAAACCCAGTCCAGCGGCGTACCGCTGCGTATCGCCCCGCTGCCCGACACCTTTGTGATCCCCTTGCAGCAGCATTTGGGACCGGAAGGCGAGCTGTGCGTCAAAGTCGGCGAGCAGGTGCTGAAAGGCCAGCCGCTGACCGTCGGTCGTGGCCGTACCGTGCCGGTGCACGCACCGACCTCCGGTACCATCAGCGCCATTAAACCGCATATTACCGCTCACCCCTCAGGGCTGGCAGAACTGTGCGTAATTATTCAGCCGGATGGCGAAGACCGTTGGTGCGAACGTGCACCCGTGGCGGATTACCGTCAACTGCCTACCGGCGAACTGATCCAGCGTATTCATCAGGCCGGTATCGCTGGCTTGGGGGGCGCAGGTTTCCCCACTGCCAGCAAGCTGCAGGGCGGCATGAACGGGGTTGAAACGCTGATCCTCAATGCCGCGGAATGCGAGCCTTACATCACTGCCGATGACCGTTTGATGCAGGAGCATGCCGATCAAGTGATCGAAGGCACGCAGATCCTGCGTCACCTGCTGCAGCCGAAAGTGACGCTGATCGGCATCGAGGACAATAAGCCCGAAGCAATTGAAGCGTTAAAACTGGCATTGCGCGATCAACCGGGCATCTCGCTGCGGGTGATCCCAACCAAATATCCTTCCGGCGGCGCCAAGCAGCTCACCAAGATCCTGATCGGCAAGGAAGTGCCGCACGGCAAGCACTCCTCCGCTATCGGCGTGCTGATGCAGAACGTCGGGACTGCCTTTGCCATCAAGCGCGCCATTGTCGACGGCGAACCCTTGATCGAACGCGTGGTCACCCTTACCGGTGAAGCGCTCAGCCAACCGGGTAATCTGTGGGCGCGCATCGGCACGCCGGTGCAGCACCTGCTGAACTTTGCCGGTTTCCAGCCGCAGGCCCAACAAATGGTGGTCATGGGCGGCCCGCTGATGGGCTTCACCCTGCCCGCGCTGAACGTGCCGATCGTAAAAATCAGCAACTGTATTCTGGCCCCTTCCGTCAGTGAAATGGCGCCTCAGGAACCTGAACAGTCCTGCATTCGCTGCGGTTTATGCGTTGATGCCTGCCCGGCAGGCCTGTTGCCACAGCAGCTTTACTGGTTCAGCCGTGGCGAAGAACACGAAAAAGCCCGTAAGCATAACCTGTTCGACTGCATTGAGTGCGGTGCCTGCGCCTTTGTCTGCCCCAGCAATATTCCGCTGGTACAGTACTATCGCCAGGAAAAGGCAGAAATCAAAGCCATCGATCAGGAAGCCGCGCGCACCGCCGAAGCCAAGGCGCGTTACGAAGCCAAATTGGCTCGTCTGGAACGTGAAAAACTGGCGCGCGAAGAGCGTCACAAGAAAGCGGCCGTCAAATTGACCGACGGCGATCAGGATGCGGTACAAGCCGCCCTGGCCCGCGTGCGCAGTAAAAATGCCGCGCCGGCAACCGGAACAATTAGCGGCGATGCCCCGGACAATAGCGAGATGATCGCAGCCCGCGAAGCCCGTAAAGCACAGGCGCGTGAACGTCGTGCTCAGCAAGATGCAGCCGCCGCCCCAGCGACGTCTCCTGCTGTAGAGGGCAAAGATCCACGTAAAGCTGCAGTTGCTGCTGCGTTAGCCCGGGTTAAAGCCAAGAAAGAAGCTCAGCAAGCCGAAACAGTTGAAACGCCTGCCGAACCGATAGCTGTGGCACCGGAAGAAGATCCGCGCAAGGCAGCCGTGGCTGCTGCATTGGCACGGGTCAAAGCTAAGAAAGCTGCTCAGCAAGCCGAATCGGTTGGAACACCTGTTGAATCGATAGCTGTGGCACTGGAAGAAGATCCGCGCAAGGCAGCCGTGGCCGCTGCATTGGCACGGGTCAAAGCCAAGAAAACCGCGCAGCAGGCCGAAACCGTTGAATCACCGACAGAACCGGTAACTGCCGCGCAGGAAGAAGATCCACGCAAGGCGGCGGTTGCAGCGGCCATTGCACGCGCTAAAGCCAAGAAAGCCGCGCAGCAATCCG